>NZ_JACYTN010000038.1 GCF_014841135.1 Paenibacillus arenosi
CCAGCTTCCTTCAGATTCTGCCTCACGACAGACACCCTTGCTCTTGGCTAACGGTAGGCGTTCGCCAGCCCCCGTTCGGGACTTTCACCCTAGAGATGACGCCCATGCTGGGCGTACAACAAAGGAGCAGCGTCCTGTCACGGACACTGCTCCTTTCGTTTATTTACCCCTCTGCTACTAGGCAGTCTTACGATGGATACTTCCACTTCTACGAATCAACCACTCTGCTACGAGTAGATTTGGCACCCAGCACATCCAAGCGATAACAACGTAATAAACCAAAAAATGTTCTCCACCAAAAATGGAGACAGATAGTAATATCATCATTCGCAAAGTTACCGCCGCAAACGTTAGTGCATAATTGCGCAGCATCCACTTGCGATGTTCACTGTAATTTCCCTGAATGCCCGCACGTACCCCATAGAACACCGTGTACAACCATAGCACGGCAAGTACTCCAAACCCTGCTTGAGAAATCCAACCGCCGGTCGCATATACAGCTAAATATAGACCGCTAATGCCACCAAGCAGCACGCCTATACTATACAACATTCCTAATATCCGATGAGCCCCACGAAACTTCTTCCTCCACCGTGGAAACCATTGATAGGCTCCGATAACCAATGCAATTACACTGCTCACGATATGAACGTACAGCATCCCTGTCCACAGAGCAGTAAACACAGTTGCTTCACCTTGCTTTACCCCTATTAATCCGTCGCCATTCTCCCCCAGCGCATCTGGAGTAAAAATATACTGATTCCATACCATCACCGAAATGACTAATGCAAAGACAGCAACGATCACTAACGGCCAAGTTGACTTTCTCATGTGCCACATCCTTATCTGCTGAACGCTTCGTTGCGTTGTAAGAGATCTGAGATGTTGATTCTGACGTAGCGTATTGAATATAGATAGTCTACCATGCCGCAGCGACCCATTTGACCCGACAAAAGTCCAGTATGCATCCACAGCCGCCAACTAATCCTATACAATTGGCGCTCAGATGTAATTTCACTGTATGATTTCATGCTGCGATACGCCGGCCGATACACAGATACAAAGGTACAAAGGTACACAGCTACACCGTAATGATGCCTACGCTGCTTATCCTTCTAACGAGCGCGATTGTTCGAACTAACCTTCGGCTATATAATATAGCCCTCCGCTTGAATAACTCGTGCGGCAATTTCCCTCTTCAAGCCAACTACATTAATAGGTGTGCGGCGTGCGAGCTTCTTCAGTATGGATAGATGCGTCCGCAGCGTATCTCCGCTCTCCATAGCAGCTGCCGTTTCTTTGGCAATATGCTCGATCTTGGCAAATGACTCATGAATGAACACTTCGGTCATCTGAATCGCAGCCTTCGTTTTCTCTTCCCCTACCTTACTAATCCGCTTGCGGGTGCGCAGCAGCGTGCTCTCAATGGCATAAATTTGGATCATCAAATCTGCTAAATAACTGAGCACCTCTTGTTCTTTCTCCAAGGAAATTCCATATTTCTGTACGGCTATTCCTCCAACGGTTAAAAATATTTTTTTCGCAGCTGCTACTAAATGCACCTCCTGTTCCAATGTCCCCTCAAAGGTTTTCCCAGGCACAATCGAGATTAACTCGCCTTGCAGTTCCTGAACTTTTGCTAAGAGCGGCAGCTCCCCCTTCATCGAACGCTTCAACAACGTACCGGGGATAAGCAGTCTGTTGATCTCATTTGTCCCTTCAAAAATACGGTTAATCCGCGAATCGCGATAAATGCGTTCAATTTTATATTCCTGCACATAACCATAACCGCCGTGAATTTGTACCCCTTCGTCAGCCACAAAATCAAGCGCCTCGGTGACAAATACTTTGTTGATCGAACATTCGAGCGCATATTCTGCGATGGCTTTGGCAGCCAGGGTCCCAGAGTCAGCATCTTGGTCATTCACGTCCTTTAGACGTTCGTCGATAAGACCTGATGTGCGGTACACCATACTTTCCGATACATACGTCTGAATATTCATATCTGCCAACTTGCTGGCGACAAGCGGAAATGAGGAGATCGCGCGCCCAAACTGTTTGCGCTCATTTGCATAACGAGAACTTAAGGAAATCGCCTCTTTTTGAGCGCCGAGACAACCTGCTGCCAGCTTAAACCGTCCAATGTTCAAAATATTAAATGCGATTAGATGGCCGCGCCCAATCTCACCTAGCACATGATTGACCGGCACCTTCACATCCTCAAAATACAGCGGGCATGTCGAAGATCCCTTAATCCCCATCTTTTTCTCCTCAGGACCTACCGTAAAGCCTTCCATATCCCGCTCCACAATAAAGGCCGTGAAATCTTTACCGTCTACTTTGGCATACACGATAAAAATATCTGCAAAGCCTGCATTCGTGATATAGATTTTTGAGCCATTAAGAATATAGTGCTGGCCATCGTCGGAGAGCTTCGCTGTCGTCTTTGCCCCTAGGGCATCCGATCCTGATGCTGGCTCAGTAAGACAATAAGCTGCAATTTTTTCTCCTGTCGCTAAGTCAGGCAAATACTTTTGCTTCTGTTCAGCGGTTCCGAAAAATACGATGGGCAGGGTACCTATGCCAACATGTGCTCCAATTGATAAGGCGAATGAAGCAGCTGGCGACAACGTTTCACTAATGATCGTGGAGCTAACTTTATCAAGCCCCAGCCCGCCATACAGCTCTGGAATATCCGCGCTAAGCAAGCCCACCTCTCCCGCCTTACGCATCAACTTCACTGTCAATGCGTAGTCCTGCCGTTCCAGTTCCTCATCATGCGGAATCACTTCCGACGTTACATAATCTCTTGTTGTATCCTGAATCATCCGTTGCTCCGCTGTAAAGTCTTCCGGTGTTACAATCGCCTCCACTCCTACATCCTCAATGACAAAGCTACCTCCCGCAATCTTCGCCTTTGTCATACCACAGCGCCCCTTCCACACGTAAAATGTAAAGCTGACATTAACGGCCAAGCAAGCAGCTTCGATTCAAAGATGAGATATTTGATCCTTTTACTATGGACAGTATGCGTTCTTACACGAAACATGTATTAACTTTTCCTCCTCGATGTCATGTCAAAGAAAGTACGCCGTACAACCGAACAGAAATAGGATCAGGAGTAAAGCCATATATATCTACTAAAACGTTTGTTAGCGAAATTCCTTAACACGGTTAACGAATGAAATATTTGAAAGGAGTGGTAGCTGCGATGAACATTATCGTGTTGGCGAAGCAAACCTTCGATACTGAAGAAAAGATTGTGATCGAGCAAGGAACGATCTCGGAGGATGGTGTTAAATTCGTACTGAATCCGTATGATGAATACGCGGTAGAACAAGCGATCCAGCTTCGTGATGAGCATGGAGGTAAGGTTACCGTTATTGCAATCGGTCCAGAACGAGCCGCTGAAGCACTTCGCACCGCGTTAGCGATGGGCGCCGATGATGCCGTACTCATTGACGATCAAGGCGCTGCTCTTGATGAGCATGCGGTTGCGCAAATACTGCATGCTCATGTGAGCCAGCAAGCGTATGATCTCATTCTCGGCGGCAATTTTTCGGTTGATAACGGAAGTGGGCAGGTTGCCATCCGGCTCGCGAAGCTGCTTGGTATTCCTCATGTAGGATCGATTACGAAGCTCGTCATTCAAGATGGGCACGCAGAAGTGGAGCGAGATGCCGAAGGAGATACCGAGCGGCTTACAGCAGCTTTGCCTGCTTTGTTTACCGCGCAACAAGGACTGAATGAGCCGCGTTATCCATCATTGCAGGGCATTATGAAAGCGAAGCGTAAACCTTTCCAGCAGCTATCGCTTGCTGACTTCGACTCGCCTAGCATCGTTTCGGCTAGCCAAGAGCCACTAACTGCTCGCGTTGCTGTATTCACCCCTCCGCCTCGCCAAGCTGGCAAGCGGTTATCAGGTACTCCATCGGAGCAGGCCCAGCAGCTTATTGAGCTGTTGCAAACAGAAGCCAAGCTGTTCACTTAACGATAAGGAGGCACGGAAACATGACGACTGTATATCTGGCGATAGCTGAAGTAAAAGGAGGCTCCTTACGGCAAGTGTCATTCGAGCTGATAGCTGCTGCTCGGCAAGCTTCAGAGGAAGGCTCATCGGTTGCATCTGTGTTAATTGGAAGTAATGTATCCCACTTCGCGAATGACCTCACGGCGTATGGAGCAGATCATGTCTATGTCGTCGAACACGACGACCTCACACACTATAACGCCGAAGCCTATGATGCTGCGCTGCAAGCGGTCATCCAAGCTGCCCAGCCGAAGGCCATCTTTTTTGGCCATACCTCCATCGGTAAAGACCTTGCCCCACTATCCGCCGCCTCCCTGCAAGCAGGGCAAATCTCCGACATCATCGCCATAGATACCGATGCTGCAAGCGGTAGCCTATTATACACACGCCCTATTTACGCCGGCAAAGCGTTCGAGCAGCGGACACTCTCCTCTCCTTCGTCCGTCGTCACCATCCGACCAAACAACTTCCCGCTCCCTACTTATGAAGCAGGTCGCACCGCGCCTGTGGAGAGCATTGCCTACCCTGCACCGACACTTCGCACCGTCATCCGAGATGTCGTCACTCAAGCAGCAGGGCGTGTCGATCTGAGCGAGGCGAAGATCGTTATCTCCGGCGGACGCGGCGTCAAAAGCGCAGCAGGCTTCAAGCCGCTCGAAGAGCTGGCCGAAGTACTGAATGGCGCAGTCGGCGCATCCCGCGGTGCCTGTGATGCGGGCTACTGCGACTATGCGCTGCAAATCGGGCAGACGGGCAAAGTCGTCACCCCTGAGCTCTATATCGCCTGTGGCATTAGCGGCGCGATTCAACATGTCGCAGGGATGAGCCAATCACGGGTAATCATAGCAATTAATAAAGACCCCGATGCTCCCATCTTCCAGATTGCCGACTACGGCATCGTGGGCGATTTATTTGAAGTGGTACCGTTGTTAACAGCTCAATTCAAGCAGCTGCTGAAATCCAGTCCTGTTGATTAGACGCGTACGGTCTGTTAATTAACCGTGCACGATCTATTGACTAGGCCACGTATCGCGTATTCAGCATTCAGCATTCAATATTGAATGTTCAAATGGACAGCAGTTCCATCGGCACACTCAATTATATGACGCTAACGGTTGCCACAGAGGCTATTCGTCGTATATTTGCTTATTTTAAAATCTAAAGGTTGCCAGCGAGCCTATTTGTCCCGTTTTGCGCTATTTTTGATCAATATTGCCACAATAAGCGCTACTACGACCGTTAGCATTCAAAAATGGCTAATTTCGCGAAAATAACGTCTATAGCGTTCGTTGGCGCTTTTGTTGCTCCGTTTCATTACACAGCTATATTTGTGCAACCATTCGAGAACTAACTAACATTCTTAATCAACACAACACAAAGAACATGTCTTGCTCCACTTCGGTGGTGCGAGACATGTTCTCTCATTTTCATGTGCCTTATTCACTTTCAGGACTTCCGATTTCTCGCTTTATCTCGTTCATCCGCTTCTTGCCCCAGTCATACATCATTTCAACGATTGGCAAAATGGTCATACCGAGTTCTGTCATCGAATACTCCACTTTAGGCGGAGATTCAGGATATACCTCCCGATGAACAATCCCATCTTCAATGAGCTCACGCAGCTGGTTGGTTAATATTTTATGTGATATTTTCGGGAATAGCTTCTGCAAGTCACTAAATCGATGCGCTCCCTCTACACCCAAATGCCATAAAATAACGACTTTCCATTTGCCACTCAAAATCGATAACGTTAATTCTTTTTCACAGTTAAAATCTCCGTTTACTATTTTCTGTTTAATTTCTTCACGTAATGTATCTGACATCGATGCTCGTTAACTCCTTGTCCTACGCAAAAGTAACCTTCTGGTAACTTCCGCACAAAATAGTGCATTCTTCACAGTTTGAGAAATCGACGTTACAGTGTAAGTATTGTTATAGCGATTCATTCACAACTAGGAGGAATACACATGAATAAAAAAGTATTGTTTATTATACCACCTGAGCGTTTTAATGAAGACGAATGTTTTCATCCGCAAGACATATTGGAGCAAGCAGGCGTTGAAGTGACGATTGCAAGTACAATCGTTGGTGAAATTACAGGCGACTACGAAGGAAAAGCGAACTCGGAAGCGATCTTCTCAGATACTGCCGTTAACCAATATGACGCTGTGGCTGTAATCGGCGGCTCTGGCACGATCGATCATCTGTGGGGCAATGAAGCGCTCATCTCTTATTTAAAACAAGCCCATGAGCAGCAAGTACTCGTAGCAGGTATTTGCGCTGGTTCGGTATCCGTTGTGGAAACAGGCCTGCTTGCTGGACGAGCAGCTACTTGCTATCCCGTCGATGTGATGATCAACGCTTTGAAAAATAACAATGTTGAATATATCACAGAACATGTCGTGGCTCACAACGATATTATTACGAGCGATGGGCCAGACGGTGCAAAAGCATTTGGCCACAGCTTGGTTGAAGCACTACGCTAACTATTTTCTAAGCATAGCTGCTAAGTAAAATGAACAAGAGGGTGCCTCACTAGTCATTGAAATGGGCTTACGGGCCCCTCTTCCTTTCATTCAACAGCATAAAACAAGCTCCTAGTCATTTTGTTCCAAACTCAATTATTCGTTTATGTATCTGCAACCTATTTTACAGATCAACGTCTTAGTAATAGTCAGCGCCTTAGATCGGATTTATGTTTTGCTCTGCGATACTTACATCTATAGAACATCATCATCTGCTTCCATTCCCCTTCACCACTTTCATGTAAAGGAAATGATGATTAAGATGAAAAAAAGATTCGCTGCCATCCTACTATCAATCGCTCTAGCTATCGGCTCCTACTATGTATACGACACCTATTTTAATTATGCATTGACCAAAGAAGGGTTCCCAATACCGGGCAAAGCCGCTTTAAAAGAAATGCATAACAATAAGAATAGAACAAAATTTGTTTATACCATTAACGAAATAAGAGAATGGGATGGCTTGTCTAATCGCTATGAAAGTCAGTTTAACAAACACGGTTGGAACTTAGTCGAAGAACAAAGTATCGGGGTCGTCTATGTGTATCAAAAACAAGATGGCACCAAATTAATCGTTCATCCCTACACCAACGAAATATCATATGATCTGTATCCTACGCAAGTAGAATCCCAAGCACAAGCACAATAAAGAAGCCTCGGGGCCCCCTAAGGCTTCTATACATGCGTCATTCGAATCACCCTCGTTTCTATCTCCACTTCCAACAAGCAGGACGGTTAATCAACCATCCTGAACCTTACAACTTTTCATTTGTATGCGCGATGTGTGCGGTTCGTAATTTGCAGAACGAGGTGAAATCCAACGTGTTGGTCAGATCGTAGGACATAATTTTCTTGATGACGATCTCGATAATGCTCTGAGCAAGATCATCCTGCCTATCGTACTTGGTCTTACAGCGGACAGAATGAATGACAGGTGTGAAAAGATGAATAATGGACATCAATGCATCCTTATCACCACGATGTGCAAGTTCTACTAAATCGAACAATTCATCGTCCACGTTTTGCATCATCCTCCTTATGGGCAGAGACAACGTCTGATAAGTCCTTAATCGTTTCTGTGAGAATATCCAGCTTCTTCTCAAAGCGCAGCAGCAAATATCCCGTCAACACGATAGGAAATCCAACTTGACTAATAGCCGATAGCAAATCGGAAGGAAAAAAGGATTGATTATCCATCTTATATCACCTCCTTATTTAATATCGATGCTCGCATTTTCTTGAGGGCAGAATTGCGAGATTTACCGACAGCTTGTGGAGAAACGCCCAGCAGCTTGGCGATCTCGTTGTCTCGATAGGACATACCGTAACCTAGTGTAATGACTACTTTCTGGTGTGGAGTGAGTTGAGAATAAGCGCATTCTAGTGCCTCATTCGAGATATTTTCTATAAATTGCTCCGGGTCTGAGATAAGTGAGTTCGTGGTTGGTTCAACTTGTGCAGAGAGCAATTCGCCTAGCGTAGCAGTGGACTGCTCTTCCCTTGTAGGTTGGTCAAAAATAAGCGGATGGCGCGTATCATTTCTTTGGTTGGCTCGGAACTGATCAATCGCACAGAACTTAATCGTGGAGACCAAATATTTAACGAAACGAATACGAAAGAAGTGTTTGCGGAAATTTTCCTCTAATCGCTGCTTGCTAACACAATCTCCTTCCAGTGTAAATAACAACAGCTCAATATTAGGCTCATGGGAGAAGAACTCTTGCATAACGCGGTCATCAAAAAGGACTTGATTCTTTCTTTTAAATGTGAGAAATCGGTTCCTCTGGTCATCATTTAGCATCCACATACCTCCTTCATTTTCTTTCCTAATAAAGTGAGCAGCATGGCGATAAAAACAACCTTAATAAGAACATTTGTTCTGTTTTATAAGCAAAAAAAAAGGACCCCGACGGATCAACTCGTTCATTACTTACTCTATTATTATACCACAAAACCTCCTAAATCGCACCATTTTCTTCGTTCTTTTTTCTATAATAGTAAGCGAAAATAGGCATTAATCGATGTCTGTTACCTTCCATTGTCCTTCTTTATTTTTCTCCAAAAAGTACGTAGCATTGCGAGTGAATAATGCTTGCTCTACACCTTCAGCGATCGTGTTCCCCCTGCATTTTACCGTTACATGCACGTTAGTAGGACTCTTAAATTGGATGTTCTCAAAACTTTCGAAGCGGTATTGTACATCAGGATCAAATAGATAATGATACGTCGCAGCTTTCTTCGGATCTACAAAATTAGCATCGAACTTATCTTTATCACGGTCAATAAGAGCTTGAAGCGTAATGACGAGTCCATTGGCTATGCTTTGTTTCTCTTTGTCGTCTTTATAATCATCAGGATGAATAAGAACAGCTGGTGTAAAATTAGGATCAAATTGAGCTTTTTTATTTTCCGGTTGGCTTACCACGTTGTCTTTTGCTTTGTCTTGTGGAGGATTTGTAGCACACCCGACCAGCAGCAAGCCTACTGCTGCGGCAATAAACATAGCGAAATATCTAATCTTCATTGGAAACCCTCCTTGGCTAGGTACCTTATATATGCGATTCGCTTGTAAAATGTTTGAAGCTCCATTCAGCTATCAGATCGTCCGAGCGCCCACTACGAACGGAGTCGTCGAAATGGCTGGTATGACCAAGAAGAACGAGATAGTTTCGGTAGCGCCAGGTGCAAGACTGGCCGTCTCAATCATATCTACATAGTTGCCGCCGCCAACCCAGTTGTGATAAACAGATGTACCCGCCATATTTACAAATGGGAAGGAATAGAATTCAGTCGTCCGACCCATAAACACTCTAAACTTCCGAGCTGTTGTAGTCGTATTTTGAATTTTCATCGTAACGGACATTTGCTGTCCGTAGCCGCCATCCAGTAGACCTGTTACATTCTGATTCTGTCCCGGAATCGTAGGCGCTGGGTCGGTGATCAGTGGAATATCATCAGTGCCGAAAATACCTGGATAAGCGGTCGATCCACAAATTCGGTAAGCCACACCATTCGTCGTAGTTGGCGCAAGAGTATCAAAATGAATCGTATTGTAATACGTGCGACCTTGACCTCGTCTCATTTCGGTACCTTTATTTTTCGCAAACGCAGTCGCACTTGAAGAGTTCGTATTCCAAGCCAAGTCATAAAATACGGCTGATGCAGTTGCCCCAGTGCTGTTATTGGTCACATTTGTACGGGCCACAATTCCGAAGTTATTGCCAGCAGCAATCGTCGCTTGGAACATCGTCCCCCATGATAGAGGGTTAATAACAATAGAGGTTGCACCTGCGCCAGAGAAATAATCTTTCCAAGCACTTGAATCCGGATTACCCGCGTGATTCGATCTACCGTTATTGCTGGAAGTTACTTTAATCGCAAAGTTGTTAGGGTTGTATATAGACAAAGCATGCTTAATGGCAATGCCTGTCTTGTTATGATGCCATACATACACGAGTCCCGCTCCTGTGACCGTGTCACGGTTCAACCATTTTCCCGCGTCAGCCAAGTCAGTCGAATCTACCGCTTCGGGGTTATCCGAATAAAACACATAACCGCCGCCTTTAAATACCGTACTATTGCCCTTCGGTGCCCAGCTCGGTGTTCTCGGTGTTTTGGTTGCATCATTTAGTAGAATTGCCATACAAGATCCCCCCCTATCGTTGCACCGTACTTTCGGCGCTTACTATATAAGTGATCTAGCAGACTAAATAAACAACCCCACTAAAAATATACGATAAGAATCAAACGATATACCGTGCGCACTCTTCCTCGTTATGAAAATATGAAATGCGCGTATGCCTACACCAGAATACGATTACGAGAATAGTATAAAACAAATCCAGATTTGCGATTACAAGGATGAAAGGAGATCCATATGTCACAGTCTAATATTCCAAATATTACTCCGGTTATATCAGTTACACGCGATGATGCAATCACATTGCTGCTATCATCTATCGCGCTAGAAGAGCTAGGGCTAAGTCATATATTGAATGCCGAGGGTGAGAAGCTGCAATATGTGCTGGGAACATTACCAGGCGTTACTTCTCCGCCAGCTACCATTAGCGACGTATTGACGATGAACGAAAGCGTACGTGATACAATTCGGGAGCTGACCAAGAAGGAGTATTTGTTGGATAGTAAGCTTAGCAGCATATTAAATACGCCTATTTCTATTGGTCCTACAGGACCTGCTGGTCCAACGGGTCCATCTGGAGGTCCCCCTGGGCCGACAGGTGCCATGGGCGCGACAGGTGTGACAGGTGCTACCGGGGTTACAGGCGCGGCTGGAGCAGTGGGAGCCACAGGTGCCACAGGTGCCACCGGACCTACCGGACCAACTGGTGCGACAGGGCCTTCTGGGGCTACCGGAATAGGCATTACAGGACCAACTGGCCCATCTGGAGTAACAGGCGCTACAGGAACTACAGGAGTTACAGGAGTCACTGGGGTTACAGGACCAACTGCACCAGCAGGTCCAGTATTGTCTAGTTATATTGAGTTACAGCGAGTTGGTCTTGGTGCACAAGCTATTGCTGGAGGGACAGCGGTCATATTTGATGCTGCTACAGATAATCAGGGCACAGCATTCACCTTTAATGGAACAGACACCGTTACCGTCATTGAACCTGGTCTCTATTATGTGGACTGGGCAGTAAACTTAATAAGTGGCAGTCCAACCAGTGTATTTGTAATGGTTCAAAATGGAGCGGAAATCTCAGCAATCGGAAATGCCTCCGTAACAGGAGGAAACTTTGCGGGAGGGGCACTAATTAACATTACAGTAGGACTTCTTCCATTCACCATTCAATTGCGAAATATTTCTGGTGGAATCCGCACAATTGTTACAACAGCTGGAACCTCAAGTGGTGCCGCCGCTAATATGCGAATTATTAAATTTGCAGACGGTCCTTCCGTTTAACACTAATACCGTTGAACATATAAGAGTCCGGTTCCCCTCAGCTCGTCTATAAAATTCAAAACTTATAGCTCAAATCAGCGTATAGTAGATTAAGTAAGTGAGAAAGTACTCATATTACAAGATAGCGATTTACTTAAAGGTACTACTCAATTACAGGAGATCTGTTACATGAAACGTTCAGACTTATTTTATGTTTGGGTAGCTATAACTAGCTATTTAACAGGATTATTCGTTTATGTATCGTATCTATTGATGTACGATGGCAAAATTACTGAAGGCTTGGGGAAAATAATAACTTGGACTGCACCTGCCTTTTTTACAGTGGGAATAATCCTTTATGCTACAGCTGTATTTGTTCTACACTTATTGAGGAAATATAATTTCTGGTCACAAACAGTGACCTTTATATTAATCGGGATCATCCCTGTTTCAATAGTGCCATTTACAATGGGCTATTTTTCTATTAACAACTTTAGTTTTATCTTTTCCCCTGAAGGATTTCATTTTTTGTTAGCTTATTCTAGCATTGCTTGTACATTCTCTTATGGCATCTGGATCGCTCGACAAAAAAAGAATAAGAAACCGTTTCTATACCTTTCAGTCCTTGTGATTTTGCTGTTTATACTCGTTAGTAATGTAGGATAAATCAGGGATTATACAATAAAGACAACCGACCGCACAATGCTGCGACTGGTTGTCTTTTCTTTCACTTTTTTTGTTGGGTGAAAAAGCTGCTGCTCCAGCTCTTGCGCACCACTTATATGCTATAACCGATCCTCTTCATTAAAAGGATCTCCACATTCCTGACAAAACTTTAAGCTCACTCCGTTCGGAGGCATAAAGCCACACTTATCGCATTTGA
The DNA here is from genome assembly GCF_014841135.1 of Paenibacillus arenosi. Lineage (GTDB taxonomy): Bacteria > Bacillota > Bacilli > Paenibacillales > Paenibacillaceae > Paenibacillus_B > Paenibacillus_B arenosi. The sequence goes on from NZ_JACYTN010000038.1 coordinate 12,342, forward strand.
TAGTGACCGGACTTTCCGGACGCTTCGATCCACATTCTGTACAGAACTTACCCGTATTATCCTGACCGCAACTACAGTTCCATTCCGCAGACATGGCTGCAGGCTTAGCTTGACCGCACTCCATGCAAAAACGACCACTGTTCGCTTGTCCACATCCACAGTTCCAATGCTCTACATTCGCTGCAGCGTTAGAATTAGAGTTAGAGTTAGAATGGACGGCATGCGACACGACCTTGCCATTTCTGATTCCTTGAGTCTCAGCATGAAATTGTTCACGATTCGTATCCGAGAATGTCCTCGCAACCTCGCCCACTCCTTGCATCCCCATGCCGAGTCCCACAAAGCCGTTCATTGCTCCGCTCGCATTCGATCCCGCTGCTTCTAAGCCACGAGCTGCCGCTCCCTGAACGTAGCCTTCTCGTATCATCGAATCTTTCAGCATAGCTCCCTTGTTTCTCAAATTAATAAGTTCTTGAGACTCTTCGTTATAAGAGATGCTTTCAATTCCGACAGATTGGATTTGAATGCCTCGTCTACGGTTCCAATCTTCAGCTAATACAGTCGACATATGTTTGGAGAGCTCCAGCCCCTTAGAAGCTACATGAGAAATACGAACGTTTTCAGCAGACAATCGGTTAATGGCCGATTGAAGCGCGGTCATAAATTCTGCTGAATACTGCCTATGAATATCAAGAATATCTACTTGGTCACTATTTCTCGGAATTACTTCTGCAAAGAAGGTAAATGGATCTACAATTTTAAGCGAATACGATCCGTAGGCACGCAAGAACAATTCTGCGTTATAGAATTCATCAAAGTAATTAATCGGATTACGAGTACCAAACTTAATTCCTCGAATCTCTTGCAAATTGATATAATACACTTTCTGCGCACGCGAAGGGACGCCCCCGAACTTAATCCGACTAAACGTCTCTGCTAATGTTTCTGCAAATTCACCGTTAAATAACGACGGCATTGTCCCATGATCCACTGTATAGTATCCCGGTTCGGCCGTGTAATCGATAACTCTGCCCCCATCGACGAGCAGCATCATCTGATTCGGGTACACATGAATCACCGAGCCGTTAGACACGGTCTGGTCTGTCCCGCTCCTGTTGCCATTACGAACATCTTTCGTCCTTACTTTGACACCAGCGGTCATTACAGTCGTATTCCCCATATTGTGAGGCTCTATAACTTCCTGCCACTGATCTGCTAATCCACCTTTAACTGCATGTACCGCCGCTTTTATAATTCCCATTTATATGCCTCCGTCGGTATGTAGTAATACTTTCATAGTAAAGTAACAATTAACAATTTTCAATTAGGAATAGGACAAAACTCCCATTACCTACTCCCCAACAAAAATAGAAAATAGTATAATGAAAATAGTGATAACAGATGTAGGATTTAACAATATAGAACGAAACATAATTAAAGGAGAACTCGTTATGAACGTCTCATATGCTAGCGGTAAACCTTCTATTAGCAATGGTATCGTTATCTTTTTCTTAATTATCTTTTTCCCAGTAGGGCTACTTCTTTTGGCTTTGCGAGCAATCAAACATAGGAACTTTACCTATCAAAAAGCGTCCGATCTCAATATTGTGGCAGGTATCTTTTTCTTCTTTTTCGCGCTTTGTTGTATTTTATACCTTAATGATGTGTCTGACGGTGCAAACCCCGGAATCTTCGTGTTCGTGTTTATAAGTCTTATTTTTTTCCTACCTAGCCTTATCTGCTTTATGGCATCTAGAAGAATTAAGAAAGAACTCAACACTCGCTTTAATTTATATCGCGTATTTATTTATGATCAAGGGATAACTTCTATCCCACAGCTAGCACTCAGCGTAAGTATGAACGTGCCACGCGTAACGAATGAGTTGGAGAGAATGAGTTATTTAGGCTTACTACCAGATGTACGGATTGACTTTATCACTTCTCAAATTATTCCTTTGTACAAACAAGAGCCTCGTCCTCAAGAGCAAGACGATCACGAGCCTGTATCTGAATCAACTGAAGAAGAAGAACTACATGAACAGTTTGAAGAAATATTTGACCATGCATTTGGGCAAGGTCCAAACAGCTCTATTAACATTTCGGACGGAAATATTTCTATTAATGTAAACTATGGTTCAGGGCAACCATCGATCAATACGAACCAAAAGTCTACACCAAAGAGCAACAAGCCGAAAACGATAGCATGCGCAAGCTGCGGCGCACCAGCTACCCTGAAACCGGGTCAAAGCAAATCATGCGAATATTGCTATGCACCGCTTACTTACTCTTAGTCGATAATGTGATCATATCTACGAACCATACATATGTAACAATGACAAGGAGCAGGCTACCTTAAAAAAGGAGCCTGCTTTTTATATTTCCCGCTCACCAAAAATAACCTACACTCCTTATTCGTACACAACTGCCGTCGTCATACCTCCAAGCGGCAAAGTCATATTATTGCTCACATGATGTGGAAAATGACAATGCAGCGGCCAGCGCCCCGGATTATTGGCGATAAATTCGATATCCTTTGTCGTACCTGACGATACAAGTATCGTATTTTTAATAAGCTGAATGGCTTGTGGAATCGAGTTCCCATCCACAGCCGTCTCCCTAAATTGATGTCCATGGAAATGCATCGGATGATTCATCATACCAATATTGCCGAATCGAATCCGCACACGCTCCCCTTTTGCAACAGGCAGCGCTTCTGTATATGGAAAGCACCTTCCGTTCAGCGTGAAAAAGTTCGAATTATGAGCGAATGGATTAATATCATAGACGCCGGGTTGGAGAACCCCCATCTCAATATCTTTTAATGCAAATGCACCTAACATTAAATAATAATCGCGCTGCACGTCATTCTTCGACTCGCAAGGATCGAGGATAATCAATCCCCCTTCCAGCCCCATCATATCCTGCATGACCGTATAATAATGAGCGTGATACATATGGGTCCCAGGAGGATTCGTAATCTTGAAGTGGTAATCAAAATACTGACCAGGCTCTATGCGGGGAGAAGGCTCGATATCAGGCACTCCATCCATGACGTTAGGCACGTCTAATCCGTGCCAATGCACACTCGTCGGTTGAGGTAGCTTATTGTAGACACGAATACATACATAATCATCGGGATACACACAGATCGTCGGCCCCGGAGACATCCCATTATAACCCCAAGCATTCATATAAATCCCCGGAAGAATCTCACTCTTCACAGGCTCTGCCACTAAGGTGAAGTACTTAATCCCATCCTTCTCTACATAAGGCAAGTTCGGTATATGGGGTGTAATGACCATGCGGTTCAACTCCATATCAGCTTTTTTAACAGTATACAGAGGGACATGGTCAGTTAGAATGATAAGCGTTGCACATGTACAAGCTCTCTACATATAAACCTTTTAAAAAAACATTAAGGCACATTGATAAACTTTCTAATTTAACAGTTGGAGGAACAAAGCTCCGGCGGTGGACATCTTAGCACTTGCATACATGTTGTACGATTAAATTAAAACAATAAGGAGGTCATCTCTTTGGAAAAGGATCATCTTATTAATGCACCACTTAAGAACGCGAAGCCCGGTGCAATCATTACGTTCGGCACCTATCCGCACACAGCAGACGGATCAGACAGAACGCCAATACAATGGCGAGTGCTGCAGCATACAGATGGAGAGCTGTTTCTTCTTAGCGAGTTTATTCTGGATACCAAGCGCTATTATGCTGAAAATGTGGATATTACATGGCGCGACTCTGATGTGCGAAAATGGCTGAACGAAGTATTTTATCACGCTGCATTCGATGACTCTGAGAAAAAGTACATCAAGACTACACTTTGTACCGACAACGGAGTGGATAGCGCAGATACGAAAGACAAAGTGTTTTTACTCAGTGTTCCAGAGGCGGAAGAACTGACTGATAAACTTGGTAAAGATACTTTACGTGCGAAACGTGGTACAATAGGAACATTATTTTCCAAAATAAAGAAGAACGACGGATGTAACCTGTACGTGTACGATAAAACAGTCGGGGATAATTATATAAGCGAACATGGTGAACAATTAGGCTGTTCATGGTGGTGGCTGAGAACTCAACCTAGTCGCTCTTCGCGTGCGTACTTTATAGGTACTCGCAGCAGCATTCGCAGCTATGGGAATGTCAACTTAGCTTGTTACGGCGTGCGCCCCGCTGTAAAAATAAAGCTTTCATAATATAAAACGGAGCGTTCCAAGGACTCTTCCCTGATAACGCTCCGTCAAATTAACTACATGTTCAATTAGAAATAGGAACCTATCCACTCTATCTGTGCTGGTCAATAAGAATGGGATTGCCATCTGGATCTTCAATGACGAAGCTGCCGGGGCCTTCTGGAGTTGCATTGGCATCACCAATGATCGATATTCCTTGATTGCGGAACTCTTCTTGCAGCTTCCTCACATCTTTGAACGGGTTCACTTCTTCCGTCTTATCATTCCAGCCGGGATTGAAAGTCAGTATATTTTTCTCAAACATCCCTTGAAATAACCCAATCGTACAATCGCCGTTCTGCATGATAAGCCAGTTCTGTGTGATGTCTCCACCAAATACATGAAAGCCAATCTTTTCGTAAAATTGTTTAGATTGCTGAATATCTTTCACGGTTAAACTTACGGAAAACGCCCCTATACTCATGTTATGCTCCTTAGCTTTACGCTCATAGTATGTAACCTAAACGAACTAACCCAATGATCATGAATCCAGCTTGCCCATTACAGTCTACTTTTATTTATAAGGAGGTCTACGATGACCCAAACAGTAACTAGAAATTATCGTTTGTTTGCCGCACTTGCTTTCTTGCTAGGTGTGAGCCTTCTCGGTATGGCAACGATGACTCAGAATTTGCAGTGGGATGACTATACATTTATCGCTTATGTCGGTTCCATCATCGTTGGAGTTGTGGGCGCTATGGCTGCTCTGCAAGCTCTTTTGGTGGCGAAGAATAAAACAAAATCCTCTTTCGTACTGCTGCTATTGAACGGATTGCTTGCATTTTCTTTCCCATTGTACATGGTGCTCGGGGGGATTTTTTTAGGGCCTTGAGATATATTTTAATACCATATCTATTTAGGATAATATGCTGCAAGATGTTTTTAACTGCCCCTGTGAATAACTAAATAATTAATTTTAGTATAATAAAAGAGCCCTTATCCTGGGCTCTTTATTCATTTTAAACGGAGGATCATGATGTTTATTACAATTAGTTATCTTGCTACGACCATTTTCATCGCATCTATTTTCATATACCGAATCAAAAAACAAACTTTCTCATCATTTATAATTGAGGAAATAGGTTTATTAGTATCTAGTCTACTTCTAAGTTTTATTGTTGAAGTCCCATTAGTGATTAAGGGTGTTATTGTTGCATCACTCTTGGCAATATTTATTTATGGCAATATAAAACAGTATAAAAAAGATACTGAATTATAGCTGTGATGACAACAGTTTCATAAAGAAGTGTATACCGCTGTTATTTCTCATGACGAGGTGAATTGATGTAAATATATATCGATAATATTCCCATAACAATAAAAGCAACCAAGAAAAAATAAAATAATCCTTGATAGTTATCTCTAAAACCCGGATTTACAAAGATGGTTACAAGTCCAAAGAAAACATTCCCCATACTGGTAAGACTTCTGTATTTAAACTTATCTTTCAACATTTGATAAATGGATAATACCAATATTAATGAAGCAATACCGAGTATTAATAAATCTATATTCATAACAACCTCCTTAAAGAGAGAAAGACGAATAGATTTATAAAATCTATTCGTCCAAATTATATACTACTGAGTAGACTGTCTTATAATAAAATTTTACTCTACCTTCACTTTTATTGCATATGAAACCGTACCTTCATCCCATGTTGCATATATCGAGTATATGTACTCACCCGTTTCATTAGGTACCTTTACATACGAGTTATCTATCAAGACTTGTTTTATTCCTTTAGTATGTGATTCCATCCATAAATGAGAACCAACCGTCTCTTCATTGGGCTGAGTACTGAAGTCTATCTTCAACCGTTCTCCCTTTTGAACTACAAAGGCCTTAGCATTTTTCATAGCACTTCTTGGGTCACCGTAAGTTACTTCGTGGTTCCACATATAAGAGACTAGGCTTATGGGGATTTGAATATTGCTTTCAGACGTTACTTTAAGTTCAGGTATTGGTCTCTCTGCGCATGCTGTTATAGCCATGACAAACAGTAACACCAATCCCAATTTCAGCATGTTCATAGCACTCATTTTCTCACCCTACTTTGTTCGATTCCCTTAGATTTATCAGGATAATTATAAATAACATTATTTTTCGAATCCCAAAACTCAAGCTTTACGGTATTTCTTTTTTTAATGGGACTGCCTTCAAATTGTATAATATAACTTTTACGATCCACCTTAATATCTTTTATATTTGTTAGATTACCGTTATATAGTACTGAGATGTTTTTGGTATTATTGAGAAGCTCTTCATCAAAAAAAGTTATAATTATATATCGAAATCCACCGTTTACACCTAGAACCTCAACCTTTTTTTCATTATTTATACCTGTAACAATAGACTTTCTATATTCTAACTTCCCATTATTATTCAATGCTTCGATTGCACCAATTGGACTGTCAACAGTGAATCAGACAACTTTTTTAAGGGCCTCTGCTTTGTACTGAACTGGCGTCATGTAGCCTAGTGTGCCATGAACACGATGTTTATTAAACCAGTTTACATAATCATAT
>NZ_JACYTN010000039.1 GCF_014841135.1 Paenibacillus arenosi
TATGATATTGAGTCATAAATAGTACCTCCTCTGAATGGGTCTGCATAACTTCATTCTAGACGAGGCTCTATTTCATGGCTCTTTTTTTGTTCACCATTTTACACAATTATACGGACTCAACTCTAAAATGCCTCCTTTCTGTTTAAATAACTGCATAATTGTCACTAAGCTAACCTTCTTCCACTAATGTCTAATGTAATGAGCTCTAGTTATGCTGAAATCGTGCAGTCGCAGGGTTTAACGTGTGTGAATATGCTTAATGCAGAAGCCATTCGAAATAGAGCAGCATACACTTTGTTAAGTTGATTCATGGGAATGGAGACAGTCGGATGAAGAAAAATATTTACTTCAACCATGACGGAAGCGTAGATGATTTAACTTCGTTGTTTTTGCTGCTGCAAATGGACAATGTGAATGTGACGGGGGTATCAGTGATTCCAGCGGATAGCTATCTGGAACCAGCCATGATGGCCAGCCGCAAAATTATAGATCGTTTCGGTCACGGCATCAATCTGGCTGTTGCAGCATCTAATTCTCGGGGGAAAAATCCTTTCCCGCAAGATTGGCGCATGCATGCTTTCTATGTGGAAGCACTTCCGCTCCTTAATGAGTCTGGCAAAGTGGTTATTCCATTAGCGAACAAGCCAGCACATTTTCATCTTATTGATACACTGCGTGTAACAGAAGGCAAGACAACTTTGCTATTTACGGGGCCGTTAACTGATCTAGCTCGCGCTTTAGATATCGATCCCACTATAGAAGAGAAAATAGAACGTCTTGTATGGATGGGCGGAACGTTCCGAGAAGAAGGCAATGTAGAGGAGCCAGAGCATGATGGAACAGCCGAATGGAATGTATTTTGGGACCCAGAAGCTGCTGCCCGTGTATGGGCGAGTGGCATCGAGATTGTTCTCGTAGCATTGGAGAGCACGAATCAAGTGCCGCTTACGTTAGAGGTTCGCCAGAGCTGGGCGAAGGAACGCAAGTTTATCGGTGTAGACTTCTTGGGACAATGCTACGCGATTGTGCCGCCGCTTGTACATTTCACAACGAACTCGACGTACTTTTTATGGGATGTATTAACGACAGCGTTTATCGGCAAGAGCGACTTAGTTAAGATGCAGACGGTAAACAGCATTGTCATAACAGAAGGTGTAAGTCAAGGTAGAACGGTCGCAACAGACGTCGGACGTCCAGTACATGTCGTTTATGATGTGGATCGGGATGCGTTCTTTGATTACATTACAGATTTGGCGAAGCGGGTAACATAGTGTAATGGATACGCATATTGCTAGTATGGTTGATGAATAATAACGGCACAGGAATGACCACTACAATTATGGAAGCAGATGGGGTTCCATCGGGATTATGAATTGCATCAGAAGCTGAAAATAGAAGGAAAGCGGGAACATGCGGGCAAATGAAATTATTAGGTATAGGCAACTTATTTATATACAGTATATGTATTGGTGGAATTACAGGACTTCTGACTTGGACATTTCTAGCCGTCGTTTCGGCTACAACTCATCTTATATGGTCTCATATACCGAAGATGGTAAATATAAATTACTGGACGATCGTCGTCTGTTTGGTTGGGGGTATATTAGTCGGCTTGTGTCAAAAGTATTTCGGCAACTATCCGCGCACGATGGATCAAGTCATGGCTGAATTTAAGGCGACCAAAAGAATTGATTACCGTTCTCTATATAAAAGTGTACTAACAGCCATTTGTGTGCTTTCATTTGGGGCAAGTCTCGGTCCTGAAGCGGCTCTAGTTGGAATTGTTGGGGGACTTGCTACATGGTCAGGTGATGCCATTAAGTCTTTTGTGAAGAAGAGAACGGTGCTAAAGGAACATGGTGAAATTGTAATCGAGTACAGCGTGGAAGCTGCTGTCGGCATGATTTTTAGATCACCGCTATTTGGAGCTTCTACGTTATTGGAAGATAAAAAAGATTCCAAGCGTATGAAATGGATCAAGACGTTCGTCTATGCAGTTACGACGGCTGCTGGCTTTATCGTGTTTATTTTGCTTTCTAAAATAGATAATAGGCAGTTTTCATTGGCGGATTTTGGAGCTGCATATGTGGGAGTGAATGAACTAATAGCGATCGTCCCACTGATCCTAATCGGAATGCTGTTTGCAAAATTGTATGGATGGTTTGGAAAGATGATCCATAAGGCTCTTAAGCCGTTAGAGTCTCATAAAGTAATAAAAGCAGTTATTGGTGGTTTCATGTTAGGGATAATCGGAACGCTCCTTCCGATTACGTTGTTTTCAGGTGAGCATGAGCTAATAGAATTAGCTGTAGAGTGGACGCATATGTCTGCTTATTTATTAATAGTGATCGGTATCGTGAAGTTATTTGTGACTGAATTTTGTTTAGTATCCGGTTGGCGGGGAGGACATATCTTTCCTGTTATTTTCGCAGGGGTGAGCATCGGGTATGGAATTGCGATGTTAGTTCCTATAGATCCGGTGACCTCCATTACCGTTGTTACGACGGCGTTATCGAGTGTAGTACTTCAAAAGCCAATAGCAGTTGTGTTGATCTTTATTATGCTATTCCCGCTGAAGTTAATAGTATTCATCGTGCTAGCAGCATATTTACCGATGTATCTATTGCAGTTCAGTGGACGAGCCCCCAAAGCTTCTTGAAAAAATGGATTGCCAAGCATGTAGTTTTTTCATGTTTTAATGATGCGAGTAATGTTATTGTGCTACTAAAATGAGAAAGGAGCCGTGTGCGAACACGACTCCTCACGATGGACTCACACCAACACATGAAAATGTTTGCTAGCATCAAAGGCGATAAACGCCTCACCCTGGCTCACGCGGCTTACCAGATCTGGATTGGCAAGGAAAGGGCGTCCAAATGCGGCGGTATCAATGGTTCCAGTCTGTACAGCCTGTTCTGCAATCTCAGGATTCAAATTTCCAACCCCTATAATGATACCATCCCAATATGTACGGACAAGTTCATGCAGGGTTAGACCATCGGCAATAACTTGGCTAAAGTCCATAGTAGAAGGATGGATCATCGTTAATCCACTCTCCTTAAAGGCTTCCACAAATGTGCGGATAGCCGTATCGGGATCTTCCCACATATAATTTCGCACATCATCTTTTAAGGCAGAGAAGCGCATAATGGTCCGATCGGCGCCTATTTCAGCAATGACGGCTTTCGACACTTCTCTCATAAAGGTTAGGCGCTGGCGCAAGTCGCCGCCGTATTGGTCTTGACGGTGATTCGATATGTCCGAATTGAACTGGTCAATGAGATATCCGTGTGCGCCATGAATTTCAACACCGTCAAAGCCAGCGGTTATCGCGTTGTGTGCCGCCGCCGCATACTGCTGAATGACTTCTTCGATGTCTGCTGCTGACATCTCTTCAGGCGTATCATATGGTTTGCCCAGCCTATGAACGTGACCGTTCGCTGGTATGGGAGAAGGTGCTTGCGGTGGAAGACCGCCTGCAACCTCATGATGGGAAAGTCGCCCTACATGCCATATTTGCGCAATAATGGTGCCGCCAACTTGATGGACGGCATCGGTGACTTTTTTCCAACTTTGTATTTGATCCTCGGTATATAAACCAGGTAAACCAATCGTACCCTTTGCACGAGGACTGATCGTAATTCCTTCTGAAATAATGAGGCCAACACCGTCTGCCGCTCGTTTGCGGTAATATTCGACCACATCGGGGCCGACAACTCCTGTTTCATTATCGGCAAAGCAGCGTGTCATTGGTGCCATAGCAATTCGGTTGCGAAGATTCCAGGCTCCCATTTTAATCGGCTGCAGTAATTGCGCTTTTCCTATACTCATAAAGGTATCCTCCCATTTTAAGTGTCTATCTTTGCTTTATCGTTTCTTACGACTCCATTTCCTTATGATTTATGGTAAAGGATCAGCCTTTCATTTTACAGGTGACATTGAAGGAATTATGCTATAGTGAATTTGAAATCCAAGTTTTTAGGAAGATATTTCTTTTAAATTAAAGGAGTGCTTTCAGATGGATCAAGTGGATAAGGAAATTGTCCTGATCTTGCAGGATCAGGCTCGTATTTCGATGACCGAACTGGGGAAAATGATCGGCTTGTCTCAACCAGCGGCTACTGAGAGAGTTCGCAGAATGGAAGAGAAGGGCGTTATTCAACAATATCGTGCCATTATCTCGCCTGAAAAGGCGAATAAATGTATTACTGCCTATTTGCTTTTTCATACGAAGCGCTGTGAGAAATTTATTGAATTTTGCAAGGAATATCCCGATGTATTGGAACTGCATCGTATCAGTGGTCAATATAACTATTTATTGAAGGTTGTTACTGATTCGATGCAAACCTTAGAGGCATTTATTAATGCTAGTGGGGAGCATGGAGATTCTACTACCTTGATCGTCATGTCGTCGCCAATTGATCAAAAAAATATTATTCCTTCGGTTGAGGAGGGTTAAGCCGGGTTGGAGAATGGCATAGTCAACTAGAGTAAGCAGCATCAGAGAGGATGAAACAAACATGATACGTATGACAGAACGTAATGAGTGGTTGGCAAGTAAGCTAGTTACGAGTAAAAGTGACATGATGTTCGCAGGCGTTGTTGTTGGCCATAATCCTGGTGAGGTATGGGTGGATCATGCATTGAATCCCTCAACCGCTTTAGTGTGGTCCAACGGGTTGGGATGTTTTACTTTTATGGGCAATGCTAGCAATATGGTCTTCAATCGATCTTTGGCAAATTTGATGGAGGATGAAATCATACCCTTTTTGAAAAAGAAAAATATTTCTTACTTCGAGTTCTCCGTAGATTCAGAGGATTGGTATCCAGCCATCTATCAGCATATTGGCAATCGTAAAGTAGATGAAAGCTATCAGTATGTATATAAGTCTGTTATTACACCAAGTAGTCAGGTGCCTGTCGAGGACAAGATAGGCTCGTTTCAGGTTGTAGAGATTGATGAAGCGCTGCTGCTTGAGCTGGATAAGCGAGAAATAAAAAATACAGATTTCTTAGTGAATTACATCGAGCAATATTGGGGAACGGTAAGCAATTATATAGTGATGGGTTATGGATATGCAGCACTTACCGAATCCAACGAAGTAGCAAGCATCGCGGTATCCTCTGCTAAATTTCAAACGACACACACGATTGGCGTAGAGACATTGGAGTCTTATCAGCAACAGGGATTGTCCAGCGGATTGGTGACGCGTCTGCTGCAAAAGTTCCATGAACAACGGATTAGCGCATGGTGGGATTGCATGGAGAGTAATATCGCCTCGCAAAAAACGGCGGAAAAAGCAGGATTAGAGCGCTCGCATCGCTATAAGATTAATTGGTTCCACTTTTAATATGAACGAAGCTAGAAGAATGCTGCCACTAAGTAACATCAAATAACACCACTGGACACTAGTGCGTTCTACTAAATAACACCGAGTAACACGAAACAACGCCACCGAGCACAAAAGTGTGCCACCAAGTAACATGATCCAACGCTAACGGGTGCCACAGCGGTTATTTGGCTGATTTGAACGTGTTTTGAAATGTAACGGTCGTCAGAGAGCTTATTTTCCAAATAGATCGATGTTTTTCGCTATAATCAATAGAATAAGCTCTCTCAAGACCGTTAGAATTGAAATATGCACGATTTTGATGAAATAGGCTCAGTGGCGTTCGTTAGAGTGAAATCAAGGCACTTAATGAAGGTTCCTCGCAGACTCCCAGCGGCGAATCGCCAAACGACCAAATAGCCCCTGCCCTTAGAGAGAACGGGAACTATTTGTTGGTCACGCTGTCTTCATCTATCCAATATTCATCAATAGACAGGGCCGGGTACGTAACATCCTGGAAATGGATTGATGTCTTGGATCGCGGCAAACGGGTATTGTTTGGCTGCGAATTGATTCTGGTATAAGTACTCTTGAATAATGACCGTACCATTGCTAATGCTGCATAACAGTCCGCTCACACCTTGCCCATTTGCTAAAGATACACCTACTGGCTGACCTTGTAACTGAATCGCTTTTTGATACCAAGGCGGCATTTGTCTCACCTCCTTAGGCATTGTATGCAAATGATGCAGGCTGGTGCAGCGGCATTGCTATAATCTTGGCGGGATTACAAGAACTGCGGAATAAACGAGTTGAGGGTAGATAGGGGGATTATTATGGTGAAGTGTCATTCGGAAAATACCGATACCTATTTTCGTACTCAGGTTGGTGTGGTGGGAGCAGGACCCGCTGGTCTCGTTCTTGCACTCTTGTTACAGCAGGCCGGTATTTCATGCATCGTTCTGGAACGCCACACTAGGGAGTATGTGGAGACACGTGCGAGAGCAGGATTTCTGGAACATCGTATTGTGGAGTTTTTACGCAGGAACGGATTTGCTAAAGGCTTGGATCTGCACGGTGTGCAACATACAACTTGCGAATTCCGATTAGAGGGGCGACAGTACATCGTTCCGTATGGGGAAATGTCAGGCTGTGCTCATACGGTCTATCCTCAGCAATTCGTGGTCAGCGATCTCATTGAGCTGTTTATGACACGTGGTGGCACGATTTTGTTTTCTCATCCGGTAGTTAAGATCGAAGGGCTTAAGGATGATAAAGCGGTCATTCATTGTCAGTCGCAATCTCTGTTGGAACATTCGGCTGCTGAGAAGCAGGTGGAATGCGACTTTGTTGCCGGCTGCGATGGGTTTCATGGTATTACCCGAGCTTCTATTCCATCAGACCATTTTTCCACGGTAACGAGGCAGTATGGCATTGGATGGCTTGCGCTGTTGGCCGAAGTCCCAGCTTCGACGGAACGAGTGATCTATGCGCTGCATGAGTCAGGCTTCGCGGGGCAAATGCCGCGTACACCACAAGTGACTCGATACTATTTGGAATGTTCCCCATTAGATAAACAATCCGACTGGCCTGAAGAGCGTATATGGAGCGAGCTTCGCAAGCGTATGGCTGTGGATGGTCAAGGTGATGATGAACAAATTCCCGGAAAAATTATTGAGCGACGAGTACTTGAGATGCGTAGTGTTGTTACAGAAACGATGCAGTATGGCAAACTATTTCTAGCTGGCGATGCTGCCCATATTATTACGCCAGTCGGGGCCAAGGGGATGAATCTTGCCATCGCCGATTCTGAGTTTCTGGCAGAAGCTTTTATTACTTATTACCGTGAAGGCGACGGAACGCAGCTAAGTAAGTATACGGAAATGCGATTACCTCATGTGTGGCAGACGATTGAGTTCTCAGATTGGATGCTGCGTTTGATTCATAATTTGGATGAAAGTGGAAATCGCACTTTTTCAGATCGGTTGCGAAGGGCGAGACTTGAGCGGCTGTGTGGGCAAGGTGATTATGCACAATCATTTGCAGTCAATTATGTAGGTAAGTAGCGGCGTAAGAGCAAAGCAAGTAGAGATCAGGGGGCATTGAGATGAATCAAGGCTGGCAAATCGACACAGATGAACAAAGACGAGATGTACTAACGAGTGTGCGTAATGTTGCTTTGGCAGCCGTGCAGCACTACGATCTAGCGTGGCAGCGAATTGAGCTTAATAAACTATCAGACACGATCACGTTCATCATAGAAACAGAACGGAATGAGCGCTTCTTGCTGCGTATTCACAATAAAAGCAGAGCAAAAGCAGAAATTCGTGCTGAGATGATGCTGCTTCAGGCACTGGGCAGTTGTGGACTTATTGTTCCTGAAGGTCAGGTAAGTCGTAGTGGCGAGTATGTATTGGAGCTTGTTTCAGATCAAGGCGAGACGCTATACGTAACGCTGATGAAATGGTTGGAGGGCGACTTGTTAAGCGAGGCACCTACCGAACGTCAGGCAAGCAATATGGGGCAGCTGATGGCAAGGCTGCACAATGCTGCTGCGGAATTTACTCCTGACGGCGATCATGCTTTCCCTACTTGGGGAGTGGACAGCTTCCGCAAAAACATGGCTAAACTTGAACAGTACTATCCATGCTTCTTATCTGAAAAAGGGTGGGGTATGTATCAAAGCGCAGCTGCTAAAATTATAGCGGATTTAGAGGCGATGAAGAAACAGCCATATAACTTTGGCTTAATCCATGCTGATTTGCATATGGAAAATGTTATTTTCAAAGGGGAAGAGGCTTTCCCAATCGACTTTGCAAGATGCGGCTATGGCTATTATTTATATGATATAGCAGGTACGATACTAGGGCTCGGTGGGGAACATCGGAGGCTCTTTCTTGAAGGCTATAAAAGTATTAGGAAGCTGGAAGAGGATTATGAGCGACCGCTTGCGAGTATGTTCGTGATGTTTATGATCGAGAATTACTGTCATCATTGTTCTGATCCTAGAGAAACGGCTGGTCTGAACGCAGAACAGCCGTATGCACAGGCGATTATTCAGAGCTATTTGCAAGAACGACCATTTTTATTCCAACCGCTTGAACCGATAGCAGTGGAATAGTCGGCTTGATGAATCGATGGATTCGATGCTATTTTCTAATAGCTTCAAATGTATAACTTTGTTGGGCATTGCTTGGTTGTTGTCCGTCTACATAATCTGCGGATACTACGATATCGGTAAAGCCGATGCTTTCAAGTATGAGCTTGAACTCTTCAACACCGTACCATCGTGTGGCGAAGCGCTGCAATTCCGTTTGTAGGAGATTGCCGTTTCGCCATTTTTCATATTTTAGATGAGAGACTTTATATTGGTTAAACAAATCAACCTCGACGAGCTTACTTTCCATCGTAATCAGATCGCCATTTGGAAAATGGAATGTCGAGGTTCCCTCGAAGGTGCCCAACTCAAAGTTAGTATTAGGTAAGAAGAGATCAACAATGAGCCTGCCGTTAGGTTGGAGGTGCTCATATAGTCTCTGCAAAGCCTGAATCGATTGTTGACGATCTTCAATTAATAGAAACGAACCGCATGGAATAATAATGGCTTCATATAGATTTGGCAGCGAAAGCTGCAGTAAATCGGCTTGAACTAAATTGGCTTGAAGTCCACGTGCTTCACAATGTTGGCGGCAGACAGCGAGCATTTCTGGAGAATAGTCCATTCCATCCACGGCAAAGCCGGCTTCAAGCAGAGGAATCATTACTCGTCCTGAGCCAACCATTACCTCTAAAATGCGCCCTTCG
Organism: Paenibacillus arenosi; assembly: GCF_014841135.1. Lineage (GTDB taxonomy): Bacteria > Bacillota > Bacilli > Paenibacillales > Paenibacillaceae > Paenibacillus_B > Paenibacillus_B arenosi. The sequence continues at coordinate 9,135 of NZ_JACYTN010000039.1, forward strand.
CATGCTGCAAGTTTCTGTTTATAAAATTCCAAATCCCCATTAATAGAGTGGCCGATTGGCTTGGTTAGTTCGTATACTTCGGTACAAAGTTCACCATAGAAACTAAACGACATCGTAGTTCTCCTTTGTAAGTGTGTAAATTTTACCCAGAGTATAAGATTGAAATAGAGAGTAGTCAAGGGTGTGCTATGAAAGGTTGTTTGAGTTCTCGTATGAAACATTCGCTAGTCTATCAATGGTTCATTCTTCAAATTGTACTTTACGGCTGATCCAACTAAAACTATAATGAGTAATAGATTTATGCAAACGTTTTCATAAAATGGGCTAGCAAGAATAGACAAAAGGGTGTGACTCGCATTGAAAATGATGAAACGAATACTTGTTACATGTGTAGCGCTAGGGATGATTATTCCTTATGTTTCAACGGGTTCCAAGGCAGAAGCAGCAGCTAAAGCTCACAACGGAACAATGATGCAGTATTTTGAATGGTATCTCCCTAATGATGGACTTCATTGGAAACGTTTGCACAATGACGCTGCCAATCTAGCAGATAAGGGCATTACAGCAGTCTGGATTCCGCCTGCCTATAAAGGGACGCAGCAAAACGATGTTGGCTATGGAGCCTATGATTTATATGACTTGGGAGAGTTTAACCAGAAAGGTACGGTTCGCACTAAGTACGGCACGAAAGCAGAATTGAAGTCAGCGATTAATACGCTGCACGCGCAAAATATAGATGTGTATGGTGACGTTGTTATGAACCATAAGGGCGGTGCCGACTTTACGGAGAAAGTAACTTCTGTTGAGGTCGATCCGAACAACCGTAACCGTGAAACGTCTGGTGATTATCAGATTGATGCTTGGACAGGCTTTGACTTTAAGGGACGCAACCATACATATTCAGATTTCAAGTGGAATTGGTATCATTTCAACGGTACAGATTGGGATGAAGGCAGAGACTTGAATCGTATTTATAAATTTAGAGGTATCGGTAAAGCATGGGACTGGGAAGTATCCAGCGAAAAAGGAAACTACGACTATCTGATGTTTGCCGATCTCGACTTTGATCATCCTGATGTGGCGAACGAAATGAAGCGTTGGGGCACATGGTATGCGAATGAATTGAACCTGGATGGTTTCCGTTTAGATGCGGTCAAGCATATTAAGCATGACTATTTGGGTGACTGGGTGAACCATGTTAGACAGCAGACAGGCAAAGAAATGTTCACGGTAGCCGAGTACTGGCAGAACGATGTTAATGCGTTGAATAATTATTTGGCGAAAACGAATTACAACCAATCCGTATTTGATGCGCCGCTGCATTATAATTTCCATTATGCTTCTACTGGCCAGGGTAATTATGATATGCGAAATATTTTAAATGGTACGGTTGTAGCTAATCATCCTACGTTAGCGGTAACGTTGGTTGAGAACCATGATTCTCAGCCAGGACAGGCTTTGGAATCTGTTGTAAGCCCATGGTTCAAGCCGTTGTCGTATGCGTTTATTTTGACACGTGAGTCGGGTTATCCTTCTGTGTTCTATGGCGACTACTATGGTACAAAAGGCAGCAGTACATATGAAATTCCAGCGATGAAAGAACAGCTAGATCCGATGCTGAAAGCTCGTAAAGACTATGCATATGGCAAGCAGCATGATTACTTGGATCATTGGGATGTAATCGGCTGGACGCGTGAAGGTGAGAGCACTCGTGTGAAGTCCGGCTTGGCGACACTGATTACAGATGGCCCAGGCGGTTCCAAATGGATGAACGTTGGCAAGCACAATGCTGGCGAAGTGTGGCACGACCTTACAGGTAACCGCAAGGAGACGGTGACGATCAATCAAGATGGCTGGGGCGAGTTCCATGTGAACGGCGGTTCTGTGTCCATCTATGTGGAGAAGTAAAGTTTAAGAGAGTTCATTAACTTTGCTAGATTGTACAGCGTAAGCGATATAATTGTTGCTCATAGTTAGAAATAATATGAAAAGCAAAATCGACCGTTTTCCTTAAGCATAGGAGCGGTCGATTTTGCTACTATTTATAGGTGTAAATTAAGGTAACACTTTAATAGGACGAATTTGTGTATTGCCATTCTTCGGGTGAACATGAACCACAGCATCTCCAGGGCTTAACGCGTAAGCTCTCCCGTTTTCTAGACTAATTACGCCGTGTCCGCTGACCAATGTAGCACTGTATCCTTTACCGGAAAACTGATACGTCTCTCCTACTCTCAACTCAAGAACAGGATGTACCGTCCCGGATTGAGTTCCAACCGATGATTGACTTGCGTTGTCAGCGCCAAGAGCGCCAACGGAACCTGTCAGAAGACCGAATGCTAAAACAGTGGATATTAACACTTTGCTCATATTTTTCATAATTAAAATACCTCCAAAAGTAGAATTAGGCCGATGTTCGTGGCGTATGAGCATTGTGAGTGAAATCGAGCTTCCTACTCGATGCGCAAGAGCAGAAAGTTCCGAACTCGACCCCTTCATTTTACGATCAAAAAGGGGGTATGACTATCAAGGAATGGTAAATTTTTGATAAAGGTTAGTTATAGATTGATGAAAATGATGATGGAACGGGGTTCATCAATCTATGAGATGAGTTGAGCAATCAGAAAGATTGTTGAATATTGTATACAGTAGTAGCAATGCACGATTCTTAAAGGATCGTGTGTTGTATTTATGCCTCACTTTTATAATTTGGTGGAAATTTTGATATACTAGATAAGTAGAACCATAATTTCAAAGAATTACTGTAAGGAGTCGGTATCTTATTGATGGATTTTATACCCTTGTCGATTCCTTTAGTTTAACCTTTTATAGAGATAAGAAAGAAATGAGAGAGCAGGTGGACAGGTGGATTTGAAAAGGCTTGATGAATTAAAATCAGCACTGGACGCACATCGTCCATTGCCTGTGGCGGCAGTTCGTAATTTGAACGAAGTATTTCGTGTGGAATGGACGTATCATTCTAATGCCATTGAAGGCAATACGTTAACGCTGCTTGAGACGAAGATTGTATTGGAAGAAGGTTTGACGATTGGGGGTAAGAAGCTCCGAGAACATTTTGAAGTCATTAACCACGCGGAAGCAATTCAATATGTGCAAGATATCGTTGAGCGCAACCAACCTCTCTCAGAGCATGTGATCAAGTCGATTCATCAGCTTGTCCTTAAAAATATTGCGGAAGATGCTGGGGCATATCGAACGCTCAATGTAAGAACATCGGATTCGCAACATGTGCCGCCGTCTTACACACATGTTTCTGAACAGATGGAGCAACTTATCCAGTGGTATGATGAGCAACGACAAAGCCTACATCCTGTATTGCTAGCAGCAGAGTTTCATTTCCGATTTGTTTATATTCACCCTTTCTCAGATGGGAATGGACGAACGGCAAGGTTGTTAATGAATCTTATTTTGATGACCTATGGATACCCTCCTGCGATTGTGAAGGCTACTGATTCCATGAGACTGCGTTACTATGAGACGTTGGAACAAGCCAGTGTGGAGGGGCAATTGGAACCGTTTAATCAATTGATGATGGAATGTGTAATGGATAGTTTGCAGGCGTATTTGTTTGCGGTCGGTGAAGAATAATCGGTTCCATTTTATTATATTTTGCTATTCAAGAACTTCGAGCTTAATAGCCGAGCGAATGGGTGGATAGGGTTCCAACTGGTGGAGCTCCGCCTTCACCCTCACCTGCTGTCCAATATCTAATGTATTGTACAGTTTCTTATCTACAAAGTAGTAAGCGATATCTTGTTCTTTATTTTCTTCTACTAGCTGATTGCGTGTCTTCGTCATAACTTCTTCTTTGGACAGATTAGGGATAAGAAGAACAAGGTAAGTATTTTCCCATCTCATTGTTTTCTCTACGATTCTACCCTCATCTATACGAAATTCCTCACTGTCATTGTTTTGTTCCTTGTTTTGCGGTTCAGCTTTTTGCGAACTAGTTGTACATCCTGTGGTGAAAGCCATAGCAATGAGTAAGGCTAGTAGCAGCGGCTTCATAGATGTTCCTCCTTGTGAAATACGTCATTAGCAACATGTTAATGTGCGTATAACAGCAACCATTTATGTTCTCTTCCTAATGACGGAATCTAGTTCTTCTAAGTTGCAATGAAGTGAAACAGGAAGTCATGATCGTTATAAAAAAATCCGTTTTACCGTAAATGCGCTCCGTTTCAAGGTAGCCGCGTTTGCGGTTTTTTTATTATGATCATTGCCAAGAACAAGTATCGTTTGCTTGTGCAGGTTGGAGCAAATGACTGCGTCTAGGAGGAATGCATATGAAAGGTAAGTCTGAACTATCTAATTTAATGACCATTGCAAGTGAGAAGAAGGGGCTTTTAACCGTAGCGGGGATCTTCTCCGTGCTCTCAAGCTTGCTGCAAATTGTCCCGTTTATCGCAGTTTATAACATCGTTAAGGAGTTGTTGGAGAACGTTCAACATACGGCAGGGATAGATGGTGATGTGCTTGTCTATTGGGGAATTGTGGCGCTTGTAAGCTTAGCAGCTTCGTTAATTGCGATCTACATAAGTGCGATGAGCTCTCATATCGCGGCTTTTCATATCCTTTATCAATTGCGTGTTCGACTTGCTGATCATATTGCTAGATTGTCGATGGGCTACCATACGAAAACAGCGACAGGTGAATTGAAAAAAATTATCGAGATTAGTGTGGAAAAAGTTGAAAAGTTTATCGCTCATCAAATACCAGATTTGCTTAGTGCGATTATCGTTCCGTTATTGTTCGTTGGCTATTTATTTTGGCTCGATTGGCGTTTGGCGCTGGCATTGATGATCCCGATGATAATTGGTATGTGGCTGCAAACCAAAATATATGGTGGTGCAAAAGGTCAGCAAGCCTATCGTGACTATCAATATGCGATGGAAGAAATGAATACGACGGGTGTGGAATATGTTCGAGGAATGCCAGCCATCAAAGTATTTGGCATTAAGGCGGCTCGATTTTTAACGTTTAAGTCAGCAGTTACGAAATACAGAGATATATCAATTGGCATTACTGATTTGTATAAAAAGCCGTACAGTATATTTTTCATCGTCGTTAGCTCGTTGTATACGTTTGTGATTCCGGTTGGCATATTGCTCGTTAGCGGTCATGCCAACAGCCAGTCATTTGCGATAACGTTTATATTGTTTCTACTTGTTTCCCCAAGTTTATCTGCACCAGTGCTCAAGCTGATGTATGTAGGGTCTGGAATGAGGGAGATTGCGGAAGGCAATAAGCGTATTGAATCTATTTTAACGGAGCCTGTCGTAGCAGAACCAGATCAGCCACGAGTTCCTATTAGCTATGATGTGCAATTTAAAAATATCTTTTTTACCTATGACAACGCAGTAGGCGGCGATACCAACTATGTATTGAAAAATGTGAATTTTGAAGCGAGAGCAGGAGAAATTACAGCGCTTGTCGGTCCTTCTGGCGGAGGAAAATCTACGATTGCGCAATTGCTGCTGCGCTTTTGGGATGTGCAGCAGGGTTTGATTACGATAGGCGGAGTGCCAATAAACGAGATGGGAACGGAGCAATTGATGGACACGGTGTCATTCGTATTCCAAGATGTGCATCTGTTCTACGATTCGATCGAAGCCAATATTCGAATGGGCAATGAGACAGCCTCCATTTCGGACGTGATTCATGCTGCCAAGCGAGCTTGCTGTCATGAGTTTATTGAACAACTAGAGGACGGTTATCAGACGAAAATAGGTGAAGGCGGCACTCATTTGTCTGGTGGTGAAGCCCAACGTATCGCGATAGCGCGTGCTATTTTGAAAAATGCTCCGATTTTGGTGCTAGATGAAGCAACAGCTTATGCCGATGCCGAAAATGAAAAGAAAATTCAGCAAGGGATGATGGAACTTGTAAAAGGGAAGACCGTACTCATCATTGCTCATCGATTATCTACGATACGTATGGCAGAACAAATACTAGTTATCAACAAAGGTGAAATTGTGGAACAGGGATCGCATGATGAGTTGTTGCGGTTGGATGGTTTATATCAGAAACTGTGGCAGGCGCATATTAGTTCGACGACTTGGAAACTAGGCGTGCAGCAGAGTGCATCAACTACGAATGCATAAGGGAGGGATATTGAAATGATGCAATATTTCACGAATATATCAGGTGGAAATGTCCGCAGCTTATGGCCAATGGGAATCTCAGCTGTACTGGATGGTATCGTCAGAGTGCTGCCTGCGGCATTGTTGGTCGATATATTTAATACGATTTATATGTACTTCGCTGAGCCTCAATTAGGCTTGGACACAACTCGATTATGGACCGTTAGCATCGTATTGTTCGTATGGATGTTCGTTTCGTATTGGACATTTTCCGTTCAGTATGATCGATCGTTCTATGTGGCGTATCGTCAGGCGGCTTCAGGTCGCTTGGAATTAGCAGAGCATATCCGTGGATTATCGTTAGGATTTTTTAATAGACGCGACCCTGCTGATATGACGAATATGCTGCTCAGTGATTATGGTCAAGTGGAGACGACGATTTCTCATAATGTACCGCAGCTGATTAGCGGTTTAATTCTCCCTATGTTGGCATTTATAAGCCTTATATTTTTGGATTGGAGAATGACGCTGGCGATGTTTGTCGCTCTTCCATTCGGTGTATTGTTGTTATGGTTGACGAGTTCTTTACAAGAACGATTATGTGAAAATCAAGTAAAGGCGAGAAACGAAGCAGCCAGCCGCTTGCAAGAATATTTAGGAGGCATAAGGGAAATTAAAGCTCATAATGTGGGGGGAGAGCGATTTCAAAGGCTGCGAATTTCTTTCCAACGTTTGAAAGAAACATCGATTGCGTTGGAGGCGATTATCGGTCCGCTTATTATGGGGGCGATGCTGTTGGCTCGTTCGGGCATGACAATTATGATCGTAGTCGGCAGCTATTTGCTAGTGGGTGGTTCGTTATCTTTGCCGACGTTTTTGCTCTTTTTATTAGTAGGAACTAGAATTTTTGATCCGTTGACTACGGTATTATTGAATTACGGTGAGATGAAGTATTCCGCATATAGTGCACAGCGCATTATGGATGTGAAGCGAGAACAGCCGTTGCAAGGTGACAAAGATATTAATCCCGCTGGCTCCATTGTGTTTGACCGCGTTACTTTCCGTTACAATGATCATGCCGTACCGGCTCTGCAAGATGTGTCCTTTACGATTAAGCCCAACACGATTACAGCGCTTGTTGGTTATTCGGGGAGTGGGAAAAGTACCGTGACACGGTTGATTTCACGCTTTTGGGATGTGCAGCAAGGGGAAATTCGTATCGGCGGTCAAGCACTGAGTGACGCAGACCCAGAACGCTTATTGGAGCATATTGCGATTGTATTCCAGGATGTATACTTGTTCCAAGATACAATTGGTAACAATATTCGTATCGGGAATATGAATGCTACACAAGCAGAAGTAGAAGCAGCGGCTAAGCGTGCTTGCTGCCATGATTTCATAGCTGCTTTGCCGCAAGGCTATGATACTCCTGTGGGCGAAGGCGGTTCGACACTGTCGGGTGGAGAGAAGCAGCGCATTTCTATTGCTCGCGCCCTGTTGAAAGATGCTCCGATCGTGCTGCTAGACGAAGCAACGGCCTCTCTCGATGCTGAAAATGAGTCAGCTGTCCAACAAGCAATTAACGAATTGGTAGCTCACAAAACGGTTGTCATTATTGCGCATCGCTTAAAAACGATTCAATATGCCGATCATATCATTGTGCTTGAGCAAGGGAGAGTCATTGAGGAAGGAACACATGAATCGTTAGTTGCTGATGAAGGGGTTTATTGCAAGTTGTGGGGATTGCAGCAAGATGCGGAAGGTTGGAATGTGCGAACTTAGCGTTTACGTAAAGTAATACAAGTTTACAATCACAACATAAGATGGCAGGCCAGACTCTTCTATAAGAGCTGGCTTTTTGTTGTGGAGACAACTTATTTGATTGGGATAAATGACTTGCTGGAGTGGTAGTAATGCAGTACACTATTACAATGAGAATGGTTCTCGATTAGAGCGGGTGCTTGGAGGGGAGATTACAGCGGTGAACGTTCAGATGGTAAGCCGTCATTTAGATGACGCATATGATGGAGCTGATTTTCATACGATGTTCACACGTCATAGTGAACAAGATCGTTACTTGATGCCATCCCATTTAGGGGAGGGATCGATTCAGAGAATTCCTTTGCGCAGAGGTATGGAGCTGGTGTGGTTCGATACAGCTATCAGCAATGATATTCAGTTAGATTTCGATGTTCAATATCCTCATTTGGAAATATCATATACGTTTTCTGGAAAAGGCGTGTACGAACCAGCAGCACAAGCTCATGCTTTACAACTTACCTCGGGTGTTTCCAGTCTTACTTATATGGACGGTACTCGAGTCTATGCAGAACTTTCTCCTGAAGAACATATACGTCATATGGAACTTCGATTAGATCTTAACGCGCTGAACATGATACTTCCTGAACTTGATCGCATCAAGCAGCATTCGTTTTTCTCTCAACAGCTAGCTGGCATTCCAGATATACCAATCCTTATTGAGCAAATGCAAAATTGTTCCTACCAAGGCTCTCTCCGTAAACTTTTCTTAGAAGGAAAATCGCTTGAGTTGTTGGCTTTTCATCTGAGTAGATTAGATGACAATCCGAGTGAATTAAATATGATGAAGTCCAAATTAAATGCGGACGATATTGAACGTTTGTACAAAGCAAAAGAAATATTAGATCATACCTGGAAGCAGCCTCCCACGTTATGCGAGCTGGCTAGAATGGCTTATTTGAATGACTATAAGCTTAAACTAGGATTTAAGGAGCTGTTCGGTACAACGGTATTTGGCTATGTTCGCGCGCTCCGCATGAATCAAGCAAGAATGATACTAGAGCAGGGAAGCGTAAATATAAGTGAAGCATCAACGATGGTAGGCTACAGTAATATGAGTCATTTTTCCTCTCTCTATAAAAAGACGTTTGGTTACAATCCGAGTGAATGTGGGAAAAGGTAGGGGGGATATTCAGAGCAACGTTTAGAAGCCCTAAGAAGCTGCGCACTTGCTATTCAACTCCGACTGTGACAGTATAAAAGGAATGCAATTCAACGATGTATTTGTTGACATACGAGTCATCGTATTTGCGCAAATCATATGTCATCAGAGTTAGAGTAGAGTGGAGGAATAGCAGAATGGAATTGCCTAATTGTCCAAAATGTAATTCATCATATACGTACGAGGATGGAACGTTACTCGTGTGCCCAGAGTGTGCGCATGAATGGTCTCCGCAAGTAGAAGGGGAGCAAGGTGATGGTGAGTGTGTCATCAAAGACTCCAATGGAAATGTGCTGCAAGATGGGGATACGATAACGGTCATTAAAGATCTCAAAGTAAAAGGTAGCTCGTCAGTGATCAAGATCGGAACAAAGGTTAAAAACATTCGTCTTGTTGATGGCGATCATGATATTGATTGCAAGATCGACGGTTTTGGCGCTATGAAGCTGAAATCGGAGTTTGTGAAAAAAATGTAGCTACAGTTACTAGAACAAGTACTAGTGCAGGTGCTAGAACAAGTACTAATGCAAGTACTAGTGCAAGTAAAAGTATACGATCTCCATCCATACAAAGAAACCGGGCAGCACGATAGGCTCCCGGTTTTTTTGATGTCTTTTTCGACGAGTTGCATGTGAGAAAATAAAGCTAAGGACAAAAGTGCAGTTATTCAATCGGCATTTCATCATTTCAGGGTCAAGTCCATATTTATGTGTAAATTCCTCGCCGTCAAAATGGTTTATCCAACTATTTGGTTTGAGGACGTCGCCAAGTATGGTACGCATTGAGATCTACGTACTTTTTCCCTGTCGTCCATTTGTCATCCTGTTCCATGAGTAGAGCTCCGAATAGGCGTAGTACCGAGTCTC
>NZ_JACYTN010000004.1 GCF_014841135.1 Paenibacillus arenosi
TTGTCTCTTAAATTCAGCAGTAAATGTACGTCTTTGTCTTGGCATAGTAGATCCGCTCCTAGTTATGATGTGTTTATTCTACTAGCCCTTATTTTTTCTGTCCAACTAAGTGTAGCCTATCCACTATTGCAACTAATGTCGAAATCATTGAAGTTACTATTGAACTTAGTTTATAAGTTTCTACTAAAGCTGTAAGTTCTGTTCTCATTACCGTCAATTCTTTAGTACTAAATTTATTTATGTTTCTCTCAACCACCTGCAAATACTCATTAGATTCCTTAAGGTTTTTCCTCTTCAATTTGGAATAATTCAGTAATTCAAGGTATTTATCTACTTGAGAAGTTCCCAATCCCATCTTTCTAATTCCTTTCAATATAGATTTTTCAGTCCTTTCACATAACGTCTTATTAACGAATTTCGCAAATATTTTCATATACAGTATTCAAAAAATCACTAAGTTATACTGTCTCTATTACAACAAACGAATGTTTACCTAGAACTTCTGTGCAATACTAACCATTCATATTAGCATAATTTGATAACTTTATAGCTTCTGATATTCACCTTGGTCTTTCTTTCAAATCATACGATCATCAAGATATCTTGAAATGCGAACATTTAAAAAAAGACCACCCCTTAATAAGATTATTAAGAAGTGGTCTTTCATCATTTATAAAATGTAACAGTGACTGCTGCATAAACTCTCGTTCAATTTAAACGAAAATTCACTCTGCTAGGTACATGATACAAGGACTAGAAGTCCCTATTACATCATGCCGCCCATTCCACCCATGCCGCCCATATCAGGCATGCCTGGTTTGTTCTCTTCTGGCTTGTCAGCGATTACCGCTTCAGTCGTCAAGAACATAGCTGCAACGGAAGCAGCGTGCTGCAATGCAGAACGAGTTACTTTTGCAGGGTCTACGATACCTGTGTCAAGCATGTTAACCCACTCGCCTGTAGCTGCATTGTAACCAATGCCAACTTTCTCGTTCTTCAAGCGCTCAACGATAACGGAGCCTTCTTGACCAGCATTTTCAGCAATTGTGCGAACTGGTGCTTCAAGAGCACGCAATACAAGGTTAACACCTGTTTGCTCGTCGCCACCAACTTGAACTGCATTAACTGCATTGTATACGTTCAAGAGTGCAGTACCACCACCAGCTACGATACCCTCTTCAACTGCTGCGCGAGTTGCGTTAAGAGCATCTTCGATGCGGAGCTTGCGCTCTTTCAATTCTGTTTCAGTAGCTGCGCCGACTTTGATAACTGCTACGCCGCCAGCCAATTTAGCCAAGCGCTCTTGCAATTTCTCTTTGTCGAACTCGGAAGTTGTTTCTTCCAATTGCGTACGGATTTGCTTAACGCGAGCGTCGATATCGGATTTCTCACCGTTACCGTCTACGATAATTGTGTTCTCTTTAGTCACGCGGATTTGACGCGCGGAACCAAGTTGCTCCACAGTTGTAGATTTCAACTCAAGACCAAGCTCTTCTGTAATCACTTGACCACCAGTCAATGCAGCGATGTCTTGCAACATTGCTTTACGACGATCGCCGAAGCCTGGAGCTTTAACAGCTACGCAAGTGAATGTTCCACGAAGTTTGTTCACAACAAGCGTAGCAAGTGCTTCGCCTTCAAGATCTTCAGCGATGATAACAAGCTGCTTACCTTGTTGAACCACTTTCTCAAGAACAGGAAGAATCTCTTGAATGTTGGAGATCTTCTTATCTGTAATCAAGATGTATGCATTGTCAAGAACCGCTTCCATCTTGTCTGTGTCTGTAATCATGTAAGGAGAGATGTAGCCGCGGTCGAACTGCATACCTTCAACTACTTCTAGCTCCGTAGAGAAGCCTTTGGACTCTTCTACTGTAATAACGCCGTCTTTGCCGACTTTCTCCATCGCTTCAGCGATCAATTGGCCAACTTCGTCGTCAGCAGCGGAAATTGCAGCTACTTGAGCGATGCTTTGCTTGCCTTGGATAGGCTTCGCAATAGACTTCAACTCTTCTACTGCAGCTTTAACTGCTTTCTCGATACCTTTGCGAAGAACCATAGGGTTCGCGCCAGCAGTAACGTTCTTCAAGCCTTCGCGAATCATCGCTTGAGCAAGAACTGTCGCTGTAGTTGTACCGTCACCAGCAACATCGTTAGTCTTAGTAGCTACTTCTTTAACGAGTTGAGCACCCATGTTCTCGAATGCATCTTCAAGCTCGATTTCTTTAGCGATTGTTACACCGTCATTCGTGATAAGCGGAGATCCGAATTTCTTCTCCAATACCACGTTGCGGCCTTTAGGTCCAAGTGTAACTTTAACAGCGTTAGCAAGTGTATCTACACCACGAAGCATCGCACGGCGTGCGTCTTCTGAGAACTTGATTTCTTTAGCCATTAGGAAACCCTCCCTGAATCGTTCAAATTGGTCGTGCTATATTTATCCCGCCGCTCCCGACGGTCTCATTTACAAGTAAGTATGTGCGAGCAGTTACCCAAGAATAGCGTGAATGTCGCTTTCTTTCATAATCAAATACTCTTTGCCTTCGAATTTGATCTCTGTGCCAGCATATTTAGAGAAGATGACACGATCGCCTTCTTGTACTTCAAGCGGAATACGTTGACCGTCTTTGATTGCACCGCTACCTACTGCTACTACACGGCCTTCTTGCGGCTTTTCCTTAGCTGTATCTGGCAATACGATACCAAATGCAGTCGTTTCTTCTTTCGCGATTGCTTCGATCAATACGCGTTCACCTAAAGGTTTGATCATGAAAAATAGCCTCCTTCTAACTGAAAAGGTTATATAGTTAGAGCAACAGCTACATTAAGCAGCGCGCTCCAGTAAACCACTTTGTCATTATTAGCACTCGTAATCGGTTAGTGCTAATAACAATCTCTATGATACTGATTTTATGTCTAGTTTGCAAGTAGTAAGCCAGCATTTTTTATAATAAAAATGCCTTGCGAGCCTATCCGTCACGTTCCGACACTACTTACAAACACCTTCACCATCATACCCGAAAACGTACGAAAAAAAACAACCCAAGCCACTTGTAAGCAATGTCGCTTGTTATGGCTTGAGCTGAGAGATCGTGTCTATGTTGCAGAATGCGGATGTCCTGCCTCAAACTCTTCTTCCCACGCCTTATCTCTAGCAAGCTGATTGCGATAGATAAAGGAAGATAACAGCACACTGAATTCATACAGCAATATAAGTGGAATCGTTATCAAAAAATCTGATATAAAATCTGGAGGTGATATGGACACCCCGATAAGCACCAATCCGAAGTAAGCAAACCGCCGCATTTTGCGCAGCCGCAGCGGATTCAAGATCCGTATAGCCGTCAAAAACATAATTACCAAGGGCAGCTCAAACAGTAAAGCCATCGGCAGTACAAGATTAAACAAGAACGTTAAGTAATGTGTAATCCCATACAGCTCTTGCAACCCTAGCTGTTGATTCACATTCGCTGTGAACTGAAACGCCATCGGTGCAACAATATAGTAAGCGAAGCACATCCCTGCAATAAATAATACAAATACGAAAGGTATGTACTTCAACGTTGCCCTTTGCTCATGCTTCCTTAAGCCCGGACTAACGAATGCCCAGAGCTGGTACATGATGAAAGGAAGCGTTAACGATAAGGCGACGAGAAATGCAAACTTCATATAAATACCTACACCGTCCCAAGGTGAAAAACTCTTGAACGTGTAGGTATCAGCCGGAGGTCGGCTAATCACGTATTGGAATAGCGGTTCCGCCAAAAAGAAACCGCCGATTAGTCCGGCGATTAGCACAGCCACAATATACATAATTCGTCTGCGTAGCTCCGTAATATGCTCGATAACAGATAACTGTTGTTCAGTATCTTGCGACATGCTTACACACCAACCTGTTCTTGCCGTATTCCGCACAACGCTGCTTCACGCCATGATGTCCAAGTCCAATTATTCTGGCAGGCGACGTGATGTGCTGGGCTGACTTGGCGGTTCGCTGGACAGTGATGCGGCTTGTCCATTCGAAACGTTAGCAGATGAAGACAGCACTGTGGATTCGGATGAAACTTCCTTGCGCTCCGTACCCTTGTTATCCTCATCGTCTCGCATAACATCACGTGCGCCAGCCTTGAATTCACGAAGTGTCCGACCGAATGCACGGCCAAGTTCAGGCAGCTTGTTAGGTCCGAACAGCAGTAAAGCCAAGATCAAAATGAGAATAAGTCCTGGAATACCTATACCGGATGGCATACCTGGATCGACTCCTTTCACCCATGTCTACATACAAATGCTGTAATCATCATACCACAACATTCGCCTATAAAATACCAACTTTTATTGTAGATGAGCAAAAGAAATCATTTTATAGCCATCACTTGCACGTAAATGAAATTGGCAGGGGTGATTTAGTCATGATCATGGTAACGTCCGCTCGCTACTTCTAGGGCATGAGGCAGTTGATCAATAACGGCCATTAAGTTATCGTGGACGCCTTTTGGGCTTCCTGGCAGATTGAGGATGAGCGTGCGATTGCGAATGCCGCACACACCGCGAGACAGCATAGCTCTGCGCGTCTTCTGCATAGACGTAAATCGCATTGCTTCTGCTATGCCGGGCACGATCCGATCTATTACCTTAAGTGTCGCTTCAGGTGTCACATCTCGGGGAGCAAGACCTGTACCGCCTGTGGTCAGAATCAAATCTGCTTTATAATAATCCGCCATTTCAATTAAGGAGGCTGAAATATCATTCATCTCATCTGGCACGATGCGATAGTCCACGATAACACCGCCCAACTCCTCTTCTACCAATTCACGAATCACCTGTGCGCTCGTATCTTCCCGTTCACCGCGTGATCCTTTATCGCTTGCGGTCAATAGCGCTACTTTCCAATTCATAACCAATCCTCCTCCCGACCGTTAACCTTACTGCTCGTCCTCAACCCGATAGTCGCCATTCTTTCCACCTGACTTCTCAACGAGGTAAGTCGGTCCTATGACGATATCTTTTTGGAGAGCTTTGCACATATCATATACCGTAAGCGCAGCTGCGGAAACCGCCGTCAGCGCTTCCATTTCGACGCCAGTCTTACCTGTCGTCTTCACTTCCGCTTCTATAGTCAATGTATCTTCATCGTTGTCTGAGAACGTAATATTCATACCTGTAAGCATAAGAGGATGGCACATTGGAATCCATTGCGCTGTCTGTTTGCCAGCCATAATACCAGCTACTTGCGCAACCGCCAGCACGTCCCCTTTTTCTATCTGACCTTGCTTAATACGCTGGAGCGTCACTGGGTTCATACGAACGGTCGTGCGAGCTGTAGCTATGCGCTTCGTAACATCTTTGCTCGTAATATCAACCATCTTCGCATGGCCTTGCTCGTTAAAATGCGTCAACACGTCCATCTTTCACCGATCCTTCCCACAAGCTATGCCTGCATAAGTCCATTGTACACCATCTGGGCAAATTATGAGATGTACAGGCACATCATGGTTCTCCATCGGTACGTTGGCTACCTGCTGCCACTCATAAATAAGCGCAGCGATATAAGGTAGTTCCTCCCGTTTGTGCTGCAGCTTCGCTAAGAAGCGGTCATAATAGCCCGCCCCCATGCCAATTCTGCCCCCAGCTAGGTCGAATCCTAACCCTGGCACGAGCACAGCATCGACATCAACGAGTTGTTCAGCTCTTAGTGCAGGAACCGTATGTTCCGGCTCTTGGATGCCATACAATCCCGTCTGCATCTTGCCTTCAGGGTGCCAAGCATGCCAGCTCATCTCGCGGTTTGCTTGATGTGTAATAGGGACGTAGACCTCATTTCCCTCTTGAGCAAGCACTGCAAGCAAAGGCACGATATCCAGCTCTTGTCCAAATGGCATATAGGCAAGCACCCGCAGCGGTCTATTGGCATCCTGCCGTAACTGCCTGAGCCAGCGTTCAGCATGCATACAGGCTTCAGCACTTGCTTGCTTACGTTCTTGAACCGTCACTGCTGATCGACGCGACTTTAGCTGAACACGAAGCGCATGTTTCGAAGAAGTAGAAGAAGCAAGTTGACGCTCATCTTCATTAAGCTCTACCAATAGCTCATACCTCCTGCCAAGTTAAACATAGCTATCTTTCGCAGCACATGAAGTCATTGGTTTATGTTTATATGTTTATTTATGAACACTTCTATAAGCACGTTACTAATTTTCTTCTTTAAGTGTATCACCCTTCCGTCGCTACGGCTAGCAATGTACGAACGTTTGTGGTCGTTTTCCAATAATTCATGTACACTATAATCAGCTAGTGATACGGAGGAGAATTAGTATGCTGCTTCAAGTAAACAAAGTTACGAAATACTACGGCATTACGCCTGTGTTAACCGATATATCTTTTCATATTCAAGCCCGTGAAAGAATGGGTTTAGTTGGAGTCAACGGCGCAGGCAAGTCTACCCTGCTTAAAATTATTGCCGATGAGCTGTCTCCCGATTCAGGGCATGTGTACAAAGCCAAGGAAACGACAATCGGTTACTTGGCTCAAAATAGCGGATTGCAATCCAATTTGTCCATCTGGGATGAAATGATCAGCGTATTCCAGCATCTAATCGAAGCTGAGGCTGAACTGCGCGAATTGGAGAAGCAAATTGCCGATCCAGAGCTAGCTCAAGATGCTGCTCGTTATGAAGAAACGATGCACCGCTATTCAGAACGATCCGATTGGTTCCGAGAACAGAATGGCTATGCTATGGAAGCTCGCGTTCGCGGCATTCTTCACGGCATGGGCTTCGGTTCCATGGACCCGAACACGCTCATTCATACATTAAGCGGCGGGCAAAAGACACGACTTGCCTTGGCGCGCATGCTGCTGCAGCAGCCAGATATCCTGTTGCTGGATGAGCCTACGAACCACTTGGACATCGATACGCTAACATGGTTGGAGCAATACCTTCGCTCCTATCCGAGTGCTGTACTCGTCGTATCTCACGACCGCTACTTCTTAGATGCTATGGTGACGGGTATCGTGCAGATTGAGCGCAATCATGCGAAGCGCTACACGGGTAATTACAGTAGATATATGGAATTGAAAGCTGCTGAATACGAGCAAGAGTTGAAACAATACGAGAAGCAGCAAGAAGATATTGCGAAAATGGAAGCATTCGTACAGCGCAATATTGTTCGCGCTTCAACAACGAAACGTGCTCAAAGCCGCCGAAAAGCATTGGAGCGTATGGATCGTATCGACAAGCCATTAGGCGATCTGAAGCGAGCTTCGTTCTCCTTTGAGATTACACGAACGAGTGGACGTGACGTACTGCGCTTGAAAGATGCATCGGTTTCTTATGAACCTAACAAGCCGTTATTCAAAGATGTCGATCTCAATCTCGATCGTGGTGAAACGGTAGCCTTGATCGGACCTAACGGGATTGGTAAATCAACATTGCTTAAGAGCCTTATCGGCAAACATAAGTTGGATAAAGGACAGTTCCAATGGGGGACTCATGTATCCATTGGCTACTATGATCAAGAACAAGAAGCACTGAACCCAAACAATACTGCTCTAGAGGAAGTGTGGAGTTCATTTCCACACCTAGATGAAGTGCGAATTCGTACAGTGCTTGGTAGCTTCTTATTTAGCGGAGATGATGTGCTCAAGCTGGTTGGCTCGCTAAGTGGCGGCGAGAAGGCTCGTGTAGCTTTAGCCAAGCTAATGCTGCTGCAAGCCAACATGCTCATTCTAGATGAGCCGACGAACCATCTTGATTTATTCAGTAAGGAAGTGCTAGAAGCTGCCTTAATGGACTACGAAGGCACATTACTGTTCATTTCACACGACCGTTATTTCTTAAATAAAATGGCAGAACGCGTTGTCGAATTGACACCACAGGGTGCCACTTCATACTTCGGTAACTACGATGATTATATAACGAAGAAGCAGGAGCTGGAAGAAGATGCTTCGGAGCTGGAGCAGCGTGGAAAGACGCCTCCTGCTACTGTCCACACGTCAACTTCTCCTGCCTCTAACTCATCTGCTAGTAGTGATGCTGCTGGAGATACAGCAGGACGTTCTGGTGCAGCCCAATACGAGTTGGACAAGCAGAAGCAGCGCGAAGAGCGCGCTCGCCAGCGCAAAGCGGAACAGCTGGAAGCAAAAATTGCAGAGCTGGAGTCGGAAATCGAACAGTTGGAAACGGAATTGGCTGATCCTGAAGTTTATAACGACTATGTTCGAGTGCAAGAGATTCAAGAACAATTGCAGCAAAAGAAATCTCAGTTGGAACAGCAATATGCAGACTGGGAAGCTTGTATGTAATCTGACATCTATATCGTATGTCCTTGTGCAATTGACATGACCCTCGGAAAATGTCGTAAATAAATAGAGAGCCGACTGTAATCGTACGCTACGAAAATACAGTGGGCTCTCTATTTTTCATTTTCCACCATCTGAAGAGGAAAATTGTGGATAGAAAATCTTATTCACAACATAAAATGGATGTATTTACATTCCATTCATAATCGAGAGCTTCCAAACTCGCTTAATACCAGCATTTACAATAAGATATCCAATCTTATCCACCGTTTTATGCACACTATCCACAATCTTGAAAATACTTTGTGAAAAAATGATCCCCTATTTTCTTCGTATCCAACTCCTTATGGAAGTTAGCTCCATGGTACTTTTCCCCATTAAATATCTAATATGTGGATAACTATTATCCACATGAAAAATGTCACACTTTGTCGCTTTAACTCTATTCTCGCATGTTCGCGCCCACTGGACGGTTCATTTTTGCACATGAGCCTCGCACAACATGTTGTACACCCTTTCTGCAGATATACTTCATCCAGCTCCAACTATCCTTGTACCGTAGACTTTTGCGAATCCGTTGCTTCACTATCTAACAACCCAGCACTGCTCCAAGCTTGATTGCATGCGGCCATATAAGCCTCTGCTATCGCAAGCATGATGTCGCAATGTGCAGCAGTTCCACGATAGGAATGACCATTCACCTGTACTGTAACTGCGGCTTCACCCACTGCCTCTTCACCAGATGTAAGGGAATGCAGCTCCAAATCCTCAAAGCCAATCTCATTGCCATGCGCCTGCTGCATCGCTCGAATCAACGCCTCTACAGGGCCTGCTCCGATCCCTGCATATGTGTACTCCTTTTGTTCATGAATATTGAAGATCGTGACGCTTGCCACTCTTGCGCGGGAGGTGCCTGCTACTACCTGCACATCAACGAGCTTGTAACGACCCCACTCTTGATCAAGCGCTTCACCTACGCAGGTCAACAATTGTTGATCGGTCACTACTTTTTGGTTGTCAGCAAATTGCTTGAAACGATCATACACATCATTAAGTTGATCCGCATTTAGTTCAATACCATACTGGCTTACTTTGTGCTTGATCGCATGTCGTCCTGAATGCTTGCCCAGTACGATCAGCTCATGCGGAATGCCAAGACGGACAGGGTCCATAATTTCATACGTGTTGCGGTTCTTTAACAGTCCGTCCTGATGGATACCAGACTCATGCTGGAACGCATTACGACCGACGACTGGCTTGTTAAATGCAATTGGCATATGCATCATGCGACTTACGCTGCGAGAAACTTCGTACAAATGCTCCATCCGGACATTCGTTTCAAGCTGCCAATAATCTTTACGCGTATCAAGTGCCATGACCAGCTCTTCCAATGCACAGTTGCCCGTACGCTCGCCGACACCGTTGACGGTTACTTCGATTTGGTTCGCGCCAGCTTCAATCGCAGCAAGGCTGTTCGCCACGGCAAGGCCAAGGTCATTATGGCAGTGCGCGCTGAAGCATACGTTCTCAGCGCCACGTGCTTCCCGGCGAACGAAACGGAACATTTCGCCGAATTCATGCGGCATGGCATACCCGACCGTGTCGGGCAAGTTGATAATGCCGGCGCCTTCCTCGATGGCGGCTTCTACTAGCTCCGCCAAGTAGCTCTGTTCAGCACGCGTAGCATCCATCGCGCTGAACTCGACGCAGTCGACGAATTGGCGCGCATAAGCGACCATTTCGCGCGTGCGCTGCTTGACTTCGGCACGCGTCATGCGCAGCTGATGCGTGAGATGAATGTCAGACGCGGAGATGAACAAGTGAATGCGGCGCTTTGCTGCATCCGCAGTTGCTTTTACTGCCGCGTCGATATCTCCGCGCACGGCACGCGCGAATCCGCAAACTTCGACCTGCGGATAAAGGCGGGATATACGCTGCACCGCCTCAAATTCCCCTGGGCTGGAAACAGGGAACCCAGGCTCCAACACATCTACACCCAAGCGCACCAACTTATCTGCGAGCAGCAGCTTCTGCTCGAATTGTAGTGCTGCGCCTGGCGCTTGTTCCCCGTCTCTCAACGTCGTATCAAAAATCGAAATGTGTCTCTTTACCTCGTTCATTACTTGACCTTTACCCGTAAAATTAGTGTTCGACATGTTCATGCTCCTCGCTTTCGTGTATATGGATTTTGATTGGAATACAGAATTTATCGTTAGTGAAACGAATGCCGCAAGTACAAAAAACAGGCCTGCCATCTCCTAAGAGACGACAGACCTGCCGCGGTACCACTCTTGTTGGAACACGTGTTGGCTGTATCAGCCTCGTATTCCCCCTTATCCTCATAACGGCGAGGTTCCGGAACGACCTACTTCAACTTGTCGCATTGCGCGACAGCGGATGAAAATCAGCCACTCTTGCTCCCAAGCGAGTTCGAACGTCTCCCTACTGCGTTGCACCGTCCCGCAGCTCTCTGAAAAGGCGATATCGTTCTACTACTCCTGTTCATTGCATGTATTCAAGGTATGTGATTGTAATTGTATCTTGTTAAATTTGATATGGATTGATGTGGATTACGTGTCTTCTAAGTTGCTGCATATAAGCTGTGTTATAAGTTATCTTGTCATACTGAAATTGTAAGTACGTATTATTCGGTTGTTGCTATTTATTTGTCTACTTTTTAGAACTGTCCACTTATGATGGATTTTTGATAATAAATGTCTTTCAAATAATGGACACTATTTTCGTTAAAGAAGTAGTCTGCTCAAATTTGTGATGTACCATATATAGTGCCTACTTTGATGGAAAACACCATATACAGCAGTCATTTTATTTGGAGCAGCTATCAACCATGTATTGCCTGGTGTCCACCTTTGTATGGACATTTCCACACATTGTCCACGTGATAAGTACATTCCCTAGCCGATTCAGCCAAGAATCTCTATTTTAGATTTAGATTTAGATTTTGTACTATGGTTTATGTGTTTATGTGTTTATGTGTTTATGTGTTTATGTGTTTGTGTGTTTGTGTGTTTGTGTGTTTATGTGTTTGCGTGTTTAGTTTTAGTGTATGTTTTGATTTACATTTACCTCAGATTCTAGCTCCACCCTGGTGCCTAGTGCATACAAAAAAGCCCGCCGTCTCCTAAAGAGACGACAGGCTGCTGCTGCCGTGGTACCACTCTCATTGGTGAACCGCCTTTCGCGAAAAGACGAACTTCACCCGCTCCACCGCACACGTCCCATGTCCGGACATCGACCGTGCGCGTACCTGATGACGGAGGCTTCCGTAACGAACTACTAACAAGACTCAGGTGCATCATACTGCTGCTGTATTAGGTGCCTGCAAGCTTGCAATCAAGCATGCATCTATCCCTATCCAGCTTACTTATTCAGCATGATCCTAATCGCCCAATTCTTCGCTCGCTCCGCTCAAAGGCGAGTTCAAAGTCATCCACCTACCGCATCGCACCTTACTGCGGCTCTCTGAAGGCTTCACACTTCTACTGTTCCTTGTCATAGCGTTTGAATTATTATTTTTCCAATTATTCGGAAAAGGTTTGTGCTTATTATAGTTCCCAAAATACCGCTCGTCAATAACCTTTTTTAAAATAACGCTCTATAAACAAAATGCCGCAGCTGTTTCATTTCGATTTTTTCAAGTGTCTGTCTACAAAATCAATCGTGCGTTCTACTCCCCTTTCTTGATTTACTTTTTCGGATAAAGATGCTGCTTTATTGTTCAGTTCAAGGCTGTTGACTAGCGAATATATCGCCTCCGCAAATCGCTCAGCCGTCATTTGCTTCTCAAGCAGCGTCGGCGTAGATACACCTAACTCATGCATACGTCTAGCCCAAAAAGGCTGATCGCCTGAAAATGGACAAATCGTCATTGGCTTGCCGGCCTTCACGGCAGCGGCCGTTGTTCCAGCTCCGCCATGATGAATAACTCCTGCGGATAATGGAAACAACCACGAATGAGGAGCCTCTTGAACGTATAGGATGTTCTCGTCCATGTCATTAGCGTGGTTTTGCATACCGCTTGAACCTGTCAAAATGATTGCACGCTGTCCCGTTTGCTTTAAAGCTTGCTTAAGCATTGACAATACGTTATCCGGCTGTTTTAGAGGCATGCTGCTAAAGCTTATAACAATAGGAGCAGAACCATTCTCTAAAAATGATACTAGTGCCCGCGATGGCTTCCAATCGTCCTCGCCCTGCAGCAACCAATACCCCTCCATACATACTTGCTCACCCCATTTTGGGTTGTACGGGACCGTTGCCGGGCTGCAACCATAAAGAATTGGAACAGCTCTTCCTTCTATGCTCAGATCATTCGTAAAAATACTGCGGGCGGGCAAGTTCAGCGTCTCTCGTCTCCACTTGTTCATAATGCCCATAAAAGATAATAGAAAGAGCCGATTCAGCACATAACTTTTTTCATTTAACCAACGATTTGATATGGATATTGGCAGTATCGGATTCGTAAAATCTCCAGTAGGTGCAATGATAGGAGTTGGATGAGCTATAAAAGCAGGAATACCCCGTTTCTGAGCAATATCGTACCCACCTATAACTTTTGGATGATAAATAAGTACATCCGCATGCTGTGAAGCTGCCCATATATCTTCTAGCATTTGTGTGATCATCGGATAGATAAGCTTTTTCATTTGCTTCAATATTTCCAAGGGATTGTTACCAAGCATTCGCTTGCCTTCTTCCGATTCCGTTAATTTCATATAATCAGCACGTATCGGACTGAATCCGATCCCTTGCTTCAGAACAAAACTTTCAAAATGTGAAGAAGTAGCGATTACCACTTCATATCCACGCTTCTGAAGACCAACCCCCAAGGCCACGAATGGCTGGACATCACCACGTGTCCCAATCGTTAGCATGATGATTCTCATACATGCTCATCCTTCCTATAGATTCCGTATTTTAACATCTCTATGTAAGGACTTGTATCTATAGCTTCTGCTATTTCATCTACGTTCCATTCTTTGTCTTTCATCATGGACAAACGCTTCGTAATTAATGCCTCCAAAGATAGCAGTACAAATTCAATTGCTTGTGCAGCATCAATCCCGTTGCGAAACTGATTAGGATCAAGCCTATTTGCGAGGAGAGGAATGAAATGATATTGCATTTGCTGTTGCTTTACTTCCAGTTCAGCTTTTAATGGTTCTGGAATATTTATAAACACGTTAGAAATGAATCCATATCGTACAGGATCGCTTTTAAATACTTCAATTTTTGTATTTGCAAGCTGCTCCAGCGCTGCAAAAAGATCAGCAGGAAGCTCTGACAGATTCGATGTCATTGCACCATAATAACGTTCTATACACTCCTCAACTAATGTTAGATACAACGTTTTTTTGTCCGAAAAATAATGAAACAAGATTCCTTTTGAAACCTTAGCAGCCTTCGTTATTTGATTTGTAGATGCTGCTTCATATCCTTTTTGGCGAAACTCTTCTAGTGCTGCCTCCAATATAGCTTGTTTTTTATCTACTTGAGCTGCTGGCATCGTTAAGCACACCACCTTCATCATTGCATTGACCATATGGTCAATGATTTGTTTTACATTATATTACAACTAGACCACGTGGTCTATTTTATTATTTAACCAACCATGCACATATAAAAAACCTGTGGCTAGAAGGAAAGCGAATGGAGTCCATTCCCTTCTAGCCACAGGTTATAATTGTTGCCTATGCTTGAAACTGCTCACTCTATTTAAATGATTTAAACTACTTAAACCATTACCAGCCTTCCAACGAAAATGTTGGATGCGCATTAAAGTCGAGTGACGTGAATTGTTGCTGTTTCCATTTCAAATATCCAGCAGCACCAATCATAGCCGCATTATCTGTACAATATTCCATTGGCGGTACGAGCAATGGCACACCTTCCGCTTCGCAGCGAGCTGTCAGTTCAGCGCGCAGGCCTTTGTTCGCAGCTACGCCACCGCACAGTAGAAGCTGCTTAGCATCATATTCCTTAACAGCACGCATTGCCTTGCCAACAAGTACGTCGATGACAGACTCTTGGAAGCCGCGAGCGATAGCCGAATAGTTAGGCTCATTGCCTTTCATTTTCGACTGGTTCACAACGTTAAGCACGGCTGACTTCAAGCCACTAAAGCTGAAATCATAGCTGTCTGCTTCCAACCAAGAGCGAGGCATCTGCACCACTTCGTCTGCTTCAAAAGCAAGCTTGTCGATATGCGGGCCACCTGGGTATGGGAGATTAGCCGCACGAGCGACTTTGTCATAGGCTTCTCCTACTGCATCATCACGCGTACGTCCGATCAGCTTGAATTGACCTTCACTCTCAATATGGACAAGCTCTGTATGACCACCTGATACCACAAGAGCCATACAAGGATATTCTATCTTTGCAGTAAGTTGGTTCGCATAAATATGACCTGCGATATGATGAGTCCCGATAAGCGGAATGTTAAGTGCCATGGCAAGCGACTTGGCTGCTACGATCCCAACAAGTAAAGCACCAACTAAGCCAGGACCTTGCGTAACAGCGATAGCGGACACATCTTCCAGCGAAATCGCAGCTTCCTCAATAGCCTGCTCGATCATCACAGTGATAGTTTCCACATGCTTACGCGAAGCAATCTCTGGCACCACACCACCAAAACGACGATGCACATCGATTTGACTCGAAATCATATTCGACAATACTGCATGCCCATCGCGCACGATGGCTACAGAAGTCTCATCACAACTTGTCTCAATTGCTAATATATAAATAGGCTTGTCCGACGGCGTTGACATGCTTATATCATTGTTGCCGTTCACGGTACTACCTGTATCCTTCTCATTCACCGTTTGCTTTCCCACCTTTAAGCTCTTTAAGCTAGTAACTGCTTGCACGTAATTGATCGATATTCGTCCACATAATAAGCGCATCTTCGTTATTATCAGAATAATAGCCTTTACGAACACCAGCAGGTTCAAAATCATATTTGCGATACAATCGCTGAGCTACTTCGTTTGTTACACGTACTTCAAGTGTCATCTTATTCATACCATGTGCGGCTGCTTCTGTGATGAGCGTCTGCATAAGCTTCTCACCAAACCTACGCCCTCTGCTGTCAGGATGCACCGCAATGTTTGTAACATGTGCTTCATCGATTACTGTCCACATGCCTGCATAAGCAATGATTGTACTATTTTCTTCAATGACCCAATAATGAGCAAATATATTGTTTGTCAGCTCATTGTAAAAGGCATCATTCGTCCATGGCAGCGTGAACGAAGCTTGCTCCACAATCTGTACAGCCTCAATATCTGCGACCGTCATCGGCCTTACTCGTGCAGGCTCAGCATGAAGGCTTGCTTGTTCCACTGAGTTCACGCTCCTTATCTAGCATTTATTCGATTCTAATCCTACTTAGATAGTTGATCACATTAGTATTTCAAATCGGTTATCCCGTTTTATTGACCTTGTTGTTGCTGTTGCTGCTTCAGCTTTGTTTCTGCTTCCGTCAATTGAGTATAGTTCGGCTCCAAGCGATGAACTTCATCTGTATCCTCTGCGAGTAGTCGCGCAAGACCGAGTATCCCTACCCATGCAGCATCCATAGGTGATGATTCTAGATGAACACGGTGACCAAATGCAGTCTGCAACTCCTCCAACTTGGCACGGTGCTGATCGACATCTCCAGCGAAAATAATATGCAGCTCTGGATTGTTCTCCAATGCTTGTGTTGCTTCATCCACAATATCCACTAACATACGAATGCCATCTGCTGATTGACGAGTACACGCTTCCTGTATCGATAAGCTGCCCGTTATTACATGCTTTATCAAAGGTTGTCCATTGATATCAAATGCAGCTGTATATACTTGACCACGACGTGCGTCCATAATCGGATAAATGCGCACAGGTGCACTGCAAGCAATAGAGAAATCTGAGTCATTTGTATTTATATTTTCCGCTACAAGCGTGCTTATTTCCTCTCCTTGCGCAGCAGCAGCCAATCCGCTCAATGCAAGTGCATGTAAGCTAGATACGCCAACAACCGGTTTACGCCAAGCCCATGCCAGCGTTTTAGCTGCGGTCACTGAGATACGCACACCTGTATAAGAGCCTGGTCCAATACCAACCGCAATTCCATCGACTTGGCTACCTGTCCAACCTTGTTCCGTCAACATAGCCTGCATCGTTGGATTGAGTCTAATCGAATGATTACGTTCCTCTGAAGACTGGATTGTATTTATAATGCTCGTCCCTTCCAACAGCGCAGCTGCCATCGTAGCTGTCGACGTATCGAAGGCCAACATTTTTTTTGTATGCATTAGATTAAATTCCTCTCCACTTTATCTCGTTCAGCTGTGTCGCAAATGGCTCACCGTATGCCGTCAGACGCATAGTGCGGCTCTGCTCGCCTTCATATTGAATGAATAGGTGCAAATATTGAGGTGGCAGCAATGGTGTAATAATGCTTGACCATTCCACAATCGTTACTCCATCGCCATAGAAATATTCATCCAAGCCAAGTTCATCCGCCTCGGCCATGCCAACACGATAAACGTCCATATGATAAAAAGGCATCTCGCTGCCTTCGTATTCTTTAATAATCGTAAATGTTGGGCTGTTCACGACCTCATTCACGCCCAAGGCCTTGGCAAACGCCTGCGAAAAGCGTGTTTTGCCTGCTCCCAAATCCCCGTCAAGCGCAATAACAGCACCTGGTCGGCATTTTTTAGCCAAATGCTCTGCCAATTTTACCGTATCTGCTTCACTATTTGATATATAGGTCATTTCCACTGATTGCATTGCGTTCACTCCAAACGTTTACTGAACAGCGGTCAGCTGTACCTTTCCCAATTGTTCATTAGCTGGCTGTTCAATAGTATTTCTATATTATATCGGTGCTTAAAGTGTTGCCGCAAGGAATTTACAGAAGACGTAGCAATATGAAGGAGGAAATTTCCTGAGGTAGACTTTATTTCATAAACGCAAATAAACAGATGAAGGATTTCACTTTGCCTAGGCTCCCTAATGTATATCAGGTACAGCTTCGACTTTGTCCTTCATCTGTGATATTTATCTGTACAATTAACTAGCGTCAATTTACTGCATGACTACATACGCATACATATTTACGTATATACACGTATACACGCAAGTGCGTGCTAGTAAGGCAAGAGAAACTATTGATGACTTTCTTCTTTCAATCGTTCAACGGATACCGTTTGTGTATCAGCAGGATTGGTACCAACTTGAACCGTAGCCATCCCGTTGGCAACATCCACACTTTCAATCCACACAGAGTGCTCCCCATCTAGCTGTACAACGAAATTGCTTGAAGAATCGTAAATTTCCTTTGCTCGATTAACATTCATTGGCTGCTTCCTCCTTCGTATTGCTGAAAACGCATCGTTGTTACCTTTTTAGGCTTCCTTGTCGCTTTAACGTCTACTGTTAAACGGGACTACACCAAACTACACTACACTTATGTTCACTTCTATTGCCAGCATTAATAACGTCTCCCAATCATTTAAGTTCATGCATCTTAACGTGGTCTTACATGGCATGTACTTGTATCCAACACTTACCCGTGTTGACTTCCTCCACGAATCTCATACTAACAGCATTAACGTGTAGTCACGCTTTTCATACCCATTCTAGAGCCTATCGCATAAGAAGGAGGGAACAACATGCATACGGTGTGGAAAGGGGCTATTAGCTTCGGCCTTGTCCATGTGCCAGTTAAGATGCATACGGCCACAGAAGATAAGGACATTTCGCTGCGCATGATTCATAACAAATGCGGCAGCCCTCTATCCTATATACGTGAATGCCCAGTATGCGATACAGAGGTGCCTTGGGGCGACATTGTTAAAGGATACGAGTACGAGTCAGGTCATTTCGTGCTGTTTAATAAAGAAGAATTGGATGCACTTCAAGAAGAAGCAAGCCGTTCCATTGCGATTCAAGACTTCGTCGACTTGCAGGACATCGATCCCATTTATTATCAGAAGACTTATTATTTATCACCTGATCAAGCTGGAACAAATGCTTATCAATTACTTCGCGAAGCGCTTAGGCTTACAAATAAAATCGGCATCGCCCGTGTAACACTGAGGGCCAAAAGCAGCTTAGCAGCCATAAGAGTTATCGATAATTGCCTCGTAATGGAGACGATGCATTTTCCAGATGAAATACGCGCAGCCAGCGCGGTGCCAAATGTACCCGCACAGGTACAAGTTAACGACAAGGAGTTGGAGATGGCAAAATTGCTAATCGGCCAATTATCCACTTCTTTTGAACCACATCAATATAAGGATGAGTATCGTGAGCGACTGCTCTCACGCATTGAGCAAAAAATAGCTGGAAAAGAAGTGAAAGCTGCTCCTCAGCTCCATCAGGAGACACCTATTGTCGACCTGATGGCTGCGTTGCAGGCCAGCATCCAAGCTACGATGCCGGGAATGGCACCTGCCATGATAGCGACAGACGCAGGAATTACGGCGGCGGGGGCGCAACCAAGGGGCGCAGCTAATGCTAGCACAAGCACTGCGGCTAAACCCCGTCGGCGCAAGGCTGCGTCTGGCACAGGCGCAGCTCCAGTGAGCAACAGCGCTGCCCCAGTGGACAAGCCCGCGGGGGCAAGTTCACCCGCTATGCGCGGCGCAAAGGCGGCGACACCGCCGTTAGGCGTTGGCGGTGCATCGCAAGGAGGTGCGCCAAGTAGCATAGGCGCAGAATCAGCAAGTGCCGTCACGGCAAGCCCTGCACCAGCGGCTAGCGGATGTGGTCGCAGGCGCACAGCAAATGCGCCCGCGGCAGTTGATGCAGCCAGCCCAGCGGGAGCAACTGGCACCGCTGGCTTGATCGGCGAGCATATCGCCGCGAGTGCAGCGTTGCCTGCTAGCGCGGCTGCGAGCTTGACAGCCCCAGCACCTGCTGCGGCTGATGGTGCTGCACGTCGACGCCGGCGCACAGCGAAAGCTGCGCCTGAGGCGCTTACAGTTGGAGCTGCCGCCGTTGATAGCGGCGCTTCAGCGAAGGCAGTGCGCAGCGCGAACGCTGCAAGCGCTGGCCCAGTTGATGCCAGCGCCGCGAAGCCGCGCAGCACGCGCCGTCGGCGCATGCAAGCAGCAGAAGCTGCGCCCGAAACAGCAGTAAGCCCAGCTCCTGCTGCCGAGAGCGCAACCGCTAAACCTGTGCGGCGCACACGGCGACGCAAGAGCGAGGCGCATGCCTAGGGCGCCCCGCTCACGCACCGCTACGGGGCAAGCGAAGCAGGCTGCGGCATCTGCTCCATTTATCGCAGCAGATACTGACGCTGCTGCCCTAACCAATATTCCCGCTTCACTAAAGCCAGCGAAAATGCGTGTAAGCGCCATCGACCCGCACAGCTTTGTGCCGATGGCGCCCATTTTAGCTGATGCCGTCCCGCAAGGCTCCCAGTGGCTGCATCAGCTGAAATGGGATGGCATCCGCCTAATTGCTGACTGCAATCTTACTAGTAAGCAACCAAGCATAAAATTGTACACGAAGCGAATGCTAGATCGAACTTCCTCATTTACGATAATCGAACAAGCTCTTGCTCAGCTACCTGCGTTGCAAGGTCGTTCTGCCGTATTGGATGGAGAAGCAGTCGTCATCGATCCACGATTGCACAGACCTTCCTTTAGCCTTATTTTGCAGCGCCAGCGATCGTCTACTGCAAAACAGAACGAAATAGCCGCCCATCAGCGTTGGCCATTATCATACGTTTTATTTGATCTTATCGCCTTAGATGGTCAAGATTTGCGAACATGGCCTTATGAAGCGCGGCATCAACAACTATTGAATTTATTTGCTTCACAGGGACAGAACCATTCACTTTCCAAACAAGTCTCTATTCAGGTAACGGACGTTTATGAAGACGGTCAAGCACTTTGGTCGTGGGTAGTTGAGAACCAATGGGAAGGGGTTGTGAGCAAACGAAAAAATGCTCCCTACAGCAGCGGTAAGAAGCATCAGGCATCCTATAAATGCAAAAAGGAATTAGAGCTAACAGCATTAGCCTACGGCGTAATCATAAACGAAGGACGCATAGCGAGCCTCATTCTTTTCTCTCAGGAAGGAAGCTATTTAGGTCGTGTAGCCATCGGTCTTCAGCAGCAGCATCGAGAGCTTCTAGAAACGTGGGCACAGCATCCTGATCATGCCAATGCCACCAAAGCATATATGGCCGAACCAGCACCTTGTCCAAGTAAATCGCTGCCACAACAACTGCGTCGTCTAACGATCCGATGGTTTCATGCACCTCTGCCCTGCCTCGTAGCCGCATTAGAAATGAATGAATCAGGACTGCTTCGACATCCAAAATTACTTGCACTTCCTTACTTGTCTGAATAAGCATGAACAGTAACCATTCGATGGGCGATAAATGAACTGAAAATACGCTCACTAGTCATTCAGCACCAACTGAATTGGGCTATCTACTTGTTTTGTTCAACGTTTACTCTTTAACCATTTCAATTTTCACATTCTTGTAAAAAGCTAAAGCTCAGTAATTATAAGGAGTGTATTGAGGATGACAGCCCCCTTCATCATGCTGCAAGTCGAAGGTCATGACGTCAAATTATCTAACCCAAACAAACTGTTATGGCCCGCGCTTCAGATTACGAAGGCAGATTACTTGATGAAACTGCTGCAGCTTGCTCCCTATTTGCTGCCTGCTTGTGCTAATCGCTACTTAACAACGATACGTTATCCAAGCGGGGTACCGGGAGAGTCCTTTTATCAAAAAAACTGTCCTGATTCTGCCCCTGCCTTTGTAGAAAGAGCCATGCATGGCGACATTCGATATGTGCTGCTGAATAATACGGCCACCCTGCTATGGCTGGCTAACTTAGCTTGCATCGAGTTTCATCCATCTTTACACACCGTCGATAATCCATTGCCAGAACAGTGGATTATCGATCTGGATCCTTCTGTGACGGTTGAACCGCGCATTATGGAAGCCGCAATGCTAGTTGGCGAGCTGCTATCCTCGCTTGGCATCAACAGCATCCCAAAAACATCAGGCGCTACAGGTATTCAAATAATTGTGCCTATTTCCAAAGGCCCTACCTTCGATGAACTGAAAGGTCTAGGGCTATTTGTTGCCCGCTATTTATGCGATCGTCATCCTAATCTGTTCACAATCGAACGATTAAAAAAACATCGTGGAACCCGTATTTATATCGATTATGCGCAGCATGATGCAGGCCGTACGATTGCTGCCGCTTATACGCCACGCGCCACTCCCTACGCCTCGGTTTCCACGCCTCTAACATGGGAGGAAGTAGCGCGTAATCCAAGCCCGCAGCAATTCACATTGTTAAACGCAGCAGAACGCTTAAATCAAGTCGGAAATCTATTAACACAAGTGCCCCCACAACACATGGAGCCTATCTTACTCGCTCTAAAGCAACGGTGATAGCATTCGAGAAATAGCTTCCATCACACGCTGTTTGTGTGATCGCTCCATAAAATGTCGATATTCGATTTCTCTACTCACTTCGAAGTCTTCAAGGAAATCGGTCTCCACACGATAAATGGCCTTGCTATCAAATAGAATAGCGTTAAGTTCGAAGTTACAATAGAAACTACGCATATCCATATTTGCCGTACCTATACAAGCTAATGTCTTATCGATGATGAGCGTTTTGGCATGACAAAATCCTTGTTGATATTCATAAAATTTGACCCCTGCCTTCATCATCTCTTCTAAATACGAACGAGCCGCCCAATCAACGATGTTCGAATCGGATTGATGAGGAATAATAATACGAACGTCGACTCCACTCATCCCCGCCGTCTTAAGCGCTAGCCTAATACTCAGATCGGGCACGAAATAAGGAGTCATCATCCATATTCTTTCTTGTGCACTTATAAGGGCTCCGAAGAACAATTCTTGTGTTGCTGCAAGGTCTGCATCAGGGCCACTTGATACCATTTTAACTTGTTCATCTCCTGTACACTGATGCGGTGGGAATAACTCCTCCTGCCAAACTTTCTGTCCCGAAGCAAACGACCAATCATGTAAAAATACAGCTTGCAGCGCATAAACAGCATCTCCCTCGATCTGCATATGGGTATCGCGCCAAAAACCAAGTTTCTCATGGTAACCAGCATATTCATCTCCGATATTAAGACCGCCAACATAGCCGATTCGCCCATCGACGACAACAATTTTTCGATGATTGCGATAATTTAGTCGCCGTCGAAATAGGGAAACAGCAAGTGGAAGAAAGAAATGAAATTCGACCCCCGCCTTACGCAACTTCGTCACATAGGCTTGATTCAATTCCAAGCTGCCAATCCCATCAGCGATAACACGAACCTGCACACCTTCACTTGCTTTTTGAATAAGCAATTCCTGAATCATGCGTCCGATCACATCATCTCGAATAATATAGAACTCCATATGGATATGATGTGTCGCTGACTTCAATCCTTCTATTAAGGCGTTATAAGTTTCCTGTCCATTCGTTAAAATAACCGTTCGATTACACCCAGTCATAGGGCTGTCCGACAAGGCAGATACAAGTCCAAACAAGCGCGGCTGCTTTCTCATGTACACATTATTCATACTATTGAGGTTCGTAATTCTAGTAATACTCTTTATACGTCCTAACAAATCGCCCTCATAACGATTATGCCTTACTCGCCTTCTCGCTGTATAATCCTGAGCCACAAAATAGTACAGCACAAAACCAATGAGCGGGAAGCAAAAGGAAATCAATAGCCATGCTACGGTCTTTGAAGGATGCTTATGCTCCAGAAACACAATCGTAATCAACTGGATTATGTAAATGACTAGTATCGCAATGACCCATAACATCCCTACTCCCCCCTCTACATTGTTCTAGCCAAGCATTACGTTTATGTCCAAAGACCAACATCCATTTTATGTATGTGTTTTCACTTCCTATATGAAATAGACACATGCACACAATTTGAATCATCATTTTGAAATCATCATATCGAGGCAATTACAGCACAAATCTATTTATTTACCACATCACGACAAACCCTTTGGAACTTGTAGTCATGTTCTGTCCTACTATCGAATAAATTTATATTAGAGTTTGTACAAGATAGTTTAGGTATTCCATCCTGTGTTATTCAACTCTCGTTAGCCTTGCAAGTCTAGACTGAATAGAGTGAGGTGATAACTTATGAAGCGGCGGTGGTGGAAACAATCTACAACGCTACTCGTCATCCGAGAAGCGGAACAACCAGTCAAGCAAGTAAAAATCCCGAAGTTGCTCATCGTCTCCGTACCCATTGCAGCAGTCATGTCTCTTTCCGCATTTGTTGTACATTTACAATGGAAATCGGCTGAGCATATTCAGGAGTTGGAAGGTCAGATAGCTAAGCAGGCACTAGTACTCGATGTCACCGTGAAAAATAAGGAGCAAGCAGTAAGTAAGCTTCAACAGGAGATCATCCGTCTGAGCAAAGAGACAGAAAATGTGAAACAGCGCGTGTCCAAAATTAGTCATTGGGAACGACAGCTTGAACAGTTTGTCCAAGGAAATAAAAATCAATCGAAGGATGCCCCTACTCGCAGCTTGTCCCGTATCAGCACGCTGCCTATTTCACGTCTTAACAGCAAGCAGCAAGGTGGCGAACTTCAAGCTCTGACGAATGAACAGCTGTTGAAGCTGTCCCAACAGTCTCGGTTCGATATTGAAGAAGTAAACAAACTTATTACCGAAATGGAACGTTCCCTCCCCACATCGATAAAGCAAGCGAAAAGGAAACAAGCGGTTATTCAAGGCACACCCTCTCTATGGCCGACACAATCACAGCAGCTGACTTCTGGCTTTGGCTACCGGAAAGATCCTATAACAGGACAGGCTTCTTTCCATGCCGGTGTTGATATTGCTGGCGATATAGGCGATCCGATTTATGCTGCTGCTGAAGGAACCATTACAACTGCTGAATCTCATTATGCAAGAGGCAACTATATCATTATTTCTCATGTGAATGGATTAGAAACGTGGTATATGCATCTTAACAGCATCCAAGTACGTGTCGGAGACCAAGTAGCCAAGGGAGATAAGATAGGAGAACTCGGAAATACAGGAAGAAGTACAGGGCCGCATTTACATTTTCAAGTTATGCAGCAAGGAGAAGCAACAAATCCATCTCCATATATCGGATCTTCAGCCTCCTTCCCTGCTTCACACAAGCCACATAAAAAGATAGACGCTTAGCTAATTATTCGACAAGGAGTTGAGGCTCAGTGTTTGGAAAAAGTACACGCCCCAGTATGTCAGATACGATTATCAGTTATGGAACTGAGATGGAGGGGCATCTGAATTGCCAATCCAACTTACGCATTGACGGACAATTCAAGGGCACGATCACATGCCAAGGGACCGTTATTATAGGAAATAACGGGGAAACTCACGCAAACATTGAGGCGAAGCAAATTATTATTGCTGGAAAGATCCATGGGGAACTAAAAGTCGCAGGAAAGCTAACGATAACATCGACAGGGCATCTAGTAGGTAATTGTGTATCGCAATCACTTATTATTGAAGAAGGCGGTACATTGAATGGCATTAGCAAAATGGAGGGGGCAGAATCATCAGCAGAACAAATACCCACCTCTATCTCTCTTCCTTCCCCTAGCATAGAAGGCTCATCTACTTCCAATGATGATAATCAACAACTAGAGACAGAGGTTTTATTTTCCCAAGATCATTCAAACCGATATCATCCTAATAAGAAGAAAAAACGTAAAGAGAAGCAAGCGGGATAAAGCTTGCTTCTCTCTTTCTTTGCGAAGAGAAGTACGGAGGGGAACTAACCGTCACACACATCGTCCTTGCATTTTTTTATCGTTTTCAAAAGAAATGTCCGGTCTTCAAAGAATTCCACAATTGAGTCAATATTGTATGCTTAGGTGTACAGCGATCACAGCTCCCCAGTGGTATTTGAGCTTTATAGAAGCCTGTACGGAATTGAATGACCGTACGCTCCGCTGGTACCCTTTCTTGACAGCCGAGACAATATACAGGGTTGTGAACAAGTGAGGGGGATGAATCCGACACATCCATGGCAATATGAGCCTCCTCATAATCCTTGAAAAAGGACCATCTAATCACTAAAATTCGACATTTTTGCTACATTTCGTATCATAAATGTACGACTTCCTGCTTTATTTGTCAAGATTAGGATCCAAATTGTTGCGTAGCAAGTTATGAATGCGCAGCCGTTCCTTTTTGGATACCTTCCAATAATAAATGCCTGCTATCCGCTCAGAAGCACCTGTTAATGTTGTTTTTTCAATTAGATTAACAGACGAAGCATGCATCGCAGCAAGTGAAATCCAATCTTCGAATGCCAAATTGGTTCGTGTATGTTGTTGCAGCACATCAATAATTGCACCTAAACGTACAACACCATCTGTAGAGGCGGCTCTTTGCGCCAATGCACGAAGTACTAAACTTTGTCGATCCATACGCCCGAAATCTCCCTTGGGATCTTGTTTGCGCATGCGTACATATGCTAATGATTGCTCGCCACTTAGTTCAATATCCCCCACTGCAAATCGATGCCCGTCCGTTTCAAATGGAATTGGGTTATGTACTTCTATGCCGCCTAGTTCGTCAATGACAGCCTTGAACCCTTCCATATTGGTCTTAATATAGTAATGGATAGGGATCTCAAATAACTGCTCAACAGTTGCGACGGTCATGGCAGTTCCGCCATAGGCATAAGCATGATTGATTTTATCCAACCTCTTCAAGCCTGCCAGCTCTGTTCGTGTATCTCTCGGAATATGTACGATGACGGCACTACCTTGCTTAGGATTAACCGCAACCATAATTAAGCTATCAGAACGGCCACTGTCATGCGCTCGTTCATCGACGCCCATTAACAGCATCGTAAACGGCTCGCTTTTGCCTACATCCGGTTGTGAATCCTTTGTCACTGGCTCCATTATGGGAACAGAGGTACTACTATTGGTTTTACGATTATGTACTGGATTTATTAGATCCGTCTCTAGCGGCTCAATGGTCGAACGAAGCAACTCCTTGCGATCTGGTAATTCCTCATACATCGAATCCGCCGCATGCTTTAGTGTCATCCCAATAATAAGTGCAGCAATACAACTTCCAATCAGTATAAATAAGCAACAAGAAACAGCGATTTTCTGCCACGTTCGCCATCGACGCCATATTTGCAACATATTAGAACCACTCCGCTTCTCTTATTCGCTCCAAACCAGTAAGCATGGTTCTCGATTGAATGTTGTGCCACCATGTATATGCTTCTCTTGCTTCCTTGCCATTACGAGGCGAAAGTGAAGTCGTAGATGGCCTCCTATCAGCAACACACTGTACATATTCGGCTACTTGGTCCTTCATCGTATAGTGAAGGCGATGCCAACCATCCAGCACTTGCTCCAATGCTGTACATCGTTCACCATGCTCCGTCCCTATAGCTAGTGGAAACGGACGATGCAGCAATACAGGAGGCACATATACAACTTCCCCTGAGAAACGTTGAGACTGATTCAGCTGTTGCCGCATCGTCGTTGTCGTTCCAGGCTGTACTTCAGCCGCAATGACAACGAGTGCATGTTCAGCTACATGAGGCAGCAGCCATTCCACGAGCGAATGTGGATCAAGTGAAGTAGACGCGCTCCTATTGACGAAAAAGAGTACATCTGAGCGCTTCACTGCATACGAATCATTGATCGTACACAGCAGCCGATCTCCTAGTTCCTGCCGCCATCGTTCTGCACATGCTGCGCTGTTCGCTACGAGCCATACATCGTGCTTCAAGCCAGCGAGTCTAATGGCTAACGACAAGCCTTGGAGATCCCCACCTAGTACAGCGCATCTCATCACCTATCCTCCTATGATTGATAGTTGTTAGCTGCGTACTTCCAGCGTTTGAATATAATCTGCCAACGCCTCACGCCATGGTCGTAGGGAAGGCAGTCCATGAAGCGTGAGTGCTCTTCCTGCTAATACTGAGTAGGCTGGGCGTCTAGCTGGGCGAGGAAATTGTGAGGTTGGCACCGATCTTACTTTGACATTCAAATTTGCTTCTTCCATAATTGCGGAAGCGAATTGATACCAAGAGCAACTGCCAGAATTCGAAACATGGTACGTTCCGAACCAATCTGTGTGAATCAACTTAAGAAGGCATTCGGCTAAATCCTTCGTATAAGTGGGGCTACCTATCTGATCATGAACCACTTTTAGTTCATGATTGATTTTGCCCAGTTCCAACATCGTCTTTACAAAATTAGATCCATGCCTGCCAAAAACCCATGAAGTACGAACGATAAACGCACGGCGGTTCAATTGACATACGATTTTTTCCGCTTCCCGCTTAGAAGAACCGTACACATTTATCGGTCTTGGCGTAGCAAATTCATCATAGGGTCTCGTACTTCGTCCGTCGAATACATAGTCCGTGCTGAGCATCAGTATTTTCGCATCAACTGATTCAGCAGCGGCAGCAACATTGCGCGAACCATACACGTTCACGCGATACGCTTCATCACGCTCATTTTCTGCTTGGTCCACCTTCGTATAGGCAGCTGCGTGAATAATACCCCAAGGCTTTATTCGGCCAATTACTTCATGAACTTGCTCACTATCGGTAATGTCTAAATTCGCACGAGTACACCCTATCGCAGGCACATTATGTTTTTCCAGCAGCTCCATAATGTCTGTACCAAGCTGCCCTGACGCACCTGTAACTAATAACGGTCTGTTCATCTGCATTTCTATTCCACTCATACATTCACCACCATTTCTCATCTGGATGCACATTCACGGCTTGTGAGCGATTGCTGCAAGATCAGGTAGATTGAATAGTGGGTGCAAATTGCCATGAAGTGAGTAGAAACGAACTTATTACGCAGGGTTAAGTAACAGAAGAAGAGGCGGTGCTCATTCCGTCCGCCCCTTCACGTCATTGTACGTTTTACCTATTAAAATGGTGTCTGTACGATAATTGGTGTATTTCCGATTGCTACTGTCTTTTCTCCACTCAAGGGAGTCATTTCAGACACGATCGTATTGTTAATCCAAGACAACTGTTGATGCGCGCGGTCTGCTACACCTAAACTTCTAAGCAATAGCCCCGTGTACATTTTAGACGTCGTACGATCTTCTACGACGACATTATTTCGCACGAAGCAGTTAGAGAAGAGTGGATTCTCATATAACGCAATACCCGAACTGTATCCTTCTTTACCACTATATAACGCGCCAGGGTTAACGATTGTATTTTCCTCAACAACGACGTTATTCTGTACCCCTTCAATGTTCCAAGTGATGCCGTTGGTGTACGCATTGCGTATAATGTTTCCTTTAATAAGAAGACCTTCTACTTTGGTGCCACTACCTTGTAAGGATAAGTCGATGCCGGCAGCGTGGGGAGCAAGCGTCATATAGTTGCCGCCAGGATGTTTGAAATCAATGAAGTTGTCTGTTATAGCAATATTGATCCACGCGTCACCGCTAGGATGATGGAATTGAATACCTGCTGATTCTGCATTGGTAGATAAAAATCCACCGCCACGAGCATTTACGATAATGCTATTGTTCGTTATCGTTAGCTGCTTCACATCTCCGCGAGTAGCCCATAAGCTCATACCGAATACAGCATCTTCTATGCGGTTGTTTGTAATGAGGTTGTTCTCGTTCTTGTAGTCTCTGTTGGATGTAGATGCATAAAGAATGCCTGTGCGGAATTTCTTAGTTACGTTATAACTTACGACTTTGCCGAAGCCGTGTACTTCAATCGCCGTATTACTGCCAGCGCCTCCGGCTTCAAAATAGTTTCGTGTAATAATGGCATTGTTGCCGACAGAGTAAATCGTAGAGGTATCAAAGAAGAACGGAGCGCCTACTCCCATGTTAAGAAACTGACAATCTTGCACGACTAAATCATCGACTACATTTGCCATCACACTTTGAATGGATAAGCTGTTCCTAACGGTAACACCTTGGAACTGAGCTCCCTTTCCTGTGTAAAGTGTAAACACGCGCATGGCATTGTTCGTATCGCTTGGCTTTTCCGTAATCGGGTTATTTTGTGCATTTGCATCTACAGTCAATTCTCTAACATATATATGATCGATCGGCTTCGTAAATTCAAACACCGTATTGTACTTGCCCATATTATTTCTAACTTTTAACGTTCCACGGCCTTCAAGAGAGACATGCCCTGGCATACTAATAATTGTCTGTTGAGGTACCGTCATCGTACCGAGCACATAGCTGCGATTTTGAGTGAAATGAACCGCTGCTCCCTTCTTTAAGGTGCTTGCAAAGTTCACTGCCTCTTGAATAAAAGGCCTATCATCTTGAATCGCATTTCCTAGTGCGCCGAACCACTCTGGATATACTTTCTTAATTGTACCTGTGGCGACAACGCTTCCATCTCCAGTAAAGAGCGTATACAGACCACCTTGCAATCCGCCATCCAACTTCAACGTCTTGCCCGAAGCCACTTTAATATTGGCATTTTGCCCGAATACAAGGGTCAGCTCTTTACGAAATACGAGATCCTCATTCAGTACATAGGTTCCTGTTGGAAAATAGATTTTGCCTGACAACATTTCACTTGCTTTACGCAAAGCTGTGGTATCATCTGTCGTTCCATTCCCCGTTGCTCCAAGTGACTTAATATTGGTACCTTGTGGCGCAGGGGTCTCTAATGCTGCAGCTGTATTCTCCGAAGAAGAGTTCCACTGTATGCCCACAATAACAAAAATAACACCTATAACAAGCAACCATTTCTTACATCGATTTAAACACATATTTGT
Organism: Paenibacillus arenosi; assembly: GCF_014841135.1. Taxonomy (GTDB): domain Bacteria; phylum Bacillota; class Bacilli; order Paenibacillales; family Paenibacillaceae; genus Paenibacillus_B; species Paenibacillus_B arenosi. Next base: position 30,113 of record NZ_JACYTN010000004.1, read on the forward strand.
TTTATGCCCCATCCTTTCCACCTCTTTAATGACAGCATAGCTCTATACCATTCATATCCTCTTGGTATCAGCTTCATGCATCATATGCCGAATCCCCTTCGTCCGTATGGTCAAGCACCCTCTGCACTTGTCCTTCTTAGGGGACGTCAGGCTCCGCTTATCCAGATGAGACCTCAGAACAGCTTGATTCCGTTGAAGTATTAAAGAGCAATGGGTTGCGATACATTGGAAAATAGGCGGATTCAGCTCCAGCTATACCGTACTGCTGATTCAAGATTAGCGCGGCAGCGTCATACAATGATTGATGCCGAATGCGTCGGCCGACATAGAAATCAGCCCATTCACGTTCGTTGAAGCTACGCTTAAATCGAAACAAGTTGTCGTTACCCGTTACCCCTCCTCCTAAATGAAGTTTCTTACACCCTTGTGACTTCGCCCATAAAGCTGCTTCATAGATGAGCAAATTAATTGGAGCAGCCTTTAAATATGCTTGATCAGAGCCCATAAGATGATAATGCGCATAATCACCTTCATGCATAAAGAGACAGGAAGCGATCACCTTGTCATCTGCATGAACTTCTATTAGCTTCACATATCCCTCTAAATAAGACGTTGTATTTTGGAAAAAGTTGCTATCAAAGTAATAGTATGCACTTGCCTGCTTTTTTAACATAGTCGCGTCGTACAGACGAGTAAGATTATCCAGCCTCGTCGGTTCCTCGATAGTGACGTAGAACCCTTCTCTTTGAGCACGCCTAATGCGATTGCGATTATCTCGAGAGAAAGTCTTTAACATATCCTCTTCTGACAACGTAAGATCAACAAACACCGTGTTGCGCACAAACTCAGGTCTCACATCATCGTAATCTCGCCAATTGTTCAACAATGGATGGAAGCGAACGAACTCCGAGACAATACGCTGCTCGCGACAGTATGCATCAAATTGATGCTCGAATTTGCGAAACAACCTCGCTCTCCTGTCGGCATCGGCTACGTTCGATATCGGTCCACCATATCCGTACGGAGTCGTAATATCATAGATGGGCTTGGTCACATTTAGCTCACGCAGCCCTGGGAGATGGCTCGCATCGCGCAATAGGTAAGGATAGCAGACAAACTCGTCTCCCTCCTGGTAGACAAACAACTGCGACTTGCCTTCCCCATTGTCTTCATAAACCTGGCAGTACTCTGCCGAGAAGTATACGTCTGTATCAAGTGCAGCTCGCGTATATGTATTCCATTTCTCACGATTCGCCATATCAAGCAGGAAAGCATTCATGAATACTCCATTCCTCCGCACATCATGTATTGTCACTAGCAATCGAAACATATACTTTTCCATGATCCGTTTGCATGTATGCAGGTTCATGACCAGGGAATTGAAAAGCACGCGCCGTATTATAAATGAATTGCGGAGCAGCGTGCTCAGGAATCTGCTTCAACATTCTCACTTCTTGTGCTCGATAGGTTCTCGGTTCAATCTGTAATTCCTCAGCTAATGCTAGCTGGTCAACGCCCGTCACACGCCCTTCCCATATGCGAGGCAGCCACTCTTTTAACAGCTCTAATCCATACTGATTGCTCAGCTGAAACAATTCATATACCGTGTCAGCAGGCTTAATAGGGAAACGTTTTACTCCGATAAGTAAGCCCTCATCCACCTTCTCATTCATCCAATGGATGCTCGTTCCGTATTCCTCTCGACCTTCTATGATGGCAGCTGCGTCGCACATGGAACCACGCATTTCAGGGAGAGGAGCCCCATGAAGATTGACGACCCCTAACGTAAAACGCTCTAGATGACGTGCACGCAGCAGCTCGTGATAGCGGACACTAATCCCTAGATCAGCCTCCAATTCACACACCTGCTCAAGCTTCAGTACAGGAACCCCTAACCGCATTGCTTCATCGTACATATTTTCGTCCTTCTGAACGAGACGCCACTTAGATAAGGGCTCTGTCGAGCATACGACCCCCAGCACTTCTACCCCCGACTGACGCAGCAGCCATCTCAAACAGTCGACTGCTACGCCCATACTTCCGAATACAATGATTCGCTTCATTTTATCTCTACTCTCCTTGCAGAGGTGGTTGGTAGTTTACATCGTTTTTGATTTCAAGCTGACACGCCGTTCTCGATCTAGTTCCGCTACAAACATAGTTGGACATACTGCGTTGTTCTTACCCACAACAACTTGATTAACCGTTTTGAACAAAATAACGACGTCCAGCCACATACTTTGTCTCTCCACATAGTCGCGGTCACATTGAAATCTTGCTTGCCACGACAGCATGTTGCGACCCGAAATTTGTGCTAGCCCTGTAATGCCTGGTCGTACAGTAAACCGAACCCGCTCCGCTTCATAATAGTAAGGATTATATTTGCTAGGCAGTGGACGTGGGCCGACTAAACTCATATCTCCCTTTAACACATTGAACAACTGTGGTAGCTCATCCAAGCTACTCATGCGTAGAATATTGCCCGCTTTCGTCAAGCGCTGTTCATCAGGCAGCGGCTCTCCGTTCGGCAGAACTTCATCACTCATCGTTCGAAACTTATATAATTTAAATGACTTCATATGCAAGCCCGTACGCTCCTGGTAGAACATAACGGGCTTGCCAATGGTTATTCGTACATACATCGCAATGAGAAGCAGTAACGGACTAAGCACAATAATTAAAAGGATAGAGAATACAATGTCAAACAAACGCTTCATAATGATCTCCTTTAATTTCAAAAGAGTTGTTCTCTAGCGACCACATGTATCACCTAGCATCTAACTATTCAGACTTGAGCATCATTCAAGATAAAGAGTAGATGGGTCGAAGGGCGGACTGTACACCGTCTATGACTCTGTTTTGATCATCCATAGCCAAGCTTGAGCCTGATGGCAAACAGATCCCTCTCTCGAACAACATGTCGCTAACACTCTCATTTTCTTCGTGACGATAATAACGGCAGCCAGCGAATAACGGCTGTGCATGCATCGGCTTCCATACTCGTCGAGATTCAATATTCATAACTTCTAGCTCCTGTACTACATCAAGCGGAGAAGCCTCAATAAGATGCGGATCTAGCGTCAAGGTCGTGAGCCAACGCGTTGAACTGCCCCATAATGGGTCTGGCATAAATGAAATGCCTGGTCTGTCCCCAAGCGCCTGCTGGTATCTTTCAAATACAGCTCGTCGCAATGCGATCCGCTCGTCGATTACATTCAATTGACTGCATCCAATAGCAGCAAGAATGTTGCTCAACCGATAATTGTAGCCAACTTGATTATGCTCATAATGATAGGCAGGCAGCTTAGCTTGAGCTGACAAATAACGTGCATACTCCAACTTGTCGCTGTAATTGGACACAAGCGCGCCACCGGCTGAAGTTGTAATCAGCTTATTTCCGTTAAAAGAGTATATCCCGTAGTCTCCAATTGTTCCTGCCATCTGTCCCTTGTATGTCGCTCCAAGTGCTTCGGCGGCATCTTCTATAACACATATGCCGTACTGCCGACATATTTTCATAATGGCATCCATATCTGCGCACTGGCCATATAAATGCACAACAATGACTGCTTTGGGCAGCTGACCAAGTATGCTAGCCTCGTACAAAGCTCGTTCAAGTGCACGTGGAGACATATTCCATGTCGTAGGCTCTGAATCTATAAATACAGGTTCTGCACCTAAATAACGGATCGGATTCACACTGGCAACGAACGTAAGCGAAGAACAAAATACGATATCCCCTTCTTGAACCCCTGCCAATTCGAGTGCAAGATGTATGGCTGCAGTCCCGGAGCATAATGCTACCGTTCCTTCGATTCCTACTAATTCGCTTATTTGACGTTCAAATTGCTCGACCATAGGCCCCAAAGGCGCTATCCAGTTGCTTGCAAAGGCTTCCGCAATTTTTGCCAGCTCTTCTCCGCTCATATGTGGAGGAGATAAGTATATACGGTCAGATATATTCAACATTCTCACCTTCTAATCATTAAACTGGTACTCTCAATGATGTCTCTCGCTGCGGTATGAACGGTCTTCCCATTGAAATATATTCATAGCCTAGTTCCGCCATTTTTTCTGCGCTCCAACAATTTCGACCATCAATCACTAACGGTCTAGACATTGAACCATGCAGCTTCTCCCAATCGGCTTCAATGATCTGTTCCCACTCCGTCAAAATAAGGCATGCATCGCAATACGTAACGGTATCCTGAACAGTAGGCATATATACGACTTGATCACCTAGTACATGACGAGCCTCTTCAGTAGCAACCGGATCATAGGCCCGAACGATCGCACCTGCTTCTAGCAGCTTGGGAATAATCGTCAATGAAGGTGCATCTCTTACATCATTCGTATTCGGCTTAAAAGCTAGGCCCAGCACTGCAATTCGTTTACCTGCAAGCGTACCTAGTGACTGCTGCAACTTATCTATGACGATAAGACGCTGTTTTTCATTCGTATCAATGACCGCTTCAAGAATGGAGAACGAACAGCCCGCTTCTTGCGTTAAATGGCGAAGCGCATACGTATCCTTCGGAAAGCAAGATCCTCCATAGCCGATTCCTGCCTGCAAAAATCGATGACCGATTCTGCTGTCGAGCCCCATTCCCTGTGCCACTTCATCTACGTCAGCGCCGAGCTGGTCACATAGATTAGCAATGGAATTGATATAGGAAATTTTCATAGCTAAGAAACAGTTAGAAGCGTATTTAATAAGCTCCGCACTTTCGATAGAGGTCTTTAAAACAACAGTGCCGAACGGCTCATGAAGCTCTGCAATAATAGCTGCAGCTTCAGGCCGATCGGCACCAATTACTGTCCGTTCCATATTTAAGCAATCATAAACCGCTGAGCCTTCTCGTAAAAATTCAGGGTTGGATACAATATCAAACGAATATTGATTACGCGACGACTCTCCAATCCACTGCTCGATCAAGCGCCCTGTTCCAACCGGAACTGTACTTTTGGTCACAATGACTTTGTAGCCATTGATCACCGTTCCAATCATACGTGCAGCTTGCTGAACATAATCCAGATTGGCTTCCCCGGTCTGCGACATGGGTGTCCCAACTGCAATAAAAATAACATCTGCTGCTTGAATAGCAGTGGCGATATCCGTCGTAAAGCTGAGCCTTCCTTGCTCCATGCCTTCCGCTACCAACTTATCGAGCCCCGGTTCATAAATAGGAATTTCGCAGCGTTTCAAACGTTCTATTTTAGTTGCATCCACATCACAACAAATCACTCGATGCCCCACATGAGCGAAGCAAGTGCCTGATACGAGCCCAACATAACCCGTGCCAATTACCGCTATTGAATAGCTCTTCATCCTATGATCCTCCTGCCGTATATTCCATCAACTGATTACGTTTACTTTCAGCAACAGTACCGTTCAACAGCTGATGCTGCTCAACAGTCTCTATGAGATAGGCGAGCATGTCATCAGACAGTTCCTCTCTCCTCAGTGCAAAGTCCACCGTCGCTTTCAAGAAGCCAAGCTTATCGCCGACATCATATCGAGTTCCTTGGAATTCATAGGCAAGTACCGCCTGCCATTGATTCAGCGTCATAATGGCATCTGTCAGCTGAATTTCATTGCCCGCCCCAGGCTGCTGATGCTCCAGCACTTCGAAGATTTCAGGTCTTAAAATATAGCGTCCCATAATGGCGTAGTTCGATGGCGCTTGCCCTACAGGAGGCTTCTCCACTAGAGACTTCGTGTGCATGAGGGAAGGCTCGACAGAAGGACCAAGCGGATCAATGATCCCATACTTACGTACATCCTCATCTGGAACATATTGCACGCCTACAACTGAACTATGGTAACGATCAAACACATCCATCAACTGTTTAATACAAGGTACTTCCGACTGTACAATGTCATCGCCAAGCAGGACAGCAAACGGCTCATTGCCAATGAACGTGCGTGCGCACAAAATGGCATGCCCTAAACCTTTAGGTTCTTTTTGACGGATATAATGGATGTTAGCCATCTTAGAAATCTGTTGAATCTCTTCTAACGCCTCTAAGTTACCCTTCGCTGCTAAGCTTTCCTCCAGCTCAAAGGACTTGTCGAAATGGTCTTCAATCGCCCGCTTGCCACGACCGCTAATAATCATAATGTCCTCGATGCCCGATGCGATCGCTTCTTCCACGATATATTGTATCGTCGGTTTATCTACAATCGGCAGCATTTCCTTGGGCTGTGCCTTCGTTGCAGGAAGGAATCTCGTACCTAAGCCAGCAGCTGGAATAATTGCTTTTCTTACTTTCATTTCTTTCCCTCCATCCAGTTCTGTCTCTGCCCCATAAAAATATCAATAAGTCCTAAGCTCCGCTCAGGACTGACGATGAATGACGCTCAGCATCTCTCGTATAGGTTAGCGTACGTGCAAGTCCAGTCTGTAAGTCTATCGTAGGCTCCCAACCTAAGCGATTACGTGCCTTTGTATTATCCAAATAACTATGCTCAATATCCCCTATTCGAGATTCCAAATAGATCGGATCATCTACTCCTGTATGTGCTTGCAGATGGCGATACAACTCATTAACACTTGTAGGTTCAGCTGTGCTAATGTTGACCGTCATGCTCCCCTCGGACGTCAAGGCAAGCACATTCGAACGTGCAACATCCTCAACATGGACAAAATCCCTCGTCTGATTGCCATCTCCATAAATAATGGGACGTCTGTTGTCGAGCATATGATCAACGAAAATGGATACAACGCCACCTTCACCTTTCGAAACTTGCCGCTCTCCATATACATTGGCATAGCGCAAAATCGAATACTGCAAATCAGGCAGCTGCTCATGATACATTTTGATATATCTTTCAGGCGTATATTTAGAAATACCGTATGCGGACATAGGTGCTATCGGGTGCCGCTCATCAATCGCTAAATACTGCGGATTTCCGTATGCAGCAGCCGAGGAAGAGTAAACAAAGCGACTAACACGGTATTTTTCGCAGCACTGCAATAAACGGATCGTCCCTACAATGTTTACCTCTGCGTCAAATATGGGCTCACGAAGCGAACGCTGCACGTCGATTTGAGCAGCCATATGAATAATCGCATCGGGTTGCTCTTGTTCAAACACTTCATTCAATTGGTCATCCATAATCGACATCGTATATAGCTTCGCTTCACTCGATACATTCGCCACATTGCCGCTGCTGCCGTCATCAATGACAATGACGTTATGATTCGCCAGCAGCAATTGGTCCACGACATGTGATCCTATAAACCCTGCTCCACCGGTAACGAGTATGTTCAATGGAATCCCTCCTCCCTGCTGCTATTTGCATAAGAAGCCTGATCATGATGATGAGTTGCGGCTTTACCGCGACTAACTCGCTGCTTGTGCAGCGAATGATAAAAATAAGCATGTGCCTGAACCACATCTTCAGGATCAAATTCTCGCAAAGCCCGAATATGTCCATTCACCCCTAAACGGACACACTCTTCAGGATGCTTAATAAGCCATATCATCCGTTCAGCCAGTTCATGTATATCACCAGGCTCAATGAGCAAGCCCGTAATTCCATCCAGCACGGAATCCGTCATTCCTGTTGCTCTTGTCGCTATCGTTGGCTTACCTGCCACCGCAGCTTCAATCAACACATTGGCGAACCCTTCACGATAAGATGGCAGTACTAAACAATCTATCGCTGCATAAAACATACCAAGTTCCCGTTGAAACCCTACATGAATGATGCTGTCATCATTTTCAATCGCTTCAACGGTTTTAGCCGAGATCGGATCTCCTTGCTCCTTTTCTCCAACCAATAGTAATACAGCATGAGGAATAACTTTTTTAACGAGATGAAAGGCTTCGACAAGAATATCTACCCCTTTATCCTTCGTCAATCGACCAATGAAGCCAAGTACCGGTGTATCCTGAGCAATCCCCAAGGATTGACGCAATGCCTCTGAATGCTTCTGCCGTTCATCTGTTAAAATAAACGGCTCCGCCTTTACACCTTTGCAGCTGCCATTGTGAAGGACTTCTACCTTTTCAAGGGCACATATGCGATTCCGATGTAAAACATCTTTCAAGCTTGGGCTAACTGCTATTACCTTATGTGCACAAGCTGCCGACAGGCGTTCAGTCGTCACCATAAGTGCGCGCTTCCAGCCCTTTAACGTTTCAAACCGCAAACCATGGCATGTATAAATACGAACCGGCACACGGCAAATCCAAGCTGCTATACTAACGAGCAAGCCAGCCTTGGGCGTTCCGGCATTCACAATATTCGGCTTAATGCGCCGTATCAATCGGATAGCATGCCATAGCGACACCACATCTTTCGTTAATGATATTTCGCGCTCTATGGTGAGCTGAATATGTGTTGCTCCTTCTAACGTTTGCGAAGAAGGAGCGCCGTCACTCATAACAAACACCTCATATCCCTGCTCCTGCAAGTAACTGAGCTGGCGCTCAAGAAAAGATACTCCGCTCTCAGCAGTAACGGCGAATAGGATGCGATGATTTACTTTCGATGTTTTCGGTACTTCCGATACTTGTGGTGTTAAGGAGTTTTCAGAATGCTGCAAAGTTGTTGATGATGGTTTCTCCTCAATCGCAACTGCTGAATCGCGCTTATCCAACCTCGACATAATGGCCCTATCCTCCTTACACTCAAATTTCAACGTGCTCCTTTTCCGGTCAAAACGACCGTAATCGTCTTGAGAAAAATTTTCGTCTCCATCCGTACAGAAGGATTGGTTATGTAGTACATATCATGTTGAAACTTCTCTTCCGGAGTGAGATCATATCCACCATTTACTTGTGCCCAGCCTGTTAGACCAGGCTTAACGAGCACGCGGTTCATAAATCCGGGTATTTCTTGATTAAACTTCTGCATAAATGAATTTCGTTCGGGGCGAGGTCCGATAAGGCTCATCTCGCCTTTTATTACATGGATCAGTTGAGGAAGCTCATCTACTCTTGTCTTGCGAATGAACTGCCCCACTTTCGTCACACGCTCATCATGCGCAGCCGCCCACCGGGGACCATCCTTTTCAGCGTCCATGACCATAGACCTTAGTTTAATAAGCTTAAATTCCCTACCTCTATAACCAACCCGATCCTGCACATAGAAAGCCGGACCTGAGGAATCCATCTTAATGCATACAATGACTGCCACTACGATAGGCGCAGTTAGCATGAGAAGCACTGTCGCAAGCACAAAGTCAATGATTCGTTTAGCGATTAGAAATAGGATGGAATCGTTCACTTTGGGCTGAATATAAACCGTTTCCGAGCTCTTTTCGCTTAACGTGAGTTCTGTTATTTGACCCATAACGAACCTCCCACAGAAGAACTGGTATCCTAGTGAATGATCAGCCTAAACCTCATTTATACGTGAAGCACACGCTCTGCTGTCCGCTGTTCTTTATAGGTCAAATACCATTCAGCAAAGCGTTGAATACCCACTTCAATCGTTGTATCTGGACGGAAATCAATATCCTGCTGCAGACTGGATATGTCCGCATACGTTTGCGGGACATCACCAGGCTGCATCTCCTTCATCACAAGCTCAGCTCGCACGCCAAGATGCTTTTCCAATACACGAATGAAATCGAGCAACGGAACAGGCTGATGATTGCCAATGTTGTACAGCTTGTATGGAGCTTGTTCCCCATCGCGTTGTGGAGCACGTGGAAGCAGCCTCATAATGCCTTCAACTATGTCGTCAATGTAAGTGAAGTCGCGCATCATATTGCCAAAGTTAAAGACATCGATGGGCTTGCCTGACGTGATTCGTTCTGCAAATGAGAAGTAAGCCATATCCGGCCTTCCCCACGGTCCATATACCGTGAAGAAGCGAAGCCCCGTTGTCGGCAAATCATACAAATGACTGTAGGAATGCGCCATTAGCTCATTTGATTTCTTCGTGGCAGCATACAAACTGACAGGGTGATCCACTCGATCCTCTACAGCAAATGGAATTTTCTTATTCGCTCCATACACAGAGCTAGAAGAGGCGTAGAGCAGATGCCCTACGCCTTGTAAACGGGCAGCCTCCAATATATTGGCTGTCCCAACGATATTCGATTGAATATAAGCTTGCGGGTTAGTTAAGCTGTAGCGAACACCCGCCTGCGCTGCTAGGTGAACAATGACATCTGGCTTCGTCTCCCGCATTAAATCATGAATTCTATCCCCTTCTTCAATTGATAAGCGATAGAAGCGGAACGGCTGCTGCGGAACGGTTGCTGATTCCCCTGTTTGCAACAATGATTTGGATTGTGCCAGCAAACGCTCCAGCCGCTGTTCCTTCAATGTCACATCATAATAATCATTCATATTGTCGATACCGACGACTTGATAGCCCGCTTCCAAGCAGCGAGCCGCAACATGCGAGCCGATGAAGCCAGCTGCACCTGTAATCCAAATATTCATCCTTTCACCATCCCCGGATTGGTTAACATGGAACGACGCACCGCTTCTTCCTTGAAAGACTTCCAAAAAGCTGTACGTCTTTTATCCAAGACATCCTTTGTATATTGTTGTGCAGTCGCAAAGTTTGCTGCTGCTGCATTCCGCTTTATGTCACGATTATTTGTCATCAGTTGCATCTTCTCCGCTAACCCAGTTGCATCACCAGCTCGGAATATCCATTCCTCTGGCAGCAATTCTGGGATTCCTCCTGCGGTAGAACCAATAGCTGGTAGGGCGCGACTCATAGCCTCAATTAACGCGCGAGGAAGCCCTTCCTGGAAGCTCGGTTGCATGTAGAAATCCAACTCATCCAGCCAACGGAAAACTTCTTCACCGCTCGGGACAGGATCACAGAACTCCACACGATCCGCTACCCCCCAACGTTCAGCTAGCTCGACCCATTTTCCTTTATCCCCTTCACCTAGCACGCGAAGCCGGAGCATTTGCCCTTTTAACATGGATAATGCTTCGATGGCAGTATCAACACCTTTGTTATTCGATGCCAATGAGCCAACAATACCTACCGTCTGCCAGCCATCTGTATGTTCATCCAAGCGCTGCAAACGAAGATCGAGCACCTGTTGAGGTACTGGCGGAACTTCGACATTGGAACAATTGATATGGTATCCCCAGCTTGGATAATGATGCTGTAGAAACGCACGGGTTACATAGAGCGCATAGGGAGCTTGTCGCACCGCTTTCTTCGTTCGCCACGTCATAATCGGCGCATAGCACTTGCCCTGCCATGAGCCATGATTCATCAGTGCATCCCAAGCATGGCCGACAACTTCCACAGCCCATGGCTTGCCTAGCCGCTTCGCAACACCAATCGCTACCGTCCCTATCTCACTTGGCAAGCGTGCAATCAATCCATCAGCTTCTTGCAGCTGTTCCTCTAATATGCGAATGACTTCTTTACGCTTAGTCAACTGTGAGACAGGATTGCTTATCGAGGGCACATGGTGAAAACTGACGTTAGGACCGCTCGACAACTTACGGTTCAAGCGTGGTTCATCCTTGCCAACCTCCACCACTCTCGTTACAATGGCTAGTTTCTCACACACTTCCAAGTACCGCTGCCATACGGTGTAATCAAAATAATTATGATAGTACTGCTCTGTACCTCTTACTTGTTCAATACGCACATCATAGGCAAAAACGAACTTCATCGCGATACTCCCTTCCTCACTAATAATGATTTCAGTCGGACTAAAGTTGTCTGGAAACGGCGTTTTCTTCTATTCCATATTTCTTCAGTACATCGCGGATAAGCGACTCGTACTGTTCAACAACATAAGATAACGTAAATTTGTTTAAGCGCTGAAACTGAGTATCCAAAGAATCTACATAAGAAGCCGCAATTTCTCGAATGGACTCAGGTGCTATAAAATGGTCAACAATGTGCTTACTCGGTACATTCAGCTCTTCGTTATGCTGTCGTCGGATAGCCAAGTCCATCACTTGTTTTTCCAGCGCGTTTGCCATTGCTTCCACATCATCACAAGGGACCAGTAAAGCAGAATGAATTCCTTCCAATACTTCTTCTGTACCTGTTGCTGTACGCGTAGCGACGATGCTTGTGCCCAAAGCGACCGCTTCGATGAGCGCTGTAGGCAATCCCTCTACATCCGAGCTCTGAACATAAATATCCGCCTGACGCAAAAAAGGCAGTGGATTGGAGGCATATCCCGGAAGTTCTACCCATGACTCTAAAGCTTTATCAGCGATAAGCTTGGTTAGACGTTCACGCTCCGCACCTTCACCGATAATAAGCGCTCTTACTTTGCACCCGCGCTGGTGAAGGCGATGTACTGCCTCGATGAGCAAATCATATCGCTTCTCAGGCGACAATCTGCCGAGTCCTAATAATACGGGTATATTCGATGCCACGACTTCATCACGATCAGCTATATGAACCTCATCTTCTATAACCCAGCTATCGTTGCTTGCTCCAGCTTCCACTGGCCCCTGCTGCAGCCAATAATGCTCAACGTTTTCATTAGCACGACTATAGAAGCTTTCATTCAGCACCGCATTATAAATGACATGCACTAACGAACGAGGAACCTGAAGAATGTCCTTCAATTCCTCACCCATCATCTGCGAGCAGCCAACAACCGCATCGGCTCTTTTATAACACCAGCGTCTCATGATGTTTACACCTTTACCTCGATGACGGCTAATGGAACTGTGCTCACACAGTACCGTAGCAAACCGCAAACCTGATAAGCGACGTCCTATGACATTCAACACATTGTTTTCCCACATATGCGAAATGACGACATCAGGACGAACTTGGCGCAGCGTTCGCATATAAGCCTTCCACGCACTTCGAAGTCGAGGAGCATTCATTTCTGATACTTGTACATAAGAAGGAAGGAGGGACATATAAGGTCCCTCCTTCCGATTTACGATAAGATGAAGTTCATATCGCTCAGGATCAAATCCCTGAAGCAGCATACTAACAGCCTTCTCTGCCCCGCCGCCAGCTAATGACGTAATTAGCATCGCGACACGCGGTTTCGGTTTCTTGCCCGTCTTCTCAATCATATTCTCACCTCAACTCAGCTACTTCATCGAACACGCAACGTATTTGCTTTATGACGCTCTGGAATCCTGTTCATCAATTGCTCCAGCACTTTCGGTCTCATAATCGCCGCCAATACAACAATAAATATGACGAATAGAAATGCATAGGCTATATCCATCACGACAACGTTCATCGGACTTCGCTGGAACATAATCGCTAGCGGCAAACAAATATATTTGAGCATCGAAGTTCGGGATATCCACACTAACAACACACCGACAACGAAAAATTGAATTACAACTCCTGTGTGTCCACCAACCATCCACGCTTGCGCTATCGGGGAGAACCCTCTTCCTCCACCTTCATTAAAGATGTACGGATAGAAATACCACACATACCAATCACCCAACGTTTTTGGTTTGCCATGCCCGAATACAGATTGATAGATGACAGAAGGCAGCATATACGCCACTGATGTTAAATAAGAAGGATCCGCCTCTGGATAATGGTCAACACGTATAATATCTGATGTAACAAGAAACCCCGCCCCTGTCTCCCCGGTAGAAAACGCCCATCTCTCAGGAGGAAAAGAAGATAGCGGAACATCTTCAATAAGACTGAGTCTTGCATTGTTGAACAGCGACGAAATAAATACCATCATAATTAAAATAAGGACGACATGCTGGAAACGACTTATTCGAATATAGCCACGGTCGATAAATAGCGCCAAGCTCGGCAGCAGAGCGATAACAACATAAAGCCGACTACCTATTAAGAAAAAGAAAAAGAACGTTAACAGCAATACAATAAAGCCAAACAGTTTCAGCTGGGCACGCGTGCGCACCGACATCGCCAACAGCAGCAATGAACTCGTTATAATCGATTTCCAAGGCAGCGATATTCCTTCTACCGTACTAATTGCTTTAAATCGTTCAATTCGATTAGCAGCTCCTAAAGATGCGAATCCACCTAATCGTGATTGATCATAGGCCATAATCACAATCCCTATAAGCAACACAATGAGCGCCGGCCAGAACAGCAGCGGTCGGAAGAGACGCTGCTCTGCTTCTTTTTTCTCGATAAGTTCAGGTGTCCACAGCGGTTTGCTAAATTTCGGACGCCCTTTTTTCAAGTGAATAACCGAGGCAACCGTAATACCGATCAACATACAAATATTCGCCAGTACATACAGCTGTATAACCTGAACGAGTTCTTCTTCGGTTCTTTCATGAAGCGAACCAATCAGATGATCCAACGGGTACGTAATACTATAAAGAGTGAAAAACAACAAAAATAACGTAATCAAATTATTGAACATAGAGCGAATGTGATTGCGTTTTCCATACCAAATACTAAATGATATATTCATAAACACAATCAACACGATATAAAATAGCAAGGGCTGTTTGTCCAGCCACTGGTAGAGACCATAAATGATAGCCAGCATGACGAGGCTGGATAGAACCGTTACAATGGCTAGTTTGCATGTACGTCCCATTTGTCACCCACCTGTCTTTTCAGAAAGAAGTACGTTAGTTTTCAATTTTTGACGCATCAGTGCTTTCATACAGTTACGCCAAGCAATTCCCGCCAGCACCAAGGATAATAAATTGGAAGCAAGCAGTGTGTAGCCTGTACTTTGCATCGGCATATTCAGAGCCGTTACTGTATATTGCAGCACAACGGTTATAAGCACCGTACATAAATGAATAACAAGTTGTGCCCGGAACACTCTTGCAGCGGTTAAAGCAAATCCAAGCAACGACCCCAGACAACTAAAAGCGGTTGAAATCGTAAGGATCAGGAACAAGTCACTATACTGTGCATAATTTGCTCCATACAACATCGTTAACAACCACGAACCCAATAACCAGCTTCCAAGGGTCATGCCCACTCCAATCGCAACAATTATATACGTAGCCTTCCGAAGTACAGCACGAAGCGCATGGCGATCAACCGCTGACCATGCTCTTGCAAGATGTGGGCTAATGCTTTGCCCGAGGGCTGAGACGACTGTAGTAGCTGCCACCATTACATACATAAGAGCAGAGAAATAGCCAAGTGCAGCTTCTCCATACGCATCCGAGATGAAATAGCGAGGCACATTTGCTTGCAGAGATACAAGCATCATAACGATACCCATCGGCCAACATTGCTGCAATAACTGCAGCCCTGCCCGTCTACTTCCACTCCATGTAAAACCTTCGAGCCGCCTTGCTCTCGGTATATCGAAGGCAATCAATATGCCGCCCCATGTTAGCGCGTACACCGTCAAAGCAGCAAGCAAACTTTGCGTGTAAAGATATGCCCCACCAAATAAAGATAAAGACAGCAGCCCCCGCAGGATGAGAGACTGTGCACTCCAATCCATGCGATGATGCTGCTGCCACCATCCATACAATAATTCGCTAATCGATTCGAACCATTTTGATATGCCGATTAATACAATAGCGATACAGGTTTCCCAACTTGACATATACATCGCCGCACATCCAAGTGTAGCAATCAACGCCAAGCAAGAACTAATAACACGGAGCTGAACATAAACACCACTAGCGTATAATTGCTCTGTATCCGTAGCTAGTATTCCTCGAAGCTGCATATTGGTAAATAAAAAAATAGGCGCGCTAATCGCCAAAGCTAACGAAAATACACCTACATCTTCCACAGATCCACGTTGTGCCAGTATGATCAACAACGCCCACTGACAAGCAGCGTACAACACATTTCCTGTAAGCGTCCACGAGAACAGATGCCATAAGGAAGTCCTTCGTGTGTGCGCATTATGATCCGCCCCTGCGATGCGCTTGCCCCGTCTACTTAGAAGACTTCCCATCCATTTCTCTCCTTTTCGTTAAACCAAAGACAACTTCTTCTCTCTCCAATCGACAACCGCTTGCTTCTCATCCTGATCCGTGCATACCGTCGCTGCAACCTGATTCGTAAATCCATCTTCGTTAGGCAGCATATAAGTAGGGATAAGCCGCTTTAGTGCTTCACGTATAGGCGGATTCTCTTCATTAAGTATTTCTTTTATAGCAACGACTTCCTCTTCTAGTACTTGCTGCGGTACGATAGGTGGCCGTCCTACAAAAATACGCGAATGCTTCGTTACGTTCAAACCTTCTTCCGCTGTTAGCATTTCTTCAAATAACTTCTCACCTGGCCGTATACCTGTGAATACAATAGGGATGTCCACCTCAGGCTCATAGCCGGACAAGCGGATAACCGCTCTTGCCAAATCTACAATTTTAACGGGCTCACCCATGTCGAGTACGAACACTTCCCCACCCTCCGCATAAGCTCCGGCTTGCATAACAAGCTGAACTGCTTCAGGTATGGTCATAAAATAACGAATCATATCAGGATGTGTAACCGTGACAGGCCCTCCATGTTGAATCTGTTCTTTGAACAACGGAATGACACTACCGCGACTTCCTAACACATTGCCAAATCGAACAGCGGCGAACACCGTCGAGCTTTGTTTGCTTAAACTTTGAATATACATTTCCGCTGCGCGCTTCGTCGCTCCCATAACGCTCGTCGGATTGACCGCTTTATCAGAAGAAATAAAGACGAAGCGATCTGCACCATAGCGGTGAGCAGCCAGTGCAACATGGATCGTACCAAATAAATTGTTTTTCACTGCCTCCGATGGATTTCGCTCCATTAATGGCACGTGCTTATGAGCTGCTGCATGGAATACAACCTGCGGCTCATACGTAGCAAATATGCGATCTATCCGCGCTGCATCTTTCACATCTGCAATGACCGTTTCCAATTTCAATCTAGGATACTTGGAGCGTAATTCGCGCTCGATGACATAAATGCTGTTCTCTCCTTGTCCGAGCAGCAGCAAAGCATTCGGCTCAAAATGAGCAATTTGCCGACAAAGCTCCGAGCCTATCGAACCTCCTGCTCCGGTAACAAGCACCGTTTTCTCATGCAAATACGTAGAAATATGACCCATATCAAGACGGATCTGCTCTCTTCCAAGAAGCACTTCAATATCGACATCACTAATTTTATTAATCGTTACTTTTCCTTGAATCAGATCATTCAACAGCGGAATCATCCTCACTCTTGCTTTCGTTGCGATACAAATATCTACGATAGGCTTCAACTGCGACATGGAGAGCGATGGGATGGCAATGACGATAACTTCAACGTTATACTCCTCCACAAGTTGGGGAATATCCCGCAGCATCCCAGCCACTAGAACCCCATGAATTTCACAATGAAGCTTGGAAATGTCATCATCTACGATACATATCGGTTCCATCGGCTCCAGAAAAGTAGATTTCTGTTTAAGCATCTCTCTTGTTATAAGACTGCCGCAGCTTCCTGCTCCAACAACGAGTGTCCTCGTTCGTTCGGATTTCATATTGGAATGTTCACGACCTGTACGCACTTGGATCAACCGTCGTATAAATCGAATTCCACCAATTCCTAGCAGCATCGTTTCCAACAAGGATAGAATAATGCCAACCGACATATTGCCACCCAAGCACAACCATGTAACACAAAAGGCGATCAATACACTTGTACAGAGCGCCTTAACAATGGAATATAGTTCTCCTACACTTGCATATTGCCATACTCGATGATAGAGCTTACATATGTATAAGCTTGCTAGCGAGAAGATGACTGTTAATCCTCCGAACAGCATTCCGTGCGGCATAAACTGCTCTTTCCATTCGCTCCCGTATTGCAAATAAAAAGCGAGAACAATACTACTACTGACGACTGCTGCATCCAGACTCATCAGAACGAATAACCGCTTGGCTTTGTTCATGCTATGAATCGTCCTTTCTTCCCTTTTGACCTATTAAAAGATACAGCTATGTCGTTTAAGCCATACCATGGTCGTAAACGACACAACTCTCTCTTTTACAAGAGCCATAGGGCATTTAACCCTTCCTCACATCGCACTACCGACGATATACGTCTAAGGCGAAATTTCGCCCACAGCACGACCGAGTACCTCCAATGATATAGGTGTAGGAGATATTACCTTACCTGCGAAAATAATCACAAGCGATATTAGCCAACTACTTGCTTAACACAGACATCTTTAACCCTTGTTGGGGTCGAGCCCCTTTTTTCATCCATTTCTTATCCATATGTTCTTCACTCGCATTCAGTACCGTGCCAAGGATATGCGCGTGAACGCGTTCCAATTGAGATTGCGCCTGTTGCAGTGCCTTCCATTTGGTCTTGCCAGGTTGGACAACGAGCAGCACACCATCTGAACGGACTGCAATTTGTTTCGCTTCATTTACAAGCAGTACTGGCGGCGCATCGAACAGCACGATGTCATAGGCTTCACGGGCTTGTTCAATAAATTGATCAAACTGAGAAGAGGCAAAAATTCTACCTGGATCATCCAAGAGATCTCCCGCGCTGATGAGGTCTAAGTTGTGAATCGATGTTTCTTTCGCAAATTGTGACGGGGGAGTTGAAGTCTGCAATAACTGCAGCAATCCCTTTGAACCATCCATGCCAAACACTTCATGCAGACGAGGTCTTCGAAGATCCCCATCTACAAGCAGCACTTTTTTGCCTTCTGCAGCAAAGGCCACAGCTAGATTGGATACTGTCGTCGTTTTTCCCTCACTCAAACGTGACGATGTAACGGTAATTACACGCGGTGCCCACATCTCTTCACCTCGCTGCACGAACTGAAGCTGCGTACACAGAGAACGGTAAGATTCAGCAATGGGGGAAAAGGGCTGCCGTTCCATAATCCGCGCATACTTATCACTGAGTCGTAACATAAGCATCCCCTCCTGATGTTGTCTGTCTTTGTCTCGACGCTCTATCATGCTTAGCGCGCACATGCTTCCGATTCATCTTAGGAATAACAGCCAATGTCGTAAGACCCGTTGCCATTTCAATATCTTCCTCGGTGTACACACTGTCGTCGAAGAAAGAGATGACAAGTGCCAAACTAATCCCTGCAGCAAATGCAGCGATAGCAGCGATAATGACATTCATGAGTCGATTTGGCTTAATGGGGCTTGGCTCCGCATTTTTATCCGCTGAGGTTAATAAAGTGACATTGTCGACGTGCATGAGACTTGGTATTTTGGCAATAAACAGAAGCGTAACTTCATTGGCAACCCTTGCTGCCATCTGGTAGGACTCATTTTCTACGGAGATCGTTACCACTTGTGTATCATTCGTAGAAGACACCTTAATCATGGAGAGCAATTGAGCGGTCGTGTAAGGGATGTCCGGATTTTTACGCAGTACCTCTTTTAAAATCCAATCCGTACGAATTAACTCTTTGTAAGTTTGTATCAACTTAATGTTTGCATTAAGCTCGTTAATGTTGATGCTTCCTTGCCCTTCTTCGAATTGCGTCTTATTGACAATAAATTTGGTCGATGCTTGATAAACAGGCTTTAGCACCAAATAGCTGTAATAAGATGAAGCAATTATGCCGATAACTACAAAGAAAGCTATTATCCCCTTTCGCTTCCATATCGTCTGCAGCATATGTTTAAGATCGAGTTCCATCTGTTGACTTATCCTCCTTATGATTAATGAATACAGTGCTAGTCTTTTTTAGAGACTTTCTCCTTACATCGATAGCCTAATTATTAAAATTTCGCTAAAATGCTTGCATAAGTAACTTCATTTACAGAACCGTAATGATATAATAAGCCGTCTATAAAATGATTCGATGCCTCCCCCTTACTTCGTGACTCTATAGAAAACAAGCGGAATGCTTCGTGTTCATCGTTTTTTTACAAGGAATCAAACCTATTGATGTCGAATAGAAGATGTGGTTACAATTAACGATGGATGCAATGACATTTCATTTGTAAAAATGGTATAATATGTACTGGGACATCTATATTTTCCATGCCCTATCATATATTGTTCTCAGTACTTGATCGCTTGCTCGTTGATACATCTCATGAATGCCTTTTTGTGTTGGCATCATACGAACCAATTCATCATTAAGCAAACGCAATAAGCGCGAACGTTCTTCAGACTGAAGCTGAAGACGAATCCCGTAACAGAATAAATGTTGATTAGCATCACACCATACTACACGGCCATACAGCACGATTTCCTGTTCATGTAAACGAAGGGTGAAGCTCAGAACATAATCACGTTCATGCTGAAGCGGCAAATCTAGATGTGAAAACAGATACAGTCCATAAGGACTTACAGAGGTGACTAAGACGGGACATGTAAGAGAAGAATTAACCGGTTTCTGGTTGACGAGCTCTACGCCCATGGATGCTAATACAGGACGCTTTAATGTAAGCCTTAGACTTAGATGATGAGGAAACCCATTTATCGACATGGTTGTATCCCCTTTACTGAGAAAAAATAAATCACGGAGCCGATGATGAGTGTTGGTGAGCGCAAATTGCGATACATTTTGTAGAATGTTATTGGGATTAGAAGGTTAATTTTGATACGATTTGTAACTTTTCACTTCTTTACTTTACGATACATAATGTAGCATGTCAATCCTTTTTAAGTTCTATTTTTTAATTCATGCCTTCAACGATACATTTCGTCACGTAAGAATAAAAATGTTAACAGTTACCCGCCACAGAGGAGGAAGCAAGATGACAACTGGGAATCGAATATCACAGTTAAGAGAGTCAAAAGGGTGGACTCAAGAGGAACTTTCCAACAAGTTAGGTATTACGAGAGCAGCATTGTCTCATTATGAGAAAAATCGACGTAAACCGGACTTTGAGGCACTTACACAATTAGCGGACTTATTTGAGGTATCGATTGATTATCTCGTTGGTCGTACTTCTCTTCCTCAAATGGAACTTTCACCAGAAGTCCAGGCTTTTGCAGAGCATTTGGAATTGGCTGAAGAAGAGATACTACAACGTTTCAAATTAACGGTGGATGGGGATGAATTAACCGAAGAGGAAGCGAGACGATTCATCGCCTTTGTACGAGCTGAGCGTTTAATGCGCGGCAGCTAATTTTAACATGTTGCTAAACACGGAACAAGCGTGCAGACACTGTACATTCGTACGGTCTACACGCTTGTTTCTATGTGTTAGGATGAGGCCCCTTTATATTCTTTTTATTATATTCATCCCATCGTTCTAAAGGAATTTCTAGTTGATTGAGGATCTCTTTAATATCTACTGTAATCGTTAGCGGATTGTCCTCGGTTTGTTCTGCTACCGTGCGCTGGGTCTTACCAGTTACATCGTGTCCTACCTTCATTCACCAAACCTCGTTTCTCTCAGAATCCCGCAACTTATGGTATCTCTCTATTAAAGTATCCAGTTACGATAACCCTATTATATCCATATAGAAACGCTTAAACTGTCGGACAATGGAGGGTCGAATACGAATTATCCCTTCTATTTTTGTCGAATCGTATGGGAAATGAGTAATTACCTGTCACACGTGATAGAACTAGAGTCATGAACTTGTCGTCCGCGCTGCATCCAAGCGTGCAACATATAGCTGCTTAAAGACAAGCCCGCTACAATAATAGATACAATGACGACCATGTTTAATCCACCTGTATCGTAAGCAATTCCTAGAGCTAGCGGTCCAATCATTCGCCCTATGGAGCTGATTCCTCCTACTAACCCTAAGTAAAAAGGAGCTTCTCTACCTGCCACTTTACTTATATAAGCTGGAACAGCAGGTGATACTAGCATTTCACCCAACGTAGCTACAATCATGGCAAATATGAATCCAATATAACTTGGCCATATCCAGATCATTAAATAAGCAACGCCGTACAAGGCCGCGCTCCAAGTCAACTGAGAAGTAGATTTGGCTGCCCATGTTCGTTTCAACCAACTCAGAAGTGGTTGTCCAGCAAAAATGAAAATGCCATTAATGGTCCATAACCAGCTGTACATCTTCATCTCCATTCCTTGATCGGTCAAGTGCGGAGCGACACCTGTCCCCCACATCGAGTTCGCGAGCCAAATAAACATAGATCCGCAGCCGATGAACAAATAAATGTGAATGGAGCGAAGTTTGGTCGAAAGTGAAAGATGCGGCATCGCGCCTATCTCCCTGCTATCTGACGACTGGATATTTCCAACCTCCCGGCTGTCAGGCTTCGATCTCACACTAGAAATGGTAGCCATGCGGTTAGAAATAAGTTCATTGTTCATATAAAAGTGAAAGAATACTGCGAAAGCCACTGAAGCTGCTGCATTCATTAAAAAAGTCAAATTAAAAGAAATGTCAGCCAGCACACCGCTCACTGCTGTTCCTAAAGCCACACCAATATTGTTCGCTACATAGAAAGAATTGAATAATTCATCTCTGCGCTCTGGCCAACGGAATCCAATAAACGATTGCATCGCCGGCATGGATAAGTTAGAAGTAAAACCGATCGCAAACATCGTAATGATATAGCCCCACCAGCTTGTATAGGCTGTCACTACGAGCGAAGCTTGAAGAATGGCCGATGCAGCTAATGAACCAATTAAAAGGTTCCTAACTCCCCATCTATAATAAAAAGAACCGCCAGCAACTTGTCCTATCATTCCTCCTAAAAATTGCATGGTGATGACAAAGCCTGCTTCTGCTAAGCTGCGCCCTAGTTGTTGATGGACAAATATCGTCGTTAACGGCCACATCAGAGCCGATCCTGCCGAATGAATCATACTGGCCCAAATAAAAACATTCATTTCACGAGTATTCTGTCTGAATATAGACCACGGTGATTCCACTTAGATGTCACTCCTGTCTTTGTCGTCGTCCTATGTAATAGAAGCAAAAATAACCTTAATCCTATCTACCATATATAATGGTAGATGATGGATTAAGGTTATACAAGCTAAATCGTTATCATATGAATCCGAAAGTTATTAACTAGTTGCCGCCAACACGGGACAACTCACGCATATTCGCTTCGAAAGCCGCGAGTAAAGCAGCTTCCCCCACTAAGCCCTTTGCTTCAACCTTCTCAATTAGCTCTAACATGCGCTTATAGTCTTTAGGGATAACGCGTACGAACTTAGGCAATAACTCCTGCCACTGGTCCAGTACTTTACTACCAATTGAACTGCCCGTGTAATGCACGTGCTTCTCAATCATATGGCGCAGTTGCTCGATTTCGCTATCAAGCTCTACACGCTCCAAAAGTACCATTTCCAAGTTGCAGTTATGAACGAATGTATTGTCTGTATCAAGTACGTAAGCAATACCACCCGACATACCTGCTGCAAAGTTTCTGCCCGTAGAACCTAGCACAACTACGCGTCCACCAGTCATATACTCACAGCCGTGATCGCCTACGCCTTCAACAACGACATTTACACCAGAGTTACGAACAGCGAATCGCTCTCCTGCTATACCATTTATATATGCTTGACCGCTAGTCGCTCCATAGAATGCGGTATTGCCGATAATGATATTTTCTTCTGCTGCAAATGTAGCGCGCGGTGACGGCTTCACAACCAACTTACCGCCGGACAATCCTTTACCGACGTAGTCATTGCTGTCGCCTTCCACCTTTAGCGTCATTCCCTTCGGTACGAATGCACCGAAGCTTTGACCTGCTGAACCTGTAAAAGTGAAGGAAATCGTGTCTTCTGGCAAGCCTTGTGCGCCGTACTTACGAGTGACTTCACTGCCTAGAATCGTACCTGTTGCACGATTCACGTTCGTAATCGGGAATGTTCCCGTTACCGGCTGCGCATGCTCCAACGCCGCTTGAGCCGCAGGCACTAGATGAAGCATATCCAACGTCTCTTCAAGACCGTGGTTCTGCTCCCGAACTTTCGTGCGAGCAGAGCCTGCTGGAAGCTCTGGCTGATACAGCACTGTAGACAAATCGATATGCTTCGCTTTCCAGTGGTCACTTACTTCTTTCACATTCAAGCACTCTGTACGACCAATCATATCGTCCAACGTACGGAATCCAAGCTCTGCCATTAATTCACGCAGCTCTTCGGCAACGAATCTCATGAAGTTTACAACATGGTCAGGGTCGCCTTTGAAGTTTTTACGAAGGTCTGGGTTCTGTGTCGCTACGCCAACTGGACAAGTGTCCAACTGACATACACGCATCATAATGCAGCCTACTACAACGAGCGGTGCTGTAGAGAAGCCGTATTCTTCAGCTCCGAGCAATGCTGCGATCGCAAGATCACGACCTGTCATCATTTTTCCATCTGTCTCAAGACGAATACGGTCACGCAAATTGTTGAGAATTAGCGTCTGATGCGTCTCAGCCAATCCAAGCTCCCATGGGAGGCCCGCATGACGAATCGAACCTTGAGGGGATGCCCCTGTTCCGCCATCATAACCACTGACAAGAATAATGTCTGCGCGACCTTTTGCTACACCAGCAGCAATCGTGCCGACACCGACTTCAGATACAAGCTTCACGTTAATCGCTGCACGTGGATTCGCATTTTTCAAGTCATAAATAAGTTCCGCCAAATCTTCAATCGAATAAATATCATGATGCGGTGGCGGTGAGATAAGACCTACACCCGGTGTAGAACCGCGAACTTCCGCTACCCAAGGGTACACTTTACGCCCTGGCAGCTGTCCACCTTCACCTGGCTTCGCGCCTTGCGCCATCTTAATCTGAATTTCATCCGCATTAACCAAATAGTTAGACGTTACACCGAAGCGTCCTGATGCCACCTGCTTAATCGAGCTGCGGCGCCAGTCGCCGTTAGGGTCCTTTACAAAGCGTGCCGGGTCTTCTCCACCTTCACCGGAATTCGACTTCCCGCCGATACGATTCATCGCTATCGCTAGCGTCTCATGCGCTTCCTTAGAGATAGAGCCGAACGACATCGCTCCTGTCTTGAATCGTTTGAAGATGGATTGTAACGATTCCACTTCTTCTATAGGCACTGGTGCGCCAATTGGCTTAAGCTCAAATAGAGAGCGCAATGTACCGTTTTGGCCATACTCTTTTTGTACGAGACCAGCATACTTTTTGTACAATTTGTAGTCGCCTTTGCGGCACGCTTCCTGCAATGTGTGTATCGTCTGCGGATTGAACAGATGTTCTTCCCCGTTCTTGCGCCATTGATAATCACCGCCGGAATCTAACTCCGTATCGCGTCCCTCTTGTACAGCATAAGCACGATTGTGATGTGCAAGCGCTTCTTGCGCTACTTCTTCGAGACCAATGCCACCGATACGTGAAGGTGTCCATCTGAAATATTTATTAATAAAGGACTGTTCCAAGCCAAGTGCTTCAAATATTTGAGCTCCGCGGTACGACTGCACCGTAGAAATACCCATTTTGGATAAAATTTTGACAACACCTTTCGTTGCTGCCTTAATATAGTTCTTCACTGCTTTATCATGCGATATTTTGCGAATTAAGCCTTGGCGAATCATATCATCCAATGTCTCGAATGCCAAATATGGATTGACCGCGCTAACACCGTAACCGAGCAGCAATGCGTAATGATGAACCTCACGCGGCTCACCAGACTCAAGCAGCAATCCAACCTTCGTACGCGTGCCTGTTTCAATCAAATGATGATGCAGGTAAGATACAGCCAGCAAAGCTGGAATTGCAGCATTTTCTGCGTCAATGCCACGGTCGGACAAAATAATAATGTTATGTCCTTTACTTATAACGCGATCTGCTGCTTCGCACATTGTCTGTAAAGCCTCACTCAAGCCATTTGCTCCTTCATTCGCTGAGAACAGAATAGGAATTGTAATGGACTTGAATCCCGGGCGCCTAATATGACGCAGCTTCGCAAAGTCTTCATTCGATAAGACTGGTGTATCTAATCGAACATGACGACAGCTCTCTGGCTCTGGATGCAGCAAGTTGCGCTCAGGTCCAATCGTTGTTCCTGTAGCCGTAACAATTTCCTCACGAATTGCATCGATAGGTGGATTCGTAACCTGTGCGAACAATTGCTTGAAATAGTTGTATAGGCGCTGAGGACGCTCAGAAAGTACGGCGAGCGGTGCGTCATAACCCATTGATCCAATCGGCTCAACACCACTTGATGCCATCGGCTCAAGCACTTTGCGCAGCTCTTCAAATGTATAGCCAAACGCCTGTTGTCGTTGTTGAACATTCTCATGCTTCGGCTCCGGTACTTCTGGTGCCTCTGGGAGATCATCAAGGCCAATCAAGTGCTCATCAAGCCACTCTTGATAGGGGTTTTCGTTAGCAATTTGCTGCTTAACTTCCTCGTCGGATATAATTCGACCTTGCTCCGTATCAACGAGTAAAATACGACCTGGGCGAAGGCGGTCTTTATACAATATTTGTTCAGGTGCAATATCCAACACACCTGCTTCAGAACTAAGAATGATCAAGTCGTCTTTTGTGACGTAATAACGGGATGGTCGAAGACCATTACGGTCCAAAATTGCACCGATCTGCACGCCATCTGTGAACGCCATTGCAGCAGGGCCATCCCATGGCTCCATCATACAGCTGTGGTATTCATAGAACGCGCGTTTGGCAGGATCCATGCTATCGTGATTGGACCATGGCTCAGGCACCATCATCATTGCCACATGCGGCAGCGAACGTCCAGATAAATAGAGGAATTCAAAGGTGTTATCGAACATCGCTGTATCGGAACCGTCTGGATTAATAACCGGTTTGATCTTCTCTAGATCAGCATCAAATACTTCGGACTGACAGAGCGTTTGACGAGCATTCATCCAGTTCACATTACCACGCAGTGTGTTGATCTCTCCATTATGAATCATAAAGCGGTAAGGATGGGCACGCTCCCAGCTTGGGAACGTATTTGTACTAAAGCGCGAATGCACAAGAGCAATCGCGGTCTCTAAAGTCGGATTTTGCAGATCCAAGTAGAAATGACCTACCTGCTCCGTTGTAAGCATTCCTTTATACACGATCTTACGGCAAGACATGCTCGGAATATAGAACGTATCTGCACCTTCCTCGTTCGTATAACGGATTGCCTGCTCCGCACGCTTACGAATGAGATAAAGCTTTCGTTCGAATGCCAGATCGCTCTTAATAGCTTCACTGCGACCGATGAACAGTTGACGAACGTATGGCTTTACGGCTTTAGCGGACTGACCTAATGTTTCATCGTTTGTTGGCACGGTGCGGAAACCTAGGAAGGTTTGACCTTCGTCTTCTACAATTCGACGAAGCTCCGCCTCGTGACGCTCCCGGATGCGGACGTCTTGGGACATAAACAACATACCAACGCCGTAGCGTCCCGCTTCCGGCAATTCCACGCCTTGCTCTTGCATCTGTTGTGCAAAGAAACGATGCGGCAGCTGCAGCATAATGCCTGCCCCATCCCCCGTATTAGGTTCGCTTCCTTGACCGCCACGATGCTCCATACTAACCAAGACAGTTAACGCTTGGCGAACGATGTCATGGGACTTCTGCCCTTTGATATGGGCGACAAATCCCATACCACATGCATCTTTCTCGTACTGTGGATCGTATAGACCCTGCTTCTGAGGTAAGCCGTATGCTTTCATAGGATGCAACCTTTCTATATGTTAATGTAGGTATTCATGCATTTATTTATAATTATTCATTTGAATTATTGTATCATTTTATCACCGCCCCAAATTGAAGGCAATTCAAACTTTTTATGCGCTTGATAATTTTTGTTTTACACAAAACGGGGTTTTTAAGCTGATTACTTGCAGTACTGCGCCGATTTCACACTGAAAACGACGGCTCGTTGCTTTAAAGCACGTCAAAATCGGAACTTAATCCGCTCCTTTCTATCATGCAGATGACGCTCACCATAATTCTCAAATGCATAAACAAGACAAGCATTGTGTATTTTTATACAAACTATTGTATAACAAACACAAATCCTCCTCAGAGATCTCCATCAACCAGATGACTATATACAAATCGCAGCCCCTATAACATAGGGACTGCGACCGACTGTACTTATTTACTTTTTATACGGTTAATGACCAATCAGTGAGCTGCACTATTTGACCGAAACTCGCATGGAGGCAGATTTGCCTTCAAATGTGAATTTGATAGATGCGCTTCCTTTTGTCACTGCTGTTACTTTTCCGCGCTCTGCTTTTACTTTGGAGCTTGAAGGTACATACTTCACTTGAGAAGTGACATCAACCACTTCCCCCGTATCGTAAATTGCACTCACCTTCCAGTCAGCTGTTTGACCTACTGTCATCTTCAGTGAAGAAGCATTTGTCTCCAGCTTCAAAAGACGCGGTTTTACATGAACAGGAATGACAAGTTGATTGCCTTGGTACTCGCCAATAACTCTCGTGCTTCCTAGAGCAAGACCTTTAACACTAGAACCACGCAAGCTCGCAATGCTTTCATTTTCAACTTTCCAGTCAATACGACTTGTCAGCGTAGCCTTCTTGCCATCGCGGTATACACCCGTTACTTTGAAGCTCTTGGACTTATTGATATTCACATAGACAGGATTCGGTTCGATAACAAAACGAACAACTTCCTGCTCAATTGAGATCTTAATGCTAATCTTTACATTTGAATACGTACCGTTCAAAGTTACTCTGCTCGGCACAAGCCCCTTCATCTTACCGTCACGGATAAGCAAGTTATTGTTACTTGTTTCCCATTTTATTTCTTGCGTTACATCAAGTTCTTCACCATTTGTAAATACAACTGTTGTCTTAGGCAGCGCAACCTCACGACCCGTCACGATGGACATGTCCGTTTGGTCTGTACGCAGCATTAACGCCTTGCGCAATACTTTCACGTCTGTGCTCAATGCTAGACCGTTTGACGTCACCAACAATTGAGCATCTCCGCTGCTTATAGCTTTCATTTTATCATCTTCTACTTCTAGTACAGCAGGGTTGCTGGACATATACGTAACCACGTTGCTCAAGTCAACTTTGTCTCCGCTAAACGTAATGCCTTGTACTTTCGGAAGTGGCTTCACATCTTCTACGTACAATTCTTGTTTAAACGGCTCTTTAGCGTTTTCTTTCGCATCCGTCCAAATCAGTTTCTCGATCATCGGATATACCGTCACATTAACCGATTTAGATAACCCATTATAACTAGCTGTAACTTTAGCCGTTCCTGCGGCTTTCGCTTGCACAACACCGTTCTCAACCGTCACAGCCATGACATTATCGGAACGCCACTCAGCAAGTGCAGTTACATTATCAGGAGCAGCTAGATCTTTCTGAGCAAATAGCTCTAGTTTAATCCCTTTTGTGTCACCGAGCATAACATGCTGGTCTTCATCTGGCGTAATCCGAATTGCATGATGGGAAGGACGCACAACCGCCGTTACACTCTTCGAGCGACCGAGGTAAGTAACCGTTACCGTAGCTGTGCCCACATTGATCGGCTTCACTTTACCATCTTTTACTTGCACGATATTGGAATCACTTGTCGTCCAAGTTGCTTTCAATGTTACATCTTCCGTTGGGCTGCCCTTCTTCTCCGTTGTTGCAGTAAGCGCATATTCCGCACCACCATACTGGAATTCAATCAACTTGTTCGGAGACAGCTTCAACTCATCGTAAGCATACTCTACCTTGACTTCGATCGTCTTTGTGATCCCTTTGTGTTTCACAGTAATTTTTGTTGTACCTGCAGACTTAATATCGAGTACGCCTTTATCCACGTCCACGATATTCGCATCAGCAGAGGACCATAACGCTTCTGCTGTTACATCATTTTCTGTGGTGGACGATTTATCGTTGGCAAATACTTTCCATTTGTGCTTGGCGCCAAGCATCGTAGTCATAGAAGCATCTACTTCTTGTCCACTATCTGCATTACGAACGATAAGCTTGTCGTACATAAATTCAGATACTACTGTCTTCTTCAACGTAAAGCCTTGATATTTAACTGTAATTTCAGATGTACCTTTGCCAGCACCTTTGACCCAACCGTTCTCTACCGTTACGGCAGACGGGTTGGAAGAAGTCCATGTCGCTGCTCCCGTAACATCCCTCAAACTCGTTTCTCCCTTAATTGATGCCAACACTTTCATCTGTACAGATGAACCATCCACGATAACATGTACAGGAGTTACCGATGATTCAAATTGAAGTCCCGTTACCGTTTCAGCAGTCGTTGTCTTCGCTGTAGTTGATGCACTAGCAACGGATTGCCACGGAGATATACTCATTATTAATGTAACAACAAGCAAGCTTGCCAGCCATGTTGTCATTTTGCGCCCGAAAGAGCGTTTGCTTACCTTTAAATTGCTCAAGCTATATTCCCCTTTCCCTACTTCATACCAAAGTATGTCGCAAAGTCATGTATATATTGATATATCGGCAGTTGGAAAGGTTTTTTTTATGATAATCCGAATGTACGCTACATGAATGTGAAAATTAAGACTTTTTAACTAGTTTTGCTGCAAATGTACCCTCGAACAACTGCTCTTATTTTCCAAAAAACATCCCAACTGGGCTTCGCACTGACCGTCGTGGGGCCAACTTATTGCCAATGTACTGCACGCCTATACAAAGCAGCATTGTAAGCACCGTTGTCACGAGTACCGACCAATATGACCCGTACCATGCTGAACTATGAAATTCTAGGCTTTCCAGTATAAGCACATGGGCAAGGAATATGAAAAAAGCGTATTGCCCCAGATTCATAATCCCTTTCATCCAACGCGATTCTGCGAATACAAGGGCACATTTCCATACAAGCAAAATCGTACAACATACATATACAAACACCGTTACACGATAAAAATGAATCGAATTGCCAAGGTCTGATGAAATGCTAAACGATAAATGGACGTCTGCGAGCTGAATAATAAGAGAAGCAAGATACACACTTGTACAAAAGGCGAGTGACTTGTTCTTTACGTACTGCAAGCATTTTTCGAAATGCAAGCCAACTGCTAGTCCTAATACGAAATAGCCCATCATACCAAATAACGTTGGTGCAATTAAGATTTCCCATGCTTTCCCGAGCGACGCAGGTATGTAATCAAATGAAGAAAGGAATAGAAGTTGATACGCAGCCGTGTACAGAAGTTGAATGCTGCCTATGATGAGAAGAAAGCCTCCGACGTTCCATCTTAGTCCTTTGATCCAAAGAGGCAGAAGAATGATGCATTGCAACAAAAGAGGAATGAAATACAATTGATGAAAATATCCTTTACCCAACACAAGGGCAACGACGAGATGCTGCAACCCCCACGGGTTGATCATAAACCAGGTGAACAATAAGCCGATAACAGTCCACAGCAAGTATGGCAGCAGCAGATCGCTTCCACGCTTTAGGATTAAACTTGGATAAGAAATGGGCTTATCCTTAAGCCGATACGTTATGAGCAGTCCCGACACAAATAGAAACATAGGTACCGAAAACCTGCCCCATGCGCTTGCCCATACCAAGGGCAGCACTCCTGCTTCCATCTGTCCTCCCCATCCAGCATGATCAGGATACTGTACTGCAATTCCCATTGAAATAACGTGAATGAGAACGACACCCATTATCGCGACGCCACGCATCGCTTCGAGTTCCCATCGCCGATTTACACTTGTCACATTCGTACCTCCTTACGATTTGCCGCCCTCCGGTAAGTGTATACTTGTTGCAACGAATCTAATGAAGTCTTACAACCAATTCGAGCTTTCATTCCTATTTCCTGCTGAACATGGAAAAAACCCTCAAATGCTGGTTCAGCACTTGAGGGTTTCTCTGACTTTCAATTATTCCCGTTTTAAAATGGGACGACGAGAAGAAGGTGTATCCTGTTCTTACTTCGCTAGCTTACTTTGCAGTCAAAGCACCTTGATCACTGCGTGCTTCACGCGCCTTCATAACGAAGTAACCAAGTGTCAATGCACCGAATGCAACAATGTAAATCGCAAGAATACCTGACTGGCTGAGCAACATACTTGTATCCCCGCTTGAAATGACTGCTTTAAATCCATTAACGGTATACGTCATTGGTAGCCAGTCACCAATCACTTGCATAGATGTAGGCGTCAGCTCTATTGGGAACGTTCCTCCACAAGATACGAGCTGAAGAATAAGAATAATGATGGCAACAAATCTTCCTGGGTCACCAAGTACGGTAACGAGGGATTGAATAATAAACATGTACGTCATACTGGATAAAATACTAAAACCGATAAATTGAGCTGTATTTTGTACTTCCAGCCCAAGGCCGAATATAAGAATAGCATCTGCCACTAGTGCCTGCACGACACCAACGGATACAAACAATAACGTTTTGCTCACAAATCGACTCCACCCAGAAGCTAACGGATCCGGAGATTGTACGAGCGGAAGTACAATCGTAAGAATAAGTGCACCTACAAACAATCCTAGTGACAAGAAGTAAGGAGCAAATCCTGTACCATAGTTCGGTACTTTATTGATGCTGGATTCCACAACTGTTACAGGCTTCGCATACATTTCGATTCGTTTCTCTGAACCCTGCACACTTGAAGCTTCATCAGCTGCTTCATTTAGCTTACTCGCTAGTTCACCAGAACCATCCTTCAGTTCACGTACTCCATTTTGCAGTTTGCCTGCACCATCATTTAACTTGCTGCTGCCATCTGCAATCGTCGTGATCGCTTTCGTTGCTTCTGTAACTCCACCTTTAAGCTGAGCAGCGCCATCAGCAAGCTGCTTCGCACCGACTGTCAACTTGCCGCTGCCCGCAGCAGCCTCATCAAGCTTCTGCCCAAATTGCTTCATACCGCCAACAAGCTGAGTCTGACCATCTTTCAAAGCGGATGCACCCGCTACTAGCTTCGTCTGGCCTTCATTTAGCTTGCTCGCACCTACTTGGACATCACGGCTCGCTTGCATAATCTGCTTCATAGCTGGGTGATTTGCTAATTCAGGACTTGCTTTCACTAGCTGCTCTAGACCACCTGCGAGCGCCTTTGTCCCTTCAGCCAGCTCTTTACTGCCAGCTGCGGAGCTTTTCAAGCCTGCTTGTAGTTGAGTAGCCCCTTGCTCACTCTTGCGAGCTCCTTGCTCTAGTTGATCATGAGCTTGAGCAAGCTGCTTCAAACCTTGATTCATGGAAGCTGCACCTTTGTTCAACTCAGCTGCGCCTAGGTTAAGCTTTTGCGCACCATCTGCCAGTGGAGTTGTGCCCTGCTTCAACTTCAATGCTCCGTCGGAAAGCTTCGCCATGTTCGTTTTCAGCTCAGCTGTACCATTCGCCAATGTCTTTGTACCATCGTGGATCTTGGTTGCACCGTCACCAGCTTCACCTAATCCTTCCGATACTTTCTCAACCTGCTCGAACATCAGCTTTGTATACGATTCCGTAATCGTACGAGATATTTCGGAATTAACTTTATGAATGGCAGTTCCCCCAATTTGTGCTGCCAAGAAGTTATGCCCTTCATTCGTTTGGAACAACAACTCTGCTTGCTTCGGCTCGTCATCCATTAAGCTTGCTGCACGCTTCGAGAAGTCCTCTGGTATCGTAATCGTCATGTAGAAACGATCTTCCTTAAGTCCCGCTAGTGCTTCCTGTGAAGATACGAAGTGAAAATCAAGTTCTTTACTTTCCTTCAGCTCATCTACTAGCTCTTTACCTATAGTAAGCTTTTCGCCTTCCAACTCAGCACCCTTGTCCTCATTTACAATCGCAACGGGCAGATCCTTCATTTTTCCATATGGATCCCAGAACGTACCTAGAAAAAGTGCACTGTACATAACTGGAATCATCATCACTGCAATAACCGGAACCAAAACCTTGGGGTTGCGCAGTATGTTCCCCCACTCAGCAAAAAATAATCGCAAACCTTTCACACGTTTCACTCACCTTTGTGCTAAATATCATTTCATAAACTCATTAAAACTTCCTGACCAAATAGTTCATTTGGTCATTTCAGGTCAAAAGAAACGCCTCGCCCGCTCTGCAATGAAATGTACAGCGTATAAAACGGCTGTATATCTAGTTGCAATTGGACGCGACGCAATAAACCTATAACATATCTTGCCCCTTAATAGGCAAGCTGCTAACTCATAATAAAATGATTAACCTGTTTAACCATACTAAGGTTACTCATCCTTCGATTCATACGGTGTTACTCGCAGAATCCCCTTCATAAAGTATTTATAGAAGGTTTCCTTTATCGTATCTTTATCCAATGGATCATAAATCTTATTCCATTCCGTTGTTAAAGATCGATACAATTGATACATAATAAAGCTCATAATACGCGGATCGCCTTGTGCCAGCTCACCACGATCCATAGCTGATTGGAGCTGAGCTTCGATGTAAGTAAGCAATTCACTTTCAAGTCGGTTCAGTGCTTCCTTAGCCATAGGTGTACCTACATCACGAAGCTCTTGAGAAAGCTTCATTGCCAGCTCATGACGACTGCGGAACTCTAGCGCTTGATCGAGAATACGAAAAACCTTCTCATGAAATGGACGCTGTTCAGCAGATTCCCTATCTGCGATATGCTTCATTTCAAGTATGACTTGTTGCAAAATCTCATTGAAAAGCTCTTCTTTATTCGCAAAGAACGTATAGATCGTCCCTTTGCCGACTTGAGCAATCTTAGCGATCTGATCCATCGTCGTTGCCTTGTACCCAAACAAAGCAAATGATTTGGCAGCAGCATCAATAATTTGTTTACGTCGATCCAAAGACATACGATCACCCCTCTCTGCTTATGACCATTCGACCGAATGACCAAATTGTTATTTTAGTCATTTTTCTCGTTTTTCACTTTACCACATTGTTTTTCATCTTGCAACTTCAATGTTTTTTTGGAACAATATCTAAAGATTCCTTGATGCTTCCAATTCGATTGTGGGGTATAATAATGAAGGGTGAGAAACATGCGTAAAAAGAGGATCCTTCTTCTATCCGAAGGTTTCGGTACAGGGCATACACAAGCTGCATACTCATTAGCTGTCGGGCTCAAACATATAGCCCCAGACGTCCAAGCCCGTGTAATCGAGCTCGGCAGGTTTCTAAATCCTACCGTCGGACCGCTTATATTTGCAGCTTATCGCAAGACGGTCAGCACACAACCGAAGTTGGTCGGTCTTCTGTACCGTAAGAAATACAAAAAGTCACTTCATCGCTTTACTCAATTAGCTCTGCACCGTATTTTTTATACACAGACTTCACAAGTCGTTAATCATTTGCGTCCTGATGCAATCGTCTGTACGCATCCATTCCCGAACATCGTCATCTCTCGATTGAAGCGTTCAGGACTACATGTTCCGTTATATACTTTAATTACCGATTATGATGCTCATGGGACTTGGATAGACGATGAAGTAAGCAAATACCTTGTATCCGCTGATGAAGTACGTGACAAACTGCTCGCTCGCGGCATCGAATCGAATCGTATCGTCGTTACAGGCCTACCTGTTCATCCGAAGTTCTGGAGTCGTCAAACTCAGCAGGAAGCGCAAGCATCGTTAGGGCTGAAGGCAATGCCAACCGTCATGTTTATGGGAGGCGGATGGGGACTGTCCATTAACGAGGAAGCACTATCATACATAGCCGAATGGCGGGAGCATATACAGTTTCTATTCTGTATGGGCAGCAACAGCAAAACCATTCAACGTATGAAGCAAGATCCATTATTTCAGCATCCTAACATTCATATTTACGGATATACTCATGATATCCCGCTTATGATGGACGCGTCTGATCTATTAGTAACTAAGCCTGGCGGAATGACCTGCACAGAAGGAATGATTAAAGGAATTCCGATGCTGTTTTATTCTCCTATTCCTGGGCAAGAAGAAGAGAATTGCGACTATTTTATTGACCATGGTTACGGAGAAATGCTTACTTCACACGATACACTTATCGGATGGTTCAAAAGGTTGCAACACGAGCTGAATGATGTAAGAAGCACACGACAACAGCGGGAATTCCCTGCACAGCTGCTGGAAAAGTGCCCACGTGAAGTATTAGAACTTATCAACAACCAAATGTTTGGTTAAGCAAGTATATGGAAATATGTATTTGAACAAGAGATAAGGAGAGAACCAGATTGCTATATCGTACATTCGGTGCCATTGGATATGTCTTAGTTGTTGCTGGTATGCTAACACTAGCACTTGATTGGACTTCCTTCACCCTTTCCTGTATCATCGCCATTGCCGGACTCGTCAGTCTTGGTATTGAAGAAAATAGAGCAGGCAAACGACATTGGCTGGTCAAATATGTAGATTATGCACCACTATTCCTACTTGGTCTCATCTACATTGTTGTACGTGAACAGCAGAATCTAGCGGTATGGCTGCTGTCAGCTATTATTCCACTCAGTGCGATTAGCGGCTGGTATGCTAACCGTCTAGCTCGTAGGCCGCGCTTCCGCAGCTTGCGCAAAATTGAGGATCTTATTCCAGAAACGCCTGGTACTAAGAAGGAGCATCATCCTCATCAGCATTACCGTCAGTAATCAAATATCTTCGATATCATTGAACAATAACATAACTTGATATACAGCAATAGCTCCTTCCAAGGATTCTCTTGGAGGGAGTTATTTATTTTGTATTTTGTTTGTTGCATACACTCTTGTCACATACAACAGAAGGGCCGCCCTTTAGAAGAACATATCTCTCCTTCGGACAACCCCTCGATTACTTGGAAATATTGAATTTATTCATTTACTAGAGTACACTTCCACCGTACAAGAAGCGATGCTCCCAAGCTTTGCCCGTAATCGTATCTACACGAACGCCACCCGAATCAACGGAGTACGTATGCAGTACTTGGCCATTTCCTAAATATACGCCCACATGAGTAATGCGCTCTGTATTTTTATTTACCCCAGCATAGCTGGAAGCTTTGGAACCTTTATAGCTCATAAAGAACATCAAGTCGCCACGCTTCAATTGGGAAATGCTATTTTTAGCTGTCCCTTTATCCTTCACATAGGCACCTTGTTGACGGGAATCTGCTGGAAGCGTAACTCCTGCGGACTGCTTGAAAATATGACGAACGAAATCAGAGCAGTCGAATGTCTGTGTATTGCTGCGATTGGAACCGAACTCATACGGCGTGCCGAGATATGTCATGCCTGTCTTAATTACGTCTTCCACCGAAGAGCTAATCGGCTGCTTATCATCTTTGTTCGAATTATTCGCGTTGATCGAGTTACTCGAACCTGTAGATGGATTACTTGCACCGTTAACTTTAATATAGCTGCTGTTCGCACTAACAAATCCAACGTTTCCTTGTGAATCTTTCACTTTGTACCAGTTGGCATTTGTCTTTTCTAGTATGGAAACCGCTTCACCCTGCGCTAGCTTGCGAATCACTTGTCCAGATGTAGATGCTGCGTCACGCATGTTCACACTGCTTTGAATCGTTGCAGTTTGTGCTGCAGTAGCAGCATTCATATTGTATGAATAGCTTGTCCCATTATCTACACTGCGAGGAGCTGCGGATACAGGTGCTGCTAACATTTGAGCCGAGAGTGTAATTGTCGTTAGTGCTAGCAAAGATTTGCTAAATGTCTTCATATTGATTAATTTGTTCACTTTGTTGTTCATTATCGTTCTGCCTCCCTAAGATGTTGATTCTTCGTTGCTGGCCTACAACAATAATGATCACATGTGTGTATGTACACATTGTAATCTTTTATAATATTAACTCAATGAATCCTAACAATGTAACTAGATTCCATTTGTCTATACTATAACAAGTTACAATTTTGACATCTATGGGACTATAGACTTAATTATTACGATTTGTAACCATTTTAATAGTTCTTAAGAGCTATTTCAAGATCATTATTTTCCTTTTGTCCGAATCATTAGATACACAAAATACGGCACACCAACAAGTGAAATGACAATGCCAACGGGTAGCTCGGCAGGTGCTACGAGCGTTTTGCCAACATAATCAGAAAAGACAACGATCAGCATACCGATCAATCCGCAAATCGGAATCAATCTAGTATGGGTCACACCGACGAGCCTTCTAGCAATATGTGGCGCAAGCAAGCCAACAAAACCGATACTCCCTGATACGGACACACAGGCACTCACAAGACCAATGCTGCAAATCAATAAAATGATTCGTTCACGGTTAATCGCAATACCTAAGCTAGATGCACTCTCATCTTTCATTTGCAGCAAATCGAGCACAGATGCCTTCAACATTAATATAGGAACAAGGATAATGAGCCATGGTAGCATAGCTACGATATACAACCAATTCGCATTGTAAATACTACCGGTTAACCAGATCGTAGCCGCTTCGAAGTCACTCGGATTCATTTTTAAAGAGATAAATAAAGTCAGTGCACCAAATCCGGAAGAAATGGCGATACCAACTAACAAAAGCCGCTGCGGATCCAATGTGCCTCGATGCCAAGCCAATGCAAAAATAACTAGTGCTGCAAGCAAGCCTCCGACTAAGCCGAAAATAGGCATAATCATCGTACCAAGCCAGCCATCTGTAAATAACTCACCCTGAAACAAAAACATAAAGATGACGATGGCAAAGCCCGCTCCCGCATTAATCCCTAAAATACCTGGATCAGCTAAGCCATTTCTAGAAACACCTTGAATAATGGCTCCCGCAATACCAAGTCCAAAGCCGACTAAAGCAGCAACAATCATTCGCGGCATACGAAACTCGAATAGAACCAGTTCATTTTCTGGCTTGGAATCAATCTGTAATATGGTCCGCAGTATCTCCATAACTGTGATATCAAAATCACCAGACGTTATATGTAAATACAAGCTAACCGAAATAAGAGACACGAGCGATATAAAGACGAACCAGAACGTGCGTAATGAAGTAGTTTTATGCATGCTTGCCCCCTCCTCTGGTACGAATCAAGTAGAGGAAGAATGGAACACCAAACAGCGCAGTAACTACACCTATCGGCGTCTCGAACGGCATGTTCAAGAAGCGGCTTATAATATCGCTAAAGGAAAGAAACATGGCTCCAATGACACCTGCACAAGGTACAACCCAACGATAATCCATACCGACTAAAAAGCGCGCAATATGAGGAATCATTAAGCCGACAAAGCCAATCTTACCTACTAGCGCAACCGATATCCCTGTCAAAATAATGACCGATAAACTGGCAATGCCTCTGACCACTTTTGTTCGCTGTCCTAATCCACGAGCTACTTCCTCACCGAGCGCCATAACGCTAATTTTGCTGGCAATAAGCAATGCTAACACAATACCTACAACAGCAAACGGTATCGCTAGCTTCACATGCTCAGGATTCACTTGATGAAGTCTCGCATTGTACCAAAAGCTAATATCTTGTGAAATTTGAAAATACGTAGACAGAGCCATCGAGACACTGCTTAAAAAGGTTCCGACAATCGTCCCGAATATGGCTAACTTCACCGGTGACAGCCCTCCTGGAATAATGGATGCTATGCCATATACGAATCCAACACCTAACGCTGATCCAACCAACGAGAACAAAATCATTTCCATCGATGATGCATTAGGCATAAAGATCATACAAAGTGTGATGGCAAAGGCTGAACCGTCCGACACACCTAAAATAGAAGGTGAAGCTAAATAATTGCGCGTTACTCCCTGCATTAATGCGCCAGATATAGCAAGGAACGCTCCTACTAGGAGCGCTCCTATTGCTCGTGGCAGACGGGAGTGTATCACAATCTGATGGTCGATATGATTCGGATCGAACCGAACGAACGCATCCCATATCGTGCTCAAGCTGATTGACTTAGAGCCGTAAAAAATAGAACAAACCGCTAATGCCACCATTACAAAAGGCGACAGCGCAAGAATGGCTATAGGTATACGATGTGATATTTGCCTCTTCATCTGCTCAGCTGAAATCATTGCGATCCAAGCTTCTCAACAGCAGCTTTGAGGAATTGCTGTTTACTCCAGAACGTTCCACCTTGTGCGTCTGGATCAACAACATTGATAAACACTTTGTTGTTTTTAACAGCATCAAGGTTTTTCCAGATTGGATTGTTTTGCAGTTCTTCAAGAATTTTTACGTTCTTCTTATTCTCGGACTCCGCAAATTGCAAGAAGATGACGTCAGGATTGATTTCGCTAAACTTCTCAATTGAAATAATTTCTTGTTTCTTCGTAGCTTTAATCTCTGCTGGAACGGGTAAGCCGAGCTCTTCATACAAAGTTGGATTGAAGAACAACGTTTCAGCATATAAGCAAAGCTCTAGTCCACGTAAACGTAGGGCAATAACCTTTTTGTCCTTATACTGCTCCCCTATTTTCGTCTTCGCAGCTTCTAAATCTGTCTTATATTGCTGCAGTGCTTCCTTAGCCTTATCTTGTTTGCCCGTTAGTTCCGCTAACAGCATCAAGTTCGCTTCCCAATCCACTGCTTTGTGGGAAACTGGAATGGTTGTACCGATCTTATTCAATTTCTCTGCCTTATCTGCTGGGAATTTCGTTGTGCTTAAAATAACATCCGGCTTAAGCTTCAATATCGTTTCAAAGTTCGGCTGCTGCTTTTGACCGATATCAGTCGCCGTCTTTGTAATTTCTGCAAACATTTGCGGGAAACTTCCGCCAACTGAACTTGCTCCAGTAAGACTAGTTCCTAGCACTAATGCATCTTCCATCGACTCGATACTACCGGCAACGACAATGTTTTCCGTTTTTTCAGGAACGGTATACGTCTTGCCTAAATATGTAATCTCTTTCGTTGTTTTTGTAGTCTCTGTCGATGCTGGTTGAGTCTGACCTGACTCCGGTTGTGATGCGGTCTTATTATCTGCCGCTCCCTCTTGCTTCGAGCTGCCGCATGCAGCTAATAGGAATACCATCACGGAAATAAGTGCAAATTGCCAAAAACGCTGTTTCATTGTTTTCTTTGCCTACCTCTCTATTGTTCAACCCCATCGGATTGATAATTATTCTCATTTAGATTATAGAGGAGGGGCTTCTGTCCGAACATGGACAATATCCAGAATCCATCATGTACGATGTACAGAACCATTATCGACATATTTATTGAGTTAGCTAAAAAACTACTCTTGTTATTGTTAACTAATGTGGTAAACTTCACCTACAAGACAGCATTGTGGGGGCGGCTATAAAGTTAAATAAGTAGAAAATAAGAGAGAGGATAGGGGTAGAGAATGAATTCATTTGTACAAGCTATTAAGCAGCATACGAAAACGACGTTATCCATTCAACAGTTTCCGATTGTTATGATCGTCAATGTGTTTCTCGGCATATCGTTTGCCTTTGTATTGCCGTATAACTCGCTATTTGCCATTGATGAAGTTGGAATGAGCAACAAAACCTTTGGTATATTTATGCTTGTATCGTCCATTTGCGGCATTGTATTCAGTACGTATATCGCTAAGCTATCTGATCGCGTACCGAATCGCAGCTTTATATTAGCCATGTGTGCAGTCGCAGGGGCAGTCGGTTATTTGGGGTTCGCCTTTTCCAGAAATTTTTATGTACTTCTCTTTGTCTCTTCCCTGTTTCTAGGTATCGCTTCATCGACGTTTTCTCAAGTGTTTGCCATAGGGCGTGAAATATTAGGAAGGTCAACCTTACCTTCGACACAGCTTCCACTCTATATGAACATACTGCGAACGATTTTCGCCCTTTCTTGGACGCTTGGTCCTGCTATTGCAGCGTTTGTGCTGCTTTATTTGGGATTTACAGGATTGTTTGTTGTAGCCGCTACTTGCAATGTTATCGTAGCGATTATTTCACTTTTATTTTTAAAGAGTAAACAAGAGCAGCAAACGGCCTCCATATCGCAAGCCAACATTCCGCTCACCAAAATCGTGTTTCAACCGTTTATTTTCCTTAACTTGCTTGCATTCACCTTCATTTCTGTGGCAAATACACTTAGCACGATGAATATGGCTCAATTCGTCACCAAAGAACTTGGTGGTACCGAAAAAGATATCGGCATCATTTTTAGCATTCCACCTGTATTTGAAATTCCGTTCATGCTCGGCTTTGGCTACTTAGCTACCAAAATTGTAAATGATAAATTAATTCGGCTTGGTGTATTTATCGCCTGTATTTACTTTATTATTCTTTCATTTGCAGTAGAAACATGGCATATTTTCATCATCCAAATATTGAGCGCTGCCTACATTTCCATTACGAGTGGAGTGGCCATTACTTATTTCCAAGACTTTTTACCACAAATGCCAGGCACGGCTACTAATTTGTACTCCAATTCCAATAAGGTCGGATCGATGTTTGGATTTGTTTTATTTGGCTTTATTGCTGATGGCTTTGGCTATCGAAGTGTCTTTTTCGCCTGCGCGTTGTTTGCCATTGCAGCATTTGCATTGTTGCTCGTGTTAATTAAGATGAAGCGTGCAAAGTTTGAGACCGCTCAAGCAAGCGAAGCAGAGGCGATATAGGAAGAATAGAATAATTGCGTGAAGGCGCCTTACATCATGCACGTTACATCTTGAGGCAATTCGCCGCGGGGCAGCCTAAGTGAAGCTATTGACTCAGTCAGCATTAAGGTCAACTTGCTCGACAAGCAAGTGTAGTTGTATGCTCTAACGTTCGCTATAGACGTTATTTTAAGGATATCGTCGAGTGTAGAATTTTAACGATCGTGTGTGAGCTTATTTCAACGATTATAGCTATTAAAACCGCTTTATTCGGCAAATAAGCTCGCTGGCGCTCATTAGACTTCAAAATAAGTGAATGTAAGAGAAATAGCCTCTGTCACAACCGTTAGCGCGCCACATCTATTCTTTCAGAAGGCTTGATGCAGCATATTACTGATAGGCAAAGTTGTTTGTACGATAACTTTGCCTTTTCTTATGTACATTTACGAGCTGAGCAGCACATTAATCGTGAAAGTAGTTGCATATAAAATTGGTTCTTGTTGTGAGAATTCCATATAAAAAAGAGTCCAACCTTATACCTTGGATTACACATAAAATGCAGTGAGTAACTGCCTATGCGAATCTTTGCATCCTGTTGAACTCACACGAAACTTACACGAAAATTTATTCTATTGCTCCCCTTTTATTAAGGGCTCCACATGTACTTGAACCTCGGTAATATTATGCGAATGCCTCATTCGATGCTCTACCTCATCGCATATGCGATGACTCTCAATCAAGGTCAACTTGGGATCCACGAGTACAATGACATCGACAAGTACACGATTGCCATGAAGGCGTGCCTTCACGTCCCGGATCGCGCGAACACCATTTGTGTTGGCTATCGTCTTGCGCAGCGTCTCCAATTTCTTTTCATCAAAGCCATCTGTCAACGCATGACTCGCATCATAAAAAATATCCCACGCCGTCTTAAGTATGACGATGCCGACGGTCAAAGCTGCCAAAGGATCCAACCACGGCAAACCCCATTGGGAACCGAAAATACCAACTGCTGCCCCTATACTTACTAACGCATCAGAGCGGTTGTCGTGAGCTGCTGCCATAAGCGCTTTATTTTGAATTCGTTTAGCAAGCCTGCTGTTATAAAGGTAGACCACTAGCATAACGGCCGCACACAATAGAGCAACCCAGCCTGTCAAAACATCTGGGACATGCGTATCTGAGGACCAGATCGTCCGAACCGTCGACACAATAACCTGTAATCCTACCGTTGCCATAATAAAGGAAGCCACTAAGGCAGATATCGTCTCTGCACGAAAATGTCCATACGGATGATCACGATCTGGCGGCTTTTGCGAAATTCGCAGTCCAATAAGCACTGCTACAGACGCAACAATATCCGTTAAGTTGTTCCAGCCGTCTGCCTGCAATGCAGCAGAATGATAGGCGAAGCCAAAGCCAAGCTTCGTCATGGACAGCACAATATATACGAAGATGCTAACCCATGCCCCTCGTTCACCTTTTTTCATATCTGCATATTCTTTCAATGCAACTTCCTCCCAGCTAATCATCATTAGAGCAAATGATATCAGTATGATAAAAAGTTGGTTCTTTATCCGTTAATCATGTTAG
Organism: Paenibacillus arenosi; assembly: GCF_014841135.1. Lineage (GTDB taxonomy): Bacteria > Bacillota > Bacilli > Paenibacillales > Paenibacillaceae > Paenibacillus_B > Paenibacillus_B arenosi. The sequence continues at coordinate 73,897 of NZ_JACYTN010000004.1, forward strand.
TATTGCTCTTTCGTATTTCATGGTAACAAATACAATTGCTGTGGGTCTAGAGAAACAGTGTTGACCTGCAACCGTTCTGTTTCCCTCGCAAAAAGGTGTTGCATTAGTTCTGTAAAGTTGGTTAAACGTGAAAAAGTTGCTTAGATACAACTTATCCAATTATGTACCTAGCTCAACCCCCTAAAAGATGCATCGATTCTATAGTATGCTCGGTCGAAGAGAAGTTCATAAGCGAACACACAAGGATGTTTACATTACCGTATGTTCTCCTTAGCGACGACTGATTTTCAATCTTATGTTCCACGCAAAAAAGCGCCATCGCCTATGGGCTCATTCCCCATAAACGACAGCGCTATAAATAGTTATTAGTTAATTCAAGCTTTATAACAATCGGTTCCTTGGTTCCCCTAAGCTAAATCGGATTTTATTTATCCCATAGGGCTGCTTGCAATTTACACAGCGATGCTAAGATCGTTAGCCGCATAGTGTACTTCCCAGCTTAACTTAACGTCTGCCTCTCCCACCGGAACGACCAGCTCCAGCTCCGCCTGAACGCTGCTTACCACCTTGACCTTGACGAGATGCTCCTGCACCACCAGATGTACGCCCGCCGCCGCGACGACTACTGGAGTCACTGCTTCTGCCAGATGTACGGTTGTCCGCATTAGCTGGCTTGCCACCGCGTCCGCGATTGCCGAATCCGCTATCCGCTTGTCCACCACGGCTGTTACGTTGTTCTCCACGAGATGCTTCTCCGCGAGAACTATTACGCTTCTCATCACGCGCAGGCGCTGCTCCGCGACCAAAACGCTCTTCTCTGCCTGCAGATTCCGTTCTGCTGCCAGTGCGCTCCGCACGTCTTGCAGTTCCTGCACCGCGACCGCTGCGCTTGCGACCTGCGTCTTCAGTACGGGAAGTGAATTTCCGCTCTGCCCCGGACTCATTTCTACCTGCGCCGCGTCTTGCTGGACGCTTGCCAGATGAAGATGACTCCTGATAGCGGTCAGATTTCCCGCCTTTGGACTTTCCAGCTCCTGGCGCGTTATCAATACGGAAGCCAGGTACTTTCTGAATTTGCAGCAAGTACGGACGATCCTTCGCAGCAACGAATGTGATCGCAACACCTTTCGCACCTGCACGGCCTGTACGGCCAATACGGTGAACATAGCTTTCCGCATCTTGCGGAATATCGTAGTTGAATACGTGCGTGACGCCTTCTACATCCAAGCCACGTGCCGCAACATCTGTTGCAACGAGCAATTGCAGCTTCGTATCACGGAAACGTTTCATGACCTGCTCACGCTTCAATTGGGACAAGTCGCCATGCAGCTCGTCCGAATTGTAGCCAGCCTCCAACAACGCTTCATTTAGAGCAGCTGCACGACGCTTCGTACGACAGAAAATAACCGCTTGGAACGGATTCTGTTCCTCAAGCTGTTGGAACAAATCATCCTGCTTTGCACGATCCGTCGTCTCGATAATCATTTGCTTAATGTGATCCACCATTACTTTGCGTGATTCAATACGCACGTTAACTGGATCTTTCAAGTAGCGATTACCCAAACGTCTTACTGAATCCGCCATCGTTGCAGACAACATGAGTGTCTGGCGCTTGTATGGCAATTGCTCCATGATTTCCTCTACTTCAGGCAAGAAGCCCATATGAAGCATTTGATCCGCTTCATCAAGTACAAGCGTGTCGATCCGAGACAAATCAATCGTACCACGACGAATATGATCGTTAAGACGACCCGGTGTCGCAACGATCAACTGTGGTGAGCGACCGCTTAGCTTATGAATTTGCTTCATTACATCTTGGCCGCCATAAACCGCTAATACGGAAATTCCGCGAGTAGCCGCCAATTTGCGTGCTTCGTCTGTAATTTGAAGTGCCAGCTCGCGTGTAGGTGCAACGATTAGTGCTTGTACGCGTGCTTGATCTGGCTTCGCCTTTTGTACAATCGGCAATAGAAATGCCAATGTCTTACCCGTTCCTGTTTCCGCTTCTGCCATGACATCTTGGCCTTTCATCATGACTGGAATTGCCTGCTGTTGAACAGGTGTAGGCGTGTCAATACCGCTCAGTTTCAAATATTGCAATATTGCTGGGTCTAAGTTATAAGCTTCGAAACCTTTCAGCTCGTTCATCTCCCTTATGTTGTCGGTTCATTTTTAGGTATGGCCGCTGTCTTAAGGAGAAACATGTATATGCTTCACCCGTCCCACCTGACCGCTGTGCAATCTCACTTTAATGCCGTGAGGGTGGAACGGCGAGTTCGTTAATATATCCTTGACGATTCCGCGCGTCGTCTTGCCTGTACGCTGATCTTGTTTCAGAACGATATCGACATCTAGTCCTGCACGGATATGCTGACGCTGTTGCCCGTTCGCTTGTCCATTGACGGTCATTTTTCTAATGCTCCTATCTGCTTGCTGGTGGTTATGCGTTCATTTTACCCATATTACAAGAAAGCGAGCAACAGCGCCATATAAATGTAGAAGTTAGGAAGGAATAAACATGTAGAACTGAAAGAAAGGAGGGAAAATATATGCAGAGGTAAAAGAGATGGGGTGAATGTTTCCATGCACAAATGAATACATCCCTACTATTAAAGTCTGTATATACAAATGATCTTCCGATGTAATCACAGATTGCATTTTTTAACGTAGGGGAAGTGGGATTTGATGAAGTGTAGCTTCATCTTTATGTGGCTCGTACGCGGCTCATATGTGGCTCGGCTCCGCTAACAGGCGCCGTGGACGTTATTTACGCGAGATTGCCCTGTATAAAAATGTAACGGTTGTGGGCGAGCTTATTTCAGCATTTGTGGTCTATAAACGCGCTTTATTTGAAAAATAAGCGCTGTGGCGCCCTTTACCATTCAAAATACATCCATTTACACAAAATAGGCTCTACAGCAACCGTTAGCGCGATTCTTACGCCGAGTTATAAGAAGAGGTTAGCCGCGGGACGGCCTTTATTCAGATAAAGTCGCCCGCTTATTCGTGTTATCCCACAGTAGTTTAAGCTGCAAAGCCTCTGCGATATCACGCAGTGGAACATAGACGTGTCCATTCAATAAATGTCCTTCTAAAGCTGATGTCTCCCCTTTGGACAGCTTCACATTTACAGAAACTTGGCTTGTCTGGGAGTGCTTGTCCCCGGTTCCCTTTGAGGCATTGTCTTTGCCCTTCATATCGACCAATACGCGCTCAATCATACGGGTAAACGTTTGCCAATGCGGCAGCAGTCTGGATGGACAGCCCTTTCCGCTCCAGTGACGATGCGGTACGATGCGACTAAGTGGAATGCCGTGCTTTATCATTAAATGAGCGACTATCCATGATGCCTGCCGCCAAGCCAGCATTTCGTTCATGCCCTCGTACATGCAAATTTCAATCCCGATGGACATGGTGTTGCCCAGACCTTTTCCATCTCCCGCATGCCAGCCCTGCTCATTGTCTTCCAAATGCTGAATAATATCATGGTCATCGACTGTATAATGCCAGCTTTTTTTCGCTCCACCGCTGCCATTTAGTAAATAACGGGCATGTGCATCGGCAGTTGCACCGCGATCTGTGTTATCTGTGTTGTGAATCGTAATATAGAGCGGCTTCATCGCTCGTTGTGGCTTATTTGCTGCCCCTTGCGGCAGCAGCCGCTGTTTAACGCTGTACGTCATCGTCATCTCCGCCCTTTTCGTGCAAAATTTCAATTGCTTTTTTAATGGTTGATGGGATTGGAACCCCCATCCGACCTGCATTTTCGATAATAGAGAGCAACTCATTCGCCATGTAGAAGAAAATCGTCGCATCACGCAGCATGTGCTGATCCCCCAGCACCAGATCCACTTGATGAGCGATGGCGATAATAAGGAAAATAAAAATTTTGCGAGAAATCCCAACCAGCCCAACTCGACTGCGCAAAGTTCCCGTTACTCCTGCTGCGATTATTCCCGTAACATAATCAATGATGATCATCATAAGCAGCACCTGCATCAATGTCGGCCAGCCGCCGAACATAAATACTGTAAATGTTCCGAACATCCCGAAGGTTGCCGTTGCTGCAACTTGCTCTGTAGTCTTAATGCCGACGAGGTCGGCTAAAAATTTAGTATAGTCATTCATAGACTTGCTGCCCCCTTTTAGTGAAAATGCCCTCGGGTAAGATTCGGACAGCGTGACGGGTGTGCGACTTTTTTGGTAATCCCCAGTCCCACTCACTTTGTTCCGATTTCATTTTCCAAGGGCAAAAAAATAGCGCTCATACGATGTGCATGGCGCTTTAATCTTGTGGTGTTGCTAGTATAGTCTCGCAATCAACTTGTGTAATAAATTTAGGCACATATGAACTTACTTTTTCTTTACTAATCTTATGCGAAGTCCACAGGTTCACCAAGAAATATTTCATATCAACTGTTTCAACTAAAGAGTCATCTTGGGTTTTATTAGCATAATCTAACATTGATAAAATAGTCAGTTCTAATACATCAAATTGCTTTTTTAGAGTTTTAAATTCGACCAATGAATCTTTACCGTTTCCATTATTAATTTCCGTTGTCTGATTAACTTTTAATATAAAATTATTCACTTGATATCAACCACCATAATTTTTATTTTTTCTGCAGGCATACTAGGTGATACTAACTCAATCTCGAATTCCCCTGGTTTCTGAGAAGAGAATGGAAAAGATAAAGTCCCGTTTACCATGAATATTTCATGTTTTATATCAGTATTAGATATTTGAACAAACAAAGTCCCCGAATAATTATCAAGTAAAGCATCTTCGTAATTAAGCACTTTAATAGTAATAATAGTTTCATCTATTCCATCTGCTTTTATGTTATCCTTTGTTTTAGATACAGACATTTTCATTTTGTTAATTAATGTGCTAACGGTATTGGGTCCAATCGTTTCCGTTCTGTAAATAGTGCCATTTAAATTCTCATATTTAATCACGATTAATCTCCTCCTTTCTTTAAACGTGTAGTGAATAACCATAATATAAGGTGCCATAAAGACGCTCTTCGGCTCGACTATGAACGCCTCTTATTACTAATGAAGATGAAAATGGGAATAAATGAAGACCTCCCCCACCTGAGACCAGCAAATTATTGTAGGAGCTCCACACTTCCTTCATACCAACGTCAGTTCTTCCATCAATCATTATTTCAATAGAAGAATTACTATTTGGGAAATTTCCTCCTCCAGGATGGTGATACCATGCCCAGTTAAAAGTTCCAGAACCTTTAACATCTAATAGCGTTTTATACGTCGTGACCCCAGACGCTAAAAAGGCTTCTCCATGAATAGTTGTCATCTTCCTTCCTCCCACTTCTCTCCACCCGCTTCCGTCAAAGTATTCAAGTATCCCATTATTGACTCGTACAATTTGATTTATATTCACACCTTGTACAATAAGTGGAGTATTTAGTGTTATTTGATTGTTAGTTACATTAGCAACAGCGGCATCGTTAGCAACAATATCAAAGTTACCCTCTCCATTCCATTTAAATCCTGTATCACTGTCACCAATTGCTAGTGTAAGATTTGATCCGTTTCCAAATTGAGTTTGCTTACCAGCCCATATTTGCCCTTTAGTATGCAGGGCACCACTTAAATCACCTCCATTTGTATCAAGCATTCGAGTCCACGATGACCACTGCCCGTTAGATTTTGTACGCTTAAATACAAAATTGCTATTAAAATTATGCGCTATTTGTGTGACCCAGTTAGCACCAAGGTCATTAGAATGATTAATAACTTCATAGTAGTACCAATCCTCACTCGGAGCATTTGCCAAACCATGTCCATCATAGAAACCTGTCGTAGTTAAATTATTAACATTGTTAATCCCCAGTATTAATTGGGCGTTGATCGTACTTTTGGACAAGCTGGCATTTTTGGCATTTGTCTCCGCTTGATTAGCTTTAGATTGTGCACCAGCTGGTGTTTCAGCCCCTATTGATGCAGGTGTAATTGAGTTCAAATCAATACCCGCAACTTTTTGATCGACGTATTCTTTGGCTCTTTTTTCGGCTATGGTCACATCTGTTTTTTCTGCTGACTTCTGTTGCAGTTCTTGCAACACTTCATAAGTTGAATTCATCTGCCAGTTTAGCCAAGCAGCCGGTGGTTTGTCTTGCACTTTCCAGCCTTCATCCAACTTACTCTGTGGAGGCTTGATTCCTTTTGCTTTCCACTCAGGAAGCTGTTTTTCATAAGCCATGAATACTCACCTCTTGTTATTATTTCATGAAAATGTACAAATCTATTTTCAATTCATATTTTCCAAGGAATCTCCTTGATAATCTTAAAAATGTAAATATATAAAAGAATGAGTGCTTACTAGCACCCACTTTTTTAAATTGGTAGATCATAGTCATTACCCGGCACGTACATATCTCCAAGCGTACCACCTTGTATCATCGCTTCATCTCCAAGACCATGCTCATTAACCTCTAGTTGATCCACAATGGTCGCGAGCGAGAATGTACCTGTTAACTCAACTCTACTGACACGGACGCCTGCAGCAACAAGCCTTTCTACAAGAGCTACAAATTGCGCTGGACTTAAACCCGCGCTGTTCAGCTTCTCATACGGAACAGACGATACATGCACAGCCGCTGGCTCCGGCTCCACCGGATCGCTATGCTGCTCGGTCAACCTGAACTCATGCGGCTTAGCTTGCAAGGCAAGCGCAAGCACTTGAATAACCGAGTCCAAGCTTCCGTTTGCGTTCATACGCGCAAGCTTAGAACGCAGTAACATCCGATATACTTCATCGGTCGCTTGTCCGCGCGGCTGACCAACATTACCGCCGATATCGTCCAATGTCACACCTTCCGCCTTATCAATCGCCTTCCATTCCGACATCACACGCACCGTCTCGGCGATATCATTCATTTGCTTCAACCACACCTCAACGAGAGCCCCAAACCGACTACTACCTTCCTTCGCAATGACTTCTGGCAGCAGCGACATAACGTCAGGCAGCTTAAACATAAGTCACCGCCACCTTCATGCGCTCCGGCGCTACACGCGCTACATGATAAAGTGGGATATCAACATTTCCAGATACAAACGGGTCTACACCACGCTTAATTTTCAAATCCGCCACCTCTTCAACCCCTGTCACCTGCTGAACAGCTGACAACAATCGGCTGTATACGATACGAGAACCTTGTGGCAAGCCGGAATAATCCTGTTGGTCTGAACCAACCCCACCTATATACTGAGCAATTGCTGTACGAATCGCATCCGCACCTTGTACAGAAAATTGTGCATTGACAGATACGTTCACTTCTACGTGAACATCCAACATTTGCATGCGGCTAAAGCGAATCGAATGCTCGCCACCACTGACGTCTTTTACTTTGACAAGCTCATCACCATCCGTACCAATACCAGCAGCCTTCTTATCAAAAATCGTCTTTGCAATCTGTTCAGATTGACCTCCGTACACATAAGCGCGAATCGACTTCGCTGGAATCCCTTCCGTATCTGCCTGCATCGTATCATTGACACGTACCGACGCTGAACGAACATCTGGCAGCTGCAATAGCGAAGATACGATTGCATCGATCGTTGCCGCATGGCTTCCGTCACGTGCTGCCCGTAATCGATCACGGAATTCGATATCATTCTCCCGCTCACGGCCATCTGTTGTACCCACTTCATTTGTTACCGAAGTAACTTCCTTCACCGGATTCAACATCTCCGTAATCGAAGCTGCTAGTACATTGCCGGAGGTTCCTAATCCTACTGAAACAATAGGCACTGTCCCTTTACCTAGAGCATCGAGTGTACATGGAGCTGTTGTTGTAAACCACACTTCTGACTTCGTTCCCACATTGAATCCCGCTGGAATCGTATAGGTTGGTGTTCCTTTAAATGTAACAACACCTGTCGCTGGTGTCTCAAGCTTGCGCTGTAATCCGTAGAATACGGCTAGCGCATCCAACTGCACGCCCGTCGCATATTGAATGTAGGACTCGTGATACACCTGCTCAACATCTTCCCATAGTACAGATAAATGCCAAGCAAAGATTTGCATCATCATTCCGATCGGCGACGTTTCCGAGGTATTAACATCCTCACCAAGCCGAGCTGTCAGCTCACCTACCATTTCTTCATAAATATCGTTGTACGTCTTACGCTTCAAACCCGCTGCTGTTAACATCGACCTCGACCTCCTCTCCTTCTATACTTGTCATGGCGACATGTATGTCAGCTGTTCGACTTGCCTTGTCATACTGAATATTAATTTCATCGACAGACGAGATACGCTCTTCATCAGCTAACGCTTCCAATACAATTTCCCGCATTTGATCCTCATCGAATGGCTGGCCTATCAGCAGCTCATGATCAATGCCCATCTCCGGTGTAAAAAACGATTCTCCCAGCCTTGTTCCCAGTCGCACACGAACCGCTTGCGCAAGCTCTTCTCGCCCTTCCACCCATTTCACATTGCCTTGTTCCAATACAATGTCGCCTTCTTGCAGCAGCCACGTTTTCATCCGCTGCTCACCTTCCCTGCTACGACTCCACCACCACGATTAGACTCTGTAAAAACTACCAACACTCTCTGACCTGCTTCATATACCAAGCCAGGAACCTCCACAAACGGCAGATCATATCGAATAAGTCCTTCTTCATCTTCCAATTCCACATCAGCTGTCGAACCATTCATTTGTACAATCGATCCGAGCTGGGCAGGAGACATGCCGCCCAAACGGTGATCGAGCCAAGCTTCCAAAGCGCCAACTGTTCGATTAGCCCCCATATGCTTTCCCTCCTCTCAATTCCACTCATGTCACCAAATCAACCTCCGTAACGAACTGATCATTCGAAGCCTGATGCATTCCTTGTTTCACTTCATAAATGCCCTTGTAATCTTCGCTTTCCAATTTCACTTTTACACCTGCACGAAGACGGTGATTCAGCAAAGAGGTAATTTTGATTCCCTTCTTTTTTTCTCCATCTTCGAAGCGTTCGGGACTGCCAATCAAACCTGTATCCGGTGCAATAAGAATAGGAGCTTCTGCTTTCTTCTTGCCTGCTGCCTTGAAATGCAATTTCCCCTGACTGGAATACGTAGTTGACCCACAGGCCGCAGCAACTCGGCGTATCGACTCCATCACATCTCCATTAGCAACAAAGCCTTTAGCAAACGTATAATCGTCACTCAACACCATTTGACCGCGCAAAATATGATCTTTATCCATTAAATCCTGTAAAATGACACTCGCTTTCGTCCCTGGGCGGTATGTCTGCTTAACCGGCTGCTTTTTGCGTTTTACAACATCTTTCACTTGAAGCGTTGTAAGCCGATCAGTCTGCTCACGAGTTGTACGAATTTCCACAATTGTCCCCTGCAAAATCGTACCTATATCGTTGCCGTACCCCGCACGTACCACAATAGGCATCTCATTGCGAAAGCTAGAAATCGTTTGCTTCGTCAAATTGTAAATTTCAATGGTCGATTCATTAGGCTCAGCATCATCATCAAATTCTGCTCGAACGCGAATCGTCAAATCTTCACTTGTAAATTTTTTGCCGCCAATGACGACTTCCAACTTTCGTTTATACAATAACTGCATGTTCATCCCCCACATTCAGGAATACAGAGTTGCCCAGTGTCTCCCAACTCACCAACTCTTCTGGATTGCTGCCATACGGTACGATGCTTTCCAGCGGGAAATCAGTCGTTTCCATACTCTCGAACAAAGGCACTCCCCACACGAGCTTAACGCCCAATGCAAGCGGAGTGCCTCCTTGAGAAATATCCATTGTAAAGTAGTCATGCTTGTTGTTATATCGCACATCGAATGTGTACGTCCTCATCCCCATATCCATGTCGAAGGAATAGGGTACTCGCTCTTTGTCGATAGTCAATATTGCCATCATGGACCTCCTTTCTTACATGCGGCGTGCAACAAAAAAGATGACCTAGCTTTCGCATTACGCGATGCCCAGAATCATCCCTGGCTGTAAAGAACGATATTCAGAGTAATATCGATTGCGAGCTTTCAGAACTGTGGATGAGATCCCATACATAGCCGCTATCGTGTCCCAAGTTTCGCCGCGCTTTACTTCATGAGTAAGGACACCAACAACTGTCGGATTCGGTCCCTTATACTTCTTCGAAGGTGGCTTAGGCACTGGGGCTCCTATTGATAGCACCATTCCTTCTTCCACTTGCTTGTACTTCTTATCCCATTCTTGGACTTGAGCATACTGCTTATTCCACTCTCTCAATTGATCCGGTTTGTACCCATAATATTGGGCAATCGTCTCCCACGTCTGCCCCCTACGCACGAGATGGTTAAAAGGACTATGTGGATGCGTAACTTGCTTGCTGCCACCGTCTCCCTTCTTTTGCGTAGAGGGGTTATTAGTGGACTTCTTCGAATTCTTCATTCGCTTTTTTGTTGCGATATGAATCTGCTTCAACGTAAGAGAAAAGCTCATTCCGTTGCTAATTGAGTTATCATGGGAAGTACTGAAACTCGTGATAATACAGTTAGTCAACATCGTTCTACCAAAATACTGCAGCAGTTGACCTTTTTCCATTGCCTTTACGATTTGATAACGCGATTGCGGTGCTTGATCCCCAAGGAGAAGGCCCTGTAGGTTCAAAGTTACGCCTTCTCGTTGAATATGGTCGGTTATCGTACCGCCCTTTTCTACATTGTGAGTACTTACTTGTACCGAATAAGATGGTTCCTCCGATGTAACGAAAAGGGATACGCCGCCTAATTTACTCCATTGCTGTTTAATAAGGCATCATCCCTCCTTGTCCTTGAATCGGCGGTGCTGGTGGCTTCACACCTTGCTTAGGAACCTTTTCATCAAAATATCTTGTAAATGAGTTAAAGGATGCATCGAATTGCTGTCGCACATTGTCCTTGATTAAATTGATCATGTCATGATCAACATACCCATTCACATTCAAGTTAATCGTCGCGTTACTTGTCGTTTGGATTGGTGAATGAATCGGACTGGAACTTGATAAAGGTGTGGTAGACACAGGACCAATCCCTTGACGTGCAAAACCCGTATTTGTTATGCCTGTACCTAAGTTAGGAGAAAATAAGTTCCATAGTGAATGTCTTTTTATTAAATCATCTGATATCGGAGGTTGTGTTGATTGAGACACAGATGGTGACTGAGACTCCGACATAGATTGAGCTGAAGCTTCTTCGGGCATTAAAGCTGCAGCTCCGGCTGAAAGTCCGAACAGAGCCAATGCTCCCGCAAGGGCATATGGATTGGGAGATTTAGCTAGAGACTTAGCTAATTGGTTACCACCTACTGCCACAGCTGTTAAAGCCGCTGGTCCTAAAAGTACGTCGCGTATTTTCTGCCCTAAAGCAATTTTTCCTTGATTGTTTATCAACATAGCTTCATGATACTGCACCATGCTGTCACTATATGCGCTTGTGAATCCATTCCACTTTTCTTTTGTCCAGGTACTAACTCCATCCCAAGTTTCAGAAGCTTTATTCGCCACTGATGCTCCGAAATTGGATGCAGCAGCACTCAATTCATTCCATTTCCCCGAAACACTTTCAATAGCTGAATTGCCTACATCTGTGGCCCAGATCTTCACAGTATTAAGGTTCCCCTGAGCTATATCCCACAGAGATTTTTTTTCGGGTTCTGGCTGAGTCATTCCATCATAACCATTACTTGGTTGATCAATAACTGGGCTTGGCTTAGGATCAATTTGGCTTTGACTACCCGCATACAAGGCGGCACCTATAAATGCCATCGATGCCGTTAACAATGGCTTCGTATGAGGTCCCTGCCACCAATTATTTTTATCTTTTTTATCTACGTCTCCAGGTTTATCTCTATCCTTGCAACAACAGCAGCAACAATCTTTTCCTTTCTCTTTGTCATTGCAGTCTCCTCCACCGCCATCTTTGCCTGCTCCAGCGCCGCCATCTTCCCCACCACTATTCCCTTCCCCAGTGCCACTATTTTCATTCGTATCATTAAAACCAGGTATAATGGATGTGTAAGCATCGAATTTCCCTTTTGCAAAATCCCACATATTTTTACCGGCAGTAAAAATGGAGTCCCCTAAAATTGCAGCACTCACCGTTGTAAAAAGCCCATCCGGTTGTTTTTGTTGTTGGAATCCTTGTAACCCTTGCGTTGCAAGGTTATAGAACATCTCCATCGGCGAAGCAAGAGATAAAGCAAGCTCCTTTTTAGTAAGATCCATTTCATTCCCAAATTTCAAAGCTGATCCTGTCACGCCTTGAAATGGAGCTTGTGCCATATTAGTTGTCGTTACTTTATTCATTGCAATATCAGAACTTGTCTTGAGCATTGCCTGTGAATCCAAAACCATTTTACGGATGGTCTCGTTAGTAGCTTTATCTGTTCCAAAAAGTGATTCAATGTGAGCAAGCTGTTGTTTTTTGTCTTTGCCCTTGAAGTCGTCATCCATTCGAAGTAAAAGATCAGATAGACCGCCAAGGTCTTTATACTCTGCTTTTGTTTTACTTCCCGCGGAAGCTACTTCTGTCATCATTACCTGCAATGCGTTAGATACTTCCCGCTCAGAGAGTTTACCTTCAGCACTAATAAATGCTCCCGCCACTTCTTGATAAGTAAAGCCGGCGTCTTTGGCTTTTGTCCCTACATTGTACAGGTAACCATTTAGCTCTTGAGCACCTTTTTTGGACATTATATTTGCCTTAGTAACCATCCCACCTAATGTCGCTGGATCTACTTTATAGGCAAAACTAAGGTGATCAAGTAGGTTGCTTGAAACCGCTGAATCCAATTGATTGGCCGTAGCTATATCATTTCCAACCGTTAACATGGTTTTGGCTTCTTCATAGCCATTATTATTCATAGCCAATCCATACAACGATTTTGCCATCGATTCTACAGTTGTATGCGGTGACCTTCTGCTTTCCTCATAAAGGAACTTGCGCAGGTCACTCGATTGCTGCTCATTGAAACCGTATCTCGCCTTAATCAGACTTAATGTGCTTTCAAAAGACACATTTTGCAGTTGTAACTGGTTAGCGAATACGCCAAAATCAGGTTGAGTCGAAGTGGTCCATGTATGAGTATCGCTCTTTATCTCCGTCGTTATCGCCGGCGGAGTTGCAGCAGCAGGAGCTGTTGCCGCTGCAGCAGCCTTCGCAGGAGTTGAAGAACCTCCCGTTTTACTGTTACCAGTTGATACTAGGGAAGAATTTTTTGATAATGCGACATTAAGCTTTCGCAATTGAAGCTCTAAATCTTGCAACGTGTTAACTAAAATAGAAGATAGATTAAGATCCTTATCTTTCTTCTCATTCGCTAGCCTTAATTCACGATAAATATTTTTCTGCGCAGCTATTAGTTCAAGCAACTTATCCCCCTCCTTTCCCCAACATCCATTCGAGCGCGGCAGCAGCTTCGCATAGTTCTTCAATCGTCATGCCGCTCGCCTGCTCATAGGAAATACCGCCCCGACTGCCGATGACGACTTGCCATAGCAGTTGACGGAGCGGATTATCGGAGATGGCTCGTTTATACGTCGGATGCTGCGGATTCCAAGGGTGTTTCGACCAGCCCCAGGAAGCGTGCACATTCCAACCACAGCGGTGTCATCAGATCAACCTTGTCCTCAAGGCCGTCCCAAGACAAACGCGGAGATACAATCACATGGTTCAGGAAAAAGTCCATCGAGGACTCCAGCTTCCAGCCTCCATCAGGCTTCAATGCTGTGTCATAAAGGCGCATCAAGGCGCGAGCGCCCGGATGCTGAAGTACATACTCTTCTTCTTGAACCGTAATTGTCTTTTGTTTACTCATCGTTCCATGCTCCTCTCGTTAGTTAAAATGAATTAAGATACGATATGTGTGTAATCCAATACTTGAATTTCAAATTCGCGGTCTTCCAGCTCAGCCGCAAATGCAGCCGCAGGCAATTTCTTAATTACCGCCTTCGTGCCGCCAATTCGCTCACGCGGTTGGTTATGAGATACTACCCAGATTGTGAATATTTTTTTGTCGCGAGCTAGACGCGTAAGCATACCAATTTGCGGAGAAGTAGACATCAACGTCAACTTCACGGAACCAAGCGGATTATTTTTATGAGCCAAGGCTACCTCACCACGTGCACCAACATGCGCAACAGCCTGCTCTTCGTCTTTTTCACAAGACACGAATGTATTTTCACCAAAACCTGTAATATAAGTACCATTAATAATGACGTTTACCGATTTCGCATCATAAAATCCAATAGACATAGATTTGCACCATCCTTTTTATCCTTTAGTTTGAAATTTTGTAAGTAATAGAGTTGTAGCTTTATGTTGAACATGAAAATGAATATGAATATGACATAGTAAGCAACGATCAAGCGATAAGCCCGAATGGCTCAGCTGCTTCCATCACTAGAAGCGAATTACACCGCTCACGCGTACTTGATGAACTGCTCCTGCCACCTCGAACCAGAACGAACCACCTTTGTATTCACGGCTTGCACGATCCAACGGATCAACTTCATCACGAAGCAAGAACTTCGTTCCGAACAGCCCCTCACCGCTCTCATCTTCTGCAATAATGCCCATATCAAATGCCTCTAGCAGTACGTTAACAACCGTACTCTCAATTTGCGCAATACCGCTGTTCGTATATGGAACTTTGTCCGATTCATTCAACAGCTTCTGAATTTGTTCTTCCATACGAGCACGCACGTAATCACGCGCCATGATGACATCGATGTACTCACCTGACACGGTTTTGCCTTCCGATGTACGTGGCTGGCCTTGTTTGTTCACATAGGTAATTGCACCGCCAAGATGAATATCGAGCAATTCATTGCTTGTCATTTTCAATGGAGCGATTCCTTGGCATTGCTTGAACTTCCACGTCACAGAACCAACGTCAGCGGAACCTACTGCCCCGACTAACGCCGCATCTGGGTAAGCCGCAGCATCTGTATGATAGAATACGACTGTACGTGTGTAGCCCGCTGTCTTCAACGCTTGAAGCTTCGCTTTGTCTGAAATGCGAGTCACGAAGAGACGATAATCTTCCTTTTCTAGTTCCTTCGCTAGCGCTTCTACTGTTGCAGCATCGTTTTCTGTGGACAAGAGGTAATACCAACCGCCATCCAATAGCGTACGCAAGCGAGTAACCGCATCTTCCAACTCATCGCGAGCTGCGATTGCGATTTGCGTCGGTGCATGTTCACCTTGATCGAACAACACTTTTGCCATTGCGTATTCTTTCGTTGTGTCTGCATAGTCAGCTTTTACTGCATCTAAATGCGCGTATTCTTTATAAGCAGCACCGCCAGCTTTTTTACCAAGAATCAATGGTGTTGCAAAGGACAGGCGTCCTGTCGGCTTTTGCAGGTCAATCGTAATTTGAACGTCTTGTAATGTCATGTTTCAGTCACTCCTTCATTTGAATGTAATTTTTTCAATCTTTTCGGAGTTGGCTTGCTGCCAACTGTCTTTCATGCGGAGTCTAACCGTTACAGCTAAACTCGGGATCGGCTCCTTCTTCCATTCGGGGGGCATCATCTTGACGATGGTGGTCGGTACATGCTTCGCTTGCTCTTCCCCCTCTGACCAGAGCCATCTCATCAGCTCTCGGCACCGCTGCATGAGATCCAAACGATCTTGTCCAATGAGCAGCAGCTGCCATTCCATCTCAACAACCTTTTCCACCATCATCTTTGTCCGATCCGTATGCGGCGTCATATCTTCATAAGGCTTCGGTACTTCATAAGCGATACATGGCGTTGGACTGTCCGGCTTCACTTGGGTAACATCCAGCAGAGGTAACTGCAAAGCCCGTGCCATTGGTTCCAGCAACTTCAGAACGATGTCCCGATACACAATCAAGCTCATCCCCTCTTTCGGTTGAAAATTGAACATGTAGATATCGATAACAGAACTAGGCTTGCTACAAGCTTCCATCGCTCTTAGGAGCTTGTTTGTCCCCGTTCGACTCACTATGTCCACGTTACTAGTTTAAAACACCGAACATATGTTTGGTTTATTAATTTTTGAATTGTTTTTTATTCATTTTTGATTGTTTTTTATTGCGATTTTTTACATAGAGGGGAGTTAAAAGTGTGCAGAACAAAATACGGAACTACCTAAAATGAATCCCGCAGATGTCGTCTACACAATACAACTACATTAAAGTCCTACCTTAATAAGCTTCATAAGCATACTAATGGAAATACTATATATTTGTAAGTTATTCAAACCAACTATAGGTTCATATTTCAAAAGTAAGTTTCAACCCAGACGTCTAACAAGGGGAATTCGCGCTAACGGTTGCAGCAGAGCCTATTTGATGAAAATAGATGTATTTCGAATTGTAATGGTTGTCACAGAGCTTATTTGTCAGACCGAACGAGTTTTATCACTATTTTTCTAAAATAAGCTCGCCTACAACCGTTACATTTCAATAATGGGCATTTTTACGTAAATAACATCAATGGCGCTCGTTAGAGGATACCCTATAAGTTGTCCCACACTGTAACGCAGCCTAGTTAATAGAGCAATTAGGCCTGCGGTAAAACGGATGTACCCTCTTCATCAAACTGCATATCGACAAATCCCCTAGCTATCTTCATTAGAAGTACCTTACACAAAAAAACACAAAAATAAGAACACTTGTTCTGTTTTTTGTGTTATAATAGTTATACCTGCCCACGGTGTTCCATAGATCAGAACGGATATTTGAAGGAGGATTTTACGCGGATGATGAAATGGGATATCCCCTCTCTTGAAGCATGGGACAAGCTCGGAACGAAGGACAAGAAGTCAATGATGGAGAACGTATTTAGCAAATATAGAATGTGTAAAGTGATGAAATTTGCTGTACGTGAAACGAAAATCACGGCCCAATACGAAGCGAGAGCCCACGGTGCAACTAATCGGGTTGGCGATCCAACAGCTGCTGTAGCTGTATATAACATTGATAAGACGAATGAATGCTTAGCATTTTGCACATTAATTGAGACGATTGTCGCGGAACTTGAGCCAGATGAGCAGTTACTCATCCGTGAACGATATATGAAAGCTGCAAAGGTAACGGATATGAAAGTGTACAGCTTTATCTATGATCCTCCTATTACTGCCGTAGCTTATGGACAGATTCGCAAGCGCGCCTTTGAGAAGCTCGTATACGCATTTCAATATGTGTTCCCTCCTCAAGGAACTATTCAGCAGCTCATGAATTAACGTTATTCATCAAATGATACGAAGCACTGCGCTCTACGACAACGAGCCGTTCAAGTTCCGATGGATCGAGCAATTTCCGACCCGTTGGAACTTTATTTTTTCCTGCAAAATGTTCCATTTCCACGTGCTGTAGACCCAATGATCTACCATTTGACAAGACGGATTAGATTCTATACAATGAGCATCGACCATAAAGTCATTATAAGAACTAGCGAGTCAGAACTTGGAGGTATTGAGGTGTCAGTCGATGTAATCGCAGATAAGAAGTGCAATATCATCAAGACAGCGATGAAGCTATTTGCTCATAAAGGCTATCGCAATACGACCATGCAAGAAATAGCGGAAACTTGCCAAATAGCCAAGGGAAGTTTGTATTCTCATTTCAAATCCAAGGAAGACTTGCTATACAGCATATTTCAGACATTCTCACAATCTCATATGAATATGCTCTGTAAATCGGACCGGGAGCCTTACAACTCCGAGAAAGAGCGCTTTATTCATCAGTTGGAACTGCATATGAATTACAGTGTGGAGTATCGAGAAATAATTATTTTTCAGTTCAAAGAAAGTTCTGACGTCATAAATGATGATCTCGTTGCTTACCTCAAAGGTTTTCGAGCCGAATTTCTGAGCTGGATAGAGAAACGACTTATTCAAATATACGGTCCTGACTTTGAACCCTATGCTTTTGATACCACGTTTACCCTATGCGGTATGATTCATATTTTCACTAACTACTTATTATTCGAGAAAAGCACGTTAGATATCTCTCACATCAGTCGCTATCTCATTCGACATTTGGACTATATGGCAGAAAAGCTTATGCAAGAGCAGCCCGAACCACTCGGGATTAAATTGCTATTGGAAGAATTCAAAGTTACATGCCCCGTAGAAGAAGCAGTACATCCATTGCATATTACAAAACGAATGGCTGATACGATTGCAGATTCCCAAGCTGATGAAGATCTCAAAGTCGAAGCCAAGCAATCTTTAGCTCTTATTGAAAAGGAACTTACTGAAATTCAACCACGCCGATTCCTTATTAAAGGAATGCTGCACAATTTGAGAAGTATTCCTCAGTTAGATATTCATATATGCCAGCTAAGCTCAAAATTAAAACTATAAGGAGAAACACACGTGAACGCAAAGAAAACAAAAAACGGCCCCTTGTTCATTTTGATGATCAATATGTTCATCGCCATGGTCGGCATGGGTATGATTATTCCACTTATGCCCATGTTTATTACAGAATTCGGAGCTACCGGTAAAGATATGGGCTATCTTATGGCCGCTTTCGGACTTACTCAATTTATTTTCTCCCCACTTGGTGGAGACTGGTCAGATAAATATGGCCGCAAAAAAATGATAGTGATCGGTATGGCATTTTTCACGGTTTCACAAGTTCTATTCGCAGTAACAACGGATTTATGGGTTCTTTACCTATCTCGTCTACTCGGTGGTGCGGGTGTAGGTCTGATGTCCCCACCTATGACGGCATTTATCGCTGACGTAACGACAGAAGATCAGCGCGCAAAAGGTCTTGGATGGTTGGGAGCAGCGATGTCCCTAGGTATTGTTATCGGTCCTGGTATCGGTGGTTACCTTGCTGGCTTTGGAATGCGTGTACCATTCTATACAGCTGCAGCATTAGCTGGCTTGTCAACGCTTATCTCACTCATGATTTTGCCAGAAACATTAACCCAAGAAGCAAAAATTGCTGCATTGGCTACGAAACAGAAGCGGGAAAATATATTTGAACTAATCATTCGATCATTCAAAGCACCTTACTTTGTATTACTATTGCTCGTATTTGTCCTAACATTCGGACTTATGAATTTCGAAACAGTGTTCGGAATGTTTGTTGATATGAAACATGGATTCACACCTCAAGATATATCCGTCGTATTTACATTCGGAGCATTGGCTGGGGTTATTATTCAAGCGGTCGTATTTGGCAAGCTTGTTGCTAAATTTGGAGAACAGCGCATTATCCATGGCTCATTAATGCTGGCAGCAATTTGTATGTTCAGTATGACAGTTATTAGCCAACACGCTGCTATATTCGTAACAACATTATTATTTTTTATCGCTACTTCTCTTATCCGTCCAGCAGCCAATACGCTGCTATCGAAGATGGCAGGTAATGAACAAGGCTATGTAGCGGGATTGAATAACGCATTTATGAGTCTTGGCAATATTAGCGGGCCATTCCTTGCTGGCATTCTGTTCGATGTGAATATGAGCTATCCTTACTGGCTTGGTGGGGTTGTTCTTATTATAGGCTCTCTTATGCTTGCCGGTTGGCAGCGCAGTAGAGCGCAATTTGCTAAGGTAGGCTAATATAGTCATAGTTATGTTCAGCACAAAGAACCCTTATTTTCAATCATGAAAATAGGGGTTCTTTTATTATTAGGATCATGTTTCGACTAATCACTAATATACGAAATCACATCAAATTCCTTTTACTTTTAGCCGTATTAAGCTACACAACTTCAACTTTCTCTAACGAACGCCATTGAGGCTATTCACGCAAAAATAACTGTTATAAAGTTATAACGGTTGTATGATCGCCTAATGTAGTCATATTCGCGAGTGAAAGCGTCTCAGTTGCAAAATAAGCTCACTGACACCCGTTACATTTCAAAATACGCTGCTGTTGGCTATATATCCTCTGTGACAACCGTTACGTTCATATAAGTTACCAGTTACCTACTCTTTACTACACCTACCCTAGCAATTTTATTGGCTCTGAAAATAGATAACATGCTAGTCCTTGACTATTAATTCTGAAATACAATTAATTGAGATTTTCTATGACCCTATTTCGAGATTGGCTGACCCTCTATAAAATATTTACGATTTCCTTCCATAAAATGCTTAAATAGATAATTATGTTTAGCATCTCTTGATTATATTCATTACAATGGCTCTTGTGCGCACAACAACATACATATTATGGAGGTACATATGCGTAAAAAATTTATGCCTAGCTTTATACTAGCACTCGTATTTAGTTTAGTGTTTTCGATCATGCCTGCTTTTGGTGCATCCAAATTAGGGACTGATATGTGGTATCCCGAGCAGGGCTGGAAGCGATATTTCAGCAACTCACATGAACTTTCTTATGGCGGACACAGTTGGAATTACTACGATACTTATTCTATGCATTACAACTACAATGCAGGTTCATCTGTAAAATTTAATGTCGTAGGCACTTCTTTCCGAGTATTGAGTAAGGACGTTTTTAGCTACTTATCTGACAATGTTTCCGTTATCATTGATGGAAAATACTACGGTAAAATGAATTTACAAGTAATCGACGGTGAGGGCCCCTATACTCAACCTGTCCCATCGCGTTTAGCTTACGAAGTAACAGGATTGTCGCAGGGAGAACATTCTGTTGAGCTTATTAACAATAATAATAGTGGTAATCCATATGGTAGTGTTTTAGCGTTTTCGGCTATCGATGTACCTCAACAAAGCTCTTTGAAGCCGTACAATCCTAACATTTCCACGCCGAAACTATCCGTAACGTCTGTTACATATTCGGTTTATCTAAACGAAACGTTTGACGTTCAGCTTCGACTGGACAACGTGAACAATATTTATGCTGAAGATTTCAGCATTAACTATGACAAATCACGCTTCCAATTCGTAAGTGCTACGGCAGACAGCAAGCTAACGATCGTACATCAAGAAAATACAGATACATTACGTTTTATTACAGCAAGCAAAGGCCGCTACAATGGAATTAACGGCAGCAGTGTACTTGTTAACTTGAAGTTTAAAGCTATCGGTGTAGGCGCCGGTACAGTAGATGCTGTTAAAGCTAAAATTGCTGACAATGGAAAAACAGAACTTACACTTGCACCAGAAAACATCGGCGAGCGCACGTTTCAGGTGCTTCCAAGTACGGAATACAGCTTGAAGCATCTTGGCGAGGTTGCTTTCTTCTATAACGAGGATAAAGCCAACTTGTCTAACAATGTGAAGAGCATTTTGGGAGACCGAGGCCCAGTTCAAGACGTCGATTTGACTCATATTGTGAAAATTGTGTTGGCTAACCCACAATATAAGTAATAGCATATCGCCCAACAAAAAAAGCCCGTTCCCAACTCCTTCTCTCTTATCTCGTAATAACAACTACGAGAACACGAGTGATAGGAGATTCGGTAGAACGGGCTTACTAATTAGCTAGCTCAAAGCTCAATTATAAGAAAAACAAGTTGAAGCTTAGCAAGATATAGATCAACATCTCAATAACAGCCAATCGTATTTTCCAACTACCAGATTGGTTCATAAGTCGTCCGCCCAAGCTGCTGGCAAGTACTGAAACAACCGAAAATATTACGAACGCCTGCATCATAAACAACAATCCCAGCTGTAACATCTGGAGTGGTACCATACCATTTTCTTGGCGTACAAACTGCGGGAAGAGGGCTAGGAAAAACAAAGATAACTTCGGATTGAGCATACTCATCACTATCCCTTGACGATACAAGCCTATGCCTGCATTCGCATTGTCCGATAATGCATTCACATTACCCACAGGGTGCGCTTCCGCTGCTGATGATATTTCTGCAGTTGCAGCAAACTCGCCTTCCGCTTTCATTTTACGAATACCCATCCATACTTTCCATGCTAAATATAACAAATATATCGCACCTAGGAGCTTAATGATGAAAAATGCCGCTGGTGAAGACAGAATAAGCGCAGATACACCTGCCGCAGCCAATGCAACATGAACGATTAGTCCTGTACATAAACCAAGTGCAACGGTAATGCCGCTGCGCCAAGAACGGCTCATACTCTGTGCCGTAACAAATAAAATATCTGGACCAGGCATTAACGTTAGTGCAATGGCAACGGCTAAAAAAGATACTATTTGATTCAGTTCAACCACGTATAGGCTCCTCCTATAAACATCCAATATATCAATAAAGACATATAATTGTGTATCTAGACAAGGGCCAATATAACACCATTGCACCAACATGTAAAGGCTTTTAAGCGTTAACGCGTTTTATAACGATTGTGGATAAGCTGCTCAGAGCGTTCTATTAGATGCTCTTCAATACCTAATCGTTTGGCTATCGCGAGCGCGTAACTACTGCCCGCTTCACCAATAGTCAATTTATATAAAGGGTGCAGCGTTTCTGCATCAAATTCCATCCTTGCGTTTTCAAATCCTTCTGTCTGTGAAGCAAATGTCTTCAACTCATTGAAATGCGTCGTAACAAGCGATACGGCTCCTCGACGATGTAGTTCTTCCATAATCGCTATCGACAGCGCAATTCCTTCTCCTGGATCGGTTCCAGCAGCCATTTCATCGATTAACACAAGGGTAGATTCATCGGCTACTCGCAAAATATCAATGATGCCATTCATATGGGCGGAAAACGTACTTAATGATTGCTCCATACTTTGATCATCGCCTACGACGATCATGACATGAGAGAACAGTGCACATCTGCTGCTTGGATGAGCCGGAATAAGGAGTCCAGACTGTACCATTAGTGTCAATAGTCCCAACGTTCTCAACGTAACAGTCTTACCGCCTGTATTCGGCCCTGTAACGATCAGGGAACGATAGGTGCTGCCAGCAGCAATATTTAACGCCACCATCTTCTCATAAATGAGCGGGTGCTTCGCCTCACGTAAATCTATAATCCCTTGCTCATTAATTTGCACCCGGTTGCCATCAAATGTTCTTGCATACTTGCCCTTTGCGAAAATAAAGTCACATTTACCGATCATCTCTGCATTCTTTTTTAACTGCTCCTCTACCTCATCAACTAGGCCTGTCAAATAACTGAGTACTTTTCCTTCCTCGCATGCTTCATCTGCGTACAGCATGTTCAGCTCGGACTGCAAAGCCGCTACTTCCTTCGGCTCGATAAAGATGGTTTGACCACTGCCAGACTCATCGTGCACAACACCCGCCATATGATTGCGATGAGATCGCTTAATCGGGATTACATAGCGCCCATTCCGCATGCTGACGATGCCTGCTTGCATAATGGAGCGGTTGCGTGCAACCAAGCTATCCAGCTTCGTTTGAATTTTTTGTTTCGTAACCGCTATTTTTCTGCGTACTCTCTCCAGCTCCTTACTCGCAGCGTCTACTACATGTCCATGATGAATACAGCGTTCGATCTCTTTTTTCAAGTTACCCGTATCTTTCATCGAGGTGACATAAGCATGAATGCGAGGTGCGGTAGCCGCTTTGCTAGACATATAGCTTCTTAGCTGCTCACAGCTGTGCAAAAAAGTACCGAGACAACTAAAGTCCTGTGCCGAAAACATATACCCTGTCCCAACGAGATCCAATATGCTCTCCATTCCGTCCATCGTAGCCAATGGAATACTCAATCTTGTTTCCAATAGTGTTTTTGCTTCTGCACTCTCATCCAGTGCTTGTTCCACTTCAAGCAGCTTCGTAGATGGGGATAGTTGTTCAACATACCGTCTACCGATGTAGGACAAGGTATGTTCCATTACATTTTCCTTCACTTTATCATAGCCTAAACGTGTGTAAGATCGTTCCTGAATAGAAGTCATTTGTAACATCCTCCTCTTAAATTTGGCATAAAAAAGAGGCAAAGAATGAACGTCGTCATTCTTTGCCCCGCGTAAAAGATAAAGAACGTACACGTACTTACATACGCGCACTT
This sequence comes from Paenibacillus arenosi, assembly GCF_014841135.1. Taxonomy (GTDB): domain Bacteria; phylum Bacillota; class Bacilli; order Paenibacillales; family Paenibacillaceae; genus Paenibacillus_B; species Paenibacillus_B arenosi. The sequence continues at coordinate 97,796 of NZ_JACYTN010000004.1, forward strand.
CCCCCTTCTTTTATAACAGTTAGCTGCTAATAGGCATCAAAAAAACCGTGCTGAACCAGCACGGTTGCATCCCTAATAACAGCACGAAGGTGCAAATTAGATGTCCGTAATCGTTCTTAACAAATCAGATGATTGAATAGAGGTACAGCAAATAAACTTCAAATTCATGCTCCACAAAAAATAGGATACGGCTAAACATGAAAATGAACGCTAGAGCCACTCTTGACCCTTTTCAATCAACTATACAATTTGATTAGTTAAGAACTTGAACCAACATCAACATTTCCCCTTCTCATTCATATACGTTACAAACGTATCATAACAGGAAATTATTTTCAACAATTCCATGTAAAAGTTGCCCATATAAACGAAGTATAGGTACCTGCACGTCCGAATCATTTTCGTTTGCATATGCTAGCAATAACAAAAATAAGCAGGTGAGCGCATGCCTATTTACGATTCAGGACCGATCGATAATAGCCAAACAGGAAGAGCAGCCTTTGCGGAAGTAAGTGCCGCTAATGCTGGCCGTCTTCCGACAAATGTAAGCATTCAATTGTACGAATTGCCTCCACTCGCATTCGGCACACAAACGAATAATCCTATGTTTACGAGCTTGTTCTACCTCCAACCGAGAGGGAATCCCGACGATACTTTATCAAGCGGACTTGTAGCCTTAGGAAGTGCCTTCGGCGTTCGAGTTGCAAGCAGCGGGACCGGCGAAGATGACATCGCAGTACATGTTACGCTGTACGATGCGGACAATCGTATTATCCGTACCATAAACGTGCCAGCTACTGCTCCCACCCCTTTGCTCGTGTATGAGGTCAACAACGGCTCGGATCATATCGGAGTCATTGAAGCCGATACCGAACAAGTTGTTCAATTCATTCCTGCTACGTCTTCTGATCCTACCGGCGTTGCCTTAACGCCAGACGGCACTAAATGCTACGTAACTGTCCAAGGCACCGATTCTGTCAATATATATGATACGGCTACTAATACGCTTATTACTTCCATACTAGTTGGGCTTAATCCAGTTGGTGTATTTGTCCGACCAGACAGTCTGCAAGCCTACGTCACCAATATTGGTGGTGACTCCGTAACGGTCATTGATGTAGCAACAAATACCGTTGTTGGCGCACCCATTCTCACGGGCTCGCAACCTTTCGCTGTCGCTTTCGCTCTTTCCTTATCTAAAGCATACGTCACGAATTCGAACGGCTCTAGTGTCACCGTTATAGATACCAATACGTTAGCAGTAATCGATACAATCCTTTTACCTGCCAATCCAGTTGGGATTGCCACAACACCGGATAATACGAAAGCCTACGTATGCGTACAATTGGATACCCTTGGCGTTATCGATACTTCTACAGATACGTTACTCCCCTCCGTTGCGCTTCCTGTTGGATCTGGCGTATCTCATGTCGCCATCACTCCTGATGGATCACGAGCTTATGTAACAGGCAGTGTTGCAGGGCAGCTATTTATGGTCAACACCAAAACGGATACGGAAGTTCCCTCAGAATCAGTCATTATTGGAATGGGTGCGAGAAGTATAGCTATTACCCCTGACGGCAACAAAGCCTTTGTTACGGCTACGCTCGAAGATTATGTTGCAGTTGTTGATCTGCGTACAAACACACGTCAACAGCTCATCGCAGCAGGTGTACTCCCTACATCAATAGCGTTGACGCCTAATCTGCTGTACTGAGCACTTGTTTCACCGATCTCCCTAGTCCTATAACAAAATGAAAGGATGAGCGTATGCCTATTTACGATTCAGGGCCAATCGATAATAGTCAAACAGGAAGAGCTGCGTTCGCAGAAGTCAGTGCGGCTAATGCTGGCCGCCTTCCTACCAACGTGAGCATTCAGCTATACGAACTGCCTCCGCTCGCCTTTGGCACACAGACGAACAACCCTCTGTTTACAAGTTTGTTCTACCTCCAACCACGAGGCAACCCGAATGATACGGTATCCTCCGGACTTGTTGCCTTGGGCAGTGCCTTTGGTGTTCGCGTCCTTAGCAGTGGAACAGGTGAAGATGATGTCGCGGTTCATGTAACGTTCTACGATGCAGACAGCCGTATTATACGCAACATAAACGTTCCAGCTACAGCACCTACCCCTTTGCTCGCCTATGTTGCCACGAGTAGACCTAGTGTTTCGATTATAGACATCTCCACCGATCAAGTAGTGACAACGATACCAACGGTTCCAGACATAGCTACTGGTTCAACCTCTACACCAGATGGCACCCACTTCTACGTGTCTGTTGCGGGATCAAATGTTGTAAATGTATATGACACGACCACCAATACGGTCATTGATTCGATTTTGGCAGCTGGAACTCCTACCGGTGTGTTCATGAGACCCGACGGTCTCCACATGTATATTACTTATAGCGTTACGAATAACGTCGACGTAATAGATGTTGCTACAAACACTCTGATAGGCGCCCCACCAACAGGAGCTGCTCCGTTGGCAGTAGCGTTTGCTTTAAGTGCAGGCAAAGCTTATGTCACGAACTCTAGCAATGCGAGCATTACCGTTATTGACACAAATACGCTCGCTGTCATTACAACGATCTTGCTCACCGATAACCCATTTGGTATAGCCGCTACGCCAGATGGAAGTCGAGTATACGCTTGTCTGCAATCAGACGATGTCGTCGTTATTAGCACGTTGACGGATGCCGTTATCACAACGATCAGTTTATCGCCGAGCGTAGGCGTATTTGATATCGCAATAACCCCTGATGGTACAAAAGCGTATGTGACGACAACCGTAACAGGAGACATTAGGGTCATAAACACCGTTACAAATAACACCATTCCGAACGCAACTATCGTGCTGGGTGATGGCCCTCGTTCGATTGCTATTACACCAGATGGTACAAGGGCATACATTACGACTACCGTTACAAGCACCGTTAAAACTATCGATTTGAAAACGAATGCCATTATAGGTGTCATTCCTGTCGATGACGGACCAAATGATATCGCCATCTCACCAAATTTATTATTCTAATTTCTGCTCATCATAAGGAAGGTGGAATAATGCCAATATATGATTCAGGACCGCTCAACAATAACCAGACGGGGCGCGCCGCATTCGCAGAAGTCAGTGCCGCGAACACAGGTCTATTTACAACAAATGTAAGTATGCAGCTGTATGAACTACCTCCACTCGTGTTCGGCACGCAGAATAACAATCTATTTTTTACAAACTTATATCAACTCCAGCCTAGAGGAAACCCAAATAACACTTTATCTTCTGGGCTCGTTGAGTTAGGCAGTGCCTTTGGGGTAAGGGTCATTAGCAGCGGACCTGGTGAAGATGATATCGCTGTGCATGTCACGCTATATGATGCAGATAACAACATCATTCGTACACTTAGCGTCCCTACTATCGCTCCTACTCCCTTGTTTGCTTACGTTTCCACTAGTTCAACTAGGGTCACGGTTATTGATACCTCTACGAATCAAGTAGTAGAATCCTTAACGACTGATCCAGCTATAGCTTCTGTCTCTACCTCAACACCAGATGGAACACGTCTGTATGTAGCTGTTCAAGGTTCAAATGTGATCGATGTATTTGATACGACGACCAGCGCGTTGATCATATCGATCCCAACCGGAGGCCTCCCACAAAGTGTAGTAATGAGACCTGATGGTCTCCAAGTCTATGCAACGAATGCGATGACAAACAATGTGGTCGTGATTGATGTCGATACGAATATGACGATAGGCGCTCCTATACCTACTGGACTCAACCCATTTGCAGTAGCTTTTTCCTTACCTGTCAGCAAGGCTTACGTGACTGACTTCAGCGGTCCCAGCATTACCGTCATCAATACCAATACGCTGTCTGTCATCACGACAATACCGCTTGTCGCTAGTCCATTCAACATCGCTGCCACGCCAGATGGCAGCAAAGTATTCGTCTGCCTGAATACCAATAATGTCGTCGTCATTGACACAGCTACTGACTCTATCATTACTACAATAAATTTGTCCCCTAGTACGGGGGTATTTGATATTGCGATTACACCAGATGGTACGAAGGCGTATGTATCTGCATCTACAACAAACGAAATTCGAGTCATTAACACAATCACAAATGCGCTTATGAACAATGCAACGATCCCCCTTGGCAACGGCCCACGCTCGATTGCCATCACACCAGATGGTACAAAAGCCTATATCACTACGTTTTCAGAAAATATCGTGCACGTTTTCGATCTGAAGACAAATACATTCCTAGCCACAATTGTCGTAGACGCCATGCCAAATGACGTTTCTATTGCTCCTAATCTGTTATTTTAATAGTAGAAAGCAAAAAAAGAGGTTCCCCTTTGTCCGGTAAGACGAAAGAGAACCTCTCTGTTCTATATTGATGTTGCTATTCCTTTGTAAATCCGATCATTACGCCGCCTACTACGATAAGCAAACAGCCAATAATAACGAATACCATTTGACGCTTGGACTTCCTCTCATTTAGTAGGAAGATACCACCCAGCGTAGAAATAATCGTACCCGTTTGTGACAAGGAGAAGCTTGTTGCTACGCCGATAAGCGGGATCGATAGAAGCAAGGCAAGGTTACCAGCTCCCCACCAAGCACCTGTCAGGATGTTGCGGAATGTGTATTTGTTAAATGGCTTATGTTTCAACGTTAATAACAGTCCACCGAGCACCATACCGATTGCTTGCGGCAGAATAGCTGCCCAGCCGTCCACTTCAAACCAGCGAAGTATAATAACATATCCAACAAAACCGACTGTGGAGATAACCAGATGCACAATTCCTTTTTTCATCTGACTGCCGCCACTAATCTGCGTTCCTTGTGCATTCGCTTGCTTGTCTTCCACAACGGTAAATACAACTCCGATAATAAGAAGGACAATCGCAATAATTCCTAGTATGACGGAAGTTGTCGTAGACCATTCACCGAACACGATAACTCCGAACAATGTCGTTACGACCAATTGCATACCTGTCGAGATAGGGACAGTACGAGATACCCCTAAATATTGAACCGCAGAGAACTGATTGTACTGACCAAGTGCCCAGCATACACCAGAAATAATACCAGCAATCCATATCGTTGTAGATAATTCAGGCTGCTTAAATAGATAAATTCCAATCGCAAACAATAGAGCACCAAATGTCATACCGACGAGTTGATGATGTGCTTTACCTCCAAGTTTGGAGCTGACAAGCAATAACGTTCCCCAGAATAACGCGGGGACAAGAGCCAATAAAATATCCATATCTTATATTCCCTTCTATCGCTAACACGAACTGATCATTATTTATTTGTATAAAGCAAAAAAAGAAAGCAAACATCATTTCTCAGCTATAAATAAAGCAAATACACAAAATAACAGCCACATCATCCTTAAGGATAGTGTAAACATCGCCCAGCATTTATAATCATCCGACACAGTTGATCCTGCCGAAAATCATGAAACAAAACATGAGCATCGAGTTAACATATTGAGAAGGGCTGCCTTATTGTTTATGTAGCGGACTTTATGCAGCAACATGTTAATCGTCGGTGCCAATTCTTTGAGTTACCGGTAACTCATTTGAAATGAAGCAACAAAAAAAAGACGCCCCTGCTTCGACTTGCCTTGAAGCGGAGCGTCTTCCCTAAGAAATTAATCTGCTACACTTGCTTGAGTCACTGCACTGCATGTATTGCCGCTTACTGCTGCAATACCATTACCGTTACCGTTAAGCTATATATTAGTTAGCTTCGAGATACAGAGTAGAAATTTATGAACTGCTACGTACTTCTATTCTGCGTACAACTTCTTGCGAAGTTCTTTGATCTCATCGCTCTCAAGGTATTCGTCATAAGACATTACACGGTCGATAACACCGTTCGGCGTAATCTCAATGATACGGTTCGCGATCGTTTGCATGAACTGATGGTCATGAGACGTGAACAACATCGTACCATCAAAGTCGATAAGTCCATTGTTGAGCGCTGTAATGGATTCCAAATCCAAGTGGTTCGTTGGCTCATCCAACAGAAGCACGTTTGCACCTGTCATCATCATTTTGGACAACATACAACGAACTTTCTCTCCCCCGGACAATACGCTTGCTTTCTTCAACGCTTCTTCGCCTGAGAATAGCATGCGTCCTAGGAATCCACGCAAGAATGTTTCGTCTTGGTCTTTGGAATACTGACGAAGCCAGTCTACCAAGGAATCGTTGACGCCATCGAAGTATACCGAGTTGTCTTTAGGGAAATAAGCTTGCGATGTTGTAATTCCCCAGCTGAATGTACCAGCATCAGGTTCTACTTCACCCATCAAAATTTGCATCAATGTTGTTTTGATTAGACCATTTGGTCCAACAAGTGCGATCTTGTCGCCTTTATTAACAATAAGGTGCAAGTTCTCGAACAGCTTCTCGCCCTCAACTGTCTTGGACAAGCCTTCGATCGTCAATAGCTGTTTACCAGCTTCACGGTCAGACTTGAAGTTGATGAACGGATATTTACGGTTCGAAGGACGAATGTCGTCAAGTGTAATCTTGTCGAGCATTTTCTTACGAGAAGTTGCTTGCTTGGACTTGGATGCATTCGCGCTAAAGCGCTGGATGAACGCCTGCAATTCCTTAATCTTCTCTTCCTTCTTCTTGTTCTGGTCACGCATCATCGTTTGTGCCAATTGGCTGGACTCGTACCAGAAGTCATAGTTACCCGAATAAAGTTGGATCTTACCGAAGTCAATATCAGCAATATGCGTACATACTTTGTTCAAGAAGTGACGGTCATGAGATACCACAACAACGGTTCCTTCATAATCCATCAAGAAGCTCTCCAACCACTTAATGGATTCTAGATCCAAGTGGTTCGTCGGCTCATCGAGAAGCAAGATGTTCGGACGTCCGAACAAAGCTTGCGCCAAGAGAACGCGAACTTTCTCGCTGCCATCGATTTCGGACATAAGCTTGTCGTGCCAATCTCTATGAATGCCTAGACCGATCAACATCTCTGCTGCATCAGACTCAGCTTCCCAACCGTTAAGCTCTGCGAATTCGCCTTCCAACTCACCCGCACGCATACCGTCTTCTTCAGTAAAGTCTGTCTTTGCATACAAAGCGTCTTTCTCTTTCATGATCGAGTAGAGGCGCTCGTGTCCCATCATGACTGTATCAAGTACTTTGAACTCGTCATATGCATAATGGTCCTGTTTCAATACAGATAAGCGGTCGCTTGACGCAATGTGTACATCGCCGCTGTTTGGCTCGATTTCACCAGATAATATTTTTAAAAAGGTCGATTTTCCAGCACCGTTAGCACCGATAAGCCCGTAGCAGTTGCCCGGCGTGAACTTAATATTCACATCTTCGAACAATGCGCGCTTGCCGTAACGAAGCGTAACGCCTGTCGTATTAATCATCGTTAAACCGTCCCCTATTCTTAATAGTCTTAAGCGAACATTATAACACATTTCATTGAAAAAAGCATGAAACCAAATAGAAACAAAATGAATGCCAAATATTGATTATTATTGTTAGCATTTTGGAGAAAAAATAAATGCAAGGGAGCTTATCATGATGCAAGTCAATCATTATCAAATAGCTAATTCAGCGTGGAACTACGTCAGATGGGCGAGTAGTTTCACTTTTAAGTACAAATTTAGGATGGTATGGACAAAAGTGCAGTTATATGATGCAGAAAACGTCATTTACCCATAAATGAAGACAAATATGCAGTTATTTTTATCGATTAGGCGCTATCAACGGGAAAAGTCGCTAAAATAAATGCACTTTTGTCCAAAAGACCTCAAATACGGACATTTCCAGTTAAAATAACTGCATTTTTGTCAGTTCGGTCCATCAACTCGATCAGAACGATTCATATATTCAAATAGTACGATGCCCCACTTAAGTAGCTCTACTGTAAACCTATTTGGGAATACACATCTTTCCATGTTATTTTACAGAAGCTATAATAAAGTATCTAACAAGAAAGTGAGTGATGTTATATGAGAAGCGTTTTTAATATGAGGGAGATTCCGTTGGCCCCTTAGCACTTCGTGCAACCGAATGTATGATCATGATGCTTGCCTGACTATGAAAGACAGGGATCGTCGTCATACCAAACCCAATTGTTTGAATACGTGCTGCACGTAAAGGAAAAGCAACATTACCGCTAAGGTGTATCCAAGCGGGATTCTCCCATTTACTTGTGTCGTTCTGTCACTTATGTCTAATCCAACACACAAAGGGAGAATCACATTGAGCCAATTTAATTTTAATGCGAATGAATCACATGAACAGACAACAAATCGTACAGACGAGAATAACCATACGAATATTTTAAAATTTGAAGATATAGGAGCAGTGAATTACACGCTAGCGGCGCTTGGCTGGGACGAGTCCTGGGACGCAGCATGGCGTGCTTGGGAGGAGTCCGTGCCCGAAGCGGTGCATCGCCGCTACGGGCACGCATGGGTACCGGCGCGCGTGGCGCTATCGCACAAGCGCCGGTACCGCGTGTTCGGCGCCGGCGGCGAATGGCTCGCCGAGCCGTCAGGCCAAGCGCGGGCGAGCATGCTGACGCCCGCGGATTGGCCGGCTGTGGGCGACTGGGTTGCTGTCGTCCCACGGCCGGCCGATGGCCGCGCAGTGCTCGCAGGCGTGCTGCCGCGGCGCACGCGCTTCGCGCGCAAAGTCGCGGGATCGCGGTCCGACGCACTGGTCGTCGCGGCTAATGCCGATACGGCATTGCTCGTCACATCGATGACGAGCGACTTCGAGCCGCGGAGGCTGGAGCGCTATGCCGCGCTTGCATACGACAGTGGGGCTATGCCAGCTGTCGTGCTCACCAAAGCAGACACAGTCGCTGACGCTGCGGAAGAATCCGCGTTCGTCGCGCAGGCGATGCAGGCAGTGCCAGGTGCCGAAGTGTTCACCGTGTCGGCACAGAACGGCATAGGCATGGATCGCCTGCTTGCCTATATCGCCCCCGGCTCCACCGTCGTACTCGTCGGTTCTTCCGGAGTGGGCAAATCCACACTCGCGAACGCCCTAACAGGCTCCACGAGGATGGCAACGCAAGCTGTACGTGAAGACGACAATCGAGGCCGCCATACGACGACACATCGCGAACTAATGGCACTTCCTAACGGGTCGTGGCTCATTGATACGCCTGGTATGCGCGAGGTTGGACTCACCACAGGAACCGATGAGGATTCAGGTCTTGGCATTACGCAAACGTTTCAAGATGTTGAATCGTTCGCTGAACATTGCCGCTATCGCGACTGCTGTCATGAACAGGAGCCCGGCTGTGCAGTAAACACTGCTATCGAAACAGGTGAATTGGAGCCAAGTCGCTTGCAGGCTTATCGCAAGCTCCAACGTGAACTGGCTTATGCAGAGCGCCGCGAAAACTCACAGGCTAGACGGGTTATGAATGAAGGGGCTAAAAAGCTCTCTAAACATGTGAAAGCTGCGCAGCGCCATAAAACGAAGCGGTAATTCAAATATTGCTATTGCTAAGAACCCGTTAGTGTTCTTATGTAATTCGTAGCTCACTATGTAAGTGATGCTATAACAATTGTACACAATCACTAGCTTCAAACACTAACAAATAGGGCTATCCTAAGCAACTGGATCGATCAAGCTGCTGTAGGATAGCCCTATTATTTAAAGTTCAGTATACAACTAGAAGCTTTTAGATTGTACTCAACACTTAACTTTCAGTACGTTGCCCACAGGTCCGTCCATGTTGCTCTCAGCATACAGTTTATGGCCTGCTAACCCTTCAAGCCCAACTTCTAACTTGTTGCTTTTATATACTGCCAATACTTCGGCAAAATGGTTCATTACCCGATTCCACAGGCAACTGTATTACGCTTCACTATCCGATTCCGATATTATAGGCAGCTGCGTTCCCTCCCACAGATCACCTAACATAAGTAAGCGTACACGTTCAGGCTCGATACCTAGACGCTCTCGCTCTGCCATTAAGCGGTCGATCGCTTCTTTTGGCGTATCATCCGCCAATTTGAAAGCGCCGTAATGCATCGGTATCATCAGCTTAGCACGTACATCTAGAAATGCTTGCACCGCTTCTTCTGGATTAACATGCTGCGCATTCATAAACCATTCTGGCTCATAAGCGCCAATCGGTATCAAGGCTACATCAATATCGAACCGCTCTCCAATTTCTTTGAACCCGCGGAAGTATCCACTGTCCCCAGCAAAGTAGAGCGTGCTTACATCATCTACATGCTTCACAGCATCTGTTTTATAGTTATTTCGCTTCTCCTCTGTTTCCTGGGATCCTTCTAGATTTGCGAGCGGTTCGTTCTCATTCACATGCCCCCCGCGTTCCAGCACATATCCACCCCAGTGCGAGCGATTCATATCGGTCAAAGAGCGCCTAGTCCAGTGTTGAGCAGGCACGAATGTTATGGAAACTTGATCAACTTGGATCGATTCCCACCACTTCAGCTCCACAATGTTACGGAATCCTTTACGGGCCAATTTCCCTTTTAGTCCAGCAGGAACAATAATAATCGTTTGCTCTGTAACGACCTGACGAAGAGACGCAACATGCAAATGGTCATAATGGGAATGAGAAATCAGTACAACATCCAGTTTCGGCATGTCCTGTATCGGAATACCTGGAGGGCTTAGCCTTTTCTCTAATGCCATTTTCATCGCCCATACCGGATCAGTAACGATATTCAGTCCACCGATTTGCAATAAAAAAGTAGAATGACCAATCCAAGTAATCGTCGTATTCGACCGATTGTCGTTCAATGCAGCCAAATTAGGCTCCACATGAGGAATGACGTAGGAATAGTCCTTCTTGCGGAGACGCAAACGTCGCTCCGAACGCCAACGCTTGAACTGCTTCCACGTCTTCTCGGTCATAACGTTATCCATATTGTGATACTTCCGAGTTGTTCTAGAGCGTAACATGCCTTCACCTCTCCGTTCTTTATGTTAACCATATTTTCCTTACACGCACTAACGTTCTATATTTTCATCTAAAAATGAGTAAACTCATTATAAAATAACGAACCGATTAATCAATCAAATTTATACGAGTACAAACAGCTCGCGAATTCGATACACAATAGGCATTATCACTGACACTCATCGTTGTACTATCGTATCATGTGAGGAACGTCATTTCCAACGACATCCCAATATGCTTGTTAAGTACGTTATACCCCTACTTCGTTTACTTGATTCATTGTAGCCTCACGCTCATTCATGTACAATAAATGTACTCGCATCAAGTAAGGAGGATCATAGATGAAACTCATTCGTATCGAACCTACACCAAGTCCAAATAGTATGAAGCTTGACTTGGACGAGCGACTGGAAGAAGGCGTTAGACGTACGTATACGCCCGAGCACAAACAAAATGCGCCTCGTTTGATTCAACAATTATTAGAAATTGACGGCGTAAAGAGCCTGTTCCATACTGCTGACTTTATTGCGCTCGATCGCAAGCCAAGTCACGATTGGGCTGTCATCTTACGTCAAGTTCAAGATATATTTGGCTGGTCTCATGAACAAGGTTCTGCATCTGAAGAAGAGCCTGGAAACTATAGCTTCGGAGAGGCACATGTATATGTGCAATATTTCCGTGGAATCCCGATGCAAATTCGTGTCCAAGCAGGCGGGCAAGAAGAGCGTATTGGCCTTAGCGAACGGTTTGTGAAGGCTGTGCAAGAAGTTGCCAGTGCGACCTTGATCAAAGAGCGCAAGCTTAGCGAATATGGCACTCGCTACGGTGATCTTCCGACGATTGCACGTGAAGTTGAGCAAGAACTCGAGGCAACATACACGGATGAGAGACTTCAGTCTGTCATCAAGCAAGCAATCGAGTCGAAGCAATCCAACGAACCATTCGTTGAGGAGCGCATCGCTTGGGATCAAGCTGCAATCGAAGCTGGACTTCAAGATAGCGATTGGCGCAAACGCTATGCTGCATTGGAACAGTTGGAGCCAGAGGAAGCTAATTTGCCGCTGTTGGAGAAGCTGATCGAAGATGAGCACAGCCAAGTTCGCCGCCAAGTTGTCGTATATCTTGGGGAGATTAAGACAGACGAGGTTATGCCACTGTTGATCCACGCTTTAAAGGATGCTTCTGTGAGTGTAAGACGAACAGCCGGAGATACACTATCTGATATCGGTGATATTCAAGCGATGGAACCGATGATTATCGCGTTGAAAGATAAGAACAAGCTTGTACGTTGGCGTGCTGCCCGTTACCTGTATGATCTCGGGGATGAGCGTGCTGTACAAGCGTTAACGGACGCTCAGGAAGATGCTGAGTTCGAGGTTGCCTTGCAATCACGGATGGCGTTGGAACGAATCCAATCTGGCGAAGAAGCAGCGGGTACCGTTTGGCAGCAAATGACGCGCGCTCGCGATTAATCTGACTTTTCAAGTTTCTACGTAAGTAGAAAACGTAAATAACATACCCAATCATGAAAGAACGAAGCTGACGACGATACTCAACCGACGTCAGCTTTTTTTCAATGCCAACTATCTTTTCAGTCGTTACAACCTAATAAAAATGAGGTGAAAAAATGCCTAGATTCAATGTTTGGCTTGTATTTATATGTGGATTTTCAGGACTTATTCTAGGTATATATCAACTCATTCGTGCCATTAACAACGATGGCTCCGTCACACTGACCATCATAAACATCATTCTGTCGAGCACCCATATCATTTCCATTTACTACAGCATAAAATCAAAAAAGCACCCTTAATTTGTGTCATGGATTAACATAGGATAACCCTATATCCATACCTAAGGGTGCACACCACTTACTTAATAAGCTCTTCGACAGGTTACCACCTGTTCTTTTAAAACACCTACTAAATATCCTTATGACTCCAACTTATAGCGACTTGTCACCTGCTGCAAGTCATCCGCAATAGAAGCCAAATGATTAGCAGAAGCAGCAATATCCTGCATCGCCGCATTTTGCTGCTCACTTACCGCAGCCAACGTCTCAATCTCTGCGGCTACTTTTTCCGTCACTTCAAGCGACTCGTCGAATGAATGTATCATTTCACGATTCGTGTGTGCCAGATCCTCACTCACCGCAGCTGCATTAGTCAACTGCTCGCTAACCGCCTGAATCACTTCAAACATTTCTGTCAAACGCTCTGTAAGTGAATTCGTGAGCTGTTTGCCACTGTTAACCGACTCTGATCCTTCGACCATCGCTTGTGCAACTGCATCTGTCCGAATGCCAATCTCTTCGATTATTGCCGTAATTTGTTCCGTCGCCTGCTGGGCTTGTCCCGCTAATTTGCGAACTTCGTTCGCTACAACTGCAAAGCCTCTACCTTGCTCACCGGCATGTGCAGCTTCAATGGCTGCATTCAACGCAAGCAGGTGAATTTGCTGAGACAAGTTCTGTATAAATCCGACGATCGTTTGTATATCCTTGGATTTCTCCTGTAAAGCATCCGTTTCCGTCTGAACCTGATGTGTGTTATCCATAATCGTTGACATCTGTTCATTCACGCCACGTAAGGAATGCTCCCCTTCCACTGCCCAAGATCGAATCTGATTCGCATTCACAGCAGAATTTTGTACAAGTTGGACGACACTCCGCAGTTTACCGTCGGCTTGAGCGGCCATCTCATTTACACCTGACAGCTCCCTTTTCATACTATCCGAACGGTTGTTAATCTCTTCATAAGAAGCAGCTACTTGTTGAAGCGATGCTACGTTCTCCTCTGAATTAGCTGACAACTGTTCCGAGGAAGCGGCTAATGTATTCGCTGTATCCCGAAGCTCTCGCATTACATTTGCTAGTGACAATGCCATTGTATTGAATTGGCTCTCCAACATCCCAATCTCATCATTACGCTGGCTCGTGTTTACCTTCACATCCAACTCACCATCCGCAATTCGCTTCGACATTTGCTGAAGACGAATAACAGGCAGTAGAATCGATTGAATAAAGGCAATTACGCCGATAGATATAAACAGTAAAATAAGTCCCAAATAGAGAAGCGCTTCTCGATACAGTTGATTCTGTACTTGTTTAATCTCCCCTTCATCCATAACACCAACGACATTAAGCTTCAACTTATTTTCGCGGTTAAAGGAGACAAACATTTCAGTCTGCTCATCGTCCACCATCAGCTCTCCTTGCGGGGACGCCATTAGAGCAGCATACGCTTCTCCTTCCAGGATTGAACCTGGTGGATGATCTGGATGTACAATAACTTGATTAAATTCATCCAAAAGTGCAATATATCCATTTTCGCCAATCTTAAAGCTCGAAGCCATCTCTGCCAATCGTAGTGTATTTACATCCAGCCCCATTACACCGCTGCCATCGCTCAATGTGCGTGAGAACGTAATGACCATCCTACCTTCACTATCCTTACGGACTTTGGAAGTAATAATCTTGCCCGGCTGGGCTAACGCTTCGGTATACCACGGCTGTTTATTATAGTCTTCTGCTCCTTGCACACCATCACTATGATGCAGTCTGCCATCGAGCACTACATAGGAGGCAAGAATTTTATCAGTGTCTTTATCCATCGTGGTCAATCTAAATTGCAATTGAGCATCATTCGTTCGGATATCCGGCAATGATTTCTCCAAGGCTTGAAAAGCAAATACGTAGTCATCGAACATCGCGTTAATGGATTCTGTCATCGTTCGAGACATTTTTGTAACTTGCGACTTCTGAGATTTAGACAATTCATTTGTGGCGCTGTTCGTAAGCATCCAGATAAGGCCAATAGTAGGTAGTAAAATAAGTGTGAAAATAACTACTGAAACTTTCTTCTTAAGTGAGTTGCCAATTGTCCATGTGCGTAGATTGAGTTTCAAGGCCCTTACCCCTTTGTCTCCGATTAGTAGTTTCCATAGATGCCCATACTATATATATCGGTAATTCGACAAAAATGTATAGAAGACCTTTCCATCAAATTTACAATATATAACACTTTGCAGTTGATTTCTTCCTTCGCTTGCTGGTTGCACAGCTAGCCCTCTCTTACAGCTGGACGGAACGTAGATACTCCCACCCCGAGGAAAATAATCGTGAATAAAAGTAAAATACCTATAGGCAGCAGAACCGCCTCAAATGCAGCTCCCGCCTCCAGCTTATCAATGGCATCCAACACCCAACGTTGAGGAACGTAATAGGATATGCGCTGCATATACGGCTCCATAATATAGACAGGCCAGAAGCATCCTCCAATCATACATGTAGGAACAATAATTCCATACCCAACCTGTGTGAATCGCTTCATATCCGTTAAGAAGGCGCTAACCATACAAAGCGCTCCTAGTATCGCTAACAAATACAATTCCAATAATAGAAATTGTGCTCCAATCGAAGTAGAGATACGAGATCCTAGAACAAGATGGACGATCCCCAATACAATTGATATTTGTATCGTTCCGTTTACAAATGCCCCCATGAAATAACCAAAAGATATTTCTGTATTTCTTACAGGTGCTGCATAGGTACGAAGCATGGTGCGATTGTGCCGATCTTCGATCATGACGCTAACCGCCTGTAGTGCATTCATAAAAATAAACATAAGGAAGATGCCCATAGCCATTCGCATCGAGACGGAAGAAGCTGATTTGCCCGATTCAATTTCTAATACAGGCCTTTCCTGCAAGTATTGTTCATATAGCTTCTCCATATGTTCTGAAGAAGGCTTCTTACCATGTTCAAACCGTTCCATATCCGACAGGAAAAGCTGCTGCTCTTGCACAAACTGTTCTACAGCCAGCTTTACAAGTGCGGACTGCTCACTCAAACTTTTTTGGTACATATCGACTTGTGGAGTTCCT
Source organism: Paenibacillus arenosi (assembly GCF_014841135.1). Taxonomy (GTDB): domain Bacteria; phylum Bacillota; class Bacilli; order Paenibacillales; family Paenibacillaceae; genus Paenibacillus_B; species Paenibacillus_B arenosi. The sequence continues at coordinate 113,641 of NZ_JACYTN010000004.1, forward strand.
CCACCCATCAAAGATTCACTGTAGGAAGCAGGAATAAATATTCCAAAGCCTGATTCTTCGGCACTTTGCTGCATCTCGCTATGATCAACTGCTTGAATAACGTCAAAGCGCTCATCCAATTGGATTTTTAATTGTTTAGACCATGCGGATTGATCTTCGTCGTACCAGACAACGACAGGGATAATACTCCTTATCGTTGTAATCATCATAAAGACCACGACCACCGTCGGCAGAACGAAGGTGAGCCACCATGCGCGTTTGTTCAATAATATCCGATGGATATAAAACTGTGCAATTTTGAGCGCGTTCATCGTACTACCGCCTTTCGTACGAAAATAAGAGAAAATGTAAGCAGCACACAGGCAATTCCTGCTAGTACACTTAATCCGAACAACATTTCACTCCAACTCTCGCCTTTCATTACGCTAGTCAATAACTCCATCGCCCAATACGATAGCGTGAATCGGCCTACACTTTCATGTATAGCCGTTATGACGAAAAAACCTCCACTAACTGCCGTCATAAATACGATGACCGTTTCAAGAAACGTTTTCATTGCCTGCTGGGATTTGAACCAAGTTGCCGCGATCAATCCTAAGCTCAAGGAACAAGTTAACACGAGCGCGCATACTACGAGCGTCACTAGTGTGGAATAACCCCAATCCACACTATATACAAATGATGAAAATCCAATAATAAATGCAGATTGAAGCATGCCAAAAAGGAAATGCCCCAACATTCTACCGCCTACGAAATCAACCATACGTATAGGTGATGCCAATGTGCGGTGCAGGGTTTGATTAAGACGATCATGATACAAGGACTCTGCAAGTCCTCGCCCTGTATACAATGAGAACATGACTAGCATCGCTACAGCATAATATTGAATGGCAGATACCATTTTTGTATTAGATGAATTCACCTTGACGATCACTGCCTCCGCAACTGGAGAAGCAGCCGCTTCTACTGCGCTAAGCTCTTCCAGTTTGGCGGGATCAACCCCGCGTTTCATGGCTGCTATTGTTTTTCCTACCTCAGCGTTAAAGGAACCGATCAGCGTTTCCATCGTTAGGTTGGTGATCGTAAGCGTGCCTTGAATACCTGTAATCGAGATTTGCTCAGACCCCTGCGAGGGGGATGGCACGATAACGCCATACTCAATGATCTGATTTTTCACATCGCGACGCAGTTCCTCTTCCGTCTCATATCGCTTAAAAGCTGCATACTCTTTCACTTTTTCATGCTCTGTCCACTCATCAAATGCTTGCTGCAACGGACTGTTCCCCCCCACTACAACACCAGCGCTTACTTGCTCTACTTCAACATCCGATTGTTTGAACATATTCATCCCCGACAAGGAGGAACCAAGTACAAATATTAAGATTAGCGGCATAATGAAAATAACGAATATAATGCTTTTTTGAGAAAAGTTCATTCGAATTTCATGAAGAGCAATCGTTAACCAACGCATCTGTATCTCCCCCTAGTCACGTAGCTGTCTCCCTGTCAGAGTAAGGAACAACGTCTCCAAGCTTGGCTGCTCGCGTACAATGGAGCGAACAGAAACAGAATGTTTGCTTAAAATAAACAAAATATCCTGTAAGCTCTCTTCCCTATGTGGCAGCACTAATTCCAAGGATGTTCCCTGCTCTGTCACCTGAAGAACAGACGGATGGCGCTTAAGCTCAACTACAGCTTCACTCACCTGTTGATCGGTAACAGAGACTATTTCAACCAATACTTTATCGTCCGATCCAATCTGCTGTCTCAGTTCTTCCTCTGTACCCTGTGCAATTAGCCGTCCTTCGTTCATAATGCCAATACGTGTTGAGATTGCGGATACTTCCTCCATGTAATGACTCGTGTATATGATCGTAGATCCATCTTCATTCAATTTGCGGACCGATTCCAAAATGTGATTACGAGAATGAGGATCGATTCCTACCGTTGGCTCATCCATAATGATGATGCGCGGCCTATGTGCAATTGCACAGGCAATGTTAAGTCGTCGCTTCATTCCACCAGAGAACGAAGCAGGCTTATCATACTGCCGCTCCGTTAATCCTACACGAGCCAAGGCTTCATCCGTCTGCTCTTGCAGTTGTTTCCCTTTAAGCCCGTACAACTTGCCGAAGAACAGCACGTTGTCTCTTGCTGATATTTGCTCATATAAAGCAAGATCTTGGGGAACTAGCCCCAGACTGGCCTTCGTTCGCAGCGGAGCGTTTTTAACAGAATGTCCATCAACCCAAATATCGCCTTGATCAATCGGAAGCAAACCGACGATCATCTGAATTGTCGTGCTTTTTCCTGCCCCATTCGGACCGAGCAAGCCATAAATTTCTCCCTCTTCAAGCTGAAAGCTCAAATGGTCCACGGCTACATGCTGATTAAATCGTTTTATAATTTGATCGACTTTTAATATCGTCAACGTCTACTCCTCCTGATCATGGACATTGCCACTACTCGTCTCCATTTCATCGTACTTCGGATAGTCCTTCCGAACAGGTCAAATTCGTCACTTTCTAACCATGACTAAAGTCATATTGAAAAGGAGGACAGGTATGTTTGTGGTATAATTAACCATGGAGGTGGGCGGACGGTGTTGAAACGTCACATAACGGTCCTCATTCAGTTCATACTTACCATCGTCACTTCAATCGCTGTACTCTATACCGATAACATTTTCCATTGGTTTAGTGATCAAGAAGAGTTCTTCTTCTATGTATTCCTCTACCTAGGCTTGTCCCAAATCAGACAAATGTGGATACCGTCTCAATGGATAAAGCTTGGCTTTATGCTCGAACTTATTTATTCCTTAGTTTTGATATATACGTTTTCTGCTCTACTGGTCTTTCTGTTTGTTGCTACATGGATAACGGCACCAAAGTCATGGCATCCTTCCCTATTAGCAAAAGGTTTTATTATATCCTGGGTCGGATTATTGTCTGCTCTTAGCAATTATTCATGGACTGCTATCATTCAGTTCAATTTGATGGCTATTGTAATAGGGATTCTTTTATATGGCTTAAGACAGTATGAGTGGGAAAAGCAGCATTTAATTATGCAAAATGACCAACTGCGCCAGCAAATGTATGAACTTCAGCAATCTAACCACGACATGATTCACTACGCACGAGCTATAGAAGAAATGAGTCAGGCGGAGGAACGAAGTCGAATCGCACATGACTTGCATGACGAATTGGGGCATCAATTTATTCGTCTCAAAATGATGATGGATGCTTCCGTTGAAGTTTCCACATCCAATCAAGAACAAGCATTCAAACTGTTCACCGAAGTTCGTTCGCAGCTGGCAGCATGCATGGAACTGATGCGTTCAACGGTAAAGAGGCTGAAGCCCTCTGATCATCGGCTTCATTCCTATTCCTTAGAGCGACTGCAGCAGGAATACGCAAGCCCTAAGTTCTATGTCGATTATCAGGTGGAAGGCATACCATATGTGTTGTATCCCAGTGTTGAAATAGCTTTATACCGTAACGCTCGTGAAGCTTTGACGAATGCCATTCGCCACGGTGCTGCTTCTAAGGCTTCCATCGTGCTGTACTATGAGCACAATCAAGTTGTACTGCAAGTATCTAATAATGGACGGCTGCCGCTAGAGCCTATTCAAAATGGGATCGGAATTCGAGGCATGCAAGATAGAGCCCATACACTGGGTGGACATATCGAGGTCATATTGAAGCCTACGTTCTGCATACAAACGAGTTTACCTATCCGGCATAAGTACATAGATTAGTGCTTTCACTTTGAGCAAGAAACGAATGTTTACACGGCTTCCATTCAAGGAGCATATGCTGCTCTCTTCATCATGAAGACAGGACAAGCTGGATAATAGGGGGTACTGTGATGAGTATTCGATTAATGATCTGCGATGATGATGTGTTTATACGTGAAAGCTTGAAGCTAATCTGTCAGCTGCAACCTGATTTTTCGGTCATCCATACTTGTGGAGGGGGGCATGAAGCAGCAGCGTTGGTTGCTGAAGAGCCTGTAGATGTAGTGTTAATGGATATGAGGATGCCAAATGGCGATGGTGTAGAAGGAACCCGTCTCGTCAAGCAACTGTGGCCTGCTACGAAAGTCCTTATTTTGACCACTTTCGATGATGAACAGCATATTATCGATGCACTGCGGCATGGTGCAAGTGGTTATTTGCTCAAAAATAGCGATCCATCACGCCTCATGGAAGCGGTGCGCACCGTACATAGCGGGTCGGTTCTTATGGATTCGTCTGTTGCGCTTAAACTTGCACATTTATTGCGTCATTCTAATGCGGAGACATCTGCTTCTGCATCGCAAACAGAAGCTCTGAATCAGCCTAACTGGGCTCATTATCAGTTAAACGCTTCGGAACAAGCTATTATCCAGCATATCGCGAACGGCTTGTCCAATCGCGAGATCGCTTCTACCTTATTTTTAAGTGAAGGAACGATCAAAAATTACGTGACCGAAATACTGGCGAAATTGGAGCTTCGCGACCGGACACAGCTAGCCATTTGGTACTGGAAGCAGCTAAGCCGTCATTAATCTTATACGCTATGAATACATTACTTTATTGCTGTTATTGAATTATCAGTAAATATTTTCAATATTGCTCAACTGCTTTGATTGCTTTATACTACTGTGTATATTATTTCTGTCATATGAACAACAACATTATTCAAATCCTCATCAACTCCAAAGGTGAGGTAGAGGTTGCGGATGTTAATAGTAGGTGAAGGGAGACGGGAAGCGTCTACGAACTTCACTGAAAGGAACAACCGCCGAAGTCTGCACGGTTCTAACTTCCAACTTGCAGGCTGGGGCTGCTGCTGAAAGGCGCAGCACTGCCATATTCGGATTACCCGTCCGTCTATGGAGCGCTATCTTGACCAAGGGGCTAGTTGAGACGGAATATAGAGCCGTCCTAGCGATTTTCGCTTAGACGGTTTTTTTATATTTTCGGAGGCAACTTGCACCTTTTCGGTCATACTATTACCTAACATCTAAGGAGTGTGCCGAACATTATGAGTAACACGAATAGTAATCAGAAATTGCAACGGCATTTAAAAACAAGACATTTAACGATGATCGCACTAGGCGGTTCGATCGGTACAGGCTTATTCCTTGCAAGCGGTGGCGCAATCGCACAAGCAGGACCTGGTGGTGCACTACTCGCTTTCACTGCTGTAGGCATTATGGTTTACTTCCTAATGACGAGTCTCGGTGAGCTCGCTACGTATATGCCAGAATCAGGCTCATTCAGCACCTATGCTTCTCGCTTTGTTGATCCAGCGCTTGGCTTCGCACTTGGCTGGAACTTCTGGTTCAACTGGGCAATTACAATCGCATCTGAACTAGTAGCAGCTACATTAATTATTAAGTATTGGTTCCCAGATTCGAATTCGTTCTTATGGAGCTTCTTGTTCCTTGGCATTATTGTAGGGTTGAATTTATTATCTGTTAAAGGCTACGGAGAATCGGAATACTGGTTCTCTATGATTAAAATCGGTACTGTACTTATCTTCCTAGTCGTCGGCCTACTTATGATTTTTGGCATTATGGGCGGTGAGCGTACAGGATTTATCGGATTCGATACCTTTACTACTGGAGACGCACCATTCCATGGTGGCCTACTTGCGATACTTGGCGTATTTATGGCAGCAGGGTACTCGTTCCAAGGAACGGAGCTTGTCGGTATAGCAGCTGGTGAAACTGATAATCCACGTGAAAGTGTACCAAAAGCAATCCGTCAAATTTTCTGGCGCATCTTGTTGTTCTATATTTTAGCGATTTTTGTGATCGCGATGCTTATTCCATACACAGATCCGCGTCTACTAATGGGTGATGTTACGGATATTAGTGTGAGTCCGTTCACCTTGGTGTTCGAAAAAGCAGGCATTGCATTTGCAGCTTCTGTCATGAATGCGGTTATTCTTACATCCGTATTGTCCGCTGGTAACTCCGGTATGTATGCATCTGCTCGTATCGTATATGTATTGGCGCAAGAAGGAAAAGCTCCTCGCTTCCTTGGCAAGCTAAGCAAACGCGGTGTTCCTGTAAATGCGATTTTGCTAACAGCTTCCATCGGTATGCTCGCTTTCCTAGCTTCTTTCTTCGGAGATGGTGCTGTTTACTTCTGGCTATTGTCTGCGTCTGGTATGTGCGGCTTTATCGCTTGGCTCGGTATTGCAATCAGTCATTATCGCTTCCGCCGTGCTTATGTGAGTCAAGGACGCAAGTTGGAAGATCTCGCTTATCGCGCACGCTGGTTCCCATTCGGTCCATTGTTCGCATTTGCGCTGTGTCTAGTCGTTGTCATCGGACAGAGTCTACCGATTCTCGTCGCTGGAGACTATCATTGGCTGGATATCGCGATGCCATATATTGGGCTTCCGTTGTTCCTTGCGGTATGGCTCGGCTACAAAATTAAATTTAAAACAAAAGTTATTCCACTGGATCAATGCCAGCTGGATAGCCCAGAATAATAGTTAGCTGATAGCTAATGACAGCTGATACGAACGCTAATTATGCATCAAATACGCCGTAAGGCCGAATAAGAAAGAGCCCGCTCTCTGTCACTGACAGTAGATGCGGGCTCGATTTATTTATTACTATTATTATGGACTGTTCCTGACACTCGCTCAATAGTCGCATTTCCAGACGAATCAGACTCGATACGAACATCGCCTTCAATTTGTTCAATACGCAAGTCTCCGCTTTCATCCTCTACCGTAACATTTCCTTTTACCTGATCAATCTTTACATTGCCGCTATCATCGACAACCACTATCATTCCACTATGATTCGATATTTCAATCTCGCCTGACGAATCTTTCATATTCACATTTCCTTGGTTATTCGTAAGTATTACATTTCCAGAATCATCTAGTATTTCAAGATCGCCCTTCACTTCTTCGAGCTTAATATTACCTGACTCATCTGTAATTTTGACTGCACCTTCAATATCTTTCAGTTCCATCTCTCCTGATTGGTCAGCAATCAAGACAGGTCCAGTGATTCCAGAAACGGCAATATCACCCGACTCATCGACAATGTCCAACTCCATCTTCCGTGGCACTGATAAAGTAATATCCATTTGGTGTAATACATGTATTCCAAATGAAGATGATGACAAGGAATTAACGAACTCTGCTTCCTCCCCGCGCTCCGTAAACGTCATCTTAAATGCTTCACTCGGTACATTTTCCGTACGTTTAATCTTTGCTACCGCTTCTATTTTATCGACTTGATCGCTACCAACTATCGTAAGATCACCCGATGGATTACTAACCCGCAGCTTCTTAATAGCCCCTGCTTCGATTTGTGCCGTTTGTTGTTCCTCTATAATCTTATCTTCTGTGCAGCCCGATACAATTGTCATCAGAGCTGCCGTCGCTAATGCATAGCTAATAGTCTTTATACATGACTTGCGCCGTCTGTTCAACATACCCACCCCATATTGTTTTGTCTATTTCTTATTCGACGCAACTTCCAAGTTTTCCCCTTCAACATTTGAATCTAGAGCATCATATTAATTATCCAAGTGATGTCAGCAGCACTGCAATCGCATTTACAGCGCCATGAATGATAACTGCTGGCCAGATCGAATTAGTCCGCTCGTACGCCCACGCAGTAACAACACCACACAAGAAGTTAACCGGCATCGCATTAAACGTGGGAATGTGAATAATTGTAAAAATGAGCGAACTTAGAAAGATTCCCCAACCGATACCAAGACGTGTACGTAACCAACGATATAAGAACCCTCGATAAAAAATTTCCTCATAAATCGGTGAAATAATAGCTGCTGATATAAATGAAATCGAAACAGCGAGTAACGTTACATTTTGCTGCATCGCCTCTGTTTTACGATTATCATAGGAATTTCCGACTAAAAGCACAGTCAGTTCCATAACGACTACACTGCCAACAAGATACAACAGCGTCCAGCCAACAATCTTCCACCAGTCCTTTGCTGGAAATGAGCGCAAGCCTACTTCACTCCAAGAAAGCTTTTGTGGACGAAGAGCGATAAAGTACACCCCTAGTAGTAGAACAATGGCAATGGTAAGCCCCATCAATGTTCCCGAATATAATTCATTTCCGAGCCACTTTGTGTACATAGGTGCTACTACAAATTTGATAACCCCAATAACGAAGCCAAACTCTAGCAGAAGTAGCGCTGCCAACTCTTTCCACGTCCAGTTATCTTGTATTTTCCAGTTCATTTCGCCGCTCTTCATGTTCCTTACTCCTTTGTCTCATGTGATTTACATTCACTATATGGGGTGACGTAACGTCACCTGCAAGCACTTTTTTTTGTAATGATTTCTGTGCGAGTTTTTAGCCAATAAAAATAGCCCGTTACCTCCAAGGAGACAACGGGCCATGCTCTTTCTTTTTTCAAATAAAGAGAAAGGTAGCGTTTTTAACAAGTATGTGATTGGTTAAGCTTTCAACGGTCACGTCTTAACCCTTCTTATACGATTGCACTGCCTGTGGAAACTTTGCACGGTCCCATGTATGATCACGCCCAATTTCCTCATCACTGAGCAAGTAATACGTATGCAAAATACGATTGCGTTTGTCTGGCAGCGGATCATTCCATGTAGCATCCACATGATACCATTGTCCATCAAGCTGAACCATATTCCAGGCATGCAGTTGTCCACCCGCATTGCCTTCAACGACGCGACTCGTTATCCCTGCATCCTCATACAACGCTTGCAATAACAAAGCATAACCTTGACAGACGGTACTTCCTACCGTAATTGCTTCATAGGCCGTGAACCTCGTCATTGTCGCATCATAAGCAAGCTGACTCACAACAAAGTCATGCAGCGTTTTCACTTTTTGCTCCTCACTCATGCCAGGTGTAACCAGCCGTTCCACTTGCTCTTTCGCATATTGACGAACTTGTTGGTACTGCTCGTACGTTTCTCGATACTGAACATAGACGGATACTAACGCTCCTTTTCCGAATGATTTCCAGTGAAAGGTGTAGCGGCTGACGTTATACCGAATAAACGGGTTCGAATATAAAGCATCGTTCAATACCTCGGTGAGTATCTGGCTGAATTGGTCAATCGATCCTTCGTACTTAAATTGAATCGTTGTATTCCGCTGCGCCAATCGTTCTGCAATCCAACTCTCCATCATGTGCTCATCAGACAGGTTCACGGATGAAGACTCCGCTTCAACATGCGGCCACGATATACAACTGCTCCACATCAATACGAAAATAAGCGTCGCTATCATCATACGCATACTTCGATGTACCCACCGTGAGCGGTGTATTCGCTGCTTCAACACCCGCTGTTTTCTACTCGAACAAACGAATGAACAAGCCTTCTCTTCCTCTTGATTCATCAAGCCACCTCCACCTATGGCAAGCCTTATCGCAGGATGATCCATAGCGTAGCATAGTGTGTATAAGAAGACTGTCACGTTATGGAGTGCCCACTGGTCACTCCCAATCCCGCTATCTTGCAGTACTCGACAACGTCTTTCATACGTTGAGCGTATCGGAGAGCTTATGCACAACACGAAGCAAGATTAGCAGCTTGATGGTCTATAAAGAGGGCGAATAACAGAGAGCAATGACTGAAAATTAATCCAATTCTACAAAAAAAACGTCCTCGCAGGCACAATCGTGCTTACGAAGACGTACATTTATCAGAATAATGTGGAGAAACTGCTACTTGCTTTACATGCTGATTAAGAAAAGGCAGGACAGCCTCCCAAAATGCCGGGTCCTGTTCAGAGCAACTGTGCCCATTCGTATGGACGAACAAATGAGGCAATTCATAAGGCAGGTCTGTTATAATCCCTTGCAATTCTGACGGTGGAATAAACGTATCGCCCATGGAATGGATCATATACAACGGCACTCTTCCTGCACCGCGTCGTTCATTGCGAAGGATCGTCTCACGAATATTAATAGCGTCGAAGTCTGCTCTATTAATTCGGGATCGCAGCAGCCAGATGCGCGGCACAAGTTGTGCCAATGGGAAAATGGGTAGTCCTCTGCGCTTTAATTCAGCAGTTATCATCGTAAACGGATTGGCCGGCATCGAATCGGTTACAATCGCTTGTACCTCTAGCCCTTCATCCAGCGCCAGCATCGCACCAAAGCCTCCTAGTGAATGACCAAGGATGCCTATTCGTGCAGCATCAAGTTCTGGACGACTATGAGCATAGCGAACTGCCGCAAGCAAGTCATCACGAAACAGCAGTGCAGATGGCGCCTTCACTGCACCGCTTTCTCCATGACTTGCAACATCATAGACGATAACGGCATGACCTGCTGCTCGAAAGGGCTCCACATAGCGCAGCACTCGAGCGCGATTGGAAGCCCAGCCATGAGAAATAATAATGACTGACAATGGTTCATTACGAAGCTCTTGCTGCCCATTGGTCGGCCAGAGCAGCCAGCCTTTTAACCATGCGCTGCCCTGAAATTCAATCGATTCATACTCTCCAGTTGGCTGTACCTCAATTGGCATTCTTCGCGGCGATTGGCTTTTGACAGACAAGCGCCAAATAACCATTAGAAAGAGAAGAAATAATATGACGACTGCAATGATAAACAAGCTAATGAACAGCATAACTACCTAGCCTTCTTTCAACTATATTCCATAGCAAGGACAGCTTGGTTACAACTATACATAGTCTAGTGAACAAACCTATTGTATTTCTCTTATCTTCCTCAACTACGTTAAATGACGAACCGTATTCACCCATTCAGATGCATGCTCCTCTAGCTCCTGCCATGCAGCCGCTCGAATAAAGTCACCGCGAACAAGCTTGGAACCAAGCCCGAATGCCGACGCTCCTGCCGTCCAATATTGCTGTACATTATGCAGATCAATGCCACCTGTCGCCATCAGCGGTATATGACCGAGCGGGCCGCGCACTTCACGTATATACTCTGAACCGAGACTACCAAGCGGGAACAACTTTAACACCGGAGCCCCTGCCTTCCATGCACGCACCATTTCAGTTGGAGTCAGTACGCCTGGCCATACGTCGATTCCTCGACTATGGGCAAGTTCAATCACTTTCTCATCCAAGTTCGGCGTAATTAAAAATTGCGCCCCGCTGTCCAAAGCCTCTCGTGCTGTTTCTTCATCTATAACCGTTCCAGCACCGATAAATACCTGCTCCCCGAAGCGTTCACGCCATCTGGATACGATAGCCGCAGCTCCATCTGTATTCATCGTCACTTCCAACAATGTAATACCACCTCGAATTAAAGCTGCAGCGGCCTCATCAGCGGCCTCTCCCGTATAACCGCGGAATATTGCAACGATGCGCTGATGCAGCAATTCAGCTGTCGCAGCAGTATGTAAATAAGGAGCAGCCTTAGACATGGCAATCACGTACAGTCGCTGAAGTAGAGACAGTAGCTTGAGATGAAGCAGCGTTTAGTTGACTCCATCTTGTTCGTGCGAAGGCTGCACTACCAATGACACCACCATCATCAATCAATTCACCTTGACGAATGTCTAACTGCTCTAAGTAACCATGATATACATGACGTTTCAATGTTTCACGAACAGGCACAAACAATCGCTCTCCTGCCAAAGAACCACCACCGCCAATAACGAGAATATCCGGGCTGTAAGCGGTAATCGCATACGCCAATGCTTTGCCTAACACGGTACCCGTATGCTGCATAATAGATTGGGCTAGTTCATCTCCTTGATCGTATGCATCGGATATGAGTGCTGCCGTCAAGCTGCCAGCTTCATAAGCTTCACGCAGTATGCTACTTCGACCTGCCTCCAACGCTTCTCTAGCTTGGCGAACTAAGCCGGTTGCAGACACGACGGTTTCCACACAACCTATTAGCCCACATCCGCATGGTGTAGTCTCCCCATCCATGGCGACATGCCCAATTTCACCAGCCATAAATCGATTGCCATAATACAATTCTCCGTTGGCAACCGTTGCAGCAGACATTCCCGTACCGATGGTAACACCTAGAACCACTTTGCCATCACGACCAGCACCACTCATCGCCTCTCCATACACATACATGCGAACATCGTTATCTATAAATACAGGAACACCTACAAGCTCTCCAAGTCGCTTGGATACTTCTACGTCCGTCCACTTCAAATTGGCTGCAAATAAAGTCATACCGCGAATGGGATCAATGAATCCAGGGCAACCCGCTCCTACCGCAATCAAACTGCTTCGCTCAATTCCGTTCTTAACTAGCAGTTCGTCAACCATCGAAGCCATTTTCTGTAATACATGCTCTTCCCCAAGCTCAGTTTCGGTCGGTCGCTTCACTTTATCAATAAGCTCATACTGCTCATTCACTAATCCGCAAACGATATTCGTACCACCTAAATCAATACCAACCATATAACGCACGATAGCTCCCCCTCGATTATCCCAAGTTTATGCGATCTCCAACTTATTCCTTATTATACCATCATCAATCTATCAATGAAGAAAATGATCTCAAATAGCAACGAAAAAAGCTGCTAAAGATACATAAAAATAGTTCGTGTTCATATACACGGTTATATGAAGAATAGGCATGTATACTATATGCGCTTTATAATATTCATTACCTCCTGCTCGATCTCCGCATTTATGGATGCAACTTTTTTCTTCAAACGGATACCTTCCACGATCCAAATAATGAGGATACAAACAAGTCCTCCTATCATAATCAGTACTCGATTCGTTGCTTCTTGTTCTTCGTCATCCCAACTATAATCATTCGATTCAAACCCCATCGAAAAATCCGTAACATACCACAATGGAAGAAGGTACAAAATGATCGAACTAAGAAGCAGCAACACTGCTTTTTTAGGCTGACCCAAATAGAAACGATGGCCTCCGTAAACCCCCATAAAAAACCATAACAATACCGCTATTTTCAGAGACTTACGACGATTGTTATACTCTTGCATAAAAATGATTAACTGATCTGACCTTAACTGCTGCTGCCATTCAAGAATTTTCATTCGATTATCCTCCTCACATCAATTCACCCTTGATAAGTAAAAAAAGGGAGTCATAGTTGACCCCCTCACAAAGCTGCTTCCATTATGTATAATCCATGCTGAAGTTTACGATAACTTGTCCATCTGCACATTAACGTGGCAGAATAAGTAGGTTATCGTTTATCACAAAGGTCTCTGCTGATATACTTTAGATGAGTTAGAATTCACTTTGGATGGTACAATTTGACGCATAATGTCCATCTCAAGCTTCTCATTTAGACGATCTACCTTGCCTGAAATGAGAAATCCTTCAATAACCCACCATATAAGCCCAATAAATAGAATGAGAAGAAATAAAATGAGCAATACATTAGAATCTATTCCAGGATTTACGGGATCAAATGTATTTACAGCAAAGACAAACAATGAGATCGGCAGCACGATGTAAAAGCATAAACCTACAAATAGCAGCAACACGCCTGATGCCTTTTCTCCTAAGTAAAATCGATGCGCACCAAATGGACCTAAAAACAACCAAAAAATGACCGCATGCATTTTAGACTTAGCTCTTTTCTCATATTCATGCTGAAAAGCGATCATTTGAGCAGTACTCAGATTATACGTAAATAGCAGATCGCTGTTCATAAACTAGTAACGATTGCGGAGCATTTTAACATTATGAATAAGCTCCATTTCTTTCCTAGTATTTATTTTATCAACTGCTCCACTAAGAAGAATCAATTCAATAACCCAAAGAATCATGTAAGGTAGACCTAGTAGTAATAAGCTGAATACGAATACGACAATATTCAATATCCCCATACCGATATGGCCCAAATAAAAACGATGAACACCGAGCGTACCTAAAAAGATCAAAAGCACATAAGCTAATGCTTTTGACTTCTTCGCTCTTTCCATTTCAGATGAAACGATGACCAACTCGTCCATTGATAATTCTTTCTTTAAAATGACATTTTGCACGACTAAAGTCTCTCCCTTTTCTCATAAATTTTCTATTTCCCCTTAGAACTGGATTTATTATAGACTAGATTCGACAATTTTGGCATTAAATAATTACCATAATAACTAATTATTGGTTCTTCCGCATCACCTTTTCAACACCATTTTTAATCCAATGATTTATCTCTCTTTTTATAAGCAAATTGATGAAAAATTGACGAAAATGCATATAGAAAAAGGAAGACTTTGGGTGTTTGGTCGATATATAATAACAGTTGTAGTCTTTATTTTTACGAGCTCATTCGGAATCTGTCGCTTTTATTCGTTTATAAATATTGTTATTCCATTCACATAATGAGGTGATTCACGTTGACCTACGTCGATATTAGTACGATAAGTCCGCAGCTATTTGTAACCGTCTTGTTTTTCCTATTAATTGTGTGCCCGCTTGTTAGTCTTGGCATCGTTCGCTTTTTCCAACAGCGTGTCAAACAAGGCTTAATTTATATCGCCATCGCCATTGTTTCTTACATTGTCTTTCTTATCGTGGCTGACTTCGTCGCCAAGACGTGGCAGTGAAGTGACTAACACGCTCCACTAGTTGAACAACAGCCTAGCTAGTATTTATTTGCGCTTATCTCAACCTAGTGCCACAACGAAAACAAGCAGACCTCCTCGAAGGTCTGCTTGTTTTATTTTTTTATGCTCTTGATTGTTTCACTTAGCCCTGAGCGACCATTTATTCTGGACAGCAAACTTGCAGTTCAACTGTATACATCCATCCCACGTCTACTCAGGTAGAATTCCTCTTTAAAATTACATACAAAAAACTGCCTCCCAGCATCAAGCTGAGAAGCAGTTCTCCAAATTAGCTTATTTATTATTTCATGAAGACGCCAGTACCTGGTCCAATTTCTATGCCCGAGAACATCCAGAGGAGGAGCATAATCACCCAACCAATAGAGAATGCGATCGAGTATGGAATCATCGTTGAGATCAGCGTACCGATACCCACTTTTTTGTCGTACTTTTGAGCAAATGCAATAATAACTGCGAAGTACGGCAATAGTGGAGAAATAATGTTTGTTGTCGAATCAGCAATACGATATACGAGCTGTGTAAACTCTGGTGTATATCCAAATTGCATCATAATTGGAACGAATACAGGCGCCATAATCGCCCATTTTGCCGAGGCCGATCCAATGAACAAGTTAATAAATCCACAAATTAATATAAAGATCAAAATTAACGGAATGCCTGTAATACCGGAGCCTTGTAATAGCTCTGCCCCTTTAATTGCAAGAATCTTACCAAGATTCGTCTGTGTAAAGTATGCAACGAATTGACCTGCAAAGAATGCAAGCACGATGTAACTTCCCATACTGGACATCGTGTCACCTAGCATGCTGGATACATCTTTGCTCGTGCGAATCGACTTCGTCATTTTTCCGTAAACGACACCCGGAACAAGGAACATGATAAGAAGAACGGGTACGAGATTCATGAAGAATGGTGATTTAACGATGTCTCCATCTCCACGAAGTGGTCCCCAAGACGGTACTACGAGAAGTGCCAACAATCCGCACGTAACAATTAGTGCTACCAATGCTCCCCATAGTCCTTTTTTCTCTTCTTTCGTCAAATATTGCAGTTCGCCAATCTCTTCACCTTTATACTTCCCAAGGCGAGGTTCAACAATCTTATCCGTCACGAACGTACCGATAATCGTAATCAAGAATACCGATGCAGCCATGAAGTAGTAGTTACCTGCAACGTTAAGAGTTGCTGCATATTCAGCATTGAATGGCTCAACAGCCATACGAGTCAGTTCACCTAGCATTGGGTCAAGCGATGTCAGGAACAAGTTAGCACTGAATCCACCGGATACACCTGCGAAAGCAGCAGCTAGACCAGCAAGCGGGTGACGACCCATCCCTGCGAACAATACAGCACCTAGCGGCGTCAATACAACATATCCTGCATCAGATGCCATACTGGACATAACCCCACCGAATACAAGTGAAGCTGTAATCAGCTGACGTGGTACAGAAGTAACAAGACCACGCAAAGCAGCTGTAATCAAGCCAGAACGCTCAGCAATACCGATACCTAGCATCGTAACAAGTACGGTGCCTAGTGGAGCGAAGTTCGTAAAGTTTTTAACCGCATTTTCAAATACGTACTGAAGTCCTTCTTTACTTAGAAGGTTCATTACTGTTAACGTTTCGCCAGGCTTCGTCGGATCAGCTACACTCAATCCAATAGAAGACAATATAGCGGATACGACCATAACGAGCAATGATAGCAATGCGAATAGCATAACAGGGTCTGGAAGCTTATTACCGACCTTCTCGATGCTATCCAGAGAACGCATTAATAGACTTTTTCTTGTATGCTGTTCTTTAGATCCCATTGTCACTTTCCTCTCTTATTTTTATATGTCCACTAGTAGTAGACATCTGTTTTTCGTTTGTTCTATTATATGCGAAAGAAATTTATAAATAAATAGTCTTTTTTTATTTGTAAGAAATTACCTTACTTCTTTCTATTTTAGAAAAAAGAAAGGCATTCGCCCTTCAAAAGCATATTCTCTTCTAGCTTCTAATTACTTGGAAGAGTTAGCTTTATCCGTTTGAATGCCCGCTGCTTTATAAAAAGCATCTTTATTCGTATTAAACTGTTCTGTGTATTGATTAAATTGCTGTTTTAACTGATTGACTTGCGTCCACTGCTGGTTGCGTTCGCGTACAGCTTGCTGCAGCTGTTTTAAGTTCGTTTGTTCCACCTTGAGCTGCTCATATAACGCACGTTCCGCTGCAATTAACTTTTCATATTGTGACGCCAACTGCTGAACCGTCTCGTAGCGCTTCGTATATGCAGTCAATGCTTGTGCAGCCTGATCTTTGCCTTGTGCTGGTTCCAGCTTATCCACTTGGGACTGTGCTTTTGCAACATGCTCATAAGCAACGGTTACCTGCTCTTTCACTTTCATCATAGCCTGCTGCCGTTGATCCAACGAGGACATCGTCTGCGTAATCAGCGTCTGTACATTCACATTGCTGCGCTCACCTTTGTCCAAAATCCTATCGTATTGCTTCTGATCTTTACTCTCCAACTGCTTCAGCTCTTCAAATGCAGCCGAGGCTGCACTTTCCGTAGAGGCAGCCTGCTCAAAAGAACTGAACAGCTTCTCACTTGAAGGAGCTCCGCACGCTGCTAGCATCGTTGCCATCGCGACTATCATGGCTAGTACGCCAATTTTATTTTTCCAAGACTTCAACTTTGATCTCCTCCTACCCGATTACAGGCGCTCATCATGATGGAAGTTCACAACAAAATGAGCATTAGGGTCGTATACTTCAAACTCATAGCCTTGCGAACTAATATACTCTATGATTTCTGGCAATATCTCAACAGTTTGCTTGCGATCATGCATTAAAATAACTTCCGTATCCTTCTTCAAGCCTCGTTTCACTTCATCCAGCATCCCAGAAGGATTTTTTGCATACTTCCAATCCAATGTATCCAACGTCCAATCCCACATCTTGAAGCCTTCCTCTGCGATATCATTACGGAACGGCTCTTTAATTTGCGGCGCACTGCCGTATGGCGCACGAATGAGATTCGTCGTTATGCCTGTTGCTTCCTTCACCAATTGCTGTGCTTCCTTCTGTTCCTCAACGAAGTTGTTTGCACTGCCGCTCCTATACAGCTTTGTATAATCATGCGTCATACTGTGCAGCGCAGGATAATGACCTTCAGCAGCAATTTGCTTGATAAGATCAGGATGCTGCTGCATGCTGTTGCCTAGCATGAAAAATGTCGCTTTTATATTATGTTCTTTCAAAATACGAAGAATTTCAGGAGTATGTGAATTAGGGCCATCATCGAATGTCAAATAAGCGACTTTGCGCTTTATACCATTATACATCGTAGGCGATTGCTTCTCTTTCGTTACCGTATCAAATGCCGCAACACTAGTAACCACATGCTGTCCTTGTTTGGAGGTTGTCGATAGCCCATCATGTGCCCACAATTGTTTACCAACCGTATAAACTCCAAAACCTATCCCAACTAATAATGCCAGTAAAATAATACGGAGAATCCATTTCTTACGTTGGTTGCGTCTCCGTGAATCTACCCTCACCATGCTCGTATTTCTCACGACAACTTCCACTTCCTTATCTCACTTAATATGACCGTATATGACCACTTTCGACATCAACTTTCTTGATTCTATCAAACTAAAGTTACACAATCATTACAAGTTTTTCAGATTTGGGTAAATGATAGCGAGGAAATTTTGGAAGTTTCATAGGGAGAAATGAGGAACAATAAAAATAGCCTTGCCCCTCCTGTATGCTAGAGAGAGACAAAGCTATTACTGATTCGAAAGAGTTTATTCGTCCTGCTTGGCTAATGCTGCCTTCAGCAGATCACCTAGATTTGAACCAAGTGATTCTTGCTTCGCAAATTGCTTCACAAGCTTCCGTTCTTCATGCTTCTTCACTTTGCCGCCATCACCGTCTAACTTCTCAATGACGTTGCACGGCAAACATTGAAAGAATTTGCCGACCTTGCCCGTCTTCAATTCCATGCGTTTATGACACCGCGAGCAGCGGCGATTCGACAACTGCTTATCTGCCGAGCGCTTGTAGCCGCATTCTTTGTTCGGACACACCAGAGTCTTGCCTCGCTTGGACTTGCGCTCCAACATACGTGTTCCGCAATCAGGACAATGGCTATGAGACACATTATGTGGTTTATACTCTGCTTCACTTGCCTTTACACCTTGTACAAGCTGCTTCGCCATTTCGCGAATTTGCTGCATAAAGTCACCTGAACGGCGCTCACCACGTGCGATGCGCTCCAATTCCCGCTCCCATTTCGCTGTCAATTCTGGCGTTCTCAGCTCTGACGACACAAGCTCGATCAGTTGCTTGCCTTTGCCTGTAGGCTTCAAATGCACACCCTCACGCTCAATCGTGTCGCTAGACACGAGCTTCTCTAAAATATCAGCGCGAGTGGCAGGCGTACCGAGTCCATGCTTCTCCATCTGCGTTAAAATAGAAGCTTCTGTATAGCGAGCAGGCGGACGAGTCCGATCACGCTGCACGTATAGACGCTTCACACTCACAACATCATTCACGTTAAGACGAGGAATACGCTCAGTCTCACGGGCATCCGCGAAACGGCCTTCTTCCTCTTCATCCTTCCAATCGTTGTCGTAAGCTTGACGCCAACCTTGCTCTAACGCCGTGCGACCTTTCGCTATGAACGTCTCATCACCGATACGAAGCGTCAACGCGACTTGCTCCCATTCAGCAGCTGGTAAGAACAACGAAAGGAACCGGCGTGCGATAAGATCATACAGCTTGCGCTCCTCTGGAGAGAACTGTGCAAGCCGCAACGGCTCATCCGTAGGAATAATTGCATGATGATCCGTCACCTTGGAGTCGTCCACGATACGTTTTGTAATTGGTAGTGGGCGCTTAGCTATTGTTCTAGCCAATGCAGCATAAGGTCCCGCTGCCATCGACTCCAATCGCTCCTTGAGCGTACTTGTCATATCTGAAGAAAGATGACGGCTGTCTGTACGCGGATACGTAACCGCTTTGTGCTGCTCATAAAGTCGCTGCAGCACGTTCGATGTCTGCTTCGCTGAGAAGCCGAAACGGCGGTTCGCATCACGCTGTAGCTCAGTCAAATCATAAGCGAGCGGATGCGGCTCTTGTCGCTTCGACTTCTTCAAGTCGGTAACGACAGCACGCTCATTCGCCAGCTTCTCCATTCGTTTCTTGGCAGCATCCAGATCAAATTCACGCGCATCGCCGTTATCTCCACGCCACATGGCTTCATAACCGCCCATATCAGATATGAGCTGATCGAATTCCTGTGAGCGGAAGCCAGCGATATCCTTCTCGCGCTGCATAACAATGCCCAATGTAGGCGTCTGCACACGGCCAGCTGACAATGGCGTCTCGAACTTACATGTCAGTGCCCGCGTCACATTTAGGCCAACGAGCCAGTCCGCCTCTGCACGACAACGTGCAGATTCATAGAGACGGTCGAAGTCTGTACCTGGGCGTAAACGACGGAAGCCGTCTTTAATCGCCTTATCCGTCTGTGACGAGATCCACAGGCGGCGGAATGGCTTACGCCAATTTACCTTTTGCATAATCCAACGTGCCAACAATTCACCTTCGCGAGCGGCATCTGTTGCGATGATCAATTCCTTCACATCTGCACGCTTCATCAACTGCTGTACAATCTTGAACTGATGCGATGACTCACGCAAGACCGTCAACTGCATCTTGTCAGGCATCATCGGCAAATCTTCCAGCTTCCACTGCTGATACTTCTTGTCGTAGAACTCCGGTTCTGCTAGACCAACGAGATGTCCTAACGCCCAAGTGACGATATACTCCGTACCTTCTATATAGTGCTTATGATTATCACGACAGCCCAATACACGCGCGATCTCGCGCCCAACTGAAGGCTTTTCCGCCAATACGAGAATTTTCATAGTTCCTTCCTTTCCAAACCCTACTGCTCATATCTATGATTCATTTTCATGCTCATCATTGTACTATTCGGTCATACCCACTGTTAGATCGAGTTAACTATACCACCATCTGCAAGCAAAGATTGCCCTGTCATATAGCTATTCGCAGGCGAAGCGAGGAACGCAATCAGACGGCCCATCTCTTCAGGAGAACCGTAACGTCCAATCGGAATACGAGCCGCTTCCGCCGCCTGTATTTCTTCAACAGAGACCTGCTTCTGCTGTGCAACCAGCTCGTCCAGTTGTTCCACGCGATCCGTTGCAAATCTGCCCGGTCCAACCGTGTTGATCAAAATGCCCTCTTGCGCCAGTTGTGGCGCTAAAGTCTTGGCAAGACCTACTACGCCGACACGGAAGGTCGAAGATAGCATCAACGTCTCAATCGGCTGCTTAATGGAGGACGAAGTAATATTTACAATGCGTCCAAAACCGCTTTTTCGCATGTACGGAAGTACTTCACGAATCGCACGCACATAGCTAAGCAGCGTTAGTTCAAAGCCTTCCTGCCACATTTCATCGCTAAGTTGATCAAATTTCCCTGGCTTAGGCCCACCACAGTTGTTTACCAAAATATCAACCGTTCCAAAACGCTCTACAGTCAGTTGCACAATGCGCTTAATCGATTCCGCACTTGTAATGTCCGCCTCTACAGTTAGTGCTTCTATTCCTGTCTTCGCCTTCAAACGAGCCGCTGCCTCCACGAGGCTCGCAGCACTACGTCCGACCAATGTAACGAGCGCTCCTTCTGCAGCCAACGCTTCCGCAGCCCCATAACCAAGCCCTTTCGATGACGCCAGTACAATCGCGACTTTCCCCTTTACGTGCAAATCCATAATAAACACTCCTCCTATAACGTGTACACGCTAATCCCTAGTGCTATTCCTTACAACGAATATTGCTGCCGCCCCCCGCATACTAGACGATATATTTCGTGCGGAAAAATGACGGCGAAGTCACCTCATCTTTTATTTAAAAGCTTTGGTATCGGGTAAAGACATATCTTTATTTTCCATTAATTGAAACAGAAGCCTGTAAAACTGTGCACGCTGCTCTTCTGTCAAATTCGTTAATAGACTTTCTGCAATGGCCTTCTGTGAGTCAAGCACTTCATGTAAATGCTGCTCAGCCAATTCCGTCGTTTGAAGTAAGGTTGCTCGACGATCCGTCGGATCCGGCAATCGAACGAGCAGTTTTTCTTTTTCTAACGCATCGACGAAATCGGTAACCGTACGCGCTTTTACCCCAATTTGACAGGCTAATTCATTCATGCGAATTTTTCCTGTTGCGGACACTATAGACAACAGTCGCAACCGAGGACCTGAGATTTGGAAAGGCACATCGACGGCTGCCAGCTGTGCATCAAATTCTCGTTGCATATATTGAGTGGAACGAATCAACATATGAATGACATCTATTGCTGGTGGGTTATCCTTATAGATGACCATAACATCAACTCCTGCTTAACTCAAAATCATATTTCCTATCCCTTACCTCTTTACATCTTTAGCTAGTTACTGAGTCCCCTCATCATATCATACTTTTTATGTATAACTCCTCTCCATCCTATGTGTGCTTGATCTGCCGATATTGACAATTCGAAAAATACTGAGTAAACTCACTATTATAAATTAATGAGGTAACTCAGTATGTGGTCACTCATTAAAAATGAATTTACGTTTGGATGGAATAGCCCCCTTCCTCAATTCCATATAAACATTGGTTCGCAAATACTCATCCTTAGATTGGAGGGAAGCCTTTTGCATGAATTAAAACATACAAGCGCAGCGAACGCCGATAAGTTACTGCGCGTTCTTGTTGTTACTTTAATTTTTTCCGTGATGAACGGTACCATGTTCAATGTCGCACTCCCAGCCATAGGTGCAGAGTTCAGCTTACTTCCTTCTCAGGTCAGTTGGATTATGACAAGTTATATGGTTCTATATGCGATCGGCTCCGTCGTATTCGGTAAGCTCGCTGATAAATATCGACTTAAAGACTTACTCACCTACGGTTTGCTTGTCTTCGCAGTTGGCTCCATCGTAGGTGCACTCGCAGATGAGTTCTGGGTGATGATTGTTGGACGTATTCTGCAAGCGGCTGGAGCCTCTGTTCTGCCAGCTACTGCGATGATTATTCCGATCCGCTACTTTGCACCTGAAAAGCGTGGTCGTGCCCTAGGTACATCCGCGATCGGACTAGCACTTGGCGGTGCTTTAGGTCCTGTTGTATCCGGCTTAATTACAAGCCTAGGCAGTTGGAGAATGCTATTTCTATTTTCCCTTCTGCCTTTGCTAACGCTGCCCTTCTTCCGTAAGTATTTAGATGACGAGAGAGGCACAACAGGCTCCATCGACTTCCTTGGTGGCCTACTGTTGAGCGGAACAGTTGCATGCGTTCTACTTGCGATTACACAAAGCAGCCTATTGATGCTCGCGGGTGGCGCTATATTGCTGGTCCTATTCATTGCCCGAATTCGAACAGCCACCAATCCATTTATTCAGCCTGAGCTGTTCCGTAATCCCAATTATGTCGTTGGCTTGCTGCTTACGTTTATAGCAACAGCGATGAGCTTTAGTGTGACTTATATTACGCCTCAATATTTAACAGCTTTGAATGAACTACCTCCGAGCAGCATCGGCTTCGTGCTAACGCCAGCCGCACTGGCCGCAGCCATGCTAGGACGTAAAGGTGGAAAATTGGCAGACGAACATGGCAACTTAACCTTAGTCAAAACAGCGTCTCTCATGCTGCTGCTGTGCTTCATTTTGTTATCGATATTCGTGGGCGTGTCTCCTTATGCAATTGCACTTATTTTAATACTGGGCAATCTAGGTCAAACGTTTATGAGCATCGCCATGCCGAATACAGTATCTAGAACGTTAACCAAGGAGCAAACGGGTGTGGGCATGGGACTGTTTTCGATGCTCAATTTTATTTCAGGAGCCATCGCTATGAGCTTGATCGGTAAAATACTCGATAACGGTTCTACTACACTTCGTATCAATCCGTTTGTCACAAATGAAGGAGCTTACATGTATAGCAATATATTCTTTGTGCTTGTGTTGCTTACGCTAATCATGTGGGGAATTTATCGTGTTCAGTTCGGAACAGGAACAGCTTCGACGTTATCATCAACCGCAGCTGTGAGCGATCACGGCAATCAAGCGAAATAAACATTTTAGAACAAGTGGCTGCTAGTTCCAAAACATCTATTCGAGTTCAGCATCGGTCTATGCTAGAATGGACTCAGCTTGTATAGCCTGTATATAAGGAGATGAAACGAATGTCGACCTTGTATGAAATTAAAGTAAACAAGGCTTCTAAGGAATCCATTTCGCTTGATGCCTACCGAGATAAAGTATTGCTAATCGTGAATACAGCCAGCAAATGCGGCTTTACTCCACAGTTCAAAGAACTCCAGGAACTACAGGAACGTTATCATGCACAAGGATTCGAAGTGTTGGGTTTCCCTTGTGATCAATTTGCGAATCAAGAGTTCGCTGAAATTGAAGAAACACTGCAGCACTGCCAATTAAATTATGGTGTATCCTTCCCGATGTTTGCTAAGTTAGATGTAAAGGGCGATAACGCTTCACCATTGTTCAAGCATCTTACTTCGGAGAAGAAAGGCTTGCTTGGTTCAGAGGTAAAATGGAACTTTACCAAGTTCCTTGTCGATCGCCAAGGTAAAGTAGTTCACCGTTTCGCTCCACAGACGAATCCGTCTACTATCGCACAGCACATCGAGAAGCTATTGTAAGGTAAATAGGGATAGACCGTGACCAAATAAGGTCGCGGTCTTTCTTTTTTCTTGTGACAGCCTTAACTATTAAAACCCGCCCATTGTATAAGAAAAAGTCTCTACGGCAACCATTAGCAAGTTCACCCTCCAAGGAACATACTAGTGGAAGGCACTGGATTGATGCGTTTCCCACAAAAATGTGTAAAAATAGAAACAGACCTCTCTGACGTGTAAGTACGTTATTCTGCGTCTGATTATGTAATGAACTAAATGAGGATGAACGATATGAATGATGCAATACCATCTAAAAAAAGTTTAGTCATGCGCATGACTCGCGAAGTATTGCGAGTATTGAAGCTGTCATGGCGTCCACTGCTTTTATTTGAACTCGTATACAAATTGTTGACGATCGGAATATTCATTCCACTGCTGTCTGCTCTATTTAATCAAATCTTGGATTGGGGCGGCTATCAAGCGATTGCCAACCACGATGTCATCCGATTCCTATTCAGCAGACATGGCATGGTGAGCCTAATCGTACTGGCACCCATTGCAATCGCGATTATTTATACCGAATTCGCCGTGCTCGTCTATATTGCCTATTACAGCATTCAAGGACGTGAAGTCCGGGTACGCGCCGTTCTAATGAAAGTGTTGATACGACTACCGAAACTCGGTCGAATCGGTTTGCTTGGTCTCGCTATCTATTTGCTGCTGCTCTTCCCACTCTTGGATGCAGGGTTTGGTGCTTCGCTTCTGCCTGGCATTCTGATTCCTGAATTTATTACCAACGAGCTCATGAAGACGCTAGCTGGATTGCTGGCAGTTGTAGGCTTTTTTGTTTTCATTGGTGCAATGAACTTAATTTGCATTTATGCGCTGCCTATTCTCGTATTAGAACGAACGCAGCGCTTCATTCAAGTCGTTCGTCGCAGTGCCAAACTGTTCTGGCGCAGCAAGTTCACCCTGCTCGCTTTACTGGCGGAATGGTTGCTTGTTTCGATCTTGATTGTTGTGTTCTTCTTTATACTGCTTGTGCTATTCATTATGCTTACGATGTGGTTCCTTGGTGAAAACTTCGCAATCGATATGGCGCTCGGCATGATTATGAGCTTAGGATTATACACGTTGTCCTTATTACTTACACCTTTGTTCGTTATCGCCATTACTCGTGTTTATATGGAGTATACAGAACCAGCCGATTATGCTGCGGATGAGGATGGCATTGATCCAACCTACTGGATATGCGAAAAAGGTAAGAAACAGCAAGTGAAGAAGCAGGGCGGCAAGCTTATCACGATGATCATGCTGTTGTGCATCGCACTTGGCTGGGGACTTACGACGCTGTTTGCGAGCGAACAACCTGCTCAGCGAGATGAATTTATTCTTATGGCTCATCGCGGAGATCTTTCATCTGGCATTGAGAATTCTATGGAGGCCTTCGAAGGTGCCGTGCAAGCAGGGGCTGACAGAATTGAATTAGATATTATGCAAACAAAGGATGGCAAGTTGGTTGTCATTCATGATGAGAACTTAAAGCGATTAACGGGACATGATATTCCGATTTACGACATCACATGGGATGAGCTTCAGCATATTCCACTGCAAGATGGAGAACAAACGAGTCGCATCGCAACATTGGATGAAGTCATTGCTACCTTTAAAGGAAAAACAAAATTCACAATCGACTTGAAGCCGCATGGCTATGAACAAGATTTGGTTGCTTCCTTAGTAAGCACGATTCATAAACATGGCATTCAAGATGAGGTATATGTACAAAGCACCGATTATGAATTTTTACAAGAGTTTAGAGCTGCAGCTCCAAACATCAAAATTGGCTATGTAATGTTTGCAGCGTTCCGTTCTCTTCATCCTTATGATGTAGACTATTTTGCTATTGAGCAGTCATTTATTAGTTCTCGTATTATTGCTTCTGCGAAGCTTTTGAATAAGCCGTTGTACGTATGGACTGTGAATGATATAGATAGTGCTGAACACTTCTATAAACTAGGTGTAGACGGAGTTATTACGGATATTACAGCCGACATAAGGGAGCATATCAATCTGCTTCATTAACCATGCATAGATGAAGGATTCGCATTTACGCAAAAAAAGGGATGACGAGAGTTCGCAACTCTTATCATCCCTTTTCCTATGAAGGCTCTCGATCATTTGAAGCTGCATCATTTATAATGATTGACCACAACTTCTTTCGCCCCTTATTTTATAAACACACCACCGAATGGAATGACTTCACGTAAAATACGTTTAATAAATCCGCCGCCATCTAGATCCCGTTCCAACTGCCCGTCCGATTTGCTCGTTTGCAGCAGTACATAGCCTTTTCCTGTTATTTCCCAATGATAGTTCATATGCTGGCTCGCTAATGTGTTGCCGTACACGACAGGCTTTAATTGTGCATTCTCGGGATATGCTACTAAGCAGCTGACATCGACATAAGTCGGCCGGACAGGATCAAGCTCCATCCGATAAAGGGGCCCGTGAGAAATAACCCCGAGCAGACCATCTTCAGCAGTAAACTTCATTTTAACAAGTTCTCGTGTAATAACTGCATTTTTAAACGTCTGCACACGACGATCCACTTTCATTCCTGCTGTGTAGAACATGACATGCTTCCATTCAAATAATAAATCCGATCCCGTCGTAATGGGAATCGTCTGCATGCTGAATCCTGTCGGCAAGCCAATCATAAACTTAACAGGCCCAGATATACGGGATTGGACGAATTTGCGCTTACGGTAAATCCCCGCAATATCCATCAATTGGTCTTCTCGCTGTGCTGAAGCCCCTTGAAAGGACAAAATTTGCCCTGGATGAAGAATATAGACGATCTCGCCAGCCCTAAGCTCTATCGATAAAGCTTGTGATAACACCGCTTCTGCTTCATTAATAATTTTCATACCTGCACCCGCTATCGACTGCGGTGACGGCTCCATACCATCACACGCATCACTCTAGTCAACACAAAATACAAAAGTAACAAACCGATCCCTGTCGCGATTGTAATAAATATTCTGCGCACCTGCTGCTTCTGTTTGAGCTCCTGCTCCTCCAATAGAAGCAATCGGTTCATTAATTGTTCGTTCTGTTGGCGCAGCTGATCATTTTCACCGTTCAGCTTGTCCGTCATCTCTTGATAGCGCTGTTGCGAGTCTTTTAAAGATTGCTCCATCTGATTATATTGACCCTTAAGCTCGTTAAATTCCTTAGGCATCTCGGATATGCCCTCCATCCAATCCCACAGGCCCGCCTGAGCACTAGGAGCCGGATAACAGAACAGCATGACGATCACGATGAGCATGGCACAAAACATTCCGGTACGATGATAGGATCTCCCCTTCGCTCGTCGCATACGCTCACCTCCTTGAATGTTATTTACATCAAATGTGATGTAGATTTATCGGTCATAAAGAATCTAAACTTGATAAAGTTAGTAGAATTAGATCGTTGTATAAAAGTCTGCTATGTTAAAAATAATCAACATGCCCCATCGTTCTTGTCTGTTATCTTGCGTTCTATGACGGTAGCTTTACCAAATATATACGGATTCATGAGCCATTACGTTGCAAGTTATGACAACAGACGACAATGCCATTATACAATGTTCGCATGCAAAAAGGACCCGCCCAAAGGCGAGTCCTACATAAAAATATTTACCGAAAGCTAATATAGCTTCAATTATGCACCTTATCTAAAATCATTCATCAACGCCTTGAACAATGGACGCGAACGTTCAATTTGCTCTGAAGAAACGCTGAACGACAGTCGGAAGTAGCCTGGAAGGCCAAAGCCACGGCTCGGCACAATCAAAATACGGTATTGCTGCGCCGCATGCTGGCAAAATGCCACTTCATCCTCAATTGGGGATTTCGGGAAGACGAAGAACCCGCCTTCCGGCTTCGTGAAGGTGAAGCCTGCTTCCTCAAGCACGCTAACGATTAAGTCTCTGCGCTCACGGTAGCCAGAGGCATCTACCTTTAAGCTGTCCATCCGAGCAATGGCACGCTGCATAAGCACAGGTGCATTAACGAAACCTAGCGTGCGATTGCAATAGACGAATGCACTCGTCAACAGCTCCGCATTCGGAGTGTCGTCAGCAAGCGCGATATAGCCAAGGCGCTCTCCTGCTATCCCTAAGTCTTTGCTGAATGAGCTAGCAACGATGACACGGTTGTAGCTAATGAATGGGTTAGCAAGCTGCGCATCATAAATAAGCTGGCTGTATGGCTCATCGAACAGCATATAAATGCTGTGACCATATTTATGCTGTGCATCTTGCAATAGCTTGCCCAACGCATCCAAACGAGCTTGCTCAAATGCAGCTCCAGTTGGATTATGCGGTGTATTTACGATAATCCCTTTCGTACGAGGCGTGATTACTTGAGCAAGACGATCCAAATCCGGCTGGAAATCCTCCGTCAGCAAGCAAGATACAGCATGTCCGCCATAGTTCTCAATATATCCTTTGTATTCCGCGAAATAAGGTACAAGGACGATCACCTCGTCGCCTGGATTTAATATCGCCTTCAAAGCAACATTCAAAGCACCGCCCGCTCCTACTGTCATCACAACATGTTCATGACGAATGGAAACCGCGAAACGGTCAGACAGGAATTGAGCTACCTTAGCCCGTGCTTCTGGCAAGCCTTGATTCGGTATGTAGCTGTGGCTGCCATGTGTAGTGGACGCCACTTCTTCTTGCAAAGCTTTCAAAAAAGCAGCAGGAGGATCTAACACCGGATTACCAATGGAAAAATCACATACCTGATCCGCGCCATGAATCGATTTCAGTCTTGCACCTTCTTCAAATAGCTTACGAATCCACGATCCACCATTCAACCCTTCCAGCACTTGGGCAGACAAATTATCTTCTAGGGATGTGCCTTCTTGAGCTGCAAATTCATTTTGTCTAGTCATCTCACTACTCCCTTTCTATGCAATAGCTAACAGTCAATCGCATGCAGCACAGCAAATACACTCTGGCCTTTCTAGCAAATGTTAATAGAACAGAGACAAATGCTATTCGTCTATGGCAATCACTGTATGCTCATAATCGTTCAGCCGTTCGAGAAGCACAGCTATTTCGTCGTCTGTGCCAATCGATATACGTAGTTTATCACTTAACCGCGGTGAAGGGAAATACCTAATATAAATATGATGCTGCAGCAAATAATCATAAATTTCCTTGGCCTGATGGCGGCGAGGTCGACATAAGAGGAAGTTTCCGTTGGATGGGAACACCTCATAGTCCAGCCGCACCAATGCTTCACTAAGCTTCTCTCTTGTTTGATTCACCCGTGCAACATTAGCCATAAAATAATCTTGATCTTCGACGGCCAAACGAGCCATGTTCTGGCTTATTACGTTAAGATTATAAGAATCTTTACACTTATCCATTGCAGCAACAAAGTCAGCCGAGGCAAAGCAATAGCCTACTCGCGCCCCACACAAGGAGTACGACTTCGAGAAGGTACGAATGACGACTAGATTCGGATATTTTTCTAGCAGCGACAATGCTGACGCATGAGGTCCGGCAAAGTCGATATAAGCTTCATCAATTACGACTACACCTTCATACTGCTGCAGCAACTGCTCAATCTGAGCCAGTTCCAGCAGCCTCCCAGTCTGCGCATTTGGATTCGCAATAAAAATGCCCTGCGAAGCAGGCTTAAGCATATTTTCAATTGAGATTTCAAATTGCTCATCTGTATCCACGTATACACAATGCAGTTGGTGAATATCTGCTAACGTTTTGTACAATGTATAAGTAGGATATGGCGTTACGATCGTATCACCTGCATCAAAGCATATATTGAACAAGACAGACAGCACTTCATCCGATCCATTGCCGCAAAATACTTGTGACGGATCAATCCCGTAAACTTTTCCGATTGCTCGCCGCAGCTCTGTACTTGTTGCATCCGGATAATAGCGCAGCTCTTGCATGGCGAACGATTGCAGCCACTGTTGAATCATCGGAGTAGGAGGGTATGGATTCTCATTCGAATTAAGCTTAATTACACCTGGGTCACGCTTCGGCTGAATGCCAGAAATATAAGGCTCCAATTGCAAAACACTTGATTTGATAACCAATATAACCCCTCCACGTCGTTTTAATTTTAACTTACTATAGCTTGTATAGAATGATAGTGCAATCTTTGTTTCTAACAAAAATATCCTTATATCCGCGATTAGCTGACATAAGGAAAGGAAGCAATTTATAAGGAACTAGCTAATCAAACTCTATGCATACTGAGTAATGGAACATCATCATAAATAGGTCCCATGCTAGTGTTAATCCTTTACATGTTGACGCCACCACGCTATTGTCTCCGTCAGCCCTGCTTGTAACGTATAACCGGGCTTCCAATACGCTTCTTTTTGCAATCGCTCTATACTTGCCCCTACAAATAAAGGTTCATCTGCTGGCAGTGGAATTGCTCCCCAGTGAATCAACTCCCTGCTTCCCATTTGTGCTTGAATAATAGAGGCAATTAGCCTTAACGGGACAGGCCGACCTGAACCAACATTTACGGCACCATCCAACTTGCTCATCACTAAGCAAACAAGGGCCGATGCGACATCTTCGATATAAAGAAAGTCACGAGACTGCCTGCCATGCGTGCACAGTACTTCTTCTTTTTTCAAAAGAGAGGTAATCATACTAGAGATGAATCGCTTGCCAGACTCATGCGGCCCATACAGATGAAATATTCGTGCCCAACACACTCGTAAGCCGACGTGCTCCGCATAAGATTGCAGCCAAGTATGCAGCGTATTTTTACATAAAGCATATGGTGTTTGAACAGAAAGAGGTGTTCTCTGCTCATCCAAATATCCATTCTCCCACTCATACTCCGCGCAGCTGCCCGCAACAACAATGTCTGTACCTCCATGCTCTACAAAACGCCGAATGAGGGCCATGCTGGCATGCACCCAGTGATAATTTGTGATCGAGTGATAACATTGCGGAGGCACAGCTTCCCAAGCAAGATGAATCAAATGAGTAGGCTGTACTTGGCGAATAAGACTCGTAACTTCCGCTTCATCTAACAAGTCCACCCGATGCCAATGGCAAACCTGAGGCGGATGCGGGATCACGGTATTTCGATACGTAGCATGAACATCAAACCCTTTTTCCAGCAGTTGAGCTGCAACATGTCTGCCAATCCATCCGCTTCCACCCGTAACTAGAACCCGCTTCATCTTCATATTCTATAACACCTGAGCATGGGGAATTAATACGACAAACTGCCCGCCCCAATCTCGTATATAAGCATGCGACTCCATAATTTCTTGCTTGAGATTCCATGGCAAAATCAAAACATAATCAGGATTCGTCCGCTTGATTTCATCAGGATGTTTGATCGGGATTCGTGTGCCTGGCAAATATAAATGTTGTTTATGCGGGCTTTGATCCACCGTAAAGGGGAGCCAATCTTTGCTGATACCGCAATAATTTAAAAACGTATTGCCTTTCGCAGGGGCTCCATAACCAACGATACTTTTACCCATTGCCTGTACGTACGTGAAAAAGCTCAATACTTCACGCCTTCTAAGCCCTATTTGCTGCGAAAACTGTGTATACGTGGAACGTTCATCAACACCATTTTCGTGTTCGAGCTGAAGTATCTCGGCTACTCGAGTTGTAACTTCCGCTGAGTCCTCTACATGTTTGATAACTAATCGCAAAGAACCCCCATGCGTTGGAATCTGATCGACATCTACAACCTTAAGGCCGTGCTCTGCTAACAGCTTCTGAGCAGTCCGCAAAGAGAAATACGAAAAATGCTCATGATAAATCGTATCGAATTGCTGTTCCCGCAGCAGCTCCAACAAATGCGGAAACTCAATCGTCAGAACTCCATTCGGTTGCAGCAGAAGCTTCAATCCCGCTGCAAAATCATGCAAGTCAGGCACGTGAGCCAGCACATTATTAGCGATTAATAAATCCGCCTGATATCCCTCTTGCACGAGCTGCTTCGCTAACCGCTCTCCAAAAAATGCAGTTCTTGTTGGAATTCCCTTCTCCTTTGCAAGTTCAGCCACATTGGAGGCTGGCTCAATGCCAAGTGTCTGAATGCTGCGTTGGTGGAAATATTGCAATAAGTAACCGTCATTGCTTGCTACTTCGATCACTTGCGACTCGCTGTTCAATTGAAATCGCTCAATCGCCATCTCTACATAGGCTTCTGCGTGCTTAAGCCAACTGGATGAGTAGGAGCTCGCATATAAATAATGGCTGAATATTTGCTGTGGGGATTCATATTCACCTAGCTGAATAAGCAGACAGGCATCGCAAACATAGGCGTGCAGAGGATAGAATGGTTCCATACGATCTCGTTGATCAGCCGTTAAAAATGAATTGGCGAGGGGAGACACCCCCAAATCTAAAAACGTATGTGTAAGTGCCGCCTTACAGAGACGACAGGTTGAATGTGCCATGCTCTACACCCCTTCTCCCTTGATGTAAGCCTTGATTTGCTGCTGCGTAAATAGGCGCATATTGGCCCCTGCCTGATATTGTTCATACCACGCAACCGTCCACTCCACAGCTCGCTCTATCGAGAGTTTAGGCAGCCAAGCTAACTGCTGGACGGCCTTACTGCTGTCTAACGTCAAGATTGGCACTTCATATGAAGTGTGATCCGAAGATTGATATTCAATATCCAGAGGCTCACTCCAATGATCGGACGTTAGACGAATGAATTCATCAACCGTTACATGAGCCTGAGAAATGGGGCCGAAATTCCATGCTTCAGCATACTGCCTATTACCCAAACACATTTCCGCCAATTGTAAGTACCCTTGTAATGGATCCAGCACATGCTGCCAAGGGCGAATCGCCCTTCGATTTCTTATGCTAAGCGAAGTCTTAGTAGTAACCGCTCTAACGATGTCTGGGAACAGCCTCCCTTCTGACCAATCTCCCCCACCAATTACGTTACCGGCCCTTGCCGTTGCCAATACTGGATGGGAAGAAACGCCGCCATCCCAAAAGGAATTACGGTAACAGTCGCTAACGATTTCCGCACATGCTTTGCTAGCGCTATAAGGATCATGACCGCCAAGTGGATCATATTCTTTGAAATGCCGACGTCCTAGTCCATCATTTTGATAGCACTTGTCGCTCGTTACATTTACGATGACTTGCACACTTTTCGTTTGTCTGGCTGCTTCTAGCACATGGGCGGTGCCTAATACATTGGTAGCAAACGTATAAACAGGTTCCTTGTAAGATGGTCGGACTAACGGTTGAGCCGCTAAGTGGAATAGGATCTCGGGCTGATGCGTGGTCATAGCATGCAATAGTGATGAATAGTCATTGATATCCCCTTGGATGGAGGTGCATAGCTCTGAAATGTTTGCTGCTTCATATAGATTAGGGGATGAAACGGGAGTGAGCGAATATCCAGTTACTTGTGCGCCTAGTGAGGTAAGCCAAAGGGTAAGCCAACTTCCTTTGAATCCTGTGTGCCCTGTTATGAATACTTTTTTCTGATGCCAAAATGAATGTTCCTCCATATTACCAAACCTTCCAAGGCGCTTGATTGTCTTCCCATAACATGTGCAGCTTTTTCTTATCACGCATCGTATCCATAGGGTGCCAGAAGCCATGATGATGATACGCCGCCAATTGCTTCTGTTCAGCTAACTTCACTAACACATCCGTCTCCCATACACTTTGATCATTTGCTATATATTTGAACACAGTCGGCTCCAGAACAAAAAAACCACCATTAATCCAACCTCCATCCCCTACAGGCTTCTCCCGGAAGTTGACGACCATTTGATCCTCAATCAATAGGGAGCCAAATCTGCCTGGCGGCTGCACAGCCGTAACGGTAGCTGATTTGCCGTGCTGCTTATGATAACGAATCAGCTCTTCTATATTTACATCCCCTACCCCATCGCCATAGGTGAGACAAAAGGTGTCATTACCAACATAATCGGCAATTCGCTTTACACGCCCCCCCGTCTCTGTTCCTTCGCCTGTATCGACCAAGGTCACTTTCCATGGTTCTGCATTGGTCGCATGATGTGTAATCTCACCCTTATCCATATCAATCGTAAAGTCAGACCGATATAGGCGGTAGTTGGAGAAATAATCTTTAATAATATGACCTTTGTAACCCAAGCAAATAATAAACTCACCAATTCCATAGTGGCTGAATATTTTCATAATGTGCCACAAAATCGGCTGCGCTCCAATTTCAACCATTGGCTTCGGTTTCAAGTTAGTCTCTTCACCAATGCGCGTTCCGTATCCACCCGCGAGAATCACTGCCTTCACTCACCTTCACCCCTAGCTGTCCATATTTTCCATAGGAATAACCGATTGTCGTTGACACACTTTATGCACAGTATCCCTGTCGGGTGCTGGTATGGAGGCAGCCTCACACTTCCTCCTACGCATCAGGTAATAACTTGTAATCAGCTCTATTACTAATTAGAATCTGTCCATAACGATTGGAATTCGGGGAGCAGCCGTAAATCTACCACCCCGTGTGCAAATTGCTGGCGAGCATGCTCCAACATCTCCGGCGTCATTATGTGATGGGCACCATAGTAATTTAGGAGGCTGTGCATGGAAAGAGTAGGAGCGATTTGCAACTTTCTGCGCCGCATCGCATCATTCCACGGACTGTAAACAAATTTACATACATAGGCAGGCCCTTCATAAGGAATAAACGGATGCGGTGACCAATGTCGACCAATCGTATATCCGCCATGCTCATGATTGTGAATGAGCCTCCCCATATACGGTTGGTTCGGATCACGAGAGAAAAAGCCATGAAACCTTTGTTGTACTAAAGGAACTGTGTAGACAGGATCACGATAAGGATAATTCGGAGGATCTCCGAGCAGAAACCATTTGATCAAATACATGCGCATACCTTTTTCATAGAGAGATTTGAAAAATTGCTCTTTATTGCGAACACAAAGAAATTCAGTCGTGTTTAAGACCATTTTCCAACCCGTACACTGTTTTTCGATATCCATCACTTCACGATCTGCTTCAATCGCATCGAATTGGTGGACACGAGAATTTCGGATTTCCCAATGTGGAGCGAATGTTCGGCATATTTCAATAGAGCGATCGGTTGATCCTCGATTTATTAAAATACCGTGATCAAATAGTTTCGTATGGTGCATTAACCACCAAGGGAGCAAGTATTCTTCATTATAAAAATGAGAAATTAAAGTAGTTATACATTCCACCTCCTCTTCTTAAAGATTGAATCTCTTACTACCATCGTATGAACTCTAGCAAACACTCGTGTCGGTTACCGTCATTATGACCAGCAATTAAGTTGACCTGTATGAAATAAAAAAACGAAGCCAGAACGGCTTCGTTGACTTCGTTTATTGACGATCACAATAAATATGCATCGCCTGCTGCAAGAAAGATGCTAATCCAGGCTTCACTTTATCGATATTTTTGGCAAAACGCGGGTCTGACGTATATAGATCTCCAAGTCCACGGAATATTTCCAACGTGCAATTGTAGAAATTAGCTGTTATCAATGAGCGGTATTCGCTAATTAACGCTTGCACCTCTTCATCTTCAGGACCTTTTTCCATTCGCTCCGCAATTTGCTTATAAAGAGAGTCCCACTCATGCTTAATTTGCTTCCAATCATCAGCCGTATAAGTCGATGTTTTCTCTAGGGATTCTTTATAAGCGTCGGTGTGCCCGTACTTCTCTTCTACTTCCTGCTCATACTTCTTCTGATGCTCTTCTATTTCAGCCATATCAAATGGCTCGAACATGTCTTCTTTGGTCATCGCAATAGCTCCTTTCATCGATTGGAGAGTTTCCTCCACCGTATGAATCAATCGTTCGAGGCGATGCTTCTTCTGCAGCATCATGCTCCGATGGGAGACGAGGGCGTGCTTACGATCAAAGCTCGGATGATCGATAATACGCTGAATCTCAACGAGAGGAACTTCCAACTCTTTAAAAAAGAGAATTTGCTGCAGCCGCTCTAAATCGTCATCATTATAATATCGGTACCCGTTCTCCTCTATCTTCTTTGGCTTCAACAGTCCAATGCTGTCATAATGATGCAGTGTGCGCACACTGATCCCAGCCAAGTCCGCCACCTCTTTCACTTTGTACATCTCTTCATCACCTCGTATTTGCAGAATAAACTATAACGTTACGTTAGTGTCAATGCGTTATTTTTATTTTAATGATAACGACCAAGTTAAGATACATCCATTTATGGTTCAATAACTTTTAATATGGAAATACTAGAGAATCCCATTATTTGGACTAGCAACTATAAAGGCCAATGTACATATGATATATGACGGACTGGAATTATCCGATGTATATTCCGTCATGGCTCATTCCCTCAATGATTGATATAATGATAGGGTTAATCACACATAAAGGATGAACAATATGAGTAAATGGCTTGAACTTTATAAACAATTACTAACGATTATTCCCGAATCATCGATACAACTTGAAGAATCATTATGTCAGCATACGTACACACGCATGGGTGGACCAGCAGATCTGTTCGTTACACCAGCTACCTATGAGGAAGCAGCCCAAGTCGTCCGCTTCGCTCGACAACACGATATCCCTATTACCATTTTGGGCTTTGGCTCCAACGTCATTGTTCGAGATGGCGGTATTCGCGGCATCGTATTAAGCTTCGAGCAATTAACAGACATTCGCGTCTCTGACTCGATCGTCATTGCCCAAAGCGGCGCGGCTATTATTGATGTCTCCAGATTTGCATTGAAGCAGAGCTTATCTGGCCTGGAATTTGCCTGCGGCATACCGGGCTCTGTAGGCGGGGCACTCTACATGAACGCAGGGGCTTATGGTGGCGAGATTTCCGATGTACTGCAAGATACGCTCGTTCTGACATCAGAGGGTGAACTGCTTCGCCTTTCAAAAGAAGAGCTGGAGCTCGGCTATCGCACAAGCGTAATCGGACGCAAACAATACATCGTATTGGAAGCTACCTTTAAGCTTGTTCATGCAGATGTTGAACCGATTCAGAAGAAGATGGAGGAATTAACCTATCTGCGTGAATCGAAGCAGCCATTGGAATACCCTTCATGCGGTAGTGTGTTCAAGCGCCCTCCTGGATATTTTGCTGGCCAACTGATTCAGGAAAGCGGTCTTCAAGGTACTCGTGTAGGCGGAGCGGAAGTATCGACGAAGCATGCTGGCTTCATCGTCAATGTTGATCAGGCTACTGCTTCTGAATATATTGCGCTTATTCATCACGTTCAGCAGACGGTGAAAGAGCGATTCAATGTCGAATTGGAGACAGAAGTTCGGATTATCGGAGAAGACAATTAGCGTAAGAAACGTAAAGAGGCTGACTGTTACGGATAACGAATAACAACTAACAATCTAATATTATGTAAATAACCTTCCGAATCTATTGCGTATAGAAAAGGGAGGTTATTTTTTATTGACTCGTGACGGTTAATTGTTGATGGTTTTCTGTTAATTGTTGGGCGCAAAATTAGCGTGGGACAGCTCGCATTTGTACAATCCTCCACATGAGCATATAGCATGAGCACATAAATAAATATGGCACGGACAAAAGTGCAGTTATTTTAAGTAGGAATCATCATTTTCTGATAGATAAAGACAAACATGCAGTTATTTTTCTCGATTAGGCACTTAAATAGGAAAAGAGACCGAAATAAATGCATTTTTGACCATAATCGCACAAATGAGGATGTATTCAAGTAAAATAACTGCCTATTTGCCGCTGCTCTAAACTAGGCACAGTTATACGCTTTTAACAATGAGATCCATGATGAAATAGATTCAATAGTCATACATTCATATTGGTTCATACTTAACTTCAAGCATAATTAGCATAGTAAAATTAACTAGAGTGTAATTTGGGATTTTATAGTATATTGGAGTTATTAAGGAAAGGCTTACAAGAAAAAAGGGGCGTTGTTAATGGTTTCATGGTTCGACACCTACGATCCGAACACCTTTCAAGCTTTCTCATCTGCTCATCTCGGTGCATTACTTCTCTTTGCCGTTTCCATTACTCTGCTGTATGTGTGCCGTTTTTGGCTGCGGGATGAGAAGCGTAGCAAACGTACTAGATTTACACTAATCGGTTTACTCATCTTAGCAGAGGTATCGCTCAATGTATGGTATGTGGCAGGTGGTGTATATGATGCAGCCGATACCCTCCCTCTTGAACTATGCAGTATTTCACTATATTTATGCGTGTTTATGCTGCTATTTCGCAGCCGCTTTATTTTCAGTATCGTCTACTTTACAGGTATCGGAGGAGCGCTGCAAGCGTTGTTAACACCAGCACTTGGCTTTCCGTTCCCTCACTTTCGATTTGTACAGTTCTTCTTAGCACATATCGTTATTATTTTAGCAGTACTATACATGGTATGGGTGGAAAAATATCGGCCAACTTGGAAATCAGTCGGGCTTGCGATGTTATTCCTCAATGTGCTGCTTGTCGTCGTTGGTTCTATTAATTACTTGACTGGCGGCAACTATATGTTCTTGGCTCGCAAGCCGGAAACTGCTTCTTTATTGGACGTACTCGGCCCTTATCCATGGTATATTTTATCGCTGGAAGCCGTTGCTTTTATTATGTTTATTATTTTGTATGCGCCATTCGGAATATCGGCCTGGAGACGGCGTAAAAGAGGATTTATCTACTACGGACAATAAGAGCAGGTCATCCGATGCAAAAATCGGAGCCTGCTCTTTCCATTACCTTACGATGCAAAGACGTTATCTGAACCGATTTACTGCCAATCACTCTGCCTCTCATCAGCCAAACACACCGCTCCCCTGAATAATATCCTCCTCTTTCATCAAGGTCGCTTCTACAATACTGACATTGTTGCGCTTGAGGAAGGATTGTACGATATGATAACCAACTGCATAACCCGCACCATAAGACATTCCCACAGGTGTATACCCTTGCGCCTTGGCTACTTCATCACCAAACATATAGCCGCTTATCCCATCAAATCCTTTATTCCCTAGAACCGTACGCATCACTTCAATCGAGTAAGCAAGATCATCTTCATCCAGCGAGGTCACCCATGGCCCAATAAGTTCCTCCCCATACATAGCAGCTGCAAAAGATTCAGCTAGTCCTTCAATAATCATATATTCCCCTAGCGTGACATCTCCATGACTCCAATTAAAATACGAAAAACGAATATTATGATGGAACTCGTGCGCAATCAAGGCAGGTAACCGCTTAAGATTGTACTCGTTTGGATAGATATAAAGCTGAATATATCCCGGAATGCCACCAAAACCAGAATATCCGTTGTGGGGCTTAAGCTTTTCTGGATTGCCAAAATACATCCCCGCTATCAGCTTCTCTCTTGCCACTCGTAATTCAGCTTGCTCCGCATAGCGAACGCATTCCTGTAATGAGCGCTGCAACGTCTGTTCCGCTTGACTCGCCTTGATCATATCCACGGCAGCTAAGCCACGCTCGTCTTCATTTAACGCTAATATTCCCATCATTTCACAAGCCATTACTACATCATACCCGCCCTCTGTCGCTGGCTTTAACGGCACTTGGATCGTGCTCCACATGTCCTCAAATGGCCCCATCATCTTATACCGAAAATAGTCGCGGCGCTTTTCCATAGGAAGCTGATAAATCTCCTGATATTGTGTCATCGTATCTATCCATTGAATATTCATGCCGTGACTCACTCCTCATTCGTCAGTCTCATTGTGCTGTGCGCTTGCTAAACAACACAGTAAACTATCTCGTAACGTGAGGGTCAAGAGCGTATTTATCATCTGTAACTAAAAAAGCGAACTCATATAAGAGCCCGCTTAGCACGCCACATACTGTGGAACAAATCAACTATTTACCTTCCAACTTTATAGCATCGACGTATTGTTTGGCCTCTAATAAGGAAAGCCCCAATGTCTCTCTAACTCTTTTTACTGCAGTAACATTGTTGCCTTCATGAAGCAGTTGTCGCAATTCATTATGTAGTGGCTCTTCAGAGACACCAGATTGTTTAGACATCTGATCTAGCGTATACTTGATACCTTTTATACGACCATCAAGCTTAATGACTGCAAACAATAGATATATACCAATGAATAATATCAATCCTTCTACAAAATTAAATTCCATTACAATTCCTCCTCTAAATTCGCATATTTACACCAAATATACCGTATTTTTATTATTTTAATTTATAATTACTGTAATACAATATTAGATTTACTTCAAATATTTTCGAACATTTATCTCACATTACTTCTATAAAAAAAGAGCTGCGTTCACACCATTCCGGTGTAAAACAACAGCTCCAAAGCTTCCTATTTTCATAGATTTTGTGGCACAACAATGATCGGATATCGATTCTCACATAGAAGGCACACTTACTTTATGCAGTCGCTGTTCAATCAACTCCACTGCACGCGTAGTTCCTCCCGCTTCATCAATTTGCTGACTCATTTGCTTAACTCGCTCTAACATACAATCATTGCCCGCAACAGTCTTGACCGCTTCACGCAGCGTATCTACTGTGACATCCTCTGGCTTTAAATAATAACCCAATCCTAATGCTGCTACACGCTTAGCCGTTATCTCTTGTTCTAGCATCTGCGGAATGACGACCAGAGGGACATGATGCAGCATCGCCTCCATTGTGCTATTCATGCCGCCATGAGAAATAAATAACTTTGTATGCTTCAATACAGACAATTGCGGGACACTCTCATGAATTTCAAAGTTATCAGGGATATGCAGCAATTGATCACGATCTATTTGTTTACCGACGACTAGAACAACATGCCACGATGTATGACCGAACGCTTCTATACATTGATTGAAAAACTCCGGCCAATCATTAAATACAGTTCCCAGCGAGATGTAAAGGACAGGTCTTCCGTCTGCTGGCGGATTCCAACTCACTTGATTATGCTCTGTACGGAGACAAGGCCCTACGAAGTGATAACGCTCATCAAAGGTTTCTCCTGCGTAGTGGATCATTCGAGGCATAAAAATAATCGATAATTGGCTGCCGAATAGTAACGATTCCAGCGTTACCCCTTCGATCTGGAGACTATCAAGATATTGAGATACCCTCTTTTTAAAATCCTCCATTCCAGGAAGCTGCTTCGTGACCTCTTCTATACTGTCTTGCTTGCTTCTAGGGTAGGAGGAACAAAGCTGAATCGAAGGAACACCCCATTTCGCTGCTACCACACTACCCATCCAGGCCACAAAGTCGAACAATACCAGATCTGGGCGATCATCCACGTAAATCTCTTCTAGCTGCGGCAGCATTTGCTGAGCTTCTTGGAAAAATAGCTCCATGGGATCAAGCGAATTATCAATGCCCTGCCTTGTCAAAGCGATATTCGCTGGGATGACGGATTCATAAATACGCGCCTCCGCACCTGCTGCCTCTACAACTGGTGCGAACTCTTCCGTGACCACGTACGTAACCCGATGCCCGCGATTCACCAGCTCCTCCACAATTCCTAATGTAGGGTTAATATGGCCGTGAGCACGAATATTTACGACAGCAATATGTGTTCGCTGAGAAACATCACCTTTATAAGTAGTATAGGGATGAGTCATCTACATTCCTCCTTGTACTGACATGTACGACAATGTTTTTTGCTTTTAGAAATACAGTGAAGGTATTGAGCGTCGTTCGTAGGTGCGGCTTTGCAGTATAAACATATAGGGTAAATAGAAGGACTTGAGGTAGTGAACATGGAGGAAATAATACTAGAAGCGGATATCAACGAGTTCACACCATTTAGATGCGAGTTATGAGATGGACCAGATGAATCGGATCGTAGATTAAACATTTTCATCACTCTCCTTATCCAGTTCTACTATAAATTGTAATAAAATCTTTATCATCTTTCAATGCAAAAAGGCTGTCCTCTGATGACGAATCAGTGAACAGCCTTTAAACATTAATTAAAGTTATCCCTAACAAGAGAAGAGGAATAAACTGCTGCTATCTTTCTTTTGTCTTCTCCACTCGTTTCGCCAACTCGAATAGATCATAACCTTTTAAAGCACCCTCTACTAATTCTGGCAGCAAGGCAGGGGTACAAGCAAAACAAGGAGTACCGTCTTTGGACAGTGTCTTCGCTAAATTTTCATCATAATAAGGCTGACCTTGGTCAGACAAAGCAAGCAAACACATCGTCCTCACTCCTGCCTCACGCAGCTCACGCAAGCGACGAATTAAGGCACCGCGATTCCCACCCTCATATAGATCAGATACGATGATAAACAGCGTCTTTTTCGGTTCTTCGATAAAGGTTTCGCAATAAGCAACTGACTTATTTATATCTGTTCCGCCACCCAGCTGAATACCGAACAACATATCCACCGGATCATTGGCACACTGCTCCGTCAAATCTACGACCTCTGTATCAAAGACTACAACGCGTGTGTTCAAGGCTGGTATACTCGCAAAAATGGAGCCAATAACAGAAGCCCAAATTACCGAATCTGCCATTGAGCCACTTTGATCGATATCTACGATAACGGTCCATTCCTTACTGCGCTGTGCACGATCAAAGAAGTAAAACTTCTCAGGAATTATTTTTTTGCGCTCCCTATCATAATGCTTCAAGTTGCGCTGAATCGTTCGTTTCCAATCGATTCCGCTCACGGAAGGAAGCGGCGAGTGCTGACGACGATTTAACGCTCCTGTGACAGCACGTCGTATATCATGCTCCAGCAGCTTTACTAAATCATCTACAACTGTCTGAACAAGCATTCTTGCCGTTTCTTTCGTTTTTTCAGGAATCTTCCCTTTTAAAGACAATAATGTGCCGATAAGCTGAATGTCTGGCTTCACTTGGGCTAGCACTTCCGGTTCGAACAAGAGCTGCTTCCAGCCTTTTCGCTCCATGGCATCATGCTGAACAATGGACACCACATCATCTGGAAAGAAGGAACGAACATCTCCAAGCCACTTGGACAGATTCGGAGCTGATTTACCATTTCCCGCTCCTCGTTTCCCTATAGAAGCACCACCGCTTGATTGATCCAGCCCCTGCGTATCATCGTAAATTTCAGCTAGCGCTTGGTCCATAATTCGTTCTTCATCTGTTAATCCAGTCGAACC
The DNA here is from genome assembly GCF_014841135.1 of Paenibacillus arenosi. Lineage (GTDB taxonomy): Bacteria > Bacillota > Bacilli > Paenibacillales > Paenibacillaceae > Paenibacillus_B > Paenibacillus_B arenosi. The sequence goes on from NZ_JACYTN010000004.1 coordinate 157,013, forward strand.
TCCTGAACCATAGTCCGCTAATTGCTGTTCAGCGGATTGACCGAGTATGAGCCGCCAACGTGCGATTGATTTCACATCTACAATTGTACTCATATTAAAAATCCTCGAAGTCAAAATCATTCAATTGTTGCAGCATGTTCGCTTCGTCCTCCTTCAACTCTGCACTGAGCACCTCTTCTACTTGCTCAGCTTGCACACCCCACAACTCGCCTAATAGCTCCGCGATCATAACTTTCTCTCGTGGTGCAAACGTACTGAATGCACGCCGCAAAAATACTAATGCACGAACAAACTCTTCATCTTCAAGAGATTCGATATAGTCATTTAGTTGCTCCCATAGGCTCATTCGCGACAACAGTGCATAACGATTGCGCATCGATAATCCCTCGAACCAACCTGCACCGATGTCTGCTGAAATACCAGGAGACAGACGGCGCGACACTTCCTCTGCGCATTGCTGAGCAGAGATCGCATTGCGTTCCATCAGTATCGCACAAGCGAAGCCCGACAACCGCGGATTACGGTCATCACGTTCTGCAAGCTTAGTAAGCTCCTGCAACCACAGCGCTTCCTCTACCTGATCACTGTGATCTAGTGAGACACTGTTCAATTCATTCATCGCTACAATCATAGATGTGGCAGCTTCGTCATTACATCCGCTCGCATCCAATAGAAACAAACAGGCGCGCATAAATAGTTGTTCAAGCAGAGGTAAAAGTGGTGACGTGTCGATTCGCCTCACATCACCATAGCGAATAATCATCGACAACTCACGCGCTGCGGCTGCTATTTGAATGACATCACGGCTGTCTGCCGCGATACGCTGCAGCGTCTGACGCGCTGCCTCCATCTGTGTAAGCATCGCACATTCACATGCAGTGCGTATAAGCTTAGACGCATCGGTAATCGTCGTACAAGCTTCCATTTTCTGCTGCAATACATAAGCAGATGCCACTTCAATCGTTTCACCGAGCAGCGTCGATTCGACGACTTCAATCTCTACCTCAGGCGACCATTGAAGAACCCAGTGTTCTGCCCAAGTCGCATTCTCTTGTCCGCTTGCGCGCTGTTTCGCCAACGAAATACCCAACAAGCTCAATCTATGAAATAAAGTGGAACGATGCAAATCTAGAAAAGCAGATTCCTCAGACTTGACTCGTCGATTTTCCCGTAAATCTAATGCTACATCAGTCGCTACCGTTGACTTATACTTCTCCAACTTCAACTGCTTAAGCAGCCGGTTCAAATCATCCTGGATAGGCGTCTGGCTAACCCCATCGGCGAGCAAACCGATTGCAGTTCCGACATCAACTCTAGCTAATGCCTCAGCAACAACTGCGAGTTCCCCGCGACCTAATAGCGTCTGCGCAGCATCGCGCAAATCACGCAGCGTTGGTGCACTTCCCTCGTGCAGCGCTGCTAAAGCATGAGCCAGTCGAACTGCCTCAATCACCTCAGCTGTGGAGCGATGTGTACCACTCTCACGCAGCAACCGTGCAACACTTGCTAAATAGTGTTCGGGCAGATCTTCTAGTGTGCCATCCATCATTCGCTGCCACATCATCTCATAATAATGGGGAGCATTATTTCCTGCACCATAACCAGACATCGTCGACAGCTTGTAATAAGAATACGGCATAAGTGTCAGTTTCGAGCTTCGACTTGGCAGTAATGCTAACTCCTCATCGGTCATCGCTGCCGATAAATCAGATAATGCTTCAGCATGATACGCACCACACACAACGACGATCTTACTCGGATCATGTCCGGCTGCAATCGTCTCCTTAATTTGCCGACGCATGTATGCCTCACGAATTGCATTGTAGGCATATTCTGTATGCTCATAACGTCGTTCTCTTGCTTCCGATAGGTCACGCATTTGAGCGGAAAAAGATAGAATTGCTTCTTGGTAAGCACCTGTATTCAAGTTGTGCTCGTAATAACGCTCCCAGTACATATCATAGTCGTACTCACCAGCCAAGGTGGCAATCCGTTGATAGATGGACGATTCACTTTCTTCGCCTCGCTCTTCTACAACTGTTCCACCAGCGTTACATTCTCCGTGTCCTTGTTCTTGTAATGAAGTGGATGCTTCATCCACTTCCTCCTTCGCTGACGTTGAAGACCTCACGCTTTGCAGCGCAAGCGTTACAGCTGTTGGCAAGTCAATAAAGGCTGCCATCGCATCATTTTCTTCTGCCCACTTCATCGCCTGATATTCCGGCGAATAGATAGCAAAGGGCCACATCGCTGTCCGCACGGGCAGCTCATCCGTAAACGCTAAAATTGCCACAGGCGGCTTCGTCACTCGATTCGTTAAATGACGTATCTCTGATGTAGCATCGGACGGCCCTTCTATGAGAATCGCGGTTGGACGAATATGATCCAAATCATCTAGCAAATGCTTTGCACCGGCGGGAGACAAATGACGCACGCCAAAAATGTGCACGGCCTCTTTTGCTACCGTGCTCACTCGTTCAACTCCTTACAAGCCGTATACAAGCCTCTCCATTCCGCTCCACGCTTCTTCATAACGTTATCAAGATACTCTTTCCAGACGAGCTTGTCTTTGACGTCATCTTTTACGATCGCACCTTGCAAACCAGCCGCTAAATCCTCATCCGTCAATTCACCACTGCCAAAGCTTGCCGCGAGCGCCATACTATTGGTTAATAGGGAAATTGCCTCTGCCGTAGAAATGACACCAGCAGGAGATTTGACCTTCTCCTTCTTGTCGAGTGTCATTCCGTTGCGCAGTTCACGGAAGATCGTAACGACTTTGTGCAGCGCCTCATCCGCTGGAGCAGCCGATTGCAAGTCATACGCAGCTGCGATTTCCTGCACTCGCTTCTTCACAATTTCGACCTCAGTCTCCATATCAGAAGGAGTAGGTAGTACAACAATATTGAAACGGCGCTTCAACGCTGCCGACATTTCATTAACACCTCGGTCTCTCGTATTGGCTGTAGCAATAATCGAGAATCCTTTATGCGCGCTTACTTCCTTACCAAGCTCAGGGACTGAAATGGTCTTCTCAGACAAAATAGAGATAAGCGCATCCTGCACCTCTGATGCACAACGAGATATTTCCTCAAAGCGTGCAATGCCGCCTGCTTCCATCGCACGCATAATTGGGCTTTGCACCAATGCCTCAGGTGTCGGACCATTCGCTAGCAGCATCGCATAGTTCCAGGAATATCGAACCTGCTCCTCGGTCGTGCCTGCTGTCCCTTGTACAACGAGACCAGAATGCCCATAGATCGCTGCCGTCAAATTTTCAGACAACCACGATTTAGCCGTACCTGGTTCACCGATTAGCAAGAGAGCACGGTCAGTTACCAACGTCGCGATCGCCATTTCTACTAATCTTTTATTTCCGATATATTTGGGCGTAATAACGGTTTTACCCGCCTTGCCGCCAGTAATAAACGTAAGTACTGCCTGCGGCGACATTTGCCACCCTGTCGGCACTTTGCCTTTATCGGCCTTGATTAGCGCTGCAATTTCATCCGCGTATAAGCGTTCTGCTGGTAAGCGCATCATATCTTGCGACTGTTGCTGAGTTGTTGACATATATTCATCTCCCGTTCTCTAGGCCATAGCTTACTTTTCCTGTGCTCGCACGTAAATAATATTTCAGAATTACGCTTTTTCTTCCAGATTAGCATCCGTTTTCATCCGATCCGCCACATATTCAAGTAATTCTAGGGATGAATGTCTGTGTTTCGGGAATACCGCGACCAAACGCTCATAGTAGGTTGCAGGAAGCTGATGCAATTGCTCCATTACCTCAACATCAATCACATCGCATCTCGTCGTTTCCATCAACGTCATCAATGCTTCCCAACGGACATGATCATCTACTTTCATACGTAACAATCCTCTTACCATTTTCTCCGCAAATTCATAGCTTTGTTTTAATGGTTTCACCAAAAGACCTGTTAAAAACTCCTCAGCTGCAGCATGTCCTGGGCGGGCAAAGGCGCAAACCAGATCAAATGCACGCCGCTCAATAAACCAATCCAACCAACGGTCATCCCATTCATCTGAAATTTGCTCTGCGGGGATCATCACTATTGAGCTTATCCATAATTCCGAACCGCTCTTCATCCAAGGAACCGAGTGAGTATTATATTCCCTTGTAACAACGATGCTCTCAATCGCTTCAACGAGCGCTTTCTGATACTTTTCCAATTCTTTCTTTGAACGCGGCTTGACGTCAACGTCCACAAACTCTACATATCGATCATAGAGCTGTGATGGTGACAGCAGACGATGCGAACAACGAAATGCTTGCGGTAAATACCTATTATCACGCCGTTCCAGTTCATACAGCTTGTACATCGCAGACTTAGTTCCGCATTTCTCCATATAATCAGCTGCATAATCAAATAAATCCGTCCATCCGAACTGTACATAGCATTCGTATCGTGTAATTACATCTTCAAGCAAGGTATATATCTCATCACTTTGTCGGTAGAGCAATGCCTTAAGAAAATTATAAATTCTTGACCAAAGAGCCTCCCGCTTCTTCTTATCCTCCATCACCACTGAGGCTTGCTTAAGCTCTAATTCCAGCCCATTTACCAGCATCGCGGTGAAATCAGCATTATCGCATTTACAAGCCGCCTCAAGCGCATTGTCCATATCCTTACCGGAAAACGCCTCATACAAGCGTGTTATTGCAGGCGAACTACCTCTTTTTGCTAAAGCATAATAGGTAGCTTCACGTACTGTCTTTTTCCTCTCTCTGGACAACTCCAACAGCACCGGCTCATATTGCTCATAGTCAGCTAAACGTTCAATCGCAGACACTTTTACCTCATCCGAACCAGATTGTGCTGCTTCGAGTACGAGTTCATTCATATCCGCTCCGCCAGCTACTGCGATAACATGCAGCTTTCTTGCATGTAATCTGCCTCCAGAAGCATCATATGTAGCTATGAGATGAGGAACAATCTGCGGTCCATAGGAAGGCAAAATTTTCTTTTCAACCAAATCAGCAAGTTCGCTATACGGATCGTTAAGCGCAGCAATTGCATGCGGCAGTAAGCGCATATCATCAAACATTTTCGCCTCAAATGCTTCTCTAACAATTTCATATCTCCCGCTTCCTGTCGTAGTGAGAGCTTCTTTCACAGCAGCCAACTTGCGAAAAGATAAATTAGTCGTTAAGGAATGTGGTAAGTTAGCCGTATCACGCAACTCCCCTTCTACCGAAGTCGTCCCCAATGTGCGAAGCACTGAACTTAACAGCAAACCCAAATCCTGCAACTTCTCCGCAGATGTACGCGTCTCTTGGGATTCAGGAGCAATAACCGCAGCAATACCTTCAGCCAACTTCTTAAACACAGGTGCCCGCTCACCAAGCTGTTCAAACTGTGGCAGCATTCGCTTGAGACGAAAATCTCCTGTTGCTAGGTCACTGCCCGCGATATATATCCTTCTTACTTCCTGATGAAGCTCTTGCAGCAATGCTGTACTCATCGTCATTCCCCCTTAATACAAGAGGCGGGTGATATCCGCGCCCTTAATAATAGTCAACGGCTGTGCAGCAAGGCGTCCGCTATCCTGATCATGCTCGAACATAACGAGCATGGTCATATCGCGCAAGTTCGCTTCTGATACGTGGGATAGCAATGGCACCGTCTTATGGCCAAGAGAGAACACATCATTCAACAATACATGCTGTCTCGCTTCGTCCATGATGACGAATTGACCTTGCTCCGTCTGACGAACCTCAGCAACATGAAGCAGCATGACTGGATTATGATCGCCGAGCGGATTTTTCAACTGATTCTTCACGAGCTTCACTGCATCCGCATAAGAACGATGAGCATTCGCATGAACGGGTTCTAGATCTTGTGAAACAAGCGGACGATGAATCATTTTCTCCCAACGCACTCTTCGATTCATGTCGCCTGGATAAAGATAAAGCTCACTCACAACCGCAACATCGAAGAAGCTATCTTCCTCTTTTATATATTTGCTAGCTTTATAGGGCCGATACTGAACGGTCCTATGAATCTTCCCGCTCTCCTTTTCCAGCCAATAACCCTCATCTACATATTCTTGCCTTCCCTTATCGTCATAGCTGATAAAGGCAAGCTGAATAAGCTCCACCTGCTCGCTCATTAATCCAAATTCCTTTAACTCTGAGAGCTGCCAAGCGTGACCAAGCCATTCTTCAATCGTCGATTCGGAATCAAGCTTCAGCTCGGGGTCATTCAGCTTCGCTGTCAGGTGAGCACGTCCTTTTTTAATAAGTGCATGAATAAGCGTTAACTGCTCCATGATAGATGTGTAGGCAGCTTCACGGTGATCTTCGTCACCTATTAAGACTGCTAAGCGACGCAGTTCCGTCTGTGCGCCCGTTAAATAACAATTGCCGAGCTGCTTCACATGCTCTTTAATCGTCTTTAATGTTTTGGAGTCAACCGTCCCTAAGCCACCGCGAATCAGCGAAAGAGCAAACATCTCCAGCAGATCAAGCCCTTCTAGCTGTGCTTGAATCTTTTTCTTTAAGGCAGATTTATTCACTTTTTTCACTTTAGGCTTTGTATCTTCCCCTGCGGCGACCTGCTCCGCCTTCTTCTGCTCACGCTTCTCTGCTTTCTCTCGCTTGGCTGCAATGTCTTCCGGCACATTTGCTTGTTCAAATGTCTCGCCACCGACATATGCATATAGCAAACCTAATGCATGCTTACAAGGAAACTGTCGGCTTGGGCAGGAGCATCGCATCACCGGCTTCTCCGGTTCTATAAAATCGGCAGAGCAGGCATAATTGGACTTGCCACTGCCAGCGCATTCACCAAATAACAACGTGCCGTCTTGCGATTTATTTAGTTGAACGAAACTTCGCTTTTTGACAAGCCCCTGTGCATTTTTAATGGCCGAAGCATTTAATGCTAATGAATCTACATAGCCTTCCGTTAATTCGATCACACCATTTCCCTCCTAGTCCCTTCTATGTACAAAGTGGAACTGTGAGCTATCGATAAACAATTCCATGTTTCTCCTTCTACATCGAACGTCTGTTTCCTTCCTATTTTTACAACTTTATATGTAAATATGAAAAAAGGCTGATTCCTGAATAGATCAGAAATCAGCCTTTCTTTTGTAACATTTATGAAAATGAGCCGCTACATACGCTGCATGTAATTGGCTTTCTAACTACTAGAGACTGTTGAACGCCTCAGTCAACACAGGTACGATTTGAGACTTACGGGATACAACGCCTTTAAGAACGGCTTTGTTGTCATCCAATGTAACATTGTAAGCTTTCTCAACTGCATTAGAAGCTTGTCCAACCGCAAGACCAACGGAATCATTGTTCAAAATGTCCGTAACGACGAACAAGAACAAATCCAAGCCTTTGTCAGCAACGATTTTGTTAAGAACCGCTTCTACTTCTGCTTGACGGCCCAATACATCGTTCACGTCTACTGCGTTTACTTGCGCGATTTCAACTTTAGCGCTACCCATTGTGAACTCTTTGGAGTCGATAGATACAAGCTGCTCGATTGTTTTGTCGCTAAGGTCCGCGCCAGCTTTCAACATTTCCAAACCGTATTGCTCAGCATCTACACCAGCGATCGCTGCAAGCTCACGAGCTGCATCGATATCTTCTTGTGTGCAAGTTGGAGATTTGAACAAGAGCGAGTCGGAGATAATAGCAGATAGCATCAAACCAGCTACTTCTTTACGAACCGCTACACCTTTCTCTTTGTAGATCTTCAACAAAATTGTCGCTGTGCAGCCAACTGGCTCTGCACGGTAGTACAATGGTGCAGCTGTTTCGAAGTTCGCGATACGGTGGTGGTCGATAACTTCCAACACTTGAACTTGATCGATATCGTTAGCGCTTTGTTGACGCTCGTTGTGGTCAACCAAAATAACTTGCTTCGCTTCACTAGCAACTGCCTCAACAAGACGAGGTGCTTCTACATTGAAATGCTTCAACGCGTAAGCTGTCTCACCGCTTACCTCACCAAGACGAATAGCTTCTACGTTCAAGCCCAATTCTTTTTTCAATTCAGCGTATGCGATAGCGGAGCAGATTGTGTCCGTGTCTGGGTTTTTGTGTCCGAAAACTAGAATTTTGTCCATTACTAAACTCCCTTTTTAGTCGATTTTAGCGATGTAAGTATACCTTAGATCTTTGTAGCCAATCAAGATTATACATGGAATCTTTGCTTATTCCTATACCTTTAGTAGGTTTTATTTTCCTATATCAAGAACTTTCTCTCAAAATGAGTAAATCACAGCTTTATACATTGGATATATACAGTTTATCGCCTTCTTGAATATGTCCTTCCTTCTTAACGGAGGCATACACACCAAAGTTCATATTCATTTCTGCGTTTAACGTTTTTAATAGGGACGAATCACGTTCCAGTGTAACTGGATCAAGTGTAGTAATCGCGCAGCGAGAGCATTCTTCATCCACTTGCAAGTGTACGTCCCCTACCGTAAGACGTTTACCAATCCATTCTATTTCCGATGCAACACCTTCTTCGACTGCAACAACGATGTTAGCCCGGAATCTGCGATGATCGACAGGCTTGCCCCATAAAGCTTCAAGCTTGCGCAAAGTCGCATCCGTTACAATAAGGATACTGGCCGCATCTACAGACATCAGCTGTGGATCAGTGGGATTCGGTGCTCGATAGCTTGTCATCGACATTTTTTTCTTCGAATAAGATTGAATCTCTTGCAGTAATCGTTCATCCCAGCCAAATGTCCTTCCATCTGGCCCAACGACGACAATACCGTCATCCACATGTTTGGCTTGGTAAGCAAGCATATTAGGAATTTGACGTGCGGTAAAGAAACTATTCCAGCCCTGCTTCGTCTCATCATAGAAGGCACAAAATCTATCTCCATACATGCCATACGATTCGATACGACATGAATCCAAGCGCTCACCCGCAAATGATTTAACAGGATATCGGTTAATTTCGATAATTTTCCCTACAATAGTAGCCAAGTTCCCTACTCCTCTCTGTACATACATGATGCTTAATCTACGTGTAACAGAACGATCATCTACGTTACTTTACTGCCATAATTTTTTCCCTACTGAATAAATAAAATGAATTCATGTAACTGGAATAGCCTGCTTCTATTATATGGCTGTCGCGGATCTTCGTACAATGTAATATCACATACAAAGGAGAGATATCAGTATGACTTATGAAACGATTGTTGCGCTCAAACCATTGCTACTTCGTATCTATCAGCTTATTAAGAAGCTGGATGATTCAGAACAGAATGTAGATGAAAGCTTGCTGGAAAAAGAAATAAAGACCATTCTCGAACAACAAGATAGAGGGACATTAATTTTCATAAAAACCGTAACGCTAGTTGGGCGGCATGAACGCGGTTATGTCTATACAAATTATAAAAATGACGATGGCTCTTCCTTCGAACAAGTTATTAAAATAAAAATCTCCGATTCTCCTGAGCAATTAATTCAGAAATACGGGAAATATCTTATCTATGACAAAAAAGAAGACATCATTAATCTGTTAGTTAGGAAATGGATTCAGCCATCTTTTATCGAAGGTATGCAAATTTTGAAACTCACGTAACATTGATTCAAGAAGTCGATATTACCCGATTATTGAACCTATATTGAGGAGGAAACAAGTTGATCGTCGAAATCAAATTTACCCATCACTCAAACTATATGGAAGTCAAAGAGGATCTCAATACGAATGCTCGTGCGCTCCAACGCGAATTTGATGATTTTTTATCTCATCTTAAAGGAAATAACTTCTTCCAAGAATTCCATGTATTTGTAGACCCTGAAGGTGATACCTATTCCCATTATGTAGGCGTATTTGGAGCAGAACATTTCATAGCGTGGATAAATGTAGAGAAATACGGAGAACAAGTAGCTTGGCCAATCAGTAAACCTGAGCGTGAGCCAGATGAGATTATTTATTTTTAAGGCTCTGTAATATTTAAAACTAGTTGTATTAACGATTCAGGAGAATGACAAATATGATCTGCGTCTTTTAACAGCTTAGCGGAATCGTATCCCCATGTAACAGCGACCATTTTCAACCCAATTTTCTTGCAAGCCTGAATATCTCGAAGTTCATCGCCAACATATCTAATATCCTGCAAATCTATATGATACTTCCGAGCAACATGCGCAATTGCATGATGCTTTCCAAATAAATTGGTGACGGAATGTACAAAATCAAAAACATGCAATTGATGCACTTCTAGAAATGGGCAAATAACATCCTGTCTATTAGAAGAGAGGAGTCCAAGCGAGTAGCCTTTCTGTTTTAAAAAATATAGTACAGAAATAATACCCTCAACTGGTTGAAGTTTGGCAGCTAATTTTCTATATTCTTTTTTGCCTTCAATTAGAAGAGCCGGCAATCTATACATGGGGATATTCAAAACACGCATTCGATCAGGGATAGACATTTCTGACAAATCATCGATTTCATCACTATTCACTGTGCGTCCACCATATTTCACTGCTAGCTTATTCAAAACATAAATGGCTAGCTCCTTAGACTGGACGAGCGTTCCATCAAAGTCAAAAATCAAATACGGTTTCATATCTCTCCTCCTCTTCTCATAATTTTAGCATAAATTTACTTTTGGGTAATCATAGTTTGAAACTCACTCAACTCCGTAGTATCGTAAAAAAGTAAAGGAATTATATTTTCAACAGCATCTTGAGTTCAAACATATCCACGCGATAAGGAGAGATTTCCGTTGCCAAACATCCCGTTAAATCGCCATAACATCCCAGCCACTCAACTTGTTCTAGGCTGCATGGGGCTAGGCGGAGCTTGGAATCATGACCCGATTACGAATGAACAGGTAAAGCAAGCGCATGCAGCAGTAGACGCAGCGCTATCGATTGGCATCAATATGTTCGATCATGCGGATATTTACACAAAAGGCAAAGCAGAGCAAGTATTCGGACAAGTACTGAAAGAAAGCCCTTTTTTGAGAGAGAAAATGATCATTCAGTCCAAATGCTGTATTCGCCCGAGCGAAGCACCTGGTATGCCTGGAAGATACGATGCGTCTGAGTCTCATATCACTACTAGCGTAGATGGAATATTACAGCGTCTAGGGCTTGAGTATATCGATATTTTATTGCTGCACCGTCCAGATCCGCTGATGGATCCAGAGGAAGTGGCGCGCACGCTCGACAAGCTTCATACAGCAGGTAAAGTGCGTTCGTTCGGTGTATCCAATATGAGCGCAGGACAAATTCGCTTGCTGCAAGCTTACAGCAAACATCCGTTTATCGTGAACCAATTGGAGATGAGCCTAGCGAAGATTGGCTGGTTGAATCAAGGGGTACAGGTGAATACAGATGCTGCTGCTCAAGATACGTTCCCAGAAGGCACACTTGAATTCTGCCGTCTCGAAAATATTCAACTGCAAGCATGGGGACCACTCGCTCAAGGTGTATTCTCTGGACGCAGCTTGGATGGTCAGCCTGAACATATTATCTCAACAGCTAAACTTGTACAGCAAATGGCTGCGGACAAAGACACGACGCCTGAAGCCATCGTCTTGGCTTGGCTTATGTTCCACCCTGCTAATATTCAACCTGTAATCGGTACGGTTAATCCAGACCGTATTCGTGCTTGTAAAGATGCAGGCAGTGTTGTGCTTACGAGAGAAGAATGGTACTCCTTGTACGTTAGCTCTCGCGGTGTGCCTCTTCCATAATTTATAGTATTACATTATTTTTATACTAAAAATGGTGCTGCCGTTATTCGAATACCTGAAGGCAGCACCAGATTACATGATGGAAGTCATTATTCGTCATTCACAACTTCACCACTTGCTCATTCATATAAGAGGGTTGAAGCTGTTGTTGAATAAATGATGTGAGGCGATTCATACTGTGATGAATATAGAAATGTTCCCCTTCCATCAAGTTCAAGTCAAATTGGCTGTCCGTCACCTCTCGCCACTGTCCAATCTCTTCGACAGAAACCAAAGGATCGTTTGTACCTGCAAAGGCAGTAATAGGAACGTTCAAACGTCCTTTATCCGTATAGCGATACGTCTCGCACAACTCTAAATCTGCACGAATGATAGGTAGTGCTATGTTCATCAATTCTTCGTTATGTAGTACCCATTCGGGCGTACCATTCCAGTTCTTTATAGTCTCTTTCAACTGCTGATCACACAACTTATGACGTTCTGTCTGCTCTCTTCTGGGCGTATGTGGACTACTTCGTGCAGAAACAAATAAATGCTCAGGTCGTAAACCATATTGCTCTTGCAAATGACGAGTCAACTCATAAGCAATTAAAGCTCCCATACTATGTCCAAAAAAAGCAAATGGCATTTCGCTTATTACCCGAAGCATCCCTTGTGCAATACATTTCACAAGTATATCGATTTGAGTAATAGGTGGTTCCATTAATCGTGCACCTCTCCCCGGAAGGTGAACGGAAACAACCTCAACCTGTGCATCAAAAGCATCTGACCAACTCCGATATAAAGAGGGGCTACCACCTGCATATGGAAAGCAAATCAATCGGACCGCTGCGTTGCTTTTTCGAGTCGTGCGATATAACCATGGATTTCCCCAATGCGCCATGATTTTAATTTCCTTTCCATTTCTCAGTCTCTGTAATTCGTGATCTTACACGATTTACTGTTTTTTGTCATTGATAGATTTTGTCGAGCTTTTTGCGAAAAAACAAATAAGCTAGCTATCGTACGAAGCGAATTTCGTCGATTGCTAGCTTTGTTGAATATAGTCGAATAAGTGCTTGTATCTTAATGAACATATGCAAATAAAGCCCGAATATGTGCGAGGTATCTCATCTTGCTTGCTTCTTTTATTAAAGATGCCGGCAATCCTGTGAATGGTATACCGCTGGCTCCAACCGATGCAATGGCATCCTTTCTACCTAAGCTGGCTATTTTTCCAGAGATAGTAGGCTTAAACATTTGCATGGAGTCATTGTTCAAATAAGCAAACATATTATATCCGACTGTTTCGCCCATTTGCCAAGCTAGTTGTGCAGATGGAGGATAAGGACGCCCTTTTTCATCATCTATAATCGCACTGTCCCCTACTACGAAAATAGCCGCGTTCGAAGTAGATTGTAAGTAGGAATTAACAATTGCACGGCCACGTTCTACCTTAATACCACAGTTTGCTACAATCTCACTGCCCTGTACTCCACCTGTCCAAACTAACGTGTTCGCTTGCATCGACTGACCGTCTTTTAGCAGTACCTTATTCCCTTGAACCTCAATAACAGGCGCTCCATTTATAAAATGCACACCCCGCTTCTTTAAACTGGTCTGTGCCCTTGTTACCAACCCGGCCTCAAAACCTTGTAAAATGGTTGGGGACGATTCGATATTATATAATCGTACATCCTGAGGATTGACGCCCATACTGGAGCACCATTTGGGCAGCATATCCGCCAATTCTCCTACTAACTCTACGCCCGTAAGGCCGCCTCCACCAACGATAATAGTCATGTCTGCTGTATCTTTCGTATTTCGATAAGCTTCAATACGACCTTTGATATGATTACGGATTCGATTCGCATCTTCAATCGACTTGAGCGTGTAGCTATTCTCCCTAAGCCCTGGAATCCCGTAAAAGGCTGTTTCACTGCCAAGCGCAATTACGAGCACGTCATATACATACGTTGTGCCGCTCTCCAGCTCGACCTGATTGTTATCGGGTTGAATGGACAAGACCGTATCCACGCATATGTCGACCTGCTTGCCTTGCAGCAATCTGTGCAAGGGAAGTGCTATCGCTTGTTCAGAAATAGTATCAGCCGCAAGTCGATGAAGCTCTGTCATAATTTGATGCGTCGGATAACGATTAACAACGGTAATGGCAGCTTCCTCGGCTGTCATATATTTGCGTAGTGTAAGAGCGCTAAGCAAACCACCGTAGCCAGCGCCTAGAATGAGTACTTTTTTCATCAAGAGTTCCTCCATCTCCTAATAAAATAAATGAATTGCGTCATCGTAATTTGGATTGGGTGGATGTTAGCGATGCTGCATTGCACCTTCATCAGCTGACATTGCAGATGATGTGATTATTTTCACTTTGAACATTGTGTGAACTTTCACTTACAGTAAATCATATCCATTTACCATTGTAAATAGTTATTTGTGATTTTTTTCTCAATATTGTACAAAAAGCAGGGAAGGATCATTTACTCCTCCCCTGCTCGCTCTATTTACAACGGATCTGCATGTTTCACCGCATGTTCCCAGCTAGGGAAGTAGAACAATGCACTTCTCATCAACTCGGGGTCACTTTGCTTCACTTGCTTTTTACTCACCGAACCACCATTTGATACGCGTTGACGTATTCGGGCGATCACCTCGTCAGGCTGTAAGGAAATATCCATCAGACTCACCTCCTCCTGCACTTTGTTATTCCCAATTGTACCCATCGGATCATTAAGCTATACGAAATTTGTCCGAGGTATGCAAAAAGAACCGAGGTTTCTCAAGTGATTTCCACTTAAGATGACCTCGGTTCTAAGCTTGAAATAGCTATATATTAGCGGCTTGATCAATAACAATCCCAATCCATTAATTGTAAATAAAAATCAAAAAAGACCTTATTCAACATCATATCTTAACAGAAAGAAATAGTCTATATTTTTGTATTTCTTTTCCTTATATTTAGGAAGCCGGCACAATTCAAATGATGGAGTGTTGCTCATGATGATGGCCTACCAATGTCACCTTAAACCAGATGATCTACAAACGCATGTTAAGAACATTTTTGGCACGAATTATATGGTCGAAAATATTCTTAGCATACAAGGCGGTGCACAAAAGGCAGTCTATAAAATTAACTGTACGAATCATTTTAGCTTTGTACTCTACGTCTGGGATCAAGCTATTAATTATTTTCAACAAGAAAGAGAAGAAGAGCAGCAGCGATTAGAGCCATACTGCGGCAGTCGATTATTTGCACAGAATTATAACTTCTTGCATCAGCTCAATGTTCGAATTCCTACTGTATACTATTTAAATCAAGACAAACTGCAATATCCATTCGACTTTGCGTTTGTTGAATATGTAGATGGCCAACCTTCAGATGCCTATTTCCAAGCTAATCATGATGTACAACATAAAATATTTACGAAAGCGAACGACATGCTTGCAGCCATTCATTCTAATCAAAGCAGTACGTACGGAAAATTAGACGAGCTTGGAAAGAACAACGAGCCTTGTCACCTATCGATCATGAAGAACGCACACAAGCAGCTTTCATTCGCTGCCCAATATGTAAACGATATAAGTGAACAGCAAGCACAACTATTGGATACTATTCACGAACTAGAATCGCGAATGAAACCGCGTCAGACGTACCATTTTATCCATGGAGAGCTTGGTCCCAACCATATCGTCATCAACAAGTTGCTTGAGCCATGCTTCATTGATATCGATGGTGCTATGTTTTTTGATCTTGAGTATGAACACAGCTTCATGGCGTTTCGCTTTGATGAACAATATTGCTATTTCAGAAATGATGCCTTAGATCGCAATCGAATGCTGTTCTATAAGCTGCATCATCATATTTCCTATACTGCAGGTGGACTAAAGCTGCTGCAAAGAAATTTTCCTGATCGGCAGTTGGCTGAAAGCATTGTTTTATTTAATTCCAAATGTGTACTTGAATTTCTTGGAGGCACGGAACATATGACGTTCTAACCATTCAAAATAACAAACCCGCAAAGAGCCAGTGCCATTGGCTGCTTGCGGGTTCCTTTATTACTTATTTTCCAATAATAAAACGATAGCGCCTTATTTAGAAATTAATTTTTCACCTTTTGCAGGTACGACTTCAGCCGTATGTGCTTGCGATGCTTCTTCAATATCACCATAAGCCCAATGCGTCGTTAACACATCACGCCATGTTGGCTTAGTCACTTCCAACAAAGGACCACGTTCCAACAATCTATTCACCAGCTTAACCGCTTCTGCTCTTGTAATCGAAGCATCCGGGCGATAGCTGCCATCTTTGTATCCATGAGCCGCTCCCGCTTCTACAAGCGCAGTAATATGTTTCTCAGCCCAGTGGCCTTTCACATCTTCAAAGCTGCTTGCTTTCGCTGCCTTTAGCTGCTTCCAACGAGCAACTGTAGCTGCCATCTCTGCTCTCGTAAGTGGACGATTCGGTTCAAATGAATCTTTACCAACACCGATCATGATTCCTTTCGCACTTAACGATTGGATAGCCGCAAATGCCCAGTTGCCCGCTTGAACATCCTTGAATTTAGATTCAGATGCTAGCGTTGATGCCGCTTTAGCTTCACTGAGCTTCCACAGCATTACAGCTAGTTCTGCACGAGTGATAGACTTCTCTGGGCGGAACGTGCCGTCTTTGAACCCTTTTATATATGGCTTATGCTGAACCGTCTTCACACCATGATTATGTTTATTTGAATCCTTGTCTTTATCTGTTTCTTTCGATCCTCCCGTTATCGGAGGTACTATACCGCCAGTGGAGCCCGTAGAACCACCACCGTTATTTACCGCATCCATTTTCACGATTGTAAATGTACTGAACTTATGAATCACGATAGACAATCCGATAACCTTGCCAGCAGCATCCCGCTCGATAACGCCTTGCTTCAAATCTTTACTGCCGTCACTATGCTGAATATACACATACAAGGACTTCAGATAAGCAGCTTGAGCTGCTGTATCAGTCGGAGCTTGCAGTCTATCTAATGGGAATACAAGCTTTGTCTCACGATCCGAATAGTTCGTTTCAACGATCATCGGTGTACCAACAAGTTTTACTTGTTTTGTTCCTGCTGTTTGTTTCACTAATGCATCATTTTTAGCCTGATCCGTTAACGCCTTCTTCTGCTGCTCTCCACGAATCGGTACAAAACGGAAGAACAGGTCATTACCATCTTGCTTCAATTGATGCAGCGTTGCTTTATTTAATACAACATGTGCCCCAGCAGTCTCAATAACCAAATTTAATCCATTAGCTAGAGGAGAATAAGCAGCAATTGGCACCTCTACTGCTACTTCATCTGCTGGATCACTTGGCAGATCAGCAGCGATAAGGCGTATAGAAGATTGATTATTCGCTTGTGCCTTCACACGTGCTGATTCCGTCTTAGCCGGATCAACGACTACTTTGTCTATTTTCGTACCATCTGACATCGTCTTGCGCGTAATGACGTTATTCTCTACGTCCTCAGCATCGTTCCCTGCCTGAATTGGTACCGTTCTAGAGCTATCTTCTTTTACAATTTGCAGCGAGCTCTTTTTCACAATTACAAGGAACGTACGCGTCGCTTTCACGCCATCCTTCTCAACAGTAGCGGTCATCCATACCGTTGTATCTTTATCTGGAGAAGGATTAATTTCTCCCTTTTCGTTCAACACAGCCGGGTCACTCGATGTCCACTTCACCGATGTGTTAAACTTGCCTGTTGTGGGCAGAATCACATTTTTCGTTACGCTTTCCCAGCTATCCCCGTTTGCATAGCCGATGGACAGTTCTTTTAATGCCTGAGCTACCTCGCTTTCCTTCGATTGTCGAGTCGCTTTAATGGTATATACCGTTTGAGTAAGTCCATCCTCAGCCGTCACAATTACTTTTAATTCGTTAACACCAATTTGCAATGGGAACGTATAGCCACCCGTTAACGGATTGTAAGTTGCTCCAATTACTGAGATGTTAGCATTTGGACTATATACAAGATCAGTGACGGACAATTGATCGCTTTCATGCCCAACGTTCACTTCGTATTCAGTCGTACCGCTAGAAAATGTAGGGCTTATCGTACCCGGTGACACTGCTGCATGCAGCAGCTGTGCATTTCGGCTCGGTTGTTTGTTAACATTTATCGTGTACGTTTTCTTCGTCGTGCCATCTGGCGCTGTGACTTCAACTTGTATGACATTGTCTCCCGTCTTCAACGGAATAAGGTCAGACGCTTGATTGCTGTTTACTTTTACGCCATTTACTTTCAATGTAGAACGGGGATCGTAAACAGCCCCTGTCACCGTAATGTTGTATACATCTTCAGTTACGGATACAGCATAATCGGTAATATTTTTATCGAATGCAGGGCTTAATGTACCTGGTGTTGTAAAAATACGAAGAAGATCCGCGTTGTTACCTTCTGTCACATCAAACTTCGTCGAGCTGTGGACTGCGCTTACGCCATCCACTTTTACTTTGATGTAATAATTCGCTTTATTTAACACATCTGTCACTGGTAATGTTACAGTCGCCTTGTTATTCGTTACCGCTCCACTTGCCGTTATAGCAGGGGACAGCGACCGTTTATTTTCGTCTACCAATTCCACTTGTACAGAAGCACCGTCAGGAACATTCGCTGTTTGAATCTCAATAGGGACGTTAATCGCAGTGCCCACTGCTACTTTATTAGGAACAGCTGTCACACTGGAGATGACAGGCAGTGCCGCATTAATCGTCGTAGTCGCACTTCCGACATTGGTAATCGTTTGATCCTTTTGCGATGTTCCTGTCAACGTAATCGTATCTGTTCCAGCAGCCCCCGCGGGCACCTGTACTTCCACCGTTACCGTTTTGATTGCTCCATTACCAGGGACAGTAACACTAGTTCCTTCAACAATGTTTACCTTCCATCCATTAGCTGATGTTGCGTATAAGTCAAATACATCTGCGTTATTTTGGAAGTTTTGAAGCTTAAATTGATAGGCCACTGTACTGTTTGGAGCAGTTGTTTGTGAAGGAGGCGCTATAATTTGCAAGGAGCCCGCAGTCGTCCACATTTCGGTAGATTGAATGACCCACTTTTCATTAGTGCCCAATGTTTGACGATTCCATTGCAATTGGTAGCCAGCATCGGTATTTTCCGAATTTACTGAATTCGACAACTGCCCATTACTTGCCTCCGAATTGCCCTTTCTAAAGTCCCCGCCATAGTATCGGTCAGCTGGAGATGTATTTTTACCTGCAAAGCCCATTAATCCAAAGCGGGACATATCATCATTTTTCACATAAACCATGTTCAATATGGGGTCCCAATAGGACTTAGCACTATCTTCTCCACCAAACATTGTATCTCCACCATGAAATAGCTTCAAATTGCTATATGTTTTGGAGGCTGACTTATTTTCAATTGACCATTCTTTTTCCATGTATCTTTCATTTTCCGGATAATAGATCGTCTGCTTTAGTTCCAATTCCCCAGAATCAAGCTGCCACGTTACTACAATTGTATGTGCATCAGGCATAGTAATAATACCTTCACCTAGCGGTACATTTGTCCCAGTTGATTGATAGCTAGCAAAGTAAGGGGAGAATTGTCTCGTAACTGTACCTGAATCGGTATAAAACAGATTTGTCCCCCAGGCTTTATTGTCAAAGTATTGTCCTACGTAGCCATTCCCCTGCCATAAGTAAGCAGTGAGTTCACCATCATTTTTCACGGTAACTTTTAATGGCTCCTGCACACCATTGATGAGTTTCCCACCAATTTCGCGCTGCTCTGCAGCAGCTTCCACCTTTGTTGCAAAAGGTGTTAACACGATTGAACTGATCATAACTATAGCTAACATAAATGCATATATTCGTCTTGGATTATGTTTTTTAAATGCCAATTTTCATACCCCTTCGCCCTTATTTTTTAGGTACATATACCTAATCCTTATGAATCATCATAGTAATAGCCACTGAACAAACGCTGAAAAAATAGGTGTTCATTCGTTTTTTCTCGACAATTTTTCAACGTTACGGCCATATTTTTTTATGCAGACAAAAATAAAGAGATATCATAATATAAAAAAAACTGCCCACCTATCGGCAGACAGTTCTATATGTATCTATTATTCGTTCTATATAATAGGCCAACATCTTTACGAATTCATTTCATACTCTTCTTTAAGTAGCTTCGCAACATAATCATACCAATCAATAGGCAGCGATTCTCCCAACTCTCTCTCATACTGCTCCTTGTATTCTTGCACAAAACTTTTTGCTTTTGCTTTTTCCCCTACCTCGATATAACACTCGACCATTTGAAGTGCGTAATCTTCATTCCACGGCTCAAAATGGAGCAATTTGCGTGCATAGGTAATCGCCTTCCGGTAATCCCCCTGCTTCTTTAAATGACTAACCGCATCTTCCATCAGCCATATAAATCGCTCCCGCAACTCTTCACGATGGACAGACATCCAAAGATTATCCAGCCCTTCGCACCAATCACCGCGATACAACGTCAATTTTTCTTCCCATTTCTCAATATTAGTTAACAGAGATGGAAGATTCATAAGTTCGTCCCTATCATGCCATATATCTGTTAACACTAATCGATACATCCGATCACGAAACGAAACGTGAATATGCTCCTGCAACTCTCTCTCCGCTACAGCACGGCGGAGCTGGTACACACAGGTATGTACATATTGCTTCGCTTTGTCAGGGTCAGAATTAGGAAATATATCCGTAATAATCTGGTCTAGACTGACTGAATCCTTATACAGCAAATAAGCAAACAATTCTTCAACCTTAAGCGTACGCCACTTTACAAGACCAGCTTGGGCATGTATTTCCAAACGTCCAAGGCTGTAAATTCGGGGTCCATTGGATTCTAGTAATGCTGCGCTCGGGGTGGATGACGATTCAGAAGAGTGCTGCTCATACACGCCGCCCACTGATGACACTTGCTCATTTTCAAGGATTGTTTTCCCTGATCGTCGACGATGAATGCGATTTATTGATAGCTGTAACCGCTCGGGCTTGACGGGCTTTAGTATATAATCGACCGCACTTAATTCGAACGCCTGGATTGCGTATTGATTATAAGCGGTTACGAATACGACTTCTATCATAGGCTTCTGCTCAAGGAGTTGCTCCGCAAACGCAAGCCCCGTAATCCCAGGCATTTGAATATCCAACAGCACGATATCCGGCTCATGTTGAAGTGCCCACTCCAGTGCTTGCTGCGCATGTGAGAATAAAGTGATTTCCCCTGCTAAAGGTTCTTCTCCTAACATATCTTCCATCTCACCTAATGCAGGTAGCTCATCATCTACGACTAGTATCCGATAGGTCATATGCTCCCCTTCTCTGCACGTATTTTCATCGTTATAACTGTACCTCCGCTTTCAAGACGACGAATGTCCAAATATGTTCCATACATACTTCTCAAACGGCCATTAATATTGGCGAGTCCGATTCCCTTTCGTTTACCGTCCATTGGCGGCACAGCTACTGTTACATCCAACTTCATCTCGTCCAACGAAATTCCTACCCCATTATCCGATACAGACAATTCAATCCATTCCCCAACTTTACGGGAGGAAATGTTAACCGTTCCACCTTCTACTTTTTCCATAAGTCCGTGGCGAACTGCATTTTCCACAATCGGCTGTAACAATAATGGTGGCATATGAAAATCTGTCACATCCAAAGCGTACTCCACATTCAACCGGTCACCGAAGCGTGCTTGTTCCAGCGATAAATAGGCCTTAATGAGTGCAACTTCTTCTGAAAAGGGAACCTCATCTACCTCATTATCAAAGTCAAAGCTTCCTCGCAAGAAATCACTTAACGCATGCAAGAGCCTTCTCGTTGCATCAGAGTCACGTTTACTCATCCACGATATCGTATTAATCGAGTTGAACAAAAAATGTGGCTTAATTTGAGCACGCAGCATGTCCCGCTCCGAATGAACTAACTGCACAGCTGTTTCTTTAAGCTGAATCAATGTTTTTACGCGCCCTTTTAAGTCTGTCCAATCAAAAGGTTTATGGATAAAATCATTAGCCCCTGCTTCAAACCCCGCCAAATTCATCTCGGTATTCGAGCCAGCTGTGGCCATCAATATTGGCAGCTCTAATGAATGATATTGCTGACGAATTTCACGGCACAATTCAAATCCAGACATTTTCGGCATCATAACATCCATAATGCACAAGTTGAAGCGATTGCCATCTTGCAGCAGCTTCAAGGCAGCTTCACCGCTCTTTGCCGATTCACAACTATACCCTTCCATCTCCAGCAAATTAATAAGTGCCTTCAAGCTGGCGTAACTGTCATCGACGAGTAAAATACGAGCTTTATGATTCCGAGCACCTATCGACGATATAGCAGCTCGTTCACTTGCTTGAGGCAACTCCATGGTAGCTGCCTGCTCTTGAACATGTGCGACCATATAAGATGAAATATGATCTTCGGAATTCGAACTACTTACAAGGTCATCATGATCTACTGCGTGCTGACTGGAATCCACAGCAGGAAGCATAAAGGTGAAAGTACTCCCTTTTCCAAGTATAGAATGAACGGAAATACGTCCTCCTTGGAGTTCAACTAATTGCTTCGTTATAGAGAGGCCAATGCCAATTCCCGTTGTATCCGTATATCCTTTTCGCTCCAACTGTTGGTAATCCATAAATATTCGCTCAAGCTGACTCGCTTCCATTCCAACTCCGGTATCCGTTACCGCAATGGATACCCATCCTTCCTGATGGACACACGACACGGTTATCGATCCAGACGGCGTATGTTTTAGTGCATTATCGAGCAAATTGTATAAGCTCTGAAGAATTCGATTCTCATCCGCAATAACATAATGCTTACCAGGCTCAACGTGATTGCGCAATTCCACTTCATCATTATGGTTCAAGCGATTAAATATATCTAACACGACCGAAACCAATCGATAAATATCAACCGGCTCAGTATGCAGTCGAATTCTGCCGTTCTTCACTTGCTCATGATCCAAAATATCTTTCACCAGATAGCTCAATCGCTGCGCAGTGCCATTTACAAGGCGTACATCCGACTGCTGCGCTGCATTTAATTGACCACCTGAACCATGGATCATCGATTGGCTAATATTTATAATCGCATTCAGCGGCGACTTTAGTTCATGAGAAGTACGAACTAAAAATTGTTCCTGATCTTTCATCTGCCTCGCCAACTGCTCAGACAATTGCTTGATGCGATTAAAAGCAGTCGTAAATCGGCTGGAGAAGAACAACCCTTGTG
Source organism: Paenibacillus arenosi (assembly GCF_014841135.1). Classification (GTDB taxonomy): domain Bacteria; phylum Bacillota; class Bacilli; order Paenibacillales; family Paenibacillaceae; genus Paenibacillus_B; species Paenibacillus_B arenosi. The sequence continues at coordinate 180,021 of NZ_JACYTN010000004.1, forward strand.
ACAGCACGAAAATAGGGACACCGATGGGCAGCATATAAGTGAGTGTACCGACCCACACCACTTTAATTGCCATTAATAAAATAACCTGCAAGGCGGCCAGCATACTAATAAGCATATACATAGAGCCTACTAATTTATGATGCACAGCCTTCACCGATACGACCACCATATATACAACGACAGCTGTAAGCACCAGTATTAATAAATAGTTGAATCTGGAATAAATGCTCATCGGCGTAAAAATCGCCATCAACGCGATGAGCATTGTTAACCAACCTATTCCTTTAGCAACCTTAACAGATGCATGCGGTTGAAATTGATAACAAATATGAGCGGTGAAGAAGTATCCCGCGCAAGCCCCGGAAATAAGCTGGATTTTCACATTTACTTCAAATGATAAATACGGCAGAAATTCCAGCAGCACTTTTTCACCATGTGAAGCCACATAAAAGGCACTAAAAAAGCAAAACAGTGGGTAAAAGATGCCTGCTTTCCCTTCACGCCTATGGAAACTTTCTCCCGATAAGTAAATGGCCATAAATAACAGGCAGACAATAATGGCTACATCCACATAGCCCCTACGCTTTTCCAACGCCTGTATAGCTTCTGGTGTACCCATATAAATCGGCTCAGAAACACCTTGGTTCGCATAAAAGTCAAAGTTGGATACTTGCAATACCAGCTCAACTTCCCCTTGTTCTGTAGAGAAATACCCGTTATACGGGCGGTTATTAGGCGTGGAAGTATCCGAACTGTTACCTACTTGCCCTGTCGAGCCAATCAGCTCACCATCAGCATAAAGCCTGCTTGCCGTCTTTACATTGGTTACCCTTATCGCATAATCTCGATGGTTCGATGGCAGCTTGAGCTTTATACGATAGGTCGCAACATAGACGTCATCATTGAGAAATGGTTTCCATCCATGAGGATTCCATTGATGAGGGAGCCTAACAAAGGTAGCAAGTTCAGGCTTAACTTGCTCAGACATGAGCAAGTGAGCAGGGATATACTCCCACAATCCATCAATCGGGATCGCTCCTTCGTCCTCCATGCTGCAAAGAGAGACATTTAACGTTCCCCGTTCGCTCACCGCGCATTTTTCCGTACGAATATCCATTAACGGCACTACAAATAAGACGAACAATAGCATAACCCATAAACATAGGATGGCTGCTGGTATACGGCGTAGTTTGTTCCATACGGATGTCATAAGATGTGAGACTCCCATTCTTCTAGACAGTAATATAATATACTTCTGGAATAATACTACTGCTTACAAGAATTGTTGTACAAGCAAAAAATACAGATTTATATATCTACGATCACTAATAAAATGGAAAATTATATATTGACACTAACCGATTACAAGTGTAATCTGTATGTCATAAATCGATTACACTCGTAATCAGAAAGGAGTATACAATGAACAACTTTCCACGAATTACCGAATCAGAATGGGAAGTCATGAACGTGATTTGGGCACGCTCTAAAGCTACAGCCCATGAAGTAATTGAAGCTTTAGCACAAACAGAAAATACTTGGAAGCCAGCTACGGTCAAATCCCTAATCAGTAGACTCGTGAAAAAGAACGTGCTCGGCTACACGCAAGAAGGCAAGCTATATTGCTATTATCCTTTACTTAGCAAAGAAGAGTGCTTGAGATCGGAAAGTTCATCTTTCCTCCAGCGCTTATATGGCGGCACATTAAAGCCGATGCTCGTCCATTTTCTTAGCCAAGAGAACATATCGAATCGAGAAATTGAAGAACTGCAAAACATACTAGAGAAACGGAAAGAATAGACATGGAGAACCTAACAACGGGTTTTATCACTACCTTATTTGATTGGATCTGGACTTCTTCACTACTGGTAGTCGTTATTGTAGGATTTATTTTGGCGGTTAAGCACCTATTCAAAAATAAGCTGCCTATTCGCTGGCACTATCTATTATGGTTTATCATCGTTGTGCGTCTGCTTGTGCCATGGACACCCGAAAGTTCGTTCAGCCTATTCAATTGGCTGCCGACGATGAGTTCGGAACAATCCTTAACGGAACTTGCCCCTATCCATCCATACGCTCTCGTTGACGAGGGAGTTCATAACCAAGGCAACACAGCAGCAACATCATCAGCATCTGATCTGGCTCATCCATCCAACAGTGCTGATCCAAGTACTTCTTACACCAATGCCGTAGGAACGACAGAAAAAACGAACCGTCTCATCGTATGGGATGCTTCTCTTTCACTGTATGAAGGCTTGTTCTATGTTTGGTTTCTAGGCGTGCTCTTTATGACCTGCAAATTTATTAGCCTTAACTATACCTTTCGCAAGCAGGTCATTAAAGATGCCATTACGCTTCAAGATCAAGCAACTATAAGCATTTTAGAACAATGCAAACAACAGTTGAACATAAAGCGGCATATCCCAGTTTTGCTCACTAATCAAGTCAAAAGCCCTGCCCTATATCGTTGTTTACGCCCACATATTTTACTTCCTAGAGAAACGATAGCTGCCTTTGACGCCAATGAATGGCGATATATGTTTCTGCACGAACTCATTCACTATAAACGCAAAGATTTACTCGTAAATGGACTTATGTCTACGATGCTTGTTCTGCACTGGTTCAATCCGATTATTTGGTACAGCTACAGACGTATGCAGGAAGATCAAGAACTGTCCTGTGATGATAGAGCGATATCTTATCTTCGTCCTGATGAAGTAAAGGCTTATGGATATACCGTTATTAAACAAATGAAAATATCATCGAACCCATCAAGCCTTATTCCCGTCACGTACTTCCGCTCGTCTTCGACACAGATAAAAAGGAGGATACATATGATTGCATTATTTAAGCAGCGATCAGCCCGCTGGACGATAGTAGGAGCAACTTTGTTCGTGCTTATTGCAGCTGCAACACTGACCTCTGCCAAACCTGCAATAAAATCTGCGGACAAGCCCGTTATTTCGCCATCTGCGAACCTTGACTTGTTAAAGCCTTTGAAGCCTGACATTCGTAAACAAGCAGAAGCAAGCATCAGCTACATAATGGAACGGCTTGAAAAGTCACTTCCATTACAAAAGGTAACTCATTTACCAGAGCAAAATAATTGGTTCTTGGAGTTTGGTGGGGACAGAGCAGGTCATCAACTGTTGTGGATTAATCAAGACACAGGAAAAATTGCACGGGCTGAATTCGGTGTTGAACTGAGTGCGAATGCAGTAAGTAAGGCACTGCTTGAGGAAACGAAACAACTGCTCGAACAGCATGGAGACCGCTTCACCTCCAATATGTACTTCCATCGACATCTGTCCTACGATGCGACTAAGGAGCAAGCGATGAACTTCTCGACAAGCTTGCGGACAAAGGGTGGGGTAATTACACCAAAAGTGACGTTAAATTGGGCTAACGATAAATTGAATGTTAAAGCTTACCCAGTACCACTTGATCAAGTAGAAACTATCTACATCGAGCAAGGGAAGCTAGCATTGCAGAAATTAAGTGGCAAAGAAAAAATAGAGCTCCAATTAGCAAATCGTTACGAAAGTGAGGAGACAAGTCATTTGTATCTTTATTTTAACGATGATCGGCGTGCGTATTTTAACCTAAACACGAAACAGCTCTACTATGTGGAAGATGCAACTGAAAGAAGAAGTAAGTCAGCCGTTACTCAACAAAAAATCCACCTATCCGCGTTAACCGTTGTAGAAGATATTTTCGGAACCAATCTACAGGGCTATACATTTAAACTAGTAGACAATCAGCCAGGTTCTGCTGTGTTAGAAAAAGAGAACCGCTCTATTCAAATTGGTTACACGAATAAAGGGAGAATCAACTCCATAGAAATAACGAACAAGTAGTCACGTCATATTTATTGGGCTAGTAATACAAACCAAAAAGCGGCGCTGTCTCAGCATTACTAATAAAATGCGCCGCTACTTCTACTTGCTTGAGGACCACTAATACTAACTAAACCTCTTCAACCTTATTTTCAATTTTAAGTTCCATTTGTAGTTCAACAAGACGCTCTATCTTTTTGACCTAACGAAACATATATCTCCGTTTGCAGCACTTTAGCTTTAAATAAAAATTCATTTGTCGCATCATCTCTATTATTTTTATAGGAATTCAAACCATCTCTCACCCGATGTGTGAGCTATTTTTTTGCAAATAGAAGGCGTTAGACAGATAGAAAAGCAAAGAAACGACAAAGCATAAGCGGCTTTACCGTTTCCTCGCTTTATTCATTTACCGTATCTAACTTACTTTGGAAGGGAAGCTACTAACGTGCCGGGTGAAATTTCTAGAGTATATTCAAACGGGGTTCCCTTATGCGGGTATTTCGATGCAGGAGTTGGCCAGTGTACTTCAGCACTAGGCTTGCCTGAACCATGTGATGTAGGTGGCGTAGAGTTATTTGTCGTACAAGTAATCCAATTATTAGAGGAGTCTCTGTATTGAAACTCGCTGCAAATAACCGGACTATGGGTTGTCGCCCAATTTGGCAATGGATCGGGAACACGACCAGCAGGGAAGTTTTGATCACATGCACCAACAACAAGCCGAACACTCGTTAACGTGCTGTAAATGCCCGGAAATGATTTTACAATAGCGCCATTCACAATGTAGTCCAACGCCGTTTTATATGCATTAATAGATAATTCAATTGGTACAACCTGACCTGGACGAAAGCTCCACGTGTCATCTCCGCCACTTCCAGTACGTGCCCACGTATAGAACCAGTGCCACTTATCGCCTTGGTGCTTAAAGCTTGTCGAGATTCCACATTCAACATGATGCCCTGAGCCATCCGCCGACAAATAAAAGTTGATAAATCCATTGCCATTTCTACCTTTAATAGAAGCTTCGGTCGGAATCGTCATCGTAGTTTTGACGCCCGTCACTCCATTTACAGGTGTATACCATCTTGCCAATTTCGCATATTCCGTTGCGCTCATACAAACACTCCTTTGTTAGATAATTGATAGGAAATTCCGAATCCTATACTAAAGTGAAAAGTATGAAGTGTATAACAACCCTTAACAAAATATTTATAATATGTATTCTCATAGACAGCAGCAGTACGGTATTCTGAAAATAGCACGTAGCACGTCCACAGAACTTTGTTCACACCTTACAGAAAGGAAGCTCTTTCATGTATCCGATCGGTAAATTTTCAGAACTATGCCATGTTCCTATAAAAACAATACGCTACTATAGCGATATTGGCTTACTCAAGCCCTCATATATTGATCCGGTGACTAACTATCGGTATTACGACTATGACAGTATTCAAACTTTGAACAAGATTACCATTTTAAAAAGCTGTCAGTTGTCTTTAGCAGAAATACAACAAATGATAACGAATGCCGATCCATCTCAATGGATGAGCATCTTGAGCCAGCAACTAGACAGATTAGAAGAACAGAAACAACAAATTAACTATCGAATCGAAGAAATTCATCAATTAAAAATTAAAATCCAACAAGAGCACGCCTTTATTCCGGGTCCTACTTTGTCCACCTGTTATTTAGAAAATAGAGAAGAGCAGGCCGTATATACAATCCGTAAAAAAATAAAGATGACCTTTATCGATCATCTCGTTAAACAATTGTTCGAACGCATATATGCGTTTCAACTTGAAACTGCAGGCAAATTAATGGCCATATTCCATGAACGAGAAGATAATAAAAAAGAAGCCGACGTAGAGCTGCTAATTCCCGTGAAGCCGATGAAGGATTCCTATAAATTGGACGACTTCAAAATACGGGCCCGCGGAACATACGCGTGCATCACCGTTGAAGGCCCTTACTCCGAACTGGAATCAGGTTATATCATGCTATTAACATATATCGATGAACAAAATCTCATTCAGACGGGTCCTCCAATGGAGATTTACGAGCAAGGATTACTCCCTGCTACTATTGAAGCTCAAGATGCTAAGGATATTAAGCCAGATGTAACACGACATCCATCCGAATTTATCACGAAAATAGTTATCCCCGTTATAACAGAAGACCTAAACGAGCTGCATATATAGAGGAGGAAAAAGTGTAAATTTCGGTGGGAGAAATGAGGGGAAGTCTCCCACCTTTATTTTTTTCTACACAGTATGGAATGGTATTTATAAATTTTAATTTAATAGCCTCCTGAGACCTCGCCTCGTTGCAATCGTTTCCGCAGCTTTCCCAACCCACGATACAGTATCGTTTTCGTAGAACCCAACGGAAGCCTTAACTCATCAGATATTGCTTGAATCGTATACCCTTGATAATATTTCAATTGAATTACCTTTTTCTCATTTATATCTAACTCATCTAACATTTGCTGTAAGGTTACAGCAAGTGGTACATCCTCTGCTGACACGCTCGCACTATTTTGCTCCGTGTATTCGAGCGGGAATGGTATAATCTTTTTCCGCTGCTGCAATAGATGAATGGATTGATTAATAGCAATCTTTGTCATCCATGACTTTACATATCGCGGCTCTCGCAAGCTGCCAATTGACTTATAAGATTGATACGCGGTCTCCTGAACAATATCTGAGGCATCATCTTTATTTTTCACATACGTATAAGCAACTCGAAAAATAGTTCCCTCATACTGTTGGAATATTTCTAAAAATGCCTTGCTATTTCCCTTCTGTGCCTGTTCCACGAGCTTATGTATATCCATGTCACATCGGTTTCTCCCTTCCCTCTTACATTTATTAGATCACAATTGGAGGAATATGGATTTACAATTTGTTAAGTTTTATGAAAAATCACTTCAGATTAAGTGATAAAATTTACATAAGTATATCGATACACAAAAAAACGCCGATCAGGATCGGCGCTGTGTATACTACATATGTAAGCAGCTCAAATCGTGCGTGGAGCCACATTAGACTGCTCTATAACCAATTGTCCCTTCTCTACGAAGCAATCGATCTTCTTCGTGCGCTTTAACTCGCTTAATAAAGCTCTTACAATAGAGCTAATGGCCATATAAGCCGTACTATTATCCTCTATTTCATAATGTAGGAGTACTTCTTTTACGATCTGCTCGTAGGTCATCGCATTTGCACGAATGATGGCTTCAACATCTTGCAAACATTGCTCTAACCTTTCGAGATGATCATGAACCAATTCCGATATATCGGTACAATAACCACCGTGGTTAAACACATAAGATGAAACAGCGGATGCAGACAGCTTGTTGAAAGTTGCTCTCGCACCTTTAATATCACTGTAGTACAGCAGTTTCTGTCGCAATAGCGTCTGTTTTCCAAACAAAGCATCACTGCCGTATAAAATGTTGTCTGGTGTTATTACGCCTATCATATCTGGACTATGGCCAGGTAATGTTACAATCGCAAACGTAGCTCCATCAATTTGAATCGCTCCGTCTTCATACGAAATTATGTCTGTGACAACAACCTGACGTTTCACTTTCTCCTCCTCTAACAAGAGGGTTTCAGCAGCACCATAGGAATGGCTAAGCCAAGGATATTGAATAAATGGAGCAGATAACTCCGAGCTATAAACACGTAGATCTGGGTAATTTTCTTGCAAATAATGATTGCCACCGTATTGCTGAACATGTGCATGCGTATTAATGATGGCACTCACTCGGTATCCCATATTTCTTAGTAAACGATCCAGAGCTTTAGCAATTCCAGCATTCGGCCCACTATCTATTAATACAGCAGTACGATTCGCTTCATTTAAATAAACCCCTACTGATAATTTCCCAGACAAATAATAGCTAGAACCTATCGCTTGCAGCAGTTCTAATTTGAGCATCTGCCTGCCCGCCCCTTTCCATATCCCTATCCATTTGATTTAACTTCTTTATAGATGTCCATGAACCAATCTTGGACATGACTACATTATCAGCCAATATGGGGAGTGAATGTCTATCTGGTTGACGTTCCAACTTGCTTGTATCTGCACACGCTGTTAACTCTTTCGCACAAGAAATTTCTGTTAGGGAATCCACTTCCGAATCTAGCATCTGATTACTATCCGTATAGGAGCCGATAATGAATTCATCATCACGTGACAGCTCATTTGAATAATAGCTTTGAAGCCCGTATAGCTGCGTCATCACTTGTGCACCAAGCATTGCATTTTCGAAGGGCCACTGTTGGAGCCGTTTAATCGTACGATGAATTTCAATTAGAAATTTTTCTGCATCGTCACTACGTTTTTCATCCTTATCCCTTCTATTACTAGCAGTCTCCGAATAAACGAGACCACTCCAGCTCACGCATTTATGAATATCCACTCCAATGCTAACCATCTTCGCAATATCATAATCCACAAGTCGCTGCTCCCTATTTTCCATATGCCTACGATTGTGCTGAAGAGCCTGTATTAGTTGAAAAATCGCAAACAATAACGACACAGCCGAGTTCGCTCTCTCTTGCATTACGAATCACCTCTACTAATAATCAAATCCGCGATCATCATGATAAAAGCGTGCAATGTCTTCATTATCGTCAGCCACAATTATCGATGCACAGGAAGAAGTGTCACTTTCATAAGGGATCAAAGGAAGGATCGCAGTCCATTTTTTACACAATTGCCATTCTGTCATGTAAATAGATTCAAGAACTTGAATAAGAGACTGGTTAAATTGAATGATTTCTTTTGAAGTTGGCTGACTCGGAAATTCTCGATTTCTTCCCACAAACGCTAGCACTTTATCTGTCTCTAGTTGCATCAAATTTGCTACAACCTTTTCTTCAGAAACAAGCAATGCTAATAATTGAGCAACACTTTGACTTTCGGTAGAAACATTGCCTTTGGATAAGGTCTTCATCGCTCCTTCTCCCTTCGTTCTCACCTACTCTATTTATATGATTACCCAACTACCAAATATTACTTATCTACTAGCGAAATTCTATGAAACTCCCCTTTCTGAATCTCTATTATTCTGTTTCTACTAATAAATGCACTCTATTTCATCACTAAACCCATTTAAAGCATCGCAGACGAATTTTGATAGCCAGAATGAATCCCCCTACATTAAAGGTTTATCTAACGCCTACAATAGGTTATAATGTTTATGTAAACATCATTTTTTTTCGACAGGAGGTTTAAAAACGGGTGAACATTAGAGAAACGGATCTACCAGGAATCGGCAGAAAGTACCAAATGGAATCCAGAAGCGGGGATAAGTTCGTCGTCGTCATTCATGATGATGGACGCCGCGAGTTGTATCATTTTGATTACGACGATCCAGATGAGAGCATTTCCATGGTTACGCTCGAAGATGAAGAAGCTCGCCAGATGGCAGCTATTATCGGGGGCATGACGTACAAACCGAAGGCACTGGAGACGATTGAAGTTGCGCTCGATGACCTAACCATTGAATGGTATCGCATCGATCCACAAGCGTCTTGCATCGGCAAAACAATTGGTGAAGCTAACGTTCGTCAGTCTACTGGAACGACGATCATTGCTGCTATTGAGAAAGAATCGAAACATATTAACCCTGGTCCTGAATACGTCTTCAAAGCTGACACAATGCTTGTTATTGCTGGGGAACGCAAGCAGTTGAAAGCCTTAAAAGCTATGTTGCAGAACGGGAGTCGGTAACTATGGATCACCTGGTTCTTGAAGTTGGACTAGCCATCATTCTCATTGCCCTAGCAGGTTTATTGGCGGCCAAAATTCGCTTCTCCGTCATTCCTTTCTATATTTTAGTCGGTATGGCTGTAGGGCCTCACGCTCCACAACTTGGAGTGCTTGATTTTAGATTTATAGAAAGCGCAGAGACGATTCACTTTTTGGGACGTTTAGGTGTACTATTTTTACTCTTCTATCTAGGATTAGAATTCTCTGTCGGACGATTGATCAAGTCAGGGAAATCAATTGCAGTCGGTGGAACGATCTACATTGCTATTAACTTTACGCTTGGACTTGCCTTTGGCTTTCTTGCCGGCTTCCCATTTGCTGAAACGATGGTATTGGCAGGAATTACGACCATATCGTCCAGTGCAATCGTAGCCAAAGTACTTGTAGATTTGAAACGGACGGCGAACCCAGAGACAGAAATGATACTCGGTATTATTATGTATGAGGACATTTTCCTTGCGGTCTATCTCTCTGTTCTCTCTGGTCTAGTTCTAAGCGATGAATCTTCCTTAGTGGGAGTACTGCTTTCTGCTTCTTACGCACTTGGATTTATGCTTCTATTCCTTGTAGTAGGCAGAAAAGCTGCACCGTTGTTGAACAAACTGTTAGATATTAGATCGAATGAGCTCTTTATCCTTCTTATTTTCGGATTATTGTTCTTTGTAGCTGGACTTGGAGAAACGATTCATGTAGCTGAGGCGATTGGTGCGTTACTGTTCGGTCTTGTACTGGCAGAAACGAAACATATGAAACGCATTGAACACATGATTCTTCCTTTCCGTGATTTCTTCGGAGCGTTGTTCTTCTTTAGCTTCGGATTAACGATTGTTCCTAGCTCATTAGGTGGCGCAGTAGGACTTACACTTGGCGCAGTTGCGCTTACGTTGTTCGGTAACTTCCTTGCAGGCATGCTCGCAGGAAAAAGTGCTGGCTTGTCCAGAAAAGCTTCCGCTAATATTGGACTTACGATTGTATCACGCGGTGAGTTCTCGATCATCGTTGCGAATATTGGTATTGCGGCTTCCTTAAGCCCTAAGATCCAGCCATTTGCGGCCTTGTATGTACTAATCTTAGCCGTGCTTGGACCACTCCTAACGAAAGAATCCAAATTAATCTACAAAGGATTAAATGCGATTTTTCGCTGGGATAAACCAAAAGCAGCTAAAGAACGAAGTACATCCAACCGTTAACGCAGTACCATAGGATAGACAGAGGGTGTCCCAAGGGCCATGTATAATGACTTTTGGGACACCCCCTTTTCATATTCATTATGGTTATTGATATATGCCTGTCACTTTGCCATTTGTAAATGTAATAATGCTAAGACTTGATCCGCTTCCATATCCCCATGACTCCACCGTAATATTTCCGCCCGTAATATAGGAAGTGTTTCGTGGTTGTCCCCAAGACATGAGCACCTGCTCCTTGGTCATCCCTGTAGATACTTTTTCATTTTTGATTTTTTCCCATACTGACTTAGACCATTTATAACGTTTATACGGATCATAGTTTAATAATTGAGTTTGATCTGTAAATAACCACGTTACTTCGCTCGTACTCATTGGATAGCCCGTAAGCATTTTACCGTTAGCGTGCTTGAATACGACCGTATAGAGCGTGCCGTCTGGAACGATATCCGTCACGGTTAGTTTATTAAACCGCTCCCAACCTTGGAAATGATTAATCCAGTAGCTCTTGCCAATATATTTGGCCAACTCCCCTTGCTTAGCCCGCTTTTGGACCTTAGCCGTTTCATCAGATTGAACGATCATCTTCGCGGAACCGAATTTTATGATAGCTCGCTTTAAATGATTGTCCCATGAAATATTCGCCTGCACCATATGCTTCAGCAGCTCAGCAGGAAATACCGTTGTACCTCCAGCCGTTTGCACCACGCCTTTCATGGTGTATGCCATCCCATCGACCGTCGCCAGTTTGCTTCCGGATTGCAGCTTGATTTTTTTGGAGCCTAGTTGAATATGATGTTCTTTCGTACTAGGAACGGAAGTTACTTTACCGCCGAGTGTCTGGAACACAGATTTCAGCGGAAGGTAGACAATACCGTCTTTTTGGATCGCATGTTGCAAAGGCTCATCTAGACTGACCGATATTTTCGCTTGGCTGCTCAACCCATGAGCCGTTATTTTCACACTAGTTTCACCAACACCACGAGCTTTGAATTTATTGTCTGGTACCCTCTCGATCAGCTGTGGTTGATCGATAACAAGTTCATCCTTATTCGGATATCGCTTATGCGTATAACCATTTGTGTACTGTTCTTCTACTGCAATTAAAAAGTGATCGCCTACCTTAGGCGTTGTTCTCGTAACGATCAGCTTAATACTTTTCATTTCAGGTACTTTCATTTTCTCTATGCCCTCTTCACTAAAAACATTCCAAGAGCCATCTTTTTGCTGAAAGTAAACACTGCTTCCAGAATCAGGACTAGTCATCTTCACGATATCTTTGAGATTATGAATTTGCTCCATTGCAAATTTATTTGTACGATCTGATACCCATACCGTGCCGTCTTTTTTCGTAATTAACAGTTGTTGGGGCTCAAACCATTGTACGTTGTCTGCATCCGTTGTGACAGTTACCGGTTCTTTTTGAAAAGGAGCATAATGCGTGACAGTTCCCTCTTTATCCACCACTATAGTGTCATAGTCGTTGACATGTACGGATACCGCATTCGGTACATTTGCAATCAACTCAGGTTTACCCGACCCCTGTTTCTTATAGATATCACCACTGTTTGATAATGCAGCAAGCACATGCCCCCGTGCATCCAGCAGCCTAATGTTGGACAGCCCCGCAACTTCCTCGTCATGATTCCAAACCGTACCGTCTTTCTTGAGCCAATAGCCATACTTGCTCAGTTGGGCAACTTCCTTCATATATGGAAGTTCTTTTGATTTCTCCAAATATCCCCAACTAACTACTTTCCCTCCAGCCGTTAACCCCCAGCCCCCCGTATCTGTTTCTTCTATGGAGACGAGATTAAACTGATTCCGTCGTGCACCGTCAAAATCATCTCTCCATAGGGACCCATTATCCAACAAAAATGTATCGCTATCAATGACAGATACAATTTTGGGCTTACTTGCTGGCGAACTTGCCGAAACGATTCCTGCCGTGCAGAGCGTCAATAAAAGCGCGACGACAGTTAGACTTAACAATCTCTTCATTTACAATCTCCCCTATTTCTATGTAAATAGACAACTTCCAGATTATATCAAACGCTGTCGAATCATAGTAGGATAATAATAGAAAAATAGTGTTTGACTAGAAAAATAAAGTTGTAGACCGTGAAAGTAATCAACTGACGTTGCTTCATTAACCTAACGGGCAGGATAGCGATAAATTAGAAAAGCGTGGAAGGAAGTCGATCTTAGCTATGAAAAAAGAAACTTGCACATCCTTGACTTTCCCCTGCACAGGAAACTGTATACTACCATTATGTTATAGATTGGAGGTGATATTTTGTTTAAAATCAGTGAGTTTTCCAGGCTAAGTAAGGTCTCCTTAAAAACACTGCGCTATTATGACCAGATTGGCATACTAAAGCCGAGAAAGGTGGATAACGATACTGGCTACCGTTACTATTCCGCAGATCAGCTTCTTGAGCTCAACCGAATCTTAATCTATAAGGAATTGGGTTTTACATTGCCACAAATTACACAGTTGCTCCAGGAAGACATTACATTAGAGCATATTCAAGGGATGTTTAAGCTGAAAAGAAGCGAAATCCAGCAAATCATCAATACGGAACAAGCCAAACTCGTTAGGATTGAGGAGCGTATGCAGCTTATAGAAAAAGAGGGGCAAGTCCAAACAGGGCAAGAAATCAGAGTTAAAGCAGAAGGTGCTCAACAGTTTCTTTTTCAGAAAGCATGCGGGAGAGAAGAGGACATTCCAGATTTATTTCGTACATTTAATCAGTTAGTAACAAAGGAAATTCGCCAATTGACTCAAGGTCCGCAGGTTGTTTTGTGGAAAGAAATAGACGGAAAAGAGGATGAATTTGAGTTTGAAATTGGTTATTTTCTAACCTGTGAGCTGCTAATATTTCCAGACTCATTTCAGCTACGGACTCTTCCTCCTGAGCCGATGATGGCCACAATGGCTTTTCGTTCGAATTCTAACTTTGCTCGTACAGCCTGTGTTCATTTAGCTAAATGGATTGAGAAAAATAACTATCAGATCAAGGAAAACGAATCTGGCAGGGAAATATATTTACCATTATCTCCAGAACAAGATGCACAATTCATAGAAATACAAATTCCAATTATACATAGATAACTGGAGAAGGAGCGGAGCGAATTGAAAAATAAATGGATCATCTATATCCTGGCACTGGCTGTGTTTCTGATCGGAACCATTGAATACATTATTACAGGAGTCATTGAAATGATCGCTATGGACTTGGGAGTATCTACTTCCGAAGTTGGGTTACTGGTGACTGTGTTTGCTCTCGCAGCGGCTATTATCGCTCCAATTTTGATTGCATTAACGATAAATGCAGATCGCAAGAAGCTGATGATGACCACCCTTAGTGTATTTATTGCTAGCAACGGACTTATGTTTGTAGATCTTCCTTATGAAGCAGTACTATGGGTACGAATTATTCAAGGGGCGAGCGGAGGAATCACTACCGTAGTAGCCATGGCAGTAGCGACACGACTCGTTGAAAAAGAAAAGAGGGGCAATGCCATCGGTATCATTTTGATGGGGCTTAGCAGTTCGCTAGTGCTCGGTGTTCCCATTGGCACATTTTTTAGTGAACTGTTTGGATGGAGAGTCCTGTTTATTTTAATTGGTTTATTAAGCATTCTTCCATTGCTTATCATTTATAAAAAAGTTCCGGCAATCAAAGAAGAAGAAAAGGTTACCTTCAGCATGCAGCTCTCTATTTTAAGGAATTCAACCGTTCTGACTGCCTTGGTTATTACTTTATTTTACATAGGCGGCTATTCTACACTGTTCACTTATATTACGCCATTCCTGCAAGCCACATCTTCTCTTTCCATAACCGAAATTAGCGGCGTTCTATTTCTAGCAGGAATTTGCAGTTTCGTCGGATCAAGAGTGGGAGGACAATTGGCAGACACAAAGGGATCGAAATTTACAATATGTCTCGGGCTCCTCTTACAAGGGGCGACTCTCCTTTTATTCGCTCTAGCTGGTGTGAATCTCTTTGTATTAATCTTGGTTTTAATGATTTTTATGATAGCAACGTGGAGTATTTCCCCTGCGCAGCAACTATATCTGGTAACTCTAGCGCCTCGAAACCCGGATATTGCTCTTAGCGTAAATACTTCGTTCATCCAATTTGGTTTTGCACTGGGATCTGGATTAGGTGGGCTTGTTATCAGTCGTACATCTGTCCTGTATTTGAATTGGCTGGGGTTTGCCACTGTAAGCATAGCTTTACTTCTTGCTATCTTACTATTTAAAAAAAATAGCAGTATGACTGAAAACCGACACCCAGTGCAATTACAGTGATGGGGCGAAAAGTATATTGCAGAAGTTTCCCGACTTGCTAAGTCTATACTTTATTTTCTGCTGATACTAAGTAAACAGAAAACGAGCCTCTACGGCTCGTTTCGTGTTCTCTGGTTTATTCATATATCGAAAATCCACCATAATAGGATTAGCTTCCGGCTGCATATCTGGGGAAAATACGATCCATACTTTATTCAATAAAGACCGAAATAAATACCTACTTCTTATGAGCAGCAAGCTGCAGCTCTTGCTTTCTTCGAAGCAGCAATTCTTTAGAACGAGAATAAGTAAATAAAATCAGCGCGAGCCAGATCATCATAAAAGCAATGAGTTGTGGAGTGCTAAACGATTCATCAAATAGGAACAGCCCTAGTCCAAGCATAATCGTAGGTGCTATATATTGAAGAAAACCTACCAATGTAAACGATATACGCTTCGTCCCTGCTGCAAATAATAGAAGGGGAACAGCAGTTACCGCACCAGCGCCTATTAATAAGAACATCGTTGTTACATCCCTATCCCAGAATGAAGGCGAACTTTCAAAGCTGAACAGGAAAATAAGCGCAAACGGTACCATGATGAGCGTCTCAATCGTTAATCCTGCCCAAGCACTAATCGGAACGGTCTTCTTCATGAGACCATAGAAGCTAAAGGTAGTAGCTAATATTAAAGCGGCCCACGGGAAATATCCATAGTACAATACGAGACCAAGCACTCCCACTCCTGCAATAGCTACAGACAACCATTCCAGCTTCTTCAAGCGCTCTTTCAAGAAAATAGTGGCGAGAAAAATGTTAAAGAGCGGGTTCATGTAATAACCCAAACTCGCTTCAATAACCCGATCACTTTCTACGGCAAAAATATAAACGAGCCAATTCACACTAATGACGACAGCAGCAAGAATAATCCTGATCGCCTGTTTTTTATCAGTAAACACGTGCTGAATTTCCTTGATTATGTCCTTTAGCTTACCAAGCAGCAGCAGAACAATGACCATAAACACCAAAGACCAAATAATGCGATGCGCTAACACTTCCCCCGCTGGAACGGAGCCAATTGCCTTCCAATAGATGGGAAGAACTCCCCACAAGATATAAGACACTACGGCTGCCAGCACACCTAGAGCATACGGGTTTTGTTTTGTTTCCATGCTAAGCCTCCACTCTATCCAATCATTTATCTAATTTTGTATTTACTATATCAAAATTTGTATATTAAATGGTGGAGAAATTATATATCTGCACAAATAAAAAAAAGACCCGCAAGCCATAACCAAGCTAGCAAGTCAGTCTAGAAATTAGTAAGGGTTAACTAATCAGCAATAGTCCTTCTTTGGATAATTGATACGTTTTATCACAATGCTTAGAAACAATATCATTATGAGTCACGACTATAATGATAGCCCCTTCTGATTTCAAAAAGTTAAAATGAGTTAAAATCATTAGTGCAGTTTCATCATCCAAAGCTGCGGTAGGTTCATCTGCGATAATTAATTGTGGCTTTTTAAGGATAGATCGAATAATTCCTGCACGTTGTATTTCTCCACCTGATAATGCATTAATCTTTTTGTCTAGCAGATTATTTATCTCAAAAAGCATACTTAAACTTTCAATCTGCTGCATGTATTCTTTTTTCTTCTCTTCATCCTTCTCAAACCACACTGGAACACAAATATTTTCTAGCACAGTTAATTCAGGAATCATTGGACTGTGTTGAGAAATATACCCCACGTTCGCTTGACGAAATTTAGATAGTGAGTTAATACTTTTATCATTCATTAGTATCTCATTATAATAGTACTCGCCAGAGGTAGCTCTCTCTAATCCAGCCATTATATTTAATAGCGTACTTTTTCCTACACCACTTTTTCCTTTTATAGCAATCATTTCACAATTCTTACAACTTAAATTTATATCATTTAAAATAACACGACTATTATATTCCTTTGTTATATTCGTTAATTTTAGAATCAAGATAAGATCATCCCTTCAATTCACGAACAATATCTAACTTTAAAAAGATCCGCTTAACAAATACATAAGACATTATTGACATAAAAATAGAAAAAACGGCTACCAGCAGTAAGTACATAAATAATATAGACGCTGATAATCCGATTAAGACAATACCAATAACAAGTGGAAGTAAACTCCCAAATATATAGGTTATTAAAGACTGTAAACTAATCATTTTGTAAATATAACTTAATGTTGCACCATTAATCAGGAATACTTTATAAGTAGATACATTTCTTTTTGTTTTTATAAATAGAGATAATAATAAAACCCCTATCGCAAGTGCTAACAAACTAAATGACAGCACCAGCAACGTTATTCTATTCGTTTCAGTCATTTGAACTAAAGTATTTATTTTCAAACTATTAGCACCAATTATTGAGTAGTGACTAAACCCAGTCTGTAGGGCAATTTCACCTACTAATTTACGAATCTGCACCGGGTCTAATTCCGATAGTATCGTCCCATTAGCCCTACTCAGCAGCGATGCTCTAAAAAAAATAGGATATTCTGAAGCGTCATTCGTTAACTGAGATGGTGATTTATTAAAATACATTGCAGGTATCATTATATACCGATCTAGTAATATTTCCGGTCTATTGACTGTTATAATTTTTTGTAATGGTTGTATTATTCCTACAACTGTTCCTTTAAAACTTTGCTGGTAATATTCAATATCTATTTGATCACCTATTTTATAAATACCGTTGTATTCAGCACCTAGAATGACGGGTATTTGATTCCCTATAAACACATACTCTTCATCATCAAATAATCTGCCTTGGCTGAGCTGAATATTATTATAAGACAAGGCATCGCTATCAACTTGGATTGACTTTACCGAGTGATATTCTTTACCATTTATCTTGTAGATTGAAACCTCACTTCCATTTTCATAATAAGCACTAAAGATTTTATCACCTTTAAAATTAACTACTCCAATTGGCTGCCAAATTGCATTAAAATATTGAAAATCTGTAGATTTTTCCAATGCATTAGCAAACTCATTTAATTTATCGTAGTTACTGGCTCTTGAAAAAAACTCCGTTTCTAGTTCATCCACCAAATGATCCGAAAGTTTATACATTTGTTTATTTTTAAAATTCTCAGTTGTACCTACTTCTATCTCTGTCTGCTTGATATTAATCACTAAAACCAATAAAAAGAAAAACAACAATGTTGCGGTCAACAGTGTAAAAAAATTCAGTAATTTATTTTGTCTAAAGAGTATCCGAACAATCCTCAATATTTCTTCCCACCTTTCTTAATTGAGTGGATAAACACTACAAATAAACTTTGTACCATCATTAATAAGAGCGACCCCATAATTGTAATAATAGAATAGCTAATCCAGTCTTCACCCCAAGTTGGATATAAGTAATTTTTCACAACTATAGATATCAATATCATAATGGTGGAACAAACTATACAGGGAATCACTCTGTATTTAAAGATAGCTATGTAAATGTATGACAGCGTGTAACCTGTTGTATGCATAATACTTATCAAATATTTCTCTTTGTTGAGAGAAATATTGTTTATCAAAAAATATATGACTATGATTAAAATGAAAAATAACTGAAGACCAAGAAGTAAGGATCGATTAGAATATAGCGAGTAAGTACCGTATTTTTCTTCATCTATAATTTCAATCTTATTAGGATGAATGATCTCATTTAAAAGTTTTACTTTATCTCTAGCCGTAGTATTAAATACAAAATAATTTCCTTTATTCAAATCAATATGTCGGGATCTAGGTAACAACCAAGCTTCTGAATTTAGTAGATATGAATTTTTAGCAGTAAAATACCCAGCAATTTTATAATTAGCGGGAATGATTGTTGTCGAGACTTCTTTACCTATTATTGCAATATTCTCAACTTGTCGCTCCATAAATGTTGCACTTTCTAATGCAGTTGCTGGAAGCTTAATATCACCATTCATCCATAGAATTTTACTGTTAGAAGAATCGGGATTATATTGAAACAACATAAATGTACCTGATTTTTTAATTTCCGCCTCTTCTAACTTTGTTATTTTAAATGTGATTGCCTCTTTATTTACAAATCCATTATTAATCATGTTGATATAATCCAGTCTAAACATAGCATAAAATACTGATAGGATCAGTAAGCAAAAGAATGAAAATATGATGTAATGCACTATATTTTTTTTCACTTGTAAATATAACATTACCTCTTATGTAAGAGAGACTACCCTAGAAAAAAAGAAGTTCGTTATGTATGTATACCAGTATTTCTAGACTAGTCTCTTACTATCTCCTTATTATATTATTAATTACCCCAATACGTTTTAGCGATTGTTAAATCGGCATTCCAATATCCAGTTGAAGCAGTCGTAGCATCAGTTCCCCAAACGCGATCAGTATCACCTACGTAACCACTCATAGGCCACATATTTTCAAATCTTGCACGCGTATAATGATATACACCAGCCCACTTCGTTTCTCCAGTTAAATTAGTTTCTAAGACAGATCCTCTTTCTCTTGTTTTCCGAGAAGCCGTATGACTATCTGGTTCAGATGAAGCTTGCACAGAAATGGCGTTGCTAGGATTCGTGAAATAGCCTCGATCTTCACTCCAACCTCCAGATGCGCCATTTTGGGATAAACGTATATCATTCCCAAATACAGTGACTGATGAAGCCACTAGAACAACTGCTGAAAGTAACGCCGCGGTAGCTAACTTTTTCAAAAAAATCTCTCCTTCCATTTTTTGTATTTTTTTTACTTTCCAAACATATCATACTCACTAGTTATTGTATACTTATTTTACATTTTTGGTAATTAAGAACTATAGGATTTGATGTAACCTGATAACTTTGAAGTATGTCATTACTACTTATGAAACATGACTTGGATTGATTCTAACTTAAGTATTCGTAGCTCCCAGCTCTCATAGATCATTTTTTAGTTAACTTCCTAGATTCTTTATTTCGATTACTCAAATACTAATAGCCCACTTTGAGTTAAGATATAGTATTTCACCTTACTAGTTTATACCTCAAACCCTAAGTGAGCATTTTCGTTATGATGTAGTACTTTCTTTCTATATTCAGAAATCCCAACTTACAACAGTCTGTTCATTTACATACTATGACTCGATCTCCCATGTTTAAGCTCAAGGATTGATTTAATTTTGGACGTGATTGCCGCTATAATAACAGTGAAGATACCGGCAACAATAAATAGCAAACCGATTCCTCGAGTTGGACCAGTCCCAATATATTCCCCAACGGTTGAAGCGAGCAGTCCACCTTCTTGCAATAGCGGGTTAAACAAATAATCCGCCAAAAAGCCAGCCATGCTGTACTCGATAATTAAACCAACGAGACAAGCATAACGAGCAGCAGGACACCTTTATTTAGAAGTGACTGCATGCCACGCCATCCCTTGGCCAACTCCTTTACAAAAAATTGGGATGTAAATTCCTTGGCAGCAACTTGCAGCCCTTGCATGACGACTATGACTGCGACCAAGGCAATAAGAAAGGTGCCAATATTAATAATGAGGATCGTATCAATCGTTGTAATGCTTAATAAGAAGCCTGCAATAATCGGAGAAAATAATAACTTAGCTGAATCGTCGTAACAGGATATTAGAAAGGAACGAGCATAGTGTAACAAGTACGATACTTCTGGCCGTATTAGTCTACTGAAATGCATACAGTTAGCCCAGCCTAGTAGTACTACACAAAAAAGAACTAATTGAAGTCGCTACCTATGAAGAATACCGTTTTTCATTTTACCGATACCAATTTAATAAAAACTTTATTTTTTCTTCCCTCCCATTTAAACATTCATGTCTAGACTAGACTTACACAACTATGGAGGTTAGAAAATGAAACGTGCGAAAAAAACGATGACCTTTATCCTCATCCTTCTCCTTGTATGTATTGCTTTCCCATTCATCGCGGAGCCGAACATCGATGCGAAGGCCGCCATTCTCATGGAAGCTGAAACCGGAAAAATACTTTATAGCATAAATGAAAACACACCCCTCGCTCCAGCCAGCATGTCAAAACTAATGACGGAGTACATCGTATTGGAGCATATTTATAAGGGTAACTTGAAATGGAATGATACGGTCGTTATTAATGCCACAACTGTTGATAGCGAAGGAGTAAAAATAGATGTCGATATTGGCGATCACATTTCGGTTAAAGACCTATTTTATGCGATGGTCGTCTCATCAGCGAATAATGCTGCAGTCGCACTAGCTGAACATATTGCTGGTAGTGAAGAGCAGTTCACGCAACTCATGAATGAAAAGGCGAAGCAAATGCAATTATCGCCTCATACACACTTTGTCAATGCAACGGGACTCGCTAATGAAAACCATGAAGAATCGAGAATGACTGCGCTCGATATCGCTAAATTATCGCAGCAGCTATTAGAAAAATTTCCGGATGTCGTCGCCATTACCAAACTTGATTCATACACATTAGAGCATAACGGCACCGTCCTAACAGCAACGAATAAAATGCTGGACCCGTATAATCAAGCTATTTATTTTAAAAGCGTTGACGGATTAAAGACGGGCTTTACGAATTTAGCTGGCTATAGCTTTGCAGGAACAGCCAAGGAAGGCGATAAACGATTAATCTCCGTCGTCATGGGTACGGATAGTGGTACAGAGCGATTTAAAGAAACCAAGAAATTATTGTCCTTTGGGTTCAATAAGTTTTATATTCCTTTTATTTAAAAAATATTAAAATCCCATTCCTTAGCGATATGCTTCAATAACATGCCTCCGGCTACGCTGTTGCCGTATTCATCAATCGCTGGGCCATAAATGCCAATCCCACATCCCGCGGGAAACGGAGAATCTGGGGCACTTGCATGCGTCGGCACGGCTGCCATGATGCCTCCAGAAACACCGCTTTTTGCGGGCACGCCGATAAATGCGGCGAATTTTCCAGAGGCGTTATACATGCCGCATGTGACCATTAATGCTTTCGCCAACTTAGCAACTTCCTTCGGGAAGAGCTGTTCTTTACGAAACGGATGATAGCCATCATGAGCTAGCACCAATCCAATCATCGCGATATCCTGCGTATGTACTTCAATGGAACATTCTTTTAAGTACACCTCCAAAGCCTGCTCCACTGAGCTTTCGAGAAATCCTGTTCCCTTCAAATAATAAGCGAGCGAACGATTCCGATCGGCTGTCTGCCATTCGGACTGATACACTTCTTCATTAATACCGACGCGTCTTCCTACCATTTTCTCAATAAAGGCCAATATAGAGTCTATTTTTTGCTGCGGCGACTTGCCGCCAAGTAAGGAGGAAACCGTAATCGCACCGGCATTAATCATCGGATTAAACGGCTTGCCTGGTTTATGTACTTCTAGACGAACGATGGAATTAAAGGCATCTCCAGTCGGTTCCACATCTACTCGTTCCAATACATAGGCAGCCCCGTGTTCCACACAAGCAGCTATGAAGCCAATCACTTTCGATACGCTTTGTAGTGTGAATAGGGCTTCGCAATCTCCTGACTGTGCAAGTTTCCCATCTGATCCAATTATCGTGACCCCTAGCTGTGAGGGGTCGGCATTTGCCAAAGCTGGAATATAGGCTGCGCATCGTCCATTCGAGGTATAGGGGCGATAATGCTCCAACCATGTATGTAGAGCCGTATTTGCTTCCTGTAAAGCAGCTTGCATAGCTTGGCCTAGCTGGATGTTTTCATTTGCCATAGACATGCCCCTTTTCTCCTCTACCACAGAAAATATAGACGGGTATTGCGTATTAAATTGATTCTCATCGTATTCGAAGTCTAGAGAATTAGCAAGCATTTCGCAAACAAGTTTTTACGGTGATGGCTAGACTTCCAAACCCTATTATTTACGCTTGAATGATTACTTTACCGGGGGCATTACATGATCCGGAATAAGGGACGTATACACTTCCCCCTCCAATTGCTTGCCATTCCAAGCGTGCTTGTTCAATAATGTTTGTATTAAGTATTGCATCAATCGCCGTGCAGGCAATGTTTTGGTCGCCATACGATAAGGGATATATCCTGAAAACAGCCCGAAGTCCACTTGATTGTTATGTTCAGCAACAATGAAACTGCGCCCTGGTAGCGAACGTGACACTACTCGCAAAGTGGTAGGAAGCTGATGGTGTTTTGGGTGATGAGGAACGCCTAAAGTCCCAATTTCAGAGGTGGTTGGAACTTAGCATCCCATTTCAGAAAACTTTTTCTAATATCAATTTGCGAGCTATGACAGCTACGCTGGTATTAACCCAAATTAAACGGCCTTAGTCCAATGAACTTCAGGACTAAGGCCGTTTAAGGACTTTAATTTTTATGCTGTCTACTTGACGAGGTGCAGTTCAATCACAATTAAGCCCTTTTTCCCACTCGCTTTTTAAGTCGCGGCCAAACTGTCGGATTTCATCATCGGCTGCAATCAACGTAAAGTCTTGTTGAGATCCAAAAAAATGGAGTTTATGCGTATTGCCCTTTTCTAACTTCGTCCATTCCAATTGATATAGATGGTTTTCGAAAGAGGTGTACAAATTATTCAACTTAAAATCGTTTAATTCCTCAAGCGGAAAATTCGAAGTCACTTCCACATAATCTTTAATCGTCAAATTCGTCCAGCCGAAGTCCAACTCATAAACGATACGGTTTCCCTTGTAGTGTTTGAAATGAAGTCGACATCCTTCGTACTCGCCGGGTATGCACTTTAAAAAAGAGAATTCAACATAAGTTCCATTTTCCTGTATGTCTCGCAGTGTCGCCATTCCATTACTCCTTTAATTTGTAGAGCTAGTTTTTAGTAGTATGTTGTATTCTACTATGAAATGATTACAATTTCCAAAGTGATTTCCACCAACGTTTAGTGATATTTACACGATTGTCAATCGTGTTCTTGCCGGTGTCATTGTAGATCGTGAAAACGTTATTCTCATCACGATCCAAAATAGCTGTTATTTTGTTGTTTGGATCATATATAACGCGGGAACCTTGCATTTTGAAGCTTGCTTATGGGGTGCCCCAGCAAAATGTAGGTTAACAATGTGATTGATTTTACAAACTGTCGCATTTGTTTTTACAAAATGACCTTTGTTCAATAATTGTGTTAAATTTTCCATTGAACTCTATCTTAATCCCGATTCTAATGATAGAATGAACTCGGTTGAAACATTAACAATCACCTACTCATTAGGAGGAATATCCAGCATGAAACTTTCAACAAGGCAGAAAATCACAAGTCTTGTACTCTCCGCGTCATTAGTCGTGGGAACGTTTTCATTCACGCTTTCTTCCATTCATGCAGACACAAGTACAACTTCCGATTCGGTACTGAAACTGCGTCTCATGGAAACAACCGATTTGCACACCAATATGGTCAACTACGATTACTACCAAGACAAATTAACAGATGAGTATGGTTTGGCGAAAACCGCAACGTTGATCAAACAAGCACGCAAAGAGGTAAAAAACAGCATGTTGTTTGACAATGGGGACCTCCTGCAAGGCAATCCGCTTGGTGATTACGTTGCAAAGGTGAAACCATTGAAAGATGGTGAGACACATCCTGTATACAAAGCTATGAACGAATTGCAATACGATGCAGCGAACATCGGCAACCACGAATTCAACTTCGGACTAGAGCATTTAGATCGCAGCTTGAAAGGCGCGAAATTCCCTTATGTTAACTCCAACGTTTATTATGATGACAAAGATAAAAATCCTAACAACGACAAAAATAGATACACACCTTACGTCATTTTAGATCGTACATTCAAAGATGAGGCAGGCAAAGATGTCAAGCTTAAAGTCGGCGTAATCGGGTTCGTACCACCACAAATTATGGACTGGGACGAAGCGCATCTTAGCGGCAAAGTTATTGCGAAAGATATGGTTGAATCCGCGAAGAAGTTCGTTCCTGAAATGAAGCAGAAAGGTGCAGATATTATCGTTGCGATCCCTCATGCCGGCATCGGTACAGCGGAAGAAGCAGCAGGGAAAAATGCGGAAAATGCCAACTTGGCACTTAGCAAAGTAGAAGGCATAGATGCCATTTTATTTGGTCACTCTCACGCAGTGTTCCCGGGTAAAGGCTTTGATAATATTAAAGGCGTAGACGCGAAAAAAGGTCTCATTAACGGAGTTCCAGCTGTAATGCCCGGATTCTGGGGCGACCACCTCGGTGTCATTGATTTGGAATTGAAACAAGTGAATGGCGAATGGGATGTAGTGAATTCTATATCGGAAGCCGTGCCTGTATTTGATAAAGAGAACAAAAAAGCACTCGTTGAAGCAGACAAGACGATTGTCGACGCTGTAAAAGAAGAGCATGATCACACTGTGAAATGGGTTCGTTCCGCAGTAGGTAAGACGACGGCGCCTATTCACAGCTACTTCGCGCTTGTACAAGACGATCCATCTGTACAAATCGTAACGAATGCTCAAAGATGGTTCACAGAGAAAGCAATTAAAGGTACAGAGCTAGAAGGCATCCCGGTTCTTTCTGCTGGCGCACCATTCAAAGCAGGCGGACGTCAAGGCGTTAACTACTACACGAACATTCCTAAAGGAACATTAGCCATTAAGAACGTAGCTGACTTGTATGTATACCCGAATACGGTAAAAGTAGTAAAAATCAACGGTACGCAAGTACAAGAATGGTTGGAGCGTTCTGCTGGACAGTTCAACCAAATCGATCCGAAGAAAAAAGGCGAGCAAGCTTTGATCAATGAGCAATTCCGTACGTACAACTTCGACATTTTGGATGGCGTAACGTACCAAATCGATGTAACGCAGCCTTCCAAATACGATGCTGACGGTAAGCTTATTAACAAGAATGCGAAGCGTATCAAAAACTTGTCTTACAAAGGTAAGCCTGTTAAAGCAACGGACAAGTTCCTAGTTGTTACAAATAACTACCGTGCGACAGGTGGCGGTAGCTTCCCAGGCCTTGATGGCTCCAACATCGTCATCGATTCGCAAGAAGAGACTCGCCAAGTTGTTATTAACTACATTTTAGAGAAGAAGACGATCAACCCAACAGCGGACAAGAACTGGTCGTTCGTTGCGTTGAAGAACAAAGCAAATGTGACGTTCATTACTTCTCCAAATGCGAAAGAGTTCGCGAAGAAACAGCCGCACATGAAGTACCAATCTACATTGGACACAGGCTTCACGAAGTTCAGCATTGATTTGAGTAAGAAGACAAAGTAATTGATTAAATATAAAAACAAATGAAAGCAAGCCGCCCCAGTATACATTGATGGGTAGCAGCTGAAAATTATTAACCTAGTGAATTAAAAAAGCAGTGGTCGTATGGGAAGTGAACTAACACACCTAGACTTCCACTGCTCTTATATTATAAAAAACTCATTTCTGAATTGCTCATTATCAAAATGAGAGAAAGATACCACTTGTTATCAACAGTAAGGCGAAGTATTTTCCACTACTCGCTATCGATTCCTAGGATGACAGGAACAATCCAGCGTATGGTCATTT
Source organism: Paenibacillus arenosi (assembly GCF_014841135.1). Taxonomy (GTDB): domain Bacteria; phylum Bacillota; class Bacilli; order Paenibacillales; family Paenibacillaceae; genus Paenibacillus_B; species Paenibacillus_B arenosi. The sequence goes on from NZ_JACYTN010000004.1 coordinate 206,667, forward strand.
ACCATGCCCACTGCTTGCATATAAGAATAGCAAATCGTACTCCCTACAAACTTGAACCCATCTTTCTTCAGCCTTTTACTCATCCTATCACTGATTTCCGTTGAAACAGGCACGTCTTTAATGGTTGGCCATTGATTCACGATCGGCTTATCACCGACAAATCTCCAAATGTAATTGGAAAATGAGCCAAATTCTTTTTGAATTTTTAAAAATGCTTCGGCATTCGTAACGACGCTTTTAATCTTCAATTTATTTCGTACAATACCTGTGTCTTCGAGTAGAGACTGCAATTTCTCATCCGTATATCGAACAATTTTCTCTGCATCAAAATGATCGAAGGCTGTGCGGTAATTGTCCCGCTTCTGTAAAATCGTCCACCAGCTAAGCCCCGCCTGAGCGCCTTCTAAACATAGCATCTCGAACAAGATTCGATCATCATATACGGGCACTCCCCACTCTTTATCGTGATATTCCATATACAATGGCTCTTGATTCACCCACGCACAGCGTTTTAACATCGTTCAATCATCCTCCCTGTTGGAATTCTCGTGCTTGTATTTCTTATGCACACCGAACAACCTTACATCTAATAACCCCATAATAACAAACGTATGTTCTTATGTAAATGACCACAGAACTAACACCATATCGGCCCCTATTGATTAAAGCAACTCATGCACGGAAATGAATAGTAGCAGAGACCAATTGCAGGAGGAGTAACAACAATGACCGACAAAGAACCTTTAAACCCGCAAGGCATGCCTCAATTCCCTGAATCTTATTGGTGGGACTCGATCAGCCTTCCCTCCTTCTCAAAGCTCAGTGAGTCTAGTGTGGCTGAGATTGTAGTAGTGGGCGGCGGAATTACAGGAATAACAGCTGCTTATTTATTAGCCAAAGAAGGGCTCAACGTGATGTTAGTAGAAGCTGGGCGACTACTTAGCAGTACGACTGGAAATACAACGGCTAAAGTAACGGCACAGCATGACTTAATTTATGACGAGCTTATCCGCAACTTTGGTCAAGAAAAGGCTCAACTCTATTACAAAGCCAATCACGAAGCCATGCAATTTATGAAGCATATTATTCAAGAACACCAAATCGAATGTGATTTCAGTGAGCAAGATGCCTTTATTTATACCAACTCAGATAAATACATAAAGAAGCTAGAGAAAGAATTTGCCGCCTATGAGAAGCTAGGTATTCCTGGTGATCTAGTGGAGCAAATTGCGCTTCCGATCCCGATCCAATCCGCACTCGTCATGCATAAGCAGGCCCAATTCCATCCGTTGAAATATGCGAGTAAGCTCGTACAATTGTTTATTCAATTGGGCGGAACAATCTATGAGCATACTACCGTGGAGACTGTTGAAACAGAAGATCAACCTATAGTAGTTACCACGGAAGGACAGAAAATAACTTGTAAGCATGTTGTCTCCTGCTCACATTTCCCCATCATCGATGGGAAGGGATTTTATTTTGCCAAAATGCATGCAGAGCGCTCCTATGTCATCGGTATCAAAAGTGAAAAACGATATTTAGGTGGAATGTATCTAAGTGCAGATGAGCCGAAGCGCTCCATACGCGCCGCCACTTTGAGTAACGGTGAGGAACTGATTCTCATTGGTGGAGAAAGCCATACGACTGGGCAAGGCATATGTACCATCAAACATTATGAAGCACTGCAAGCTTTTGCTCAAAGTACGTTTGGCATCCAAGAGTTCCCCTATCGTTGGTCTGCTCAAGATTTTGTAACATTGGATAACTTGCCTTACATCGGGCATATTTCATCCTCGACTCCAAACATCTATGTAGCGACGGGTTACCGTAAATGGGGAATGAGTACAGGAACGGCAGCCGCCCTACTGCTGCGGGATATGATAATCGGGAAAGAAAATGCGTATCAAGAGCTATACACTCCTTCTAGATTCCATGCCACAACTGATGTGAAGAACTTTATTGTTCAAAATGTGGATGTTGCCAAGCACCTTATAGGAGGTAAGCTACAAATCATTCGAAAAAAGCCTGAAAGTCTATCGAATGACGAGGGTGCTGTCGTATCTGTGAATGGAAAAAGAGCCGGCGCTTATCGAGATCCAAAAGGAAACCTGCACATCGTCGACACGACGTGTACGCATCTAGGGTGCGAAGTGGAATGGAATGATGGGGATCGCAGCTGGGATTGCCCATGTCATGGCTCTCGATTCTCGTATGATGGCGCTGTCTTAGAAGGACCTGCGACGCAGCCGTTAAAGAAAGTGCAACAATCCTGAAGTTCATACTTCAGGATTGTTTTTTTGCTGAACTGTTTTATTTACAAAATAAATGCCCACGATAATGAACAAGCCTCCAACGATTAAGGAAGGATACAGCGGCTCCCCTAATAACAACCAACCCTAGAATGACGCCGATCCACTGATAAAACTTAAGAAAATACAGTCCATTACGCCAGCCGTTTGGAGAGAGCCAATGACGAACATCTTTACTCAATCGCTCGTAGTAGTTGGATGTGGTCGGTTGAGAGCAAATACGATTATTCCCATGATGATCCCAGCAAGCAGAAATCTTAATGCCGCTAATAATAATGGCGATGAATAAGGCAAGCCTATTTTCACGACTGCAAAGGAAAAACCCATTAAGAGCGTAGTTAACAAAATAATTACGGTAAACTTGAAAGTACTCAATAATTGATTTCTCCTTATTTCAAACAGCTCACTACACAGTCGCCAAAACCTTTAATGTCAGGAAGATATTCATATCCAGGTGCTGATCCCCAACTATTAAACATACGAACGACTACTGTTTCGTACTGAGGAATTACGAGCAAGGCTACATTCGAGTATCCCAGTATTTGATAGGAACCTTTTGGAACAGAACCCCCTATCTCGCTGCGTTTCGCTGGTAGATCCTTCACGAAACAGAGGAAGCCATTCTGCGGCAAATCTTTATCCTTAAACGCTGGGCTTTGCAGCGTAGTTGCCATCTCAATAATTCCTTGAGGGACGATTTGTTTTCCAAGCACATTTCCTTGTTTCAGATGCAAGTAACCCCAACAGGCCAGCTCACGCGCCGAAACATACATATTCATTTTATCGCCATCCGTCGTATCGAACGTGTTCCAATGCGGATTATTCGGATCTCTCATCACTTCAGCAAAGTTGTCAGGTGATGCTGCATACCATCCCGCTTCTTTAAAGCCGAGCGGTTCAAATACTTCTTTAGCTAAAATTTGCGCGACTGCAAGCCCCGTCTTCTCATATACAATTCTGCACAATAGCTCAATGCCTACTATTCGATATGACCAACTGTCACCTGGTGCGAAATCACGACCAAGCCCATCGTCTTTCAATCCATGAGTATGGGTAACTAAATGCCTGATCGTAGTCTCCTTAAAAACATCAGCATCTAGGTCGGAGATGTAATGAGCCACCGGATCATCTAGGGATGATATGTATCCATGATACACGGCGTAAGCAACCGCAAATCCAATATAACTTTTACGAACAGAAGCTACATGAAATTGGGTGTCCTCTTGTACCGCCCTTGCACCTTGCATCAGTGACTGCTGTCCCCAATACGTTTCCGCAACGATGTTATCCTTATGGATCACCATAACAGCAGCGCCAGAACAATGGTTAGCAAGATAGGTTTGATAGACATGTTCAATTACCGGATCGAACTGATTAGAAATTTCTCTAGTCAATAACATCGGATCAGCTCCTTGGTTGGTAACATTTAACTAACGCCTATCCAATATTAGAACGCACGTTTCTATTTGTAAATATAAAAATTTTCATATAAATCAGAACCCATATGTTTCATATGTTATATTATTTTTAATCTATATTTTCCAGTTTTGAAGTTAGCAACGTTACTTGAAGTCCAGCTTGAGGAGAGAACACTTCATGACACAAGTACAATGGATTACAAAAGATAGAATACTATCCGACTTAAAAAAGCTAGGTGTTACTGAAGGTATGACGGTGATCGCCCATTCTTCCTTGAAATCAATTGGGAAAGTCGTAGGTGGATCTGTATCCGTCGTCCTCGCCTTAGAAGAAGCCGTTGGTAAATCGGGCAGTCTTGTAATGCCTACCCAAACCGAGCAGCTGTGTGATCCTACTGTATACGGAGGTGGCTATTCCGAAGAAGAGGTCCAAATAATCCGGGACGGTATGCCTATTTTCCATCCAGATCTAACACCTACTTCTTATATGGGATTTATACCTGAGACCTTCCGTAAACAAAATGGAGTACATCGAAGCGCTCATCCGCATGTGTCCTTTGCAGCTTGGGGCAAACATGCAGCATACATAACGGACATTCATCAGCTGAATTATGCTTTAAGTGAACAATCGCCCTTAGGCAAAATCTATGAGCTGGATGGCTATATTTTATTGCTCGGTGCGCCAACCGACTCCAATTCTTCCTTACACTTAGCAGAATACAAGCAGCAGAACACTTTTAAAAAAGAAGTCATATGGGATGTAAAGATTGCTGTAGATGGTGAGGAGAAATGGACAACTTATCAGGATATTAATAATTCCTCCGATGATTTCAGTCTCATATTCGATGACTTTAACAGGGATACAAACTATGTAATAGAAGGAAAAGTAGGAGAAGCGACCAGCTATTTGGTATCGATGAGAGCGATGGTAGATTACGCACTAAACTGGATGAATAACAAGCGAGCTTAATAGACAGCTGCGGGCGGCACAAGGAGCTAAAAGTAATCCAAACAAATAAAAACCATAAGCTTCGCTAATCATTAGGTAGCTTATGGTTTATTTCTTCGGCTGGATTTCCATTCAGGATTTTACGACTCTTTATCCCTTTACGTTTTCTATTATTTCTCGTTAATACGCCATCTTTTTAAAATATTGAAGCACTTTATTCATTTTCTTATCCTGGTTCCCTTTTGGGCTTTCCATATTACCAAATTCAAAAAACTTCACTTTTTTCATGCCTACGTACTGAAATAGCGCCTTTCTCATCAACACTTTATGGGCATTTGCTAACCAAAATAACGGATAAAAAGTAGGTCCTTTCATCATCGAAATACAGACGGCTGACTTCCCTTTCAACAGTCCTTCAGGTAGTAATCCACCATGATCTCGGTAAGCAAAGTTCGAAGCAAACATTTGATCGATATAACCTAACAGCATCGCGGGCGGCCGTCCCCACCAGATCGGGTATACAAATACAAGTTTGTCCGCCCACATTAGTTGTTCACGATATTTGGCTAGCTTAGGGTCTTTATGCATATCTCGTCTTCGCTTCGTTTCATTGAACACAAGTAACGGATCAAATTGTTCTTCGTACAAATCAAGCACCTGCATACTCGGCTTATTCGTATTTTCACTAATTCCTTGAATGACTTTTTGTAAAAAGGCATAACTAAGGCTTTTATGATTCGGGTGGGTATATACAACCAAAATGTTCATTGCTTTGCCCTCCATTACTTATCATATGATAAGTAAAAACTACCACAACACTAATTTAGTTGTCAATTGATAATTATAATAAGATAATCATTTTGTTATTATGACAAAAGAGGTGATCCATATGGATAAAGAAATTCTCTTTCAACAATTTGTAGCCTTCACGACTTCCGTACACGAAGCAACATTCGAACTAACGAAAAATGTTAAGCCAGAGGATATTACTCCTCTTCAATATAGTATTCTGGAGTACATCGCGGTCAGTCAGCCTGTTACGCTAAGCCAAATTAGCGAGTGCAAACATATTTCTATGCCCAATACGAGCCGTGAACTCAGAAAATTAACGGAGAAACAATTGTGTGAAAAATTTGAGGTGCCGGATGATAGACGCAAACAATTGATTCGATTGTCTGAATCCGGACAGACTATGATGAATAAAGCCTTTCAACAAATCGGAACGCGATTTTTCGAAAGAATCCAATACTTATCCGCTGAAGATTTAGACGAAATCCAGCACGCGCTAGCGATTCTTCAATCTAAAGTGTTTGATGCGAATAAATAGCATGTATACGCTGCCCCACCATAAGCATTCTCTACCCTTTTATATTTCCATACAAAAAAGAAGGAGCTACCATCGCTCCTTCTTCCCTATTTCAACCTTAACTTAGCCTGTATAGCTGATTTTCCCCGTTTCCACTAGTTCTTTGAGTCCCATGAACATCAAATTCCATCCATGCTCAGTGCCATCATGATATTCCGTCACCGCTTTTTGAATATCTGCCTCTGTCCAATTCGGTTCATGGCGAACGTTAATATGCTGGGTAAATGTCATATCGCAGCCTTGCTGTGTTTCCGCAAGCTCAACGACAATCGTATCTTCATCTTCACTAAACTGTGGCATTTTAAAAGTAAACACCAGCTTGTATGGAGTGTCTATTTCACGGTATGTTCCAATCGCTCTGTAATCTACACCGCCTCGATGGTCAACAATTTCCCAATCCCCGCCTACTTCAGGGTTATTTCGTGCGACCTTGTTTGTTCCTTCTAACGTAAATAGCCATTTTCTCATCTGCTCATCGTTTACCCATGCATCAAACACTTTCTCAGGCGCTACATCGAAACTTCGCTTCATCGTTAACGTCGTTATTGAATATTGACTCATATTAACTCCCCTCTATCTCAAAAAATGTACAATAAATAAATTTATCCAAAATTTTAATTCCATTACACAACTCGTCTACCTGTATTTAAATTATAACCTATGTAAAAGACATCATTCAAAATCCAAAAATGTAAAAAGGACGCCCTATGGCATCCCTTCACCTTCTGCATTACTATTCCTTTTGAAGCTTGTAGCAATGATGCAGCTCGTTGTCGATCATCACATCACTGTGAAAGTGAAAGCCACACTTTTGGATCACTTTGTTGGACGAGACGTTACGGATGTGCGCGATAGCAATAAGCTTTTCAACTTGCGTATTTTCAAATAAATACGTAATCAGCCCCCGCGCTGCCTGCGTCGTGTATCCTTTATTCTGATATTGTTCGGAGATTCCATAAAAAATTTCTCGATTTGGCGGTGATAGTTCATCCTTAATACCTGTCCCACAAATACCGATAAATTCTCCGGTTTCCTTCAGTATAATCCCTAGTCTCAGTCGATACTGCTCAGGATCTCCTGTTCTCGAAATCGCCTCAAGGAAACGCTCGTTCTCTGGTATTTCATAATTCGTAAACCACTCTTCCCGCTGCTCCTTGGGTACATTCCATCCCGTCAAAAATTCATGAAAATGAGGCTGCCAAGTAAGCTTGTGCAGTGCATCTACATCCTCAATTTGATACTCCCGTAAAATGATATCTTTGCACTCTATCGTTAATTTGCTAATGCTTCTATTTTGTAAATGACTCATTGTCATCCTCCTAGTAATATAGAAGAAATACAAAGCAGCTAATATTTCAGAAATGATCATCACAGGAACATGCAGTAATCCACAAGGATTCACCGCATAAAGTGATGGATAACACTACGCTTTGCATCCTTGTAATCGTTAAATGATTGAATATTTGATTTAACCCATTACAAAGTTGTTGGCATAATATTAATCCTCCTCATTATCAAATACTATTGCCTTTGCGAAGCTTCAACGTTTTTCTTTCAGTTGGGCCATCAAACATGCCTTCTGGAAGCTCCAAGCCAGCAGCATTAAAAATAGTAAAGCTAACCGCATCTTTCGATGTAGAGATAGCCGCGGCGTATTTTCCATTTTTCAAAAAATGTGGTTTCTTATACTGAATCCGTTCCGTTACTTCCGGTATAGCCTGATGGACAACTTCGCGCAAGTTCGCGGATAGTTCCACCTGCCATGGCTCTTTTATTGCAGCGATAAAATCGATTACTTCCTGACTCATTTTCCCTCTCCCCCTTAAACATCGATTAGATTTTCTTTTACAGGATAAACAATTTGTTCGACGTAAGTTAATATATTCCTTTTATTCATTTCCTTCTGCTACACGCCTACATATAGAAACAGCCCCCACTTTATAAAAAGTGAGGGCTGTCATCCCAGCTTACCTATCAATCGATAGAAAGCCGTTACTTATTAACGATATGAATTAGTTACGAATCATATAATCGAATGCACCTAGAGCTGCCGTTGCACCGGATCCCATCGAAATAATGATTTGCTTGTACGCACTGTTTGTGCAGTCACCAGCAGCAAATACACCAGGGATGCTCGTAGCGCCATGGCTATCTACGATAATTTCGCCCATACGATTGCGTTCAACCGTATCCGCTAACCAGTCTGTGTTTGGTACAAGACCGATTTGGACAAATACACCTTGCAGCTCGACATGCTTCTCTTCGCCTGTTGCACGATCGATGTACGTAAGGCCTTCAAGCTTATCTGTTCCTGTCAATTCTTTCGTTTGCACATTTTTCAGAACGGTAACGTTCGGCAAGCTGTATAGGCGGTCTTGCAATACAGAATCCGCTTTAAGCTCTGGAGAGAACTCAAGAACCGTTACATGCTTAACGATACCAGCAAGATCAATGGCTGCCTCGATACCAGAGTTACCTCCGCCGACAACTGCAACATCTTTGCCTGTGAACAATGGACCATCACAATGCGGGCAGTAAGCTACACCTTTGTTCTTGAACTCCGCTTCACCTGGAACGCCCATATTTCTCCAACGCGCACCTGTAGAAATGATAACTGTTTTACTTTTCAGAACCGCACCATTTTCAAGTTCGATCTCGATGAACTCGTTTTTGTCTAGACGCTTCGCACGCTGTGTTTTCATCACATCGATGCCGTACTCTTTTACTTGCTCTTCGATGCTAGCAACAAGCTTAGGACCTTCTGTATACTTCACGCTGATGAAGTTCTCGATGCCCATTGTATCATTGACTTGGCCGCCGAAGCGCTCAGCAACGATACCTGTACGAATACCTTTACGCGCTGCGTAAATCGCCGCACTTGCACCAGAAGGACCTCCACCGACAACAAGTACATCATAAGGAGCTTTATTATCAAATTCAGACGCATCAGGACCAGTACCCAATTTAGCAAGGATATCTTCAATTGTTGTACGACCGCTTTCGAAGAACTCACCGTTGAGGTATACGCTTGGCACAGCCATTACGTTTTTGCTTTCTACCTCATCTTTGAATACAGCACCATCAATCATCGTATGAGAAATACCAGGATTGAAAATACTCATCAAGTTCAATGCTTGCACCACGTCAGGACAGTTGTGGCAGCTCAAGCTGATATAAGACTCAAAAGTGTATTCGCCTTTAATGCTCTTAATTTGGTCGATTACACTTTGATCCACTTTAGGAGCTCTGCCGCTCACTTGAAGCAACGCAAGCACTAGGGAAGTGAATTCATGTCCAAGCGGTGTACCTGCGAACACAACACCTGTGTCTTCGCCAACACGGTTTACGCTGAAGCTTGGTGTTCTATCCAAATCTGCCTTTTCTACCGAAATCATAGCAGACATGCTAGCAAGCTCATCTACAAGAGACATCATCTCTGTAGATGCTGCATCATCACCCTCGCTCACTTTAATGACGATGTTGCCTTCCAATAGTTGAAGATATTGCTCTAATTGTTGTTTGATATCCTGATCCAATGCCATTTGATAATCCTCCTTAAAATGTTCGATAATGATGCCAAGTAACATGGTCTACTCATACTGCTGCTGAACAAACGCTTCTATATACATTCGACTTCGTCGACTTTATGACAAGGTTGCTTAGATTTTTCCTACAAGGTCAAGGTTTGGCTTCAATGTTTCGCCGCCTTCTTGCCATTTCGCTGGGCAAACTTCGCCTGGGTTGTTGCGAACATATTGTGCTGCTTTAATTTTGCTAATAAGAGCACTTGCATCACGGCCAATGCCGCCTGCTGTAATTTCAACTGTTTGGATAACTCCGTCTGGATCGATGATGAACGTTCCGCGATCAGCAAGACCTTCGGATTCGATCAATACATCGAAGTTACGGGAAATAACATGGGATGGATCGCCAATCATGATGTATTCTACTTTACCGATTGCTGGCGAGCTTGCATGCCATGCTTTATGCGTGAAATGAGTATCTGTAGATACGGAATATACTTCAACGCCAAGTTGTTTCAACTCTGCGTATTGATTTTGCAAATCTTCAAGCTCTGTCGGGCAAACGAATGTGAAGTCTGCTGGATAGAAGCAAACGATGCTCCATTGACCTTTGAAGCTTTGCTCTGTAACATCTAGGAATTTCCCGTTTTGAAATGCAGTTGCTTGGAATGGTTGAACCTCTGTATTGATAAGTGACATATATAAAATCTCCTTTGCTAGATGGTTTCTAAGTTGATTAAAAAGCTAATTTAGAACGCCAGAGCAGCTTACGCTGTGCATTCCGCATCGCTCTTTATAATGATTATTATTTACTATGAAGTACAAACTGTCAAGCTTTTTTATAATCATTCTAAAATGAGAACCTTTTTCAGTGGCGAAATAGTGACGGAGAATCACTTGCTCTTACATAGAAAACGAGCGACATCAGATCAAAATCTGAAAAGCGCTCGTTTCGGCTATAGCTTTATTTAAATAGTGATGTATCAACTGCTCATACTGAACAAATGAGTTGTCTTATAGAAACAAGCGTTTTCTAGCTAGCTTTTGTAGTTAACCCGTTTAACTTGTCTCTAACGCCTGTTACAATGATAAAGAAACTAAAGGAAGTGTTACTTCATGAAACAGGCACTCATTGTCATTGATATGCAAGAAATCTTCTTTAACTATCCCCAGAACCATTTACTACATAACGAACTAGTCGTTTCCAATATTAACGAGCTAATTAAACAAGCCCGCGACAAACAAATTCAAGTGATCTTCATTCAGCATACAAGCCAAGACGAGCAGCACCTTATGTCTGAAGGGAAAGAAGATTGGAAGCTTCATAAGAACTTACACGTCTCCTCTAATGATAAAATCATTCAAAAATCAAAGTTCGATTCCTTCTATCAAACAGAACTGTTAGACTATTTAAAAGCCAATGAAATCGAACAGCTTATTTTTGCAGGTGCACAAACGGAGTTTTGTCTTGATACCACCATTAGAGCTGCGCTTAGCTTAGGTTATCAACATAATCTACTCTACAAAGGGACACACAGCACGATCAATGGCGCAGCGCTGCAAGCTGGCGACATTATACATCATCATGAAGCAACATGGAATAATAGATTCTTAACGGTTATGGATGAGATAAAATTATAGATAACAACTTAAAGCATAAAGGACGGCTAACTGCCGTTCTTTTTGCTGCTCCTATATATCAACGCCTAGCACTCCCTAACGATAACGTTTTTAGCTCATCCAATCGATTAATAACGATATCTGCATGAGCCAACTCATCTTCTTGAGCAAAATCAAAATTACATCCTACTGCTATCAAGCCGTTCTCCTTCGCTGCTTTGATATCGGATATTCGATCTCCAACTACAACTGCATCTTTAATTTTGTATTTCTCCATAATAGACCGCACCAAATCGCTCTTATTTTGCGACTGTATATGCTGTATACTACATGTTTCTGTAACCCACTGATCTAACTTATAGTAGTTTACTATCGCATGTAAATATTCAATTTCTCCATTGCTTGCTATGTATATCGGATAATTTTTCTCTTTAAAGTATTGCATAACTTCTTCTACATAAGGATACAGAGCACCGTTTCCACAATGAATATGGGCAATCAATTTCTCACGGAACCATACATTTGCTTGTTGTCTGACTTCATCATCATGCTCGGGTAGCAACGTCTCCCACACTACCGGTAAAGGGACGCCCATAATGGCACGGTACTTTTCTATCGGAGTTTCCGTTTCATCCCCCCATAACTGTAATAATCGTAAATGATCAAATGTGTCACGAAGAGAAATCTCTAAAATTTTATCGGTTTGAAATAAGGTACCATCCATATCAAAAATTACGGATAAAGACATTGTGCTCCCTCCTAATATGATAAGCATTTTTCGTACAAAGAATGAATTCCCAATTGAGCATACCATATTTATTTATACAAAAAATCACAACAGAACTTTCGATTATGTCGATGAGTCAACTTGTAACCGTCACTCGCCAGCACCTATGTTATTTGATACTTATCGCCCAATTTACTAAAATAGAATGTAGGCTTTAACTATTGGAGGTTTCTACTTATGTATCGTAAATCAGAAGATTTTATTGAAGATTGGATTGCTTCTTCTGCTGGAACTCTTTCCGTCATGAAAGCAATTACAGATGATAAAATGGAGTATTCCATTGTAGAAGGACATAATTCCTTAGGATGGCTTGCTTGGCATTTGGTTGGTGCTGGTGGATTTTTCGGGCAGCTTGCAGGCTTACAAATTCCTGCAGCAGCTCCAGATACATCGATGCCGAGTTCAATGACAGCTATCATTGAAAAATACGAGGAAGTCATTGAAGCATACAAAAACGAAGCAGTAACATTAACAGATGAAAAACTAACGGAAGAAGTAAATGGATTTATGGGTCCAATTGCAAGAGGCAAGTTGCTGCGAACGCTAATCGATCACCAAACCCATCATCGTGGGCAAATGACCGTACTGCTTCGTCAAGCAGGTTTACCTGTACCTGGTGTTATGGGTCCAACTAAAGAAATGCAATAAAACCTACGCAAATAAAAACCGGCTTACGTCGTCCTTAAGGATGATGTAAGCCAGTTATTGTTTTATCATTTGTTTTATCATTTGTTTTAGCATGAATTTTATATAGTTTAATCTTTAATACGCACTTCTTTCGTTAATAACCTTATGGCCGCAATTACACCAACAATGAGTATTGCACTAATCAGCACCGCTAGCCATGTGGAAACTTCATATATATTCATCAATTTGTACAGTGGAATTGGTACACTCTCCCCCCATATCCCACTCTGAATGAAGACAATCAATACAGTAATCGCGATGAACACCATTCCCAGCCAAACATTCAAACGATAAAATCCAGCTGCTATAAACCAGCCAACGACATAAAACAAAATAACATCAAATACAATTTTCACATAGAACATAATGGGTACATGTAGGTTTCTTTCTAGTCCAAGTATATTCATAATCAAAGATTCGAGTCCGTATAATATAGCTACGGCAGCAGTAAAGCTCAATGACAAATACAAAATGGATTGTACTGTGCCCTTATAATAATCCCGCCTTGTTACCCCGTTAGAGACAAAGTATTTAATAAACCCGCCCATAGAGAGTAAACCACAGATTAAGAAAAAGACTTTGGAGGAGGTTAATGCACTATTTAAAATTGACCAGCCAACTTCCCCCTGTATCAGTGCAGAGTGCGACAACTTCACCTCATCACCTGTATAATACGTTACTACTGCACTTCCTATATGCAAGACTACAAGAATGCCTATATACCAGAGCATCCAAGACCCTATCGTATGAAACATGGATAATCCAACTACAGTAGATTTATTTTTCTTCATTGTTTATCCTCCTTCGTCAAATGAATAAACAATTCTTGAAGCGTAATCGGCCCTAAAGTCAGCTGCATAGCTTTCGCTTCTTCTCTTTCCTGTTCAGACAATTGACCATAAATCATAGCTAGCTTCGTACCTCCAAGCACTTGTTCCTTCAAAATATGCTTCCCCTGCACAAAGTAATCGACCTGTTCGACCGCCCCTGTCACAGATACTCCACTCTCACGCAAAGTTTCCGCTTCTTCATGCAAAATGAGCTCCCCTTGATCGATGATCAATACTTCTTCAAACATAGACTCCATCTCGGAAATTAAGTGAGTAGAAAGAATGATCGTCCGCGGATGCTCCATAAAATCATTCAGTACTTCCTCATAAAAAATTTCTCTCGCCGAAGCATCCATCCCTAAATAAGCTTCATCAAAAATCGTAATTGGACAGCGACTCGCTAATCCAATAATGGCATGAAGAGCTGATTGCATACCTCGTGATAGTTTGGACACTTCCGTATCCGTTGGAAGCTTAAAGCGTTTGATGAGTCGTTCCGCATAGTCCATATCAAAGTTCGGGCGAAAGATAGATACATCTTTAATGTACGTTGGTGCCTTACCCGTTTCATCGTCCAATTTTACATCTCTAATAAAAATAATTTGTTCCATCACCTGTGCATTTTCAAAAACATGTTCTCCGTCAACCTTAATACTGCCAATTGTCGGCTTCACAAAAGCTGCTAAAACAGACAACAAAGATGTTTTTCCCGCACCATTCCGTCCAAGTAAACCATAAATTTTATTACCTTCTAATTCGAAGGAGATGTTCGTTAAGACTTGCTTATTTTGAAATTTAAGCGACATCTTGTCAGCTTTAATTTTCTGTGTCATTCGTCATCCCTGCCTTTCTTTCATGGTATCCATCATATTTTTTATTTCCTCGACTGAAATACCGAGTTTTTCTGCCTCATGCAGCATACTCCATACATACTGTTCTTGAAATGCTTGCTTTCTTTGTTCTCGTAGCATCTGATATGCCCCCGCAGCAACAAACATGCCGACACCTCTTTTCTTATAAAGGATCCCTGCATCTACAAGCTGATTAAATCCCTTCAACACAGTCGCTGGATTGATCTTGTAATAAGCAACAAGTTGATTCGTGGATGGTGCCTGATCCTCCTCTTTCAAGTTCCCATTCACAATGTCATCCTCAATCATTTCCCTAATCTGCTGAAATATCGGTTTATTCTCATCTAATGACGAACGCATAGTCGGCCTCCTCTCGTTCCTCATTTGCATGTTAGTGTTATGGTTAGTTGGTTATGTAGTTAACCATATATCTAATTGTATGTAATGTCAAGCGTGTTTGGCGGAAGTGGCTGCCGATTCGACAAAGAAAAGCAGAAAAACTCCATCCCACTAAGGGACGGAGTTCCTCCTTGTAACAGCTACACGCGAGCAGCGACCTTTGCTTTATCCAATTCAAATACTTTACAATCACCAACTTGCTGCTCCGTATGAGAGACGAGTTGGTTCCGGCTGAACAGTTGTTCAAGCTCTTGTCTACTATGCCACATCCATCCGGCTGTTGTAGCGAGGTAAGACACATACGTATCGTTGTACAAGAATACAACTTTCTTCGCAATGCGATATAATTCCTTCAGCATCAGACTGATTAATGGTTCGTTAAACATTCTAAAATAATCAGTTACGATGATGACATCAAAGTGCTTGGATGAATAAAGCGTGTCCACCCCTAGTAAATAGACGATCTCTTTGTCAGGCAACGTCTGTTGATAGCGATTAATCAGATGTTTATTTTGTAAAAATACATGGGAGACCTGCAAGGAAGAGAGCACCGCGCGGCTGTCTGCGCCAAGTACTGCCGTTCGTTCGGCCCCCTGTAAATAGTCTGTGTTCAGAAGCTCAATAAGTTGACCACTATACGCAGGCACATAATAATGGATTACCAGCCGATTAAACTTAGCGATAATCTGATCGTAGTGCATGTCCGCCGAATACGGATACAGCTCCGTATCGAAAGTTCGCTGCTTAAGATGCATCTTTTTACGATTGAGGAAGCTAGATCTGATCTTCTGATCAATCTTATCATCAGATGGATGCGGTAAATGCAGTGCGCTAATATCGGCCGTAGCATACATAACCGCACCATGCTTGTGCAGCATATAGGCAAAGTCCGTATCTTCCGCCCCCCATCCTTTGAGCGCCTCATCGAATCCCCCTGATAGAAGCACAATGTCACGCGAAGCACTGACTGCTCCGCCCCAACCCATCGTCCAAGGCACGTCCATTCGGTTAAGATCATGTTCGACCAGTTCAAAATGAGAAGTTCGCATATCTTCCCAGCCGGAATGATACTTTAGCTGTTCACACTTGTCCGCAAGATTCGTCGGATCAATACCTTCGATCGCAGACATATCCACCTGCTCCGGATCTGTTAGTGCACCCATAATATAGTGATACAGAGCCATATTAGTGCTGTCGCCTATCCGATTGATGACACGTTCTAAGAAGAAGTCAGGTATCACGATCCCGCAGTCAAGGAAGACCAGTATGTGCCCCTTACTCTCCTTAATCCCGATATTGCGAGTACGAGAACGTCCGGAGTGTTTATCACGAGCGATATGCAAATACTTAAGGTTCGGTATGCGTCCTGCAAAGGAATCAACGATCGTTTGAATCGGCTGAGTTGAACCATCATCAACGACGATCACCTCTACAGTGGTGTCCGACACCGTCTGATGAGCTATAAAATACAAGCTGCGCTCCAACTGCTCCATCTTATTGTATACAGGAATAATGATCGATACGTCCAACGTGCGTGCACCTCCTGTTGATTATGAGTTATTTTCCTGAAGCGCTTTAATCAGTTGTGTGATTGCTACCTTTTCTGCATCCTGCATACCTTGCAACGATTCATTAATGGATTGCAGTATCTTTCTATCATCAATCATTTGACCTTTGATTACTTTGTTACGTTGCGCATACGCACGCTTCTCCAACCACTCAAACTCTGCCAATATAGGAGTGTCTGCACTCAAATGACTTAACTGCTGTAAATATTTAATTCTTCTAATCATCATCATCTTATGTTCCCACAAAATATGAAACGGCCGCACATCAAAATATTTAATACCGTCAATTATTTTAGTCGTGAACTCTTGCAGTAGAGGGTAAATATCCATTCCGAAAATTCCTTCTACTGGATGCTGCTGAATCTTAAGTTGCTCCGTGGAATTTTTCCCATCCAAGTAGTCTTGAAGCGTATTAATAATAAGCTGTAAGTCAAAATCAAATCTCGCTAATCCTGCTCCAAATTTACTCCCCTCATAATCGGCAGGCTCCAATCTTTTGAAAGAATTGATCAGCGTGTGAACACCAGAATCCACAGAATACGCTTGTTCAAATTGCTCAAAGCTAACTTCCTGCATAGAGAACTGGCGATTTCTATCAAAGATCGCTACATGATAGATTTGCCGCTCCAAGTCATACCCGTAGATGAAAATATCATGAATAAAGTGATATTGCTGATAGCAGCCCGTGTTGCTAATGTAGTACTCATCTACATACGTAACGACATACAATTCACGCTCTAACTGTGCAATCAAGTACTTATGAATATCTACCCCAAGCTGCTTCAACATCTTCTTGTCGCTATGCTTGTATTCCAGCCATGGCATATTTCGATACGCAATCATTAAGTCTGGATAGAAGTCCAACCTATATTCCCCAAGGTCGTTTAAGTAATGCTTCGCAAAAAACAATTGAATATAGCTGCTGTGAATCCAAGGCTGCGCATACTCATACGGTTGCAATACCCCTAACACATAGGCATGTCCCAAAAATCCATATATGAAAGGTTTCTCAAATGGCAGTATGACAACCTTCTTGGTCTTATCAGCAAGCGCTGATTCTACTTCTAACGTATCTATCATGCGGTTGACCTCCATTTATCTAGGTAGGAGCTCTGTCTATTAAAAAGATTGAGGATCAGCGAACATCCTTGTGCAGCGATTGCACATCATGAGATTGGTCGTTTGGAGATAATCGCGGAATCGGGTTGCCCGCTCCCCTTCCCACATTTCGGCAAAGCTATTCTCGTAAATGTTGCCATACTTATAGTCCGGCAAATCTACACACGGATACACATCGCCTGTACGGCGTATAACCAGTTCATGCCATGGCGCCACACATTTCGTACGACCGAACACATTATCAATATCTGAATAATAGTCATGAATATCAACGTAAGCAGAGGAGTCGATACCTTCTGAAGCCCACAACTCTTCTAACTCCTTTTTCAACAGCACCGTATCCATCGGTATCGACTCTTCTACAAATCCTTGCCATGCAGGCGACACATCGCAATCCAAATCGTGCTTCATCTGCGTCGCATAGGCACGACCTCGTTCTGGTGTTGTGAACAAGAGCGGTGCCAAGTTGACAGACAAATCACGACGCGACCCAAATGGGTTACGCGGATTATGCAGCTCTATTGTGGCGTCACTGAATCGCTCGCGAAGCGCACTCATAAATTGCTTGATGCTAAGGTAATTCGACGGAGAAAGAACCATCGTAATATGGATAAATGGGAACCTCTTCTTACGTCTGCGTTTCTCCGCAATAAGTGCTTCAATGTTCTCACATATCTTTTCATAACTTCCTTTACCTCGAATCGCATCATGGAACTCTTCGGGTCCATCGATGGAAATGTTCATTCCCACGATATTTTCCATAATGAACTCAATACGATTTTTAATTAATGATCCGTTCGTTAACAAGAAAATATTCGCTTTGCGCTTCCGGAGATGCTCCACTAGTTCTGTAAAATGCTTGTACAACATAGGTTCGCCGCCAGTAATAAGAACTCCAAGATTTTTGTTCACAGCCGTGACTTCATCTAGAAACTTCTTCAATACCTCAATATCCAACTGCTCGCGAATCGCACGTTGCGGCTCTTTAAGCGCCCATCCTGTATCTCCCCAAATATGGCAGAAGTTGCAGCGATAATTGCATAGCTCTGATGGGTATAGTGTAAGCTGCTTAATTTCTGGTTTTAAGTTTTGGACATGCTCGATTAGAGCTGTTCCTCCAAGTTCCCCTGCTTTTGTTAGCATGACAATCCCCCCTCATCCGTTGTCTTATTCTTGGCCTTGGTTCAAGCTGATATAATTCATAATTTGATTAATCGTGCTAAAGTTGCGGAAGTCGAGATCCTCGTCGTTCCATGCCACCCCGAATTCCATCTCTGTCGCGATAACCAGCTTAATAAAAGTCATGGAGTTAATGCCAAGGGAAGATAGATCATCATCTGGATCAATGTTCTCAAGCATTTGTGGATCATCCACGTTATCCTTCAAAATTTCGATTACTTTCGCTCTTAGTTCGTCCATCGTTTCGATTGTCATTATAATTCCTCCTATTAGTTAGGTAATAATGTGCATTCAAGTTGATTTATGAATGCCGACAGAAATTGCTGTTCAGCTTCCCATAATCGTTCCAATCTGGCATGCATGGCCTCGATTCTATCCACTTGATAAGTGGGTACGTACAAAAAGCGTACGCTCCCTTTCCGAATCGTCTCCCACTGCTCCACACATGCGTGATGAGCTGCAACAACAGCAGCATCAGCTCCGTAAAGAGCCGTTAGCCGGTAGCCTTCTACTTGCTTGGCGTTCAATATTTGATTCAATGTCTCAACGATCACTTCAATCTGCTGCTTATAAAGGTCTTCTGAAGAACTGATTGCCTTGACCCATCCTACAAACTGATGCAGCACGGCAATGCTTTCGTCCAGAAGACGGCGGTTCTGAAGCTGGTTGTTGGCAAACAGCTGTTGAAGCTCTGCCAACTCAGGCTTCCATTGGCTGGCACCGTGATTGTATTCCGTGATGTAATAAGCAACTCGCTGCTCCTTTTGTTGAAAATGATCTTGGAATCCTCGCCACGCGCGCACGAGATCCTCATAGTCGATCAAGCATGGCTTGTACGTAAGATTTTCACGTCGATCATGCTCGAAAATATGGAACTTCTGACGATGTTCATCACAACCGTAAATGAGAAGCGTATGATCCACATGCTGCTTCTGATACGCATCTTTACGAAATGGTACATAGTAGCTGTCTATCCACACAATAACGGGATGCCCTTGACGGATACGCTGTGTGATCTCTTCTGTGATGTTCGTAAATTCGCTGCCCGTGTGCACCGTTAGATGGAATTGTGAAAATAAAGTCTCAATCGGCTGAACTTCTTGGTAGCGAAGCTCGTATCCACCAGCACTTTCTGTATGCTCGCTATGATGAAATCCGATTACATCATTGAGGAGAAATGGCAGTATGCTGCCTCCAAAATGGTTAACTACTGGGAAAAAGGAATTGTAGAAACAATTGCGGTAGTATAAATCGTTAAATGGCTCCATGTCTGGCAATATAAACGTATCCGAGTTGTAAATTGAATCTAAGTTAGCTTCCTCCACGAACAAAGAGCTGCTAGATCGTTCGCTAGCTGCAGCATCATTTGTCATGGCCAACTGCTCGCGAATCACCTGCTGTACCGATTCATCCACATCCACTGGCATGGCTTCACCTGACTGTTGCTCCAAGCAAGCCGCCGCTTCACGAATCGTGGAATATTGGTATAGCTGCTCCGAGCTAAACGCCAATCCTGCTTGCTCTAGCTCCACTTCCAAGCGTATTGCTAAAATGGAATTGCCTCCAAGCTCGAAGAAATCATCATCTACATTGATATCTTCAACACCTAGCAGTTGTTCCCACAATTGGGCTAGCTTTATTTCTGTTGGGGTATACTTTCCGTCCGTCTTTCCATGTAAACGAGGTGTAAGTGTCATGGAAGTATGAGTAGAAGACAATGACGGAATCGAACTCGATTCTTTGCTGCATCCGGCTGCATTCACTTCAGTTGCGGACCAAGCCTTATAGGTGTCAGCGGCTGGATCAATCCAGCATCTTGATGGTTCAAAGCTGTATACAGGAAGGTGCAGCTTCTTACGATGGCGCCCTTCGTAGAACCGTTCCCAGTCCACTTCAACACCCTGTACAATGTGCTCAGCAAGCTGTTCCAGTTGAGAACGTGCCAACGTGCCACTATCAGCAGCTTGTACGATCAGTTTCTGCGCAGCCTCATTGAGGACTCTCCATTCATCAGAAGTTCGCTCCGTCTGCTGCCGTGCTTCTCGGCGCCCGCTTGCGATTCGATGTTCATCGTAATAGATGCCGTTCTTCACGATAGGCTGCAAGCCATGTTCCGCTATCGTTTGCAGCTTGTTCAGCAAGTCGGACTTACTGCTTGCAATAACGGCTAATCTACAGTTGTAATGTCCTCTGCCTGTATTGGCTGTATAACAAATATCTTCAAAGCTCCGATCTAGCTTCGGCAGCTCAGCGACATAGGACAAAACGAGACGTTCTAAGGACGGTTTGGTCTTGGCTGACAAGATGATCAATCTATCGGCTCCATCATCATTCCTATGGCCTTGAACCGTTTCATCGATCCTCACAGGTGCTTCTTCCAAGACGAGATGACAGTTCGTCCCACTGAACCCAAATGAACTCACGCCGCATCTTCGCGGGGTACCCTCATCTGTCTCCCAATCTGCCAAGCGATCATTCACGTAGAGCGGTGAACGTTCAAAGGGAATATTTCGGTTCGGTTTCGTAAAATGCAGCGTAGACGGTAGCTTCTTATACTTGAGTGCAGCGATAGCTTTTGCTAGTCCTGCAACACCTGAGGCCGCGTCTAGATGGCCAATGTTAGTCTTAACTGAACCTAGCGCACAAAATTGCCTTCGGCTCGTATAGGTGCTGAACGCTCTTCCAATCCCGTCTACTTCAATCGGATCGCCTAGCTTCGTTCCAGTCCCATGAGCCTCGATATAGCCGATCGTCTCTGGATGGACGCCTGCATCCTCCCAAGCTCGAATGAGCAATTTCTCCTGCGAAGCTGCATTAGGTGCCGTTAGACCAACAGACATGCCATCTTGATTCGTAGCACTTCCTCGAATGACAGCATGGATCGGATCTTGATCTCGTATAGCTTGATCCAGCGGCTTAAGAAGTACAGCAACTGTTCCTTCTCCCCACATCGTGCCGTCAGAACTGTCATCGAACGCACTCGTCTTTCGATTCGAAGATTCAATCCCAATTTCGAACAAGCCGTCTACAGGCATTAGCATCACTTTGACTCCGCCCGCGATTGCCATATCGCACTCCCCGTTACGTATCGCTGTACATGCAAGATGAACAGCTACTAAGGAAGAGGAACAGGCCGTGTCCACAAGCAGCGCAGGCCCTTGCAAATCAAGCAAGTAAGCAATACGGCCAACCATAATCGAAGGCGTATTTCCCGTACTCGCCATCGGAATATGGGATGGCTGATGCTTCGTAATATACTGACCATATACAGGCCAATCCGCATATCCAAGATAAATACCTGTCTTGCTGCCTTGAATGCGTTTACCGCCATAGCCAGCATCTTCTATCGCTTCCCAGGCGGTTTGCAAAAATAATCGCTGGTTGGGATCCATCAAAGCAGCTTCCTTGGGAGATAGATTGAAAAATCCGTAATCGAACTTATCGACATCTTCCATATAGCCACCATAACTAAAGCGCACTTCTTCTTCACTTAACGGCGTGAACGCTCGAACGAACGCGAGACTATCACGCTGCCTTGACAAAGGAAGCGGACCGATGAAGTCGCGACCTTGCTCCAGGTTGTCCCAAAATTGCTCGATGTTACTCGAACCAGGCATTTTTAAGGAGAGCCCAATAATCGCAATGTCCTTCGTTCCTGAAGCCTCTTGCTTCAACGTTCGAAGTAGCTGCAAAGCCACTTCTTCATCCAATCGTCCCGCACCAACTTGCTCGAATATTTGGCTCGCTAGATTATTCATTAGTTACCTCCAGCTCATGAAATCGTCGAACCGCATCCTTAATCGATAATTCGCCGCGTTTCATTCGACCAAACATATCTAGCATCACCTCGTTAAACGGGTCCTGTTGGCTAGATTCCAACCTTCGCATTGCTATTTCCGGTGTTTCCGGTGCCTCTCCCTTTGAATCTAATTGGTTCAACCGCAAGTCGTTCGTCGCGGCCCTACTCGTAATAAGCGCATGCAGATGGCTAGTTATTCGTGCTACGGTTGGGTAGGAGAACAAATCCGAGATCGTGATTAGGCTTGGAAACACTTCATCGATAGCCTGATGCACTCTTGTGATGAGTATCGAATCTCCTCCAATTTCGAAGAAATTCGCATGTACATCCAGTTCCTCGTATCCAAGCACCCGCTTCCATGCCCATATGACGACTCCCTCAATTTCACTGTACGTGCTGGGTACTTCATTCCATCTGGCTGTATCTACTGCTGTATGCCGATTGCCCGAAGCACGTCTTGAAGATTCCTTCTCATCGTGTGAAGAGCTCGCCAGCAGCCGTTCGTGTTGAACCTGCTCAGATTGACGGAAGGGCAGTCGATCGCCTAAAGCGAACAATCCACTTTGGTGATTCCAATAGCCTACAATTGCTTGCCGGATCGATACGTGTGCAGACATTGAGTCGGGCACATTTTCGGTTTCAGTCTTCCCATTTGCGACTGATGACTGAAGTAGCTCTTGAAAAGCTCGCACTCCTTGCTCCGCAGACATGAGACAGAACATTTCCTTGGATTCATCTGCATCGTCATCCTCAGTCACGCCAATCTGCTTCCACGCAGGCCAGTTAATGGTCAACGTTCTCAAGCCCAATCGATTGCGATAAGCTGAATATCCATCCAAATAGGCGTTCCCGGCCGTATACGGACCTGAGCCGATACCTCCTACCAGCGTTATTGCTGATGAGAACAAGACGAAGAAGTCCGGCTTATCTGCCCTTGTTAAATGATCCAATAACCAGGTACCCGTTGTCTTCGCTGCAACAATCGCTCTCAGCTCAGTTGAATGTAATTGGCTAATGACGTTCCCCTCTGCTATACCAGCGGCATGCACGACCCCTGCAATTCTTCCATATCGCTGCCTTAGCTCTGTTACAGCCTTACTTATTTGCCCTTCATCTGCCGTATCTGCACGAATGCATTCAACCTGCGCCCCCCGTGCTTCCATTTCACGAATCGCTCGTATCGCTCGAATGCTCCATCGTTCTGTACCTTCATGCTCGATAGCAGACCACTGCTCCCGCGGAGGCAGCAGCGTTCTTCCCAGCAGCGCAAGATGAATGCTCCCCTTCGCTTCTGTGACAAGATGTGCGGCAATAAGCAAGCCAATGCTGCCAAGCCCCCCCGTAATGACATAAACGCCATCAGCACCGACATGCACAGGTTGACTGACATGCGGCTTATCCACATGAAGCACATCCACTCGTTCTACATAACGCTGTCCATTGCGATACGATGTCCAGAATTCACTAGATTCCGCCCCAAGCTCTGACTCGATAACATCCGCTGCATCTGTTCCCTCGTCCAGATCGATCCAGCGTAGGCGAATATGAGGATTCTCCCAGCCAATTGCCTTGCTGAGCCCGATCATAGCCGATTGCTCTGGCAGCACCCACGCTTGATCTGCTACAACTTCGTCGGCATATTGCGACACAACTATCATGTCTAGCGGCTCGTTGCTTGAACGATGTGTTAGAGCATGTGCTAGACGATAGAATCTATACATCGTCTGATCCAGCACTCGCTCATGCGCCTCCGCCTCTGCATGGTCTACTTCCTCGTGCTTGCGTATATAGCGTAGGTCTACGATATGAGTAAACGAGACATCTGCCATATCTAGCAGAAGCTGCTCATAATCTTGCGCCTCATCACGAATGACGTAACTGCGCGCATCCCTTCGCTCATACTGCTCGCCCATTACAACTTGGATGATGGATGCATCCGCATCTTCCCAACGACGGATTAACGATGCTGCTGTTTGATCATCATTGTGGAACAACATGATGTTAGTCTGCTTCCCTATTGTTTGGCTGCTATTGCTTAAGGGCTCAGGGCGCCAAATGCGATGATGATAGAAACTACTTGAATGCTCCTCATCCGTGTTCTCATACCCATGCCGACGACTCAGTTGCTCGTTCACAGCAGCTGATCTATCACCATTCACCTTACGAACTGAAGATGTTTCGTCCAAACTACTATTGTCCAACTTAACCCAACAACGATAAGGATCAAATGGATACGTAGGGAAACTAATCCGCTTTCTGCGCTCTTTCCTGTACAACTGCTCCCAATTGTAGTTAGCCCCCTGCACATAAAGCTTGCCTAGTTCACCGCAGAGCTCTCGATCATTTTTATCCGACTGGACAAATGAAGCTACCATCGATGCGGTGTTGGACTGAATCACTGTCCATTGCGAGCTATTACGATCTGCTCGTTCGATATAATCGGCGTGCAAGTAACCGTTAGGTTCAGCTTCCCGTTCATGCACAAAGGTTGCAAAGCCAATCTTGTTAAACCGTATAAGCTCCTCCAACACCTCAGCAGCATCGTTCGCTGCAATAGCAAGTCGATAGCGGTAATGACCTCTTCCCGTACTTAGGGAGAAGCAAAGATCGCCTATGTTGACCGAAGGATTTTGCTCGATAAATTGAATGCTCGACTCCACATAAGCTTTCAAGGCAGGCTCCGACTGCGCAGACAGTAGAAACAAATGATGGTGAGGCTTATCCGATTTCGCCACATGCTTCCCCTCTGGAGCCTCTTCCAAAATAACGTGGCAGTTCGTCCCGCTTATACCGAAGGAACTCACTCCGCATCTGCGCGGCGTAGGAGAACTCTCCCAATCCACCAATCTGTCATTCACATATACCGGAGAATTTGCAAAATCAATTACTCGATTCGGCCTGTCAAAATGCAGCGTCGGATAGATGCGCTTGTGCTTAAGAGACATCACCGCTTTTAGCAAGCCCGCAATACCGGCAGTATTATCTAAATGACCGATGTTGCTTTTGAGCGCTCCTATCGCACAGAACTGCCGTTTCTGTGTAAATCGCCGGAATGCTCGCTCAAGCCCATTATGTTCGATTGGATCTCCGAGCTTCGTTCCTGTTCCATGTGTCTCGATGTAGCCAATCGTCTCTGGGTCAATACCTGCTCGCTTCCATGCATCAACGATGACAGCCTCTTGCGCTTCTGCATTCGGTGCCGTAATACCAGCAGAACCGCCCCCGTCTTGGCTCATCGCGCTCGACTTGATAACCGCGTAAATATGATCGCGAGCTTCCCGCGCTTGATCAAGCGACTTTATCACCATCGCTACGACGCCTTCTCCTGTTCCGGTACCATCGGCATCATTATCGAATGACCGCGCTCGGGAAGTTGATGATTCGATTCCAACCTCATACTCCCGCACGGGTATCAAATGAAGTTGAATGCCGCCTACGATCGCCGCGTCGCACTCCCCGTTGTGAATGGCCTGACAAGCCAAATGGACAGCAACTAGAGAGGAGGAACATGTGGTATCCACTAACAAGCTTGGGCCCCTTAAATCCATCAAATAAGATAATCGACTGGCGATGATCGGTCGCACATTCCCAGTCATAGATAGCGATACAGCTTCTGGCTCTACTTGGCGAATTAGCTGCAAATAGTCCGGATCCGATCCGTAGCCAACGTATACACCTGTCCGGCTGCCTGCAAGTTTCCCACCACTATAGCCAGCATCTTCAATGGCTTTCCATGCCGTTTGTAGAAATAGCCGTTGATTCGGATCGAGCAAGCTTGCTTCCTTCGGAGACAACTTGAAGAAGGGGTAATCAAACTTGTCGATATCCGTTAGGTAAGCAGCCTCGCCATAGGCGACCTCCTCAGGATTCATACCCATTCGCTTGAAGTACAAGTCCGTGTCCTGCTTACGCGACTGTGGGAGCGGCCTGACACAATCCCTTCCCATCTCCAAATTGCTTGCGAATTGATCCACGGTATCCGCTAGCGGCAGCTTCAATGCAATTCCGATAATGGCGATATCCTGATTGGCATTCGAAGTCTGATCAAAGGAAACATCATCTTCAGGTACAGCAACAGACTTACGGTTCAACTTGATTGATTGAAAATCCACCTTGATCACCTCCATACATCATCAAGCATTCACCATATTCAACAAAGCTCCTACACATGCAACTGCTCTGGATGATCAAGCATGTTAGAAAATAACGATGTTGTCCCCGTCTGCTTCAAAATATGAACCAATCGTTCTCGCTGCTCCTGTTCAGGCACTCTCTTCGTTATGAACATTTGCTTCAGTAATTCTAGCGCTTCTCTCATTTGAGCTTCCGTTGGCGGAGCCCCTGTTTCATCTAATTGCTCTTGCAATCGCTGTACTTGCTTGTACGGTGCCACAAAGCCCTGTTCATATTCATTTAAATCCCAATTGCGGTTCCTCGTGCATACAGCAGCTGCCAGACATTTGGTCACAACATTATTGGCCACTAGTCGACGAGCCTGCTCCAACAGCTCTGGTGCCAGTTCCTGCCGCAGTAGATCAAGCTCCGCTACTTTTTCGTAGGGATAGCATACAATCGACTTGGCATCTGTTTTCATAAATTGTGTCAACACCCGCTTCGCCCCAAGTTCAACCGCTAAGGAAACCCCACCATCGCACAATTCCTGCATCGTCAAATCCCAACGCACAGGAGCCGTAAGTTGCTGTGTTAGGCAGCTTGTGATCTGCGCTGGCGATTCGTAGGGCTTGCCTGTAACGTTCGCGACAACTGGCCATTCGAACGAACCATATGTGCAGGTATCAAGCTCCTCTCTAAACTTTGCAGCAGCCGAGTGCATCAACGGACTATGAAAGGGAGCACTCACTTTTAGAAACGAGATGCGGGCTCCGTCAGACTCCAATGTACGAGCTGCTTCTTCAACGGCCAGACGATGCCCCGAAATGACCAACTGCTCCGATGAATTGTAATTAGAGACGACGACCATTCGTTCATCCGAACTTGACGCCTGCGCACACACTGCTTCTATGCGTTCCCGACTGCTGCCAATAACGGCGCACATCGCACCAGCCTCTTCAGCAGCAGCTTCCTGCATCAATTGTCCTCGGCGCCGAACTAACCTCAACGCATCAGGGAATGATAGGACTCCTGCACAAGTTAGTGCCGAGAACTCGCCCAAGCTATGACCCGCCGCATAAGTAGGAATTACACCAATCTCCTCCATATACACTCGATACGCAGCAACACTTACCGTAAGCAGTGCAGGCTGCGCGTACTCCGTTCGAGTTAACTCCTCCGGGCTTCCTGCGGCGATTATTTGCTGCAGATCGAACCCCAATACCTCATTCGCCTCTTCAAATACGGATCTTGCCGTTGCCGAGCGTTCAAGCAGTTCTTTGCCCATCCCGACATATTGCGAGCCTTGACCTGGAAATAGAAGCGCAAGCTTTCTCATTCACGTACTCCTTTCACGATATTCCTTTCACGACATCACGACATGACATGACTCGCCGCCAATTGACGCAGCAGATCAACATAGCCGTTAGCCAGCATTTGAATGGCTTCTTTCTTCATTCGCTTGTCGTTGAATTTGATCGATATAGATAGTTGCTCTTCATCCTGATCGTCTATCCCCCAAGCCATATCGTAAGACTCTAACAAGGTCGAATCGATCTCGATGTCCTGCTGAAGGTAGACGAGCGGCAATATTTCATCCTCCGCCTTCTTCAACTGCTCGGATGCAATTGAACGAATTGCATAATGACCTACCGTACCGCTAACTTGTACTTGGTGTACATCGTGAAACAGCTCTTCAAACCCACTAATTTTCCCCATGTCAATCGACAGGGAGATTACCCGCTCCCCACCATCTTGCAAGCATTGAATGGAGGCATGAGGCTTCTCATTCCACTCGCTGAACAGATACATAACGATTCCTGCAAGAACATCAAACGATGACACCCGCGCATCCTCGGCTATCGCAATGACTTGTTCACGGAGATTGGATTGAAGGTGGAAACGGACAATTCCTACCCCAGTACCATGCCATTGACGATGGAACATATCTGCTGGCAGCTGTTGATATTCGATACGCCAAGCATCATCATCATGTTCACTACCCGATTGCCTTTCGTCTATCCATTTCGCTAATCTAGCGACCGTCGAATACGTGAACAAATCTACGATCTCGATTCCCCATGCGTACTCTTTCTCCAGCTTGGCATGCAATTGCATAAGCAAGATGGAATTGCCACCTAGGTCAAAGAAATGATCATGCAGTCCGACATGCTCCAGCTTCAGCACTTCTTGCCATACGCGACGAATGTTCTGCTCTGTCTCACTGGCATCGTGATCCGTCATCGAATTGCCTGCATGCTCATTAGGCAACCGCATAGAAACTTGCAATAAAGCTTTACGATCCAACTTGTTGTTCGATGTCGTCGGGATGTTCTCAATATGATAGAACGAAGCAGGAATCATAAAGGCTGGTAAACTTAGTGCCAGTGCCTCACGCAGCTCATTAGCGGTAATCGTCTCATTCGTCTTCACATAAGCAGCCAGCGACTTCATGCCATGTTCATCTTGATGTGCAAGTACAACTGCCCCGTCCACCGCTGGATGGGTCAGCAGACGATGCTCGATATCACCTAGCTCCACACGATAACCACGAATTTTCACTTGATGATCATTTCTGCCTACAT
Source organism: Paenibacillus arenosi (assembly GCF_014841135.1). Taxonomy (GTDB): domain Bacteria; phylum Bacillota; class Bacilli; order Paenibacillales; family Paenibacillaceae; genus Paenibacillus_B; species Paenibacillus_B arenosi. The sequence goes on from NZ_JACYTN010000004.1 coordinate 235,767, forward strand.
ACTGCAAGCTTCCATCCGACATCCACATCCCTACATCCCCGGTACGATACATGCGCTCATCCGCGTAGAATGGATCTACAGCAAAGTAGCGAGCGGTCAGTTCAGCTCTGTTCAAGTAGCCACGAGTTACACCCGCTCCAGCAATACATATTTCCCCAGGTACACCAATCGGCACAGGATGCCCGTAACGATCAAGCACATACACACGGTAATTGAGTATCGGTTTGCCTATCGGAATGCTTCCCCGGGCTAAATCAACAGACGAATACCGATGATAGGTCGCGCATACCGTTGCTTCTGTAGGACCATACGTGTTGTAAATATTCGCTTTGCCTGACAAAGACGATATATATTCGGGCTTCAATACGTCTCCACCACTAATAAAGGTTTTGACGCTATCCATGCCTTCCCGCGTATTTAGCTCATTCAGCAGCAACGGAGAGACGGAAATGAGCGTAATTTGATGGTTATCGATCAGTTGAATCAGCTTAGGAATGTCAATAACATCCATCTTGTTAGCTATCACAACATGACCGCCTGCGAGCAATACCGGATACGCTTCCTCGACGAATTGATCAAAGGAAAACGAAGCTTGCATCAAACATATATCGTTCTCGGTCAATTGAAACTCGTGTTGAAAGGCGTCCACATAAACTAGCACATTGCGATGCTCGACAACGACCCCTTTCGGCGTACCAGTCGTACCCGATGTATAGAGAATGTAAGCCGCGTCTCCCGACTTGTTCTTATGAGGGAGGTTGCTCTCTTCATTTCTCTGCTGCATCGATGACTGAGCACGATCATCGCTATGTCCATGTACATTTACAATCGTCCCGGTAAATGTAATAGAGTCCGGCAGCCGATCATCTGCAGCGACTAACTTCGTTGCTTGGCAATCTTCCAATATCTGATTGATCCGACCTGGTGCATACTCATAGTCGATAGGGACATAAGCTGCCCCCGTCTTTAGCACAGCCAATAAAGCAACAATGAGCTGCTCTGAGCGTTCAAGCCAGATGGCAATAGGTTCATCAACACATACACCAAGATCGCTCAGTCGGTGTGCAAGACGGTTCGCTGCCACATTTATTTCGGCAAATGTATAGCTCCGTTCCCCGCATCTAATGGCGATGCGATCAGGAAATTGTGCCACTATACGCTCAAACCGAGCCTGCACAATGTCAGCTTCTTCATACTCCGTGCTACTTGCAGACGCTGGTTTGGAGTTGAACGTATGCAGCAACTGTTCTCGCTCTTGTCCATTCAAGAGCCCAATCTCGCTTATAAGCAGCTCACTATTCTCACAAATCTGCTCTACGATTCGCTTATAGTGACCAGCTAGCCGCTCTACCATAGCCGCTGAGAAGCAGCTCGCATCATAAGCAAACTCCAACTCCATTTCCCCAGTACCAAGCATTTGCACACCAATTGTCATCCCGTAGTGTGTCGACTCTTCCATTGCGTAATGCTCGATTTGCAAAGCTCCCGTTTGCCCGATACTCGTATCTAGCGGATAATTTTCAATAACCATAATCGTGTTAAACAATGGCTCGTAATGATCCGCACCACTATAGGCATGAATATCGACTAGCGGTGTTAGCTCCGCATCTACTCTTCGCCTAACTTGTTCATCGACCGCTTTAACGACTTGACTGGCCAGCTCATCGGACTGCCAACGCATCCGAAGTGGAATCGTATTTATAAACAACCCGATCATCTCTTCCACACCAGCAAGTTCCGGGGGCCTGCCCGACACTGTTGTACCAAACAGCACATCTTCGGTTTGACAGTAGCGTCCGAGCAGCAAGCCCCAAGTGGTGTACAAGAGCGCGGCCAAGGTCACTTTATGTTGCTGTGCATATTGATGCATTTGTTGGGCCGTCTTGACAGAGACATCTAACTTATAGCGGGAGCCACTATGGCCAGTTCCGTCCCTATCATCTCGATCAAATAGCAGTTCTGACGGTTCTACTAATCGAGTCCGCTCTTGCCAATCAGCCAGCTCTTGCTCCCAATATTGCCGTTGTACCCCTTTGTCTTGACGCTGTTGCAGCTGTACATAGTGCTTAAATGGGGTTTTGATAGATTCGCTGTTGAACAGTACATCTGTTCCGTCACAGAACGCTTGATAAGCTTGCATAAACGCTTTGAGCAATATTCCGTTGCTCCAACCGTCGAATAAAATATGATGCCACGTTATTATCGTTTCGCTTGTTTCACTATCCAGCAAGCATAGTCCAATTCGAAGCGGTGAAACTCCAATGTCCAGCTCCTGATGACGATCTTTCTCTTTCAGCTCGGCAACAAGAGTCTCCGCATATGCTCTCGGATGAGAGGAGAAATCATGCACCTCAATCGGTATTTCCTTCTCTTTCAAAACGATTTGAACAGGCTTCTCCAGCTTCTCCCACCGATAGATCGTCCGCAGCACATCGTTGGCGCGAGCAACTGCTTGCCATGCCTTCTTGTATCGTTCAACCGAACAATTGCCTACTAGGCGCATCGAAAATTGCTGCGTGTAATGCCCCTTGTCTTTGTCGCTTCGATAATGGAACAGCAGACCTTCTTGCATCGGCGTCAACGCAATAATATCCTCGACATTTTCTCTATCCAATAGATTGGACTTCGTCTCTCCCATACAACCACATCCTCTCATGCTGGACCATTTACTCGTTCAACCTTTTTCAGAATTAACAAGTTCTCTATTCTCTTCGTTCTGCACGATTTGTACGACTTGCCCAAGCTCCATCTTGATTACTTGATCCGCCAAATGGAAATATCGATCATCATGTGTAATCGCAATGATGCATTTACCTCGCTGCTTCAACTCAGGCAATAACGTGTGATAGAAGAATGCTCGGTACTCCGGATCTTGATCCGCTGCCCATTCATCAAACAAGCAAATCGGTCGATCCTCCAAATAACTAATGAGCAGCGCCAGGCGCTTGCGTTGACCGGTTGACAATTTGGTCGTATTTAACGCGCCGTCACGGATTTCCACCTTATCCTGCAGATGAAGGACATTCAGGTAATAAGCGATTTCCGACTGTTTCGTGGAGTACGGAACACCATACAGCTTATCGAATAAATAAAAGTCGCTGAATATCGCTGAGAACTGCTGGCTAAGATCTCTTGGTGCGATAGACTGGTCATTGATCGTTATGCCACCCTGTACAGGCTCATAAAGCCCCGTAATTAATTTCGCCAAGGTCGATTTTCCACTGCCATTGCCCCCAGTAATGAAAGTAATCTCGCCTGTGCGGAATGAGCAATCAATCGGACCTACTGCAAATCGCTCTCCTTCACTATTTCCATAGTGATACTCGACTGCCTGCAGCTTAATCTCTACAGGCTCGTTATCTTCCAAGCTCGATGCTACTTGCTGCTTAGCTTCCTGAATGGAATCAAGCTCCTTCGATAGCTGGTTAATGCGATTCCAACTGATTCGCACGCGGAACAAGTTAGGGATCGTGCCGAGAATCCCGTGTACCGGTCCTGTCATATAGAGCAGGACGAATACGTAATTGCGCAGCGTACTCACCTTTAAGTCACTGAACAACAGCGGGAACAAGAAGACGACTGCACCAATGACGAATGTAAATAACAACTCTCCAATGACGTTTACATTGGCGAACTTGAGATCCCCACCAATCCGCTTTACACGATAGGTATGGCAGTTGTCCTGCATATCTTGTTGGAAATCTGTGCGCTTGTCTTTATTAAGGCTTAACTCTTTAACCCCACCTGTCAGATCGTTAATAAATCGGAAAAATACGTTCTGAATGTCACGTGTCTGCTCCCATAGCTGGTTGGCTTTTAACCCTATAAAATAATGCAAGCCAGCAGCCACTACGATAAATCCGATGGCCATGAGCACGCCCATCGGGCTAATCATGCCCATGTACACAAAGCAGCTGATCAAGGTTACTAAGCTAGTAGCTCCCGTGATCACAATATTGGAGAAGCCGGATATCGTCTCTGTATCGTTATTGAGTGAAGCAGGAATTTTACCTTCCTCTACCCCCTCGATTCTCTGATACGACGTATTTAATATTTTCCCAAGCAGTTCCATTCGTTTCTCATATACCATGTCATTTGCGATCCGTACCAATCGAGTACGAACCAACTTCTGCCCGAAGACGTAGATCGCGATACCGAGTACAAAATAGACAAACAACCCACTCTGAAACTTCTCAATATCCCGATTCAATGTTTCATTGACGATAAATATAATTAGGGCATTACCAAAGCCGCTTGCGACACTAAGCAGCGTAATCGCAAAAAAGGAGCGGTCATCGGATTTCGGAAATACGGTCGTAAACAGGAAGTAGATTCCGAACAGGAACATCGTTGTATACATGGAAAAAACAGCGTATGGAAGCGTATTAGGTGCCCAAACTTCGACAAATGGCCAGTTCACGCCCCAAAATAAAGTACTCGGAATTTGATAGAAACAGTAGGCAAGCCCTACCATAAATGCAGCGAATATCGAGAATCCGACAATCGTAGTCGTATGGCGACCAACATAGCTGCGAGTGCCTCGAACAGCCTGCCAGATGGCTTTACTCGTCAGCCATAGAACTAATAAGATAACGGGTGTCGTTAATAACAGCACGACAGAGGAAATCATATCGATACTTTTGTACATATCACTTCCAGGCTCAGGTACTTCCTTGTCATGCATCATGTTCATAATGCCTTGTGCCGTAGTGATGGTGTAGGGAGAATTCATGTTGGTAAGCACGGCTACGCCATATCCATCATGCGGACGAACTGCAAAGTAGGACGAATAATTGGGGTTAGCGCCTGCATGCGCTAGCATCCCCGTTCCATCCTGGTACACACTCCAACCGCCAGCGTAGGAAGAACCATCTCCAGCAGGTGATACAGAACGATCCGGTTCATGAGCGCGAACGAGCCATTTCTCAAAGCTTTTCGCTTCAGGAACCGTACCCATTTGAATTTTGAGCCATGTTGCCACATCTAGCGAATTGGAAATAACATAACCTGCTGGTGTGTTGCCTCTATACATAGGCGCATCATAAGCTGCTGCACGCAGCATGTTGTACTTGTAGCCTTGAGCCAGTTCTCCATTGGCTGCTGCTTCCTCACGGAACAAGTACGTGTCACTTAACTTCAGCGGAGCTAGTACATGCTGCTGGATATATGCCTCATAACTCATGCCTGATTGTTGTTGAATGATTAGGCCTAGCACATCATAGTTAATCGTTGCATACGAATACGTTTCACCAGGCTCATCGTCGAGCTTCTGCCCGATCTGAGTACGTACTGTGGCTTCAAGTGCTTGACCATCCTCAGCAATAGGAATATCACTGATACTTTTAAACGGGATGCCGCTTGTATGATACAGCAAATGCTTCAATCGGATAGGAGCAGGCTTGCCCTCATACGTAGTCTCCAACCAAGGGAGATACTTCGTTACTGGATCTTCTCGATTCACAAGTCCTTGCTCTTCCATTTGAATGTATGCTAATGCTGTGTAGGCCTTACTCGTAGAGCCAAGCTCAAACAATGTCTCTGGTCGAACAGGTAACTCTTTATCGACATCCGCGTAGCCAAACCCTTTTTGATAAACCGTTTCCCCACCTTTAACGATGACAACTGACATCCCAGGTATTTTTGATTTATCCATCATTTCTTCCACGTAAGCATCAATATTACTGATCGTTGTAGCACCAACTGTTGAAGCTGCTGTCGCAGCCGCTACACCTGAACCTACTGTGCTTACACTTAACATAACAATCAAACTTATCGATAATAGCAGCCGTTTTACATTACACATGGCACACCTTCTGCTTCGTAAATTGGATAATTTCATTAACGGCATGATCTAAGCCGCCAGTGGCCTCAAAGGACTGTTTGACACGCTTACAATTATCTCGATAACGTGTATTGGTTAAGATCTGCTCCACTGCGTCTCGCAGCTCGTCCGTACTCGGTTCATGATTGCGCATGTAGATGCCCGCACCTGACCGCTCAACCATTAATGCTCCCATAAATTCATCGAACACTTGAGGTAGAACAACCATAGGCACATGATTGCAAATCGATTCATAGATGCTGTTCGCTCCACCGTGTGTAACAAACGTATCGGCACGGCGTAAGAGCTCCAACTGTGGCACATAAGACCTAACAATAAAATTATCGGGAACAGCGCTGAATGCTGTTGGATCAGTATGCATGCCAATCGACATCACCACTTGATAGGGGCCATCGCGAAATGCTTGGAAGCAAGTCTCATACAGTTCGGACAAATCATTCAAGATTGTCCCAAAAGCAATGTAGACAAGTGGTCTATCATCCAATCGCTCGAAAGGGAAATCTAACGGCTCCGATCTAGGATAAATGTCGTAGCCAGCGAATAGATGGGTATCGTCGAACACTTCCTCATAGATCTGAAATTGGCGAGATGTGAATAATAGGTTTAACTTTTCTTTGCTGCAAAAAATATCATTCATCACATTAAGCGATGGCTCCCCATATTTGAGCGAAATAACACGTGCCAACTTGTCCAGCAGCTTGCGATACACATCATGCTTCCCTTTATGTTTGACATAGAGTGGATCGTCCGCTGCTAGGAGCACGTACTCCATAAAGAACGATGGGTCCTTCTGAGCCATCTCATCGATAAATGGAAAGTTGGCGAATACAGCGATCCCCGGAATTTGCAACTTAGCTGCGAGCTCCTTGCCCCACAAGCAAAAGCTGTCATGAATAATATAATCCGGCCGCAACTGAGTAACTTCTTCCTGAAGCTCCTCGACTAGTGTCCGGCATTTATCCATCAGAAAGTCTGCAAATATAAGAATCGTCTCGATGCCGGTGCCATTATGCCTTCCGAAGCTAAGTAAGCCTCGATAACTGCGAAATGAAGCTCCCGTTTGTTCAATTTTTTCACGAAATGGATCACTACAGTAATAAATGACCTCTTCGCCTCTCTCAACCAACTTGTGAATTAATCCTAGCGTTGGATTCACATGCCCGTGCAGATCAACTCCAAAAAATATGACTCTAGACATATAAGATTGTACGACCTCCTTTGAGATCTGGAATAACGAACTGGTGCAATCAAGCCGCCTTTATGCATGATTACAAAAATAAGCTGTCCAGTTCATCCTGAGAAATAGCAACTGTCTCGAAGTCAGACGGTGTATATTCCTTTATCTGCTTGCCGCAACAATGGTTGGTGATCAAGGTCAATGCTTCCCCATATGACTGCATAAACCTAGTAATGGTCTCATCTGTAAACTGATTCCGACTATAGGTAATGCTCATACGCAGCGATTCATTTATGATCATGGCTTGCACATCTAATAATGAAGTGAGCGCATTGTATTTACTTGTATCTAGACCACTGCTTTCCTTTGCTAACGTGAACCATGGATTGTCCCAAACACTGTCAAAGTCACCAAGAAAGTTAAATCGTATTAACTTTTTAGAATCGTAATTCGATATTAATTTCTTTTGGGCTTGAAGTACCCCGAAGCCAATTCCTTGGTCTGGTATTGTACGTAGTCTCTCCTTCGTCGTCTTTACTAGAGAAGCTAGTGAAGATACATCAGACCCGCAAGCGGGCATCGTTAGTTTCACCGGGTACATACTTGTAAACCAACCAACTGTTCTGGAAAGGTCAATCTCATCATGGAGCTGTGCTCGTCCGTGCGATTCCAATTCAACCACTGCTTCTTCCCTATCAAAGCAGCTATATATCGCATACGATAAGGCTGCTAGTAACAGTTCCAGCGGCTTGGTACTATAGGCTCGGTGACTCTCATACAATAGACTCTTCGTCTGCTCCACCGTCAGCCATTGCTCGATCGTATTAGCGCTGCTCATCCATGCTTCCCCATGCTGTAATTCAGTTGGAATGAACCTAATTTGTTCAATGGTAGATTGCCAGTCGTGAAGCTCTTGCTCTGCTATGGGATGATTCCATATATATTGGGACCACATTTGTAACGATGCTGTTTTGGATGGAAGCTGATACGCTTCTCCCCTAGAATGGCTATGAAGTGCTTCTGCCAGATCTTCCAGTAAAATACGCCATGATACACCATCCACAACGAGATGATGCGCAGTAATAAGCAATCTCTTCCCGTTACCGCCAAGATCGAATAAGCACATCCCAATCAGCAGTGTATCAAGTAAACGGAACTGGGATTTAAACGTTTCACATTGCTCAAGCATCCGTAGCTGTTGGGTTTGATTATCGGAATCGAACTCTGCTAGGGAAACGATCTGAACAAGTCTTGTCCGATCAGACTGACTCGAATAGGTTAATGTTCCAGTCTGTATATCTACTTGTAGACGCAGGCCATCATGGTGCTCTATAAGTTGTACGAGAATGGCTTCCAACACATCGAGGTCAATTTCTTGTTGCAATTCAAGTAATATGGATTGATGGTAATAGTCAGGTTCACGCAGTTGCTGCTGGAAGAACCAGTGAGCAATCGGCAGCGGTTCAAGCACTCCTTCACAACGTTCTTGTGAATAAACGTGTGAACGATGCAACGGTTGAATACGCAGCGCCATTTGCTCCAAAATTGGGTATTCCAATATATCTCTAACTTTGAGCGCGTATCCCGCTTTGTTCAATCTTGATGATAGTTGAATCGCTTTTATGGAATCCCCGCCTAGATCATAGAAATGATCCGTAATCCCAATCCGATTATGCTGTAACACACCGCTAACGATTTCGATCAATTTCGCTTCATTGCTACTTCGCGCTGATACATGCTCGTATTCCTGTGTTAAAGTAAAATCCGGTTCTGGAAGCAACGCGCGATTTACTTTGCCGTTAATCGTTAATGGAATCTCATCCAGTTCCACGAATATGGAAGGCACCATATACGAAGGCACTTGCACAGACAAGTATGATTTCAATTCTGAACTCGCAATCGAGCATTTCTTCACTATATATGCGCATAAGTATTTCCCAAGCGTCTCATTCTCACGGTCTATAACAACTGCATCTTGGATGACTTCATGCTGCATCATAACTTTTTCGATTTCACCTGTTTCAATGCGATAACCACGAATTTTCACTTGGTGGTCCACACGACCAACATATTCGATCTTGCCATCTTCAAGCCGCTTGACCAAATCACCCGTGCGATACATCCGCGTTCCTTCAACAAATGGATTGTTCAGAAAACGCTCCTTGGTCAGCTCTTCTCGATGAAGATATCCTCTAGCAACTCCGTCTCCAGCGATATATAATTCCCCGATTGCTCCTGCACCTACGGGATGCTGGTCAGGATCAAGGATGTAGAGCATGACATTGTGCGCAGGTACGCCAATAGGTACGGATACTTGCCGATCCTCACTGCTGTTGTATAGATGAATCATGCAACCTACTACCGTCTCGGTAGGACCATATTCATTGTAAATTTCTATGGATTGTCCAAATAAAGCGGTAATGTCTTTAGCTAAATCTGTCTTGAGATCTTCGCCCCCAACGATAAATCGTCTAACAGTCGAATGCTCATAATCTCGTTCTTTGAGTAATGCAAGATGTGCTGGCGTCAGTTTCACAATGGTTGAAGCGTTGTCATTTATAATTCGATATAAAATAAATTCATCGCCATCATCCCGGTATACACCAATTCGACCTCCGCATATAAGCGGCGTGAAAATAGAAGTTACTGTGAGATCGAATGCTAGTGAGGAATACAGCGGAAATGTCGGTATCTCGTCACGAACATATACGTTCTTCGCCCACCAGATGTAATTCGTTAATCCTCTATGCTCGATCATCGCTCCTTTAGGACGCCCCGTTGATCCAGATGTATAGATGACATAAGCGAGGTCAGTAGGTTCATGTACATGATCAACATTTGATGCATCCAACTTATCCAGCTCAAGACTATGATAGCTTTGTATTTCACCTGTAAACTCTGCTATAACTCCATCTGTCATGTTCGTAAGCACGAGCTGTGTGCGAGAATCTTCCAACATGTAACGAATCCGCTCTTCGGGATAGGCCGGATCAATGGGCAAGTATGCTCCACCTGCCTTCATCACTGCCAATATCGCTACGACGGAGTCGATAGAATGCTGCATCCATATTCCCACGATAGATTCCCTTGTTACTCCCTTAGCGCTCAAATAGCGCGCCAGTCTATTAGCTTGCTCGTTCAATTGCTGGTACGTCCACTGTTCTTGTTCATACGTGATTACGATTTCATTAGGTGTCCGTCTGACCTGCTCCTCAAATAGCTGGATGACCGATTGATCGGAAGGATACGGTACAACCGTTGCGTTGTAATCGTAAAGCTCTCGTGCTCGCTCCTGCCCTGTTAGTATGGATAATTCCTTAATAGCTGCCTGCGGTTTGTCTAACATTTGTTCGAAAATAAGGTGCATTCGTCTGGACATTTCTTCGATCTGATTGGCGTGGTACACATCGAGGCGGTAGTCAAAATCAAGTGTCAGGCCTTCGGATGCTGACCAGTCTTTAATGACGAGCTGAAGTTCATAGATTTGATGACCGTTGTAAAATTCAACATTTTCGATAGACATGCCATTCATCGTTGTAAGCAGCTTCGTATTGTAGTAGTTAATGCTCGTATGGAATAGCTGATCATATCCTTTTTTCTTCAGTTCCAGCTCCTGTACCAGCACATCGTACGGATATCGCTGATGGAAGTAACATTCCATCAATCCCTTCTGAGCCAGCTTAAGCGTCTCATCAATGCTCAAATCGACATCCAACTGCCATCGAAACGGCATCGTACTCGTGAACATCCCATACATCGACTTTTCCTTTTTGCCAGATCGATTCAGCACCGGCGTGCCGATAACGAGATCGCTTTGTTGAGTCGTTTTGTACGCATAGATCAGATTGGCGAGTACAAAAAATGTATTCACGGAAACCTTCGCTTCGCTTGTCATGGAATGAATACGCTGCGAGAGTCCTGCCTGAAGTTGTACAGAATAGCGCCTTCCCTCAGTGCTTGCAACAGACGATTGCGTTAAACTTTCCGGAAGCCACTGAAACTTCTCATGCCAGAATTGCTTGCTTTTCATACATCTCGGTGAGGTAAAATAATGATCGGCATCTTGCACGTAGTTGATATACGATGGCGGTTGTTGCTCATCTTCGAGACACTCGCCTTTCAGCAGCCTTGTGTAGTTCTCAGCAATTTGAGACGTTGTCAATTGATTCGACCAGCCATCGGAAATGATATGATGACACTTGACCAAGTAGCCATTATCCTCATCCGATATACGGAATAACGCAAAGTAGAAAAGCTTCGAGTTCAGTAACTGAAAGGGTCTCCCCGCCTCACGATGTACCCAGGACCAAAAAGCTGATTCTGCATCCGCTTCTTCGGAAAAATCTAAGAAATCCAACGGCTGCGCTTCGTACTCTGTAACGACCTGTGCGATCTGTGTTGCTTCCCCATCCTGCTCCACAAGCTCAATTCTCAAGCCATCATGCTGTTGAATAAGGGTGTGAATGGCTTGCTCCAACAAGCTAAAGTCAATCGCTCCCTTTATCCGAACGGGACCGCCTATGTTAGCGAATGATGTGCCCGGAAAGATCTGTTCCATGTACCAAATACGCTTTTGCGGATGGGTCAAAGAATACGTCGTATTGCTCGGAGCCTGAACCGATGTCGGTACGGTCATAACATTCCTCCAATTTCGTTCCATTTCATTTCGCCTCGACCGATTGCGTGTCCGCATGCTCCTGTCCTAGATCGACGAATAATGAAAGACGTGAATCTGAGTCATTCCTGAATCATTAAGTTGGTAAACAAGCTTATGTGAGATAGTCTAGGTTAGGTTGATTTCGTGAGCAGGGTTAGAAAATTGTGTCTAATAAAGTCGGAGATTGCAGGATGGAATATCGAATCATGGTGATTGAATTAGAAATACTTTATCAAAGCTCGTCAAATAAAGTCAACAAGACGAAAGTTGTGTTCGAAAAACGTTCACTTTGGGCGAAACTAGCATTCACAGTCCAATATTTGTATTTTTATGTCATTCTCGCTGCACGTGCTAATCATTGCCCGCTGCCGAGAAAACCGTTATGGTATCACCCTTTTTCTATTTATTCGATCGTAATTTTACGATTTACCGCTAACTATAAAACTCGTCTTATCACCTTCTAATTTATTGTAATAGCGAGGTGTTAATCCTTCCATTTGACTAGAATCATTCGAATCTTCTATCTTAAGTTTTGATAAAGTTATGTTAAAGTTTATGAAAACAACTGCCCCAAACATCATTGTCATAGGGCAGTTATCTCACCATTATTAACGGTATATTGTTAGCTAATGACGTTAAGTAACTCGATTTCACGTTCCCTGCATGCTTGTACCATTTCCTGCGGCCATACAGACATCTGCACCTGACCAATATGGAACTTGTGCAGGAGAAGCATAACAACACGAGATTGGCCAATCCCCCCACCCATTGTACAAGGGAGAGTGCCATTTAGAAGCATTTGATGAAAAGGTAGCTCTGTACGATTCTCACATCCACTATGTTGAAGTTGACGTTCAAGTGCGGCCTCATCTACACGAATACCCATAGAGGAAATTTCAACAGACGTTTCCATAACAGGATACCAGACGATAATATCTCCATTCAGCTGCCAATCGTCATAGTCTGGAGATCTGCCGTCATGCGGCTCGCCAGAAGCCAATTTACCTCCAATTTGCATAATAAAGACCGCACCCTTCTCTTTTGCGATCCGATGCTCACGCTCTTTCGGTGCCGTATCTACGCCATACAGATCTTCAAGCTCTTGCGACGTGATGAACGTTATTTCTTGTGGTAAGAAAGGCTTTAATGACGAATCCAGTTCTGCTACTTCCTCTTCTGTCATTTTAAGTGCCTCGTAGATTAGGAGGACCTTTTCTTTCAACGTTTCCAATGTTCGTTCTTGTCTATCGATAACCAGTTCCCAATCCCATTGATCAACATACAGCGAATGTAGTGAGCTGAGTACTTCGTCACGCCGGATCGCCCGCATATCCGCGTACAATCCTTCTCCCGGCTGCAAGTCATAATAGTGAGTAGCCATCCGCTTCCACTTAGCCAACGACTGGACAACCTCCAGCATCATTGGCGGGTAAGCAGCTGTATCGAACGCAACACATCTTTCCCATCCGTTCAAGTTATCATTGACGCCCGTGCTCCCCTCTACAAAAAGAGGCGCTGACACTTTCATCAAGTTCAACTTCTCGCTCAGCTTATGCTCGAACAAACTTTTTACTTTGTGAATCAACTTCTCAGTCGTCTTTTTCGATACGTTACTCTCCAGTTCGGTCCGTGCTTGAATAATCATTATAGATGCCCCCAAGCTTTCAACATTTTTTAATAGACTAAAGAACCTTCGAACTTCTAACAAAAGTAAGGCCAATGAGATAAATAGATAAGATAACTAGAGGAAATCTAACCTGTGTACAGTTTTATTTTGGAAGTGTTGTGTGCTGTGTGTTGTGTGTTGTGTGTTGTTAAATCATTGTGGAGAGTTCTAAAAGTAATACCGCTTTAAGTCAAATGGATGGAGCTAAGTGGAATAATGGTTTGCCTTAGTGTTATAGGTGCATCGTACACGCCTTTACAAGGAAAATCAATACACGATAACAACCTTTCGATAATTATTTCACTATCCATAATTACTTAAAGTGAACTTAAGGTTAAAGAAGAAGGAATTACCAATCATAAGTAGAAATTGTATTTGGACGTAGAAGACAGTGTATATTGCTTTGAACAAATATCCTAGTTAACAGATTTGAGAAGGAGGAGTGTAATGTCTAAGCTGATATATTTCGGGATCGATCTACACGGACATATCAATGTTTCACTGGGGTTGATACGGGCGCTTATTGAAAAGGGTGAGGAAGTACTATACTACTCCAGTAACGAGTTCCGTGAAAAAATTGAGGCAACCGGCGCTCAGTTTAGAAACTACGAGGATATGGGTGGATTCGAAATGCGAGAGGGAGATCGCGTCGATACATTTCTGCTATTCTCCCATTATATTTTAGATAAAAGCCGATCACTCGTAGAACGATTCAAAGATGAGGTTACGGCATGGAAACCTGATTACATCATTCATGATGCGTTTGCGTATTGGGGAAAAGAATTTGCCCAACTGCTTGGTATTCCTGGCATTTCCGCATTCGCCACGTTCGCATATATCGACGAAATGGCAGATTTTGATCCTAATTTCTTTATTTCTAACTTTATTCGGCCTGAAGAACATTCGGTTTATAAGAAATATAAGGAAGCTGATCTTTACCGAAGATTAGTTGATATGTCCTCCAAAACCATTGCATCGAAATACGGACTAAATAACGTGAATGTCATTAATGATATCTTGGGAAGCAAAGAGAAACTAAATATTATATATAGTTCCAAGTCCGTTTATTTATTCCCGGATGCGTTCGACGATAGCTATTTATTTGCTGGTTACTCGATCACTCCACGCACGGAGACAGTGGAATTCCCTTTCGATCAACTTGATGGCAGGCCGTTAATTTACATTTCCTTCGGTACGATTTTGAATGAATTGGAGAAGCTATTTCTGAACTGTTTCGAAGCTTTTGGACAATCGGATGTACAGGTAGTAATGTCAGTAGGCAATCGTTTGCGATTAGATGACATTACAGGCATCCCCGACAATTTTATCGTCCGCAACTACGTGCCGCAGCTTGATATACTGAAGCATGCAAGCGTGTTTATTAATCATGCAGGCACGAATAGCGTGTACGAAAGCATCTGCTTCGAGGTGCCACAGGTCGCCATACCGCAAGCGTTCGATGAATTTATGGGAGCTGAAATGGTAGAGCGGGCTGGAATCGGGGTTTACATAAGAAATATGGCTCCAACTACCGACGAACTGCGAGAAGCAGTGCAGCAAGTGCTGTCCGATTCGACTTACAAAGACCGCAGTACAACGATAAAAGCTAGTTTCAAGCCCTTGGATTATACAATCAATGAGATTGCCGCCTATGTGGAACGAGAACGCGCCGCATCAATAACAATACATTCCTCTTAGGTACCACTTACACGAAGAAATAGGCATCCTTTGCATATTTTATATGTGCAAAGGATGCCTATTTAACTTGCCAACACTCTTTTAGCGGTCTTTCTTATCGAATAAGGCATTCTACTGCGATTATCCCGCATTATAATGCGGTTTCAGTACAGACTCTTTGGTCTTGTTCGACTCGTTACGTTGACCAGGTGCTGTGATAAAAATAGCTATCAAGAAGGATATCATGCATAAAACCGCGATTACATTAAAGGTAACTTGGAAACCTCCAAACAAAACACTTAGGAACGAACCAGCCAAAGCACCTAAACCGAAACCTTGATAAATGATGCCGTAGTTTTTACTTTGATTCTTCAAACCGAAATAGTCAGCAACAATCGCTGGGAAGACCGTGATGTTACCACCAAAGCAAAATGCAATTACCCCGACACATATGAAAAAGATACCAGCGTTCAAAGTGGCGAAGCTTAACGTTAAGACTGAAAAAGCCGTTGCAAGCAGCGCACCCGCTACAACTTTCATACGTCCTACTTTATCCGACAATGCACCGAGAATGATACGGCCAGCTGTATTGAAAATCGCTACCATCGCTACAGCATTCGCTGCTGTACTAATATCAAGTCCAGCAAGCTGTACACCGATGTCTTTAACGATACCAATCAGATACAACCCACTCATACAAGCTGTGAATAGAATAACGAAGAGCATATATGCTTCTTTCGTACGCAGCATTTCTTTGACTGTATAGTTTTTTTGACTGTGCAATGGAGTATTGGTGTTTGCAGGTGTTTCCGTCATTACAGCTTCTTTAATTAAGAATGATCCGACAATTACCATTACCATCACGATCAATCCCCAGACTAAGAAAGCTTGGGAAACCCCCAACGTATTGATAAAATGTCCATTTATATATTTAAAGAGCAAGCTACCTGTCCCAAAAGCTCCCACGGATATCCCCGCTATTAGCCCTTTGCGTTCAGGAAACCATTTCATTAAATTCGATAGTGATGTAATATATGCTGTACCATCTGCAAAGCCAACAACTACACCAGCTAGTAAGTATAACATCCATAAAGATGAAACTTGCGAGCTAGCGATAAGCCCTGCACCGAGAACAGCACCTGAGATCATCGTCAGATTTCGGATACCGATACGATCCTGTATTCTACCAGCGAACAGTGTCGCAAATGCCAATGCGAAGCTGGTAATGGAGAACGTAATGGATACGGAGCTTAGCTCCCAGCCAAATTTGTCAGCTAGCGGTTGATTAAATAAACTCCACGTATATATGGTGCCCAATCCCATTTGAATAATGATCGTTCCAAGTACGATGATCCACCGATTTACCTTCGAATGAGCCGCTTGATGCATACTCATGATAAATCCCCTCTTTCCATTCTGCTATGACCAAGATGTGTGCGTTATCTGTAGTATCTGTAGGGAAGTGAAAGCCTCATACGCCTTGCTTCCACGCCTTTATCTTACAAGAGAGAACGCTTTCTTGATCCACGCTCGACATGAAATGACGGGATTACGGAATGAACTGCCTTTATATATGCATCAACTGCCTAAATTCTTTACCCTTACTTCGGCTGACTGGTACCTTCGCATCCATATCACGCAGACGCAACAAATAAGTATTGTTGAACCATGGAACGATTTCATGGATTTGAGATAAATTTACGGTGTAGGAACGATGACAACGATAGAAACGATCTTGAGGCAGCAGCGCATGAAAATCCGAAATGCTCATCGGCATCGTATACATACCGCTCTTCGTAAATACGTTCGTTACCTTCTCTTGTGCTTCCGCATAGTAGATGTCATCGCTGCTCGTCACGATATATTTGTCATTTTTCAGCAAATTAATGCGCTTTTCCTCTGACCTTTGCCTACTGTCCACAGTATTTGGACTTTCTCCTTGCTCCTGTTGTTCCCGATCAAAAGTAGTCTCCAACTTGCGTAACATGGCAGCAATCCGCTTCTCGTCATAGGGCTTCAAAATATAATCAAAGGCTTCTAATTCAAATGCTTGGGCAGCATGTTCCTTATAAGCGGTCGTAAAAACAACATAGGGCTTGCGCGCGAACTTGCTTATATTAGTCGCAAGCAGCATGCCATCTAACGATGGAATGTTAATATCGAGAAAAATCGCATCGACTTCCTTCTCATGTAGAAATTTAAGCACATCCAGACCATCCTCGAATCGATCCACGATTTCAATGCGACTATGTTTGGTAATTAAATACTCCAACTCTTCACGGGCTAATATTTCATCTTCCACGATTATGGCTCTCATCTTGTCTCCTTCTGTACGTCAAAAAAGATATTCGTTCCTTGATCCAATCGCTCGACCGTAACGCCATGCCCAAAAATAAGCTTCACACGCTTGTGCACATTGAAAAGACCAATATGGTTCGATGGAACTCGCTCTTCTCTCACCTGTTCAATAATATCTTCACGGATACCCACACCTGTATCCTGTACGCCAATCCGAACGTAATTTTCTGTATCTTTGACATAAATGGTAACTGTTCCGGGGCCTCTCTCCTTCAATATTCCGTGGACAATCGCGTTTTCCACCAACGGTTGAATAATAAGACTAGGAATCTTCACAGCAACTTCATCCACATCATAAACAATGTGTAGGCGATCTCCAAAGCGTGCTTTTTCAATTTCTATATAGTTTCTAACTTGCTCCAATTCTTGATGAATATCGATCAACTCATCCGTAAGCTCCAAATTATAACGCAAATATCCCGATAAGTTGACGAGTAACTCCCTCGCTTGGTCCGGCCTTGTCCGAATCGACGAGCCAATCGCATTCAACGCATTGAACAAAAAGTGTGGCTGAATCGTTGTCTGCAATGCTTTAAGCTCGGCTTTATTCGCCATCGCCTTAATTTCTTCCACACGAGAGACCTCCATTAGCGTCGAAATAATTTGGGACAAACCGACAGCCATCGTCTGCAGCGGATACGTAATTTTATGTGCTTTCCGATAATAAATTTTCAACGTCCCAGTAACTTCTTCCCGCTCTTTCAGCGGAATAATTAAAACGGATTGAACACCCGGCAGCGCATCATCCAACGCATGGTTGCTTATCATGAACTCCCCGCTCCGTATCGTCTCTTTGGTCATTTCACTAATGATCTCATGCCGAAATTGATAGCGACCTTCCCCATAGCCTACATAAGCGAGCACAGTCGAGGCATCCGTAATGGCTACCGCATCGGCTTGAATATCATGTTTAATAATGGAACAAATTTTGTGTAACGATTCGGTATTAATCGAGCGAAAATAAGGTAATGTCTTATTCGCAATATCCAAAGCTAGCTTCGCTTGCTGTGCAGCGATTCCTTCTCGTTCACTTTCCACATTTTGAATTAACAAAATGATCAATCCCACATTCAATTGACCTAGAATCATCGGTATGGCAATTTTGGATACAATGTCTACTCCTAATGCTGTAGGCTGCGCCATGAATATAATCAACAGCATCGTTAATGCCTCGCAGGCCATCCCTGCAAAGATACCGACAAACCATCGCTTCGATTTCGGCGTTAGCAGATAAATATAGCCGGATACGAGCCCCGCAATAATACTCGTGATGAGACAGGGAATCGAAGTTACCCCGCCGATATCGATAAGGTAGCGATGGATGCCAGATACCACTCCCACGACCATACCGACCCAAGGCCCGAATAAAATACCTCCTGCCATAATGACGATAATCCGTACGTTAACCAATGAGCCTTCCACATCAATTCCTGCATAGGTACTAAAAAGTGCGAAGGCACAGAATAGAATCGTAACGACCGCGAACTCCCTAGGTGTCTGCGATTCTTTTTGTAGGATCTGCTTAAAACTCGAAATACGAGTTAATAAAAACAAAATAATTAGCAATAATGCCGCCCGCTCAAAGAGCTGAAGCAGCATTGTAAATTCATACCCTATGGAACTTACCTCCTATTATGAACAGCTGTTGTTTGCTTAGTTTATCAAAGTTTGATCTGTTTTTATGCTTCAAACCGCACAATGGAATGGAGCAATGAAACTGTATAAAAATACAGCTGACAAAGTTGAACGGAGTTTTAACCTCTCTATGAAAAAATCTCCCCTCACTCAAAGGCCTTGATTTTTCATTCTTCACATCTACAATCCAAAAATAATCAGCATACATGCCAAGGATCGTTTTATCCATTTTAACAAACATTTTAATTTTATGTTTGTTAAATAACAAACTTATATTCATTTTGTTTAGTTTTTTGTTGACTAAAGTTTGAATCAAATATAAACTAATGCAGTAACTTCGTACATGAATCACTTATCACATTAAGAAAGGATGTGGGGTATACATGATTTTTTCCAATCAATATGTTCGAACGATTCTACTCTCTCGCGTGCTGCTGCAACTGGGAATATGGATCCGCAACTTTGCCATACTTCTCCATGTAACGGAACTAACAAATAATAATCCCGTTTATGTCTCACTCATATCAGTTGCTGAATTTGCTCCCATCTTTCTATTCGGCCTCATTGGGGGTACCTTTGCCGATAGATGGATGCCTAAGCGAACGATGGTATGGAGCGACCTACTGTCTGCCCTATCGATAGTGACTGTATGGTTTGCTGTCATAAACGACGGCTGGATTGCGCTTCTCATCGGATCTTTCATTTCTGCGAGCCTGTCACAATTTTCTCAGCCTTCAGCCATGAAGCTTTTTAAGAGGCATGTTCCTGCGGAACAACTACAAGGTGTGATGGCGATGTTTCAAACACTCGTAGCTATCTTTACCGTATTAGGTCCGGTCATTGGGACGTTTATATTTATACAGTTTAAAATAAACGTTTCTCTCATTTTGACAGCATTCCTGTTCCTCGGATCTTCGTTCATATTATCAAGGCTCCCACGTGATGAGGAGCAACCAAAGCAAATAGATGCTGGTAGCTTTACAAAAGAAGTAATGGCTGGGCTGCGTTATATCGGTTCTAATCCCTCTTTACGCACACTCTGCTTGACCTTCTCAGCAGTCGGGTTGGCGTCAGGTCTGACCCAACCTCTTCAAATCTTCCTTGTCATCGAACAATTGGGATTAAATAAAGAGGATCTTCAGTGGTTTGTCATGGCCAACGGCGCTGCCATGCTCGTAGGGGGAATTGCTATAATGGGGATAGCTAAAAAAGTAAAGCCTCAACTGCTGCTCATGATAGGCTTGCTCGTCGCTGCTTTCTGTACGATAGGGATAGGAGCCTCTTCAGTTATTTGGATGACAACTGTTCTATTAGTCATTAGCGGCTTATTTTATCCCTGTATTCACGGAGGCATCCAAACGCTTATTGTACGCAACACGGAAGGAACCTTTATAGGCCGCGTATCTGGCATAATTACGCCTGTCTTTATGGGGACAATGGTCATTGGTATGTCCATGTCAGGTTATTTGAAAGAAGCCTTTTCCTTACTAGCCGTATACGTGACAAGCGGAGTTCTCATTATTGTCGGTGCATTTATGCTAATTCCGCTAATTGTAGAAAAAAGAAAAATAGACGAGCAACATAGAGCCGCTCAGCATCACGACGGATAGATGAAGAACTGGGAGAAAAAGAATTTTATTTATTCACAATCTTCTTTTCTTACGCAATAAGGAAATACTCATCGCTTATTCCTTCTCCAGCACATGCAAATGGGCTGAACCTAATAAATATTAGTTCAGCCCATTTACTGATGGCTTGTCGTGCTGTGTTTATTTCATCCTGCAGAATAGAATTCATTACAACCGCTCATCTTTCCAAAAATTACTCATAAAATGTTCCCCTTCTTGATAAACAGCAAACTCATAACCTTCATTTTTATAAAAATCGATAATGTCCTGTAGAGCCTCTAGAGTTGTCTCTTTTTCGTGTAACAGTACGATTTCGATATCTTCAGTCGTTGTACTTTTCACTTGTTCCACAATGCCATTAGGGTTTCCTTGCAGTTTCCAGTCTTTCGAATCGATTGTCCAATCCCATACTTTCAAGTTGGCATCTGCTATTTCATTACGCAGTGAATCTTTTAGCCCAGGTTTTGAACCGTACGGGGGACGCACTAATGTTGGGGTTACTCCCGTGATTTCACCGATAAGTGCCAAGCTTTCCTTCATTTCATCCACAAACTCTCCCTGCTTATACAGCTTGTTATAGTCGTGTGTCATACTGTGTGCCCCTACATAATGCCCTTCCTCTACGGCTCGCTTCACTTCATCCTGCCATTCAACATTGTTTAAGTTAGTGCCAACCATAAAAAATGTTGCCTGAACCTCATTTTCCATCAACAAGTCGAGGAAATCATCCGTCAAACTCGTAGGTCCATCATCAAACGTCAAGTATACGGCTTTATTAGATTTGCTCGTCGACTTCTGAGCACTCTTTGGAGCTTCCGTTTTCTTCGTTAATGATGGAACGTTCGTTTCTATTTCGATTGTTGAATTCTGATTATCCGGTGGTGTCTCCATTCTCCCTGCTAAAGGTGGAGCACTCGTTACTACTTCAACGGTTTCCTCATTTACGGATAATTGCTCTGGAGAAACAGATCGCATTATTCCTACTGCAACATTGGTAAGTACGATAAGGATAATAATAAATCCTAACCCCATTACGATATTCTTCCGTATGCGTCTTTTCCTCTTAGCTACTGCGCGATATTGCTCCCTTCTCAATTTTCATTCCGTCCTTTCCTGCATGATTATATTTCAATGACTCTAGTAAACCTGTAATCTACCTAGTGCATCTCCCATATCGAAGCGATAAGTAAATTACAGCTAGAATAGAGAGCTTATATCTTTCTGTAGATCACTATAATAGTTAGATGTAGCTAAAGTATGATGGAGATGTAAACAAGTTGTCATGCCCTTGTAATTTTTTGTTTACATTAATTAAAAACACCTCTATTACAGAGCAATGAGATGCTCCGTAATAGAGGTGTTTAGAGTAAAACGAGGCTATCATCATTCCAAGATAAATGTTCGCTCTTCCAGCGTGGCACTTCTGCTGTTATGTTGAACTAACGTTCTCGTTAGCTTAATCATTCATTGTGTTATCAATCTACTTAGTTCTTGCTTAGCAACTTCTTCAACCCAAGCAACAAGTTTGTACATTCATTAATCTGGATAACTATCAAGGGGTGTAATGTGCTGAAAACAATGGTCATGAGCAAGCATTATTATTGATGAGTTATTCTTATGACATAGTGTCATATTGCCGTTAGCCTTAAAGGCGAAGGCTATGTAGTGGTTAGGATTGATATAGCTTTAGAACTCTTCATCATTACTTACATCTGCGACGTACGGCGGTTTTTTTATTTTATTCAATCCTGCCGATACTCGAGAATATCTCCAGGCTGGCAATCGAGTGCTTTGCAGATCGCTTCGAGTGTTGAGATTCGAATGGCTTTCGCTTTTCCGTTTTTAAGTATCGACAGGTTTGCCATTGTAATGCCGACTTTCTCCGATAGCTCAGTAACGCTCATTTTCCGCTTTGCAAGCATAACGTCAATGTTAACCACTATCATACGGTCAACTCCTGTTCTTCTTTGAGCTCGATCGCGTTTTTGAGCAGTTTCTCAAGAACTGCGGCAAATACTGCGATTACAACTGGCACACAGGTTATAAATAGCCCGATGACCATAACGCCTGGTGCGTCTGCGCCGTCAGCTACAAAGTAGAAAAGCGGGAGATTACATGCAAACATGAGTGATACGACAACCGCCGCTCGCTTTATTTTCTTAAGCGCTAAAACAGAGGTTTGCGAAAAAGCGGTATTAGTATCTATGTACCTGAGAAGCTTAAATGCCTGAAGTAGCGTAAATAAATACGCAATAGACGCCACATATGCAGCCAAAGCGGAAAGATAAACTTTAATATACGAGAAATCCGGCATCATACTATGCGCCATCGCTGGAAGTCCATAAAAACACATCACTAATGCAGGAATTGCCATAACAACCAAAACAACTTTTAAAAAGAGCGTCTCTTTTTTCATCTATTTCACCTCGTTTTTGATTTTATCACTTAATTTATTGTTTTACAATAAAAATATATTGATTTTTATGCTTGAGCCCAACAAGTTATTTATAAAGAAGAAGCCATACGGCTTATTTGTTCCTCCTTCAAATTTGATCCGAGATACGGACATATTTATTAACCCACTAATTGAAGTTATTCGGAAAAAAAATTAAACTATCCTGCCCGCTAATGCACAACCGCAGTCTATAACTTTATTTTCACGGTCTAATACTTTATTTTCTCAGATCAATAAACAGAAAAAAAGACCATCGTTATTGGCGTAACGAAGGTTTCAAGAATAAACTGCTATTGATTTCCCGTAGTGCTTTGAATAATTATTTAAGCCCCTTCTGATTAGCTGCTAACTGAAACAGAAGGAATAAAAAACATTGGGGCTGTCCCAAAAGTCATTTTACGATTTTACAAACCCATTAAGAGTTGAATTTCGCCTATAAAAAAGGACCTCATCCTCCACTTTGAACTGTAACCCGTAAGATGGACACTTTAAAAAAAGTGCCCTCTTACGGGTTTTTATGTTTTAATCATAGTATTGAGAAGTAGATGAGGATGCGGATTATGAAAAGATTGAGAAAGAGCTTCACTAAGCATGAGATAGAGTTACTGAGTAAAAATTCAAATGTATTGCATGTGTCGGAAAAGAACATCACTTATTCACCAACGTTTAAGGTAGCTAGTATCCAAGCTTATCAACAAGGAAAAACACCTTTAGATATATTCGTAGATGCAGGATTTCCTACAGAAATCATCGGACGAAACACACCCAAGAAATGTTTGCATCGTTGGAGAAATATTTACTCGGAGTACGGTGAAGATGGATTACTTTATGACCGTAGAGGTAAGGCAAGTACAGGAAGGTCCACTAAAGATGCTTTAACTCTAGACGAGAAGTTACGATGTGCTGAAGCACGCATTAAGATGCTTGAGGCGGAGAATGAGTTGTTAAAAAAGCTAGAAGCGCTCGAAAGGCTAACCAATAAGGCATTAACACCTTCCGAGCGCTTCGAACTCATTCATCAAGTGCTATGCAAATATAAATTACATCGCGTAACCCGTTTCCTCTGCCAAATTGCTGAGGTGAGCAGAAGTGGTTATTATCGTTGGTGTAATGCCGAGGTACAGCGTCAACTTCGAAAAACTGTGGATGAAAGAGATTTTCAACTTATAAATGAGCATTTTGAAGCTAGAAACCGTAAAGCTGGTGCACTTGATATTAAAATGAGATTAGAACGAATAGATAATGTCGTGATGAACCATAAAAAGATTCGTCGCATCATGCACAAATTCAAACTAATCACATCGATACGTCGAGCAAATCCATATCGTAAGATGGCTAAGGCAACACAAGAACACAAAACCTGCCCTAACCTTCTTAACCGTGTTTTTGATCAAGGAGAACCTGAGAAAGTACTGTTAACGGATATCACTTATATCTCTTATGGAAACGGAAAATGGGCTTATTTGTCGTGCATTAAAGATGGTTCAACCAGACAAATCCTTGCTCACTACTTATCATCCAGCTTAGGGATATCATTAGTGCAAGAAACGATTGATCGACTAATGGAACGATTTGATGGTTATGTTCACCCCGAGGCGATATTCCATTCGGATCAAGGTATGCACTACACGAATCCTAACATACAGAAGCAGATCGCTGAGTTAGGGTTCCAGCAGTCTATGTCGCGTAAGGGTAATTGTTGGGACAATGCTTCCATGGAAAGCTTCTTTGGTCACTTGAAAGATGAATTGGACTATAAGCAATGTACAAATTTAGAAGAACTTCGAATTTGTGTAGATGAGTACATCACATTTTATAACTCACATCGATATCAGTGGACATTAAATAAGATGACTCCTGATGAATTCAGGAGCCATCTCATTGCTGCTTAAATCGAAAGGACCCTTTTTATATACTGTCCACTAATAGGGTTACAGTTCACTTGGCCGTGGCGTTTGAGGTCCTGCTATTTAGTTACAATCAATATTTAACACATTCACAACATCATGTTCAAAGAAAATAAAGTATTAGACCGGAGATGTTGATCTTATGAGGATTTTTGAATTTGGAAATCGGCAGCCTTGGACGAGAAAATAAACAATCGTTTTCTTGTTAGCTTAGTCGTCAGAGTTTTAATATTGCTATCGAATCAAACATCTTTGTCTTTGATATTATTGATACTCAGTTATTAAATAGTAATACTAAATGAATAGCCGCAAGGATTCCCATTGGATAAATAATTGTTCTTGAAAAAGTATTTTTAAATTCATTACGGGGGTGCTTTTCAAAAAATAGGTGCAGGATTGCATGTATGATTAAAAATAAATCTAGGACCCAAAAAGTAACTGTCTGATATTTACTAAAAAGTAAATAGAGTATTATTGTGTAAAGAGGAAGGTGAATAAATGTGAATACTTTATAAGCTTTAGAATCTTCCATATCCTTAAGCACGATAAACAATCTCCACTCAGAACGTCTTATCGCATCCATTTCGTGCAAGAGAAATAAAGATAAGTTTATCAAGAATAACACTAGCAAGAGATCAGGCATTAAAAAGCCCCCTACAATTTTATTACTTTATGTTACTACACCCTAATAAATAAAGAGATCAAAATACAAATCGGACACAACATTATCACAATTTGGAAAACCATGTCCTGATTATTTGAAAACCCGTACCACTATATATTAAGCTTAACGGCTTGTTAGTTTAATGACTGGCAGCCAGTCTATCACTTTATTTCACAGTCTAGCACTTTATTTTTCGGTCTAATACTATATTTTACAGTCTACAACTTTATTTTCACGGAATAATAACCCATATATCTTTACGTTCTATAGTTTTCCGAAAAACACATAAAAAAGTGCCGACCTGATATTTATTAGGTCGACACGACATTGTACTGTCCTACACTTTTTATTTCTAGGCATTTACAAACATATTCAGTAACCAACTATAATGTCTAGTTACCAACTTTAATGTCACTAGACACTCATCACATCTGTTCGAAGAAAATAAAGTGTTAGACTAGAGTTGTTGCTGTAGCGCGGTTTTCGAGTTTGAAAATCGTCAGCTTTTGAAAAATAAGTTTTAGACTGATCCATTATTTACGGTGTCTAGTCGCTTACACCAAGAAAAAAAAGTATTAGACTATTCGATGCCAAGAGTAATTGTCAAGTACGAATTCCTGTGGCTACTCAATTCAAAAATTGCGTCAATTACAGATTGTTAGCTGTACGAAATACATAAACAAGTAAATTATCGAGCAATTCCTCGGACAAGTGCCCAAGATTCTCTCCAAATTAAGCATCTCCATTTACAATGATTACTTCATCCTATAACTCTCATTTTCAATTTAGCACTTTAATTTCAATAAACAATAGAGCCTGCGGAGACTCAATTTTAGTTCCCAGAATTCCTCAAACAAGCTGGATCATCAACATAGAGTTCCATAAGTTTACTTACTAGGGGCTTTAAGATCTGAATATTTTTACTGACGAGAATCAAATTGTATACATGACTCCATTCGCTATCACTACGATTGATAAAGTTCTCCTTCACCATATGATGAAAGTTGTTTTGTCTAAGTTGATACAATTCTTTATATTCGTCTCGATTGTAGATTGAATTTGCCAGCCGTAGTAGTTCTTCATTTTCTAGTTCATCATTATGATTTCGCATAAACTGCTCAAATGAATTTTCTTTACTTCCTCCGCCAGTATAATAATGGAGAAGCATTGCTATTTTATCATAGGCTGAGTAGACGCGTGATATAGCCGATTCAACAAAGTAAGCATAGTCCATATTTACAAAGCACACCGATTCTTCGCCAAGTTCCTTATGTTCTTTTTTGGCTTTAACAATAAGGTTATAAGCGAATTTTAAAGATCTAGTTGCCTCATGCAACCTAAACACAAGATCTGAATGAAGAAGCATGTATTTAGAATTATTATTTAACGTAGTAAGAAAATGATTGGTGATATACCTTAATGCTTCAAAAGTATAAATATGATTAGAAAGATAATCTGAACATCTATCCAATCGTGCTGGGAGTAGTTCACTTGTAAGTTCTTTTGAAATAATGGGTTTTATTTTAACTACATCTAAAGTTAGATTCCATTTAAAAAGCGTCAAATCTATTTCAGTGACTCTAATAATTCTTTCATTTAGAAATCGATTTATGTAATAGTAAATAATTTGATAAAGCCCTTTTGCATTTTCGTAACAAGACAAAGCCATCCTTCGTAAATCATCATCACTCTCATACTCAACATGCTTTGAAAGTTTGTGGTCATTACTGATTCGCAATTCCTCAATATCAGGAAAATGAGTGCTACTCTTCAACTCCTGAATCACAAGAAAAACCTCATTGCATTTAAACTCCCTATTCTTTTTTAAAGCGTTATAAATGTGAGAATACTTCAAAGATTGATTAAAGTCATATCCATAAAGGAGGCCAGATAAACGTATTGTTCTCTCCCATGCCCCTATAATGTGAAAAGACGCATTGGATAAAAAGTAACGAGAACTAAAAAAGTTATTATCGTCCTTATAATCCAATCGTTCTTGATACATGAAGGTTTCACATAGGGCGAGGTAACTGTACCGATGGATCTCCTCCAGAAGAGATAAAAGATAATTAGTATATGATTTCTGTTGAGCATATCGTTCTTTGTTAGCTTCAGAGTAATTTGGTAATATGCTAACACTAAAATCGTCACTTTCTTCCCTGTAATTAACAGCAACCTTGTCGAACAGGCTATTTAACTCTTCATTTTGGTTAATTAACTCCATACAACTTTTTTTTAAGTCAATTTTTTTCTTCTGTTTAGCCATTGTCTGTTCAGCTCCAAACATAGAGATTTTATACATTTAACTTTAGGTTAATTTGAAAGATAGTGAAATTGCAATACAAATATGTCTATTATGATGGACCTTCACAGAAAAAAACAGGTATTCTCGGAATAGCTGAAGTTACCAATAAGGAATTATTTCCATAGAAAAATATGAATGTTCGTATATGGAAAAGTTTATAAAATTATCAATTTAGTAATTGTATGGAGAAGGGCTTGAAACAGAATCTGGGTAAAAGAAAAGCCGCGTGAAAATCAGAGAAATTCCTGAAATTCGTTCGGCTTAGTGACAAACTTTAATTGCTCAGTAGCAGACTTTGTGTGCGGAGTGGCAGACTTAATTTGTTTTCTACAGCCACCTGTTCAAAAAAATATATTGTTAGACTCTGCAAAGTCTGTAGCTTTAAACTCTTGGAAAAAAAAAGAATCCCTGTGATTTAGATCATGTGGATTCTTTTAGTTAGATAAAGTTATATGTCCATAAACTAATTAGAACAATTGATAATGGCTTAAACATCAATATTTATTTCTTCAAGACTAACCTTCTGCTACAGCAGTAGGTTCCAAATAAAATCTATATGATTGCAAATGTGAGTCGTTTTGCACAGATTCAGGATAAGGAATTTCTTTCTCTTTGTAGTACCAAGCTTGATCTGATTTAGGTACGGTTGTGAAACTTGTTCCTAATCCTCTTCTTCTACCATCAAAAAGAACAAGATATCCTTTAAAATATATTTCAGGGTTCTCTTCATTTGAAACCTTTAAGTAATTTTGAAGCTGCTGTGCTCCATCGATGGCTCTTGCTTGAGAGAAATCCTTAGTTTGTTTTTTAGAATTTGGATCAAATGATTTCCCCAGCCACTTCACCTCAATTAATGCTGAGGCATTAGACCAACTCCATGATACCTTAATATCAACAGGATCAGTATCATCAACATTTTGTTCTCTTTTTACAATTGGAGATCCTCTGAGACCAGTATCTAAGAAATAGTATAATGAATCTCTCATAATATGCTCTGGGCCAGCTTTGAATCTTAATCTATCTGATGAAATCCAACATTCTCTCAATTTAGTACAAATTGATGTTTTAGCTCTTTTGTTGTAGTAAATCCACAATGCTTCATCTAGATCCTTAAATGTCGGCTTTGCAAAAATACTAATTGATGCTGAATCAGGATTGGGAACTTCTATTATTTTCCCATTGGCTTTAAATATTTCAACTCCATTTTCATATGTATAAATTACTGCCTTTGTTTCATCAAAAGTATGGTCATCTAGCCCTGAAACTAAGCATTTATCGTTGCTAATAAGTAATATACACATAGAAGATGAGAAATCACGAAAAAGTTCTGCTCTGTGCACAATCTTTCCTTTAGAATAATTAATCTCCTCAGTTGTTAATATACATTTAAACTTCCATTTTACTTTTTCAGGTGGGTGATATTTATAAAGCTCGGCCATAAAAGAAGTCAAATAAGAAATATTAAGTTGCTGCTTACCTTCAAAAGCCTCTTTTACTTTAAATTCTAAGTTTTGATCCATAGCCTGCCTTAATAAGGATAAGTCAATCATTTGTTTCACCTGCTTTTTTTTCAGAGAGTAGTAATAAATAATCAATCCAAACTGAAGCGGGGATTAATATATCCTCTCTTATATCACCAAGTTCTCTTTTTAATGCTCCAAAATATTCATATATCATTTTATTACTTTCACTATGCAATACTGTTCTACTACCAATTTCCTCTGCATCTGATAATCCTGGCTCTTCTTTTAATGCATGAAATACCTCAGGTAAAGATTTAGTTAAGCATGCATTGAATGCAGTCTCTAAATACATTGCCCGACTTTTAAAACGATCAAATTTTGATAATTTAAGGACACTCTCTATCACATTAGTTGAGTCACTAATTGAATAATAATTTGGAGTTTCTTTTGACTCAAATACTATCCCTTTTCTTTTAAGTTGCAGCATCTCATTAGCTACTTCCGTACTATAAGGACCACCTAATGAATGATAAGTAAAATAGTATTTCCAGTCGCTAGTAAACAAACCATCATAAACACTTAATAATTGGGCGAGATACGTAAGAACATTTATTTCCGAATTGTGTAGTTCATTATATTTTTTTCTAGATTGTATTAAAAGAAACTGTATGTCGAAATTCGCCTCGGGTGAAATCATCTATTATCTTCACCGCTTTTCATAGCAGCTTCGATATCTTTAAGAGCTTCAGTGAAGAGAGGCATACGCTCACTTTGAACAGTTGATAAGTTAGCCCATTTTATAATGTTAATTAGATTAAATCTTGCGCTTCCAGATTTGTTTGCAAAAGTTTTCACCAAGCCTGATGAATTTAGATTTGCTGTAATAATTAATTGATGCTGACGATTTATAAACTCAGCAAACATTTCACCAGCATTTGCTTCATAGGCTATATCTAAAGAACCTTCCGGTGTATCAATTAGCATACATCCTTCGTAATTGTTGTCCGCGATATAATCGACTATAGCCATCCGCAATGCGATATCTAGGAAAAAACGTTGCGATTCCGATAGTTGGTGATCATACTTCCTTCCCGATTCCTCCATAGATAAAGAAAATGCAAGCATTTTCTTCGCATCCACAATAACTTCATTTAAAATGATATCTACATTTAATCCTGTAAAGGCTCTCGCGAGCGTCCGGAATTTCGGGAGAAAGTGTTTTCTCGCATCATTATATGAATTAGTCAACAGTTTATGTAAATCCGAGGCTTCATCCATAAGATTATCACGCAGTACAATCTGATCGTTTTTATCAATCTCTACCTCTAATGCCGCACGTCTTAAAGATTCAATTCTTTCTCTAATGCGTATATCTCCACTGTCTTCGCCATCATTAATTATCATATATGTAGAACTCTGCTCTATTTTCATAACTTCAAGTTTTGTTTTCTCTATATAATTAGAAGATGATTCCATCAAACCTCTTAAACGAGCAGACTTTAATATGTGCTCTTCTAAAGCTGCATTTATTTGCTGCAAATTATTATCTACTTCCTCAAGCCGAAGCATAATTTCATCATGATTATGATTATCATGCAAAATTTCAGACTCACATAATGGACATTTATTCATTAGAATTTTTTCTTCAGAAGCTTTCCATATATCTGTGCCTTTTGTATCACATACTATGCAGTTCCCATGAAGTAGCTCAGAAATTATTGGACTATTTCTTAAATCAACAGCCGAGTTACTGTTGAACAGTGTCTTGTATAAGTTGTCATACTCTGACTTAACAAGATGCTGTTTTGCAGTTAGTTCAGATATAACACTAATCAGAAAGTCATATTCGGATCTAGCTAGAGAATAATCATTCTCTGCTTTCTCTAGTCCCTCTATTAACATCTCATGTTTTTCTTTCAACTCTGTATCTGACAATTCTTGATTAGTATCACTTTGAGGTTTTTCAATTAATTCAGATGTCAGAGTCTCAATTCTTTTATTCAATTTATTGATTTCAAATTGAAGATTTCGAATTCTAGAGTTTGATTTTTGAACATTACTCTGAATAATGTCCGCTTTCTCTGCAATTTCTGGAGACAAATTCATTGTCAGATACAATGTAGAGGTTAATAAATTGGGATCCCAAAATAAGCACTCTCTCTCTTCATCAAAAGTGAGTACTTTAACCTGTAAAAACGCAAACTGATCAAAGTTTTTTAATCCCATCAATGATACAACTGCGTCCTCATATCTATCATATTTATCATTGCTGCATTCAAAATGAATCACTGAATTGTCAGGATAAAATCCTCTAACGACCGTTATTTTGCAATCTTTTATAGAAAAGACAATTTTAATGTTAGCAATATCTCGATCTTTTTCTTGAATTCTTCCTTCAAAATATTCATTATAATACTTATTTTGTCTATAGTACTCAAATATTGATCTGACCTTTCTTCCTGGCTGATTTATCATCCCTGTTAATGCATAGTTGATACAATTCAACATTGTACTCTTTCCTAAACCATTTGCTCCAATGATACAAGCAGCAGGCTTCATAAAATCAATAGTAATTTTATGTTCACTCACGTCATACAGAGAAAAGTTATTGATTTCAAAATAAATCAATTTGGGTAACGATATTCTGGTACTTTCCATCTTAATTATCTCCTTCGGAAATATAAAATGCATTCAAAATAACACTACCGGTATGCACACAAATTTGTTATCATATACATAATCTAAGCAATTACACAAGAAGGGTGCAACTTATGAATTTAGATATACTTACCTACTATGAAGCTATTGAAAGTACTATAAACCTCGATGAGGACATTAAATATAAGTCACTTGTACATCCATCGGATACTCAACAATCCAATGTTCATAATTGGTATAAGTTTAAAGAAGGTTACTCGCCCAACCTTTTAAATGAAATCTTAGAGTATTTCAGTATCAATAAAAATGTTCGGTTACTAGATCCATTCTGTGGATCAGGTACTACTATACTATCTTCCATTTTATTGGACACAGATATACATGTTGAGTTGGCTACTGGTATTGAAGTAAATCCTTTTATTCACTTTGTTGCTGACACTAAGGTGAAATTTTCAACCCTTAATACTTCAGCTTCTAAGTTATTTATCAAAAATTTAGAGTCCATCGATATATTTAATTACACAACTGAATTAAATATACCAGAATTAAGCACTATACCCAAGGCGTTTTCTCATAAAACTTTAATTCAACTCCTTAATTTACGAGAACTTATAAAAAATACTTTTTCTGATTCGTATGAAGCAAACTTTTTCAAACTCGCTCTCGCATCAATACTAGAGCAAGTGAGTTGTATGAGAAAATCAGGAAGAGCACTAAAAATCGTCAGAGAATTGGTAGATTATGATGTTAAACAAATCTTTATTGAGAAATGTTGTAAAATGATTGAAGAATGTGAAGTCCTTCAGTCAAGCCATAGTCCACACACTGTTTCTAAAGCACAGATTGTTAATATTGATATTCGGGAACTTCAACCTTATGACGTATTTGAAGGTTATAATCTTGTTGTCTTTTCCCCACCATATCTGAATCACTTTGACTACACTGAAGTGTATAAAATAGAACTTTGGATGTTGGAATTTGTTTCGAATAAAGAAGAGTTCCGTAACCTGAGATATAGAACATTCCGTTCTCATCCCAGTATAAAGTTCGAAAAAACTGATATTTACAAATCTTATCATTCTAAAATTATTAATGATTTAATAACTTATTTAGAATCATTAGAGAAAAAAGAGCAGTTTTATACTACAATTCTCGGCTATATTGATGATATGTACAAGACACTATCGAAATTACACAGCATCACTTCTAACGATGCTTCCTTGGCCTGTATTGTTGCCAATTCACTATTTGGTTCTAAAAAGAAAGATAATTTGACTCCTGTTGCGACAGACTTAATAATTTCTGAAATTGCTAAAGATATTGGATTTGAAATTGTCTCCATTAAGGTTGCCAGAGAATTAACAAGAAGAGGGATTGCATTTCCTTATGGAAGAGAGAGCATAATTTATTTTAAAAAAGTCTCTTCGAGTAATTAGTCTAATTTAAGCTGCTTTTTCAGAGTTTTGTATATAACTTGAGTGCCCATTCTTCTGACTTATCACTCTTATAATGCTTTAATTTTTCGACCTTGTACTGATTCAATAAAGTTTGGTCCCAGTGACCTCCTTTTTGAACCATTTTTTCAAGAAGCTCCTTAATATAATGTTCTATTCTATATAGTGGGGTTTGCTCTCTTTGATTAAAAATTAACGTCGATATAGACCAAGAATCAGGACGAGCAACCTCCACTATATATCTTATTTTTAAATGATGGGTAATTTGCACAACAGCACATGTCCTGCGAGCTCCATTCGGACATACGGAAAAACGTTTACCTAGCGGTATCCGTAGTAATGACATACTGATCGTAACAGGGTACGTCTGCTTCAAATACTGAATCATCTCGAAAAAAGACTCCAATCCGATTCCCTCTGAGGCTGGAATTGTTTCAAGTGTTTGAAAATCAATAGGAGGTGTGTCACCACCAACAATGGAATCCTGTGTGCTTACTTCTTGTTGTGCACCTGATGCTTTACCACCTCTGCCTGAGTTAACAATAACATCTTGCCCCGTGTTCGATTGCCTTACATTTTGCCTGCGAGTGGTTACAACTGGAACATTTGAAAAATGCATAAAGGTAGGTGGCGCTTCCAAGACATCTTGATGAATATCCTCTTTCGCATGATCACTTTCATCGTTCAGTATGAAATCATCATTGTCTGCTCTTGAAGTTAGTCGCACTTGTTTATCACCATAAGTCGATTCTCGTCTCTTCTTAGATGGGTGCCAGAACAAGATTTTCTCATGTGGATGTTCGAATCCACTGAAGCCAATGATCTCTTTAACTAAAACATAATCAATGAACTGTTCTCCTCGAACATGCATTTGAAGAGGACCTATTTCTGTTAAATCAATATCCATTGGAATACCTTTCTTTAGAGCGGCTTGAGGATTCTGCGGTGAATTCTTAATGGCCTGACTGAACAAAAGTTGATATACAGAGTCCCACATCGCTCGTATCCTTCTATCCATGTAGATCCACGATAGGTGTCGTGCATTACTATCGGTCGCTAATTTGACAGGAACACGTGCACTCATATCGAAATGAAGTACGTCTCCATACATTTCACTTCGATCAACAAGCAGCTCTAATCCATGAGGTTGAAGCAAATGCAACGCCATGTTTCTTGAGTTAACAAACATGGCCCGAATGAATTCTATGACAGGAATACAATAGGTGAGTGAATCTACTTTAAATTGAATAATGTTCTGCAATCCGAGTTCAGGATTTTTATTTAGATCGATTAATCGTTTGGGCAATTTAAAGCTGTTTACGACAATACCTTGACTTAGGTTATTTATAGATAGCTTAAATGTAGAGCCATTTAAAGGCTTTACAGGATCGTAAGCGCCGTTTGTATAAAGTTGTCCAATACGCAAACAAGGTAGCGTTCCCCATGGATAGGAAACTACCTTAATATTGTTAGAAGATATACGGAATGCGACTCGTATGCGCCAATTTTCTTTGTAGTCCATATAAGGCGATCCAAACCAATATAATTCAGCTTCCTGGTCCTCTGGAAATGGCCAGGGTCTCAACGTTACTGCAGCCATTGTGTCACCTCAGTTGATGTAAGTGGGGATATAAACGTGTTATAACTGATACAACGACTAATCTCATCCCCCACCTCTGGAGAATATCCTGGTCGAAGTCCAGCTTTCTTTACAAGCTTCCATTTCTTCAAAGGCCATTCACCATTCATTTGTTCAGCAGCCCAGCGTACTCTTCGAATTTGAAACTGTGATACAGATTCCAAATAATTCGATAGAATATTCTTCGTAATAGGAAGCCTATCTTTATACTTTTCAAGCACGCTCAACTTACCAATTCGTTTCCCTATGGTTGCTACACGTACTCTAACTGGTCTAGATTGATCATTCATAAGCTCCTTGCATGTCTCCTCAACCTGCCAGCTCAGCTCTAAATCACGGAGTCCCCAGTCCACGCGAACAGGCTTGCATCCGTTTAATTTAGACGGTTTCTTTACCTTGTTCTTCTTTCCTGTTACTTTCAAACTGCATATATGTCTAGTGGTATTTCCGTCGGCGTACTTAATGACGGTATTCGTATCGACACCAAGGTTAATAGCTGTTGAACGATAGGACAGGCCTGCTTGCAGATATCCCTTGAGTCTAGCTTCCCATACCGAACCAAACGACTTAATCCGACCTCTACGAAATCTGTCTTCCTCCGATTGATCCGGTCCTCTCCTTGAATACGAGAAGCCGCATGCACAATGAAATGTTCCAACAGGTTGTCCAGTATCTGAGCAGCGAGTAACTTTGCACTCCTTTATAATAGCTTCCCTGTAATGATCCGCCGCTTTGTTCAAGCATGGCCAGGGACCTTTACCAAAAGGAGCTAGTTCTTGATCAGACCGTTTTAAGAATTCCGAGAATGAACCATATAAATACCGTAATAAAAACACTAGTCGTAAAGGATGCACAACATATCGCATTGATCTTGTAGCACTAGCAAGCCAGCTATGATCGTTTTGCTGCGGCAGACATTCCAGCATGTTTAATAGCTCTCTCCCATAGAAAGTAATGAATTTTTCTTGTAGTTTACGCTGCCTAACACGCGCTCCCGGTGTCACCAATCCCATCTCTGACAAACGATGCATCAATAAGCGTCTAGAGTTATAGAAAACTTGCGTATCCTGCATCTGTATAAGCAATTGGATGTCCGAAGCAATCTCAAATAGTTGTCCCTGTGCATACTCATTCAATTGCTCGATTATCGGTATGGATTCAAACTTATCTCTGGATATTGGGAGAGCAGTTAGCCCATGACGCTCGGACATAGGACTCGTAATTCGTTGCAGAGCGTAACCATGTGTAGGACAAACCTTCACACCTGGAAGCTGATGCACACGGTGCCAATAAGGTTCACCATATCTCTGAACGTCTTCTTCATAACAGGTCGTACAAAAGTGTAAATGACTGTTCCTAGCAATAGTGCTAGCTGTAATACCAACCAGAGCATGTATACCCGATCCGTCTGAGCTCTTCATTAGTTGGCGTAATAGAAGGGCACGATCTCTTGGCATGAAAGAAGCATAGTACGGATAGAAAGTATGCTTATCAATCCACTGATCCACGGAGATAGGTTGTATAGCATTCAATGAATCCAAATGACTCGGTAGATCCGTGGTTGGAATGACATTCTCTGTGCCGTATACTTCCCTAAGCGTACACTTGGCACTACTATTGCCTGCTCTTAAGTGATACCGTGCAACAACGCTGTATAGGAGCTCATCCGGGTAAGGAAGGGGAAGCTCACAACGTTCATTCATCTGAACACAACCTTATCCAATAAACTCTAATGGATCTTTGATGTAACCAGCCGTCTGTAATGAATCGTATGCAGATAACTTCTTCTTTTTCCCTTGGGTTACAATTAAGCGTAGATCATTAGGCTCTGTCGGCATCACCTTCGACTTGCCCTTTCCCTGTTTGGAAGGTAATTTATTCACAGCTGTACTCTGCTGCTGAAGCGCATATTTCAAAGCCTCTTTATGCAGGTCTATCGTGTCCAGCTCATGCAAGTGCGTCTTTACTACTTCATTTGCTGACTGAAGAGCAGCCGCTAACTCAATGCCTGCATCAACGAGCCATGCACTTATTTCATTCGTGGTTTGCTCCGTTACGTCATAGCCAAGCTCTGATCTTATTACTTCAAGACGTTCTGCTTGCCTTTGCTCAGCTTCGATTCTATCTAAGTAGTCATCAATAGAAACACTATCGTAGATGTCTGCAAACTTCTGAATTTGCTTCTTCTTACCGGAACGCAAAGCCTCCAGAGCAGGTCGAATTAAGGTGAAGCGATCCCTAGCAACAGAACGAATTAACTCGGGTGTAATATGAGATATTTCTTTATCTAGAGCTCGCCACTGAGTCAGCATAAACAGTTTGATCGCAATATCTGAAATCCCTTGTGACTCGTCGTACATGACATCGATAAATTGCTGATCAAGCACTACTTTTTGGTCTGTCCATTGATACTTCCACAGACCTTGCAACAACCAAGTCCATTCCTCATCCTTCTTAAAATGATGCCACGTAGCATCACCCTGACCACTATTACGCCGAGCATTGCGAAACTCTCCATTAAGTGCAGGCAGAGCTTTATAGGTACCCACAAGAACCACTGGTAATCCTATCGTATTCACTAGTTGAACGAAGAAATTAAGCATTTGCGCTGCTCGATCATCTTTGGCCTCTTGAAGATTTTGAATTTCATCAATGATGAGAACACCTAGGCAATGAACAGCTGCAGCTTGCGCCATTAATGGAAGCAGCTCATCAGGGTTCTTTGTTGCATTTTTCTTGTAGTATCTAGTTCCAACCAGACTATCAACAGCAAGAAGAAAGTTAAGACATAAACCTCTTATAGATCCGTCATGCGGACAATCCATCTTCAGCCATACAATTTGATAAGGAGCCGGCATATCTTGGCCTTTATATTTACGATGTAAAATAACTTGGGGGTACATCTGTAAAATGCGTAATAAGCTACTGGATTTACCGATTCCGGATATACCGACTAACGCAAATCCAGCTGAAGTTGGTGTGTTCACGGGATATCCGCTTGTATTGCCCTTCATAATGAGATCATAGGCGTCTCTACGAGCCCTGAACGCATAGTTCGGGGTAAGAGGATTGCGGCCTACATAACCATCTCGAATGAGCCGTGAAATACTCTGTTGTAATTCTAAATGCCTTGATAATGGCCAAAAGAAATCACGAGAAATACGTTGTACACAATGTAAACGCAAGTGAACAGGCAGATCACGCTCTGAAGCATGAAAGATTGGCTTAGATGCTAATTTATTGACAACCGTCTTATCGTCCCATATTGGCGGAAGAGCTTCTAATAACGGATTGTTTCGATAGTCTTCCAGTAAAGGATCTTGATAATCTGCCTCTACAAATTCACCTCGGCTGAAATGAAATAACGGAACATCGAACTCACTCATTCGTCATCACCATCTTCAAGTAAATATGCTTTAATTTTAGAGAGCTTGTCCGCAGGAGGTATGTAAACCGGTTTATCCGCATCCTCGTCACGCTTTAATGGAACCACATTATTTTGTGAGTTCTTAGGAGTTAAACCCCGATCAGATAAGTGAAAAACTTCTTGTTCTCGATTTAACAGTTTCTCATTGGAACGGCGCTGCCTAGTGCCTTTAACACGCTTATGATTACTTTCCTCGCTATGTTGAATTGCCTCGTTTGTCATCTTAGCTGCCGAATCTACAATGGCTTTCATTTGAGCATCAAGTTCAATTTTGGACAGCATATTGTTTACTTCCTGATGCCGTCCCTGGTATCTTTCAATTTCCAGCAGGTCCTCTACTTCCTCAATTCTTTTATCAAGATAACGTTCTTCCCGTTCTAACAGCGTGCATGTTTCAAAGCTGCGTCCTTCATCTAACCACAAGTAAATCTCATTTGTAGAACGAGGGTCGTAACATACTTTAACGCGCCATGTTTTTCCGGCTCGCGCTTTCACGAACCACTGCTCTCGCAAGGCCAAGTCACAACTATAATGCATGCCCTTGAACTGAATTCCAGCCGCAGTTACAGTTGCCTCTCCTTGAGCCATTAAATTCAACTTCACGATATGATCCGGCTGCTTCTTAAGACGGCCATTACGATTAATAACTCCCCAATGCCACAACTCACTAGGGACCGGAGCGACCTCATCCGCAACCATAAATTCATTTCTGTCATACCACAACATATGATGGTTATTATTATGATAGAGAACATTATGTATCATAATTTGTGTGAACTCTCGTAGCGTCAGCTTGGCATCCAAACGATAGTCACGCTCTCCACGTTCCCTGTAACGCTCTTTTATAGCTCCTGGAATAAAGCGAATGCTTCGCATATTCGTTAATCGAAATTGTTGCTCCACTATCCCTTTCCAATCAGCTCGATAAGGAGGTGCATTCTCCACATCCACACCTAATATGTCGATGAGATGACTTGGTTTTGTACCTTCAAGTTCACCACGGTCCGCTGTAAGCTTCTGGGGCAAATGACTGCTTACCCATTCTTCTGGACTAATATCGATGTCATACTGAGCACAAAATTGGACTTTATCCGTTGTTGTATTTGCTAGTGCCATCATGGCACCGATCCAACTCGGACCCTCAAGCCCAATATAAATACCGCAAATATAGCGACTGAACACATCAATTACGATGTAAATGATAGGTCTCCCAATAATCCATTCACGTCGATATTCACTAACCAAGTAAACGTCTGCGATCGTAGCATCTATTTGAAACCTAGAACCCGGACCAAAGCTTTCAAACGTAGAACTACCCAGTATTGGTCTGTAATCCAAGGCAAATCGTTTCTTCCCATGTCGGCTTGTTAATGTGTTCTCCAAATCCATTTCTTTCTTGAACCAATACTTATATTGTCCGAAGGTTGGTAGCTTGTCAGTGGGAGGCAGCACAGGTACAAGAGCGCGACCATCTTGACGGAATCCAGTAGCAAAGAACTTTTCCAAGGTCTTCTGGTAAGCGTGCTTAAGTGGTGCCTTATCCTTGCTGTTATAGAACAAGCGAATACCGGAGCGAAGTAATTGCTTCGTTTCCTCATCAATATTGATACCTGTCGGTTCATCTTGAAACTTCCTTGGCCGTCCTCGCTTTACCTCAGTCGGTGTTCTGTCTGCTCCATAATTTCCGCAATTCGTATAGTGGGGTAATAGTGCATTTTTCAGTTTCCCACCTTGCCAGTATCTCCGTAGATAACGATAAATGGTACTCTTATGAAGACCTGTTCGTTCTTGTGCTTCTCTTACACAAGATCCCCTATAACGTTTATCGAAGCAGCCTGGCTCATCACTTACAATATCCTTGATTGCATCCCATGATTTATCACGTAGACTCAAATGCTCGGGCTCTATAGCAGAATCTAATAAAGGGACACTTGTGTTAATCCACTCGATTTGTTTACAAAGGTTGGACTCTATACCAGCCGTATACTCAGAGTAGGTTTTCATAATCGGAAATGCTTTATCGTCGTTCACTGCAATACTAATGACAGTATCTCTAGCAGGAGAAATCCATAGAATACGTTCGATGTAATGATCCTCCTCATCTGCCACATGCCACTCAAGAACCATATTTTCATAGAGCGATTTCATTTCATTCACCCACCTTTCGCCAATCTTTCTATTGTTGTATGTACTTCAAAATCAATGGCTGCTTGCGTTGGAATAATTCTTTCATACATATTAACTGACCAAATCTTACGTGCTATAAAATGGCGGAACATCGCAAGGGATGTGCCTACTTCCAATCCAAGTTGTTCATCAGCAGACAAGCAGGCTCTTGCAATCGTATCTCCTTCATATAGGCGATTTGATAGAATTCTTTGCATGTTTTGTACAACTAATATCCCTAATTCCGTTACATCCTCGTTGTAAAATTCTTTATGAATCCATTCAATATTTCGAATCAATATATTAGGTAAATCACGCTCCGTAATGATTCCCCAATCAACATGATGTGTCTCCCAATAAACACGCTCAATTTCAAACTTTGCAATCGTTCTATCATTTTCTAACTCAGCTGCAGGTTTAACCGTTCTTGCATATTCTTTATCCTTATAAGTAATCAAAAAGTCTGTTGTCATTACAATAGGAGTGCCCGTCTTAGGATCCTCCGGATGTTTGACGCCTAATTTCTCTGCGATCATCAATGTTTCTTCAAGTGGAAGGAGTGGAAACTGCTCTCGAATATCCGTTACCCCTTCTGAATAATCCAGAAGGTAGCAATAATCACGTTCGATGTTGGAAAAAAGCTCATGTCGTCGGCCAGTAGTCCAACCTATGCCGCGCGTCGCTCTCCCTTGTGAGGGAACATCTTGAACACTAAGCCAAGGAAGATAGTCCTTTCCGTTACCTTGACCTCTTCCTTCTTTAAGAAATCGTTCTATCTTAGCTTGTGTAATCTCACGTTTCCGCTTAGCCATTATTACACCCCCTCTATAAAAAACGGGACTACCCGAAGGCAGCCCCAAATAAAGTCATGATGTTATTCTGGATGTCAATTCTGTAGACTGCTTGAAGCCTTACTCGTAATTAAAATTATTATCGTTTCAGTTATCAGTGTTACTCCTCTTGGTTGTCTAAATTTTCAATTAATGCCCTACACAATTCAATCTGATTCTCATTTACAAACATTCGTAACCTGCCAGAAAATTCTTTGTTGAATCGAATGAAATATTTAAATTTGTAATACAGATCATTTGTCATTGGATAATGTTTAGATTGTAAATTCTCCATATACGCATTTAAAAAGCTTACTATCTTTGAATTAAGGGTTATATTCTCTAACACATACAGCGTGCAATGTATATCACTTAAATGGGAAGGCACCTCGTCATAACTATATCTCAGACGTGAACAGAGCCATTCCTCAACTGAAGCAAAAAAAGAATTTTCTTTTAGGATCTTTGTTTCTTCTTCATTTGGAAGTACGCGAATCTTACTTAAATTAATGAAACTGAAGAAGTCTTCTAAATCTTCTTTAGGAGTATAGTTTTTAAGAATATCAACAACTAATTTCCAAAAGAAATCTTCCTCCACATAGTGAAATTTTTTCTTTATCCATAAATATAACTTTTCCTTTTTAAATAGGTGTGCATCCACCTGTTGCATTACCATAGGTAATAATTCCGGTGTCAGGCTATAAAATCGAATAAATCTAATACTATTATCATTAACAAAATCTACAAAACTACTTTTTATCATAGAATCTGAATGCAATAATATTGTTGACCAAAATAAAGTTAGGCTTTCTTTTTTTGTACTGTTTAAGCTATCTATTTTACTTTCTAGTTCTCCCCACAATTCAATTAATTCCTCTTTGGTCAGTTCTGCAGTGGGAAGAGCATCAAGATGCTCTTTGTATGTTACATGAACCTTCTCATATTGATCTCTATAAGCTTTATATATTGCTTCCTTATAGTATTCTAGTCCCCCGTTTACATGGAACTTAAATATGTTATCTTGAATAAAACTCCAAAAACATTCTACGGTTGAGCTATTGATGGTGCCTACTTTTGCATGTGCGCATCGATTTCTTTTGTATCTCCAACTTAAAAGATCAGCAATTATCTCATCGTGATTTGATAGTTTAATAACCCTTTTATCAACTTCAAAACTCTTGCTCGCTTTATTAAACTTTGGTTTTGATATTGATAGTACATTAAAGACAGCTTCTTCCCAGCTCCTATCACTATCCAATGCACTCCGGTAATTATTCCAATTTCGTTCCTCTACAAACTGAGGCTTAGTCGTAAAGTTTAAAATTCGATACCGTATTGTTTGCATCAATGCAAGATAGGACATTAAAAATGCTGAACGATATGCACCTATCTTGTAACAGGATACCGATTCTTTAAACAAATCAAGTCCAATTTCTTCAAAAGGGTGTGTTTTTTCAACCCACTGTTCGATTTGTAGTTTCATCTCTCTGCCCCCATTTAAAGATTCTAATCTTATTTGCTAGTTCAAAACCAAAATTTAGGGCTACCTAAAAGGCAGCCCTAAATAAAAAGTCGTGTTGTTATTCTAGATGTCGAATCTAAGACTGTAGAAGAGCTACTAGTAGCAGTATGTCCGTATATGTGAGTCTAATACTTTATTTTCTCAGTCTACAACTTTATTTTCTTAGTCTAATACTTTATTTTTCAGTCTAACACTTTATTTTCTTCTGACAACATCAAATCACAGCTAAGTCAATCCTACTCAACCGTCACACTCTTCGCCAAGTTACGCGGCTTATCAACGTCATTACCACGTGCAAGTGATGC
Source organism: Paenibacillus arenosi (assembly GCF_014841135.1). Lineage (GTDB taxonomy): Bacteria > Bacillota > Bacilli > Paenibacillales > Paenibacillaceae > Paenibacillus_B > Paenibacillus_B arenosi. The sequence goes on from NZ_JACYTN010000004.1 coordinate 279,202, forward strand.
ATAGTAAGCGATCAACTGAAGTGGAACAACCGACAATGCTGGGCTCAAATGAGGAAGTGTAGTCGGAATCACAAACACACCATCTGTTTCCTTACCTACAAGCTCTGCATGTGCCTCATCCGTAATCGCGTACACGACACCGCCACGAGCTTTTACTTCCTTAATATTGCTCACCATTTTCTCAATAAGAGCTGGTTGAGTCAACAAAGCAATAACCGGAACGTTATCTTCGATCAATGCCAACGTACCATGCTTCAACTCACCCGCTGCATACGCTTCAGAGTGAATGTAGGAGATCTCCTTCAGCTTCAAAGAGCCTTCCTGCACAACCGCATGGTCAACACCTCGACCAATGAAGAACAAGTTGTCATGCTTCGCCATGTCCTCAGCAACACGCTTCATCTCTGTCGCTTGTTCAAGTAGCTTCTCTACTTGCTCAGGCAATGCTTCCATTGCTGCAAGCTCTCGACGAAGATCAGCTACTTCAGCACGACCTGTAACTTGTGCCCAGTATAGGCTGAACAGCATGAAAGCAATCAACTGAGACGTATACGCCTTTGTCGAAGCTACAGCAATCTCAGGACCTGCCCATGTTACGATCGTGTCATCTGCTTCACGCGCAACCGAGCTGCCGACAACGTTAGTAATCGCCAATACAGGTGCTCCGCATCTCTTCGCTTCACGCAGTGCAGCTAGTGTATCTGCTGTTTCACCAGATTGGCTAACTACGATAACAAGCGTCTCTGGTGTAATGATCGGATCACGGTAACGGTACTCAGACGCAACATCATTTTCTACAGGTATCTTCACTGCTCGCTCAATTAACGTACGGCCAACTAATCCTGCATGATAAGCTGTACCACAAGCGATAATATGAACGTTGCGAATCGACTGCAAACGCTCAGGTGTCAGAACCTTCAATTCAGGAAGTTTGACACCTTCCAAGCCATCCAGTATACGTCCGCGCATTGTGTCACGATATGCCTTAGGCTGTTCGTAAATTTCTTTCAGCATGAAATGGTCGAATCCGTCCTTTTCCGCAGTCAATGCATCCCAATCGACAACAATCATTTCCCGAGAAATAGTATTGCCCTCGATCGTCATCAATTCGACAGCGTCCTTTGTCAGGATTGCCATTTCATTATCATTCAAAATATATACGCGTCGCGTATATTGTAAAATAGCTGGTATATCAGAGCCGATAAAATTCTCGCCTTCGCCAACACCGATAACAAGTGGGCTTGCGCAACGTACTGCAACCAATCGATCTGGCTCATGCTCTGTCAACACACCAAGTGCAAATGCACCGCGCATATGACGAATTGCACGCTGTACAGCCTTCACAATATCCCCATCGTATTCACGAGCGATCAAGTGAGAAATAACTTCTGTATCCGTCTCAGACAAGAATTGTACGCCTGCAGCGATCAACTCTTCTTTTAGCTCCAAATAGTTCTCAATAATGCCGTTGTGCACAACAGAGAATTTCATCGTTGCATCTGTATGTGGATGGGAGTTCTCATCAGATGGCTTACCATGTGTTGCCCAACGTGTATGACCAATACCAGCGTCGCCACGCAATGGATTCTCTTCCAATTGAGAAGCTAGCACTGCCAAGCGACCTTTCGACTTACGAACTTGCAGACCTTGTTCAGTCGTTACAGCAATGCCAGCAGAGTCATAGCCACGGTACTCCAACTTGCTTAGTCCATCCAACAATACTTCCTGCGAATTACGAGCTCCAATATATCCAACAATACCACACATAAATAGGTAACCTCCGTTATCGGGGCTGCCTCATTCGACATCGCCGCGCACGTAAGTTCCTTCATACTCGTTGGATTATCAGCTATATAGATATACAGACCCTTTATCCGTCCAAGAGCTGTAAACGTCACACTATGACTGTACCTATTCAAAGAAGCTGTGGTCTACCTGTTCCGACAACTGCATCCAGATGGAAGGTAGTTCCCTCCTGCAGCATGTCGATTAGGGAGACCCTATTCTTGCACCAACGAGCAGAAGCTGAATCATTATTCAGTCTACGGTTGTGCGATGCTGTAAGGAGGCAGACCACCTCATATATTTTATAAGATCAATAGTAATGTAAAAGTTCAAGTTCCACCTTGCCGATACGCATTGTCCAACAAGTTGCCTCGTTGTTTTCTGCTATACCGTTTCGATGTAGATGGTACACCGGGAGGTCCCCGCCGAACAGGTTCGAACACCTCCACCTCGTCCACTTGCTGCTGCTGCCGTCCATAGCTGCAAGTGCTGGCGCTTGTATAACCTTATTTAGTTACTACCCTACCTTTCTAATTTTGAATACGTATTCAATCTATGGATCGCATTTCAAAGATATTTCGAACACGGCAATGTTCGACGTTATCCATAACCTTTAGATTGAACATGTTCTTTATTATATGCACTGCGGCACCCATTTGCAATATACGCCATAATATTTGTATATAATTACTACTTTATATGAATATACATACATAAAAACTGAACTATTAATATACAAAAAAACCGTCCTTCCCCGCTTCTGTTGCTTAGCGAGAAAGAACGGTATCCTTATTTAATTCACAGCCAACTATTGCAGCTCACGCTCAACAACATCTGCAATACGCTTCACATAAGCTTCTACCAAGCCCTCTTCAGGACCCTCTGCCATAACGCGGATCAGAGACTCTGTACCGGATGGACGCACCAATACACGCCCATTATCGCCAAGCTCAGCTTCTACAGCTGCCACTGCTTCTAGAATAGCTGCATTGCCTTCATACTTACTCTTATCCTGTACACGTACATTGACAAGTACTTGTGGATATTTGCGCATAAGAGCTTTCGCTTCTGATAATTTTTTCCCATCACCAACAAGTGTATCCACAAGCTGAATCGCTGTCAGCATACCGTCACCCGTTGTAATGTAATCAAGGAAAATAACATGGCCAGATTGCTCGCCACCTAGGTTATACGATCCACGACGCATTTCTTCCATTACGTAACGGTCACCTACACCTGTTTTCGCCGTTTGCAAGCCAAGCTTCTCTGCTGCCTTGTAGAAACCGATGTTACTCATAACCGTCGATACGATCGTACCGTTGTTCAAACGACCATCACGGTTCATAGCTTCGCCGCAAATAAGCAAAATAAAGTCGCCATCAACTTCTTCACCTGTCTCGTCGACAGCAATAAGGCGATCCGCATCGCCATCAAATGCCAAGCCTAGATCCGCTTTTTGACGCAATACTTCTTCGCGCAGCTTCTCTGGGTGTGTAGAACCGCAATCCGCATTAATGTTCAAACCATTTGGCTCACAAGCAATTGCAATAACTTCCGCGCCAAGATCACGGAAAATTTTTGGCGCCAATTCGAACGCAGCACCATTCGCACCGTCCAATACGATACGCTTGCCAGCGAAAGAGTTCTTGACCGTTGTCTTCAAGAATTCAACGTACTTCCACTTCAATTCTGTGTCTACAGAGATCGTACCCAAGTCTGCGCCAATTGGACGAGGAAGTTCGTCGACAGCCGCATCCATAAGTGCCTCAATTTCATTCTCAGTCTCATCAAGCAGCTTAAAGCCATCGCGGCCAAAGAACTTAATTCCGTTATCTTCTACCGGATTGTGAGAAGCAGAGATCATAACCCCTGCATCAAATCCAAGTTCCTTTGTCAAATAAGCAACTGCTGGTGTCGATACAACACCTACTTGCACAACATCTGCACCAATCGAGAGCATCCCTGCTGTTAGAGATGCTTCAAGCATACGCCCAGATACGCGTGTATCCATCCCGATAAGTACACGCGGCTTAGATACTTCTTTCGTCAATACATACCCGCCACAGCGTCCGATTTTATATGCCAATTCTGCTGTTAATTGTTGATTTGCTACTCCGCGGACACCGTCCGTACCAAAATATTTCCCCATTTTCGTCTCGTTCCCTTCGATTATATCCCATTGATAAAATTAGTTATTTTCTGTATACGCAAAGCAGTGTCATTGTGATATCTGCAATCTTTTCTCTTTATCTGTGCTGCTAGTGAGCACCATTGAATAGCTTATAGGACTGTTTATTATCACATGTAATCAACTTGTCCCATCCGTAGCTGGTGCCTCTGGTGAATTCGATCCAGCATCCGGACTTTCAGACGAATCACTCGTCCCCTCTTGCGGATCTGTTGTCGAATTCTCATTCGAAGTTGAATCAGGATTCGTCTGATCTACACCGGCATCCGTCTCTACTTCTGTCCCTGGGTTAGGGTTAGGTTCAGGATTAGGTTTGGAATTCGTACCTGTTGGCGATCCCTTTTCCTGTATCGTGACCTTCGCCATAAACTGCTGGGATTTAGTCAACTTGACGAACCGTGGCAAGTTCACTTGAAGAGTAACAACATGATTACCTTGCGGCAGATCATTCACATTTGCTATCAATTGAATATCGCTTGCTTGCATCGCATCGATAACTGCTGGCGAGCCTACAACCGTAATATCAAAAGCCCTAGATGCTGGTTCTGTTATGGTCGTTACTAAGCGATCATTGATACCAGTTAGCGTGATTGGAATGTTTTTCAACGTCCTAACTTTCTCTTCCGATATTACGACATTTACCTGAATCTCGCTAGGTTCCATTTTCTCAATGTTTGGTGGCGCAGTCAACTTCACACTTACGGTGTACTGCCCACTAGCCTTAATATTAGCTAGATCGATTACTGCCTGATCATAGAACTCAATCTCATCTAAATCAGCCTGCGGCCCGTATAGCGTTATTTGATTCACACTCGGTGTCACTTGAGCAACGGATAAACCTTCTGGCAGTTGACCTTTAAAGTTAACTTGCAAAGGTACTGTTTTGAAAGGCTTCGTAATCGGCACTTCTACCTCTACGACAGAAGGCGTAATAACTGCATCTTTAATTTCATTCCCCGCTCCATCGTAAGCAGTTAGCTTCACTTGCTGCTGCTTGACGGACTCGCTTGCATCATCAATGTTCACCATACCTATGACAGACTTAACCTCCGTCATACGTGATGTAGGCAGCGAAACATGTACTCGATTAGATGGAGTTACAATTGGCGTACCTGCTTTGTATCCTTCTTTAGGCGTTCCCTCTGTTTTTATCACGACATCAACTTGTTTCGTTTGCACCTCTTCAAGTACAACCGTAACCATCGAAGGCTGTAAGCTATCCACTCTTACTCCATCTGGAAAATCATATCGCAACGGAATAATATGTTTGCCCGCTCCATAGCCCGTAAGATCAACAACAATTTTATATTCCTCAGAAAGAGCTGCCGCAACCGCTGCCGGTTTACCGCTTACTTTCACACTGACCGTATTTGGCGTTATTCCTTTAAGAACAAGATTGCTTGCCAAACCTCTCTCTTGCAGCTTCACCCCATCGATAACGCGCGTTTCCATAAGGGGATGTGTCACTTCATTTGCACTATCTTCATTATGGTGCACTACAGCAAACAACAGCACGCCCAACACAAGCGCAATGATCTTTGCTGAGTTATTGTTCATTAACCATTTATCCACGCTGATCACCTCTCCGCTTCCAGAACAAACGACGTTCCTTTTTCGTATCCGGCTTCAGCTCTTCAAATAGCTTAGAAATGAGTGATTCCTCTTTAATATCACGCACAACTTGACCGTTAATAGCCAGTGACACCTGCCCTGTTTCCTCTGAAACGACGACAGATATTGCATCGCATACTTCACTAATGCCGATGGCAGCACGATGCCTTGTGCCTAATTCCTTACTAATAAAAGGATTTTCTGACAATGGTAAATAACAAGCCGCTGCCGCAATATTACTATTCTGAATTATGACAGCTCCATCATGAAGCGGTGTATTTGGGCTAAAAATATTGATAAGCAGTTCAGAGCTAATCCGCGAATCCATTGGAATGCCTGACTCGACGTACTCATTCAGTCCTGTACTCCGCTCAAACACGATTAATGCCCCTATTTTTCGACGAGACATATAATTAATGGCTTTAATCAATTCTCCAATGACACGCCCTGTCTCATCTTCCTCCGTATTCGAGCGACCACCAAAAATCTTTCCTCGACCAAGCTGCTCCAACGCACGACGCAGTTCAGGTTGAAAAATGATTACCAGTGCCAATACCCCGAACGTGAACATCTGATTCATTAACCATTTTAGTGTATACAAATTGAGCCACGTACTAGCTGCCCATGTAACAACCAGTACAAAAATCCCTTTAAGCAGCTGTACTGCTCGTGTACCTCTAATGAGTACGAGTAATTTATATATGATGTAACTGACGATTAAAATATCGAGTATGTTCTTAATCGTATTCGTCCATTCGATTTCAGCAAAAAAATCCATGAAGGTACCCCCGAGACCCTAATAAGATAATCCTTCTCTATTTAGTTTAACTATATCCTTTTCGGCAACAGATTACAAAGTTCCTTCAAGAATATGTACATTTTCACTTAGAATATAAAAAAACTCCCCCGTAGACATATACACGGGAGAGCTAGCTTATCGATCGAGATGTCGTCAGACTACGGCGCTACCGCCGAACTGCCGAACAGGCTATTTATCTGGTACCAAATCCAATCAAATGCCTCATCAATCTTTTGAACCGATCCTGAGATATGTGCCGTTGACGCCTGATATACCTGTCCGTCAACAACCGTTAGGTTACCTTTGACTTCGCCATGAACTTCCGCCTTGCCATTATGAATCGTCAAATCACCATTAACAACTTGACCACTAGGCACAATGACTTTGTCATCTTGAATAATAATATTCATTTGATCGCCTTTGACGATTAACTGCTTGTCAGCATTCCACATGCTTAACCAGCTCGTCGTCATGACGAGGAAGAAAACAGCTGCTACTGTGATGGCAGGATGACGTTTCACCCAAGCAATCATTGGACTCTGCTTACGCTGCGGCCGCGGAATCACACCCATAATCCGTTCAGTCAAATCTTCCGACGGCGGCTGCAAACGATGATTGAATCCGTAAAGCAGCCTTTCCGCTTCTTCTAACTGGCGGAAACGCTCACGGCAAGCCGGACATGCAAGCATATGCGCTTTTAGGTCCAAGGCACACTGTCGCTCCAGGTCTTCATCCAGTAAATCATGCATCAATGAGACGGCTTGTTTGCAATCCATCTGAGCCAATCCTTTCTTAGGGTTTGTGAGAGAGTAAGCAGCTCTTGTCCGATAATACGGATAAACCCATTATTTAATGTTTTCGTAACAATATACGATACGTTACGTTCCAAAAAGCGTTTCAAACTTTCTTACGCTTGTTATTAAATCTTCTTCTCCAATTTCTTCCGCAAAAACTCACGTCCACGATGCACACGGGTTTTGATCGTTGTAACCGGCATATCCATTACATCGCTTATCTCTTGCAAAGACATGTCCTGCAAGTACCGTAGAATCATAACTGACTTGTATTTAGCCGGAAGCGTCTCTATCGCTTCGTGTATCATTCGCTGCGTCTCACTGACAAGCAAATACGTCTCGGGTGTACGATCATCACTTGGAATCATAGCATAGCCATCTACACCATCTTGATCCGTCATTTCCGCATCAAGCGAATAGTTCGGCTTGCGCTTACGTAAACGGTCAATGCAAAGATTCGTCCCTATACGGTATATCCAAGTCGAGAACTTCTGATTCTCGTCGTATCGATCTAAGTTACGGTATACGCGCAGAAAAGTATCCTGCACAATATCTTCCGCTTCATGTCGGTTACTCAACATACGGTATGCGAGGTGAAAGATTTTGTCTTTATACAGTTCGACAATCTCGGCAAACGCTCGTGTGTCTCCCGCCCGGGCTAACTTCGCGAGTCGTCTTTCTAACGTATCCAACAGTGTCCCTCCGTCCTCACTACTCGTGTTGCTTTATCGGTTTAAATCCATACTAGGAATTTGACGGAGCTTAGGGCATAAATCCCTGCAACGTAACACAGGAAAGGCCGAGCCTTGCTGGAACAAGACTCGACCACCGTACCATTCCTTATCCATGACTGCATTTCTGCTATAAGGCATGCTTCCATGAAAAGATGAACCGAATTAGCTATAATTTTAACCTGTATTGCGAAGACCTGATGCAATGCCGTTAATGGTGAGCAGCACTTCGCGCAGCAATACCGGATCATCTTCACCAGATTCACGCAAAGCGCGTAGTTCCTTCAATAATTCAACTTGCATATAGCTGAGAGGATCAACATACGGGTTACGCAAGCGAATGGACTCCTGAATGACTGGTACATTATCCAATATTTCGCGTTGGCCTGTAATCTCTAACAGCATTTTGGAAGTTAACTTATATTCTTCTTCTACCAGAGCAAAAATACGCTCGCGAATACTATCGTCTTTAATCATGCTCGCATATCCCTTCGCGATAAGCAGATCAGCTTTAGCAAGAGCCATTTGAAGGTTGTCGATCATAGATCCGAAGAACGGATAGTTGTCGTACATATTTCGCAATGTCGCCATATTTTCTGGATTATTGTTATAGAACTTATCCAATGCAGTACCCGCCGCATACCATGCAGGCAGTAAGTAACGGCTTTGAGTCCAAGCAAATACCCATGGTATTGCACGCAAATCTTCGAATCGATCACTATTTTTGCGCTTCGATGGACGTGAACCAATATTAAGCTCACCAATCTCAGGAAGCGGTGTAGACTCTTTGAAATAGGTTAAGAATCCTGGATCACGGAAAATGAGATCCTGATACTTCTTCTGCGCCGTTTCTGAAATGCTCGGCATAAGCAGTTCCCATTTCTCTTCCTCAACGTTAACTTGCGGATAACGGGCCAACATAGCCGCTTGCAGCAAAGCAGACGTTGCTTGCTCCAAGGAGCGGTATGCAATCCCCTGCATAGAATAACGCGAAGATAGCACTTCACCTTGCTCCGTTATTTTAATCCCGCCGCCAATCGTATGAGGCGGTTGATTCAAGATGCTACGATTCAACGGCATACCACCACGTCCAAGTGCACCTCCACGTCCATGGAAGAACTTCAGTTTCACTTGATGTTGTTTCGCAGTTTCTGTTAGCTCGTTCAATGCAACGCGAAGCTCCCAGTTTGCAGTAAGCATCCCGCCATCCTTATTACTATCGGAGTAGCCAAGCATAATCTCCTGCAAGTCGTTCATAGCGCTAACTGCTTTACGGTATATAGGTAGCTCAAACAACTGACTCATAATTTGAGGAGCTGCATGCAAATCATCAATGGTTTCGAAAAGAGGCACCGCTTGCAATGTACAACGTACATCACCATTCGCTTCTTCACGGAACAATCCAACTTCCTTGGCAAGCAACATAACTTCAAGTACATCACTAGCGCCTTGGGCCATACTAATTAGATAGCTCGTTATACAGGAATGACCGAACTCAAGTTGAGCTTCATATACAATTCGGTATACATCCAAGCATTCTTTTGTCGACTCACTATAGCAAATATACGGAGAAGTCAAAGGCCTAGGATCATTCAGCAAACGGTTAAGCAATTCAATTTTGTCTTGTTCGTCTAAAGCGCTGTAATCCCCAACAATGTTCATATTCGCCAATATCTCAGTCATCGCACTCTCATGCTCTTTACTATGCTGACGAATATCCAATGTAGCCATATGGAAGCCAAATAGTTCAACTTGGCGAATAAGTTTCTTAATGTGCGTATCTGCAGCATAATCAGCGAAATGATGACGAAGACTGTTATCAATCAGCTTCAAATCCTGAATAAATTCAGCTGCCGTCTGATATCGTTCACTAGTACCTTTTGTTGTTTCCTCCATAACATTATGGAGCTTCTGAAGCATGTAAATAATTTTAACCCGATAAGGTTCTTTCGAATTGTTCCATTCAGGCACATGTTTCAGAACAACATTGCTGCGATCCTGCTCGATAGAATTCAGCAACTCTTTGCTAACTTCTACGATACTTGTACTAAAACTCATCGTACGCATTAGTTCACGTAGACGTTGATCGTATTGGCGAATCGCTAATCCACGATGCATTTTCATCGTTTCCCATGTAACAGTAGAAGTTACGGAAGGGTTTCCATCGCGGTCTCCACCAATCCATGAACCAAAACGCAAATAAGTAGGTACATGCCATGATTGCGTAGGATAGTATTTATCCAGACAACGTTCTAATTCTGCATATACTTCAGGAAGAACATCAAAGAGTGTCTCATTGAAGTAATACATACCATTACGTACTTCATCAATTACTGTAGGTTTACGATCGCGCAATTCGTCTGTTTGCCACAGTGTAATAATCTCATTCAACAATTTCTCTCTAAGCTGTTCACGCTCGCGATGTGTTAATGTCGGATTATCTAGCTGCATGACATCTTTTGCAATTCGCTTATGAATATCAAGAATGGCACGACGCATTGCTTCTGTTGGGTGTGCCGTCATAACCAACTCTAACGACATTCCCGAAAGCATTGTTTGCAGCTCATCTTCTGATATTTGATTTTCTTTCATTTCTAAAATAACGCTCTCGATCGAGCCCGGCTGTACAGTTTCACCTGCTGAACGTTCGTAATCGCGCTTACGACGAATGCGGTGATTCTGCTCAGCGATGTTCACCAATTGGAAGTATATCGCGAAAGCTCTAATAACCTGATGACGATTATCCGGGTTTAACGTGTTGATTAACTGTTTGAATTCATCATATAATTCTGGCAAGTATACAGCACGAAGAGATTTACTTAGTTCTCGAATCTTCTCAACAACATCAAGAAGTTCTTGTCCACCTTGATGAACGAGCACTTCTCCAAGAATATTCCCCAAAAAGCGTACGTCCCGCCGCAAGAGATTGTTTGAATTTGTTTTATTTGCGGTCAACGTTAAATCAGTCATCCGTCTCCCCCTATCCACTCCAACCATTTTCTAACTTTCTAAATGTTCTTACCATCATACTACAAGTTGTGCTGAAAATCTTTATCTAAATTCTGCTTTACCACATTACTAACCTAAATTTTTCTACTATTATCTAAATAGATACTAGTTTATATACAAAAAAAGACCCCATCTGAAGGTCTGCGGTCTCTGTGTTATATAATATTAATGGAGCGGGTGATGGGAATCGAACCCACGCTATTAGCTTGGAAGGCTAAAGTTCTACCATTGAACTACACCCGCATAACTGGTCGGGATGACACGATTTGAACATGCGACCCCTTGGTCCCAAACCAAGTGCTCTACCAAGCTGAGCTACATCCCGATAATATGAAAATGGCGCGCCCTAAGAGATTCGAACTCCTGACCTTTTGATTCGTAGTCAAACGCTCTATCCAGCTGAGCTAAGGGCGCATATATTCTGGAGCGGACAACGGGATTCGAACCCGCGACCCTCGCCTTGGCAAGGCGATACTCTACCACTGAGCTATGTCCGCGCATAAATGCAAATTACTGAAATTGTGAAGATGAATGGAGCGGGTGATGGGAATCGAACCCACGCTATTAGCTTGGAAGGCTAAAGTTCTACCATTGAACTACACCCGCATAACTGGTCGGGATGACACGATTTGAACATGCGACCCCTTGGTCCCAAACCAAGTGCTCTACCAAGCTGAGCTACATCCCGATAATATGAAAATGGCGCGCCCTAAGAGATTCGAACTCCTGACCTTTTGATTCGTAGTCAAACGCTCTATCCAGCTGAGCTAAGGGCGCATATTCTGGAGCGGACAACGGGATTCGAACCCGCGACCCTCGCCTTGGCAAGGCGATACTCTACCACTGAGCTATGTCCGCATATCGTTATTCAATCTCTCGTTCTTTCGAGAATCAATAACAGCCATTATATTAGTACTTCAATTCCGATCTGTGTAAATAATCACAATCGAAAATAATAGATGGTGCGCGTAGAGGGACTTGAACCCCCACGGTTGCCCGCCAGATCCTAAGTCTGGTGCGTCTGCCAATTCCGCCATACGCGCATGAGATAAGTTATTCAGATATTCAGTATACATCACTTTCACACATTTGTGAAGGTGTATACCTGTTCCAGTTAAAATCCTTACATTCTTTAAGGTATTTAATAAATGGTGCGCGTGGAGGGACTTGAACCCCCACGCCAAAGGCGCCAGATCCTAAGTCTGGTGCGTCTGCCAATTCCGCCACACGCGCACAACATTATATAACTGGTGAGCCATGTAGGACTCGAACCTACGACACCCTGATTAAAAGTCAGGTGCTCTACCAACTGAGCTAATGGCTCTTACTAAATGGCTGGGGATATAGGATTTGAACCTATGCATGACGGAGTCAAAGTCCGTTGCCTTACCGCTTGGCTAATCCCCAATGGTTAAATGGTGCCGGCGATAGGAGTCGAACCCACGACCTACTGATTACAAGTCAGCCGCTCTACCAACTGAGCTACACCGGCATATTATGGTGGACGCTGACGGGATCGAACCGCCGACCCTCTGCTTGTAAGGCAGATGCTCTCCCAGCTGAGCTAAGCGTCCATAAGTTGGTGACCCGTAGGGGATTCGAACCCCTGTTACCTCCGTGAAAGGGAGGTGTCTTAACCCCTTGACCAACGGGCCTTATTCATGAAGTATAAAGTGAAATATTGCTTTGGAGCTCTCAACCGGGATCGAACCGGTGACCTCATCCTTACCATGGATGCACTCTACCTACTGAGCTATGAGAGCAAGATGGCTCCCCGAACAGGACTCGAACCTGTGACAACTCGATTAACAGTCGAGTGCTCTACCAACTGAGCTATCAGGGAATATTAATCACTACTCATAGGACCCATATCGAGAGTCCGATTACCTAAACCTAAAGTTCAGGTAGCTTGGCAACGTCCTACTCTCCCAGGACCCTGCGGTCCAAGTACCATCGGCGCTGGAGGACTTAACGTTCGTGTTCGGGATGGGTACGCGTGGAACCCCTCCGCCATCGTCACCAAACATGATTTTTGCGATGGATATATTTCCTGTATTGCTACAGAAAAATATCACACCATCTAAATCTGTATAGGAATGTTCCCTTTCGGTTACTTCCCTATCAAGGTTATACCTTGAAAACTGATCGCAAAGTGATTAAAACGCTTCTTGTATATTCATTAGGATAAGCCCTCGACCTATTAGTATTCGTCAGCTCCACACATTACTGTGCTTCCACCCCGAACCTATCAACCTCGTCGTCTTCAAGGGGTCTTACTAATTGGGAAATCTCATCTTGAGGGGGGCTTCGCGCTTAGATGCTTTCAGCGCTTATCCCTTCCGTACTTGG
>NZ_JACYTN010000040.1 GCF_014841135.1 Paenibacillus arenosi
TGTCTTTTGAATTCTGCTGTAAATGTACGTCTTTGTTTTGGCATAGTAGATCCGCTCCTAGTATTATTCTCTTCATTCTACTAGCCCTTATTTTTATTGTCCAACTAAGTGTAGCCGATCCAACCTGGAACTAAAGATGAAGAGACAAGAGAAGCGATGCTAGTAGTAGAAGACGGAGCATATAGACTTCTGAAAGGATCTTCTATACGAAAGGATCTTGTGAATAGTTTTTCTAGCCATAATTATGTAAGGTTAAGAAATCAGCTTGAACAAGAAGGTTATTTCATAATCTCGAATAGTAGCAGTTTTTTTGAACTTGCAAAAGATGTGGAATTCACCTCTCCATCAGCGGCAGCAGCTGTTGTGAGAAATTGTTCAATGAATGGAAGAAGAGAATGGAAATTAAAGAGTGGAATGAATTTAGACGAATATGAGAATAGAAGCTCTATCGAGAATCTTATTTAATAAGATAAACATACATAAAAGGACGGACAATTATGACGAGACGGATCATTGTAACAGGCGGAGCCATTATTCGAGATAACCAAGGGAGAATCCTACTGCAGAAACGCTCGGATTATGGTGATTGGGGATTGCCAGGTGGAGGCATGGATCATGGTGAAACCATTGAAGAAACGATGATTAGAGAAGTAAAGGAAGAAACGGGACTTGAAGTTCTGGGTTCCAGTTTAGACTCCATAAATACAGGTGAGCGAATGGAGTATACATATCCAGATGGAACTGAAGTTGTGTTCGTTATGTTTCTGTTTCAGGTAGAAGCTGATTTGCAAGGAAGGATTGCCGCAGATGGTGAGCGTCTTATTTTCACAGACCCACATAATGAGTCTTTGCGGCTTATATTTAAGCGAATAGAAGATATCGATATCAAAACTATCAATAAAGTACAAAAACCCGTGTTTAAGGATTTAAAACAAGGAAAAGTTGGCGTATTAAGAAACTAGTATCACTAGGGCGCTATCCAGCAGGCATAGGGACCACTTTGAAATATAGATAAGGAGGCGTCTAATCATGGTTCGTTCGAAACAGAGCGCTCTTGCAATGGCAATAATACTTAGCTTTGTTTATGCGGTTTCTTTAGAAGTTATATCTATCATTATCGGGCAATACGAGGGACCTATCAGAAAAGAGATTATCATTTTCACGCTTATCATCTTGTACGCCTTACCCACTGGTTTGCTCTATCAAAATAAATTCTGGCCGTTTGCCTTGCTCATCATCGTAATAGCACCTCTGTTGTCGATTGCTTTTATGAATGTGTTGGGTGATTGGAAGCAGGTAAGCGGGGAGAATGTAGCTGGTGGAATAGACGCATTAATGCTAAGAATATATCAAATTGTTAGTCTTATTCTAGGAACAGCATTAGGTTTAGTCCGCAATGCTTTCACGGTTCAGCTGAAATAGTAGAAATATTTAAAAAGATGCTAATTTCAAATGAATGTTGAATGTATTCGAGCTTCTGAATTGCATAAAGAAGAATTTTTTGTTATGAAAAAGTATCGGAAAGCAGGAATTGGAAGCGCGGTAGCTAAGCAAATTTTCAAATACACTTTTACATTCTTCATATTTATACAGCGAGGTAACGAAATGACTACTTTATTGACAGGAATCATTATCGGTATTTCCATAGCAGCTTCGGTCGGACCAATTGGTATCCTGTGCATTAGAAAGACATTGGCTTACGGAAGATCATATGGTTTAGCAGCAGGATTAGGAGCGGCAGTGGCTGACGCCTTGTACGGATGCATTGCAGGTTGCAGGGATGAATGTATTGGATTCAGGCTCGGGAACAGCTTCATCTGGACTGAACTGCTTGATGGAATTAAACGATAGCTGCACATGAAATTAGTAAAGGGGTTTGAATCGAAATGTCTATGTCACCCTATTATCAAAATTTGAGAGACAAAGTAGGAGCTGGGCTCCTGTTTATGCCTTCCGTTGCGGCGGTAGTCAGGAATGAAGAGGGTCACATTCTTTTTATCCGAAAAGGTAACGAACAAACTTGGGGCTTGCCAGCAGGAGCCATTGAGATCGGAGAGACACCTGCTCTAGCGATTGTGCGGGAAGTATACGAAGAGACGGGTTTAACGATTGTACCAAACCAAATCATAGGCGTATTTGGTGGAGAAAAGTATCAGTACCAATATAGCAATGGTCATCAAGTGGAGTATTTGGTTATCGTATTTGGATGTTCCATAATAGGCGGGAAGCTAGAAGCAAAGGATGGAGAAGCAGAGGAGCTATGTTTCTTTAGTGAGGATGAAATACCAGATATCGTAATTCCTTATCCGAAAGAAATATTTTTAAAGAACGTTATGGAAGGTAAGACAATGTTTGAATAACTGCAGTCCGATCTATGTTATCCACAGTCTATCGAACGATTGATTCAGCATAATGATAAATGCGCAGTCAACATAGTTAAGAGAGAAGGTACTAAAAAAGATGCTATCGAACAGAGATATCATGGAGCGGATGAAGCATTTTCAAGTTAGTGGGCTCAGTATGGCTATCATCGAAAATGGAAAGCTAAGTCGAGTTGAAGAATTTGGTTTGTGTGAAGAGGGCGGTAGTAGTCCGATCAACCATCAAACGATGTTTAATGCCTGTTCGATTAGTAAGTTTGTTACAGCACTGATAGTCTTAAAACTAGTCGAACAAAGTATTGTTGATCTAGATGAGGATGTGAATGACAAGCTTATTTCGTGGAAAGTACCGAGTTGTCATTTGACATCCATTCATAAAGTTACATTACGCAAACTTCTTAGTCACCAATCAGGAATCCAAGATCCAGATCATAGTTTTGGTGATTATGATTCTTCTCAAGGTGTCCCCACTATGCTCGATTTACTAGAAGGAAAAACTGCATATTGTCCTGAACCAGCAATGATTAGCAATGTACCTGGGACAGCCTTTCACTACTCAGATACGGGCTATTGTGTCATTCAACAGGTAATAGAAGACGTTACAAGCAAGACTTTTCCTAAGGTAGCTCAAGAATTGATATTTAAACCATTAGGGATGAAATATAGTAGTTACATATGTGAAATGTGGGGAGAAAACGAGATTAATTTTGCTTGTGGCCACAATAAATATGGAAACGTGATCGATAATAAGTATTGTATATATCCTTATCCATCTGCAGCGGGCTTATGGTCAACAGCTTCAGATTTGGCGCAACTAACTATTGAGATTCTTGATGCTTCACAGGATCGTGGAAAACTTGGAATATCACAAAATACGATCAATGAAATAATTACCTCTCAAGGTTGGGTGGCAAATGTTCGCGGTTTGATGTTTGAATGCTAATTATTTCTGGACGTTAGATATTACCAATAGTATATTGTTCATATTATGTAGTTACGCTCATAAATGACTGAAGAAGGAGTGGGATGATGCAGCCAGTTAAATTATTTTGTCTACCTTACGCAGGTGGTTCATCTGCTATATATGCCCGATGGAAAAAGTATATTGACTCTTCAAAAATTGAACTTTTGCCTGTCGAACTTGCAGGGAGGGGCGCAAGAACGGAAGTACCACTTTTGGACTGTATGGATGAAGTGGTTGAGGATGTTTATCATACTATTAAAGATAAAATTGGATCTGGTCCGTTTTCATTTTTTGGATACAGTATGGGATGTGTAGTTTCTCTTGAATTAGCACACCGGGTTGTGCAGCGAACGGGGCAGATGCCGCTTTATATGTGCATGTCCGCAAGAAAGGCACCGCATCTGCCTGGACGGAAAAGTCCTCTGCACACGCTTTTGCCTGAGCAATTCGAGAAGGAGATTATAAAGCTAGGAGGCACACCCCCAGAACTATTCCAGGATGCGGAGCTAGTAAAACTATTTGTCCCAATGCTTAGAGCAGATCTGAAAGCTTTGGAAACGTATCAAATCCAACCTAAGTCTACTCGCTTGACATGTGATTTCTCAGTTCTTGGAGGAATTCAAGATGACATTACCCTCCAGGAATTGAATGAGTGGGGGCAGTATACAGAAGGAACGTGTACAACTTACCAATTTGAGGGTGGACACTTCTTCTTAAATGACCACTCAGAAGCGATTGTCCAACATTTGCAACAAACGATTGAAGAAGCACTCCGTAGACAGAAGCTTCTGCACCATGCAGCATTAGAATAAGAGATAGATTGAAAAAGATTCTGAATGGTGAACGTCAACCTGCTATTTTTACGATTAACTTCATTCGTTATCGATATTTCATTAGTCATACCACTCCATGTAAACGGCTTTTCTCATAGTCCTCTTAAACAATGGCCGTGTAAATTTGAAACCATCCTGAACCGTTATTTTTCCAAAATGAAAAATGACCGTAATCTCTACTACGAATGCTACTTGCTAAAACTATGAACAGTCTGATTAAACAGAGTAGATGATAGCATTTTATAGAAATACAACTCTACTAGTATTATAACTAAAATAGAGGATGTGCTTGTACATAGAGGAAAACAAAGGTAAAATATAACTATAAATATAATTGTGCGAGAATAGTCTTTCGTTCCTAATGAATAAACAACTAGCTAGAAAAATAGTAGATAATCGTACTGTAAAGACCAAGTGTTCGCAGCATTTGGTCTTTAATTATAAAGTGATACCTACGAATGAGGAGGCAGAACAATGAAGATTGGGTTTGTACTCTTTAATGGAATTACGTTTTTGGACTTTATTGGATTTTATGATGTGATTTATCGTTTAAACAATTTCGTCAAAACACAGGGTACGACCTGGGATATTTGTGGGCTAACAGAAGAAATTACGGATGAGCTAGGATTTACGGTGAAAGTAACGAAAGTAAAGCCTGACCTTTCTCAATATGACTTGCTGTATGTGCCTGGTGGAATAGGAACTCGTAAGCTAAGATACGATAAAGAGTTTATTGAATGGCTGAAGCAGGCGGAGAAAGTGGATACGATTGTATCTGTATGCACGGGTGCGCTATTGCTTGGGGCAGCTGGATTTTTGGAAAATAAAAAAGCTACGACTCATCCGAATGCATATGATCTGCTTGAACCTTACTGTGAAGAAGTTGTTCATGCAAGAATTGTGAAAGATGGAAATGTAATTACCGCTGGAGGGGTTGCGACAGCAATAGATCTTGCCTTATATATGGTTGAGCTATATGTCTCTAAAGAAGCGGTTGAAGTCATTAAGAAACATATCGATTATCCTTATGATGTTAAAGGGGTTGTCGAAGTTTAAGTACAAGTTATAAGACGTTGAGCAGCATAATTGTTTTATATATAATTTCAGACAACATGGGGGCAGACGAGATGAAGATTATTAAAGTAGAAGCTCAATGTAAATTGCTAAATGAAATGCAGCATTTTTATCATCAAGTACTTGGATTGGAATTAATAGAAACGACAGAGCACTCATTTAGTGTACAGGTTGGCAGTACTGCGCTATGTTTCGAACGAACGGAGGAGACATTGCCTTCTTCGTATCATTTTGCCATCAATATTCCTGAAAACCAAATCCAAGATTCGCTGGAGTTCGTACGACAAAAGGTGAACCCGATTCAAGAGGATGGACAAACCATTGTACATTTTGAAGATTGGAATGCACATTCTTTCTACTTCTTAGATCCAGAAGGTAATATTCTTGAATGCATTGCGAGACACAATCTTTCTAACGCTTCAAATGAAAACTTCTCCATATCCAGCTATATTAATATAAGCGAAGTAGGAGTTCCTGTTCCTGATGTAAGAGCGGCAGTGGAAGTAATGAAGACAGAATTGGGCATAAACTATTGGCTGGGACAAAGTGACACGTTTACACCAGTCGGAGATGAAGATGGATTAATCATCTTGGTCAAAGAAGGGCGACAATGGTTTATGTCTGACGTCATAGCAGCACCACTACCTACTAAGATTCATATAGAAGATGCACAAGGCAGTGTCATTACATACTCTTCACAAAATGAAATTAAGATAATAACTAAAGATACGTAATGAGGCAAGATATGAACCCTACCATTCCAACGCAACAATTGATCCAGAATATCGAATCTTCAGAAATCGACTATATGACAGAACGTATGATTGCGATTCAGAACAGGCCAGATAACCCTGAGGGGATTGAGATTCAGCGGATTGGAAATGCGATATGCTACTATAGTCGAACGATGCCGTGGCCAACATTTAATACGGTAAAGGGCCTAACAAGCGCTGACATTGAAGTTGTTGAGCCGATTGTTGATTTTTATAGAAGCAGAGACAGAAAAGTTCAGTTCGAAATTATTCCTTCTATGGTCGATCAAAGCTTTTTGAAGCGCTTAGCAGACTTAGGACTATATCAATCAGGATTCCATTGCTCATTGTACACGGAACCAAGATTGCATACTGAAGAAGTTCTGGATGGAGTCACCATCAAGGAAGTTCAAGAAGATCAGTTTGATCTGTATGCGACCATTAACTGCAGAGGTACGGGTTTGTCGGATGACGGCATTTCTTATGTAGCTCAAAATAATAAGGTGCTGTATCATCGTCGAGGCTGGAAGTTTTTTATCGCGTATGTGGATGAAGTTCCAGCGGCAGCGAGTGTCATATATATGAACAATCATTTGGCTTCACTTACTTTTGCTGCAACATTGCCGGAATATCGCAACCGCGGATTGCACAGTATGATGCTGCAAACAAGATTAGCTGAAGCGAGGTCTAATGATTGCAGTCTAGCAATTAGTCAATGTGCTTTCCTATCACAGAGTCATCGGAATATGGAACGTATAGGTATGAAGCTGGGGTATGTAAGAACCTCTTGGACGGAAGCTTAACTTGTATAAAAATTGCAAGAGGATGAAATATATCGTCTAACTTTGACAAGGCCCGGCCGAGGAAATAGATTATGTAGGCCGGGCCTTGTTGTCTGCCCGCTAAGCATGCGCTAACTTTTAACTGATTTATTGTTATGAGTCTGAGTGTATGCTACTATAACTACAAATATATTGGATTTTATACTATTGAGTACTAGATTGCTTTTTTTAACCCTCACATCACTCCATATTTCGATTTATTTTGATACCTATCACGCCTTGCTATCTGCTTCTCGTGATAGTGTTGCAAGATCCTCATTTACTAAATGTATTTCATACTTGTTTAGGCTTTATTCTCAAGGAGGGATTACTTTGAATGTAAATCATATGGACTACTATAAGTATCGGTATCTCAATTGTTTCAAAGCTCAATACCTTGCCGAATTGCTTGAAAAAGGAATACCCGTGGATTATCTTTTTTTTGATGCTTATGTGGAGACGGATGACATTTTAGAGCATACCATTGATAATGGGCAAGAACGTTGGACATTGAATATAAAAACACTAAGTGAATTAGCGCATGTTGGGATCTATGTATTGTATCGATATTTTCCTACTATGTCTTCCTCGTATCCGTATGTGCAAGAAAAACTTGCAGCAAATCAAACCTTATATATGTGGGCGTCGCAAAATCATTTGCCGCATTTAGCACATTTGCCAGATGGTGTTCATGTAATTGGACTTCAATCTTATAATGAGGAAGACGGAACGTTTACCATCTCTGATGTTCCTGGTATATCAGGGCACCCGTACGAAGAAATACATATCCAAAATGCCTTTAATCATTTGGAAGATAGCTTCAAGTACATTTATTATCTTTATGACGAAGATTATATTTTTACAGAAGAGATTGTTGAAATTTTAATTAGAAAATTCGAAGACAGCTTCTTGCTTGTTAACGAGGACTTCAAGTTGTACGAGCGAATGAATGAGCTGTTTCAGCTACATTATGATATCCAAGAGGAACGATTAACTGTATATCATCGTATGGAAAATGCTTTGGCAGTTATTGCAGGCTCTCGTTACTTCTTAGCGAAGTTCTTAAAGGTTATTCACTACCCGGTGATCAGTGAATTAGAAGAAATCATTAAACATGCACATAGTCTTCAAAAAGTATTTTTGAAAGGGAAAATTGGAGCGAATATCACCAACTATAAAGTTGAAGATAAATTGTTGTTGTTAAAGTCTTTAGAACTAGAAACGATATTGAAGATTAAACAATTGATTGTTCAAAAGAGAGAGGAACGCGGATATCCTAAGAAGATAAGCGAGCATGCTCGTACAACCATGACTGATATGGGTCTCACTTGCAAGATGTTAGATCTGAACAAAGTGAAATTAGATTGGACGGAGGTTATTCAGGAAGAGTACCTGTATAGCTATGAGATATATGTGAATGATACGCTGCATGGAACTACATTGCTGAATACCTATGAAATAACGAATCTTGCGTATGATAGTCATGTGGAAATACGCATACGAGTTAAAAATTTCTCTGGTTACATCGAGCAATGTAATGATTGTGTAACGATTCAGACGGGATATAAAGATACGAATTGTGCACTGGGCAAGCCAGTTACCTGCTCGTCAGAAGAAACTTCTATCTTCACGAAAGAAAATGTGAATAATGGTGTTGAGGGTACAAGATGGGGCAGTGTTGTTGGAAGTGACGAAGAATGGATTTGTATTGATTTATTAGAACAAACGGAAGTTCAGCGAGTCGTATTGAATTGGGAATCCCATGCTCAATCGTATACCATTGATATATCTGATGACAATGTCAATTGGCAAACCGTTGTTACGAACGATAACGGTGTAGGCGGGGTTGAAGAATTTAATAACCTTAAGGATATCAGGTGCAGATATATAAAAATGAATGGACGTAAGCGAGGCACGACTTGGGGATATTCATTATGGGATTTTGAAGTGTATGCAGTCTAATACGCCTCATGTGAGAAAGTAATCCAGTGAACCATCTGGGTTACTTTTTTTGCATGCGTAAGGGCAGCTCGCAAGATGCCATTCAATATGCAATCTTCTGAAAATCATACAAAACAGCCCTTGTCCTATAGGAGGATAAGGGCTGTTCCATATCAATGTGATCCTTTATTATAGTTCGGATACTTGCGCCATAGAGCTGAGTTTCTTCGACAATAGCATGAGAACCAAGCCAAGGACGATAGCAGCAGCACCAATGATGGCAAATACATTGAAGTAGCCGAGTGTTGTAATGTTGGATGCGAACTGGCTTCCAAGTATGTTCGCAATCCCTGTACTAGATAACCATACTCCCATTAATAGGGAAGTTAGTTTAACAGGAGAAATTTTGTTTACAATGGACAAACCAACTGGCGACAAGAACAGTTCCCCAAGTGTGTGGAAGAAGTATGTTCCAACAATAAACATAATATGAGCTTGAGATATAACGCTATTCGGATCGCTACCTGTTTGCATAACTGCTACTAGCAGTACCATGTAACCTACACCCAATAGTACCATCCCTAGTCCCATTTTAACTCCGAAGCTCAGGTCACCACGTTTGGATCGAGCAAGCTTTAACCATAGTGCAGAGACGATTGGTGCGAGAATGATAATGAACAATGGGTTAATGGACTGGAACCACGACGTCGGAATTTCAAATCCGAATAACGTTTTATCAACAAACTGATTTGTATACAATGTTAACAAACCGCCAGCTTGTTCAAATCCTGCCCAGAAGAAAATAACAAAGCATGTGATAATTAAAATAACTTTTGTGCGCTGCTTCTCAAGTGGTGTTAATGGCGTCTTTACTGCAGCAGTCTTTTGATCGATTTTACTACGCACAGGTGCATTACCGATATCACCAAGATATTTAGGAGCCAACGTATTGAATATAATTTGCCCGATTACCATTCCGATACCGGACGCTAAGAATGCATATTTATAACCATACAAGATCGTATCAGCCATAGGAATTTTGAACAACTGCTCTGCCAAGTAGCCGCACACAAGCGGTGCGAACAAGCTGCCGACATTAATACCCATGTAGAATATCGTATAAGCGGAGTCGACACGACGGTCACCCTTCGGATACAAATCGCCGACGAGCGTAGATACATTCGGTTTGAAGAATCCATTACCGATAATGATAAACGCAAGGCCGATGTACAGCATTGTCGTGGTTTGATCCATAAATAGAGCGAAGTTACCGATTGCAATAGATATACCGCCAATCGTTACTGCAAGCCTTCTTCCGAGATATTTGTCAGATAAATATCCGCCCAATAGTGGTGTGAAGTAACATGCTCCGGTAAAAATACCGTAAACCGTAAGAGCGGTACTTTCTGAGAAACCCAACCCTCCGCTGATTAACGCGGTAGTTAAGTAAAGTACGAGCATAGCTCTCATTCCATAGTAACTGAATCTTTCCCACATTTCTGTGAAAAATAGTACATACAAGCCCGGTGGATGCTTGTCCTTGCGATTCGTTGCACTGGAAGCGGCTGCTTGATGAGTTGACATGATGTGTTCCTCCTGTCCGCAACGTTTATAATTATAAAAAAACGTAGTTGAATATTCATGATCATACGCTGATCTATTAGGGGGTGTCAACTGGAAATAGGGATTTACAATACTTAAATTCCAGTAATTTCAATAACGTAATATATACTAATAAAGATGAACAAGTTGTATCGTTTACATGCGTGGTACATATTACCTAACCGTGAAATACTCATAATAAACAGGTATAAAATTAAAAATAAGGGTAAGTAACATCTAATAAAAAATAGGGTAAATTAAAAACAGCGTGGGCGTATGAATTGGATTGTGGTGGCGTAACCGTACAGAAAGGGTTGCTGCACTGACTATATAGTCATGTTTAGTGTGGAGAGGGTCAAATACGACTGTATTCAGACTTTGTAACTTTCGAAATAAGAAATTATAATAAGAGTAACTTTATTGCAAAAATTATGAAATCTATTGTCAAAAGGAGAAGGTACATATCTAATGGAAATTCCCACGGTTGAGTTTATCCTCATTGCTTTACTGATTGCATTGACAGCCTTTTTTGTAGCAACGGAGTTTGCTATTGTCAAAATTCGTACGAGCCGTATCGATCAATTGGTATTGGAAGGACAAAAAAACGCCCTGGCAGCCAAAAAAGTAATCAGCAACTTAGATGGATACTTGTCTGCTTGTCAATTGGGTATTACCATTACCGCGCTTGGATTAGGATGGTTAGGGGAACCGACTGTCGAGAAACTTCTTCATCCTTTATTTGACGAGTTTGGCTTAAAACCTGAGCTGGCTGGAATCCTTTCCTTTGTGATTGCGTTTGTTCTGATGACATACATCCATGTGGTTGTAGGTGAATTAGCTCCCAAGTCATTGGCTATTCAAAAAGCAGAAAAGATTACTTTGCTGTTAGCGAAGCCAATCATTTTCTTTTATAAAATTATGTACCCGTTTATTTGGCTCTTGAATGGTTCAGCGAATGCACTTATTCGTTTGTTCGGATTGAAGCCTGCAAGTGAGCATGAAGAGGCTCACTCGGAAGAAGAGCTTCAAATTATATTAAGTGAGAGTTACGAAAGTGGTAAGATCAACAACACAGAGTATGGATATGTAAGTCGTATTTTTGCTTTTGATGAATTGTTGGCCAAAGAGATTATGGTACCGCGTACCGATATGATCTCATTGGATGGGGATCTTACTGTAATGGAGAACATTCCAATTATGCGCGAGGAACAGTACACTCGTTATCCTGTCATACACAATGACAAGGACAACGTAATTGGTATGGTCAATATGAAGCAGTTATTCCTTACAATGGATGGGACGCTTCGTGAACAACCTTTGAAAAACTTAATTCGTCCTGTACTGACGGTGTCAGAAGCTATGCCTGTTAAGCAATTGCTGCGAAAAATGCAGCAAGATCATATTCATATGGCGATACTAGTCGATGAATACGGCGGTACATCAGGTATGATTACGATTGAGGATATTCTTGAAGAAATCGTCGGTGAAATTCGGGATGAATTTGATGCCGAAGAGCGCGCAGAGGTGGAGCGTGTAGATGATGGTCATTATCGTGTAGATGGTAAAGTATTGCTCAGCGATGTCAATGACCTACTTGGTACTCATCTAGAAAGCGATGATTTTGATACGATTGCAGGTTGGTTGTACGATCGTCATCCAGAAGGCAAGCGTGGGAGTAAGATTGTAGTGGAAGGGGTTATGTTCACGATTCTTGAAAAGGAACGTCACCGTATCCGTAAAATTGAATTGAAGCGAATGGACGAAGTAGAGGGACAGTAATTCAACATTTACAGTTCATAGCGACTATGATATGTTAAGATTAACCAAAAAACGTATAGCACAGTGGCCGAAAGCATCGGACAATTCTCATTACTTGAGGATTGTCCTTTTTTGCGTTTCCAGGGGTTGCCAAGCGTGCTCAAAAGGAGATATATTCATATGAAACAAACCGTGGATCTGAAGTCATTCTATGTAGCAGGTACTTTTCATGATTGCTATGAGGACATGTACCTTTACGTGACGAAACAAAGTATAATTCAAAGTACTTTTCCTCGCAAACAAAGGGTAATGCCAATGGTGTATGGACTGCGGTTGGAACAGCGTTATTTTTCTGGAGTACGATGTAATAGCAATCAGGATATTTCGCATGGCGATTATGTAATTGAGGTGCGTGGAGGAAGTTATGAAATGAGATCGTACAGCCAGTTGTGTCTGGATGTGGAAGGAACTCTATCAGACACTACTTCAATAGATCTTCCGAAACCAATTACGATCATTGAGTTTGTGGGGACTCCTGACGGCTACGCACCTTGGTGGTGTTATATTCCGGTCTCATTTAAACCATGGGAGGATATGAAAAATGATCGTAGATTGCCTCGTAACCTGAAGGCGGACATGATACTTAGAGAATCGCGCAGATGTTATTCGCTTGCTTACTAGCTAGATACTAACATGTAGAGGGGTAAATGTGATGAATATTCGTCCAGTTTTAAAGGAAGATGCTAGCCATATTCAAACGGTCGCTAGGCAGTCTTGGAATGCCGCATACGGTAATATTTATCCGCAATCTTTTATCGATGAGTTCGTCAGTAAAGCTTACAGTGTAGATAGTCTGGAGCAGGGTGCAGAAAGAGACGAGCAGAGAGCGGAACGACATTTTTATGTTTGTGAAGCTGAGGGTTCTATTATTGCATTTGCCCAAGTCATGAGCCAGGAAGCAGCCGGCGAATATGAGTTGCTACGTATCTATGTGCAGCCAGAACGGCAGAATGCAGGTGCTGGACGATTGCTATTGTCTAATTTTCTGACTACAATGCCTCACATGAATAAGCTTGTAGCGTGGGTAGAGGACAAAAATGAGCAAGGACGGCGTTTTTATGAGCGCAGTGGTTTTACAGAAACCTCTCAAATGGTAGAGAAGCATGAACATTTTGAGACCCAACTTATAGAGTATACTTGGCAGCGTTGATATTTTTATCGGTAGTAATCGATATTGTAACTTGAAATATTAGAAATAGAATATACTAATAGTAGAGCACCGAGCATGTCGGTGCTTTTTTTGATATGATATTGATCATTTGGTTTTTTATGGATGAAATTAATTTCATGGAAGATATTAATTTTATTTGGAAAACGTTAACACACCTAGTATAGTTGACGTTGTAAGCGTTTTTCAGGTACTATGTAATCAAATGATAAATACTTCTTTGACATAATTTCATAGAGAAATGATAACGTATCGAAACTGATTTGCTAATTTTGATAGGGTGCAGTAAGGAGACAACATTTTTATGATTGAAAATGAAAAGCCTTACATTGTAGTAGAAGTTGCAAAACTTTATTATCAAATGGACCTCAGCCAGAAGGAGATTGCAGAAAAGCTGGGAATATCTCGGCCTTCTGTGTCACGTTACTTAAAGCTGGCAAAGCAAAGCGGTGTCGTTAAGATTGAAGTGTTTGATCCGGTCGATTACTGCTCGAGCTTGAAGGAACAGTTTCAACAGCATTTCAATTTGAAAAAGTGCGTCATTACGATGGCACCTGTGAATGATTCAGAAGTTATAAAAGAGGTAATATCTGAGAGTGTAGCCCAATATGTTCATGACATTGTCAAGGACGGTGATACGATTGGCGTCACTTGGGGAACGACACTGTATAAGATCGCCGGCAAAATGACTTCTAAGCATGTGCAAAATGTAAGAGTCGTTCAGCTGAACGGCGGAATAAGTTTCTCGGCAGATACGTACGCTTTCGAAATTGCCAGTCTTGTAAGCGCTGCATTTCATACAACTCCATACTATGTTCCGGTTCCCGCAATTGTGGACCATACGCTTGTCAAACAAGCGATAGTATCGGACAAGCACATTAAAAAAGTATTGGAAATTGGTCGTGAAGCAAACATTGCAATCGTAACAACAGGTACGCATCATAGTAATTCTGTCCTCATGAAAGCTGGCTATTTATCGGCTGATGAAATGAAAGCGTTGGATCAGACGAAAGCAGTCGGTGACATTTGCGCTCGTTATATTAATAGAGATGGACAAATCTGCTCTACAGATTTAGACGAACGTACAATAGGGATTGAACTGGATGTTCTAGCAAAGAAGGAAACGAGTATTCTAGCAGCAGGTGGACGTGAAAAAGTAGATGTGATGTTAGGTGCATTACGAGGGCGTTATGTAAATGTGCTTGTAACAGACCAATTCACAGCTCAAGCGATGCTAGATCAATTGAACGCAAACTAATGGGATGAAGAAGGGAAGATTCAAGATGAACCAACAACTTGCAAACATGATTGACCATACGTTATTGAAACCTAATGTACAAGATGAGCAAATCGTAGAACTTTGCCAAGAGGCAAAACAATATCAATTCGCTTCGGTTTGTGTTGAGCCTTGTTATGTAGCTCTTGCAGCAGAGGAATTAAAAGATAGCGGAGTGGACATTTGCACAGTTATCGGGTTCCCACTTGGGGCTAATACATTGGCAACGAAAGTATTCGAAGCTAAAGATGCAATTGCAAACGGTGCAACTGAAATCGACTATGTAATAAGTATCAGCGACGTATTGAACGGACGTTGGGAGCAAGTTGAGCGTGAAATGCGTGCGTTTACGGAACTTCGTGATGAAGCAAACACAGGTGTAATCGTGAAAATCATCTTGGAAACTTGTTACTTGACAGATGCTCAAATCGTAGAAGCTTGCCGCTTGGCTCGTGAAACAGGTTTGGATTTCGTGAAAACGTCTACAGGTTTTGGTACAGGTGGAGCAACAGTTGAGCACATTCGAATGATGCGTGAGACAGTAGGAGATGCCTGTGGAGTGAAGGCTTCTGGAGGTATTCGTACTCGTGAAGATGCATTGGCAATGGTAGAAGCAGGAGCAAGCCGTATTGGTGCAAGCGCAAGTGTTGCTATCGTTACAGATGGCGGCAGCAATGAAGGCAGCGGGTATTAAGATTTAGATTGTTGAGTTTTAGTTGTGTGGCTTTTTGCTCATTACGAGTGAAAAGCTTGTCACACATCCATCTTAGGGAGGACATCTCATGAACGTGTTAAGCGGCTTGATAGGGATTGCAGTTATTTTTGGAATCGGTTTTCTAATGTCTTCGAATCGTAAAGCGATTAAACCGCGTACGATATTGCTTGGTTTGCTGCTGCAAATTACCTTCGCTTACTTAGCTATTAAAAATGAATACGGCGTAAAAGTAATGGGTACGCTGTCTGACTTTGTTAATGGTTTGATCGGCTATGCGAATGAAGGAATTATGTTCTTGTTTGGCGGACTATATGATAAGGCAGCGAATGGAAGCGCAGATAGCGGAATTTTCTTCGTGTTTGCATTCCAAGTATTGCCGCTCGTTATTTTCTTCGGTGCACTTATTGCAGCGCTTTATCATCTAGGCATTATGCAATTTATTATTCGTGTACTTGGCGGTGCTATCTCTAAGCTTCTCGGTACAAGTAAGCCGGAATCCTTGTCTGCGGCTGCGAATATCTTTGTAGGTCAGTCTGAAGCACCACTAGTTGTTAAACCATTCCTTCCTAAAATGACAAAGTCTGAGTTGTTCGCGGTAGTAACGGGTGGTCTAGCATCCGTATCCGGTTCTGTATTGGCTGGTATCGCAGGAATGGGTGTTGACCTTAAGTTCTTGTTGGCAGCGTGCTTTATGTCCATGCCTTCCGGACTAATTATGGCGAAGTTGTTCATGCCTGAAACGGACAATTCCGAACGCACATTTACAATTGATGTGAAGAAAAATCAAGGTGAATCGGTTAACTTGATTGAGGCAATTTCCGTTGGTGCAATCGACGGTATGAAGCTAGCAGCTACAATTGGTGCGATGTTGCTTGCGATGACGTCCCTCATCGCTATGTTGAATGGTGGTCTTGGCGCAGTTGGCGGCTGGTTCGGATTTAGCATTACACTTGAGCAAATCTTTGGATATATCTTTGCTCCATTGGCACTAGCAATCGGTGTTCCTTGGTCTGAAGCTGTACAAGCTGGTACGTTTATCGGTCAAAAAATTGTGTTGAACGAGTTTGTTGCATACTCTAACTTTGCTCCAGTAATGGGCACACTATCTGAGAAGACACAAGTGATTATTACATTCGCATTGTGCGGATTTGCTAACTTCTCCTCGATTGCAATCTGTGTAGGCGGTATCGGAAGCCTTGTTCCTGAGCGTCGTGCTGAAATTGCTTCGATCGGTCTAAGAGCGATGTTCGCAGGGGTGCTTGCTTCTTTGCTAAGTGCAACCATTGCAGGTATGTTCGTATAATAATCAGAAACAAGTTATAATAAGATATCGATAACTTTAATAATAGTTACTACATTATGTTTAGACACGGAGGGTTTTATTATGCATCAAACAGCGCATATTAATGAAGCAAAAGACTTTATTTTGACAAAGACGAATCTTCGTCCAACAATCGGTATGATTCTTGGTTCTGGCCTTGGCGGACTTGCAGACGATCTTGCTAACGCGGTTGTTATTCCTTACAGCGAAATTCCTCACTTTGCTAAGTCTGAGGCAGTAGGGCATGCAAATGAGCTTGTTATCGGTGAATTGGAAGGCAAGATCGTTGTAGCTATGAAAGGTCGCTTCCACTACTATGAGGGTTATTCCTTGGATGATGTTACGTTCCCAGTACGTGTAATGAAAGCATTGGGCGTAGAGAATGTTATCATTACAAACGCTTGTGGCGCGGTTAACACGAGCTACAAAGCTGGTGAGCTAATGCTTATTACAGACCACTTGAACCTTGTTATGAACAACCCGCTAATGGGGCCTAACAACGACGAGCTAGGCGTTCGTTTCCAAGACTTGTCCAAAGCATACAACCCAGAGCTTCGTGAATTGGCTCTACGTGTTGCAGATGGTCAAGGTATTAACATGCAGCAGGGTGTTTACGCTTGGTGGACAGGCCCAGCTTATGAAACTCCAGCTGAAATTCGCATGATTCGTACGCTTGGCGCTGATGCAGTAGGTATGTCTACGGTACCAGAAGTAATCGTAGCGAACCATGCAGGCTTGAACGTACTAGGTATTTCTTGCTTGACGAACATGGCTTGCGGTATTCTCGACCAACCGCTTAACCACGAAGAAGTTATCGAGGTAGCTGCACAAGTAAGAACTTCATTCGTTGCACTTATTAAAGGAATTTTGAAAGAAGTTTAATCCCATATAAAATAGTAAGTTAAGGGTCTTATACGTTAAGGCCCTTTTCTTATTTATTAATTTTGAGGTGAATGGTTGAAGTGAAAGGTATTATTTATGTACTGCTGGGAGCATGCTTCTACGGGGTATTATCTACATTTGTAAAACTTGCTTATGGTGAAGGTTTCATCGTCAATGATGTAGTAGGTATTCAACTGCTGATAGGTACTTTGATTCTATGGGGCTTAGTAGGTGGTAAGAATCTGGCAGGCTCTAAGCAGGTTGGAAAGGGCAGTCGCCAGCCGTCTATGAATGAAGCGCTGTTCTTGCTTGTTGTAGGCTCCTCTACGGGTCTAACAGGTGTCTTCTATTATCAGAGCTTGCAATATGTATCCGCTTCCTTCGCAATATTGCTGTTGTTCCAGTTTACTTGGATGGGTGTTGTATTGGAAGCGATCACAACACGCAAATTTCCTGCTAAAGAGAAATTGGTTGCACTTATTCCATTGTTAGTAGGAACAGTTATTGCGGGCGGAATGCTCTCTAAGGGAGTTACGTTCCACACGCAAGGTATTATCTACGGGTTATTATCGGCTCTGACATATACGATATTTATTTTTGTTAGTGGTCGTGTAGCGACAGATGCTGACTCTTTAACACGTACTGCCTATATGGTAACAGGTGGCTTTATCGTAGCTGCTATCGTCGTAACACCTACATTCTTCTTCGAGCCGTCGATTATTTTCGATGGGCTAGGCAAATACGGTTTAATTCTAGGTATTATGGGTCCTGTACTATCTACACTGTTCTTTGCAAAAGGAGTGCCACTTACGGGTGCTGGTATGGCTTCTATTTTAGGAGCGATGGAGCTTCCAATGGCCATTGTGATGTCTATGCTCGTCCTTCACGAGCAAGTAAGCTTGCTTCAATGGGGCGGCGTTGCTCTCATTATGTTTGGGGTGGCATGGCCAGAGTTAGTTAAGCGTAGACGAACTCGCAAAATATCAGCCACATAAATGGAAAAGGGAGCGAAAAGCTCCTTTTTTTGTACGTAAAGCGGGAAATGTATGTACGCAGTTTAGATGTGTAAGTGTAAAGTCGATATCCTCGAAAAAATAACTTATATGCAGCTATGCAGCAAGACTTAGTGACGAACTGTCTCTGAGTCTTATTGTTGTACGCCCAGCATGGGCGTCATCTCTAGGGTGAAAGTCCCGAACGGGGGCTGGCGAACGCCTACCGTTAGCCAAGAGCAAGGGTGTCTGTCGTGAGGCAGAATCTGAAGGAAG
>NZ_JACYTN010000041.1 GCF_014841135.1 Paenibacillus arenosi
GGGCTGAGAAGTTTACTTACTCGTTATGTAGAACTTTGTTAACCTTTTGGAACCGCCGTATGCGGACCCGCATGTACGGTGGTGTGAGAGGACGGGGGCTAGGCGCCCCCTCCTACTCGATCTAAAAACAAGGTTACTTCGAGAACATTTTTATAGGGTGTCAATTTGAATGTACGATAATCTGCTTCATGTATATTGACGGATTGGCAAATCATAGGTTATTATTTTATTTATTCCGACTGTACAGTATAAATAAAAAAGGTGAAAAGATGCCCAAACTAGGAATGGAACCGATCCGCCGTGCAGAGGTTATTAACGCCACCTTAACCTGTATTAGCATATATGGGATCGATGGTATGACGCTGGATAAAGTTGCTGAGCATGCAGACTGCTCGAAAGGAGTCGTCACTTATTATTTTAAGAACAAGGATAATTTGACGGTTGAAGCTTTCAAGGCATTCATGGCCTACTACGGTCAAATGATACAAGCAGAAATTGAATCAACGATGACTCCAGCGGAAATGATGGACGTTACGCTCAAGCATATTCTAACGCCTTATCGGGATGATGCAGATAAAAAAATTAACGTTTCACAGCTGGATGGTACTGAAAACATGTATATCCCGTACGAGGACCAAGGGAGACTTTTCGTACAGTTTTTCTCCAAAGCGGCAATAGATCCTACCTTACAGGAAGTCGTATCGAAGAGCTATATGGCTGATTTACATGGCATCGCCAAAATTTTCGATTACGGCAATAAGACGGGTCATATGTCTGTGGAGGATTCCCCAAGCGCAGCTTATGGGTTATTAGCGATGGTAGTTGGTCTTAGTTTCTTTAGAGTCGCGAATATTCCGCCCGTTAATGGTGAAGATAACCGCTACATTTGTGAGGACTATGTAAACAGGTTTAAAGGAGGATCATTATGAAAATAACGAAGGTTGAAGTTAGCGGAAAATATGTTGCTGTTGTGAGCGGCGATGAGAACGAGGTACTTATTAATGATGTGCAGTCTGCCTTGGATTTGATGGCAACCGTGCGATATGAGTCAGATTGTGATCGTATCGTTTTGCACAAATCGATATTGAGCGAAAGCTTCTTTGATCTGAAAACACGTCTAGCAGGCGATATTCTTCAGAAGTTTATTAACTATTATGTGAAGGTAGCTATTGTAGGAGATTTCACGGTTTATTCAAGCAAAAGCTTGAAGGATTTTATCTATGAGTGCAATAACGGAAATGATATTTTCTTCTTGCCGACCGAAGAGCAGGCGATTGAAACGTTAGCGAAGCTGAAATAGCAGCTAAGGAAGCAATAGCTAACTAAGGAAAGTGATAGCCGAGTATCCGATGATAACAATTCCTGCTGGTGAAGTTCACTTAAGGGATGATCGAATCTATGATATGTTGGGAAACGTGTGGGAATGGTGCTGGAATATTTATGATGCTGATGTTTATGGCTCCTATCGAATTTTCCGTGGAGGAAGTTGGGCGGAAGAGGCTAGGGGTTGTGGTGCAACATGCCGGCGCCGCAGTCATCCGACGTCTCGAATTGAGGATCTCGGCTTCCGTGTGGCAAGGTCTTTATAAGACAGAGCTTATCTCTATGATACGTAGTAGTAGTAGGCACAATTGATTATGTAATTAATCTAGAACTGTTCTTTAAGGTCGCAAAAAAAGAGAGGGCGGCGTACCCTCTCTTGACGCAAATTATTGAAAGCTTTCCAAGTGCTCTTCCAAGCGGTCCCACGTTTCAGTAATGCCTTGCTCCATCCCCATATCGATGACGGTTTGTAATGCTTCATCCGTTGCATAGTGACCGATGCTTGTAAGCTTCGTTTTTCCATCAACCGTCTCAAATGTCAACGTAACTTCAACAGCAGGCATATTGTCTGAAACATTGCCTTCTGCATCTGAGAAGTAATCGACGTAGACGAGTTTTTCGTTGGCAACGATTTCTTTATAGACGGATTTGCCCCAAGATTCCATGCCGTAGAAGTCTCCCTGATTGCGATCTTCACACTTCATACAATAATGCCAAGCGCCACCAGGACGGAAGTCCAGATTACTTACCGGGATGCTCCATCCGCGAGGTCCGAACCATTGTTTAAGATGCTCCGAATCCGAAAATACTTTGAATACAAGCTCAGTAGGTGCGTTGAACGTTCTTTCCATTGTCAGTACGTTACCTTCTGCTTTGAATAACATTTTGCTCATCATCATTATTATTCCTCCTAAGGGTTAGTTAACATTTATTGTTGTGACTTGCTCTGAAGCTCTTGTAGATATTGGTCTAAGTTGTCGAATCGTTCATTCCACATGCGACGGTAGTTATTCAACCATGCATCCATTTCTTGCAGTGGTTCCATTTGCAGTGCATAGTTGCGGCGGTTTGCATCGGCATGCACCGTTACCAATCGTGCGTCCAGCAGGACACGTAGATGCTTGGAAGCTTGAGGCTGCCGAAGGTTGAGTCGCTCGGCGATTTCTCCAACTGTCAATGGACCATGGGCAAGCAGCTCGACGATTCGTAATCGATTCGGTTCAGCCAGAGCGCTAAATGTTCCAATGTCCATACGTTGGTATGTTCACCTCACTTTCCTTCATCATTTCTTGTTTGCTCATCTTGTGTTTAGAATATACTCTGAATGGAATATTCCTGTCAAGGAATATTAAGATATTTTTTTCGCCAGCTGATTTTTTATAGCTGCCTGGAGATTCGAAATCTCCAGATCTATGCAGGGGATACCTTATAGATGGAGCCGTCCTGTTTTTAATGCACCCTCTTTTTTTAGCACACAAAAGAAAGGGTTCGTTTGTATAGACATAATGTCCAAACAGACAAACCCTTTCTTGAATTATGCAGATCATAGGTTTTATTATAAGTTCAATTTGCGTTCTTTATCCATTGCACCTTGAAGACAATATTCACGAGTGGAATCAGTTAACTGATACGTAAGCTTGCCAATCTCTTCAGGAGATTGTTGATAGTGCTGCAAGCTCCATTCGATTAATATACCGTGTAACATAGAAGATAAGGATCGTAAAGCATAATGCTGGAGTGGGCCAACTGACATCTGTGCTGGTATAAAATAGTTCAAATATTTAGTTTGAACAAAGTATTCCAAGCTTCTATATATAATTTGTCTAATTTTACGATCAGCCGCATGAATATTTTGAAATAAAGAATTAGGTACAAATTCCTTCCACATGTTGAAAAATGCAATAAATATCGCTTCGCCTGACAGCTGGTCTTTGGTAATTTCGCTGTCCATCATATTGAGTTGATGACATAAATATTCATATAAAATATCATCTTTGTCTTGATAATTGCGATAGATCGTTTGTCTAACTAGGCCGGATTTCTTAGCTATCTCTGTGATCTTAATGTCAGAGTAGACTTTATTCTCCATAAGATAGAGTAGGGAAAGCGTGATCCATTCTTTCGATTGCTGTTGGCCGTCGATGATATTCATGATGTGTTACACTTCCTTCATTATGTCCATTTCAAAGCACCATCTATTGAAACAGGCCATCATGTATATTAGTGTTGTAATTGTAACATTTACAGCACCGTTTGCGCATCGGTAACGAAAGGCAATTATTTTTTTATTTATTATTGATAATGATTTTCATTATTACAAAATAGGAGCGGGAAACGTGAAAACATTGAAGACATCAGCATTAATTATTATGATACTTACGCTGCTAACTGCTTGTACGAGCAATGAGGCTAAGCCAGCAAGTTCAGACAACGCTCAACCGAAAAAAGAAGCTGCTACCGCAGAAGTTAGAACGATTAAACATGCGATGGGAGAGGCAAAGGTTGAGGGAACACCTCAAAAAATTGTGGTGTTAACGACACAGGGCACAGAGACTTTATTGGAATTGGGAATCAAACCAGTGGGGGCGGTTAAGTCTTGGATTGGAGATCCTTGGTATGATCACATTAAAGATCAAATGGAAGGTGTAACGGTAGTTGGCGATGAGACGCAGCCGAATATGGAGTTAATCGCAAGCCTAGACCCAGACTTGATTCTAGGTACGAAGGTTAGACAAGAAAAAATTTACGACCAATTAACTGCGATTGCGCCTACCGTAATGACTGAAAATCTAGGCGACAGTATGATCGAGAATTTCACACTGTACGCTCAAGCGTTGAATCTTGAGGAAAAGGGTCAGCAAGTAATTGCTGATTTCGATAAATTAACGAAAGAGGCGGGAGCTAGACTAGGAGATAAAGCGAACTTACAAGTATCGCTTGCTCGTTTCCAAGCAGGTAAGGCTAGAGCTTATTACAAGGATAACTTCGCTGGCGTTGTAATAGAGAAGATGGGGATTGCTAGAACTACAGAGCAAAATCAAGATAAATTTGCTGAAGAGATTACAAAAGAGCAAATCAGTAAGCTGGATGGCGATGTATTGTTCTACTTTGCATCCGACCGTAGTGGTGAAACGGCAGCTTCTGATACAGCAAAGGAATGGCTTGGTGACCCAATCGCACAAAATATGAAGGTAAATAAAAATGGTCAAATTTATCAAGTGGATGAGGCGATCTGGAACTCCGCTGGAGGCATGATTGCAGCTAAACTATTGGTAGCTGATATTGAAAAGTACTATCAAGATATTAAAGGCTAATTAAAGGATAATGACTATATCTTAACTGTGTAAGAGGGGAAGAAGGACATGAACTCTCTTTTGTCCAGTGACAAAAGAAAAGCTCTGGGATTCATTGCAGCAGTGTTTCTACTTGTAGGAGCAACTGCTGCAAGTGTTTTATTTGGACTACAGAACTTTGATTTTGTTACGGTGATTCAAGCCTATACATCGTTTACAGGCAGTGATGAGCAGCTCATTATACGAACATCTAGAGTACCTCGGGCTTTGACTGCGGCTGTTATTGGCAGCAGTCTTGCGATAGCTGGGGTGCTGCTGCAAGCGATGACAAGAAATCCACTTGCCTCACCTTCTATATTAGGTGTTAACGCAGGTGCTGCTTTGGCAATCGTATCGATGCTTTATTGGTATGGCGCAGTATTTTCTTTCTCAGAGTTGATGTGGTTTGGCTTTATTGGAGCGGGTATAACAGCAGGTCTCATTTTTATAATAGCGATGATAGGAAAGGGAGGAATGACGCCACTGAAGCTGATTCTTACGGGATCAGCTTTGGCGTCTTTTGCTTCTTCCTTGAATTCTTTATTTATGCTCATTAGCAATGCCACGTTAGAGGGGGCGTTGTACTGGTTAACAGGCTCTGTGTCTAACAGCTCGATGGAGCATACACTTCAGATGCTGCCTTATTTTATCACGGCATGGGTTATTGCTTGGTCGATGTCACGCTCGCTTAATGTGATGTCAATGGGTGACGATGTGGCGACAGGACTCGGGCAGCGTACGATGTGGATCAAGGTGCTGACGATTGTTGTGGTCGTCATACTGGCTGGAGGAAGTGTTGCGCTCGCAGGTCCTATCAGCTTCGTTGGCATTATGATCCCACATATATCACGCTGGTTAATTGGTAATGATCATCGTTGGCTGCTGCCATACAGTGCGGTGTTAGGCGGGGCCTTCTTAGTACTGGCCGATTTGTTGTCTCGATTTTTGCTAGTTGCCAAAGAAGTGCCTGTTGGTGTTACAACGGCCATACTAGGTGTCCCTTTTGTAGTTCTGCTTGTAAGGAGGAAGGCACTTGGTCAGTATTAAATGGAAGCGAGCGAATAGCTCTGACCATAATGGAAGAACACTGGTTAGCCTGAAAATGGTGAGTTTGATCGCCTTGTTAGTTGTTACAACGTTGCTAAGTGTAGGCTTGGGAAGCTTATATATTCCGATTACGGATGTCATGAAAGCCATCATCGGAGTTGGAGAAGACAAATATGAGCTTATTGTGATGCAGCTTCGTTTGCCCCGCGTAGTAGCTGCTTTATTAGTAGGTGCAGCAATGGCGATTTCCGGCACGATATTACAAGCGTTGATTCGCAATCCGTTAGCTTCTCCTGACTTAATGGGAACGACCTCAGGAGCAACAGCAGCTGTGGTTGCCGCGATCACGATCATGAATGGAGAAATTAGTGTAGGCTGGCTGCCATTGGCGGCATTGCTTGGAGGTTGCTTAGCTTCAACTTTAACGTACGTGCTTGCTTGGAAAAATGGAAGTTCACCATTGCGCATGGCCATGATCGGTGTCGTTATCTCGTCTGCGATGGGGGCACTAACGATATATTTTACCCTTGCAGGTCCTTTGCATATGGTCTCGCAAGCATTAGGTTGGATGGCTGGCACCGTGTACGGTACATCATGGAATCATGTGCTCTATTTAACACCTTGGGTCGTTATATGCGCAACTATCGCCTTTTTCCAATCAAGGAATCTGAACGTGTTAGAACTAGGTGATTCCATTGCCACTGGTGTTGGCATGAAAGTGGAGCGAAAGCGCTTCTTGTTCATTGCTCTAAGTGTCGTACTAGCTAGTTCTGCTGTAGGAATTGCGGGCGGAATTAGCTTTGTGGGCTTAATGGCGCCTCATATGGCTCGTAAGCTAGTCGGCAATAATAATCGTGTCGTCTTATTTGTTTCGGCGATATTAGGTGCGCTCTTTGTATTGTTGGCTGATTTGGTCGGTAGAACTGTTTTTGTGCCAATGGATGTACCTGCCGGTATTTTTACAGCCCTGTTAGGCGCTCCATTTTTTATTTACTTGCTGTTCAAGCAGGTGAATCGGGTATAAACGTTGGTACGTGCAGTTCTCTACTTATTTCTATAAGCATAGTAAAGAAGCCGAGCATAGAATGGTTCGGCTTCTTTTTGCTAGTGTTATTTATAGCTGCAAACTATGTATCTGCATGCTGAGGGAAGTTTTGTTATATCTGCATAGAACAACCGTGGTGCATAGGTATATTCAGGCCAGCGTTTGGCTACATTTGCATATAGAATTTCTATCCTAAGATCGCCATTACTTTATTAATAAATCCCACACTTGCTTGCCTATCAGTAGAATTGTTATCCCAATGAACAGTGGTTTGACATAAGCAGCTCCCCGCTTAATAGCTACACGAGAACCTACAAGTGCGCCACCAATCATGGCAATCCCCATTGGTATACCGTATCCATATGAAATAGACCCCAGCATCGCAAAGGCAATAAACGATGCTAAGTTGGAGCCGAAGTTAAGTACTTTCGCATTACCAGACGCACTTACAAAGTCAAACCCGAGCAGCAAGAACACGAAGATAAGAAAAGATCCTGTTCCCGGTCCGAAAAATCCATCGTAAAATCCAATCGCCGTTGCAGCCACGATAAGTAAAATGACCTTTTTCATCGTTAAGCCGCTGTATGTAGATGCTGCACCCCAATTTTTCTTCATTAGCGTATAGATGGTTACCGCAATAAGCATGATGACGACGAGCGGCTTTAGAAACTCAGAGGGGATCGCATTGACACAGAGCGTGCCGAGTATCGCCCCGACAAACGATAACGGAAATAACTTCGCAACAAGTTTGAATTCAATTTTTCCAGAACGTAAAAAGGAAAGTGTACTTGTGAGTGAGGACATTGTACTTGCAAGCTTGTTCGTGCCTAATACGAGCTGAGGGGGGAGACCCATCGCAAGTAGAGCAGGCACCGTAATCAATCCTCCGCCTCCAACAACCGAGTCTACAAAGGCAGCAATGAAGCCTGTTGCAAGTAATAACAGCAGTATTTCTAATGAGGGTAGTTCCACGTGATGTCAGCCTCCAGTTCGTGTTGGTAATCGATAGAACTTTATAATCTTTTGGATAATGATAGGCTAACCGCTGTAAGTGGGCAAGTGTTTTGTTGGAATACGTATGAGGCGTTTGATTCCAGTATGCGTTTACAAGAGTGTGGTTGCGAGGCAAGAACGTTTCTGCGAATGCGATGTGCGGCTGTGAGTCTCAAGCAGGGAGAAGAATCGGCTAACGGTTGCTACAGAGGCTATTTGGCCGATATTTGCTTGTTTTGAAATGTAACGGTCGTCAGAGAGCTTATTTGTTGAAATGAGCGATATATTGGAGTGATATTGTGCAAATAAGCTCTCCTGCGATCGTTAAAACTTTAAAACGTACGATTTCGCGTAAATAAGCTCAATGGCGTTCGTTAGAGGAAGCTGTTTAGTGAGAGCTGTGATATTGCGCAGAACGGTACTCGCATGTGCGAAGCGTTTCGTTTGTAAAAATTTGATCGTCCAGAGATTCAAATGAAGCTGC
The DNA here is from genome assembly GCF_014841135.1 of Paenibacillus arenosi. Classification (GTDB taxonomy): domain Bacteria; phylum Bacillota; class Bacilli; order Paenibacillales; family Paenibacillaceae; genus Paenibacillus_B; species Paenibacillus_B arenosi. The sequence goes on from NZ_JACYTN010000041.1 coordinate 8,225, forward strand.
TCGTAAAAAATTATCTCTATCAGGCGGATGTGAGTAACGGCAGCTTCTAGCGGTTTTAAAATGGCATGACTTCTAGTGCGTATTGGTAATTTGATTTTGTTTTTAAACGAATAGTGAGATGGATTTACCTTATCTCTAGCTGGGGGCAGTTTTCTTGTTCTTTCATTGAAAACGAATTACAATAAAGTATGGTCATTTTCTGTGCATCAATGGTTTTAGATACACAAGGTTGATCCGAAATTTTTCCGAATACAGGATATTTACGTAATTTGTCGAATAAGTCTAAAGAACTATGATGATGACGAAATAGATAGGAGCAAGGCACATGCTAACAGGAGAAGTTCGCAACAAAGTAGATAAAATATGGTCGGATATGTGGGCAGGCGGTATAACCAACCCACTGACCGTCATTGAACAGCTTACGTACTTGATGTTCATTCGTTCATTGGATGAGAAGGAACTTGAGAATGAAAGCTTTGAAGCGATAAGCGGGACGCCAGTGCCGAAGATTTTTCCGCTAGATGAAGAGGGACAGTCGATGCGCTGGAGCAAGTTTAAGGACAAAGATGCCCGTATTATTTTTGAAATTATCGGCACGAAAGTGTTTCCGTTTATTAAATCGATGAACGGTGAGAATACAACGGCATTTTCACGATATATGCAAGACGCAATGTTTTTAGTTCCAACACCGCAAATTTTGCAAAAGATGATTACAGGTCTGGATGAACTGTATGAACATGATATTAAAAACTTGGACATGCAAGGCGATCTATACGAGTACATGCTCGGGAAGTTGGCTACGGCAGGACAGAACGGACAGTTCCGTACACCGAAGCATATTCGTGATATGATGGTTCGTTTGCTGGCGCCCACGCCTAACGATAAAATATGTGACCCGGCTTGTGGTACAGCGGGCTTCTTAGTATCCGCAGCAGAATATGTGCGTGAAACGCATGAAGCGGAGATGACGAGCGAGAAATGGGATCATTTTGCAAGTGACATGTTCTCGGGCTTCGATATGGACAGAACGATGCTCCGCCTATCCGCGATGAATTTGATGCTTCACTCGATTACACAGCCGCAAATTGATTATGTGGACAGTGTGTCCAAGCAAAATCATATTGCTGCGGCGTATGATGTCATTTTGGCAAATCCTCCATTTACGGGAACGATTGATACGGAAAGTATTCATGATAATTTGAAGCAAATTTGCAATACGAAAAAGACAGAGTTGTTGTTCGTTGCGCTCTTCTTGCGCATTCTCCGCAAAGGTGGACGCTGTGCTTGTATCGTACCAGACGGCGTATTATTCGGTTCGACGAAGGCTCATAAGTCATTGCGCAAAGAGCTGGTTGAGAATCATCATTTGCAAGCGATTATCTCGCTGCCGAGCGGTGTGTTTAAGCCGTATGCAGGTGTTAGCACAGCGATTCTTATTTTTACAAGAACAGATGCAGGTGGTACCGATAAAGTATGGTTCTACGATATGAAGGCAGACGGCTACTCGCTCGATGATAAGCGGACTGCGATTGCAGACAATGATATCCCTGACATTATTGCTCGCTACCACAATCCAGCAGGCGAAGTGGATCGCAAGCCTACGGAACAGAGCTTCCTTGTGGACAAGTCTGCGATTGTAGCGAATGAGTATGACTTGTCGATTAACCGCTATAAAGAAGTGGTGTATGAGAAGGTAGAGTATGATGATCCTGATGTCATTATGGGACGACTTGATCAATTGAACCTTGAGATTGCTTCCAAGATGGATCAATTGAGGGGGCTTTTGAGTGAGTAAGTGGGAGAAGGTGAAGTTGGGGGATGTGACCAAAGTAAGTGGTGGCTATGCATTTAAAAGCGATCAGTTTATGAAGAATGGTATTCCAATTATACGTATTGGTAATTTAACAAGTAACACGGTTTATTTGGATTATGAAATTTGCTATCCTCAAGAATTTTGGAGCAGGAATTCAACGTATCATGTAAAGTTTGGTGATATACTAATTGCTATGTCGGGCGCAACTATCGGAAAAATAGGAAGATATGAGTATACAGATCCTGCATTGTTAAATCAACGAGTGGGATTAATTCGAATTAATATAGATGAATTATGTTCAAATTACATTTATTATTTTGTTAAGTCTTATTTTTTCTTAACTCAAATCCAACATTTGTCTTCTGGATGTGCGCAGCCTAATATTAGTTCTAAGCAAATTGAAAGCATATTTATCCCACTCCCCCCACTCGAAACACAAAAACAAATCGCCAAAACATTGGATAACGTCTCAGAGCTGCTTGCTATGCGTAAACAACAGCTTGTGGAGCTGGACAATCTAATTAAATCTACTTTTTATGAGTTGTTTGGTGATCCTGTAGCGAATGAGAAGGGGTGGGAGACAGGTATAATCAAAGACCTAGCTGTAAAAATTCAGTACGGTACAAGCGAGAAAGCCTCAACTGAAAAATTACAATATCCAATATTGCGGATGAATAACATAACATACGAAGGTAATATGGATTTCTCAGATCTTAAGTACATTGAACTCAATGAAAAAGATTTAGAGAAACATTTGGTTAATAAGGGTGAAATGTTATTTAATCGAACAAATAGCAAGGAGTTAGTAGGTAAAACAGCAGTTTATAGAGAAGAACAGCCGATGGCATATGCAGGCTATTTAGTTCGTCTAGTCCCGAACCAAAGAGCGAATAGTGAATTTATTTCGGCGTATCTAAACTCAACCTATGGCAAAAAGTTGTTGTTTAAAATGGCGAAAAACATTGTAGGAATGGCCAATATTAATGCAAAAGAGCTAAGTAATATTAAAATATATATCCCTCCTCTCCACCTTCAAAATCAATTCGCCGAGATCGTTACTAAGATCGAGGAGCAGAAAGCCATCGTCAAGAAATCAATCGACGAAACGCAATACCTGTTTGACAGTTTGATGAGCGAGTACTTCGAGTAAGTGAGCAACTTCTAACGAAGAGGTGAACAGCGATGTGTGCGAACTTTGAATTTTTACAGGATCAAACGGAATACAAAATGTTTGCCTTGGCAGCTATGGAAGCGGAGCGGGTGCTAGCCACCTCTCCTGCCATGGCGGCGGTAGGCAGTCGCAAAGCATTTGAACTGGCTGTCAAGTGGGTGTACGCTGCGGACAATACGATTACAATGCCGTACAAAGACAACTTGCAGTCGCTCATTCATGAGCCTACATTCCGCTTCGCGATGGAGAACCAGACGTGGGGCAAGCTGCCTTATATTATTAAGCTGGGCAATGTTGCTGTACATACAGATAAGAACGTAAGTCGCAGTGACGCAATTCTGTCGCTGGCGGCATTGTTTGAGTTTATTCAATGGATCGACTATTGCTATGGTGCTAACTACGAGGAACGCCAGTTCATAGAAGCGAATATTCCTGTTGAGAAGCTAGTGCTAGATGAGGCGAAGATTAAAGAGAAAGACAGTTTAATCGAGCAGAAAGATTCCGAGATTGAAGCGCTGCGAGCCCAAATCGCCGCGATGAGTGACAAGCTGACTGCGGACAAAGAGCACTATCAGCGGCTGCGCACGTTCACCCCTGAAGATATTACCGAATATGAAACTCGTAAGAAATATATTGATGTTGACTTGAAGCTGCTAGGTTGGACGTTCGGGGACGACGTGCGGGAAGAAGTAGAGGTACTAGGCATGCCGAACGCGGAGGGGAGAGGCAGTGTCGATTATGTGCTCTACGGCAAAGACGGACTGCCATTAGCTCTTATTGAAGCGAAGCGGACGTCGATAGATCCGAAGACAGGAACCCAGCAAGCGAAGCTGTATGCCGATTGTTTGGAAAACATGACGGGCAGACGGCCAATCATTTTTACGACGAATGGATTCGAAACGGATATGTGGGAAAGTGTCACTGCACCGCAGCGTAAAGTGAGCGGGATGTTTGCCAAGGCGGATTTGCAGAAGTTAATGAACCGTCGCAGTGAGCGCAAACCGCTCGATCAGATCGTCATTAATGATCAAATTACGGATCGTTATTATCAGAAAGAAGCGATTCGCGCGGTGTGCGACAACATAGCAGCAGGACATCGGCGTTCTTTGCTTGTGATGGCAACGGGTACAGGTAAGACGAGAACCGCCTCCAGCTTGACAGATGTATTGTCCCGTGGCGGATACGTGACGAATATTTTGTTCTTGGCCGATCGTACTGCTTTAGTGAAGCAGGCGAAAGATGACTTCAAACATCATTTGCCCGATATGTCGCTGTGTAACTTGTTGAGCAGCAAAGAGGACAAGACGGCGCGAATTGTATTTTCCACCTACCCGACCATGTTGAACGCGATTGATCAGGTGAAGACGACGGAAGGCAAGCGTTTGTTTACACCAGCTCATTTTGATCTCATTATCGTCGATGAGGCACACCGCAGTATTTTTAAAAAGTACCGTGCGATATTTGAATATTTTGATAGTCTAATCGTTGGCTTGACCGCCACGCCGAAGACCGAAGTGGATCGCAATACGTATGATTTTTTTGAAATGGAAAGTGGCGTGCCTACTTACGCGTATACGTATGAAACGGCTGTCGAAATGGACAAGGTGCTGGTGCCGTATCATAACATTGAAGTGACTACGCAGTTTCTAGAGCAAGGGATTACATACGATGATTTGTCCGCAGCGGACAAGGCTCGCTACGAAGAAGACTTTACGGACGAAGATGGAGAAATGCCAGAGTTCATTCCTTCACCTGCTGTGAATGAGTTTATATTTAATCAAAACACGGTGGATCGCGTACTGGAAGATTTGATGACAAAGGGCATTAAGGTGGCGGGCGGTGACAGGCTCGGCAAGACGATTATTTTTGCACAAAATAAAAAACATGCTCAGTTTATCGTTGATCGATTTAACAAGCTGTATCCGCAGTATAACAGCAGTTTTGCTAAGCGTATTATTTCGGAAGACAACTATGCACAGAGTTCAATCGATGAGTTTAAAGTACCTGGGAAAGAACCTCATATTGCGGTATCTGTGGATATGCTGGATACAGGTATTGATGTACCGGAAATCGTCAATCTTGTCTTTTTCAAACGGGTACGTTCAAAAGCGAAGTTCTGGCAAATGATTGGTCGAGGTACTAGATTGTGCAAAGGGTTGTTCGGGGATGGGGAAGACAAGACACGCTTCATTATTTTCGACTATCTCGGCAATTTTGAATATTTCCGTCAGCATAAGGAAGGCGCAGAAGGGAATGAGGCACAAAGTCTGTCAGAAGCCATCTTCGCGAAGCGGGTACGACTCATTCAGCATATGCAGCATGCCGATTATGTGGACGAGCCTTATCAACAGATGCGCACCGATCTGATCGAGACGGTGACTGGCCAAGTTCAAGCGCTGAACCCAGAGCTCATTTCGGTAAAAATGCAGTTACAGCATGTTGAAAAGTACAAATCAGCCACGGCGTTTATTTGTCTGGAAGATGCGGATAAGACTAACTTAATAGGATGTCTTGCTCCAATTGTGTACATGGATGACGCGGATGAGCATGCGAAGCGATTCGACAACTTTATGTATGGATTGATGTTGGCGCATAGGGAAGGCACGACACATTTTAAGCGTGGGAAGAAGCAGTTGCTGCATGTCACGAAAATGTTGCTGGAGCGGACCACAATACCACAAATTAAAAATAAGCTCGTCTTTATCAATATGATCGGGGAAGAATCTTTCTGGAATGATGCTAACTTATTAAGCTTTGAACAGGTGCGCGTCGAACTGCGCGGGCTCATGAATCTTCTTGTAGATAAGAACAGCACGGCTCCGATTTATACGAATTTGAAGGATACCGTTCTTAGTTGGCATGAAGGAAAAGAAATGTACGAAGCTTACGCATTCGAGGATTATAAGTTGAAGGTCAATCGTTACATTGAGCAAAATCGGGATACGCTTGCTATTCATAAGCTGCGCAACAATATTCCACTTTCGGCACTCGATTACGAGAGTTTGGAACGTATTTTTACCGGCGAACTTGGTTCGGCAGACGATTACAAGCGAGAATATCAGGATACGCCATTTGGATTGCTCGTCCGCAAAATAGCCAAGCTCGAGGTGGAGGCAGCCAATGATGCATTCTCGGAATTTATTAATGATCATTCATTGAACCAGATGCAAATTGTATTTGTGAAAAAGATAGTGGACTATATCGTACAGAACGGCTATATCGATAGCGCGTCAGAGCTTATAAAACCGCCATTTGATAAGCCGCAAAGCTTTGTGAAGTTGTTTGACGGCACGAAGCAAAAACGACTCGTCGAAATGGTCAATCAGGTGAAAGAGAATGCTACGAAAATATTAAGTTAAATATGCTCAAGGAAGTAGAAGCGGTACGAGTGCTCGTTGGCATCGTGCCGCTATTTTCATTAACCGAGAAACCTCATTCCTTTGCTATCAAACGATACGTGCGGTAGCGTTGATGGCCGCTTGCGACCGCAAGCCTATTTTTATGCAGCAGTGAACGAAGTACAACTCTAGTTCGTTGTTCTGACAGTTGCAGATGGATAGCTAGCTCTTTTGGTGTGAAGGGGGCCAAGGTTCTGCGGGCAAAGCGCAGTGTCTCGGCTTCTGACCACGTCAAATCGGACGGCACTGCTTCTGCTAAAAATTTGCCTACAAAAGATAGAATCAGTTGTTTGCATACCCCGGGATCTTCTTTGATAGACAAGTATGCAATAGGGAGGAACAGCCAGTCATCAAGGGCAAGCAAAGCTTGTTTCATGCATAAATCTTTAAAGCGCCTCACATCAATGTCTCTAGCATGCGAGCTGTAGCCGTGAATTTCGATGCAGCCCTTGGCGTCACCTGGTATGTATGCTAGATCCAAATAACGATAGCCATTATTGTAATCGCGCACTTCATATTCAGGATATAGGTGATTCAGATTACCGACCGCAGGGAACCAAATGCATCGTAAAAATTCCACTGTTCCATGACCTAAGCCTTTTTGCAGTAGTTCTCTTCTTCTAGGGTTGATTTCTTGTTTGATTTGTTCAGTAATCCATTGTTCATATACCTGTTCAAACAAATGCAATCTTCCTTTCGCCGCATGATAGAGTACATAACGTTCATATAGCAAACTAAAATGATGCGACACAATAATGTTATGCCGTAAAAGGGTACAAAAAACCGCTTTGACGCACGGACTAGCGCCATAGAGCGGTAGCGATGCGATCAAAGCGGTATGTGCTTTATACCGATATGTGAACTATATAGTTAGTGTGATCTATATAGTTAAAATATATGATTTAGATTGCATTATAGAGTGAGCTTGGTATCTTCTACTTAAAATGTAACACACGAAGCTCGTGTGTTACAAGTTTGCTTTACTTGTTGGAGCGCTAACGGTTGCCACTGAGGCTATTCGGCTTATATTTGCTCAATTTGAAATGTAACGATCGTCAGGGAGCTTATTTGCCTGAATGAGCTGGAAAATGGACTGAAATGGCTTAAATAAGCTCTCCTACGATCGTTAGAATTGAAATCCGGGCGATTTAACTAAAATAGCGTCAATGGCGTTCGTTAGAGGAAGCAAAGGAAGCGAATACTGCGCAACATCGTGAACAGAAACTTCATATCGCGTAGGCAGCTGCTGCATTCCGATCGGATCATCGTCATGTGTGACAGCACCTCAAATTCCGTGTATGTAGCAGACGTTCTTAACGATTTGTCCTCACTCGGTTGACATCCCTATTTTAATTAACTATACTGTCTGTAATCTTATATGCGATATACGTTGAAAGAGCGCAGTAGCTGCTTAATCCCTGTCTCAGAAAGCCGGGGGGTGATGGAACCCGGTACACATTAAGTAGGCGAAGTACACTCTGGAGTATCTCGGGTAATGCTGAGCGGAATGGCGAACGATAACTCGCCGAGAGTGGTATCCATAGTATGCGGCAGCGCATTGTTCATGGGTGCAATCTGGGTGGTAACACGGTTGGTCAATCGTCCCTATGTCTTTTACAGACAAGGGGCGATTTTTTTATGCCGCATGAAGCAAACGAATAGGGAAAGTTTATAAATCGAAGGAGTGGGATAGCTGTGAATATTATTGACGAACTGGAATGGCGCGACGCCATTAACCAACAAACAGACGCTGAAGGCCTTAAAGAACTTACGAATGAGAAGTCGATCTCCCTCTACTGCGGTGTAGACCCGACAGGCGACAGTATGCATATTGGTCACTTGATTCCTTTCATGGTGCTGAAACGTTTCCAGCTAGCTGGTCATCGCCCAGTTATCCTGATTGGTGGAGCTACAGGTACAATTGGTGATCCAAGCGGTCGTCAATCGGAGCGCTCTTTGCAAACGTTGGAAGAAATTCAAGCGAATGTAGATGCACTTACAGCACAATTGAAGAAGTTGTTCCTAACAGAGGGCGACAATCAAATGCGCATGGTTAATAACTATGACTGGACGCACAAAATCAACGTAATCGAGTTCTTACGTGACTACGGTAAAAACTTTAGCATCAATACGATGCTGGCTAAAGATGTGGTATCCAGCCGTCTTGACAGTGGTATTTCCTTTACAGAATTCTCATACCAAATCTTGCAGTCCTTGGACTACCTGCATCTGTACCAGCATGAAGATGTTCAGTTGCAAATCGGCGGTTCTGACCAATGGGGTAACATTACGAGCGGACTTGATCTGATTCGTAAAAAAGAAGGTTCTGAGGCAAAAGCATTCGGTCTTACGATTCCATTGATGCTAAAAGCAGATGGCACGAAGTTTGGTAAAACAGCAGGCGGCGCAATCTGGCTCGATCCGAACAAAACAACTCCATTCGAGTTCTATCAGTTCTGGGCAAATACAGATGACCGTGACGTTGTGAAATACTTGAAATACTTTACGTTCCTTTCTAAAGAGCGCATTGATGAGTTGGCTCAAAAGGTAGAGACAGAGCCTCATAAACGCGAAGCACAAATTACACTTGCTGAAGAAATGACTCGCTTTGTACACAGCGAAGAATTGCTAGCGCAGGCGAAGCGTATTACAGCTGCCTTGTTCAGCGGCGACATTAAGTCATTGACGGCTGACGAGATCGAGCAAGGCTTCAAAGAAATGCCTACGTTCGAAGCGACGAAGGAAGCGAAAAATATCGTGGACTGGCTCGTTGATCTTGGCATTGTGAAGTCTAAGCGTCAAGCACGCGAGGACATTACAAATGGTGCAATTTCTATGAACGGTGAGCGTGTTAGCGATGTGGGCTTGGAAGTATCTGAAGAGCACGCTATCGGAGGACGCTTCATTATTATCCGTAAAGGTAAGAAAAACTACAGCTTGGTGAAAATGGCCTAATAAGGTCGAGCGCTGAGCTACATGAAAGCCTCACTTATACAAATAAGTGGGGCTATTTGATATGGTACAACGTCGGGTTCTACCTATATCGTTGTAGAAGAGGCATACCATTTCAGAGTTAGAGGAGAAGCTCTGTAATGGGCAATGTCATTAAGTTAAGGCACAGGATCAAAAATTAAGAACAAGAGTAGGTTTATCGAAAAAAGATAACCTGCTCTTTTTTGCGCAAAAATGAGAAATAGCACTTGACAAGCAGATGGAA
>NZ_JACYTN010000042.1 GCF_014841135.1 Paenibacillus arenosi
TCCAGCTTCCTTCAGATTCTGCCTCACGACAGACACCCTTGCTCTTGGCTAACGGTAGGCGTTCGCCAGCCCCCGTTCGGGACTTTCACCCTAGAGATGACGCCCATGCTGGGCGTACAACAAGAAAGACCGCCTCTATGTAGAGGCGGCTATTATGACTATCGTTTAGGTGTATGATTCCACAGTGCTTATGCTTCTAATACAAACAATTGATGTGATAATGCATGCAACTGCTGATCAATGGATGCAACCTGATCACCTGAATCACGGTTACGTGCGTCCAACAGCTCGTTGATCTGTTCACGGATAGCAGCAATTTGCTGCTCCACAATATCTTGACCATACATTATCTGCAAGTCGCGAGCAAAGTCTTTCTGCTCGTATACGATCCGAGCTTGCTCACCCTGTTGCTCTACAATTTGGCACACCTTACCTTCAGTATATACATACTGCATCGTAAAGCCTGCAAAAATGCGGTTAACAACCGCCTCACCACGAAACTCCATCACAAGCTTATGCATGATCTGAGTTAACTTCGGGCGAAGTAAGCGACAAGACGTTACACAGACATACCGATTGCCTTGCTTCTCGAACAGGAATGTAATCGCATCACCTTGACCATCCTCAAGAACAACTTCTTGATTCCCGTTGTCCATTACTTTAACACGCCAAACTAACGTTTGACTTGGTAATGAACTTAAAAATAAGGTTAACTGCGGCTCTGTCATCTGCATACGGGCTTTCACATATTCTGTGGCTAATCGCCTAGCCATACTTTATCTCCTCAATTCCTGAACCTTTGCTTACATTACCATTATACTACAGAGCAAAGCGAATTTCCTCTTGACGAGTCATTATTTTATTGAGGATTTGAGAAAAATCAGCTGGAAAACGGCATTCCGATGAAATAACCGCATGATTTCTTGTTTTCTAGCCGTTTCAACCTACGTTTCCGATGAATTATTATCTTCTTCTATATCTGCATCCATTTCTGGAAATGCAGTTTGAGCAATAATGTCCCACAATTCTTCTCTACCCATTCCTGTCTCAGAAGAGAACATCACAATCGGTGTATTTGGCTTTATGCCCAACGTTGTTTTCACCTGCTTCAAATGCTTTGGCCACTGACTGCGCGGCAGTTTGTCCGCTTTCGTCGCTACAATACAAACAGGCAGATCAAAGTGAGTCAGCCAATCATACATCATAACATCGTCTTTGGAAGGTGCATGACGGAGGTCAATGACTTGCATAATAAGCTTCAACGGCTCACGATTTTGAATGTAAGCTTCAATCATGCGCCCCCAAGCAGCACGCTGTGTTTTTGATACTTTAGCAAAGCCATAGCCTGGTACATCGACAAAATAAAGCTCATTATCGGTATGAATGCGATAATAGTTCAATTGCTGTGTTTTACCTGGCTGCGAACTTGTGCGAGCCAAGTTTTTGCGCATAATAAGGCGGTTGATCAACGAGGATTTACCTACATTTGAGCGCCCAGCCAACGCGATTTCCGGCAACCCATCCTCTGGATATTGATCAGGTCCTACCGCACTTATAATAAATTCTGCATTTTTAATTTTCATGTTGCGACACCATCCTTTATTCATACTACATACGCAATAACGGACGCCTTATATCGGCGCCCGCTTCATTCGTCACCACTATTTGTTACCTACTCTACTGTCCCACAAAAGCTAATTATCGAAAATAAAGACCTAGTCGCTTACACAACTCCAGCACCTTTATTGGTCGAGCAATGCATGCTCCAGCACTTCATCCATATGACGGACAGGGACAAATACCAGCTCTTCGCGAACACTTTCTGGTATATCATCCAAGTCACGCACATTGTCATGCGGGAAAAGTACTTTTTGAATACCCGCTCGATGCGCAGCCAAGGACTTCTCTTTCAAGCCACCGATAGGAAGTACACGACCACGCAAAGTAATCTCGCCTGTCATAGCAACATCCTTCGATACATGCCTCTTCGTCAAAGCTGAAACGAGTGCCGTAGCCATAGCAATCCCTGCGGACGGTCCGTCTTTCGGAATAGCACCTTCAGGAACATGAATGTGTATATCCAATTTCTCATGGAACGAAGGCTCTAATCCCCACACATTGGCTTTGGAACGGATGTAGCTAAATGCCGCTTGAGCAGATTCCTTCATCACATCACCCAGCTTACCCGTCAGTAACAACTTGCCAGCACCAGGAACGACTGTCACTTCAATCGTCAGCGTATCACCGCCAACTTCTGTCCACGCAAGCCCCGTGACGATTCCAACCTGATGCTCTTGCTCAGATTGGCCGTATCTGTATCGAGGCACGCCTAGAAACTCCTCTATATCAGATGAAGCAATTCGGACCGTCTCTTCGGATTTGGACACGATAATCTTAGCCGCCTTACGACAAAGCGCAGCTAAACGCTGCTCTAGCTGACGCACACCCGCTTCTCGCGTGTATTCGCGAATGAGACGACGAATAACATCGTCATCCAGCTGCAATTGCTCTTCTTGAAGTCCATGATCGCGCAATTGCTTCTCAAATAGATGACGCTTCGCGATCTCCAGCTTCTCTAATTCCGTATAACCGGACAGCGGTATGTATTCCATACGATCAAGCAGCGGGCGAGGTATGTTATGAACAGCATTCGCTGTCGTTACAAACAAGACTTGGGATAAGTCCACAGGCAACTCAATGAAATGGTCGCTAAACGTATTGTTCTGCTCAGGATCAAGCACTTCCAACATAGCAGCGGAAGGATCACCTCTCATGTCAGAACCCATCTTATCGATTTCATCCAAGAGCACAACTGGATTCATCGATCCCGCTGTCTTCAACGCTTGAATAATACGCCCTGGCATCGCTCCAACATACGTACGGCGATGACCACGAATCTCAGCTTCGTCCCTCACACCGCCTAACGATATCCGTACGAATTTACGTCCAAGTGACTTGGCAATGGATCGCGCCAATGACGTTTTCCCCACACCAGGCGGTCCAACCATACAAAGTATTGGACCTTTCAGCTGTTTAACGAGCTGTTGTACCGCAAGATACTCTAATACCCGCTCTTTTGGTTTTTCGAGGCCATAATGATCCGCTTCTAATATAGACTCGGCCTTGTTCAAGTCCATGTCGTCCTCTGTACGAGTCCCCCATGGAATTTGCATGACCCAGTCAATGTAATTGCGAACAACAGCACCTTCAGCAGAACTAGGAGGAATCTTTTCTAGTCGGTCGATTTCTTTAGTGAGCTTCTCAAGCACTTTTTCCGGAGCACCTAGTGACTTAAGCTGCTCGCGAAGCTCCTCGACTTCACCTACACGGCCTTCTTTGTCACCTAACTCCTTCTGAATAGCTTTCATCTGCTCACGCAAGTAATATTCCTTCTGTGTCTTCTCAATCCGCTTCTTCACCTGAGAATGAATTTTGCGCTCCAACTCAAGTACTTCACTTTCATTTTCCAACATTTCAAGCAGTGCTTCTAGCCGATCTCTAACATTGGAAAGTTCAAGTAAATACTGCTTATCTTTGAGCTTAAGCGGCAAGTGACCCGCCACCATATCAGCAAATCTTCCAGGCTCCGTAATATCCGCAACTGTCGCTAATGTCTCCGCAGTTACTTTCTTGGATAAAGATACATAACTTTCAAACTTAGCCAGAACCGAACGTCGGAACGCTTCTGTCTCATGCTCTGCTCCCGACTGCTCCTCAATAAGATTAACTTTCACTTCATAGAAGTCATCATTAGATACATATTCAATAATTTCCGCCCTCGTCAACCCTTCAACAAGTACCCGGATCGTGTTGTTAGGCAAACGAAGCATTTGACGAACAGTAGCTACGGTCCCTACTGGATAAATATCGTCCTGCGCAGGATCCTCTACGCTCACTTCGGACTGGGAGGACAAAAGCAGCATCTGGTCTTCAAGCATCGCTTGCTCGAGCGCTTTAACGGACTTATCACGCCCGACATCCAGATGAAGCACCATGCTTGGATAGACGAGTAGTCCTCGTAGAGGCAGAAGTGGAAGCTTTCGAACTTGTGTAAGTTTCGGCTCCATCGCATTGGCACCCCCATGATTGTCGTGTTAGATGTATATCCATTGTAACTTATCAAGCCCCAAAACACCAATTAGCACGTTGTAGAAGGGGGATTATCGCCGTGTAAACCATCTGTTGATTCCGCATGAAATAATGGCACTGTCGAGCCGCCAGACCGCTCAAATGACTTCGGCAGTTGGAGTGGATCATCCTGCATTTGAGCTGCAAATGTGTGCTTAAGTACCTCTTCAAAATATTCTACAGGGATAACTTGCAATCCGTTAAGGTCATTAAATATCTCTTGCCAATTTTCTTTCGGAATAATGACACGGGATGCTCCAGCTTGAAATGCCGCTTCTACTTTGGCAAGCACGCCACCTACTGGCTTCACTCTGCCATGAACACTAATTTCTCCGGTCATAGCTAAGCGATGATCGATGGACCAACCATTTATTGCTGATGCTATCGCAACACCCATCGCGATCCCTGCAGACGGACCATCAACTGGCGACCCCCCTGGGAAGTTAATGTGCAGATCATAATTTTTCGTCTCGTAGCCACATGCTCTTAGTACCGTCAGCACATTCTCAATGGAACCTTTAGCCATACTTTTACGACGTAGTGTACGAGCACCACCACCATTTAATTCCTCTTCCTCAACAACGCCAGTAATCGTATATTTGCCATGTCCATTTTTAACCCGAATAGCAGACACTTCAATCTCGAGCAAAGCACCCATGTTAGGACCGTATACCGCCAATCCGTTTACAAGACCTACCTGAGGGGCGGTACCCACTTTCCGATCTGGCCGAGGCGTAAGCTGACTACTGTTAATGACCCACTCTACATCAGCTGCCACTAAGGAAGAGCGATGCTCAGACAGTGCTAATCCAACAGCCAACTGAATAATATTAACCGCTTCACGACCATTCGTTGCATACTTTTTCAACACATCAACGGCTTCGGGTGCAGGAGGAAATCCTATTTTTTTCACCGCATGCTCAGCGATGCTTTCAATTTCTTCAGGCAGCAAGGGTCTAAAAAAGATCTCCATGCAGCGTGAACGCAAAGCTGGCGAAATGTCTTGCGGCGAACGCGTCGTTGCTCCGACGAGACGAAAATCAGCTGGCAAGCCATTTTCAAAAATATCATGAATATGTGTTGGAATATTAGGGTCTTCAATATGATAGTAAGCACTCTCTAAAAATACTTTTCGATCTTCCAACACCTTTAGCAGCTTGTTCATTTGAATCGGATGAAGCTCACCAATCTCATCAATAAACAAGACGCCTCCATGTGCCTTCGTCACCGCACCAGGCTTGGGCTGTGGTATACCCGCCACTCCCATCGCACCCGCTCCTTGGTAAATAGGATCATGTACAGATCCTATAAGCGGATCTGCAATACCACGCTCATCAAAGCGAGCTGTAGTCGCATCGATTTCTGTGAATTTCGATTCAAACGTAAATGGAGAGCTCGGATTTTTCTTCGCCTCCTCCAAAATAACCCTAGCAGCCGCTGTCTTGCCAACCCCAGGAGGACCATAAATAATGACATGCTGCGGATTAGAACTGCATAACGCAGCTTTAAGCGCACGCAAGCCGTCACGCTGACCGACAATGTCCTTCATGGAAGCAGGTCTTGTTTTCTCTGCTAGTGGCTTAGAAAGGGAAACAGAACGCATTTTGCGAAGTTTGTCCATCTCCTTGCGAGACTCTCGGTCAACAGCAGTACGGTTAGACTTCTGGCTCTTCAACAAATTCCAGAAGTATACTCCAATAATAATGGCGAAAAAAGCATTGATAAGCATTAATATCATGCTAAGATTCATCGCGTTACTCCTCCTTTAAGTGCATGTTCGCAAGCTCTTTTGCGGCACTGAACAACCTTTAAACCCATTTCACAGCACACAAAAAAATCCGGTGTAGTTCAATACTTGGTAGTATTGCCCTTCACCGGATTCCTTATAAGTCATGCGAATATCTCATTATTCACACGATGAAATTGTAATGGTTACAATTCGGTATGCTTATACTTTTTTGCGCTCCCAGCAATCCGCATTTTGAAGACCAGGGATCGAGTCTGCATAAAATACAGGCTCTTTTCCAGCCTTGCGCTGACGATTATAATCGTCCAGCACTTTAAATGCTATTTTACCGAGAAGCAAAATAGCGATAAGGTTAATAAACGCCATGAAGCCCATAAACGTATCTGCCAAGTTCCATACCAAAGAAATTTTTGCAACCGAGCCCACAAGTACCATCGCTACAACAACGACACGATAGGACAACAACCAACCTTTTTTCTTCGTAATGAACTCGATGTTGCTCTGTCCATAGTAGTAATTACCGATTAAGGACGTGAACGCGAACAGGAAGATCGCAAACGCGATAAAGTATTCCGCCCATGGACCAATTTGTGATGCTAATGCAACCTGTGTCAACTGAATACCATCTGTTTCTGTGGACAAATGTGCACCAGAGAACAAGATAATAAATGCAGTCGAACTACATACGAGCAATGTATCAACGAATACACCAAAGGATTGAATAATACCTTGTTTAGCTGGATGACTAACCGTTGCTGTTGCAGCAGCATTCGGAGCGCTACCCATACCAGCTTCATTCGAGAACAAACCTCGTTTAATTCCGTTCATGATGGCAGCCCCTATACCGCCGCCAACTGCTTCTTCCCATCCAAACGCATTCATAATGATGGAGCTAAATACAGCTGGAATTTGTGTATAGTTCATTGCAACAACATAAAGCGCAATTCCGATGTATGCTAATGCCATAATCGGTACGACTGTAGCAGATACTTTCGCAATACGTTGTACCCCGCCAAAAATCGTAATCATCGTAATAACGGCTAAAATAATACCCATAGTAATGGGTTGAATTTCAAATAGATTACCGAAAGCAGCCGTTACTGTATTCGCCTGCACTGAGTTAAATACAAAGCCATACGTGACCATAATGAGAAGTGCAAACACGATACCGAGCCAACGCGCATTAAGCGCTTTTTCCATATAATAAGCCGGACCGCCGCGGAATGCCTTTCCATCTTTTACTTTGTATACTTGAGCAAGTGTAGACTCTATAAATGCAGAGGAAGCTCCGATGATGGCAATAACCCACATCCAAAATACTGCACCAGGACCACCTGTCTTAATTGCAATCGCAACGCCAGCCAAGTTACCAATTCCCACTCGAGAAGCTGTGCTCATGGCAAAGGCTTGGAAAGATGACACACCTTTTTTCTTATTAGGCGTTGTCGTATCTTCTGCATCATCAGGGTTTCGTTCACGAACCTTGAATAGACGGAAAATTTCTTTAACGGATCGCACTTGGATGAATCCAGTGTTGAAAGAAAACCATAGTCCTGCGCCGATAAGAATAAAGATCAGCATGAGGTACCACTTATCATTAAATAGAACAATCCATGATTCCAAAGTGTCTAGCATATATCGCACCCTTTCTCTTGATGGCATTCTTGATGAATCAGGTGTATGTCAACTTTCTTAACATAACTTCTAGATTAATTTTACCTGATCATCCAATAAAGTAAAATAAATAAATATAATACTCGTGATAGAATTTATTAATCATTTAGCAACATTTTCTTGATAAACAGTGTTAAAATTATGCATTTCTTGATGATTAGCGCATTTTATTAGGTGATGATACTCTTTAGTATGTGCTTTTTCACTCAATTTTTTACTCCTCTTGCGGGGCCACATATGTTAATTAACCTAACAAATGATACCAGAAACAGCTTTCCGTCAAAAATGATCCAATAAACAAACAAGCCGTACAACTGTAATTCACAGTGTACGGCCTGTTATCCAACAGTCGAAGTGCACAAAACACCTTGACTGTTAGTGTCTTTCACGCCCAGGAATTTTACCTGTACGCTCATATTCGGCTACAATAATGTCAATTTCCTTCTTCAACTCTTCTACCATGTCAGCTTCAGGTACTTTGCGTATCATTTGGCCATAGCGGAACAACAATCCTTCCCCTCTTGCACCAGCAATCCCGATATCCGCTTCACGTGCTTCACCAGGACCATTTACTGCACAGCCCAGTACGGAAACCTTAATCGGTACTTTGACGTTCGCAATGTACTCTTCCACCTCATTAGCAATGGAGAACAAATCGATATCTAAGCGTCCACATGTCGGACAGGATACAAGTGTAGCTGCATTCGATATCAAACCGAATGACTTGAGGATCTCACGCGCTACCTTCACTTCTTCTACTGGATCTGCACTCAAGCTGATACGAACCGTCGAGCCCAACCCCAATGATAGCAACGCTCCGATTCCCGCCGCACTCTTACATGTTCCAGAGAACAGCGTTCCTGCTTCTGTAATCCCCAAGTGAAGCGGATACTTAATTACTTCAGCAGCTTTGGAATAAGCAGCAATTGCCATCGGCACATCAGAAGCCTTCAAGGATACGATAATATCGTGGAAATCCAACTCCTCAAGAATACCAATGTGGAACAATGCACTTTCGACCATAGCTTCAGGCGTAGGGTATCCGTACTTCTCTAACAAATGATTTTCCAATGAGCCAGCATTTACGCCGATACGAATTGGAATTCCACGTTCTTTACACGCTTTTACGACCGCCTCAACCTTCTCACGACGGCCAATGTTACCAGGATTGATACGTACCTTGTCAATGCCGTTCTCAATCGCCTTGAGCGCCAAGCGATAATCGAAGTGAATATCCGCAACAAGCGGAATATTAATACGCTTCTTAATTTCTTTAATCGCATTTGCCGCTTCTTCATTGTTCACGGTAACGCGCACGACTTGACACCCTGCCTCCTCCAAGCGGAGAATCTCAGCAACGGTCGCTTCAACGTCTGCCGTCTTCGTCGTACACATACTTTGAATGATGACCTCGTTATTACCACCAATCGTTACGTTCCCAACTTGTACAGGTCTCGTCTGATGTCGTAGATACATGTTTATTCTCTCCCAATTCGGATAACAACGGAAAAGCGCCTAGCGGCGCTTTAACAGGGACAACCACCTATTACATTCAAAGTCGCTGTACAGGCGACTGCCCCTGCTAGGTTCAAGCGTTATTATGCGCTTTCTTCCTTTTTCTTCTGGTCCGTTGTTAGTTCCGGAATGATTCGTTCACGCACAACTTGTTCGGTAATGACACAAGTTGTAATATCGTCACGGGATGGCACTTCATACATGACATCCAGCATAATTCCTTCAATAATTGCGCGTAGTCCACGTGCACCTGTATTACGCTTGATCGCTTCGCGAGAAATAGCTTCCAATGCGCCTGCTTCGAACTCAAGCTTCACATTGTCCATTTCCAACAGCTTCTGATACTGCTTCGTCAAAGCGTTCTTAGGCTCGCTCAAAATGCGCACAAGCGTTTCTTCATCCAACGGCTCTAGTGTAGAGATTACCGGTAGACGACCTACGAATTCAGGAATCAAACCGAATTTCAGCAAGTCTTCTGGCAGCGTCATGGACAAATACTCACCTGGCTTAAGGTCTTTTTGTCCGCCCTCAGCTGCGTTGAAGCCGATAATTTTCTTACCAACACGGCGCTTGATGAGTTGCTCTAGGCCATCAAATGCACCACCGCAAATGAACAAAATGTTCGTTGTGTCAATTTGAATGAATTCTTGATGTGGATGCTTACGTCCGCCTTGCGGAGGCACAGAAGCAACCGTACCTTCAAGAATTTTCAACAATGCTTGCTGTACACCTTCACCAGAAACATCGCGAGTGATGGATGGGTTCTCAGATTTACGAGCAACCTTATCAATCTCATCGATGTAAATGATGCCGCGTTCTGCTTTCTCAACATCGTAGTCAGCAGCTTGGATAAGCTTCAACAGGATATTTTCAACATCCTCACCTACGTAACCCGCTTCTGTCAAAGAAGTTGCATCTGCAATAGCAAATGGTACGTTGAGAATCTTCGCCATCGTTTGCGCAAGCAACGTCTTACCAGATCCAGTAGGACCTACGAGCAAAATGTTACTCTTTTGCAGCTCAACATCCTCGATCTTGCTTTGGGTGTTTATGCGCTTGTAGTGGTTATAAACTGCCACAGACAAAGACTTCTTCGCTTGATCTTGACCAATAACATATTGATCCAGAATCCCACGAATTTCCTTTGGCTTCGGAATGTCTTTGAGATCAATCTCTTCTTCGTGACCTAGCTCTTCTTCTACAATTTCATTGCAAAGCTCGATGCACTCATCACAAATATATACACCAGGACCCGCTACCAACTTGCGTACTTGTTCTTGAGACTTTCCGCAGAAGGAGCATTTCAACTGGCCTTTTTCTTCATTAAATTTGAACAATGCGCTTCCCTCCTTACTTCAAAGCCGTGCCGGAATGAATTACAGCATCTATAAGGCCGTATTCTTTCGCTTCATCCGCACTCATAAAGTAATCGCGATCTGTATCGCGGTCAATCTTATCATACGGTTGGCCTGTACGGTCAACATAGATCTGATTCAGCTTCTGCTTCGTCTTAATGATCCAATCCGCATGAATTTTAATATCTGTTGCCTGGCCACGAACACCACCAAGCGGTTGGTGTATCATAACTTCCGCATTTGGCAACGCAAAACGCTTGCCAGGTGCTCCTGCTGTAAGCAACAACGAGCCCATGCTCGCAGCCAACCCCACGCAAATTGTAGATACGTCAGGCTTAATATGCTGCATTGTATCCAATATACCAAGTCCAGCCGTAACTGAACCACCTGGAGAATTGATATATAAGTGAATATCCTTTTCTGGATCATCTGCTTCCAAGAACAACAATTGAGCAATTATGCTATTTGCAACATCATCATCAATTGCACTTCCTAGGAAGATGATGCGGTCTTTCAGTAATCGGGAGTAAATGTCGTATGAGCGTTCGCCCCGATTGGTCTGCTCGATGACCATAGGAATCAAATTCATGGTACCGACCTCTTTTCTTTATCAGGCTATACTAACTTATTTTATCACGTTCCGTAATCAATGTCATATGCACACCGTTATTACAGTGTATGACGCTATGTTATGTATTTAGTCTCATTCCTCAAAACAACAAAGGAATTGCTCAACTGGCGGAACATCCAGCTATTTTCATGGTTTGTTCATGAAGCATGAACCTATTAAATATGTACACTGTTTTCAATGGAGTCAAACGATATGATAAAAGACGCTATACATACTCATTTGGAGAAGCGCCTATAAAAAGGAGGAAAAACAAGGCACGCAATACGTGATTGACGTGCCTTGTCATGTTGAACCAAAGGTTTAACCTTCGGCTTGTATGCGATTAGTTGTTGTCTGCAAGAAACTTGATTGTCTTGCGGAGCAGCGCTTCCTCACGAAGGTTGTTGATAGTACCGTTCTTCTCCAAGATCGTACGGATTTCATCCGCAGGACGTTGGTAAGCTTGTCCCATCTTCTCAAGCTCTTCTGCTAGCTCTTCGTCAGAGATAGCGAGGCTTTCAGCCTTCGCAACTTGCTCAAGAACGAGGTTGTTTTTCACACGAACGTCTGCTTCTTTCTGCATTTGCTCACGAAGGTCAGCAATTGTTTGGCCAGAAAGAGTCAAGAACATATCCATGTTCATGCCTTGCGTGCGCAGACGGTTGTCAAGATCTTTAACCATGTGTTGAATCTCAGATTCGATCATGGAACGTGGAATCTCAACTTCAGCTTTAGCAGAAACTGCTTCTACTACTGCTGCTTCACGTGCTGCTGCTGCTTCGCGCTCTTTACGTTCTTGAAGCTGCTTGCTCAAATCAGCTTTGTATTCGTCAAGCGTTTCGAACTCGCTCACATCTTTAGCGAACTCATCATCCAATACTGGAAGCTGTTTACGCTTGATTTCATGCAATTTTACTTTGAACACAGCAGGCTTACCTGCAAGGTTCTCAGCATGGTAGTGCTCAGGGAATGTAACTTCAACTTCTTTGAAGTCGCCAGTTCCAAGGCCAACCAATTGGTCTTCGAAGCCAGGAATGAAGGAATTGGAACCAAGCTCCAAGCTGTAACGCTCTGCTTGTCCACCTTCAAATGCTTCACCATCAACGAAACCTTCGAAGTCGATAACTACTGTGTCACCGCTCTTTGCAGTATCTTCGTCAACGATTACTAGCTCGGCATGACGTTGTTGCAAACGCTCCAACTCAGCACTCAAGTCTTCTTCTGTTACTTCAACAGATTGTTGCTCAACGCTAAGGCCTTTGTAGTCACCCAATTTAACTTCAGGCTTAACTGTTACTTTAGCTTTGAACTTGAACGTTTCGCCTTTAGCGAATTGCTCAACATCAACTTCTGGTTGATCAACAGGTTGAATCGATGTCTCTTTAACTGCTTCAGCGTATGCTTTAGGCAGCAAGATGTCGATTGCGTCTTGGTAGAGGCTCTCTACACCGTATTTCGCTTCGAAAATTGTGCGAGGCACTTTACCTTTACGGAAGCCAGGAACGCTTGCGCGCTTCTGAACTTTCTTAAATGCTTGATCCAAAGCTTCAGTTACGCGCTCTGCGTTAACTTCAACTTCAAGGACACCAACGTTACTCTCTATTTTTTCCCAAGTTGCTTTCATTTTATGCCTTCCCCTCCAAAAAGATCACATAGCTAGATCATAGCTTACACGTTCTTGAAATAACCATTACATTATAGCCGAAGCTATAGTGTTTTTCAAGGCAACACCTTTGCCATTATGTGTGCCCTAAGCCCTGTTGTCAAGCCTCGCCATAATTCGTCAAGATTCTGGTCGGAACGACTTAGCTAATGATCGCAATGCCTGTTCATAAACGATACGTGAATCACTGTTTATATGATAAATTTGTTTCACTACTGATTCTTCCTCTTGAAGTTGAAGAAGCCCCGCCACTATGCGATGAAGTGCTGCAGCCCAGGCATTCACCTCAGCTTCTGTACCGCTGCGCAATTGTTCATATTGCGATGTTCCATAGATAGCCTTAATAAACTGATGCCATATTTCTTGAGCAAAATAAGCAATTGACGGTTCACGAAGTGCAACAACCTCATGCACACGCTCTGCTGGCGCTAATAAGGCTGAAGGATATGAGGCATAATCGAGAGGCGTATGTTCAATATCTACTACACACTGCTCATTTCCACGGTAAAAGGTAACAGCACCTGTCATTCCTCGTTTGCAGAGTGTCTGTAAAATCCCGAATTGAACAATAGGATGCAGTTTCTTCGTTTCCAGCAAATAGATAAGTTCATCATTCAAATTAGCATCTTCTGCTACGGTTAGCTGCTCCAATATAAACCACTTTTTCTCATCAAAAGGAGTCTCCTGCAACCGTTCAAGCATCTTCGCTATATATTGTTCATCCATCTGCTGTTTCTCCAATACTTGTGAACGCATCACATCTTGCTCAGACACCTCTTCTTCCGTTTGCTGAATATTATGTATAAAAGGTTGTTCCGCTTCATCTTGCAGGTATGGAAAAGCTTGCAGCAGCCATTCGAGCAGTGCTTGCCATTCAATTCGGCTCTCTTCATTGTCTCCACTGCATTGCAATAGGAACTTCAACAGTGCTACAGCCTCTGCATAACGCTCAGTCTCCAGCATACGCGTCAGTTCCATTTGATAATATTCGTATGTTTTTGGAAACAATACGACATTCGGTTTCGATTGATTATGTTCCGTAATAAGTAGCACCTACCTTCTTGTCAGCTAGTCAGCTGTTCAGGCCACATGGTCCCCTTCTCTATGTCGGGTTTGTTCATTATACCATACACTGGGATACTGCTGACATTACACTGTTTAGCTTCTGTAACAAATTGAAAGAAAAAAAGATAACTCAAACTATTGCATCCATTCTCATTTTTTGATATTATCAGTGATGTTGTTATTATTTGTCCCAGTAGCTCAGCAGGATAGAGCAACGGCCTTCTAAGCCGTCGGTCGGGGGTTCGAATCCCTCCTGGGACGCCAGTTATTACATTTTAACGCAGATCGATTTATACATCAAATCCCCAGAATTCCTTATTCATTAAGGGTTCTGGGGATTTTTATATCTATATATTACCCAGAAGATCATAATTGAAAACGATTGGTTTTAAAATAAAAGTGCATATTGGGTACACAAGTTTCCCCCTCCTCTTTCAACATCCATTCACAACAAATATGGACTACTCTTCGATAACATCTAGCCAGTGTATGTATGTTCTAAGGTACATCAGATTAAAAAATCCGCGTAATGCACTTTATGCATGCCCCCAATATTAACTTCAGCTGAACCAGCTTCAGTGGTGTTTGCTGTCATTCCCCCTTTAGTAATCCTTAGTTGTTCACACAAGCTAAATTATGGTAACATTTATTCAGTCACAACTCATAGGAGGAAATTTTATAAAAAGACTATGCATTGCGGCTATCGCTATTGGTGTCCTATTGAGCGGTTGTAGTCAAAAAGAAACAACCACTCCGCCAATCGAGAAGGAACAAGGAGAAAAACCTTCAACTCCAGAACAAACTGAAAATCAGTTTACTCCTCTTGACGAAAGCAAATATGAGGGCATCGAAAATGAAATGATTAAACTCGTTAATTTGCACGCTAAGTATGTAAACACCAAAGATGAAACAAACTTTAAAAAATTATTTCATAATCAAGATTACAAACTTCCTTCATACGAAGTTTTAAAAAATGAGATGCACGAGTTCAGGGATATGAAACAAACTCAAGGATACGTGGCAGTAAAGAGAACTTCGAGAAGTTTAGAAACAAACGGGGTTATCGAAGGATATTCCGTTTTTTTTATTTCTTCTAATAAAAAAGGTGAATGGAAAATAAATGGAATAGATTAAGGGAAGGGTCTCCCCCAATGTCATTAAGTTAAACTCATAAACTAGATCTTAAAAGAAAATATTATCTAAAACGGCATGGTGAAGTTCCCTATGCCGTTGTTTTTTTGTGCAAGCAAGGAAAAATGCGCACAACAAAC
>NZ_JACYTN010000043.1 GCF_014841135.1 Paenibacillus arenosi
TTATATGATTATGTAAACTGGTTTAATAAACATCGTGTTCATGGCACACTAGGCTACATGACGCCAGTTCAGTACAAAGCAGAGGCCCTTAAAAAAGTTGTCTGATTCACTGTTGACAGTCCAGGTACATTTAAATAAAAAATGGTATCCTTGTTCCGTTCCTGATCAATATCTTCCTTGATTTCAGTAACTTTCTTTTTAGTAAAATCAATAATCCCTAAATTACTTAAAACAAAAATAATGTTCTCATTAAAATCTTTCATATCATCACAGTCTGAGAGTGGCAATTTTGAACCTGGGGGGGTATTAGCATTTACAGTTTCAATAGTAGTCTGATTTTTTTTAGAAATTTCATACAACTCTCTTTCGAGATATCTTACATGAGATTTTGTTAAATTAGCGTCCTTGCTTATAAATATTACAAAGTCACTCCACCAATCTTTATTTTTAAAGTGATCAGAAATCCTCTTATTTACTTCATCCGCCTCACCTATATATATTTTCTTTTGAAAAGAGTCTTCTAGTTCTGAAATCAACACATAAATGCCCGGTGCCGACAATTCTTCAAATCCTTGCAGTGTCTGAACATGTTTTCTTTGCCCAATATAAGCTTTCCCGGTCCAATTGCTTAGTTCTGCTGTTTTAAGATTTTTATAGTTTTCACCCATTATGTAAAGTTTGATCGATTTCCCTCTCATGAAGTAGCCTCCATTATGAATTGTGCGTCACTTTTAGATCTATCATTCACTTTCATTTATTCTCATTTTAATAACTTGTATCATCCTCAATCCATCGCTTAGATGCAGTGTTCCATTAAAATAATATTCCTTAGGCAGCATGCATCTTATAATACTCCATAGATTTATTACTCCAAATAAGAGTGGCAAGAAATACATTTGCTCATTTCCCATACCAAAAGCGACCCACACCATACAACTGACAAGGAATTGGAGGATCACTCCTCCAAGTACAAATGCAAGCAGTCGCAACTTAATAAAATTGTTATCTC
Source organism: Paenibacillus arenosi (assembly GCF_014841135.1). GTDB lineage: Bacteria > Bacillota > Bacilli > Paenibacillales > Paenibacillaceae > Paenibacillus_B > Paenibacillus_B arenosi. Next base: position 1,010 of record NZ_JACYTN010000043.1, read on the forward strand.
TTAATTTTACAGAAGTGATTCCGCCTGCTCCAATATCCGAACAAAACGGTGTACCGAAAAAATTGAAATTTATAACTTGTCGATTAACGTTCTCGCCGATTATAACTTCTTCTACATCAAAACCAGCAAGCTTGGCCACAAGGAAATGCCCAAACTCATGTATACAGGCGCTTATGTACTTAAGTATAGCAATTGCTGCAAAAATAGTAGTCATCGCACTTATGACAGGGTGAAAAATAGAACCTACAATTAAAATAGCTAAAGCTACAATTAAAAAAAATTTGTTCGTCGCAAACTTCTACCTACCTTCAATCCACGATGTTCCGACTCATAACCATTTGTAAATTACTATCATCATACCATTATTAATATGGAAATAACCATCACTAACCCCATGTATATCCACATTTAATTTTTCAATTCTAATTTTTATGTCAAATAAAAGAAAACGATTACACAAACACTATAATCAGAAATATTGAACAAATGTTCTTTATGAAATTCCAATATAGTGTATTGGAATTTTATCATATGACACTATATCACTATGCAATATGACAGCAGCTTGTCTATTCTAAGCAAGCAAACATCTATTTCATATTGATTGGAGTTCTGAACATGAATATTAAAAACACGACTATATTGAGCTTGAGCATGGTGCTAGCAGGGTCAATTCTACTACCTCATGGCGTGACGTCTACTGCATATGCAGCTACAAGCTCTAGTGCGGCAACGTTCGAATCCGTACAATCCATTAAGGATGTCTCCATAAAAAACTGCAATCAAATGTATGGGCTTACACAACTATTGGAGTAGTGGACGGAAATCGAATCCCTGCAAATGGATTAATACTTGAAACATCGGATGAATTAGTTCTTATTGATACGCCTTGGAATGATGAGCTTACCGAACAATTATTTAAGTTATTAAAAAAGCAGTTTCCTAAAAAGAAGGTTACACATGCGATAGTGACACACGCCCATAGCGATCGTGTTGGTGGGATTAAAACTTTAATAAATAGAGGAATTAAAGTGCACAGCACAGCGTTGACTGCTGAATTAGCAGAGCAACAAGGATTTGATAGACCACTTGGCGATTTGAGAAACCAATCAAAGATGCGCATAAATGGTTTGGATATTGAAATTTATTACCCGGGAAAAGGTCACACGGAAGATAATATCGTGGTTTGGCTGCCAAAGTATAAAATGTTGTTTGGTGGCTGCCTGATCAAATCATTAGACACGAAAGAGATCGTAAATACACCTGGATCATATGTTTCAAATTGGCCAGGTGCGATCGAAAAAGTGAGAAAAAAATACAAAAATATAAAAGTGGTTGTACCTGGCCATGGCGAATCAGGAAACGATCGTTTACTAACTCATACCATTGATTTATTAAAAGAAAAGTAAGCACACAGCGAAACAGCTGCCACAATAATTCCCGCTACTTGGATAAGCTACATACAGAAGTGTAGCTATCATATATACAATTCAAAAAACCGCTTCCTGCGATTATGTAGGGAACGGTTTTTATTCATGTCAGATCCATTGGACACTCCACTATCACAACTCATAAGGTAGTCAGTTTAAACAAGGAAAATAATTACAGTAATGTGAGCCGCACTATTTAAGTAAATCGATCCTGAATGATTTTATTTATTTTCAACTCTACATCTATCATTCTTCTCGCTTTTACCATAAAGCTATTTGTATCACTCGAATAGTGAAGCAGAGCAAGTACACCCCTTACAATCCACAACTGAACATTTTTCATTACATAATGCCAACTGAAATCGATATTGTAGGTTATGTACACTTCATAAAATGTAGCTAAATATTCACCAATCAACTCTTCCTCTTCGTCAACATGAATCATAGATGTTAGAAACGCGGCAATATCCAGGTGCTGATCACCTTTTCTAACCTCACCAAAATCAATTATATATACCTTATCTGCCTTACTCAGTAGATTCCATTTACCCAAATCTCCATGGATAAATGTCTTATTCATATTCTGATGCACCACTAGTTCGTCCATTACATCCTCAAACCTGTCTGTGCTAAACATGGAAGCAACATCGTTCTGGATATGCTTCAATTTGCCCCTTGTATTCGATCTAAGAGTCTCCAAATTAAATCTATCTTCTTGATCAATTAAGCCTTCGTTATCCTTAAGTTTACTGTGTAATATGCCTAATGCTCTTCCCATTTGTCGATACGTATCTATACTATTTGTAATAGGGCTGGGATGAATATAAGCTTGTAAATTGTAATACTGTGCTTCATGACAGCTGTATCCTAAGTCAGATTTGTTTGTCATCATCCTCGGACAGATATGATCATTTTCTAACATCGTGGCTATTATGTATTCATTGATGCCTTGTTCCCTATTCTTCAATTTCCGAAGTACCCATTCACCCTGATCCGATACAATGTGATATGCATTTGAAATACTTCCTTTATTAATTGATCGATAGCTTTCTATTTGCCCAATAGCATAATTCGAGAGTATTCCTTCTATACTATTTTGCATAAAGTGTTCCTCCAATGGTGTATCTTCCAGTCAAATTAAAACGGCCTCAGTACCATAAAACTCAGGACTAAGGCCGCTTAACTCATTTATATGTTATATAAACTTCCGTGTTACACAACGGGTTGCGGTTCGCTATTAAGCTCAAGTGCACGCGCTGTTAGAGTATGAATTTCCTTAATAAGTTCAGGGTTTTGCACAAGTGACACGCCATAGGACGGAATCATCTCTTTTATTTTAGGCTCCCACTCTGTCATATGCTGCGGGAAGCATCTTTGCATAACTTCCAGCATAACTTGAACAGCCGTAGAAGCACCAGGAGAAGCACCAAGCAAAGCAGCGATCGAACCATCTGCAGCAGTTATAACTTCCGTTCCAAATTGAAGCGTACCTTTACCGCCTTCAGTAGTATCCTTAATTACCTGTACACGTTGACCCGCTACTACCAAATCCCAATCTTCGCTCTTAGCATCTGGTACAAACCCACGCAAATCTGCCATGCGCTGTTCCTTCGATAACATGACTTGTTGGATCAAATACTTCGTCAATGGAACATTTTTAGCTCCTGCCGCTAGCATCGTTACGAGATTATGCGGTTTAACGGAAGTTACTAGATCAAAGATAGAACCTGTTTTTAAGAACTTAGGCGAAAAGCCTGCAAACGGTCCAAAGAGCAACGTCTTCTTATTGTCAATATATCTAGTATCCAAATGCGGCACAGACATTGGCGGTGCACCAACAGGTGCTTTACCATATACTTTTGCATGATGCTGCTCAATCACTTCTGGGTTGTTACATGCCATAAATAGTCCGCTTACCGGGAAGCCGCCGATAGCTTTACCTTCAGGAATACCGGATTTTTGCAGCAAATGCAAGCTTCCGCCCCCGCCCCCGATAAATACAAACTTAGCAATATGACGTTCCACCTTACCTGTGTCGACATTTCGCACTTTTAATTCCCACAAGCCATCACTCGTACGTTTTATATCATCAACGCTTTGCTTATATTCAACATTAACGTTCTTGGTCTCTAAATAATCAAGCAAGAGTCGCGTTAAAGCACCAAAGTTGACATCCGTTCCGGAATCAATCTTCGTTGCTGCAATAGGCTCATTCGATGTACGGCCTTTCATAATAAGCGGAATCCATTTTTCCAGTGTTGCTGGATCGTCAGAATACTCCATTCCTTGGAACAAAGGATTGTTTGACAGCGCTTCAAAACGATTTTTCAAAAACGCTACATTTTTATCCCCTTGTACCATACTCATATGAGGCAACGGCATAATGAAGTCCTGAGGATTGCGTATCAAACTACTGCTTACAAGATATGACCAAAATTGCATCGATACTTGGAACTGCTCGTTAATTTTAACAGCCTTGCTAATGTCTACGGTTCCATCTGGTTTCTCGGAAGTGTAGTTAAGCTCACATAGTGCAGCATGCCCTGTACCTGCATTGTTCCACTCGTTAGAGCTTTCCTCACCTGCGCTAGCAAGCTTCTCAAATACTTTCATTTCCCACTCTGGTGCCAATTCTTTAAGCAATGTCCCCAACGTTGCACTCATAATGCCAGCACCAATTAAAATAACGTCTGTTTTCGTTTGTATGTTACTCATTTTTTACCGTCCTTACACGCTAATATTTGTAGTTACTGTTGTAGGTTCTCTAGCTGCATGGTCTCTCACTATGATTTATAGTTTAAAATAATTACGTTTATAGGCTATGAAAAATCCGGTAAATTGCAGTGATAACATTCTGTTACCGTTAGGTAGTGAGAATTCGTCTACAAACCCTAGGCATACACAAAAACCAAGGCCTGAACCCCATTTTGCACGGGTAGTGGCTTTGGCCGGCAGTTTTCTTAGAAAAGCCGCCATTCAAGTTCCTTAGTTGCGCTTGTTATTCTTAATTTTGGACATGAAAAATGATTCTCGAAAATATGGTACCACCAGTCTTGATTAGCGAGCATCCCCAATATGCTACTCATCAACGACTTAAAAAAAGCAATCTTAACACCAAAAATCAACCTGAACTCATCTGCTCAGGGAAAATGGAATGTCTAGACCCCCTTTTTAAACTATTGATGGACCCTCCTCAATTTACTAAGAAATCAGAGATTTTGTCATTCATTGAAGATTACTATTATCATATCATATCTATATCCAATTGTTAGTATTGATTTTCACATTATCGTAAACAATTCTTCGAAATTCGTCATTTTTGACACATTTCTGCATACATAACGAGATAATAAGCATATACATGATTTATTCATACTTACTGAAGTAATATGCATACTTATTCAGACTTATGTATTCCTTCCATTTTTAAGCACAAAAAAACGCCCTATCAGGCGTCAAAGGGATAACCAGCATCTATAATTTCACGAATCTGCTTCATATGCCTTTGCTCATGTATGTACAGTGACTTAACCCATTCCAATAGTGACAACTCCTGAAAAGCCGGGTGTATAAAATATCTTCTACTCAGAACCGACGGATCTTCTAAAGACTGTAATAATTCGTACAGTTTGTGACGCGAGTTAGTAAGTCGCTCCAAGATTTCATGGTATCCTAAATACTCCTCTGTCGGTTTCACCATATCAGGTGCTTCAAACTTTTTACTTCTATCCAGCATAACTTCTATCGGTTTACTTTCGATAAATGAGTCCTCATTGCTCTTTAGCCCTTTCCTTATAGCCACAACATATAATTCTTCTACCGTATATAAGTGCTGACCTATTTGACTAATACTCCAACTGTTCAAGTTTTTCCTTTTATGTAACTGCTCTTCATTTAATCCACTGAGCATTTCTACTAATTCGTCTCTTGTTTCATCTAAATGCTGCATAATAGACTGTAGTTCCATGAACATCTCCCCTTCCTAACATGTAAGTATCTTCCGTTACTACGCGCGTGCAGATCCTTGATTAGTAGGGCCTATTATGTATATGCCGATCATACAAGTACGATTCACGATATCAATCTGAACTACTCCGTACTATGTATGAAAAACCTCTTTAACAAATGGTGTAATTTCAAGGTCATGCAAATCATCTAAACAGATCCATTCAGCTCCAAGCGAATCATGTTGATCACCTTCTGTCTTTAACCGAAAATGTTCATTCAATAATGTAACATCGTAGATAATACCTATATGATGCAATTCTTCTAGCTGATTCTCCTTGAAAGGGTACGTAATGGTATATGAAGTTGCAATCTTGATTGTCCCCTCCAATTCGCTTATACCTGTTTCCTCTAAAAACTCCCTCTTTAAAGCCTCATAGGGTTGTTCACCAAACTCCATTCTTCCCCCTGGCAAATCCCACTTGCCTTTATGAGGTCCTCTAGATTTCCTTATTAGCAGTACTTTATTGTCCTTTATAAGAATTCCATATACACCGAGATGGGTATACCTCTCCATATTTCCACCTACTTGTTCTAGTTCATCTATAACTACTTTTCAAACTCACTTATTTCTCCATCTTGGTATCCCACTACTACTCGTCTTGTCATTTTCACGAACAATCCGTTATCAACCACACCTGTTATCAAATTAAGCTGGTTATGCAAATCCTGTGGAGCTTCAATATTGCCAAAATGACAGTCAACAATGTAGTTACCATTGTCCGTGACATAAGTCTCGTTATCGACTTGTCTTAACCTTGGTACACAGCCTAGATCGCTAAGCTTCTTTATCGTCGCTTCATGCCCAAATGGAATGATCTCAACAGGTAAAGGAAACGTACCTAACCGCTTTACTAACTTACTTTCATCCACAATAACAATGAGTTGTTTACTAGCTGCAGCCACGATCTTCTCTCGTAACAGCGCTCCTCCTCCACCCTTTATCAGATTAAGCTCCTGATCTACTTCATCCGCACCATCAATCGTGATATCAATCTCATTCATTTCAGAAAAGGAGACCAACGGTATTCCAAGATTCCGTGCAAGTTCTTCCGACTGAACAGATGTAGCAATCGCTTTAATTCGTAGTCCTTCCTTCACTTTCGAGCCCAGTTTCTGAATGGCCCAATAGGCAGTTGAGCCAGTACCCAAGCCAACGTTCATCCCATTTTGTATGTAATCTACTGCACGTTCAGCAGCTATTCGTTTTGTATCCATACGTACACCTACTTCTATTTATTTATTCGTTACACCAAAAGGCACATGAACAGACGGGAATATTCTCGCTACTCCCTCAATATGGCTAACTTGATCGTCAAAGAAGATATGTGGTTTAAATATGCTAAGCACCCTCTTCTTCTCAATCCCCCCTAGGAAAAATGCCTCATCCACTCGAATATCCAGCTTCCTGAGCGTTGTAATAACTCTCTCGTGCGCAGGAGCATTTCTCGCTGTCGCAATTGCAATTCTGATTCTCGGTTTATAGTTTGGGTCACTTTGATTTTTTGCAATTTCTTTCTTTTGCAGATTCGCGATCTCAGTGAAAAATCGCAACAACGGACCAGCAGGCAACGGTTCACCCGCTAAATCTCTTTCATGGGAATGAAAGTTCTCCAAGGCGCCGCCCTGAAAAATAGATTCAGCAGAGTCATCCGCAATAATACCATCAAAATCAAATGCCAATCGCAGTTCCGTATCCTCTTCATCATCAACATAATTCGAAGGATAAATACAACCTGCAGGATATCCACGTTCTACCGCCTGTTTAACATCTTCTGGGTTACCTGATAAGAATAAACTCGCATTAAATGCGCCCATATATTCAAACGGATTGCTGCCTGCAACAAAAACAGCTCTACTAATAGACAATTCATAATGTTCGATTGATTTAAATACTCTAAGCCCCGTATCAGGATCGTTACGGGATAATAAAACTACCTCTACAAGCTGCTCCTGGGGAGTATTAATACTCAGTAACCTTTTAATTAGAGGGAAAGCAACACCCATTGCAAACACTTCATTTTCATGCTCTCTTTGATATTGTCGGTAAGCATCCTCCCCTTTTTCCTGAAACACTTGATCTGATTCCGAAAGATCAAATAAGGCACTGGAAGCTACAGAAATAACAAACTTGCTTTCTATCTCGTACGGCATGTATCTCTATCCTTTCCTTGCGCACAATTGCTTGTAGTGTTAAAACCATGAAGATAATAAAGCGTTAAAAGATTTTCACCATCTCACTGATGAAATACGCGGCAGGAACGAGCAGCAGTTGTGCTAAGATTGTTCCTACAAATCTAGAAGCCATGAGCATGACATAGATTCTCCCGATCTGCTCTTTGTACTTCTCATCCTGACATGCTTTATCTGTAAGTAGTCCAATTTGAGGATCGATAAAGATAGTGAGCAGTATAGTTGCAATCCCGTTAATTAGACCGGATGCTTGCGATGCCGAAGTACTCAACTCAGGTACCAAGTGAGCCGCATATAAAGATGCTAATACACCTACAGAATAAATGCCTGTAACGAGTATATTCAACATAATGAATCGCTTCGGTATTCCTAGATAACGAAAGTTAGAAATGCGAAAGGACGGCTTTCTCACATAGTGCTTTGCATTCTTTAACTGTCCAATGGTCACACTTGAAATCATCTTCGGAAGAGAACCAGCAAGCTGCAGCTTCAAGATTACCCTTTCCCAAATACGAGCAAACGTGGGGGATAACAATATCGCAAACAAAGTTCCTATGGATGCGGCAAAAAGGATCATTCTAAGATATTCTAAGACGTCAAAAGTAGGTTCAATCTTGGCGTAGTCGATGAATTTGGCTGTCATCGGAGCTTGAATCAGATTGGCTGTTCTTGAAACTAACAATATAATTCCCGTTAAAGATAGTGCGACTGCCAGTTTATTAACCCTAATTCCTGCTAAGCGCAGTGAATAAGATAAGGTTTCAAACATGTGTATAATCATCGTTAATATACATACAACAAATAGACTTTGTAACATTTTCATATCTCCATGTAAAAAGAATCTAGTATTAGGATTTTTATAGCATGTAGGTGCTGCAATGATAAACGAATAACCCTACCATAGATACCCATAGATACCTCTTATCTTCGGCAGGATCGTCTGTTGTCTGTATTGCCATTTACTATATTGTACATGTAAATAACAGGCGATGTAAGTCTAGTTTCGAGTCTGAGCTACTAATAGTACGCAGCTACTACTTCCCACTGTTAGCTTCCCATATGATTCTATTTATGAAATCCGTCTTTAAATCCGCATAAGCTAACTTATTTGTCGAGTGTTCCATCGTCAACTTTTGTTTAAGTTCTTGATATTCGTTCCTTGCCTCTTCATTTTGTCTTAAATAATCTCTCAATGTCAGCTGCTTATCCAAATACTCGCTACCGGTCTGATATGATGTGTTCTGGGCTCTCCTTTATTAAAATAATGCCGATCAGGTAGAACATCGCTTCCTCTGTATATGTATCCAAGCCTCTCCAACCCAGATACACAATGAATTCCGTCATCAAATGATTTTATTTCTATCGCAATATCTATAATCGGCTTGGCACTTAAGCCTTTTACAGCTGTACTTCCTATGTGATGAATTGCCACGATGGCGCCATTCAATTCGCACCTAATTTTGCTCACTTCTTCATTACATTCAACTTCCCACTGTTCCGTCCAAGGAACGAGGTAAACTTGGCCTTTAGGTAACCCGAGCATTGATTTCATCCTCTTTCACATGTACCTTTTCTTCATGGAACCATCTCCGCAGCTGATTAATCTGAGCTTGATGATAGCGACTGTGGTCTGCCATATGCCATATACCCCAGCGTATCGTTGCCTGTTTCTCATTTTCATGTCCAAAGGTAACGACCTTAGATAGATCATCATCTGTTAATTGCGCACATGCATCTTTCAACATTTCCATAACACCCTCATATTGAGAAATAAGCGTGTTCCAGGATACCCTATCAATCATTGGAATTCTATTGTTCTCATCTATCATAGGGCCGTATTGCTCTATTAAATTCTGTGGAAGCGGTTCTCCTTTTATTCTGTACACCCAGTTGAGATCAACGTACATAAGATGTCTAATTAACTGAGCCGTACTATTAAACTGGTTAGTAGGTCCTTTGTAGTCTATTTCTTCTTGAGACATATCACCCGTGATTAGTTGAAGTCGTTGAACATTTTCATTAACAGCGGAATATAACATTCCGACGATAAGTGACATATTTGCTTCGCCTTTTAATTCTTTAAGCATACTAGTCCCCTCCTCGTTCCAACTCTTCCGAAGCGTTTCACTATTTCAATTGAAATTGAAGCTCTGTTTTATAACCGACTCTTTCAAATCCACATTTTTCATACATTTCTTTAGCCGTGTCTGAATGATCTGTAACTAAATAGGCATGCTGCACATTTTGCTCGTATGCACTTTGCAGCAAATATCGAATAACCGTACTTCCATAACCTTTTCTTTGATGCTCTTCTAAAATGTCGAAATCTTCAATTTTAGCTATTTTCCCCAGTAACATAAGTTCACAATTCCCAACTGGTATGTCTGCAACATAACAAACGTATAAATCTAACGGATTATTCGTTACCTGATAAACTTTCGATTTACGCTCAATTCTTCTTGTGGCAAATTCCAATCCCATAGATTGTTGACACGCCAATATATCTACCTTTTTACCATCTGCAATAACTTCATCCGTAACAGCTTTTTTGATAACACAGGAACTGTTAACATTTATATTTCTAAATTGATCCGTTTTAATGTACATATAATCATAAATTGCAACTTCAGGTTTAATGGGCAACCTCTCCAGTAACTCGTTATCCACATCAAAGTTCATTTCTATTCGTAAAAAATCCTTGTTTTGTTCTTTGCGCAATGTAAGCTCATTTGTAATGATTTCTGCTAAATTAGCACTTTTCTTTTTTATTAACGTACAATTATACGAATACATATCAGGAATTTCATCATCCCAAAATCTAATAAAGTGTTCTTCCTCATGGCTTTGTGAAAATAACTTGGTATATGCTATTTCAGCATTTATCAGTTCTGTATTCATGATGTAAGATATCCCCCTGATAAAAATGTTATCGATCAATACGGATCATCATTCCGGCAGTAAATTTCTTGAATCCTAGCGACTCATAGTAAGGTATCAAACTGTCACTGCACATAAGCTGAGGAATCACTCGATGTTCCACACAATGTTGAGTTAACCTTTTTACGATTTCTTTACCGATTCCCATTGACTGATAGCCTGGCAGAGCACAAATTCCACATAGCACACCAGTGATTACACCATCTGAAATGACACGCCCCATCCCAACTACCTGTTGATTATCATAAGCATATACGGAGTACCAGCTCCCGCTGCACATTTGTTGTAATTCATCTTTAGAGAGATGAAGGGTATTCCATCCTAGCTCTTCATAAAGGTCAACTAAGTCTTGAAAATTTCCTGGGGGCTCGATCGAATAATGTATATCCTTTCCCAAGTTATCACCTGCCAAATTCCTTAGAATGAGTGCTGTAAATTTCAATCAATGCATCTCTTCATTTAGTAGAACCATATGTATATGGTCTTCCCATGCCCCGTTTATTTTCAAATACTTTCGAGCTAATCCTTCATGCACAAATCCGAGTTTTTCAACTACTCTCATAGACGCCTTATTTCTAGGCATAATGTTGGCCTCAATTCGATGTAATTGTAATTGTTGAAAAGCCACATCAATAACTGCTCGCAAAGCTTCCGTCATGATTCCTTTCCCTTGCTCCCGCTCATCTATTCGGTATCCTACATGACAGGATTGAAAAGCTCCTCTTACGATATTACTGAGTGCTATCGATCCAATAATCGTATCTTCTTTATAGATCCAAACTTTAAACAGACTGCCTTCTTGAATTTTTCTATATTCTTCGCGAAGCAATGATTCGTGATAAGCTATGCTGTAATAATCAGCATCTCGTTCGATTTCCCAAGGTTGCAGAAAGGCTTTATTTCTAATTACAAAGTCCAATACTTCTTTGGAATACGTCTCGTCGATTACATTTAGCAATACACCATTCGTAATCCATATAGGCTTCATCAACAACCTCCTTAACAATCGTTTTGACTACACATATATAGCAACTTGTACGTTCAGCATACATTTTCATGTAAAAAACGCCCCAGCCTTAGATAGTTCTTATCTTTGGACTGGGGCGCTTGCCGACAGATATTATTCCATTATTATACACCTATGTACGAAGAGCTGATAGCCCTACAACGATAAGCAAGAATATAAAGCCAGAGGATATCCGTGCTTCTCTACGATTCTTCCTCGTTCCTATACTCTAAAATATCTCCAGGCTGGCACTCCAATGCTTTGCAAATTGCCTCTAACGTAGAGAAGCGAATTGCTTTTGCCTTTCCATTTTTCAAAATAGACAGATTAGCCATCGTAATGCCAACCTTTTCCGTAAGTTCGGTTACGCTCATTTTCCTTTTAGCCAGCATGACATCAATATTGATTATTATGGCCATGTTCATTTCACCTCAGACTGTCAAATCATTTTCTGATTTTATATCAATGGCATCTTGTAATAGCTTTTGAAGAACCGCAGCAAATACTGCGATAACGGTTGAAGCAAATATAATAACCAGCCCTATTAAGATGACACCTGGAGCGTCATCCACTTCCGCAAAGAGATATAGGAGTGGCAAACCAGCCACAAACAAGATACTAATTGTAATCGCACAGCATTTTATTTTCTTTAAAGCGAGTACAGATCGATCTGAGAAAGCAATATTCTTATCAATATAGCCTAACAGCTTTAATGCTTGATATAATGCTACGAAAAACGCTGCTGCGGTTGCATATACACCTATTAAAGCAGGATATTGCGAATAAGCCAACTCCGGATAATGGGCTGCTGCTTTCATCGCTACGATAGGGAAGAAAATACATAAAGCAACAATCGGCGCTCCCATCAGAAAAACAGCCACCTTTAAAAAAAGCGTTGAACCTCGTTTCATAAAAACACCTCACTTCATAATCATCTATTTAAATGTAATACATTTTTTATCGTTTTTCAATAAATTTTTATCTCTAATAAAGATATTATTATCGTTGACGCATATTTATTCTAGATAAAACAAAAAGCATCCCCCATTATAGAGAAATGCTTGCTGCCCGGAACTTATAAATCATGCATCACCTCTGGCTACACTTCCATATACATAGACGCTATGTAAGATTAGATATGTTCTCCTTCTATCGTATTTTCATTACAGCCACTAGCATTTAAAAATGAAACATAATCAAACTCGTCTAAATATCGTTCTCTACTGATTATACTTTTAAGAGCCAATAATTTACCAGAAAAATACGTTTCATCATAAAAAGACATTGGAAATGATGACTTACTGCTGGACTCAACACCGTTAGTAAGAATTATTTTATTTTTGTACTTAATGTTATCGAATTGTTCTAAATCTTCTTTAGAATAATGGAGCCCACCATCCATAATGATAAAAATATTAGTAAAATCTATGCGCTTCGTGCGCTCCTCCCATTTTTCTTTTGCTTCCTCAAAGGATGAAAAATGCATAAAGTACAGCCTTACTTCTCCATATTCATTCCGTAATACACCAATGGGAAAGTTTTCCTCCGTATCCATGTCTTCAAACAACTCAGTTTTTGAGTATTCTTCTAAATAAGTTACATATGTAATAAATTCATCATGTTCAAAATATAAATTAATGGTAGGTGAGTTAAAAGGTAATCCTAAATCATAATAGATAATACCTCCTACACAGTTATTAGAAATAATAGTTGGAGTTTTATTGGTTAGTCTTCTACGTTTTCTAATACATGCTATACTATGAACAAAATGAATACATTTATCACGTACATCACGTATTAATCTATTGAATTTTAGCGTTATCATCTAACAAACCTCCTCTAATCATAATCAAGAAATTCACTCCTCGAATAGATCGAGTAGGAGGGGGCGCCTAGCCCCCGTCCTCTCACACCACCGTACATGCGGGTCCGCATACGGCGGTTCCAAAAGGTTAACAAAGTTCTACATAACGAGTAAGTAAACTTCTCAGCC
>NZ_JACYTN010000044.1 GCF_014841135.1 Paenibacillus arenosi
ACAAATGGACGACAGGGAAAAAGTACGTAGATCTCAATGCGTACCATACTTGGCGACGTCCTCAAACCAAATAGTAACCATTTTGACGACGAGGAATTTACACATAAATATGGACTTGACCCTTACATGGGCATAATCCACGAATAAAAATGTACTTTTGCAGCAATTCTTCTAATCTGTTGTTATACATGCAAAAAAGCTGCACTTTTGCAGCTTTTTTGGTATTTGCAATCTTGGCATCTTGCTATCTTGGTACCTGCTCTATCTTGGTACCTGCTATTTTGGTAGCTTGGTATTCTGCTATTCTGCTATTCTGCTATTCTGCTATTCTGCTATTCTGCTATTCTGCTATTCTGCTATTCTGCTATTAAAATTTACTGTTCAAGGCTTTTCACATCAAGCGGAAGTCACAATATTTCTGATTACTAGCCAATCCTCTTTACGAGTAAATATATTGAACAGAGAGAATACAATGGGCAAAAAGGCCGAGCTTAGGGACAAGCCTGTCCCTAACTCGACCTTCATGTTCACCTTTACAAAGAGACTGCCTCAAACTCGATTTTCCTAGTAATTCCCCAACAAATAACTAACAATTAATTAGTAATCAACTAGTGAGCAAGCAGCAGCCAACATAACATGCCTTTGTAATTACTCCAAGCCTGCTTAGCTGGCTTATTTCTGCGCCTTAATCCACTTCGCTACATCTTCTGCTACTTCAAGCGGCACGTTGCCTGGGATCGCGTATTCTGCACCCGTAGATGGCTGCTCGCTTGGAATAAAGAAATGGTTCAGCTTCGGATACAATTTGTACTCGACGTTGTTGCGCTGCGTCAGTTCCTTCTTCCACATATCTAAATGTGACTTATCCACTTGAACATCGTTGTCCCCTTGAATGACAAAGAGTGGGACCGTTTGTTTTTTTGCTGCTTCAGCAGCATAATTGTTGCGGAAGTCCATCCACCATTTCGCCATCGGGAAGTTCGGTGGCAAATTGTCCACACTGTACTTTTTATCTTTTATCACTTGCAAAAACTGCTTAAATCCAGCAACTCCCCCTTCTAATTGTGTAATAACTTCTTGTGGAAGCTTGCCATCCTTAGCACGTTTCACTTGAGCTTCCATCTGCACCAAGATTAAGTCTTCAAGCGGACCAGCAGGTCCTGCCGCAACAATAGCGCCTCGAATGGCTTTGTCTTTATCGTTGTCCAAAATACGCGGGACAAGCATTCCACCTTGGCTATGTCCGAGCACATATACATTTGCTTTATCAAGCCGTTTATCTTGCGCAGCCCACTTCGCTGCATAAACTGCATCCGCTACCGTTTCATGCATGACCGTAAAGTCTGCTGCACCTGCAGCTTGATTCGGGTATTCACGTGTCCGCTTCTCATAGCGCACCGTAGCTACACCTTGCTGCGCTAGTCCAATTGCCACATCACGGAAAATCTTGCCCGCTCCATGTGACTCGTCTCTATCATGCTGACCAGAACCGTGCACGAGCACGACAACCGGCACTATTCCTTTTGCATATGCCGGTAAAGTCAACGTTCCAGGAAGTTTGAATGCCTCTTCACCGAATACGATAGACTCTTCTTTATAGCTACCTGCCTTGTCATAGGTAGGCTTCTGGTAACCTGCTGCCGGCATATAAATTGGGAATACCTCATTAATAAGCCCTTCTGCTGTATAACGAAGCTCTACTTGAAGTGGAATCCCCTTATCTGTCTTAAATGTAGCGGTCACTGTAAGATGAACACCATTATGCTGCTGTGTTGCAGAAACAAATTGAACCGGCTGGCCCAATGTAGGAACAAGTTGCATCACAGTCATTGAAAATGGGAAATGTTTCGTCGCTTTCTTCAACGCCTCTGTCAAATAGGGCTGCAAAGCAGCCTCAGCTTGAGGATTGGCTACCGTTTGTCCCCACGTCACGACAAATTGGGAAGCTCTCGTCTTCCAATCCGAAGCATCGACGACCACTTTATTATCTTTCCACTCTGCATTAACGTTAAGGGCTTGCTTGAAGCTATCCCACGGAACGGTCATGTTCTTTTGCTCCGTTAGGCCAGGCTTAGCACTAAGTTTCAACTCAGTACCATTTACATCCGAAACAGCATGATTCAAACGTACGGTCCATACGATATCACCGTAGCTGACTTTTGCAGCGTTAGCAGCCTTGTCCCATTTCACAACAGCCCCAATCGATAAAGCCGCTTGGCGAAGCGGGACTTGACCTGTGTTAACGCGGTCTTCTTGAACCGTTTGAGACTCTTTTGCAGGTACAGTTTCTTGTGCTGCCAATGCAACTGGCGCCATCGTACCGAACAACATACACGCTGCCAACATCCATTTCCAAGCTGATTTCTTCATAGCCATCTTCCCCTCTTGTTTTCTATGATGTTTGTCTAGTAGCCATCTCCATATTTTTTTCTAGTATATGACATGGATAATTTTGATATTATCACAAATTTGAAATACTACTAAGTTAAAATTTGTAAACACTTGTGTAATGTACATGTGCATTTCATTCTTTTTCATATTAGTATGGAAACTATAAAATTTTTGAATTGAAACGATAACGAAACGAGGTACTGCGAAATGAACTATAAAGTGCTCGTAGCAGACGATGAGCAAGTCATCGCCAGTGCGATCGCATATGCATTAATACGTGAAGGCTTTACTGTAGAAACGGCTTATGATGGTGAAGAAGCGTTAAACAAGACAGAAACCTTTCAACCACATGCAGTTGTACTCGATGTAATGATGCCAAAAATGACCGGATTTGACGTATGCCGCAAGCTGGAAGACCGCAATGTAGGTATTTTACTACTGACGGTAAAGGACGATATCGCGGACAAACTGTTAGGACTAGAATTAGGCGCCGATGATTATATGACCAAGCCTTTTGACTTGCGAGAAGTCGTTGCACGAGTGAAAGCGCTGTGCAGACGTTTAGAGAAAACAGAGTCCCTAGATAATGGGCTCGATATTCGTATTGGAGAGCTAACCATCCATGTCGAGCAGCGCAGCGTCCTACTCCGTGGAGAAGCACTGGCTCTAACACCTAAAGAATTCGATCTGCTTGCTCTGCTGCTAAGTCATCTTAAGCGAATATTCACTCGTGAAGAATTGCTTGAGCAAGTATGGGGCTACGATTATGCAGGCGGAACCCGCACTGTAGATATCCATATTCAACGTTTGCGCACCAAGCTGGGCGATGATAAGCAGCAAATGCTGCAAACGGTGTACGGAATTGGTTATAAAGCTGTTGGAGTGCAAAAATGAAACGACCATTGCGTTTGAACCTAAACTTAAAATTCACCTTGTTTATTGCAGGACTCCTTCTCCTAACCATTGGTGCGATAAGCTTCTTTGTCCTACAAGGAGTTGCCGACTATCAGCATGAGCAAAGAGAGATTTCCATGCAGAAGCAGGCCGATTTCGCGAATCAGCACATTCAGGAACGGCTTGCTGCTGGCTCCCGCCTTGATTCGCAATTGTTTCTACAAATGCAGGGGCAACGACTCGCTTCTGAAATCGGTACATCAAGCGCTATGAGAGTACTGTTATATGATATGACAGGTACGAAAGTCGGAGATTCATTGCCAATCGTTGAAAGAACGACGGCTGTGGAAGATGCCTTACGTTACGCCCTGCAAAATAAAATTGCTTATTTTATTAAAGGTGAAACTATGGAGTATTTAGCACCCCTTCAAGGTGCAGATGAGCAGATTGGTGTCATTCATTTTCAAGTATCTGTTCATGACGAACAAGCCTTTTATAACAATCTAGTCTCTCGCTTCATCGTCGTAGGGGTGATTGTACTTGTGAGCAGCCTCGTGCTTGGCTTGCTGTATATGAACCGACAAGCACAAGCAATTGTGCAGCTTAAACAAGCCACCGATCATATTCGCAATGGAAAATATTTAACATCTCCTACGTTACAGCGTCAAGATGAACTAGGCGAGCTTAGTCGAGGCATTTTTGAAATGAATACGGCCATTCAAACGAGCATAGAGGGGCAGCGCAATTTTATAAACAATATTAGTCATGAGTTTAAAACCCCACTTACCTCGATTAAAGCCTATACGGATTTGCTTGCTATGTATCAAGATGATCCTAACCTTATCCGGGAAGCGCGAGCTGCCATTGAGAAAGAATCAGCACGTCTATATGATCTCGTTCAAAAAGTACTGCAGCTTGCCGCGCTCGACAAATACGAGTTCGAACAGCATCCAGAGCAGGTTGAATTGCAAGCTTTAATCGAAGATTTATGTTCTCGTATGAAAGGGAAAGCAGACAAGTTCGGCCTCACGATGACAACACAGCTGCAACCCTCTATCGTATGGGCAGACCGAGAAAGCATCATTCATATTTTCATCAATGTATTGGACAATGCTATTAAATATAACATCGAAGGCGGAAGGATTACGGTGACGAATCGTATTTTTGATGATCGTGTAGAGATTCAATTTCGTGATACGGGAATAGGCATTCCATTAGAACGTAGAGAGAAAATATTCGATCCATTCTATACGGTGAATAAAGATCGTGCAAGACAGTCGGGAGGCACTGGCTTAGGGCTAGCATTAGTACAACAATTTGTTAGAAAGCAGCAAGGAACCATTCGAATTGAGGATCATTTAGATCAAGGCACATCGTTTATAATCACGTTTCAATTGTACAAACCGTAAAAACGTTACAAGTTGGAAACAATTCGAAATACTGTGGAAAACATGTTCATTTATAGTTGGCTTATTCAAACATGACAAGAAAGGAGGACTAGAACTGAAACGCAGGATATCCACTCATCAAGTACGAGCCTTTGCTTACGTCGTACTCATCAGTATTAGCGCAATGGTAACAGCGTGCGCCTCTGCTCCAAATGAAGGGCTAACAATTTTGGAGCCTACCACGCGTAAAGATGCACCATTCATCTCTGTACAGCAAATTGAGCGTTTGGACCGTACGTACTGCTCCGACTGGCTGTCTAACAACAAGCTTACTTGTTTTGAGCGAGGGAAAGCTTCAGCAGATGAGTACTGGCATGAACGAGATTTGGTTACTAACGAAAAAAAATCACTCGGCATTCCCCCTTATCTTACGGTGCAAGTTTCGCCCATTCGCCAGCATGCTGTAGCTTATCCTTACTATGGCGGGGAGATTCGCTTAATTAACCTTGAGCAAGGTCGATCGATTACGCTTCCTCAGCAGAGCCGCGGCAATCGTGGGACTTGGACGGATAACGGATTATACGTTACTACAACGGTAAGGGAAAATGGCAACCACATCGCAATAATCGATGCTGCCACCGGAAGCGTTACAGACATTCCCCTACCGCAACAAGTACAACAAGTGCAAAAAGTTCAAGCCAAGGGAGAATGGATATATGTGCTGGACCAATCTAGTCAACTGCTCACATTCAAGACTTCGGCGCCTACAGAAATCTTTCAAACGCTAGCTAATGTTGCAGACTTCTCTCTTTCACCAAGCGGTCAGGAGCTTGCCTACGTCATAAATGATTCAAACACAAGTCAGCAAAAGCTCTATATTACTTCGCCTGACTTGGTTGCACGTAATGAAAGTCCCCCTATCGCTCGTATGAAAGTCATCGGCCAACTATCTTGGTCCCCTACCGGAGATAGACTGGCATTTATGTCGTTAGATCTTAATCAAGGAGTATCAGGCATGTACTTGATAAGTGCGAACACGGGAAGCACGACACAGTTAACGAATCAAGCCAACATGAAAGCCCCAGTCGTATGGAGTCCTAATGGTCAGCAACTGCTCGTTAGTGAGAGCAATGAGTATGACTACTATAATCGAGACTCCATCACGACCATTTATCGGCTTAAATAAGGAGAGTTACGATGAACATAGTAAACGAACAATCAAAATGGAGTAAAAAAACAGCGCGCATCGCGATTATAATCGGTGCCTCTTTCGTTGCCTTGAGCCTCATTACAGGATGCGGAAACGATAAATTGACGGTGAAACAACCTCCTGCCGCGAACGAAACGGGAACGGCAGCGAATCCAGCTGAGCAACCTACAGGAAGTGAGGAGCAGAATCCAGCTAAGCAGTTCGAGCTGGCGATTACTGAAGTGAAGGAAGCTCATGAAGCGATCGAGTTATTTGATAAACATATTAGCAAAGCGGATAAAAAAGCGGCTGATAGCATGTTTTTACGGTTGGAGCAGTTCTATACGGAACAGCTCCCAAGCATCAATGCGAACTTGACCACAATTATGTCGCAAGCAGACATGCAGAAGTATATAGAGCACGGTATTTTCAATATCGAGAAAGCGAAACAAGACTCCGCTTACAAAGAGTGGCTGCTTAATCAGGAAAAGGGAAAATTGATCTGGGATTGGGCAGATGATGTTTTTTTGAAAGTGGATTATGCTGCATTGCATAAAGATTATGCCAACTATATATCTGCCGATCTGAGTAGTTACCTTGCTATTCAGGCTAATGAATCTGCGGAGAAGCTAATGAGTGACGGTGCTCTAAAAATTACGCGCGATGAGCTAGCTAAACGCTTAATTGATGTAGAACAATATGTAACGGGCTATCCAAATGCCCAAAAGAAAGCTGCTATGCTGGATTTGTACTCGCAGTACATTCATGAATACATTCATGGCTATCGCTACAATGCAATTGCTGACGAGACGCATAATGATACAATGAAGCTGCTGCCAGAAGTCAAAGCCAACTACGAGAAGCTTGTGCAACAGCACCCTACAAGCAAAACCGCGCAGATCGTAAGTGATTATTTAGTCGTTATTAACGAAAATAAAGATGTCATCTACAACCAAGGCGAGCCAGGCGGCAGTATTCGAGGGGATATCAAGCCAACGATTAAAAAGTTCTGGGATCAGTTGGATGTTCAAGTGAATCAATTGTTCGGACAATAATAATTGCTCCATCGGAGTGATCGAATCAAGCCGTTTTAATAAGCATATACAAGTAAAAAAATACGCGTCATCTCCCCCTCTCCCCGGGGAGAGGGGGAGATGACGCGTTCAATTCATATTGAGGTTCAGGATGAATCCAAAGGGGATCAAGGGATGATTTGGGGTTACAAATCATCAATTCATGCTGTTCATTACATGTCAAACGAGGAAACATCTATAATCAATGATGAGTCTCAATGACCAGCTATTACTTGTGATTCTCATCAATAATTTTGAAAATCTTCGTTGCGTTATCAATGTTGTCAATCAGACCTGCAAACTGCTCTTTGCCTGGCCCATAAGCGATAAGAGGCACATCTTCACCTGTATGTCCGCCTGTTGTCCAACCAGAGAACGTACGCTTATCGAAAATTTGCTCAATCGCATTATCGATCTCAGTTACTTCCTTCGTTACAGCAGCCTTTTTCACACTTTCAATTTCATCAGGCTTCAATTCCAAATCAATATAGGCTTTCAAGGTTTGCTCTACATCTGCACCGCCAGCAATTTTCGCTGCCATATAGTCAGGTGTACGCTTCGCCGCCTTAATTGGCGCTACATCAAAGGAATATTTGCCGTCCGTTCCGAGCGAGAATCCCCCGGTGGAGTGATCCGCAGTCAATACAACCAGCGTCTCACCGTCTTTTTCCGCGAACTCAAGTACTGCTTGCAATGATTGCTCGAAGTCTTCCATTTCACTCATTGCTGCGACTACATCATTGTCATGGCCAGCCCAGTCAATTTGGCTACCCTCAACCATAAGGAAGAAGCCTTCTTCATTTTTATCGAGACGCTTAATCGCGGACTCCGTCATATCCTTCAAGGAAGGTGTCTCGCTGTTGCGGTCAATCATTTTATCCAACCCGCCATCGGCAAACAATCCGAGCACCTGCTCGCTATCGTCCTTCAACAACTGCTCTCGATTCGTCACATAGCTGTAGCCATCTTCTTGGAATTCCTTCGTCAAATCACGGTCTTTACGAGCAAAGTTTGATTTGCCGCCGCCAAGCATGACGTCGATTTTGTGCTTGCCGTATACCCACTCATCAAAATAGTCATCGGCAATTTGGTCCATACTTTTACGCGAATCCTCATGAGCGCCAAATGCAGCCGGGGTTGCATGTGTAACCTCAGAAGTTGCAACCAATCCAGTAGACATGCCTTTGCCTTTTGCATGCTCTAGAACCGTTTTCACGCGAGAATGGTCATTATCAACCGCAATCGCATTGTTATATGTTTTGACGCCTGCTGACATCGCTGTTGCTGCGGAAGCAGAGTCTGTAATATTTTCTTTCGGGTCTTCTGGATACGTCATTTGACTTCCTACTAAATGCTGATCGAACAACGTTTTCTCCATAAGCGGTGTATCTGGATTGTCTTTCATATAACGATGAGCTGCTGTATAGCTGAAGCCCATGCCATCCCCGATCATGAAGATTACATTTTTAATTTTCTTGGATTCTGGCTTGCTCTCTGCTGCTATAGCATGGCGCTCTTCAAGTCCCCATGCTCCCCCAATAATACCGAAAGCCATCACGGATGCGAGTGCACATAGAAGTAGTTTCTTCGGTTTAAGCTTTATCATTACGCCGAATCCTCCTCAAGGATAGTAAACTCGGGAGATATCCCCCGTCACAACCTTATCTTAATTGGGCAATGTTAGCGGGAAATATAATCAGCGTTAAATTGCTGTAAATTATTTTGAGAATTGTAAATTAGCAATCAAGTTCAATACCAACTGTTCGAATAATGTAAAAATCGACATAGTCCGTTTGCTTTCCCAAAACGATGTAACATGATAGTGTGAGTAGGCATGTATTATAAAAAATACCGAAGCAGTAACAGTCATCCTTTATTTTCAAAGCTTATTTTAATAATGAGGAGAAACTATGAAACTTGAACGATTATTATCGATCCTTATCGTCTTGTTGAATCGACGCCAAGTAATGGCGAAGGAACTCGCAGACCAATTCGAGGTATCGATTCGAACGATATACCGTGACATTGAAACATTAAATATGGCAGGCATTCCGATTATGACCCAACAAGGGGCAAATGGTGGCATTCGCATTATGGACGGCTACAAGTTAGAACGCAATGTACTTACCTATGATGAGCTTGCTTCCATTCTTACAGCACTTCAAAGCTTATCTACTGCCCATACGTTGAATCAGCAGCCGATGCTGGCAGAGAAACTGCAAATGCTCGTCCCTGAAGCTCAAGGCGAGTCACTGGCTATGCACTTGCAGCGATTTCAAATTGATCTATCAACTTGGGGCAAATATCCGTTTCTCGAACATCATCTAGCTCTATTGAAGCGGGCTGTCGAAGAAGACCGCGTCATTCAATTTCAATATGTAGATGCCAATGGATCAGTGACGCAGCGCGATGTTCATGCCTATACGTTGTTGTTGAAAAGCCAACAGTGGTATTTGTACGCCTACTGCACGATACGCAACGATTTCCGCTTGTTCAAGCTGTTCCGTATGAAAAATATCCAGCTGCTTGAGCAGCACTTTGACCGCAATGAGTTCACCAAAGAGGCTGACACGGATGTTACTTTGAATTCGTTATCCTTATCTCAACCGTGGAACAATTGGACGGCACCAGAGAACACAACAGAAATCATTCTGTCATTCGAGGAGTGTGCCAAGTCGATGGCCGAAGAACGATTCGGTGTAGAAGCGCTAGTTCCGCAGCCGAATGGCACGTATCAGGTCACAGTTGCTTTCCCCGAAGATCGCTGGCTAGAAAGCTTTATACTTGGCTATGGACCTTATGTTGAAGTCGTCTCTCCACCTCATTTGCGAGATCGGATTGGATCATTAATCGAAAAAATGGCTGCTAAATATCAATCTTAACTGCTCCATCAATCTTTCTATTACGAACCTGACAGACTGTTGTCAGGTTCGTTTTTTTATACTAAAGCTATACCCGGGATAAACAAATGAGGCAAGACAACTAACCTTCAATAATAAGGAGAGATATATAATGACGACTCCATTTTGCCAAAGCTGCAGTATGCCGCTTGTAGAAGATAGCCAACTAGGAACTGATGTGAATGGAAGCCTGAGTAAAGACTACTGTAAGTACTGTTATCAAGAAGGAGCATTTACAAATCCAAATTGCACCTTGGAAGAAATGATCGAGATTTGCGTACCACATGTGATGGAAAACGGCATGTCAGAGGAAGAAGCAAGACAGCTTATGAAAAATACACTGCCATTTTTAAAACGTTGGCGTACAGATAAAGATGAATTACCATCCATCGAACCTGTTCGATATGAACGCTTAGATGCAATTCCACTCCAAAGCCTTATTACGAAGCGAACGAGCAATAAGCAAGAAATGTCCGGCAATGGAGAGATTCCACAAGCATGGCAGCAGGTGATGTCGTTATCTCAATCGAGTAATGAACCTAGCGATACATCCAGCAATGAGCAGCATGAATGCAAAAATATAACTGCTGGGACAAATTCAGCTACAGTTGCTAACGCAGAGCTTGCAGCTTCACAAACGCAGCCGCCTTTATATGCCGTCTATCATCAGTATGAAAATGAAATTTGGGGCGATTACAACTTTACTATTGCTGCTCCTGCACAAGATGCGGGCGCAAAGGCTTCGGATAATGCAGTCACTGCCAATTCTGCAAATGCTGAACAGACGCAAGCATCCCTTACACTTCCCGAAGCGGAATATGCTGTGTTCCTAACTCGCTCTGGTCCTGTCATGGAAGTGGTAGCCGAAGCTTGGCATGGCATCTGGAAATGGCAATCCGAGACTGAGCGCAAGCGCAGCTACAGTGGCGATTTCGAATTGTACCGCGCAGAGAAAGTCGTTAATGGTGTCGGAGAAGTTGAAATTTATATTGCCGTGGAACGAGCATAATCTGCTCAATTTACAATCTTAGTATTACAAAGAAAACAGCTTCCCTTATGTAAGAGCACTGGGAAGCTGTCTTCGTGCATGTATACCTTTATAGTAGCTTAAAATATGACTTTCTCCATACCTCACACTTTGCATGCTGTGCATAGCCATTATGATTCTCCATGTAACTAAGATCAAACAGCCAATGCCCTATGTAGCGAGCGATGCTCTTTTGTTGCCACAACGGAGACAGGATTGTACGACTTTATTGCTACCGATAAATCCAACTCCAATGCTAACAGGCAACGATAACAAAATAGAAATATACATAAGGACCTCAATAAGTTCTCTAAGCGACACTAAAAGTTCCATTATATAATAAGCAGCATTAATGCCACTATCCATATATAAATTAGCAAAGAAAAGGATGCCGTGAGGAAGTTGTCTCACAATAATAAACGGAGCAAAAAGGAGTAACACCAGCGCGAGACCCATCCATTTGAACTGATACCCTTTCTTTACTTGTTTAAACTGCTTCGATTTACATTTAAAACATGGCATAACAAACTCATCATGGTTTCCATCCCGTCTTGCATCAACTCCCTCAGCTGATCCTCTATTACCTTGTGAATAGCGATCTTCATTCGAATAGCCTCTGCCAGAACGCGATTGAGCAGCTCGTGATGACTGACCACTGCTACCCGAGCGATACGAATTATGGTTAGCTGATCTAGAACTCGATGGCGTTTGAGTATGACGGGTTGACCCTGAAGTATAACTTCCTTTTGTCTGTCTGTTGCTTGAACTTGTTGCATAGCCTGACGGCTGGTTCCGTCCCATAACCGATCGCCCAGATGAACTTGTACTACTTCTTGCCGAGCTCGCTGTTCTTGTAGTCGAACTCGAACTTGTCGCCCCTGTCGAGCCAGATGATGACTGTGATCGTGATCTTGTCGTTGTTGAAGATCCTGGTGTACGCTGCATCTGTTGAAACCCCTTCCAGTACCTATATATGTACATACATATCTATATACATGTAGTATTCGACAAGAACTACCAGCCACCCTCCTAATATATCCCTTTATTTCATTTCCTCATAACTCAATTATTTTTCAAGTGAATAAATCCCTTTATTGAGACCCAAATATAGCAAAGAGCGCATCCTCGAAAGGATGCGCTCTACAGGAAACGGGGCTATTTGGAAGGTTCATAAGTCCGTTATTCGTAAGCGCGTATAATCGTGTAGTCGTTCAGCTGTAATCTGTTATCGACTTACGCTCAGGTTTATGGTTGGGTGCATCTAAAGCCGCCAGATGCTGCGGTTGCCCACACTTTCCTGCATGCTGGTTCTCACCAGCTTCCAGCAGGCGACTAATACCGTTTCGCCTCGGTGAATCACCTGTTGGAAGCTAGGGAGAACGGGAAGTTCACCGTTAATCCCTTTTACGAACATGTAGCATGCTGTGCCAACCAATTAAGCCATATACTTAGAAGCATCGAATGCAATCATATTCATATGATTCGCACGCTCAATCAAGGCAGACAGCTTCGTCACTTCACGTGTCCGTTTCTGTGTAAGCTGATGATACGTTTCCGGCTCATACAAAGCATATTGATACAATGCTGCTGCTTCACCAGTTCCACCACCACGAAGACGCTCCCGCTTCTTCTGTTGTCCCAAGTAGCTATAAGCACTCATCTCTTGGCGTGTCTGCTTGGCCAATTCAATGGCTTCGAGAATCGTAATCTCGCCACCATCCCATGCAATCGTGTTCGCTAGATTAGCTTGGGCAATCATGACATCAAGCTTGCGATAGTCCCTTTGCACAACATCTAACTCAGCCGTAATAACATCGACGCTGCGAGCGGGATACTCTGGCGTCTCATTTTTATCAACATAAACCGTATTATTATTGCCTCGTTCAGAGCGCAGCTCATCAATCTTGCGCGAAATGGCTGCCCGTACACTCAAAGCTTCTGCAATCGTAAGTTCATGACTCATAATTGTATGCAACCTCCTTCTTAATTATGGAAGTTTTGTATGTATTACTTATTCATACGCTCATATTTCGAAGAAGTTGCGCTATTTCATGAAAATTTGAATATTAAAAATCAAAGCTAGATTGCATATACCACAAACCGACTGTTCCTGACGTGACTAATCATGCTCGCACGTTCATTAATGCGCTGTTCAGTAATTGATGCAATAATACATCTTTCTAAGCCTCTTTTAACGATTACATAGAAAATGATGCAACTATGCATTTATTTTCGTAGTTTATCTTCATTTACGCACAGATTCCGAAAAATAACTGCATATTCGCAACCATTCACCTCAATCAGCCTCTTTCAGCAGTTGAGTCCGTATAATTGTGTAAAATGGTGAACAAAAAAAAGAGCCATGAAATAGAGCCTCGTCTAGAATGAAGTTATGCAGACCCATTCAGAGGAGGTACTATTTATGACTCAATATCATA
>NZ_JACYTN010000045.1 GCF_014841135.1 Paenibacillus arenosi
TGTCTTTTGAATTCTGCTGTAAATGTACGTCTTTGTTTTGGCATAGTAGATCCGCTCCTAGTATTATTCTCTTCATTCTACTAGCCCTTATTTTTATTGTCCAACTAAGTGTAGCCGATCCAAATTTCATCATTCGTTCTATAGGAAATTATAGTAATAGGAATATCATCACTTAAAATTTCAACGCTACTTAGAAGGGTTATCTTTTCATTTTCTATTATCGTTGAGACTTGCTCTCCCGATACCTTTATATAGTTTTGATTGTTTTCTCCAAAAAACTGATATATCGAAATAACAAAAATAATAATAATCGTTATGATAATAAACTTATTTTTCATTTTGTCATTACCTCAACTATTTTTAGTTTTGTGTCATTTCAAAAAATCCCGAAATCTCTTGCGGGTTATTAGATTGGCCTTCACTGGATAAAGCAGTCGATATACAGGGGGTATTTCTAGAAAATATCTATTTTACTTTTATCCCGATTCATACGCATACGTTGGCAAGCAACTTCATAATAAGAGTCATTTTCAAATTGAATATATCCCGCCAAATATAAGCATTTTAAGTAGTATTCAAAATCTTGATTCCCTACAACTTGTTGCTCTTTCTCAATACCACCAAACACTCGCAACTCACACATTAGTAATCCTGATCCGCCCTGACAGGTTGCCGCTGACATATAGGTGCCATCTTTTGATTCAATAATTAGATTGTTTTTTAAATAGTTCCGTCCGAGAAAGGCACCGGTTTCATCATTAAATTTAAATATTTCCTCAATAACTGCTTTGTCACGAAACTTATATGCTTTTACTGCATCCTTAAAATTAGCACACGGATCTTTAGCAAGGTCAGCAAAACAATTAACATCAACCTCTTTTGCTTTATAGCGTTCTTTTAATCTCTTATCGATATCATCTAAAGTAAATGGATTTGGTACTTTTAATGCAAGATAGGCTCTATATAATTTGTCTATATTCATTTACAGACCACCTTAAAATTATTTTTTCATAGTGACTTCATTTCAATAAGAAAAAGTCATCTACTGCGGGGTGACATTAAGATACGACGGCCATCCATCCGAAATTTCCGTTTTATCCGTACCATCTTTTTTAACTTTTTATATAGCCCGCCTTCATCGGAAAAGCTGCGATAATAAATCCACTCACCCTGGCTTGCATATATTCCTTCGTTGTTTAGATTTCCGCTCGTATTTCCAGCTTAAAGCTTATTCGGAGCTCCTGAAGCATGCGCCATAGCAGTTGTTGAACTGACAATTAACCATGCAGAAATGAGTATTTTCTTAATCAAAATAAACACCCTTTCTAGAATGAAGTACATCTTACGATTCCTAAACGTTCTATATCTGTAATTAGTTACATTCTATTCTCGTCGTACCACGAAACTTATGCTACTTTTTTAAGTGAATATCAATAGAGCAGTGAATGGTATGGAGGTACCGCGTGGTTATAAAGACACAAAGATGTATACGAATGAAATTGTTATATTTGTTGATGTTTTTAGTTACTTTCAGCATACTCCAAGGCTGCATTGGCCCGGGAATCAGTGATTTTGAGATTAAACTATCAGGAGGTTATTCCGTTCTTAGAACTGAGCCGAACAGGGTTATTATTTCCCTACAGGAAGCGGATGATATTTTCGGCTCTCCTGTCGTTGGAACAAAGGTAGTACAGGTTGGTTGGAATGAGGATTATATCGTAGCGAAACAAGTGGGTTTGAAGCTAGATCCTAATGCTACGAACGAACACATGATGATTCTGGATGACAGCAGGACTAACTTTTACATACTCGACCTAAACAATAAAAAGAAATACGGCCCTTTACATGAAACTAGCTATGCTGAACAAAGAAAGAAACTAAAAGTACCTAATGATGTAATCCTGCGAAACCTGGATGAACTACGTTAGTTAAGGAGAGTGCATATGAAAAGAACGTTACTAATCGCTTGTCTAGTCTTTGATCTGATTTGGATAAATGCAATATTTGAAAAAGGTATATCTTCAACTACGTCACACATTGGTACATCGGAGAAAGGAGACACCAATAATGATCAATGGATTACCCTAAAGAGTGGTATGTATGCGCAGTCGGATCAAAATACATGTACCTTATCAAAATTATTGATTTTCAGAAGTAGGTGAAAAATGTTTCTCCGCTTACAAATAGAAATGCTGTTTTTACTGACTTCACATACTCAGTATTTAAAAATTTGTTCTCCGTTTTCATTATAGAACGCAATAACATTTTCTAAATTTTTAACTCTAGCATCAAAAATTCTATAAACTTTATTACCTTCTTTGAATTTAACTACTTTCTCAGATCCATCTTCAAATATAACTTTGAAATAATCTGTTTGACTTTCCAACTTCGTATTACTTACGTACATAGTAAAACTGCCTGCCTTAAACCCACCTATATATATTCCAGACTTATGAATCGAAGAAGCGTTACGTGAGTATATAAATTTACCTCCTGCTTTTCCTTCAAGAAAATATATAATTACTCCATTTTCATTTTCACGAATAAGATGATAGCCATCATCATATTTCACGGTGAGTGTTGGTGAAAAATTTTCGTTTTTCAAGAATAGTGTAAGATCGCTCTCATCAATAGTTTGATGCTCACTACACCCTACTGTTAGAAGAAAAAGTAATAGTAGTAAAGTTTTTTTCATAATAACCTCTTTTCAAATTAATTAAATCAACTACCACGGTACTATACCGCAGCAGTTGATTTACAGTCATTACTAATTAATATTCGATAGTTATGGCAGTGACAGGCATGTGATCCATTGAGATTGAGTTTTTCACCTCAAGATCACCGCCACCTTTAATATTAATAATCAGTGTTGATAATAGTTCTACTTGTGCATGAGAGTAATGCCCAAAAATTCCGGCTCTTAGATCAAATGCATTAGTTTTTCCAATTGTTGCTGAAACATAGCCTCTATGATTTTTATGTTGAGCGAAAGGAGTAGCCCAGTCACCAATTAAATCTATTTCGAATGCTAACCCATGACGATTTCTATGTGGCGTTCCAAATTGCGATGCAGTCTTCGTCTCTTGGAATTGATTCCGTGAATTATAAACATCATAATTGTAAACTGCAAAATCAGATCCACCTTCAAAAGTAGCTGAACCACTATAAGTAAGCGCAACGACATCAGTTAATGTCCACATCGGTTTCTTCAGCCAATCAAAAGAATTTTTAATGTAATACCGACCACCCCCTAAAGATGAATATGATGTAGTCATCTTCATCCACGATGTACTGGTTTGATCAGAGCCCCAGCCACTCATAACACTAATTGGATTAGCCAAATCTTCCGCAAGCTCTTTGTAAGCTTGCTCCTTGGTTATTTCGACACTCGTTGGAGAAACAAGTGCCTTTTCGTCAAAAGCATTCATTACGGTCTCAGTTACCCGATAATACCTTTCTTTTGATTCTACTAGAACACCATTCATACCTTCTAACCTGCTCTTTACTTCATCAGTCATATCACTAATTTCTTGATCACTAAAACCAAGCTGTTTATATCTTTCATAGTCTGTCATATTTCCATTCAAAGATGAACTACTTGCAAAAACCTGCGTCGAACTAAAGATAAAGAAACAGAGCATAATTAATAAAAATTTTTTCATACTAATTTACATCTCCTTTTTTAACTTATTCATTCATTTGTAGTTCATTCTTCTTTAATTTATTTTCAATCTATTTGTTGCATGATAACTGCAACCTATCCTTGCTGAGCAGTTCCTGTATGTCTTATTCTTACCTCTGTCTTAACCATTGCTGAAAGGCTTAGGACAGTTAGACTAAGACAAAAAATATCTAAAAATGGCTTTTTAACTGCTCTCATTTTTTCTGTCCGCTGAGTATTATCTTTGTTGTTTTTCTCTTTGTCGTGTAAAATAAAACCTTATAGTAGCCACTATCACCCCTTTCTCGCACTCCTGCATTTCTTTGTTTGATGAGTAATCATTTTAGTCAAAAACATATATAAATTTACACATATAGGAATAACAAACCCCTAACACTTGCACACAGAACTAGGTGTTTATTTTTAACGTTCTTGATACTTCTATAAGTTCGTGAATGCTGGCGTAATAAGGGACAGTATGAGCGGCATAAGAATTAAAATACTTTGGGTTCGACAGGATGGTTTGCAGCCAATCTTTAAAACACATATGCGCGTCGTAATAACGACCTGCAGAAGAGCTAAACACAATGTATTTTCTTAATTGCAGATTGGATAAATCCATATAAAATGTAGTCGTCTGATAGCGGGCAAATGGAAGTAACGAAAGTGATGACGAAGATGGAAGCATATCCTTTTCATACGCGAGTAAATACACGGAGAATATATCTAGCTGAGTATTTTTGTTATCTGGGTATAATACCGCTCCATCATTTATCTTGAGGAAGTCTATATAATCGGATGGGAGCTTTGCTCGTATGCCTTCTTGAAACTTGAGGAGATATTCTTCATTAACAGGCGGATTTGAATACAATGTGATTGGACGCTTTGCATGTAAGTTTTGATTTGTAATGTTGGTTTGCTCCTGCCTGAAATTATTTAAGATACGTTCAATCTCATTCAACTACAACACTCCTATAAACGAACTAATTCAGACATCTTTCGTCGTTATTATCCTTACTCTCTCTGGAGACAACCTAACCTTACCTAGGGTTTTGAATAATTGAATTTTATTTTTTTTTATCGAAACAAAACCCGAGTAACAAGTACTCGGGCCCCTCATTATTAAACACATAGCCAATTATATGCTTTATCATGGGCTGAGATATTTTTGTACTCTATCGTGGACTTGGCGAAGCATTCTAAAGCAGCCTCCGGATCATTATTGTGCAATAAGATATCTCCTTTAAGCTTGTAATAATGCGCAAGATGAGCACGCTTAATTGGGGCTGTACGGGGATCAATTATAGATTTTTCCATAAGAGTTTCATATGTAAATAGTTTTTCCGCAGACTCAACATCTAATCTAGACATATAAATATCCATAAGAGCTACAACAGCATGAACGATATTATATTCAGATGGATTCTCTAAATACGACTCTAATTGCTTCATTCCAAGATCAACGTTCCCACTCGAAGTATTTATGCAACCGATCATATACTTAATATTATCTTGAGAAAATGCATCTTGAAACTTACTAAACTTATGGAGATAATCCCTACTCTTTTCGAGTTCATTTAAATAATAATAAGTAGTACATATATTAAATAGTGTATGTGCATAGTATTTATTTTCAGGACCAGCATTCTTAATAATATACTTACTGAACTCAAGAGAATCATTAAATTCTGATAAACTATAGGCATGAACAGCTAGCATATAGAACAACAGCGTTTTTTCCTCCGAAAGTAAGAAATCCTTGTAGTCTAATATATTCCTGCCAAATCGATACGTTTCATATAATTTTGTAAAATCATTTCTTTCAATTTTATACTTTTGAACTAAAGCTTTTGCAAGATAAGTAGCAATCCCATGGCTACGAGAGTAATTGATAATCAAATCTAACAACTCTAGTTTCACGGACTCTTCATCTTGCTTCATTGTAAATTGATACAACTCTCCAACTGCATCATAACTCTCGCCTTTAGCTATAGTTAAATAACGCTCCGCAATTCTAGATATAGTTGTTGAAATACATTTACGTTCTATAGCTTCCTCAAGTATTGTCCACAGAGATAAAGCGCTCTTCTCCCCTTGAACATACAATCCGATGTAATCTTCATATGGAATGCTCAATACTTGCATGACAGCTTGTAACTTTTGATAGTCTGGTTTCTTTACTTCTCCATTTTCAAGTTTAGATAGCGTCCCTTTGCTTACACCTGTCGTGTTAGCTAGTTCCGACAAGGTCATTTCAGACTTCATTCTGTATGTACGAACTAAATCTCCCAATGAAAAAGCGGCACTATTCAACCCTCTCACCTTCCAAGTTTTATGAGATTTTAATCTATTATGAATGACAAAGGACTTCAGGTTGTCATCAGAACACTTATAAGGAAGACCTCTTCTCAGTGAATTGTTGTGTGGTAACTCAATTCTACAGGAATAGGTCTTCCTTTTGCTGTTCATCTATTTACACATAACGCTCTCACTGCCTATCGTTTGAAACACAATACTAGATATTTATTTTAAATGCTCGGGATACCTCTACAAGCTCTTGAATGCTGGCGTAATAAGGGACGGTATGTGCATGAAAAACCTTACTTGCATAAGAATTGAAGTACTTTGGGTTCGACAGGATGGTTTGCAGCCAATCTTTAAAACACATATGCGCGTCGTAATGACGACCTGTAGAAGAGCTAAACACAATGTATTTTCTTAATTGCAGCTTGGATAAATCCATATAAAATGTAGTCGTCTCATAGCGGGCAAACGGAAGTAGTGAAAGCGATGATGAAATCGGAAGCATGTCCTTTTCATACACGAGTAAATACACGGAGAATATATCTAGCTGAGTATTTTGGTTATCTGGATATAATACCGCTCCATCATTTACCTTGAGGAAGTCTATATAATCGGATGGAAGCTTCGTTTGTATACCTTCTTGAAACTTGAGGAGATAGTCTTCATTAACTGGCGGGTTTGAATACAATGTAATTGGACGATTTGCATGTAAGTTTTTAGTTTTGATGTTGGTTTGTTCTTGCTTGAAATTATTTAAGATACGTTCAATCTCATTCATCTACTACACCTCCGTAGTTAAGATGGAACAACTAATTACTTGGGCTTGTTCATAGCGTATTCATTCAATAATTCGTCAAGCTGTTGACTTATTAATACCACCCTATTATCCGTTAGACTTGCACATACACTTATAAGCTGTATCATCTCAATTCTTTTCTTCTCAATTACTTCAATTATGGTCATATTTAGCACCTTAGTTCATAGTGAAATAGAACCCCATTCCATGTTGGTGTTGGCGCCACACCGTATCCTCTTCTTCTCTAAGAATAGGTTACCATGGGTTTTGGATAACGATTTCCATATTTTTTCGAACGAAACACCTAACTATTTTTTCCGAAACAAAAGAAGGCTGATCTTATGGAGAACAATCATTCTTCCTAAGATCAACCTTCTTTATATACTCGCTATTAACAAATCAAGTAATACTTAGTTTTTTGCATCCCACGGTGCTCCTCCAGTGAATGCCACAATAACATCATCTGCATGAATTATACCTATCGATAAACATACTGCCATGACAAGAAGTGGAATCTTAGCTACTAACTTTTTCATATGACTGTCCCCTTCCATACTATGAACTAAGTATATTAAAAACGAGATTCAGCTCCTCAATTGCTTTACTATTCGGACTATTTTCGGTCTGAAGAGTTGAATTCGTTATTAACGATAAACTATAGAAGGCTTCATTATAATACGATATACCGGCATATTCTATTGCACTCTTCCGATAGTATTCTAATGCTTTATTAAGATCACCTGTCTCTTTAAGCCATACGCCTTTAAGTCTATAAAAATAAGCAAGTTTACCTCGTTTTTCTGGAGTTGCACGAAAATCATTAAGAGATTTCATCATAGCTTCTTCATACATAAATAGCCTTTCCACATCATCGAATCTACCCTCAGATAAATATAATTCTGTAAGTACAATTATAGTGTACACAATATTATATTCAGAAGATTGACTTAGATATTCCTCCAATTGAACTATCCCTAACTCGAGGTTTCCACTACGAATACTAATACAACCATTCATGAATCGTATATTGTCCTCGACAAATGGAAAAGAATATTTACTATACTCTTGAAGATAAAACTTACACTGATCCATTTCATTTAAAAGACAGTGTGAATTACAGGCATTAAATATCGCATGCGCACGATATTCACTATTAGTATTGTCATTTTTAATTACAAACTCACTTAATTCAATTGATTCTTTATATTCTTGTAAGCTAAAGGCATGGACTGCTAATCGATAGTGCAACGCCACTCGTTCTTTTTCATTCAAAAAACCGGCATAATCTAATAAATATCTGCCTGATTGATATGTTTTACTTAGTTTACTGAAATCATTTCGCTCAATGAGATACTTCTGGAATAGTCCTTTTGCAATGTACTGCATAATACCGTGACTTCGAGAAAAATCAATAAGTAATTGCAATAACTTAAGCTTAAGATCCGGTTCACTTTTTTGAATGGCGATATCAAAGAATTTAGCTACAACCTCATGACTCTCGCCTTTCGCAACCGCCAGATAACGTTCAGCAATATGTACAACGATCTTTGAGGGACAG
Source organism: Paenibacillus arenosi (assembly GCF_014841135.1). Lineage (GTDB taxonomy): Bacteria > Bacillota > Bacilli > Paenibacillales > Paenibacillaceae > Paenibacillus_B > Paenibacillus_B arenosi. Next base: position 8,320 of record NZ_JACYTN010000045.1, read on the forward strand.
TTCCGATCAATGGCCTCTGAGAAGATTCGTAATACAGCACTAGCGCTCTTTTCTGCCTGAATATAGAGGCCAATATATTCTTCAAATGCAATACCAAGTGCGTCTGTAACAGCTTGCAGCTTATAATATTCGGGCTTCTGGACTTCCCCATTCTCAAGCTTTGACAGTGTACCTTTACTCACTTCAGTTATTCTCGCTAGTTCAGATAGGCTCACATTAGACTTGGTTCTGTATTTATGAATCAGCTCTCCTAACGATAAAGTGACACTGCTCAACATACTCACCTTCTCCTTCATGTATTACGGATAAATCTTCATATTGAACATGCGATTATTAAACGGAAGTTAATTTTAAAATGTCTAAGATGGGGATTCCAAATGAAGTTGAGGATTAGAGAAGAAGATGTGGATATTTGAATCCTACCAAATACTTGTAAATGATGTCAATATTCCAGTAACGTTAATGTTGTACAATTTCATGGAAAACCGATAAAGATTCGCCTCAGATTGTTGAAGAGTATATCGTGTTATATGTAACGAACGCCCCCATCACTCTTCTATTATTCTTTTCATAAATACAAGAAAATTGTCCCATCCCCCTGTAAATGACATGTTCATTCCCAAGCCTGCTCTTCTTAATTTGTCTCTCAATTGAATGAATGCTTTTCTTTCTTTTTCAGTTAATTGAGCATTCGGGAAGCCCGTATATTCAGGATACCGAGATAGAACATGCGCTATAGCTATTAGCTCTTTATTCGATTGTTTATCTATCAAATCTGATTGAGACCCATAAACTTCAATCATATGTAGATTTTCTAAAATGTCTTCGATCTTTTCTAAGATTACACTTTCATCCACCCAATTCATTTTGATCTGATAATCAATTGCACTTTCCAATTCAATAAAGTCATGCATCACCATAGTTGCGGCATGATTAAGAGCTTCTTCATTCGAGTCATACCTGATATAAGAAAATGCAAGGAAGAGTACATTTAAACAAATAGACACAGCAAATATAGCCTTAAATAGTCTCATAGCTCCTCCTTTTCTTCTCCAATAATCGGCATGCTGCTTCGAACATTATTTTACAATAATACTCCATTCACCGTTTCGTGCCATACTAATTCCGTCGCTTCTCACTTAACTGGTAGCGCTTTCAATTTTATTCATAAATTTCATCCAGATTTAACGCTTATTTTACAGTGCCTGACTATATTCCTACCTAGGTCCTATGATACAATCAAAACGAACATAATTACATACATCATTCAGGGGGTATTCCATACCATGACTGCCAAAAAACTTGCACTTGCACTTTCTCTAACTGCTATGCTCACAGCAGCAATGGCGGGACCTATCTCTGCAGCTCCATTCGAGCCAATTAAGCACATCGATTGGATGCAAGAGAAATCATTCGTTGGCGGTGGACAAGATGGTCTCGCACTTGAACGTCCGATCACGCTTATCGAAGCAGTTGTAATCTTCTCTCGTGTACAAGGTCAAGAAGCGGCAGTAAAAACAGTAGACCCTGCGGTTAAAGGCAGCTGGGCTGCACGTTCCCTTACTTGGGCGAAGCAAGCTAACGTTGTTGACGCAGAGCAGTGGAAATCCCTTCACAAGCCTGTATCTGCAGAAGTTTTGAATGCGGTTGCAAAAAAAGTAGGTATTGAATTGAAAGCAGAAGGCGAGACCGTTACTCGTGAAGCTTTCATTAACGCAGTAGGTGAAGCAATTACGGTTCATTTGACAATTGGTCATACGAATGACGTTCACGGTCATGTCGTTGAAGACGAGCGTGGCAAGGAAATGGGCTACGCGAAAATGGCTACCTTGATCAAAGAAATGCGTGCGGAGAACCCGAACACAATGCTTATCGATGCAGGTGACATGATCCAAGGTACAATTTATGTAAACTTGTCCAAAGGTGAATCCGTTCCTGCACTTGTGAACCCACTAGGTTATGATTTGATGACAGCGGGTAACCACGAGTTCGACTTCGGTCATGAGCAATTGACGAAAGTGTCCAAAATGTTCGAATTCCCTGTATTGGGCGCGAACGTATTTGATGCAGCAGGCAAGCCATTGTTGAAGCCTTACGTGATCAAAGAAATCGAAGGTAAGAAAATTGCGTTCCTTGGTCTTGTAACAGAAGAAACACCAATCGTTACTCACCCTGATAACGTAAAAGGCCTTACTTTTAAAAATACAGTTGAAACGGCTAAAGAATGGGTACCGAAGCTGCAAGAGTTGGCAGACAACGTAATCATCGTGTCCCACTCTGGATTGGAAGCAGACCGTGAGATGGCGAAGAGCATTGAAGGCGTAGACCTTATTATCGGTGGTCACTCTCACACGAAATTGTCCAAGCCTGAGCTTGTTAACGGTGTTTACATCGTACAAGACTGGGAGTACAGCAAATCCCTAGGCCGTGTAGACCTTTACTACCATAATGACGAAGTCGTGCATTTCTCTGGCGGATTGATTGAATATGATAAAAATACAAAAGCAGACGAAGAGACAGCGAAGCGCGTTGATGCTTTGAAGAAAGAATCGGATGCATTGTTGAACGTGAAGATCGCTTCCACGCCAAATGTGTTGGAAGGCGACCGTACGAAAGTTCGCGCAGAAGAAACTAACTTGGGTAACATGATCGCTGACGCTATGCTTGAGCGCAGCCGTTCCATCCCAGGCTTCGAAGCTGACGTAGCAATTACGAACGGTGGCGGTATCCGTACAACGATTAAGAGCGGCGACATTACGAAGCGTAACCTGTACGATGTACTTCCATTCCCTAACACAATGGCAGTCGTTGAAATCTCCGGTAAAGAGCTTGTTCAAGCGATGGAGAATGGTGTAGCTGATCTAGAAGCTGGCGGCGGACGCTTCCCGCAAATTAGCGGTATGTCCTTCTCCTTCGATGCTAAGGCTCCTAAGGGCAGCCGCGTGAAAGACGTAAAAGTAGCGGGTAAAGCAGTTGACGAAGCGAAGCAATATCGTGTAGCAACGAATGACTTTATCGTAGCTGGCGGTGACGGCTATGAAATGTTCAAAGGCAAAAAAGCACTTAACACAGGCGTAACGTTGTATGAAGTGGTTGAGGACTACCTCATCGCGAAGAAAGAAGTTGCACCGAAGTTAGATGGACGCATCACGAAGCTGTAATCCAATATATAGCAAGATGTCATATTGCTGTAACATGGATCAGCTACAATAGACATAAGAGTCTCATAGACTGAGATCAAAGCGTTCGTCCCCTTCCTATTGCATAAGCCCCTTGCGGTAACTGCACTTGATGTGCAAACGCCGTAAGGGGCTATTTTCGCATGAGCATGATTCTTCTGATCATTCTTCTGTATGTACCTTCCCCGCTCCCCAGCGTGGGCATCATTGTAGATTTATAGATGTACTCACAGGTGACAGTTCCTTATCATTTTTATAAATAGGTCGCTCACCAAAGTAAACATCCACAGAACACCGATTAGAATGAACATCCAACCAAGTAAAACATTACGTTTTCTGACCCTAGTAGGTGAAGCATTTCCTTGCCAATCGTTCATCATACGTCGCTCCTGTCCGATAAGTTGATGAAGGTAACTATACCGAACAGACATGATTGAACATTCAGCAAAATATGAAGAAATAATGAAGATGGTAGTACATACGTACGCGCATAAAAAGGCAAGAGCATCGTAAACCAGCTATATAATAACTAGAAGCTAGCTCTAACGTCCCCCTCTACGAATCACGTCTACAACTTTGTAATTTGTAATCTCTCAAAAACTGCAAAAGTGCAGTTTTTTTAGCCTGAAAATGGAGAATTGAGGACAATTCCTGCAAATATGCAGGTTTTTAAGAGGAAACGAGCCTAAACAGGAAAAAGTAACGAAAATAAATGCACTTTTGTCACAATAGAAAGTTCTCAGTTGCCAAGGGCGGTCAAGTCCATATTTATGTGTAAATTCCTCGTCGTCAAAATGGTTACTATTTGGTTTGAGGACGTCGCCAAGTATGGTACGCATTGAGATCTACGTACTTTTTCCCTGTCGTCCATTTGTC
>NZ_JACYTN010000046.1 GCF_014841135.1 Paenibacillus arenosi
CCTCCAGCTTCCTTCAGATTCTGCCTCACGACAGACACCCTTGCTCTTGGCTAACGGTAGGCGTTCGCCAGCCCCCGTTCGGGACTTTCACCCTAGAGATGACGCCCATGCTGGGCGTACAACCAATAAAGACCAAGTGAACATACACTTGGTCTTTACAGTTCTCTAGATGAGAAACACTTATTAGCTTAAACAGTTCAAGAACGAAATCAACATTTGCCTGCAATCTTGAAGGACTTGAGCCACCATACTTGAGTAAATAATATTTAGTTATATTTTACCATCCAAGAAACTTTACTACAAGCGTTCTTAATTCTATGGTTTTTTTATAAACTCATTTTCAGCTCTCTACTACATCAAGTAAACCTCTACGCCTCTTGTAAGGACTGCACTGTAAAATGGTAAAACGCATTTGCATCCTCATTCGTATCAAATCCAGCCTGCGCCATCTTATCGCTGCCTCCACCTTTGCCACGATAGTCAGCCAGATGCTGTTTAAAGAACGCACCGCAAGCGAATCCACTCGCACCTCCTTGGACTAGAAGCACTTTATGATCCGCGTTGGACATAAAGAGTATAATAACATCAGCTTGCTCGGTAAGCTTAGCCGCTAGGTTCTGCATGTCTTTAAGTGATTTATCCGCAAATACATGCTGAATGAGATTCCCCTTACGATCTGCCAACAACTTTTCGGCTAAATAAGCATCATTTTCAGCCTTCACAGCATTCAATTCCGCTTGGAGCTGCTTCTGCTCTTGTTCCCATTTTGCAATCCGATCCAGAACCTCTTCCTTTGCAGCTTTGAATCTGACCGACAAACTGCTGAGAATGTCCATTCCGGCATTAAACTCATTCAACGCACGGTATCCACATTTAAAATAGAGGCGTACATTTCCCTTCTGCTTCTCTACTTTTAGCAGCTTGATCATGCCGATCTCTCCTGTTGCGGAAACATGGGTGCCACCGCATCCATTATATTCGATACCTTCGATCTCAACGATTCGGATATCGTCCGTTACCTTTAGCTGCTTTACTAACGGCAAGGTGGCAGCTTGCTCCTGGTTTACAAAATAGCTCGTTATTTTACGATTGCGGTAAATCTGTTCGTTAACTGCTAACTCAAGCGTCATCAACTGATCTTGAGGCAGATCAGCTCGAGCAATATCAATCGTGGCGTAATCTTGTCCTAGGTGGAAACTGAGCGTCTCCGCCCCGCATACTTCCAGACAAATAGCAGACAGCAAATGCTGACCGCTATGCTGCTGCATATGGTCAAACCTTCTATTCCAATCCAAGTGGCACTCGACTTCCTCATTCTCAGGAAAACGCTCGACTTTATGCAGAATCTCTTCTTCAACAACTACATCAAGCACCGGAATGTTGTCGATCCAACCGAAGTCACAGGGCTGTCCTCCACAGTGTGGATAAAAGGCTGATTCCTCCAGTACCAGATAGGCTCCATCTTCCCGCTCCAATTTGCGTGTTATTCGTGTCTTCCATTCTCGAATATATGCAGAATCGTAATACAATTTCTTTGTCATCTTCATTCCCTCACTATTCCTAAGTTACACCTATACATTTACTTTACTATAACTCGCACCTATAGCTCCATTTTCCCCAATACAAACTTACGTTGGATTTCTTCTAAGAAGCATTGGACCGCTGGTGCCAAGTATCGATTTTTCATATACATTAAATAGACTGTGCGTTCTAAGGCAGATGAATCTATCGTTTTTCGGACAATGGCTGGATCTCTCGGTTCAACTAAATAATTTTCAGGCATAATCGCAATTCCAAGATTTTCTCTTACCAATGTCAAAGCCGTTTCGAACCGTTCGATTTCAAATTTAATGTTGGGAGATACTTGTTCGAGCGCAAAGGCTTGCAAAATATCTTCCCTCGTCTGAAATCCTTCCATGCTAATAATGAGTGGTTCGTGTTCTAATTCTTTTAATGTAATAGACTTCTTTCTGGAGAGAGCGTGATCCCGATGCAGCACAAGGACCAACTTCTCATGATATAAAGGGATCGATTCAATATCATCCTCATGGATACATTGATTCGTAATCATAAGATGGGTATGGTATTTCCGCAACGAATTGACCACTGCTTTTCTGCTCAGTACTTCAAACAGCTTAATGTGAATCGAAGGAAAGCGACTTTGATATTCACGAATCACTTGAGGAACCCACTGCCTTACTGATTCGATCATGCCAATGACGAGTTCCCCTCTTCCGGTCATTTTTACTTCTTCCATTTCTTTTCTCAAAATATTCATTTGAGAAAGCAGCCCAATCGATTTTTGATATAAAACGATGCCCGCATCCGTCAGTTCGATTTTTCTCGTACTTCGTTCAAACAACGGCGAACCTACCTCACGCTCTATATTCTTTATAGCATTGCTTAAAGATGGCTGTGATATATGCAGCTTTTGTGCGGCTTTGGAATAGCTCAACTGATCGGCAACCGTTACAAAATAATGTAATTGTTTAATATCCAAAATGCTCCTCCCTTCACTATTTATAACTAAAAACTATTAATTTATTTGTATTATATATTTAAAATTATAAGAATGTCATCATATAATGAACAAAATACGCAGAAAGGGTGGGGACATTGCGAAACCATGTTGGAGCCGATGTATGGATCGGCCGAACGGATCATGCGGAAAGAAGAAGCAGCTTCCGTTATCATCAAATTGTGGAACCAATGGAATTACATGCACCACGAGAAACTTTCTCTACCAACACATGCGCCATTATCGGCTTTGAATGCGAGGAAGGCGTGCGGCGTAATCAAGGAAGACTAGGCGCGGCTAATGCACCAAATGCACTTAGACAAGCGCTCGCAAGTATACCTTGGAGAGCAGCAGAGAGTCACCGCCTAATAGATGCGGGAAATGTGACTTGTTCCAATGATAAGCTTGAAGAAGCCCAAGAAGCATTGGGGAGTGCCATCTCTGAACTCTTTTCCAAATCGACCACTCCTATTATTTTAGGTGGAGGGCATGAGACGTTGTATGGGCATTATTTAGGCGTTCGCAACCATATTGGACCAGATGCTTCACTCGGCATTATTAACATTGACGCTCATTTCGACCTGCGTCCCTATAACACGCAACCGTCCTCAGGTACCATGTTTCGACAAATATTAGAGCAAGATAGCAACAGCCGCTATTTCGTGCTCGGCATTCAGCGTTTTGGAAATACACAGGAACTGTTCGACACAGCGGATAAGCTAGGCGCTCGCTATATACTAGAAGAAGAGATGCGTACGGAGCAAATGGATGATATTACGTTCTCCCTAAACGCATTTATGGAACAACAAGATTATGTCATGCTCACCCTTTGTACCGATGTTATCAATGCGGCATTTGCGCCAGGAGTCAGTGCTTCGTCTCCATTTGGATTAACACCGATGGTTGTTCGAGATCTTATCCGCACGGTTGCCGCTCACAAGAAAACGCTTTCTTTTGATATTTGCGAGGTTAATCCTACTCTCGACGAGAACGGCAGAACGATAAAGCTAGGCGCGTACTTAACGAATGAAGCCATTATGGCATTTATGGGGAGGAATATGGATGACGCTGGAACTTAATCAAGTAAATACGATATTTTTGGCCGTAGCCCTGCTTGTACTCGGAACCTTCTTGGTCAGGAAATTAGGCGTATTGCAAAAGTTTTGTATACCGGCCCCTGTTGTCGGTGGGCTGCTATTTGCTACCCTAGCTACGATATTGAAAGCGACAGGTGTAATGGAAATTACATTGGATACTTCGCTGCAAAGTCTATTCATGCTCACCTTCTTCACCACGGTAGGATTGGGAGCAAGCTTTCAACTGATTAAACTAGGCGGCAAGCTGCTCGTCATTTACTGGCTGGCTTGCGGATTTCTAGCTTTGGCACAAAACGCGATTGGCGTTTCCCTTGCCTCGTTATTTGGCCTCCATCCACTAATCGGGATGATGGCTGGTGCTGTATCCATGGAAGGCGGACATGGCGCGGCAAGCGCATTTGGCCAAACGATTGAAGCTATGGGAATCCCCTCTGCCTTGTCCATCGGGGTTGCAGCAGCTACCTTCGGACTTATCGCCGGCGGTCTAGTTGGCGGCCCGACCGTAAAATATTTGATAACCAAATATAATCTGAAGCCAACAGAAACAGCAGAAGTAACAACAAACGCAGAAGAAAAATTGCTACCGATAACAACAAATACGTTCTTCATCCAAGTGCTGATCATTACATTCTGTATGGCGTTAGGGACGTATTTAGGAGGGCTGTTCTCATCAGCAACAGGCTTTGTCCTTCCAGGATATGTCGGAGCTATGTTTGTGGCCGTTATCGTCCGCAACATTATAGATGCATTCAATCCAAGTACCATCGACATGAAGAGCATTAGCCTAATAAGTGACGTTACTCTAGGCCTTTTCCTATCCATGGCACTCATGAGCATCAAGCTATGGGAAGTAGCTGATCTTGCTCTTCCACTTCTTCTCATCGTGTTAGTACAAGTTATCTTTATCGTGCTGTTCGGCATTTTCATCTTGTTCAGAATGCTAGGCAAAGACTATGACGCTGCCATCATGGTTGCCGGATTTACAGGCCATGGGCTTGGCGCTACACCAAATGCAATGGCAAATATGGCTGCGGTAACGGAACGCTTCGGACCTTCTCGCAAAGCATACCTGATCGTGCCTATCGTAGGCGCATTTCTTATCGACGTGTTTGCCATGCCTATCATTATTACGACATTGAATTTATTTAAATAATATGTTTTTTAGCGTTCATTAAACAACGTAAAAAACCTCCAGCCACGATGTGGTGTTGGAGGTTCTTTGCTATGGTCATTCTACAAATATTAGAATCCACCTTAGTATTGCCGCATTCCACAGTTCAAATACGAAGTTCTAACGTTTTAAATCAATAATACAATTTTGTTGTTTCAGTATCTCCAAACCCAGTAGCCCTTTATGATCTTTTGGCAATATACCAATATCTATTTCTATATTCTCAATACTCGTCCTCTAAATGTAACGGTAATTGACGTTGTAATTAACTGTCCATCATAGTTAATTTTCATCACTATTACGTCTCACTCTCATCAAAGGATCTCGACGAAGATGAATCACAAAATCTGGATTCGAAGTATGGTAAACTAAATTGCCTGGTTTTGCTTGAAAAAATTCTTTATTAGCCTCTTTTTCTGATATCGAGCGAATCGGTGCAACTTCATCTACAATTTTTTTGTTGCCTTCCTCATGATAATTAAGTATGGAAACTAGAACAAATTGATCAGGAAACAGTTCTCTAACTTCTTGCCATTTCATTCGTTCCACCTCCTACAATCTCATCCTACTTCTTCTTGCTATCTTGATTCTAGCATATATGGTTGAGGATTCTCACGGTATTTTATGTTCTAGAATTATGGTTTGCTTATTTATATACGCCTCTATAATCATCAGGTAATAATTCTGCTATTTTGTACATCATATATTTTAGAGTGAAATCTTCATATTCACTTTTGTCTTGTTCTTTAGCTCTCTTTTGAAATTTAAATTGTTTACCAATGTTGATATGAACATCTGCATAATTAAAGCTTTCCGCCCTCATATCTCCTTCAGTATTGATAGGTAGCAATTTCTCTGTCCCATATATCCCAATAGGAACAATAGGTGCGCCTGTCATTCTTGCGATAAGAAGGATTCCTTTCTTTGCTTCAATCATACTACCAGCTCTACTTCTAGTTCCTTCTGGGAAAATCAATAAACTTTCGCCTTGTTTAACAAGCTTAATAATCTTCTCGAGGCCCTCTTTATCAGCCGTATTTGGTTTAATATTTGTAGTCTTAACTACGTTAACCCCTATACTTGTAACAGCATCATGTGACAGTTTAGCACCTGCTACAAAGGTCGGATCAATCTCTTTTAACACCTTTCCTAAAACTAATCCATCAGAATTGCTTAAATGATTACAAATAAAAATCGTTGGCGTTTGTATTCCTTTTAAGTTTTCACTACCAACTATGTTTATGTTTGCATATTTCTTTAGGTATCTAGCTACAATTTTTTTAGATATGTATGTGACTAATTTATCAGGTAAACGATTTATCATTTTTGCCGTTGTAGTGGATATCATTTGTTCACTCCTCCTAAATGTTTCATGCAGTCATATTTCCTTCTACAATCAGGAAATTTCCGATATCGTTCTTGGATTCACGAAACGCCCCAACCTCAGATAGCTCCTATCTTAGGGTTGGGGCGTTTATTGCACGAGATAACTTCCACAATTATACATCCAACAAATAAGGGGCGCTAGCCTCCAGGTTGAATACGTAGCCTTCCTCGACCACCCCTTCAATACTTGTTCACATTTGCTCATTTCCTTCACTAATCGGCTTTGCTTAATTAGATGTAAATTCACAAAAAGTATCCGTTTTCCATAGAGCTCTAAATCACTAAGCAAGATTTTTCTGTTGAAGAGAGAGTTCCTATGAAATGCTTTACTAAAAGTAACTTTAAACGAAATGAAAAATTAAGAGAAGTATGAAGTGCATGGGTATCGTCTAACGTTTTTGTATATACCAACCCAAATTATTAAGTAACATCAGCGACTGATTTGCATTAGCTACTTAGCCTTGAAGGCTTGTTCGTTGAATTATCTGCTCTGCTTCCAGCTTCTTGAGAACCAAGGATGTAGCCGCGGCGTAGATACAATGTTATCAGTTGTTATTGTTCCTCTTTGTTAGGCTAGCACTATTCAACAATTTTTACTCCAGGAACCTTCCATCTAATATCTTGAAGACTACTCTCGAATAGTAGTTTTTCTGACCCATTGTCATTAATAACTAAGTAGGCTTCTTTTCCTTCACTGTAATTAGAAATATATCTAATTCTTTCATTGACTGGTGTTACGTACTCGATTTCGAATCTTTCAACATCGTATATAACATGATTATAATATTTGTCTTTTTCCTCGTACTTTAAGTAACAGTTTATAATTGGAATGAATATCAGGTCTTCACTCGTTACAATCGGCAGATGAATTTTCAGTTCATAATCATTGAATTTAGGATCGTTATATGCCCCTAAATGATTTACAATCAATTCCGGTATGAATTCTTTAACAATTATTTTTATTTGGCAATCCATAATAAACTTTGCATTTCCCAATAACGATAGTTTTGCAAAAGTTGTAATGTTCTTCTTATCTTTCTTTAACGAATATTCTCGTTGTTGATAATCAAAAGTATATACAATCTTGGCTTTATGTAAATTAGTGAATTTCTCAAGATTCCATTCGGTCCATTCCCATTCATAACCGATAAACACTCGGTTCTCCTGTTTAATCAGATTGTGTTGCTTTTCATCCTCCCTTATTTGCTTCTGCTTCTCAATATCAAGTCTTTGTTGAAAGTCATCCTTAGCAGCCTCGACTTGCTTATGTGCAATATATACTGCTGCTATAGCACCTGCAGCTCCACCGAAATAACTTCCGAAAAATCCAAACCAGTCCTTTCCTGTTCCAAATACTGAGGTAAAGGGTATAGCTGGAAGTTGAACTAGAGCATTAATTAATACAGGAACAATTAATAGAAGGATAATTGCTGGTATTATAAGTTTTTTATACATTTTCTATTTTCCTTTTCTGTTTATTGTTATTTATTTTATCATGCAATAATATCCGATAACGCTCTTGTGTTCACAGCAACTACTTCTAAAATATATTTCTGGGACGGAGTGCGTATGCCCGATACGTGAAACGGTGTTATATGAATTATTCCCCCTCTACGACCAAACTTTCAATTAGATTTTGCTCTACGTTCAAAATACTTGGAAACAGAATAAGATATAAAAAATCCTATTGCCGTCAAGTTAAATATGTAGCCAAGCAGATGTTCAATTAACGGTATATAATAATTAAAGTCAGCATTTAGCGTTATGTTACTCGGAAAGGAAAAAAAGGGTGCTATACCTTTATAAATGACATATAGCATATTTGACAAATCACCATTATTTATTTCCTGAATTTCTTCAACGGTATAGTAATTATATGTATCATTATTGTTGAGGTAATACATTCCGAATGTCAGCCCTATGACGGATAGATTTAAAAATATTAACAATATAATGAAATTAACGAATTGAAATAAGAGCGATTTAAAGCAGTCAATTACATTCTTAGTTAGAGCAAATGAATAACCGACAGAAATAACTACTGTAAGAAATAGTATCGTCTTATTATTCACCTGTTGCAAAAAGTTTTGGAATGATACCAAAGGATACATAAGAACAATGGAAACTTTCACGAAATAGAAAGCACTATCAATCAAGAAGTCCTTCATTGAATTATGTATGAAGACACCAATACCATAGAAGATAAACAGCATTATTAATAAGAGGAGATATTCCCCAAAGACACTCTCAGGACTATAGTTAATCCTCTCCAAAATAATCACAACTGAAAAAAATAATATAAATAACGAAGTCAAAAACTTTCCCTTATTATCAATGTATAATAGATCAAGGAATTCATTGATAATCATATTTTTCAAAAATTTGCTCTTGTTCTTAAAGCTATCTTCAATTATGCCACTATCTTTTTTAGCCTTCTTCTGCTTCTTGATAAGTCTACTAATATCATGATAAATAATAGCACTAGTCAAAATATATGACATTACTACAAAAAGACTCATTATTATTGAAAATACTAGTATTATAATAGCCTCTCATCTCCTTCCTCAATGTTTCTCTCGCGAATATTTCATATAACTTCTAATCTACGAATTTCGTGAATATATCACTTTCAACCTTATAGAAAAAGCTATAAAAGCCCCATTTGTGATAAAAACTACAACGACACGTTCTTGACTTGTACTCCATCTACTCAGTCCTACTCTTCTCACATACGATCCAAAGGACTTTTAAGCCGACGGACGTTGCGAGTACTGACATGAGTATAAATTTCAATCGCCTTAGCATGCTCAATAAGCTTTTGAATATAGCACAAATCCGTACCTGCTTCCAACAGATGAGTTACAAAGGAATGCCTTAACGTATGCACAGTAGCTGGCTTTTTTATGCCAGCTCGCAATTTTTCTTTTTCAACTTTACGTTAAAGATATGCAGGCTTTCGTGCCTCCAGGGAACAGCCAGGCTTTCGATTCTTTCGTTGATATACAGTGCTCCTTATACTCCACTATCAACTCATATGCCACTTGAGATAGCACTGTATATCGATCCTTTTTCCCTTAGCTTACCGTACATGTATCACGCCACGTTGAGCATCAATATGAAATAACACAGTTGGCAGCCTCGTTTCTGTCTAAGGTCTTGTCCAACGTTTCGGAAAACCAACCTTCCCTTCTACATTACATTGGCAGAAATGCAGGGTACTAATTGCTTGATTCACATACAAATGAGAGCGCTTCTGCTCATGCATGTGTAGCATATAGCGCTGCACATCAGATGAATTCACATTCTCCATCATATAATCGCCACTTTCCATAAAGCGATCTACGTGCTCAAGATATGCTTTTTGGGTTTTTGCACTGAATCCTTTTAACACCATTTTTTGCTGTAATCTTTTACGCTAATCCTATCCTTCAGGACAACATTTTCACGGCATTTAAAACATAGATAGAAGCTCACCAGCTACAATAACGGGCTCATCTTAAAAAATGAGTAACTAACTTATTCACACTTGATTCTGTATTAGGTATGCTCCATTCTTTCTTATCATGGTTCCATCTACTCCCTTCGATAGAACGAACTCTATCTGGCCAATGAGTCAAAAGATGCAATTTAATTCATAGGCATCCTTCCCTATGCCCTACAATACGTAGGTAATCTTTCACACATGTATTCGACATACCCTCCCAATATCCCCTTTTTTCGATTATAAGAACACAAAAAAGGGGCTGTCCCAAAAGTAGGTCGTTCACCTTAACGAGACCACTCACTTAATAAGTAAATCGGCAAAAATAAAAAAAATGACGGTGCTAGGAGGTTATCCCTGCACCGTCATTTCTACTTTTTG
>NZ_JACYTN010000047.1 GCF_014841135.1 Paenibacillus arenosi
GACAGCACTTTCGCTATCTCCTCCGCATCGAGACGGTTATCACGTATCTCCTTATCACCGAATTGCTCTTCATCTCGCTGCTTCATGTCGGATATTTTCTTAGCGTACACGTCCGACAGCAGCATTTCAAACGCCCTTCCCATCTGCCGAGCACCCGCTACATCCAGCTCGTCAAGCGCCATACGCATGCTCCCAGATAATACGTCAAACCGTGAATTCGGGGGACTCGTACCGCATGTGATCCCTTTCAGCTTTTCCTGAAGGCGTTCACGCACACTAGGATCCGTCTCTTTGTCAATGCGATCCGCTCGTAAGGCAATACTGTCCTTCCATTCCTTTATCTCAGCAGGCTTAAGATGCTTTACAGCTTGATCATACGAGAGTCCCCGCCTTGCCCCTGGCACTCCATTAATTTCATTAATTTCGTTAGCTCCCTTAGCAGCTTGGCTCCTACTGCTGCTCCTGCTCGCAAAACGACCATAAAAATCGTTCACCATGCGACGAAGATGACGTGCGGTACGATCATACATCTGATACAACTCAGCCTTTAATTTGGCCCCTGTTGCAGCACTCTCTGCTTCAAGCTGTATCGCCCGCTCCAGTCGCTCCGCCTCACGCCTGCCTACCTGTTTGCTTTCCTGCGTTACTTGATCATTCCCCCCACCTGTATGCTCATCATCCTGCGCCAACTGTTCATCATCGTTCATCATCTATGGCACCACCGCTCTGCGTGGCTCCCATTGCATCATCAAACAAACCTGAACCAAACTGCTCAACCGCTTCCTGCTGCTCCTGCTTAAGCTGTTCCATTTCTTCATCCACATCGCGTACCCAAGGATGGTTGGCAAGTCGTGTCCGCTTCGAAATGATACCTTCCGAATTGCGAATGTTCGTAATAATATCCGTCTCATTAACGGGCAAATCCGCATTAAATAGGACGTTAAACTTCTCTTTCGTAAAGTCTCCCTTGCCCACAACCTGAAAATAAACATCAAAAAACACCTTCATCTGCACGAAGGTGTCTTGTAGTTCAGCTGCTAACGCTGCACAATCGATATCCAAATCCATATATCTAAAGTTAATCGCCTTGCCGCTTACAGCTTATCTACACCTATTCAGATTAATCAAATTTTTATTTCTCTAGACAAGCTCATTCTACGCTATTACCGTACACCATATGCATTTGAGCAGTACACGAAGATTACACAACCTGATTGCCTTTATAAAAAAGTCTAATCCTCACTTTTTTTAAACATTTTTATTAAGACACCAAGCGACATTCCAGTAGAAAAATCTGTGCCAATTGTTTCTCTACAGTGTAGACAAGCCCATTGCCGCACGCACTGCCGATAGATTAGCAGCTTGCGAGTTAGGCACTATGCCTGGATCGGCTGGTCTCGCCCCATGAATGGCTGGCAAGGTGAGGTTTAAAATCTGGTCCTGATTGAGCATTGCGGGGTTGGACTGTAGTTGTCCAGCTTGTTCCACTTGGATGATCGAAGCAGTGCCATCTTGCATCTGTACGGACATTTGTTGACCGTTGAGAGGATGCTGATCGATAAACAAGTAAGGCTTTGCTACACGGATTGGAGCAATAATCTCTTCCAAGTCCTGCTTCACATTGCCCGCTTCATCCAGCTCTATCTTGTCCATATCAATGAGATTGATCAGGTCTTCCGTGTCATGCACCTTACCTGCAAGCGCCATGCGAATAGCAGCCGTACGCTGAATCGATGCAAGCTCAGACTGGTAATTACGAGCAAGTTCATCCAGCTTGCCCTGCGCCACAATAACATCGGTAGCAATCTTGGAAGGATCACCGCTGCCGCCTATCGCCTTTAGTGCATCTGCGGCTGCTTTTAAGGCTGCTTCAGCGCTCGCCTTGCCTTTTGTTACGGCATCAAATTTTTCTGCGGGCACGTAACTTCCATCGTTGCCCACGACGAGGTCAACGTCTTTCCCCTCCTTTCCTTTGCCTTGCAGTGCAGTTTCCACTTGCAAGGCTAACTCTTCACCCAAAAGCATTCTGATTGACTCAACAATCATGTTATTGCTCCTTCCCGGCTGTTTATATAGCGACTTCCACGCTCATTGCCTCCACCAGTATGTTTAGGACTGGCTGCCAGTAATGGGTATAAAAAAACCACCACCTCAGTTAAGAGGACGATGGTTTAATCATCTGGTGTTCAGTTGAAATATGTAGCTCATTGAGCATATTTCTTAATTTGCTATATTACTATATTAATGCCTGAATGACCGAATGACCTGCAGCGATTCTGCATGTAATCTGCAAAATGTCTGCAAGGGTAAAGTCATGTGGTTAGTAGTGGATATGCTTTAGAGAATTTTTCGTTAACAAGCAAAATGAATAAATCTTTATACAGGTATTACATGGATTAAGTATGTTATAGGTTGGTTGAATGATCGGTTCATTTGGCACTGGGTGAACTCTTCGAAGGAGAGCCGCCGCTTGTATTTTGTATTGTTTAGCATGTAGCGGCGGATAATTAAAGAACCACAACACGGCGGTTAGCTCGCATTGTGGTAGTATTAGTAATATTGTGAATAATTTTTTTATCAGAACCAGAATATTATTCTAATACATTCTTCATGGCTCTTGATAAATCTGCTAATTCATCTAAGCTAAGTTCGTCATTAATTGAATCCATTTTAAAACCTTTTATTTCATCAATAATTTTTTTAGAAATAGTATGATTATTCTTCAATAACATTTCAGCCAAAGTAATATACACTGTAATTTTCACACCAGGAGTTCGATCACACCCCATCTTATATCGCGACAACACCTGATCTATGATCTCGTCATTATCCATATTCTTGGCGACAAGCTCTAAATAGAAATTACTAATGGCATTCCTAATTTCTGCATAGTACCATCTTGCCTGATTACACGGATCGATAGGCATCAGTTTTAATTTTTTAATTACCTCTTCTTTACGAATTGATATTTCTTCAAGTTGCTCTTGATTTAGTTGTCCATCAACTATTTGACTTCTAATTCTATCTAGATCTATTGAATCTAATTCATGTAAAAGAACTTGTTTTGTTTTATTGTAAATCCTTGGATTTTGCAATAAAAGCTCTGTATATAGAATATAAATTAGCGCTCTTTCCATTTCATCAGCAATATTTTCAGAGTAAAATTCATTAAAAGTAATGTTGATTGCTTCATCGTGACTATAATATTCATTTTTGTATTTCTCTACATCCAAATAGAATTCATCTATTAAATCCTGATACTGCCACGTCATAAAAAACACCTCTTATTTTTTAGGAATTTTATTTCCATTATTGTGTATTATCTCTATTATAATATTAGGATAATCCTTTTTAAAATCTCTAATGTTTTTATTACAACTCGCACATGTATCATTTTCTGTAAATAGTTTTATTTTTCCTTTTATACTTGAATTTGGTTTACCAAGTTGATTTGCCAAATCATTTATAATTTTATGCTCTGTATCACCGTTTCTCGGTATAAGTTTACCAATACTATTAGGAGCATCTTCAGCTGGATATCTAACCTCACCTTGTGGTTTGAATGAAAAACCATCGTAATTCATATTAGTTTGGTGTGGTGGCGGTGGCCCATCTACTTGACTGTGTGCATAGAATTCTTTTTTTATCCCTGTAATGTAAATTTCTGCATACGCAAAGTTTGATCCACTCTTATTCAAAGCTCCATTAGATAATCGAGTTTTTAACTCTGAAACCCTTTGAATGATATGACCTTCAGCATCTGGATCGATTAGTCTTGTTGGAAACCAGCCTCCAACTTCTCCCGTCCCCTCAACCCGCTCCATATGCCATTGCTCATACGTCATGTCCTTCGGCAAAGGTTGCCCGCTCAAAAGCGACTCATCCATGCCATTAGCAATTTCAATCGTAGTCGAGCGGCAGCGCGGGTGCATCGGCGGATAGTTAGTACCTCTTTTCGCATCCGATACGTTAAACTTCTTACCATCCAAACTTAAGCAAGTATCGCTTGTACGTCTATCTAATTTTGCCACATACTCATACTGCTTTACACCAGTCGCTTCGTACGCCATCCTAATCGCTTCACTATGAAAATACGCACTTTCTGTCTGTACGAGACGTTCTAGATGTTTATACGATGCTCCAGTCTGATCAGACAGATCTTTTAATATCTCGATGCTGCTTTTGCCGTGAATCAATCCATGTATGATCGTTTCTCGCATTTGAAAATGCAGCATACTGATATTCTCTGCCATCCGATCCGTAAAGTTTACACCACTCCAAGGATGAGATAATACATCGTCCAGCTTCGCATCTGGCTTCTTAAACTCACGTAACAAGCCATATCGCTGCTCGATATCGAATATTTTCTTGTAGTACGCTTCGGAATACAACGATTCAAATGCATTCCACATTTGACGAACATTTTTAGCACTCAGATCATCCAGCGCGATCCGCATTTGCCGAGATGCAAGATCAAGTCGAGTAAGCGGCGGATCACTACATTTGACCGACTTAAGTCTAGATTGCAGCAGTTGTTTAGCAGCATCATCCTTCTCCTCATCGATGCGCTGCGCCCAGTCATTTACGGAATCCTTCCATTCCTGTATCTCTGCCGCATTCAACGGCTTCGCTGCCCTGTCGTACGCAGAACCTTATTCGTCCTCATAGCGAACCAAAAAATCATTAACGCTAATTCGGATCTCACGCGCCGCTTGATCATATTGCTTGAAGAGTTCCCCCATCACCCCTGATCCTGCATCTAAACTTTCTCTCTCCCTAGTTAACGCACGTTCCAGCCATTGCTCATCATTGTCCGCCAATTCTATCACCACCTATCTGATTGCCCAGCTTATAAATGAACAGCAAAAAGACACCTTCAACAGTAAGAAGGTGCCTTGACGTTCAGCCACAATGACTGCCATTTATGCAATTCGTTTCACACTACGATAATTCTTCAGATCCAAATCATTTGATGTTTGTTTTATAGTAGTATAATCCTTATTCCTCTATAGTTAGAAAGATCCCCACACTTTAACACCGGACCCATTAATTAATCTTTCCCATGCTTCTGTTGCATTGTCACCTAATTTGCCTGTACTACAATATACCTTTCCACTTTCCGAAACAAGCAAAACTAAAAAATCACTATCAATCAACCCTACTGGAACCAGTTTCTCTTGAGCATATTTTTCCTCAGTTTTAAAGGTGCCCTGACGATCATAATTTGTAAATCTAAAGCTCGTATCATGTGTCTCGTCATTTATAACATCTTCAATCACCAAGTTCCCAAATTCACTCAAAAAACTTTTTACTTCTAAAAACACTTCGTAACCTAATTGTTCTAAATTTTCGATTATTTCATCAATATTAATACTTCTTCCTTCATGCCATCCAGAGTCTTCCAGAATTTTCACAGTCTCTTCACTCATATACACTCGCTTCTCCCCCTAATCCATGGACGTCATAAAACCCTCAAACGTTATAGAGCAATTATCGCAAAAAGGTTTGATTTTCCCCCTACGAAGATCCCATGATCTCAAAACTAGATTTTCAATTTTTGCACCTTGTAAGATTGCGTCTCGAACCGCCCATATTTCAGCGCAATTTTCTACTAACCAGCTTTTTTGCATACTTGGTTCACCAGTTTCAACATTTTTATCATAGTATTTACCTTGGGATTTAGCCACATCTTTAGTCTTTTGAATTAACGCCCTTAGTTTACCCATTTCTTTTTTTATGGAAGTAATGTCTTTACCTTTTAAATAGGACGGGTTATTAATTATCATCTCATCTATATATTCATCTGATAATTTACGTCTATGAAATCCTACATATTCAGGAGTACCGTTTAATTTCATATGCTCATTATCAATACTTGGATTAGCAAGATAGATACCACTACTTCCAAATCCAGCTCTCGAAGTATTAGTAGCATCAACCGCCACGCTGGTTACTGATGGTTTAAAATCAGAACCATACCTGCTAAAGTCACTTATTGATTTCGAATAATCATCTAAAAGCTTTGGTGCTAAAGCAACTGCATCCTGCGCCCCTTCATCACACTCAAGCGTAATCGAACGGCAGCCTGGATGAAGCGGAGGAAAATTAACCCCAATCTTCGCATCCGACACGTCAAATAGTAGACCATCCAGCTCACGACATTCAGCACTTGT
>NZ_JACYTN010000048.1 GCF_014841135.1 Paenibacillus arenosi
AGGGCTGAGAAGTTTACTTACTCGTTATGTAGAACTTTGTTAACCTTTTGGAACCGCCGTATGCGGACCCGCATGTACGGTGGTGTGAGAGGACGGGGGCTAGGCGCCCCCTCCTACTCGATTTTATATGCTAGGATCAACTTGATATATATGCGTCACAACTATTAATGAAGTATTGTTCTTAATGACGTAATGGCAGGATGTGATCACGTCTATATAGTAAAGAGGAGGAAATATGCGAAGAGATAACCGTAACAATCAATATTCAACTTATGCAGCTAGATCGAGTCGGCGCTCCAAGCGTGGAGGCTGTCTCTTTGTGCTTATAGGCTTAACGATATTGCTATTTAGTTTATGGCAAGGTTGGAAGGCATGGTCGCCTGATGATGCATATCCAAAGTTAAAGCCTTCCATTACCCAACCAATTACTTGGGATGGTGAGTACAGCCAGTATGGTGCTAGGGGGAAGGGGGAGCAATTATTGCTTCCACTTGCAGCTATACAAGAGAAGATTATGCCTCAAGCGATATATGAAGAGAAATCTGATCTTGTCATTTTAACGAATGATCACCATGTGGCAACGGTATCTATAGATGATGGAAGTGGCACATGGAATGGCAAGCCCTATAACTGGGGTGTTGCTGCAGAGCGTGTAAAGGGTGAAGTTTATGTGCCTTATACCATTCTAAAACAATTAGGTGTTGTGGATGTCCGTGAGTACAGTGACAATGACGTTGTTCATGTTATGCTGCCGGGACAGAAACTTCAATCCGCCAAAATAGTTGATGGCAATCATACTACTGATTCAGAAGTATCCGTTAAATTAAGAGAAGGCGCTGATGATAATGCGTCAGTCATTACAGAATTGAGAAGCTCCTCACAGGTATACGTGTGGAAGAGCGAAGGGGATTGGCGTCGGATTCAAGACGATCAAGGTCGGATTGGCTATGTAAAGCAAGATGAGTTAATTATGGGTGAACAATCAACGCTTCCAAATATTCCTCGAGTTAAGATGCCTGAGTTCGTGCAGAAGCAAACGCCAGTAGCATTAGCTTGGGAAGCTGTTTATAGTCGTAACCCTGATCCTGCTAAACTGCCACAGATGCCAGGCATTAATGTGATTAGCCCGACTTGGTTTAGTATTGCTGATGGTAGCGGGAAGATCGATGACAAAGCGGACAAGCGTCTTGTGGAATGGGCACATTCACAGCAAAAGTATGTATGGGGGCTATTCAGCAATAGTTTTGACCCCGAACGTACAACAGAAGCATTAGCTACTTATAAAAATAGAAGCTATATGACGGAGCAATTACTTGCATTTGTGAAGCAATATAATCTTGATGGGATTAATATTGATTTTGAAAATGTAAATGTAAAGGATCGAGATCAGCTTACCCAGTTTGTACGTGAGCTTACCCCTTTGTTGCGTAAGGAGGGGGTTGTTGTTTCTATTGATGTTACAGCTAAGTCTGGGAGTGGCAATTGGTCAAGGTTCCTTGATCGGGCTGAACTCGGGCGTTCTGTAGATTACATGATTGTAATGGCCTATGATGAGCACTGGGCTGCAAGCCCGAAGGCGGGATCTGTAGCATCTTTACCTTGGTCTCGTGAGGCTGTCACTCGAATTATGGAGGAAGACGGGGTGCCTGCTAGCAAGATGGTACTGGGAATGCCGCTTTATACACGAATTTGGACCGAAACGCTCAAGGATGGAGAAGTTAAGGTGACATCTAAGGCACTGGGGATGAAATCAACAGAAGAATGGATGAAAGAGCACAAGGCTAAGTCAGTGTATTCAGAGTCAACGGGACAGAATTATGCAGAAGTAAGTGAAGGGAATATAAAGTATCGAGTTTGGCTTGAAGATGAGACCTCTATTAAAGCTCGTTTGAAAATGGCGAAGGAGCTTGAGTTGGCTGGTTTCGGAGTTTGGGCACGTTCATTAGGTAATGAGAAAGCTTGGGAGCTATTGCAATACTAATAATTATTAAGAAGAGCCGTTCTCCGTTAAAGGGGAGCGGCTCTTGTTGTATTTGTTTTTATTCGTCATCATTCAATTGTTTCTTGAAATTGTGTAATATAATTATTGATGTTTTTTATTCAGAATGATATCAGATTGAGAAGTGTTGCTGTTAGTGAGTGGGGATTCGGGTGCAGATGGTTGTTCCTGCTCCGTTGTTTCCTCATATTCAGGGATATCCGTAGCTTGTGCAATATCTAAAGTGAGAATTGTACGGCATCCCATGCAGCGATCTGTTTTACCCAGCATCTTTGTTTGTCGGCCGCACTCCGGACATTGGAGCATAACAGCGCTGGTTGAAAGCATTCCTGCCCAAAAGTAAATAGCCACACTGGCTAGCAATAAAATCATACCGATAATCATAAAAACGGCCGCGAAAGGCTTACCTGCTTGTCCCCATTTTACAATGCCTGCTGTTCCCAAAATCATAATTCCCATTCCGACCATCGTCAGAACGAGGCCCCATAATCGAAATTCATTAATCTTGCTCGTTCGAAATACTCGCATCGTTGTGCGTGTGGTAAGATTCGTCATCGCTATGCTCTCCTATCGTTTGATCAGAATGATAGTACTTTAGAGAAGGAAAGAGACAATCTATGTAGAAGTATAAACTATCATTAGCTGTTAAAGAAAGCCAAAAAGTGTGGGATAATTTTGAGAAATGATATATTGCCATTAAATTTTTCAATTCAACATCTTTCCCAGGATGAAGATGTTAGTGGAATACTAGCAGTATACCGAAGCCAATTTGAAGATGATTGGCAATCTACACTAAACTGGGATTTGCTTCTCGTAGTAGTGGGTTCGCATTCTAATTATCAAGCATGGACACCAGTATATTTAGAAGGAAAAAGTAAATGTAGAATTGTACTTCTCCATTTAACTGTGGATGATTTATTGAGTGGCGATGTAATGGAACATGAAGAAATGAAGCATTGGCTGCTCTATGCTTCGGTGGAATTTGATCGTGATGGAGAAACGGAACAGTATCTTCGAGATTTTCTGAAGAAATGGGATAGTTATCAAGAACAGCGCATACTAGCGAAGTTTAGTGCATTCGTTCGAGCATACGTTGAATTGAAACGTTGTGTGGGGAGTGGGGCGTATCTTGATGCGTTTTCGGCAGCGGAGCAAGCGCTGTTGGAATTAGCTAGACTGTCTATTATCGAGCATGGGCAAATACCGAGTGCATCCTTGTGGCAGCATGTTAGGTTGCTTGATTTGGGTGTTCACAAGCTATATGAAGAACTTGTTATGAGTGCAGAAACATTGCATAAACGAGTGGAACTAGTATTGTTAGCTTGTGAATTTATTATTTCGACACGTATATACGTTTATTTAAATCCGCTTGTTCGTATTTTACAGGGATCACATAATGGTATGAACTTGTTAGAGTTATGCGAGCATCCGGAATTAATATGTATTGCGAATGATATGCCTGTGTTGTTGGAGAAGCTTGTGAGCCGAGGTTCTATAGCCTTATCATTGGTGGAAATGAACAATACGTTCTCTTCTATAGGTGCAGTGCCATATTATCGCTGGATAGACGAACGAACCCATGCGTGATGGTACGTTGGGCATGTTCAAACGTGCCTTTACTGCACTAGTAATAAGTTATGGTAATAGTAATGTGTATTTACCACAAACTGGACTTGATAAAGAGTTGACTTTCATTTGCGTTCTGTGATAAATTAAAACACGTCTTCTTCGGAAGTACACAAATGCAAGACGGACAAGCAGTCGCAAGACAATAGTTTGAATCGCTTCTTCAGTATAAGAGAGTGATTGTTTAGAGTGAAGGTTCGTTACGACTGACCGACATCGAAAACAAACTAAAAACTTTTTTGAAAAAAGTGCTTGACGGAAAATGAACGACATGATATATTATAAGAGTTGCTGCTGAGAAACGCGGCGAACGAGAGCGAAAGAAAACGAATCGTAAGATAAGTGTTCTAAGCCAAATTGTTCTTTGAAAACTGAACAACGAGTGAAACGTTTGATATAAGAAATTCAGCAATGAATTTCGTCAGCATTACAAATGAGCAAGTCAAACACTTTTATGGAGAGTTTGATCCTGGCTCA
>NZ_JACYTN010000049.1:0-1164 GCF_014841135.1 Paenibacillus arenosi
ACTGCTCTCCGAGACCAACCCCGAGTACCGCGGGTCACGTGAAACCCCGTGGGAATCTGGCAGGACCATCTGCTAAGGCTAAATACTACCTGGCGACCGATAGTGAAGCAGTACCGTGAGGGAAAGGTGAAAAGCACCCCGGAAGGGGAGTGAAATAGAACCTGAAACCGTGTGCTTACAAGAAGTCAGAGCCCTTTCTATGGGTGATGGCGTGCCTTTTGTAGAATGAACCGGCGAGTTACGTTTACGTGCAAGGTTAAGGTGAAAAGCCGTAGCCGAAGCGAAAGCGAGTCTGAATAGGGCGACATAGTACGTAGACGTAGACCCGAAACCGTGTGATCTACCCCTGTCCAGGGTGAAGGTGCGGTAACACGCACTGGAGGCCCGAACCCACGCATGTTGAAAAATGCGGGGATGAGGTGGGGGTAGCGGAGAAATTCCAATCGAACTCGGAGATAGCTGGTTCTCCCCGAAATAGCTTTAGGGCTAGCCTCGGAATAAAGAGTCATGGAGGTAGAGCACTGATTGGATGCGGGGCCCGCCAAGGGTTACCAAGTTCAGTCAAACTCCGAATGCCATCGACTTATGTCCGGGAGTCAGACAGTGAGTGCTAAGATCCATTGTCAAGAGGGAAACAGCCCAGACCATCAGCTAAGGCCCCTAAATATATGTTAAGTGGGAAAGGATGTGGAGTTGCACAGACAACCAGGATGTTGGCTTAGAAGCAGCCACCATTTAAAGAGTGCGTAATAGCTCACTGGTCGAGTGACTCTGCGCCGAAAATGTAACGGGGCTAAACATATTGCCGAAGCTATGGATTGAAACTATGTTTCAGTGGTAGGGGAGCGTTGTGTACCGGGTTGAAGGTAGATCGTAAGGACTGCTGGACTGTACACAAGTGAGAATGCCGGTATGAGTAACGAAAAGACATGTGAGAATCATGTCCGCCGAAAGCCTAAGGGTTCCTGGGGAAGGTTCGTCCGCCCAGGGTAAGTCGGGACCTAAGGCGAGGCCGAAAGGCGTAGTCGAAGGACAACAGGTTGAAATTCCTGTACCACCGTAAACCGTTATGAGCAATGGGGTGACACAGAAGGATAGGGACGCGAACTGATGGATGT
Organism: Paenibacillus arenosi; assembly: GCF_014841135.1. Classification (GTDB taxonomy): domain Bacteria; phylum Bacillota; class Bacilli; order Paenibacillales; family Paenibacillaceae; genus Paenibacillus_B; species Paenibacillus_B arenosi. Next base: position 1,119 of record NZ_JACYTN010000049.1, read on the forward strand.
TCGTCCAAGCAGTGAGGCTGATGTGTAGGCAAATCCGCACATCATT
>NZ_JACYTN010000049.1:1259-2579 GCF_014841135.1 Paenibacillus arenosi
TAGGCTGTGATGGGGAGGGAAAATTATAGTACCGAAGGTCTTGATTTCAGGCTGTCAAGAAAAGCCTCTAGCCAGGGAGAAGGTGCCCGTACCGCAAACCGACACAGGTAGGCGAGATGAGTATTCTAAGGCGCGCGGAAGAACTCTCGTTAAGGAACTCGGCAAAATGACCCCGTAACTTCGGGAGAAGGGGTGCCTCGGTAGGGTGAATAGCCCGAGGGGGCCGCAGTGAAAAGGCCCAAGCGACTGTTTAGCAAAAACACAGGTCTGTGCGAAGCCGCAAGGCGAAGTATACGGGCTGACGCCTGCCCGGTGCTGGAAGGTTAAGGGGAGTGGTTAGCCGCAAGGCGAAGCTATGAACCGAAGCCCCAGTAAACGGCGGCCGTAACTATAACGGTCCTAAGGTAGCGAAATTCCTTGTCAGGTAAATTCTGACCCGCACGAATGGCGTAACGACTTGGGCGCTGTCTCAACGAGAGATCCGGTGAAATTTTAATACCTGTGAAGATGCAGGTTACCCGCGACAAGACGGAAAGACCCCATGGAGCTTTACTACAGCTTGATATTGGACTTTGGTACGGACTGTACAGGATAGGTGGGAGCCTGAGAAGCCTGAGCGCCAGCTTAGGTGGAGGCACCGTTGGGATACCACCCTGTTCGTATCGGAGTTCTAACCTAGGACCGTGATCCGGTTCGGGGACAGTGTCAGGTGGGTAGTTTGACTGGGGCGGTCGCCTCCTAAAGAGTAACGGAGGCGCCCCAAGGTTCCCTCAGAATGGTTGGAAATCATTCGAAGAGTGCAAAGGCATAAGGGAGCTTGACTGCGAGACCTACAAGTCGAGCAGGGACGAAAGTCGGGCTTAGTGATCCGGTGGTACCGCATGGAAGGGCCATCGCTCAACGGATAAAAGCTACCCTGGGGATAACAGGCTTATCTCCCCCAAGAGTCCACATCGACGGGGAGGTTTGGCACCTCGATGTCGGCTCATCGCATCCTGGGGCTGAAGTAGGTCCCAAGGGTTGGGCTGTTCGCCCATTAAAGCGGTACGCGAGCTGGGTTCAGAACGTCGTGAGACAGTTCGGTCCCTATCTGTCGCGGGCGTAGGAAATTTGAGAGGAGCTGTCCTTAGTACGAGAGGACCGGGATGGACGTACCGCTGGTGTACCAGTTGTCTCGCCAGAGGCATAGCTGGGTAGCCAAGTACGGAAGGGATAAGCGCTGAAAGCATCTAAGCGCGAAGCCCCCCTCAAGATGAGATTTCCCAATTAGTAAGACCCCTTGAAGACGACGAGGTTGATAGGTTCGGGGTGGAAGCACAG
>NZ_JACYTN010000005.1 GCF_014841135.1 Paenibacillus arenosi
TGTAGTCAGCGTATGCGGATAGGTCCCATTTCGATATCCTTGCCGTTCCTCCGTGCGTTCATAATGTTCCGCTTGGAGTTGATCCGTGGCTTGTGCTTTCAATACCTGATTTAGAACGGTCTCAAGCAATGCAGCAACTCCCGCATCCCGTGACTCACCAATAAACAATTGATGCAATAATGGTTCATCTAAGGTAATATGATATTGAGTCATAAATAGTACCTCCTCTGAATGGGTCTGCATAACTTCATTCTAGACGAGGCTCTATTTCATGGCTCTTTTTTTGTTCACCATTTTACACAATTATACGGACTCAACTAGAAAATGGCGTTTTGAACTTAAAATAGCTGCATTTTTGTCCATATCAATATGACTTATGCACGCAAGTGGGATTTCGCGAAGAAGAAGTGCAGTTCACAGATGCAGCTTCACAGATGCTGTGCTGTTCCACAGTTTCTTCAAATATAAATAAGTTCATTATATTTTTGACACATGTACGTCGGATAGATAAAGTATAATATTGATGAAACATTTACCACAACTTAGATTCGAGAGGAGAAAAATTGATGCCAGAACAAAAACGCTGGTCCAAGTTAACGCGTTGGACAGCTGCAGGTATGCTGAGCTTTTCCATCTTGCTAGGAAATGTGTTCCCCGTTCATGCAGAAACAACTGCTCCTGCAGCACCACAAATTAGCGAATGGTCTGTAAAGACGCTGAATGAAGGTGAGAAGTATGGGATATATCCAATTAATTGGTATTATGATGGATCGTTCCAAAAGTCGATTACACCAGATAAGTTTAAAACGCTCATGGAAGGAACAGAGACGAAACTAGATAAACTTGGATTTAACAAAAAAGTAGCGTCCTTGTCTTTCCCAACGGATAAAGTTATTACGAGAGAAACGGTTATTACTTCCTTACATAAGCTACTAGCAAATTATGAGCTGCCGAAAGCATTCGACATGACTGCGGATATGGCACCAATTGATTATATGCAGAATAAAGGTCTCGTGAAAGGTACGAAGGCAGGCTTAGAGTTAGACAAGCCTAGTACGGTTGAGCATGCCGCTGTAATGGCGAGCCGATTAGTGGAATTTGCTTATGATGCGGCTGGAGCTGGCGCAGAAGGTCTAATGTGGAAAGTAACAAATAAACAAAATACATTGTATCTGCTAGGTTCTGTTCACCTTGGCCTTACCGATATGTATCCGATGCAGAAGAGCATTCGTGAAGCATTTGATGCCTCAGACAATCTGTGGGTTGAATTGGATATGCTGAACGGAGACATGAGCTATTTTAATGAAAAGATGCAGTATAGTGATGGAACTACCATAAAAGATCATGTGTCTAAAGAAACGTATGAAAAGCTGCAAAAAGCACTGACGAAGCTAGACTTGCAGGGGAATGCTTTTGACGGTTTTAAACCTTTTGCAATTTCCACGAGTCTGTCGACTTTAGGGTATGCCCAAAATCCAGAAGCGTACCAAATGGCGATGCTAACTGGTATTGACAATTACTTTATTACAAAGGCTATGTTAACAGGCAAGCCGATTCATGAGTTGGAAGGAATAAAGCTGCAAGCCGACCTATTCGCGAATGTTCCTCCTGCACAGCAGGAAAAAGAATTGAATACCATGCTAGATTCCATTTTAAATGAAAAAGGAATGGAAGAAAGCGCAGAATACTTGAAAAAGATGCAGCTTGATTGGATTGAGGGCGATGCAGAAGGCTTGGCGAAATTACTAGAAGTCGGATTTGAGGATGAAGCTAGTAAACGCTTAATTGGTGAGCGGGACAAAAATATGGCGCTCAAGTTAGCCAAGTTACTGGAGAAAGAAGGAGAGAACACATCCTTCGTCGTCGTAGGAGCGGCACACTATGTCACGAAAGGCATGGTTGTCGATCTGTTGAAAGAAAAGGGATACACAGTTCAGTACTTGCAATAATTTTATATAACAAGCGACAGCAGTCCGTGCATCGGGTCATAACGACTTCGAAATACGGGCTGCTTTTTTGCAGTGTCGACTCCAGCTGGATAAGCCTATTTTTTGATACACGACTCGGCTTAGCGTAAGAGAGGAATCTGCGAAAGGAATCAAACCGGAACTTGTCTGAATCACTAATAAATTTCGGTCGATTGATCAAACGTTATAGGATAAGATTAAGGAAACGGCAAGGCGAATGCAGCCTGCTAATGGAAGGCGCTGTGTGCGGTAGTAAGCCGTAGGCCTATGAAGAGGAGAAGTGAGATGACCTATAAGCAAATGAAATGGCTAATTTTAATTATTCCCACCTTGACGATTGGTCTATGGGAGTATGTTAGGCACGAATTTCTTCTTCCTTATATTTCTATGGAGTTGGGTAACTGGCTTTCATCTGTATTTGTACTAGTAGTAACGCTGTTGTTTATAATGAAATTGTTCAAAATGATTGAGCATCATCAAGAAGAATTGAGTCGGGCTAAGGCAGTGCAGGTCGTACTGGAGGAGCGGGAAAAGCTTGCTCGAGAATTGCATGATGGCATTGCGCAATCCCTATTTTTCTTACATGCTCAGGTAACGCGTATGGAACATATGAATCAAGCGGAGGGACTCCCCTTAGAGCAATTGAAGGAAAGCGTATACCGTACCAACGACTACGTAAGACAAGCCATAGCTAATTTACGGCATGCTGCGGATGCAGACGAAAATCCTTGGCTGCAGGGGATGGGAAGCTTGATAGATGAGTTGAGCCTTGAAACGGATCTACAAATTGAAACGAATTGGGATATAGAAGATTCTCAGCTCTCAGCGAAAGATAAAATAGAATTACTAGCAATCGTTCGAGAATCATTGATTAATAGTTATAAACATGCGAATGCTACTAGTGTACGAGTGAAAGCGTTGTCAACAAAACGAGGCTGGATGTGTCAGATTACGGATAATGGGAAGGGATTTGATCTAGACAAAGCAGCTGGCTCTAACCGCTATGGTCTTAAAATGATGAAAGATCGAGCCACTAATATGTCTTGGCAGCTGCAAATCGATAGGAAAAATAGAGGGACTTGTGTTGCGATTGTAAAGGAGGGGTAGTGGATGTCAAAGTTCCGGGTACTCATTGTGGATGACAGTGAACTGGCTAGGGCAGGAATTCGTATGATTTTAGAGAGCGATCCTGCTTTTGAAATCGTTGCGGAGGGAAGCAACTGCGAAGAGGCGTTAGCACTCAGTGAACGGTGGATGCCTGATTTGATTCTTATGGATATTCAAATGCCAGGCATAGATGGTCTGGAAACAACTCGACGATTGAAGGAGAAGTTCCCTTATGTCAAAGTTGTGATGGTAACGGTGTCGGATGATATTGCTCATTTATTCGATGCGCTTAAAAAGGGTGCTCAAGGCTATTTATTAAAAAATTTAAAGCCAGAGGCATGGCATGAATATTTGAAAGCGATCGCCGTTGATGAGGCACCGATGACGCGTGAGCTGGCTTTTCGTATTTTGAAAGAATTTTCCCCGATGGGAGCTGATGAGGGGCAATCTGATCGTTTAACTGGCCGAGAACGAGAAATATTAGGATTGGTTGCAAAGGGAATGAGCAATAAGGAGATTTCGAGCAAGCTTGATATTTCCGAGCATACGGTAAAGAATCATTTGAAAAATATTCTCCAGAAGCTTCAATTGGAAAATAGAGTCCAGCTCGCGCGTTATGCCTATGAAAAGAGTTGGTTGGTAAAGGGATAGAGATTTTATTTACATGGGAATGAGATGTGTCTGTTCCTTTGTTATTTGTATTTTTCTTGCATAATTATGCATTAAACGGGTGAAGGTGGGGGGATAACGAATGAAGTAGGAAATAGGGAGCGTCGTTTTTTGATCCTGAAGTTTATAGTTAGACAAGGAATTGTCGATTTTATATTAATTTCTGCTAAAAAATGACTTCCGTAAAATGAGTTTAAATGTTTATAATATGAATCAAGTTATATTCAGCGATTATACGTTATTACTTCTACGATTTTCCTCCTAAACTTCATTAGATCCGCTCTCAGATTAGTTATTATCCGTAAAAGAAACAGTAAGGAGTTATTGCTAAACTTTAATAGATGGAGGTTGGAATAATAAAAATAATTATTAGGTCCTATATATTGGGATAAGAATGACAGTCTTTGCTTCCTGGTTTCTTAAAAAGGAGGGGGATTATGACAGAAAATTATGATGTCATTATAATAGGAGCTGGACTTGGTGGATTAACTGCAGGGGCAATGTTAGCGAACCAAGGAAAAAAGATTCTTCTACTTGAGAAGCATAATATTGTTGGTGGTTGTGCCAGCACATTTAGAAGAAAACAATTGACCTTCGATGCAGCAGTGCATTTAATTGGAGGATTAGAGGACGAGGGAGTTATTTACTCTATTCTGAAGGATTTGAATGTCCTAGATCAATTACATATCCACCATAACCCTATTATATATCGAGATCAAATAGGATTAGAAACATTCAACTTGCCAGGAGATCCCGATGCGCTGGCAGATGTCTTGATGCGCGCTTTTCCATCAGATGAAGAGGCGATATATGAGACAATTCAGGAATTCAAAGAGATTGGCAATGCAGTGCTATCTGATACCATACCTGGAAAGAGAACACAAGGAAGAATAATTGCCCTTCAAAGCATGTCGATTCAGGATTACTTGTCAGATCGCTTTATTAGTCAAAAGGTAGAATTTTTGCTATCATCGCTGTTTCCTTATATCGGTGCTATGCCAAGTGAGATATCTGCACCATACTATATGGGAACGATGATGTCTTATAGCGGTGGAGGGTTCTACCTGAAGGGTAGCTCACAAACGTTGGCCAATTCACTCAAGTATGCGCTGGAACGTGATGGCGGTAAAGTTATGCTACGTCGACAAGTCCACAGTATTTTAGTTCAAGATGGTAAGGTAGAGGGTGTATTAGACCATAAAGGAAATACGTACATGGCACCCACGATTATATCCAATGCAGACATGACCAGAACTTATCTTTCGATGATTACTTCAGAGCATCTTCCACCAAATTTGGACAAGGAACTAGACAGTCTTATTCCTTCTAACTCATCAGTTGTTCTCTTCATGAGTATTCAAAATGATGGATGGGAACAACAGCTAGCACACGAAATTTTCATTTTCTCAGACTACAACAACGACTCCAAACGAAATTATTTTGATCCCCTAGATACACGTACAAAACCATGGATGATTCTTTCTTGCCCTTCTTTTGCTGATACATCACTTGCACCACCAGGATTTTCGATTGTATCCATAATGGCTCCTTGTGATGCTGATTATGTTGAGAACATTCGTAGAGAAAAAGGTAAGGAATTCATTCAGGAACGTTTCTTAGAACATATTGAAGCTTCTTTACCTGGATTAAAAGAGCGCATTACTTTTATGGAGCTGGCTACACCTAGTACGATTGAGCGATACACCAGCAATAGCAAGGGGGCCATATATGGATGGAAGAAGTCTATGGACCAACAAAAAAGAATCGAGTCATTGTCGCGATCGTTGATTTCGGGCTTACATACGGTAGGTCATTGGACAAAGTATGGTAATGGTGTATTTGGGACGATGAATGGTGGAAGACAGGTTGCAGACGTCATTATAAAACAAGAGGATATTTCCAAGCACGGGCAGCTACAATAAATGATTCTATAAAGCAAAATGGAGGAGCACAAATGAATGATAAAGATACTTTATTGCGTGAACCCATCGCTATCATAGGTATTGGGTGCCGTTTTCCAGGAGGTATTACAGATCCCGATACATTTTGGAATCTATTGAAAAATGAAGTAGATGCGATTACGGAAGTGCCCTCTGATCGTTGGTCATTGGATAAATATTATGATCCAGAACGTAGTAAACCAGGTAAGACCTATACTCGTTGTGGTGGATTTTTGGAACGAATGGATCAATTCGATGCCTCTTTCTTCGGTGTTTCTCCACGAGAGGCCTCGTTCATTGACCCTCAACAGAGATTATTAATGGAAGTATGCTGGGAGGCTTTTGAGGACGCGGGTTTGATTTTGGAAGACAATCGTAATCGTACAGGTGTGTTTATCGGTGGTTTTACAATGGACTATAAATATTTACAATTCCAAGAGAGAAACCGTGAAATCATTGATTCTCATACAGCAGTAGGGGCAATGATGACGCTGCTCGCTAATCGTTTATCTTATGTATTTGATTTTCAAGGACCTTCCCTCGCAGTAGATACAGCTTGTTCATCTTCCTTGGTTGCCGTTCATCTTGCTTGTCAGAGCATTTGGAGCGGTGAATCAACCGTGGCTGTAGCCGGGGGAGTCAATTTAATGCTTAAGCCTGATATTACAATCGCAGAATCTAAAGCAGGCATGTTGTCTCCTGATGGAAGATCTAAAGCATTTGACTCACGTGCAAACGGTTATGTACGTGGGGAAGGGGCAGGTATTGTCCTTCTTAAGCCTTATTCTCAAGCTCTAGCAGATGGTGATTCGATCTATGCCTTAATTCGAGGAACGGCTGTCAATCAAGATGGGCATAGTGCTGGTCTTACAGTACCACGTGGAGAAGCGCAGCAGACATTAATGCGGGAGGCATATGCGAATGCAGGCGTGCTGCCCAGCGAAATACAGTATGTTGAAGCACACGGAACAGGTACACCAGTAGGAGATCCGATTGAGGCTAACGCACTTGGAACCGTACTATCTGAAGGACGAAGAGACGGCGAATTCTGCTATATCGGTTCGGTAAAGACCAACTTTGGACACACTGAAGCTGCAGCAGGAATTGCTGGATTGATTAAAGCAGCCCTTTCTATTCAAAATGCTCAGATTCCGAAGCATTTGCACTTGATAAACCCTAATCCAGGCATCAATTTCGAACAATTAAAGATTAAGGTACCACAGACATTAACAGAGTGGAGATCTGTTAACGGGACTCGTCTTGCTGGGATAAACTCGTTTGGTTTTGGAGGGACAAATGCTCATATAGTCATACAAAATGCACCGAGTACTAGTAAAGAGACAAGTATGGAAGTAGATAATATGAAGATGATTCCAATAACAGCACGAAGCACAAATGCTTTAGAAGCCTCCGCCCGTACTTGGTTGGATCAACTTCGTGGAGAAACATGGTTACATCATTCACTGCAAGATATTGCTTATACTGCAAGCTCGCGTAGAACACACCATCAATATCGTCTAGCAATTGTCGCCCATTCTAAGGAAGAGTTGACTGAGAAGCTAGAAGCATTCCTTGAAGGTGAGTCACTGTCAGGAGTTGTTACTGGTAATATGCAAACTAAGCGGCCACCGTCCGTATTTGTGTATACAGGAATGGGACCGCAATGGTGGGGAATGGGGCAGCAATTATATAAAGAGGAACCCGTATTTCGAGAAGTTCTTCATCGATGTGACGAACTATTTACTAGAATTGCAGGCTGGTCACTATTGCAGGAAATGCTTAAGGAAGAGAAAAACTCACGTATGTCAGAAACAGAAGTGGCTCAGCCTGCAAATTTCTTTATACAAGTTGCTTTAACAGAATTGTGGAGAGCTCGCGGAATTGTGCCGGATGCTATCGTTGGACATAGTGCAGGTGAAGCGGCTGCTGCTTATGCTGCTGGCGCAATGACGATTGAGGAAGCAATAAGGGTCATTTATCACCGTAGTCGTCTCCAACAGATGACCACAGGGCAAGGCAAGTTAGTTGCCGTGAGTCTATCAGAGCAAGAAATCAAGGCGTATTTAAATGGTTATGAAGATCGGGTATCTATTGCTGCAGTTAATAGTCCTACTTCAGTTACACTTGTAGGTGATCCATTAGCGTTGGAAGAAGTTATCGCTCCACTTGAGGAAAATGGAGTATTCTGCAAATACTTATTCGTGAAGGTGCCTTATCATAGTCATTATATGGATCCGCTAAAAGCGGAATTGTTGGATGTATTGAGTGATCTTAAGTTATCATCTACAACGATACCTCTTTACTCAACAGTTACGGGCAAACATATCGATGGAGCAGAAATGAATGCGGAGTATTGGTGGTTGAATGTTAGGAACCCTGTATATTTTGCTGCTGCAACTCAATCCATTATTGAGGATGGATATGGCCTATTTGTCGAAATCGGCCCGCACCCTGTATTGGCCAATTCTATTCAAGAATGCTTGACAGTGTGTGGAAAGCAAGGTGTTGTCACGCCTTCATTGAGACGCGGTCAGGATGAATTGAGTATTATGATGAATGCTACGGGATTGCTTTTTACGAACGGTATAGATTTAGAATGGGCTATCGTTAATGGAAATGGAAACTATATTAAGCTCCCATTATACTGTTGGCAGCGTGAACGATACTGGAATGAAACAGAAGAATCTAGATTAGATCGTACAGGAGAGGCTTTGCGACCATTGCTCGGAACGAGATTGAAGACTCAACGATTGACATGGGAGTCAGAAGTAAGCTTATCTAAGCTTCCTTATCTAGAAGATCATCGTATTCAGCAGGCTGTTATATTCCCTGGCGCAGGCTATATTGAGGTCATCAATGAGGCGATTGCTGACATGTATGGAGAACGAATTGATGATATTTCCATTGAAATTGGAGGAGAGTTCCATAAAGCGCTATTCTTGAATGAACAGAAAAATGCCAAGCTACAAATTGAAATCGATCAAGAAAATGGGAACTTCTCAATCGTAGATGCTTCTAATAGTAAAGGTAACCAGGAGTGGCCACTTCTTTGTAGTGGTACTTTACGCATAAACAATCTTCACAAGGAGCCAAAGCTTAGTCTGGATGAATTACGACAACGAGTGCATAAGAGTATTACGAAAGAGGAGTGCTACACAAGATTCCGGAAATTGGGATTAGAATACGGCCCTACATTCCAAGGTATTGGACATCTCTGGCAAGGGGAAGGTGAAGCGTTGGCGAGACTGGAGTTGCCAGAATCCGTTACAGCGGAATCAAATCAGTATCAAATTCATCCTGCATTATTTGATCTGATGTTCCAGACGTTGGCGGCTGCACTTCCATTCGATGATAAAGAAACGGTATATATGCCTACTGGTGCTGAAAACTCTATTTCTTACAATCGCATTAATATTTCAGAACTATGGGTTTACACCGTTATTAGAGAAAAAAACAGTTCTGAAATGAAAGGCGATATATATTTAATGGATGAGGCAGGCCATGTGTTGTTTTTCATTTATAACTGTCGGGCAAAGTCATTAAATGAAGACGCAAGCAGTGTAATAGGCGGAGCGCCAATAATTTATTCAGAATTGAAGTGGACGGAACAAGAAATCGAGACAGTATCGGTGCCGATTGTTGATTCTTTGGGTCTATGGTTGCTTCTTTCTGATAATAATGGCATTGGAAATGTCTTGGCGGATAAATTAATAAATCAAGGAAATCGTGTGGTGCAAGTTCGTACTGGACATAAGTACGAGGAAGTGCTCCGTGGTGAAATATACTCAATTAATCTTGATTCTATCGAGGATATGAATCGTCTTTTAGATGAACTTCAGGTGCTAACCGCAGAGAAGTCGCTTGAATTAAAACGTATCGTTCATATGTTTGGATTGGATATTGTCCGTACTGAAGAGACTGAACTAGAGCATCTTCTCGAAGCTGAACGATTAGGAAGTAAAAGCGTGATGCATATAGTTCAGTCAATAGCCAAGCGTAATTGGAGCAAGGTGCCTACTTTGCATATTGTAACTAACGGTGCTCAAGCTGTTCGAGCTGAACAAATTTCCAAAATCGGACAGACATCGTTGTGGGGGATAGCAAGAGTTATAGGGCACCAGGAACACCGTGATATATGGGGAGGAATTATTGATCTAGACCCTGCTGTAGGTATTGAACAGGCAGTGGAACATTTAATGTATGAATGGTCTTACTCTTCAAAGGAGGACCAAGTTGCCTTCAGAGATAGCACGAGATATGTGGCTAGATTGCAAGAATGCCATAATGTTAACCTACCCTTAAAGACACAAATGAGACCTGATGCTGCGTATATGATTACGGGAGGATTTGGAGCGCTAGGTCTTTTGACAGCGAAACATCTTATTTCCCGTGGCGCAAGACATCTGATTTTGGTCGGGCGAGCTAGTTTGCCGCCTCGCTCGGAGTGGAATCAACTGGAATCAGGCAGCAGCGTTGCAAGCAGATGCGCAGCAATTAAGGAGTTAGAGGCTTTAGGAGCAAGTATTCATGTGGCGGGATTTGATGTGTCTAATGCAACTGCTCTTAAGAGATATGTGGAAGATTATCGTCAGCAGGGCTGGCCAGAGATACGAGGTATTATTCATTCAGCAGGTACATCGAAGCCGCAAATGCTACTTACGATGACAGGGGAACAATTATCTGAAATCTTGGAACCCAAAGTACAGGGAGCATGGAATTTGCATCGTCAATTCCTGGCGCAAGAATTAGATTTCTTTGTTCTATATTCTTCTGTTGCTTCTCTCGTTGTTTCGCCGGGCCAAGCTAGTTATTCAGCTGCAAATGAATTTCTAGATGGATTGGCACGTTATCGATTTGCTCTGGGCTTGCCTGCATTAAGCATTAACTGGGGACCATGGGGTGAAGTCGGAATGGCGACTCAGCTTGACTTAATAGAATTCTTCGTTAAGCGCGGCAACTATCCGATTGCTACAATAAGAGGACTTGAAGCATTAGATAATGTACTGGGCTATAACCGACCTCAAGTTATGGTGACTCCAATCATTTGGGAAGTGTGCGCTCAGAACAACTATCCGCTTGGTGAATACCCAATGATGTTTGATGATGTGCTGGCTGCGGTCCGTGAGCGCCCGGAAAACAGTAGTTCGTTAGGTGAGGAAGCGGACATTTTATCTGTTTTGAAACAATCAACAGATCATGAGGAACGGGCTGCCCTTGTGCAATCTCATGTGCAGGGTGTTGTAGCTCAAGTACTACTGGTTAATCGTATTGACCTTACACCAGAACATTCTCTTACTTCCCTAGGATTGGACTCTATGTTGGCACTTGAACTGAAAGGACGTTTGGATCGTTCATTTGAAATGAATATATTAGTTGTTGACTTAATGCGAGACCCAACGATTGCTAAGCTATCTTCCTTAATTATGGATAAGTTAGTGTTTGATGAGGATTTGTCTATTGAAGCTTCTGAGTTGTTTACTAAATTCGAGAATTTATCACCTCAAGAGCTTGAGAAGCTCTTGAGTGAGGCAGCAGCTACAGACAATAAATAGTCATTGCGTAAACGTCTGTCATATGGTTTGGTCAACATGAAAATAGGAAATATGTACAATGATCAATCATGATAATTTTGGCGCCGTGCTGAACGTGTAGTTTGGGCGGCGTCAATTTTTAGCAAGTGATGAAAGGGACTGATGAAGTAATGACAGATAAATTATTGTTGAAACAGATGGAAGCTCTGCCGCCTGAGCAGAGAATGCTGCTCATGAAAAAACTACAACAATTAAAAGAAGAGAAAGAAGGGGGAGATATTATATCTATTCCCCGTACTAGTGATACGTATCGGTTATCGTTTACACAGTATCGTATGTGGTGCCTCGATCGGATACAACCAGGGAATCCCGCTTACATTATACCAATATCTTTGCGTATTCAGGGTGTGCTTGATTCGGATATTTTGGAACAAGTATTAAATGAAATCATGAAACGACATGAATCGCTGCGATCTTCTTTCCAATTAATTAAAGGAGAGCCCGCTCAGCAAGTACACAATTCTGCGAAGCTTCCATGGACACATTACGACTTTGTTGGTATGGAACAGTCCGAACGTGATCAAAAAGTGGAACAACTAACTCGCGAACAATTTAGACGTCCTTTCAGTCTTGCAGAGTTTCCATTATTGCGTTCAACCCTGATTAAGCTTCAAAAAGAAGAGTATTTATGGCTGATCGCTGTGCATCATATCATATTTGACGGATGGTCCGTGGGATTACTATTAACTGAAGTTTCTTCTTTATACGAGTCATACGTTAAAGGTTTAACTCCCGTGCTACCTCCAGTCTCTGTTCATCCTGTAGACTATGCGGAATGGGAACAGAACCGACTACAAAATAATTTGCTTGCGGACCAACTATCCTATTGGAAGAGCCAGATGAGTGGTTCGCTGCCATTACTAGAAATACCAACGGATCGAACAAGACCTACACGCCGATCGTCAGAGGGCAAACAAGTGACGATTGAATTGCCAAGCAAACTTTATGATACTCTCTCATCATGGAGCATGTCGCAAAGTACAACTCTATTTGTGACTTTAATGGCTGCTTTTCAAGCTCTCTTGTATCGTTATTCAAAACAAGAGGATGTGATTGTTGGATTTCCAATTTCGGGACGAAATTTGACGGATATTCATGGTGTTATAGGTGCATTTGTAAATACATTGCCTCTTCGCTGCCATATAAATGAAGCAATTAGCTTCAAAGATTTTGTACAACAAGTTAAAAATCTGACAACAGCAGCATTTGCTAATCAGGATATACCTTTCGAGATGTTAGTTGAAGCAGTGCGACCAAAGAGAAATATAGGCTACAGTCCGTTATTTCAAGTGGTATTTAATATGACCAAATCGTTGCCAGTAGTTCAGCTTGATGGCTTAACATTCAGTTATGAAATTGTCGACCATGGAACTTCAAAATTTGACTTAAACTTGGAGGTTCGACTTAGGGAGGATAATTGTATCTTCTGTACATTTGAATATAGTACAGATTTATTTGAGGAGGATACAATAACGGTTTTAGCAAGCCATTATGGAAGGTTACTCCAAGTATTCGCAGATGATCCTTATCTAGCATTAGGTTCAATTACTTTCACGACAGAATAGCGATATCAATGCACTAAAAATTGAAATGTGGGATAGGTATAGGATTGAAATTTGATTAACCACCTATGCACCTATTGATTTCTAAAGAAGTGCTGAAAGTCCCGCTTGGTTAAATCATTCAGTGTTTATAACTCCCTAGTGCTAACGTCTTATTGTTTTAAAGCCTGTCTCGAATAAGCTTTGGAGGTTGAGCGAATGATGAATGATTCATCTTTAATTAGTATTATTATACCGACCTATAATAGGAAGGAATTACTTGCTAAGGCTATCGCATCGGTATTAGCTCAAACATATAAGAACTGGGAATTAATAATAGTGGACGATAATAGCACCGATAATACCAAAGAGCTAGTTGCGCAATTCTCCTCTACTGATTCAAGAATTAGGTATATCAAAAATAATAGAAGTAAAGGTCCTTCTGGCGCGAGAAATACCGGTATATTGCAAGCACAAGGGGATGTAATCGCTTTTTTGGATTCCGACGATGAATGGTTCGATTACCATTTAAGTGATAGTTTACATATTATAAATAACACCGGAGTAGATGTTTGTTTTTCATTGTGGGTTGAGAGACGAGGGGGAGACATTAGAAACGACTTTGAAAGGGAAGAAATCCAACTAAATCTAAAAAATAAAATGAAATTGTTTGACACATATGATGATGCGATATTGTTAAATGATGGCCTATTCGAACATTTTCTAAATGATGATGATTGGTTCTATCATATTAATACAATGGTAGTAAAAAAAAATAAGCTGACTGAAGTTGGTCTCTTAAATGAGAATTTATTTTATGGAGAAGACTCAGAATATATCGTTCGGTACTTTGAGCATGCTAAGATTGCTCTAATCAGCAAGCCTCATTTTATCTACAATCAATCACCGGATAGTCTATATTTCTTTTGTGATAGAAGTAGTCTTAGTGCAGAAGAAATATTCAATAATGCTGACTTACTCGAAAAACTTACTGTTACATGCATTAATTCAAATGAATTTCGTCTAGGAGTACGTAAGCGGGTTTTACAGTCAAATAACCTTTCTGACAAGGCTACCTGTCTTAAAAACATTGACAGTGCTATCTCCCAAAAATATTTAACTCTAAGCATCCTTCATAAGTTGAAACTATCAAAAGCTCTTCGTTATTGTTATTTGTCGTTACGTTATGAATTTAGACTAAATACACTATTTTTAATGTTAAAATTGCTGAGGCCGAACAAATTGAAATTAGA
Source organism: Paenibacillus arenosi (assembly GCF_014841135.1). GTDB lineage: Bacteria > Bacillota > Bacilli > Paenibacillales > Paenibacillaceae > Paenibacillus_B > Paenibacillus_B arenosi. The sequence goes on from NZ_JACYTN010000005.1 coordinate 14,069, forward strand.
CAATATCCAATTATTCTTGAATTAGCGCCAAAATTAAAGGTGGCTATTTCCTTAGATACGCTTTTTATGCACTAAGCTTAAGGGGGAAGTGTAATGAATTATATGTTATTTTTTAAAAAGTATTTTTTAGATTGCTTTAAAAGCGAAGTTGCATACCAACTGCTTAAACATGGATATGAAATTGATGATTTGTTCTACAATTGTTACGAGAACACGGCTAAAGTATACAATGAAACGATGGTATTGAATAAAGGATATTGGTTGTATAATGTTGACAGTTTTACTAAAGAAGATTTAATGGATATAGGAATTAAGTTAATCGAACAACCAATAAGTAGCCATCAAGAAGCTGCAAATTTTTTAAGAACCAATGTGGAGAATGGTAACATTATATTTCTTCCTGTGAGACCAAAATATTTTTCTGATCTGCAAACGATGGGTCCTGATGATGTACATATCGTTATGATTGAGGAGTATTGTGAGAATACGAAATCATTTAAACTGACTGATGTTGCAAATTTTAAAGATAAATGGTTTGAATCAGAGTATATATTGGATGTTATCGGGAAAATGAGTTACGAAATGTTTGCTTTAGATTTTAAGCACGTTACAGTTACGAGCGAAATAAAACATAAATTTATGAATCAGGCTAAACGCTTAATTGAAGAACTCAACGACGATTATGTGCTGTATGTAAAATGTATTGAATATATTCGCAGCCTAAACTTGAAGTCTGTTGCGGAGGTTAAGCGAACGGTATTTCATCTTCGACAAGCCTTTACTATTATTTGTGGTTCAAGGTATGTATTTTCAAAGTATTTATCAAAGAATAATGTTAAGCATTCACTATGCGAGCTTGTGCTTCATTGTTCTGATTTGGCAGAAAATATTAGAAACTTACTCACTGAGAAAGAGCTCGAATTAAGAAGTGGAAAGACGGTTGTTTTATTTGATGATGTGGAAGAACTCTGCATTCAGTTATATGAATATGAAAAATTAACGTTATTGTTGTTAAAAGATGAATGGATAGATGAACAACAATTAGAGCTTCGTTCTGTATACAGAAACGCTGCAGAAAATCCTAAACAGATTGAAGTTCTAGATTTAAATAGCCACAGTATACTTATTAGTTGGCAGCCGCCAGCTCTATCAGAGTATATTGTCTCCTATGAGATTACAGTTAATAGCGAGCAATACCACAGCAAAGAATCGAAATATAGAATAGTCAATTTAGAGCCAGAAGTTTCGTATAAGGTAGTAGTAAAAGCAATAGATGCTTTTGGTAATATTTCCGTCCCTGGGATTGAGTTGTTATTAACGACGAGTTCGTTGCAGCCATCTGAAGATTTGGCGTTATTTAAACGCGTGTCAGCTTCGTCATGGGAGGAAAACAACGTAGATGAACATTTTCAGCCTCACAATGTTGTAGATGGTACAGAAATGTCAAGATGGTCCAGTAAGTTTGAGGAACCACAGTGGATTTGCATCGATTTAGGGGCCATATACGATATTAATAAAGTTGTCCTACATTGGGAGGCTGCCCATGCAGTTGCATATCAGTTGCAAGTTTCTATGAACAATGTAGATTGGGAGAATATATATAGCACATCAACTGGGCAAGGTGGGGAAGAAGCGATACATTGTGAAGGAAGAGGTCGATATTTTAGGCTTGACTGTTTAAAGAGAATGACCAAGTGGGGGTATTCTCTATATAAAATAAATATATTTGGTGATGATTTCCTTGCTTCAGATTGCTCGGACAAACAGATAGAGGAAAATTCACAAAAAAATACACACTACTTTAAAGATACTACGGACCATACATTTAACAACACGACCACAGTTTATCCCTCAGACGATCATATCGGAATTTTGTTTGAAGAACAAGTACTCAAAACACCGCATCAAGTAGCTCTACGATTTGAAGAAACGGTATTAACGTATAGTCAGTTAAATGAAAGAGCCAATCAAGTAGCTCGAAAGCTTCAACATAAAGGCGTTGCAATAGGAACAAAAGTAGGAATTATGGCATCTCACTCTTTAGAGATGGTAATCGGCATATTAGCAATTATTAAAGCGGGAGCGGCATATGTGCCAATTGATGCCTCGTATCCCGTTGAAAGAATAAATTATATGGTGGCTGACTCTGCAGTTCAAATTATATTAACGAACGATGCAAATATAGCAGAAAATGATTACGCGTTCAGTGGGAAATATGTTTTGTTGACAAATGCTGATTTATATACGGGTGAATCAGCGAATCTTGAGCTTACTATTTCTCCAAACGATCTTGTATATATGATTTATACATCTGGTTCAACAGGCCTCCCTAAAGGGGTCATGATCGAACATCGTGGTTTGGTCAACTATATTTGGTGGGCTAAACAACAGTATGTTAAACATGATCATGAGGTGTTTGCTTTATATTCTTCGATATCTTTCGACCTGACCGTAACATCAATCTTTACCCCATTAATCTGTGGAGCTCAGATCGATATTTATCGTGAAGAGGGGGCGGAATTTGCACTGTTCAAAGTCGTTAGAGACAATAGGGCAACCGTCATTAAGCTAACGCCTTCCCATCTATCATTATTAAAAGATATAAATATTACGTCTTCATCTGTACAGACATTTATTGTGGGAGGAGAAGACTTAAAATGCAGTCTTGCTGCTAGTATTGTTAAGCATTTCGGTTCACATGTTCATCTGTATAACGAATACGGACCTACGGAAACAGTGGTAGGGTGTATGATATATCTATTCAACGTAGATTTGGACAAAGAAGTATCTGTTCCCATAGGAGTTCCAGCTGATAATGTGCAGATATACATCTTGGATCAATCGCTTGAGATCGTCCCTATTGGAACAGTAGGAGAACTTTATATAGCTGGAGATGGTGTGGCTAGAGGTTATTTGAATCAGGAACAATTGACGGAACAAAGGTTTATATCTAATCCCTATCTACCTGGCGCCCGAATGTACAGGACGGGAGATCTGGCCAAATATCGAGCTGATGGTCAGATTGAATATTTAGGAAGAGCCGACACTCAAGTGAAGATCCGAGGATTTCGAATAGAAATGGGTGAAATAGAAGAGCGACTTCTCAGCATGGAAGGGATAAAAGAAGCGGTTGTTGCTAGTAAGGAGGATGTTAAAGGAGGAGCTGTGCTTTGTGCTTATTTTACAGCTGACAACGAGATAAATACACAAGATATTAAACAGTACCTTTCTATATATTTACCAAGCTATATGATTCCTAATTATATAGAACGGATGGATAAGATACCCTTAACGGTGAACGGAAAAGTTAACATTAGTCAATTACCTGAGCCTACACAGATGGTTCAAACGCAAGTTCAATTTGTAATGTATCGTAATCAAAAGGAAAAAATACTCATTGAAACGATGCAAGAAGTGCTTCAGATCAGCAAAATCAGTATGAAAGATGACTTTTTCGATATCGGAGGGGATTCTATTAAAGCAATTAAATTGGCAGATAAACTAACTTACTTGGGACTAACGATTAGTGTAATGGATATTCTGTCCTTCAGTGTAATAGAAGAAATGGCCGAATATGTTGTTATGAATGACCTATCCTCACTTTCGATGTCGTCCCGTCCATTTTAAAAGATGTCCGATACGCAACTTTAACTACTTAATGAGTAATTTTTGCGTGAAGTAGCTAGCACACTGGGATTATTTTAATAATTTATAAGTAGGTGTGAGATGGATAACAATAGCACATTTAGACAATTGATAACCAGGATGATGAAGTATTGGAAAATGTATGTTGTTCTACTTATTACTACGATCATCGGGATTGTTTCTGACTTGTCTATTGCATGGATTCTCTCTGTTGCAATTAATTTTGCTGTAGATATAAATAATGCAAACTGGACATTTTTTATTTATGCGGGATTGGGTTTACTATTGATTATTGGGATTAACTCTTATTTGGATACTTATGTTAAGGCTAAAGTCTCTTTAAATGTAAGGAATGATTTGCGTATGGAACTGTCTCACCACATACTGAGATTACCCCAGTCATATTATGACAAGCATCATACCGGAGATATTCTTGCACGCTTTACAAATGATATTAATTCTGTCGGAGAAGCATGTGGAACTACAATTATGGGTTTAATAAAAAACCCTCTGCTCTCACTTGCAGCATTTATTTATTTACTTACCATTCATTGGCAATTAGCTTTAATTTGCATAACTTTAGGGTCACTAATGCTGGTGAGTGGTAAAGTATTCGGAAAATTAATGAGAAATACAAGTGATCGATTGCAACATAAAGTAGGTAGCAGTGTTCAGTTCTTACAAGATATATGTAATTCCAGTATGGTGATCAAAACATTTGGTCTGGAGAAAAAGCTTTTTGAGAAGTATAGAGAAAAAAGTAATGAGATTGTTAGTTTGGAGCGATCACAAGGTATCATTTTTGGTGCAACAGCTTCCTCTTCCTTTATAATTGGAAACTTAACGTTTTTACTTTCTGTTTTCATGGGAAGTTATTTGATAGCTACGGGTTCGGTGGGAATTGGGGAAATGATAGCATTTGTGCAATTGATGAACTATCTAGTTACTCCGTTCATGGGATTGCCCGCATTATGGGCGGGGATGCAGCAAGCTTTAGGTGGGGCTCAACGTGTTTTTGATGTGTTGAGTGAGCCGACTGAAAAGGCCCAGGTGCCTTCGGAAGGAAGGTCTCCATCCTCTTTTAAATATTTAAGATGTTCAAATATTTCTTTTTCTTATCCAGAAGTGAAAGAAAGGAATATTTTGAATGAAGTCACATTCACTGCTCATTCGGGTCAATTAATTGCAGTAGTTGGGGCAAGTGGTGGAGGGAAATCAACATTATTTAAACTGCTGCTTGGTTTTTACCAGCCTACGAAAGGTAATATTCAAATTAATGATGTGGATATTAATGAGATGAGTTTACGAGAATTAAGAGATTATTTTGCATTAGTTCCTCAAGAAACACAGCTATTTACAGGAACCATCCGTGAAAATATAGCATACGGTAACAACAGCGCCACAGACGATGATATTATTGCAGCAGCAAAGCAAGCAAATGCCTATGAGTTTATTATTCAACTTTCAGAAGGGTTCGACACTCAGATTGGTGAACGAGGCTCACGGCTTTCAGGGGGACAGCGCCAACGTATTTCTATAGCTCGGGCTATTATTAGAAATGCTCCCATATTGTTATTGGATGAAGCAACAGCAGCACTAGATAATGAATCTGAATGGTTAGTTCAGGATGCGATTGCTAAACTAATGTCTGACAAAACAACAATAGTTATTGCTCATAGGTTATCAACAATACAAAATGCAGACCAAATATTAGTTATGGAATCAGGTTGCATAGTTGAGAGAGGAAATCATGAAGAATTGCTTGCTCTTCAAGGAAGATACTACTCTCTGTACGAGAAGCAATTAAAGAATGAGTTGCCTGTTGAATATGAAAGAACTGTATTATGATACTCTCAAATAAATAGGTGGTTGTTATAACATGAGTAGCAGAGTAAGCGTAACTTCAAAGTTGATTTGTCTTCCCTATGCAGGAGGTGGTGCAACGGCATTCCAAGCATTAAGGAATCAACTATTGCCGAACTGGGATATCATTAGTATGGACCCTCCAGGGCATGGCAGCAATGAAGAGATGTTAACAGACGATTTAGAGGAACTCGTTCGTTATTATTTAAATCAATATCACCATTATTTTACTGATGAGTTTGCGCTTTTTGGGTATAGTATGGGTGGGAAAATTGTACATAGAATGGGCCAACAGCTTCAATCTGAAGGGAAATATCCAAAAACAGTTATTATCTCAAGCATGTATCCACCTGATATTAAGGTTCAGAAAATATCTCACCTAGAACGGAATTTATTTCTTCGTCATCTTGTCTCACTTGGTGGCATTACGGAAGAGTTGATTCAGCATGAAGAGTTCGTTAATTACTTCCTGCCTATTATACGTGCCGATTTTAGAGCTGTGGAAGAGCATGTTTGTCCAGACGACACGCCACTCCATGCTCCGGTACATGTTTTTGTAGGATTGCAAGATGAGCGTGCAACGCCGGAAGCAGTAACTGGCTGGACCAACTGGGCCGATAACGTGAGTTTTACCTATTTTGATGCTGGACACATGTTCTTGAGCAATCAAGCGGACGAGGTGGCATATAAACTGAATCATATTCTTTCCATGTAATACAAATGTGTTAAAACTTATCATGCTATAAACCAAAAGACAAGGGAAGGCAGATGTTATTACTTCCCTTGTTTTTTTGATCTAATCTTTCTCTATTTAATAGTTATTTGTATCGTCTGTTCTGCTTGATTGCCGAATACATCTTTCACCCGCAAAATAATGTTGTGCTTACCAAGAGCTAACTTGGCTGATCGCAAATCGGCAAAAAAACGTTTCTCATCTACGTTGACATTCACATAGTTCCACTTCTGACCATCCTTGACTCGCCACTGCATCGTTACAAGCTTGGGATCGAAGATAAGGTGGCGTTCCAACTCTTTTGTAACTATCAACCCGTTAAGTTCGGTAAGCTGGTCTTCGATTGTACCAAAGAGTTGTCCTTTGGCAGCTTTCTGGTTGTTGATCTTCACGACAACAGGAGCCTTCGAATCAACAAAGAAGGTGATACCTTCTGTTACCGTCTGACGGTTTTCCGCAAAGCTTTTCACTTTTATATTGTAGCGTCCATCTGGAAGCGTTGTTCCGTTTACATCTTTACCTGTAAATTTGAACTGCGTCAAACCTTTCGCGTGTTTCGCTTGATTCAACAATACGTACGTTTTTCCTGCCAAAGATTTAGGCTGCTCATCTTCACGTGTTGCCGTTACTAGCACACGCTGCGAAGGGACGGTCACATAATAATGAATCGTCGAAGACTTTTTACTGCTGTCTCCTTTAGGTGAATACAACGTATTATCAATGTGTTCTCCTTTTACGAGCGGATAGCTTTTTACTTGATTGACAAGTACGAAAGGAACGCTTAGCACCTCTTTATCGCCTTTGATCGAAATTGAACCTGACCATACTCCTGCCTTCTGCTTCAAGTCCACAGTCCATTTTACTGGAATTTTGACCGTTTGATTCGGTTGAACCGTGATCTGTTGTGGAATTTCCAATTGACCTTTTCCAACTTCAAGGTTTGCTTTCAGCTGATAAGTAACCGGCTTGTCCGACGTATTTTTAAGTTCAAGTATTTGAGACAGTACAGGGTTGTTCCCTTTATATCCAGGTGCAATATGTCCAAAAGACAAGCTCGCTGGTAAAGCGAACGTGCTGGTCTGCAATGCTGCTTCTACATTCAAGCTGCCCGCACCTTGTTCTGTGCGTTTATAAGGGATGCCTTTCTCATTAACGAGCTGATTGGCATGCTGCATCAACGCGGACTTGACCATCTCAGGGGTCCAATTTGGATGAGCTTCCAGCAGCAGCGCAGCGGCAGCCGTTACTTGTGGCGCAGCCATACTTGTGCCGCTATTCATCACATATCCGTCTTCTTCGCCTAGTGCACTGTAAATATGCATTCCAGGTGCTACAAGGTCGGGCTTAAGCAGCCAAGTGCCTACTGCTGGCCCACCTGAGCTTAGACTACCTAATCGTTCTGCTACGTTTACGCTGCCCCAAGACCAAGGTTTGGACGCCAGCTTCTTCAACTTCCTGGCATCTTCCATCGAAATAATAGCGCCTGGAATCATACGCGAAGGATCTTTATCTACATTGACGTACATTGAAGATCCATCTCCATCCATGGAGGAAACAGCAAATATAACCCCTTTCAGGCCAGATTCTTGAGCTGCTTCGTACCATTCTTCTACGAAATAATCCGAATCTTCCCTTGCTTCAATCACGACATACTTACCACGAAATTTGGCGTCTTTTAGCTTCGCAGGAGCTACATGTCCAGCGTATACGAAGGAGGCAGATCCTGTTGTAGGCAGCTTCTTTGCACCATATAAGGGATGCAATTGCACGTTAGTCGTACCACTAACAAGAGCAGCATCTGTGTGGGCTTGTGAAGTTGCTCCCACGACAATGGGCTCTGCACCATAACCAGGGGAAGTAATCGACCAAGCTTCACCGGAATTTCCTGCCGACTTTACAACGACAACCCCTTGCTGTACAGCTTCTGCAATCGCACGAGCAATTGGTTCACTAGGAGCATCTATATCAGCATTTAAGGATAGATTAATGACTTGGACTTTGTCCTCAACTGCTCGTTTAATGGCATCTACGACAGAATTAGAATAGTTCTTCTGACCATTCACGCCTGCAAATACGCGATAAATGTACAGTTCAGCATCTGGTGCTTGCTGCATAATAATGCCTGCGACATGTGAGCCATGTCCATCGCCATCTTGAGGAATGGAATCACGCTCGATATAGTCGTATCCCTTTTTAATATTGCCTTTAAATAGAGGGTGCTCCATATTGATACCCGAATCAATCACGGCAACCTTAATTCCTTTGCCTGTATACTGCTTGGACAATTGAGTAGAACCTGTTGATATATGATGTTCGCTAAAGCCACTAGGTGCGGCTTGTACCGCATTCATGCCAAATAGACTCGTTACAGTCATGGAAAAGGCTAGCGCTGAACTTACTAGAATTTTTTTGCTGTGTGTTAATTTCTGCATGTCTGTATAGCCTCCAACTATGTTTGCTGTTTTCGCTAGCTATACTATAGCTCCTTTTACGAAGGGATAAACTACGGAAAATTAATTATTAATATATTAAATTTTTCCAATCGTTTTTATGCTTAAATGTAAGAAACATGTCATAGAGTGATGTCTTGTGATTTCAACCCTTTCTCCGAATTGTTATTTGATGTAAAATATCAATATACTTCCAAATTAAGATTTTAGTGAGCTGTTTGTGTTTAGGCCTTATTGAAACCTATTTTCCATCAGGAGGATCACATCATGACAACCGTTCATTTGACGACAGGACAGGTATCATCCAAGCTCGGCATATCTGTTCGCACGCTCCGTTATTACGATTCGATTAAGCTGTTCAGTCCAGAAAGTAAACAGACCGGAGGCAAACGTCTTTACTCGGAAGAGGATTTGCTTAGGCTGGAGAAAATTACGCTGTTGAAATCACTATCATTACCGCTGAACGATATTCAGAACTTGCTAGATGAGCTGTCGATTAAACAAATTCTTGAGGCGCATCAGAAACATTTGCGTGCTCAAGTTGCTCAACTGCAAGAAGGTTTGGAGCATACAACCGCACTGTTGAACCTCTATGAGATGGAGGGGGGACTTCGCTGGGATACTTTGCTGCCGCTGGTAAAGGGGCCGCAGAAAAAAGACACAAAATCTTGGCAATCTTATTTTGATGAAGACGAACTAAGATTACTTTCAACCCGTCTTCCTAAATTGGAAAGCAACGACGAGATTACGCAGCAGTGGATTAACGTTGTCGTCCGTATAGAACGCTGCTTACATGAGGGGATCGACCCGCATTCGGAGGAGGGGGCTCAGATTGCACGGGAGATTGAGCGACTTTCTATGGTGACCTTTGTAGGGGATAAGGAACTGATGGAAAAGTTTTGGGATGTAAGGAAAGACCCAGCTTCGTCAGATCCAGGATCAGGCTTAGTACCGATTCGACCCGAGGTTATTCAGTTTGTTGAGGATTGCATGACTCCTGTTTAAATATTGATGCCGCGCGATAGAGTAGAAGAAGTAAGGGGGGCAGAATGAAGTGGACCATTATCGTAATGCACATGAAATTTGTTGGCTAGATTTGAAGGTGGCGGATATAGCTACTGCTCAAGTTTTTTATCAAGAAGTATTGGATTGGCACTATAAAGAAGAACCGTGGCCTAACCGGATGTACACGACGATTTATGCCAATACTGGGAAGCTGGGCGGCTTCACGGATGTGAATTCTCCCATATTTCCACCAGGCACGAAACCACATATCAGTGTATACATAGCTGTCGACAACGTTGATCGTTCCGCCGCTAAGGTAGCAAAAGCAGGGGGATCGATTCTCATTCCGTCGTTTGATATGGCTGACTTTGGCCGCATGGCTGTTGTACAGGATAATATGGGTGCTGTTATTTCGATATGGGAATCTAAACAATTTAAAGGTATGAATGTCGATGCATCCTGTGAAGGTGCTCCATGTTGGTTTGAATTGGAGACGACGGATATTGAACGTTCGACTGCTTTTTATAGCGAGTTGTTTGATTGGACTGTGGAACGGATAGAAGATAGTTCGTTGATGCGTGTATGTAGCTATGGTGAAAAGAGGTTCGGTGGAATGAAGCAAGTCGCTTCTGAAACAGGAATGTCTCATTGGAGTGTTGGCTTCACCGTGGTAGATTTGGATGCAACCGCAAAAAAAGCAATGTCTCTCGGGGCTAGGTTGACGACTGGCGTACATTATTTTCAAGCTGGTAGGAGAGTTGATTTGATCGATGCTGAAGGCTTGCCGCTTATATTTATAGAATAAGAAAATAATTAAAACCGTGCAAGAAGTTAATATAGAATCTTTAAGGGGCAAAGCGCCCCAATTTCGTATGTACGATAACTAGATTTTTAAATAACTGTACTAGTGCTGAACACACAACTATTTAGTCGAAGAGATCAGCGAAAAATCTAAAGATGCCTCGAATCATGCGTCCAACGGCTCGTATTGCTCTCCAGATGCCTCGAAAGATTTTTCGAATAAAATGAAAGACCGACTTTATCTTTGACCATACTCTTTTTATTTCTCTTTTGCGTTTCCCCATATGTATCACCTCGCTAGCAGATAAGGAAAATCATAGCATATGGATTGCGAGATGAGTATGCAGTTTTTTCCTGCAAAATAGGTCGTCGCCGTTCGTAAATAAAATATGTAAGAACGACAAACAAAGGCCATCCCTATAAGGACGGCCTATACTGTTTCATATTTATTGATTATTTCAATTCAATATAGTGCCTAACTTCTTCTGATGTTTGATAGAATCCTACTGATTCATAAAGCGTTAAAGCGGCTTTATTCGTAGTAAGCACCTCTAAATATGCTGTTTTTAAGCCATGAGCTTTCAAATAGTTCAATCCTTGTGCAAGCAAGTATTTAGCAAGGCCAAGATTTCTCCACTGTTCACGGATAAATACATCTTCGATGATGCCATCAACGGTATCTTTATTGCTGCCGTCCTGCCAGGCCATTAAGCTGCCCACAATCGTATCAGCTTCACGCACAACTATGGCCGTCCATAACGGATAGTTTTTATACTCCGTTAGTTTATCGCTTCTTAGTGGTGCATCAGGCCATATTTCGCCTTCAATGTCCAAATAATGCTGTTCCTCCTGAGAGGACTCCATCTTCCAATGTGAAAATTGAAAAGGTTTAGGCAGTGGAAACAAAGGAATGGGCTCCTGTAGATCCCGGGACATACCGAACGAACTGTATAAATAGTGAAACCCTTTTTGTATAAAATACTGATTGTTAGCTACTTCTGATGTAGGATTGCCAATACATAAATGAGTGCCGTATTCTTTAGGCAAAGTTGCCTTTAATTCCAAGGCTTTTGTGTAAAGATAAGGATACACTTTATCGAGCAGTGCATAGTCATGTTCTCTTTGCGGCAGCGTCCGTAAATTCACATAAATTGAATGCTTACTGTGCGAGGGACGGCCAGCAGGAAGCGTAGTAATAATGCTTACCTGACCTTTGGCGACCATTTTACCATCTTCAAAAGCACAGAATACATTGCTCCAATTGTGCTCATTGCCAATCCACCAGAAAGAGTCTGGATCACCTTCAGCGACGATTGCATTGTACAATTCACCGAGAGCTGGCATATCGCCATGTTGGAAGTTACGGATTACGATCTCATTTTCTTGTTTGAACGTAGGTGTGCTCAAAAGATTACCCCTTTTCATAAGTAGGAGAGCTCGCGGTTGAGAGGGCTAGGTAAGCGGCTTCTCCTGTAGAGATGTGCTCTGCGATAATAGTTTTGTTTTCATAACAAACGCCTCCTGTAGATTGAATTACCGAAGATGTTATCACGAATGGAATATTTTCTCAAACAAATAATTACATATTAATTTTAATTTGAACATGCATGTACCTCATAGTCTGAATAGGCTGGAGTAATCTTGGTAATTCGCAGCTAGTGTCCAGTTCGTTAAGAATGTAGTTGCATTCATTTGAGAAAATGTGGTAGTGTACGTATTGAGACCGAATGGTCCCTAATTTTTCGCGGGAGATTTAGCATGAGAAATGGTCAAGAGACAAGAAACCGAATTATTGAACAATCTGCTGTCCTCTTTAATGAGAAAGGTTATTCCGGCTCTTCGATAAACGACATTATGGATGCAACAGGATTGAAGAAAGGCGGTATTTACCGTCACTTCAAAAATAAAGATGAGCTGGCACTAGAAGCATTCAACTATGCTGTTGACGTATTGAGGAAGTCCTATCGACAAGCAGTCAGTGGCAAGAACTCAGCAGAGGAGAAGCTGATTGCTGTGCTGTCTGTCTATAGAAATGTCGTGGAAGCTCCGCCTTTGCAAGGAGGCTGCCCGGTGTTAAATACGGCTGTCGATACAGATGATACGCATCCGCTCTTAAATCAAAGAGTACGTGAAGTGATGAGCGAATGGCTATCACTGCTTAGTTCTATTCTGCGCGAGGGGATTCAGTCGAAGGAGTTTCGAGCAGATTTGGATGTGGAAGAGGCGGCTATATTTTTAACATCTGCTTTTGAAGGCAGCATTATGATGGGGAAGCTGTATAAAGATAACGAGTATGTGGAGAAATATGCTGCTCAACTGAAAAGGTATATCAATTACTGCGTAAAGCAGTAATTTTTATATAATAAAGAGACCGATCGGTCTCGATAAAAAGGATGGGATGATCGTATGAAAAATCAGTGGAACGTAGGTATTTTATTGTTTGATGATGTTGACGTCATGGATTTTGGGGGACCGTATGATGTATTTAACTTGACGTTTAGAGATTTTAATAAGATCCAGGAGTCTTTTGAAAGTGAAAAGGAGATCGAGGACAAACCTTTTATCGTAAAGACAATTGCTCAGCACGAGCGCATGATTATTGCCGATCACGGAATGAGAATAATGCCAGATTTCAGCTTTGATTCGTATCAGCAGACGTTTGATATTGTTATCGTTCCAGGGGGACCTATCAAGGCAATTAAAAATGGAATGTGCAATGAGGAACTATTGACATGGATTGTTACTCAGCACAAGTCAGGAGCGACGATTGCTTCTGCATGTACAGGAGCCTTTTTCCTTGCCGCAGCGGGACTGCTAACGAATAAAAAAGCGACGACAAACGTATTAGCGCTGGACATTTTAGAGAGCAAATTCCCACAAATAGAAGTCGTACGCAATACGCGATTTGTAGACAACGGTGATGTGCTGACTTCCGCAGGTATTTCGGCGGGAATTGATATGTCGATGTATATCGTGGAACGGCTTCTTGGGGAAGAAGCTGCTCGTACTGCAGCACTGACGATGGAGTATCCTTATTATGATTCAGCACTTTTGAAAAAATAACATGCTCTAATTCATCCGTCTATTTACAGCAAAATGACTTTACGTTTTTTGACGGAATGGTTGCACTATTAAAGTGAATAGGTCCAGCATTGACCTGAGCTGCCAGATTCCTGATAATAGAAGGGACAACTTTTTACTTCGTGAATGAACAGGTTTCATACGATACATTTTAGAAGTGACTCATACGCAGCAGCAAGACATGAGGTCACTATCTTCAACAGATTGGAGCAATACAATGAGATATCGCAATCTAGAAGAATGCATCCTTGATTTGGAGAAGCATGGGCATTTGATTCGCATCCATGAAGAGGTTGATCCGGATTTGGAAATGGCAGCCATCCACTTGAAAGTGTACGCCGCTGGTGGTCCAGCATTATTATTTGAAAATGTAAAAGGCTCGAAATATCGTGCTGTATCGAACTTATTTGGGACGATGGAGCGCAGTAAATTCATGTTCCGCGATACATTAGAATCGGTGCAGGAGGTCATTGGGCTTCGCAACGATCCGATGAAAGCACTCAAAAATCCTTTCAAATATGCAGGCACAGGCTTGTCCGCAGCGAAAGCACTGCCGATTAAGAAGTCTGGGGTACCTTCTCATTTTGAGGAGATCCAGATCTCCGATATGCCTTTAATTAAATCTTGGCCGATGGATGGCGGTGCCTTCATAACGTTGCCGCAAGTATATTCGGAAGACCCGGATAAGCCTGGCATTATGAATTCCAATCTAGGAATGTACCGTGTCCAAATTAGCGGTAATGAATATGAACTGAATGAAGAAGTCGGGGTTCATTATCAAATTCACCGCGGGATCGGTGTTCATCAGCATAAGGCGAATAAGCTGGGCAAGCCCTTGAAAGTAAGCTGTTTCATTGGCGGTCCGCCATCGCATACGTTGTCAGCGGTTATGCCTTTACCTGAAGGAATGAGCGAGCTAACCTTTGCAGGCTTGCTTGGCGGACGTAATTTCCGTTACAGCTATGAAGAAGGATATTGCATCAGTCACGATGCGGACTTCGTCATTATGGGTGAAATTTATCCAGAAGAAACGAAACCAGAAGGGCCATTTGGCGATCACTTGGGCTATTACAGCCTGACGCACCCATTCCCGATGATGCGCGTGCATAAAGTATATGCAAGGAAAAATGCAATCTTCCCGTTTACGGTCGTCGGTCGTCCGCCGCAGGAAGATACTTCTTTCGGTGCGTTAATTCATGAGCTGACTGGAAGCGCGATCCGTCAGGAGATTCCGGGTGCGAAGGAAGTTCACGCGATTGATGCAGCAGGTGTACATCCATTGCTGTTTGCAATCGGCAGCGAGCGCTATACGCCATATCAGCAGGTGAAGCAGCCAGCCGAAATTCTAACCATCGCGAATCGAATTCTTGGTACAGGCCAGTTGAGCTTGGCGAAATATTTGTTTATTGCAGCGGAAGAGAAACAGCCAATTAGCACGCATCATATTGAGGAATTCTTGGGCTATATATTGGAACGCATCGATCTGCATCGAGATATTCATTTCCAAACGAATACAACCATCGATACCTTGGATTACTCTGGAACAGGATTAAATACGGGTAGTAAGGTTGTGTTCGCAGCGGTCGGTGATAAGAAGAGGGAACTGTGCACAGAGGTACCGGAGCAATTAAAGTCGCTGCCGGGGTTTGAACAGGCTCATATGATTATGCCGGGGATTGTAGCGATTCAAGGTGCTGCTTTTACGAGTTATGCAGAAGTACAGCGTCAAATGGACGAGCTAAGTGCGGCGATTCATGAAAAAGGAGATATGCCATCCTGCCCGCTAATCATCGTGTGCAATGACAGTGAATTTATGAGCGCGACACTCGATAACTTCCTATGGGCAGCATTTACACGCAGCAACCCGTCCCATGATATTTACGGTGTGAACAGCTTCTATGCACACAAGCATTGGGGTTGCGATAATGTTATTATCGATGCGCGCACGAAGCCACATCAAGCGCCACCGTTGATCCCTGATCCAGATGTAGAAGAGGATATCAAGCGCTTCTTCCAGCCTGGAGGAGTTTTGAGTGGTATTTCCATAAAGTAAATGAATGTAGTAAGTATGTAGCAAAAATTCTTGTTTCCTGTAAAATGCATCGTGAAATGAAAAGTGACTGTTCCTTCTATTTATTAGAGAGCAGTCACTTTTTTTGTTGCGTGCAGATGTTGGCGTTATTGTTGTTTATCCAATTGATCGAAATAATCTAAGGATTGGGTGAGGAGCTCAATGAGCTGATCACTTTGTTCTTTTCCAAGATGGTCAATGAGTCCGGAAAAAATAGTCGTAATCATTTCCTGAGAGTCTTGTGCGATTTGTGCGCCTTTCTCGGTCAGTGTAATTTCAACAATTCTTCGATCACTCGAATGAACTGTGCGGTTTACGTAGCCGTCTTTCATTAGGCTGTTAAGCATTTGTGTCACTGTCGGGGAAGTAACTTGTAACAGTTTGCTCAAATCAGATACCGTTAAGCCTTCTAAGCATGGCTTATTGTTTGCTTCTCTAAGCGCGATCAATAGACGGACTTCGCTTCCTTTCAAAGTCCACTTCATTTTTTTTCGCCAATCCATCCTTGCCAGCGTGGCAAATACACGGCGCAGTGCAATTACATTTTCATATTTAGATTCTGTCATGTATCGTCACTCGATTCCGATTGATATGATAGCTATAAATGTAAGTTTAAATGTAAGGTTACGCAAGTAATGATAAGGAATTGAAACTATTCAGTCAATAAAGAGGAATAAGCGGCATAATTCAAGCTATTTCGTCGCTTGAAAGTATATAAAAATTTATATAGTATTAGATAGGTTGCCTAACTAACTAAAATGCAAGTGATATTAAGATATATGCAGTGGGCATTCAACGAGAGTATTTAACACAACTAGAAAAGAGGAATGGAATGGAGAGCTTGTCTCACAAGAAAAAGGTTGTCGTGATGATCGCGTTAATGACTTCGATGTTTTTTGCAGCGATCAATCAGACACTTGTCGGCACCGCGATGCCGAGAATTATTGCTACGCTAGGCGGAATGGAATATTATTCGTGGGTCATCACGATTTATATGCTTACTTCAACAGTCGCTACTGTATTGGTTGGAAAGCTGTCAGATATATATGGCCGTAAGCCGTTCTTATTATCAGGGATTGTTATCTTTATGGTGGGTGCCTTTTTAACCGGATTATCCACAACGATATTTGAAATGATTACGTATCGCGGTATTCAAGGCATAGGCGCAGGGATATTGATGTCATGTACGTCGATGGCAGTCGGTGACTTATTTGCGCCTCGTGAACGGGCAAAATGGACGGGGCTTATGATGGCTGTATTTGGCTTCTCCAGTATAATCGGACCTACGCTAGGTGGAGTTATGATCGACCATATGGATTGGCAATGGGTG
This sequence comes from Paenibacillus arenosi, assembly GCF_014841135.1. GTDB lineage: Bacteria > Bacillota > Bacilli > Paenibacillales > Paenibacillaceae > Paenibacillus_B > Paenibacillus_B arenosi. The sequence continues at coordinate 31,048 of NZ_JACYTN010000005.1, forward strand.
TTCTGGGCGTTTCTGCCGCTCGGTGTTATCGCTTTTGTGATGATCTGGAGAATATTCCCCAAGACTGCCAAGGCTCAAGCGGAATCCATCGATTACTTGGGATCGTTATTGCTATCCCTGTCGCTCGTAGCTTTGTTGATAGGTTTCTCATGGGCAGGAACGAAATATGCATGGGGTTCGATTGAAATTGTTAGTCTTTTTGCGGCAGCTATTTTGTTTGCAGTCCTTTTTGTTATGGTTGAACGTAAAGCAAAAAGTCCAGTCATGCCACTGTCCTTATTTAAAAATAAAATTGTTGTCAATACGAGTATGAGTGGTTTCCTAATGAATGCGGGCATGATGGGTGCTATGATTTACTTGCCATTTTTCGTACAGGGTGTAAAAGGATTAAGCCCAACAGAGTCTGGCTTCGTAAATATGCCGATGTCGATCATGATGATTGTCTTAAGTTCATTAACGGGACGTTGGATTTCCAAATCCGGCAAATACAAGCATTATGCGATAAGCGGTATCTCGTTCATGGTTGCAGGTATGCTGATGATGGTGATTATGGACAGCATTGCAATGGCTTTGGCTAGCATGTGCGTGTTCGGAATTGGTATTGGACTTGCGATGCCAGTCTTTACGTTAGCAGCGCAAAATTCCGTTCCGTTGGATCAATTGGGCGTCGTAACGGCTACATCTACGCTGTTTAGAAATTTAGGCGGCACGATTGGGATTGCTGTATTTGGCTCGGTGATGAATGGGGTTCTTACGCGAAATATGGAACAAGCGATGGCTGCCGGACAAGGCCCAGATTTGTCTAAAATAGACCCTGCGCAGGCCGAGCAATTGGGCACGTTGATGAATCCACAAATTTTGCTGAATCAGCCGAAGTTAGCGGAGATTGAAGCTTCGCTGCCTGAACAATTACAGCAAGGTTTTGTACAGCTTATGGATATGCTTCGCTCAGTATTAAGTGATACCGTGTCTACGGTGTTTATGCTCGGAGCGGGTTTGCTTGCGCTGGGTCTTATTTTGACGCTGTTCCTGAAGGAAATTCCACTGAGAACTGCGCACAAAGGTGCAGAAAAGCAAGAGGTATAGGCAGCGGCAGGGGGGCGTGTCTTATCTTTTAGATTATGAGGTGGATTAACGATTTTGTTGATCCACCTCTATTTTATAGGTGTGTATAACCTGCTGACCCGACACAATTTGCACAACGCTTAAACCCACAACCTACACAACCTGCAGAACCAGTAGATCTAACACTCCCTTTTCCTCTAAAATAAATGCAATAGTGCAGGTTTTTCACTTGATACAGCCTAAAAAGATAAAATTCCTGCAAAAGTGCAGGAATTTTACCCTCATATTGGCCAGGGGGTCGTTTTCAACCGTTAAAAGATGCACTTTTGCAACAATTTTACGCATCACTAACTTTTTTTGGTGAAAAAGATGCACAATTGCAGCTTTTTAGCACTTTGCTTTTAACACCGCCATGAATCTTCATTTATGGAGCTGAGTCTTCAATTGAATCGTAAGTTACTGTTCTACACCCAAATAATGAGCGGTTTTCAAGAATACAAGAATACATACTTTATTTTTTCAAACAGAAGAATATAATTGGTTCCATGCCATAGGTTGCAGCTCGTATCGAACAATGTGCTGGCCACTCGCACCAGTTATCCCACACATCAATCCTTTTTTACATAACGTTTGGAGTGTCCGAACAGCGGTGCGATGATTAATATGCAGATGCTGTGTTACATCAATTGGGCGGAGAGGACGAGCAAGTGAGTAGGCGAGCAGGATGATTTCTCGTTCCAAGAGGCAGGTTAAATGAGTTGAAGAAGAAGTAGAGTGATATCTACTGAGCACCATACGAAGCAGTGAAACACATAATTCGGGTCGTTGTGCAACATCATCGTAGGAGAAGGAAATGACCTGATACCCCATCGCAGTCAAAAACGTTTCACGATTGAGCTCATTGCAATATTTTTGCCTATCCATATCGCGCACATGTGGGCCGTATCCTTTTATCTCAATGATCAGTTTAACCGTCGATGTAAGAAAGGCAAAATCGCAGAAATAGGATCTACCCCTCCAATCAAGTACTTCATATTCGGGATGCAATTGTTCAAAATTTCCTTGCAGCGGCCACCATATATTACAGCAAAATAGTTGTTCTCCATGCTGGTGTCCACGTTCTAATCTGCCTTTGCGTTCTCCTGATCTTTGGTGAAGATGTTGTTGTAAAAAGGCTGCATGCGCTTGTTCACTAGTCATTTAAAGCTACTCCTTCCTCACGAAATATAAAAAAACGCCCTGTACGTTCTCCACAAAAGGAGTCGTTCAGGACGTTCTTCGTCTATGCTTGATTATACTAGAATAATGAGCAGTTCTCTATCCATATTTTATGTAGCTGTAAGATGTGAGTTAGAGAGAGTGTGATGCAAATTAGAAGTCTTGTACCTTGTTATTATATATTCGTACTAATTATCTTGGGCTTTACACATATGTATCCGAGGTGTACTGCGAATATTATTCAGAGAGAAGTGTAGTATAAGAACGTACAAAGTGACAGAATATCGAAGTTTTCGAAAAATTTCTGAATGCAAAATGTTGTATAAAATATTGCCAAGCTCCATCGATATGCTATAATGATGTCGAATGGGAGACCATTCACGTCATGTACAAACAATAGAAAAAGTTATAGGCAAAGGAAGTTTGGTGCAAATCCAACGCGGTCCCGCCACTGTGATAGACCGATTTACTTGGTCTTAAGTCAGGTCAATTGTCTAATAACTTTGTCTAGCCAATCCTTTCGAGGCAAAAGGGTTGGATTTTCAAGTCTAGTGACGTTCTGCGCCTCGCTAGGCTTTTTTTTATGGCAAGAAAAGGCTGTCAACGATGGAGTTGGAAGGCCAGGTGCTTGTCACCTAACTATACAACGGCGTATAGCTAGCACGCGGGAAGTTCTTCAATGATGAAGAATGATATGCACAAAGAAGTGCATCCCATTTTTTACATAGCTAATTGTGTGAGAAATCGCACAGAGGTCACTGCGAATCTGCATATACAATAAATGTGAATGATACTGTAGGAATCCTCGTATCTTTCATGCACAACGACAATGTTACGATTCTGCCACATATCCTGTGGTTGACGAGCATCTGGATCGCAGTGTACAGTAGTAACAGACAATTTCATGAATGTTGCACAATGGCGTGCATCTAACATAACAAGCGAAGAGGCTTTTAAGGGAATACAACCGTATTCCTTTGAAGGCCTCTTTTTATTTTTTTACGTATTTTTCATTTAGTTACGTATGTAGTACTTATTATTAAGTATGAATGCTTTACGATTTTTTACTATGACTTTGACTTCTTTTGGAGGTGCTTACATGGAAAAAATTTCGATCAGAACAGAAATTTATCTTGGTGAAGGCTCGCTAGATCGCCTGTCTGAATACAGAAATCGCCGCATATTTGTGGTAACTGATCCTTTTATTGTGAAGGCTGGACTCCTTCACATGCTGTTTGAACGCGTACATGACAGCAATGAGCAGTATATTTTCAGCAATATCGTGCCTGATCCACCGATTGAAACGGTAACAGAAGGCGTTGAGAAACTTGCTGAATTCAAAGCTGACCTCATCATTGCCATTGGTGGCGGTTCTGCTATTGATGCGGCAAAAGCAATGAAACTGTTCGCACACAAATTGATGGATCAAGTGGACATTCCGTTTGTAGCAATTCCAACAACAAGTGGTACAGGATCAGAAGTAACGAACTTCTCGGTCATTAGCGATACAGAAAAAAATATTAAATATCCGCTCGTATCTGATTTGATGCTGCCACAGGAAGCTATTTTGGACCCAGCATTGGTTAAAACAGTTCCTGATTTCATTACAGCTGATACAGGTATGGACGTGTTGACGCATGCGATCGAGGCGTACGTTTCCACGAAAGCGAACGATATTACCGATGCTTTGGCTGAAAAAGCGATGAAGCTCGTATTCACCTATTTGCCGCGTGCCTACAAAAACGGGGACGATCTCGTAGCACGTGAGAAAATGCACAGCGCATCTTGCTTGGCTGGTATAGCATTTAACATGACATCCCTTGGGTTGAATCATGGAATTGCTCATAATGCGGGCGCTAAGTTCAAGATTGCTCATGGACGTATGAATGCACTGCTATTGCCGCATGTCATTGAGTACAATGCGAACTACAAGCCGGGATATAGCAGAGATGAAGAGACAGCTACAGCCGTGAAATATGCAGAAATTGCGAAAACACTCGGTCTGTCTGCTCCAAATGTGAAGAGCGGTATTCGCAACTTGATGCAGGCGATTAAGCAATTGCAGAAGGAATTGAACATGCCATTATCCTTGCGTGATTGTGGTGTGGACAAGACTGCTTTGAAAGAGCATAGTCAAGCAATTGCAGAAGGTGCTTTGCAAGATGGATGCACGGCTACCAATCCGCGTGTGCCTACGCTGGAGGATATTGTTCAAATTTTGAATAAAATGTATCAATCTTAAACGGAATTAACTTTTCGTACGTAATGCGGTTGACAACGTTTACACAATTAAATATAGTGAAAGTAACACAACGGCGTGTTGCATACAAATATAAGCGATGAGGCTTCTTAAACTTTCCATTCGGATATTTAAGGGGTCTTTATGTTTTTTTTTCAACTAAATCGTGTTTCTGAACAAGAGATAGGATGAGATAAGTATGGATCAACACAACGAAAAGCAACGTGTCATACAGGAATACGTTCCTGGTAAACAGGTCACGCTGGCACATATTATCGCTAACCCAAACGCGGATATTTACAAGAAGCTAGGATTAGGAACTGATACACATGATGCCATCGGAATTATGACCATCACACCAAGTGAAGCCTCCATTATCGCAGCGGATATCGCAACGAAGGCAGCAGGCGTGCAAATCGGCTTTGTCGATCGCTTCAGCGGATCGCTTGTCATTACAGGCGATGTATCTTCGGTAGAAGCATCTGTTAATGAAGTGCTGCTTGGCTTGCAAAATATTTTAGGCTTCTCCGCTTCGAAAATTACGAGAACGTAAGGAGAGAAGCTGGGATGAAGAAATTAATCGTTGCCGGTAGTACCGGTTCAGGCAAGACGACCTTATGCCAATGGCTGCACGGTCATGAAATTGCCTATAAAAAGACGCAAGCGATTGAAACATTCGATCAAGCGATTGATACGCCTGGGGAATGCATAGAAAATCGATTTTTGTACAAGATGCTGCTCGTTTCTAGCGTAGATGCAGACGTCATTGGTCTTGTACAAGACTGTACGAAGGAAGAAAGCTATTTCCCACCAGCCTTTGCGACTGTATTTGCGAAACCTGTTATCGGTATCGTAACGAAGATCGAATTGGCTGAGTCGCAGGAGCAGATCGCGGAAGCGAGAGCTCATCTGCAAGCAGCGGGAGTAGAGCAAATTTTTGAAGTCTCGACGATAGAAAATGTGGGAGTAGATGCGCTTCGATCCTATTTGGAAGCGTAGACGACTTTTTTCATCTAGGTCTTCACAATGAAAGCAAAAGCAAAAAACGGCAGACAATGAGGTGCATGACACATGAATGGAAAAATTGTAATAGTCGACGATGAACCTATTACAAGAATGGATATTCGTGAGATGCTTGAAGAAGCTGGCTACACTGTAGTAGGCGAAGCTTCTGATGGCTTTGAAGCCATCGAACTATGTAAAAAGCATCTACCCGATTTAGTAATTATGGATGTTCAAATGCCTATATTGGACGGGCTAAAGGCGGGTAAACGAATCATTTCAGAGCAGCTTGCAGGCGGAATTATTCTCCTTACTGCATTCAGCGACAAACAGACGATTGAGAAAGCATCTTCTGTCGGAGCGCTTGCTTATCTGGTGAAGCCGTTAGACGAAAAGTCGTTTATACCGATGGTGGAAGTCACTATCGCCAAAGGGAAAGAGATTCGCAAGCTCGAACAAAATCTATCTAAGCTAACGCTAAAGATGGAAGAGCGCAAAGCAGTCGAGAAGGCCAAAGGCATCTTGATGAAGGAAAATGGCTGTACGGAAGAGGAAGCGTATCAAACGCTGCGCAAACTTAGTATGGATAGACGATGTCCAATGATTGAGATTGCGTCGACAATCGTCATTTCCTATGACTGATTTTAAATCGCAAATCGAGCACTTGTGTAATCGGCAAACATCATTGACAGATACAGATATCGGTCGAATTAAAGAGATTGCGGAGTCATTCGAAATATCCGATGTGCAGCATGATGTGTTCATCGATGTGCTTTCGAGCGTATCCAATGAGGCTATTGTAGTTTACCACCGACGCCCAGAAGAGGGGATGTCTTTATACGCTCGTTCGGTTACGGGTGAGAAGGCATTACGCGAGAATGAGCCTGGTGTGCTGCGAACGCTGGAGACAGGTATTATGTCTCAAGGACTTGTAGCGAATACACAGGAGAATCATCTCGTCCGTCAGACGGTATACCCGATCAAGAGCCAAGATGATGTTATAGCGGTTGTTATTTATGAAAAAGACGTTAGTGATAATATACAAGATCATTTCAATGTAACGGGTGCGGAATACGAAGAGAGCGAGCTTTCTTCGATGCTGTCTACAATATTGGGCTTTAAGGCTTCGATTATTAATCAGCTTGAGGATGCGGTACTCTTGTTTGACAAGAAAGGCTTTCTGAAGCTGAAAAATAAGAAGGCTGATGAATATTACAGACAGCTGGGCTATTTGGAAAATATACAAGGGTTGCACTATGACAATTTGTCATTGGACCAGACGATATTTTCCGAATTAATGCGACAGCATACTACATTACCTTCTTCTACATTGACGAAGGATGTAAAGGCTGCTGGACGCTATTATCAGGTGAAGCGAGTGTTTATTGAGCAGCAGGATCTATGTGTAGGCGTTATCTTACACGATGTGACGGAGATTAAGGATAAAGAAGCTGAGATTATTTCCAAATCAGTTGCGATCCGTGAAATTCACCATCGGGTAAAAAATAATTTGCAGACGGTCGCTTCCTTGCTTCGCATACAGAGCAGGCAAAGTGAAAGTCCAGAAGCGAAAAAATGCTTGAACGACAGTGTCAGCAGGGTTCTCGCTATTGCAGCGACGCATGAACTGTTGTCGACAGAGATTGAAGCGCAGGTAGATTTATTGGATGTCATTCGGCTCATTGCCTCAAACGTTCAACGAACTTTTGTTAACAATAAAGATATTGATGTTCAAATATGTGCGGAAGAAAGCATTTGCTTGGATAGTGATCGCACGGTTGCGATCGCACTTATCGTAAGCGAACTGTTGCAAAATAGCTATGAACATGCATTTGATGATGGCATGGAAGGCGCCATTACGGTGACTGCTCAAGTGGAAGCTGGATTAGTAACCGTCGTCGTTGCTGATAACGGAGCTGGATTCGAGGTTAGCGAAGTTTCACAGAAGAGCTTGGGACTATCGATTGTTCGCAGCTATGTGAAAGACAAGCTGAAAGGCAAGCTTGCCTTTGTATCCAACGAAGAAGGTACGGCGGTTTCATTTACTTTTAAAAAATAAATATACTAATCTGGCTACAACGAAGTAGTCTAGTAAGCAAAGAGGCTTAAAGTGAACCATTCCTGAACGATAGGAGGGGTGTAACTTTAAGCCTTTTTATATACATCTGGGTCAATTCAAGCGATGGGAGATGAGGGTTGTGAACGAGCAATTGCTAAGTGTAGGCATTGATATGGGGACTTCTACGACTCAACTCGTGCTGTCGAAGCTGCATATTGAGAACTTGGCATCCTCTTTTACGGTGCCTCGCTTGGTCATTACGAATAAAGAAGTTGTATATCGCAGTGACATCTGCTTTACACCAGTACTAGCGGACAACCGAATCGATATGATTCAGATTCAACAGTTTGTTCAAGAACAGTATGCGAAAGCGGGCATTTCCAAGGAAGAAATCCAGACAGGGGCTGTCATTATTACAGGTGAGACAGCTCGCAAGGAAAATGCCAGTGAAGTACTGCAGTCTTTGAGCGGATTTGCCGGAGATTTTGTTGTTGCTACAGCAGGTCCAGATTTGGAAAGCATTATCGCTGCCAAAGGGGCAGGAGCTCATACGTATTCGAAAGATCGTTCGACTTCGATCGTGAATATCGATATTGGCGGCGGTACGAGTAATTTGGCGGTGTTTGCAAGCGGCGATTTGTTGGATACAGGTTGTCTCGATATTGGCGGTCGCCTTATCAAGGTGGATCAGAACAGTCACGAGATTACGTATATCGCACCGAAAATTAAGCAGCTCGCAGAACGTAGAGGTATTGCGCTTGCTCTAGGACAGCGTGTGACTCCAGCCGATCTAGAGCCGATTATCGGTGAAATGGTCAAGTTGCTTGAGGAAAGTGTCGGGATTCGACCGCTTGGTGATTTCTACGACACGATCGTTACGAATAAAGGCTTGAAGCTGGATCGGAACATAGCAAGCATCTCGTTCTCAGGCGGAGTAGCTGACTACATCTACAACGAAGCTACAGGCGATGTGTTCCAATATGGGGATATCGGCATCTTGCTTGGTAGAGCGATTGCTGCCTCACCATTGACGAATCAGCTAACGGTTGCTCGTGCAGCAGAGACGATTCGTGCAACGGTTGTTGGTGCAGGATCGCATACGACGGAGATCAGTGGGAGTACTATCACTTATACAGATGAAAGCTTCCCGATTAAGAGCGTTCCAATCTTGAAGTTGTCATTATCAGATGAATCTGGTGATGACGAGACACTGGCACGTGCGATTACGGACAAGCTGAGTTGGTTCAAGCTTAACAACGACCTACAGCAGGTTGCGATTGCGATTGAAGGGAAGAGCAGTCCGAGCTTCCAAGAGGTGCAAAAATATGCTCGCGGTCTCCACAAAGGGATGGCTGAGCTGTTGGAGCAGAAATATCCGCTTATTGTCGTTGTTCATCATGATATGGCAAAAGTACTTGGGCAGACGCTGTACGCACTGCTTGATTACAAGAAAGATGTCATTTGCCTGGACAGCGTAGTTGTAGACAACGGCGATTATATCGATATCGGCAAGCCGATTGCGGATGGAAAAGTGTTACCGATCGTCATTAAGACGCTTGTGTTTCATTAAATAGAGTTATCAATAGGTGCATTTGGAAGGAGGAGCTTTTGTGATTTTGAAAACGAAACTGTTTGGCCGTGTCTATCAATTCAATTCCTTGATGGAAGTTATGGCTAAAGCAAATGAAGAGAAATCGGGAGATATGCTCGCTGGTTTGGGGGCTACTTCTTCAGAAGAGCGCGTAGCTGCAAAAGTGGTGCTTTCCCAGATTACATTGGCTGACTTGCGCAACAATCCTGCGGTTCCTTACGAACTGGATGAGGTTACTCGTATAATTCAGGATCAAGTCAATGAGCGCATTTATGACGAAATTAAAAACTGGACAGTAGAAGAGCTTCGCGAGTGGATCTTGAACGAGAACACAACCGAGTCTGACATCAAGCGCATTTCTCGTGCTCTTACAGCTGAGATGGTAGCTGCGGTTGCTAAGATCATGTCCAACCTTGACCTTATGTACGGTGCGAAAAAGATTCGCATTACAGCTACAGCGAACACGACAATCGGTCGTTCTGGCACTTTGTCTGCTCGCTTGCAGCCGAACCACCCGACGGATGATCCAGACGGCATCATGGCTTCCTTGATGGAAGGTTTGACGTTCGGTATCGGTGACGCTGTACTTGGTCTGAACCCGGTAGACGATTCCGTAGAAAGCGTTACTCGCGTTCTTAATCGTTTCGAGGAGTTCCGTACGAAGTGGGACATTCCAACGCAATCTTGCGTATTGGCTCACGTTACAACGCAAATGGAAGCTGTGAAGCGCGGTGCGCCGACAGGACTTATTTTCCAATCGATCGCAGGTTCTGAAAAAGGAAATGCAGCATTCGGCTTTAACGCAGCTACAATCGCGGAAGCACAAGATCTTGTGTTGAAGCATGGACAAGTAGCTGGCCCGAACGTGATGTACTTCGAAACAGGTCAAGGTTCTGAGCTTTCTTCTGAAGCTCACCACGGTATTGACCAAGTGACGATGGAAGCACGCTGCTACGGCTTTGCGAAAAAATACAATCCGTTCCTTGTAAATACGGTAGTAGGTTTTATCGGACCTGAGTATTTGTACGATGCGAAGCAAGTTATCCGTGCTGGTCTTGAAGATCACTTCATGGGTAAACTGTCCGGTATCTCTATGGGTTGTGACGCTTGTTACACGAACCACATGAAGGCTGACCAGAATGACTTGGAGAACTTGGCTGTTCTACTTGCAACAGCAGGTTGTAACTTCTTCATGGGAATTCCACATGGTGACGATGTCATGTTGAACTACCAGACAACTGGTTATCACGAGACAGCAACTTTGCGTGAATTGCTTGGCTTACGTCCAATCGACGAGTTCGAAAAGTGGATGGAGAAGATGGGCTTCATGGAAAATGGCAAGCTGACTAAAAAAGCTGGGGACGCATCTGTGTTTCTGAAGTAGGAAAGGAGGAATTGGACATGAACGAAAAAGATCTTAAATCCATGATTGAATCGATCCTTAATGAAATGGTAGGAAATGAGCCAGCTGAGACAAATGCGAAGCCGGCAGCTCCTGCGCCAAGCGCAGCTCCAAGTGAGGCGGCTGTTGCGGTTGCTCAACCTACTGCAAGTGCTGCTGCTCAGCCGACTATGGCTCCACAAGAGCAAATGCAGGAGCAAGTGGACACAGGTGAATGCTTGGATGATATTACGGAAATCAATTTGCGCAAGCTATTGCTCGTTGATGATCCAGAAGATCGCGAAGGTTACTTGAAAATGAAAGAGAAGACACCAGCTCGCCTAGGGGTAGGTCGTGCAGGTCCTCGTTATAAGACGATTACGTCTTTGCGATTCCGTGCTGACCATGCGGCAGCGCAGGATGCGGTATTCTCTTACGTTTCTGAAGATTTCGTAAAAGAGATGAATCTCGTAGCAGTTGAGACGTTGTGCAGCCACAAGGATGAGTACATTACGCGTCCTGACTTGGGCCGCCAATTCTCTGCTGAGACGATTGAATATATCAAGCAAAATACGACGAAGCAGGCAAAAGTTCAGATTATGGTCGGTGACGGCTTGAGCTCTGCGGCTATTGAAGCGAATTTGCGCGATATCGTGCCAGCTATTACACAAGGTCTTAAAATGTACGGCCTTGAAGCAGATAACATTTTGTTCGTTAAACACTGCCGTGTTCCTTCGATGGATGTTATCGGTGATGCAACAGAAGCAGATGTTGTTTGCTTGTTAGTTGGTGAGCGTCCAGGTCTTGTAACAGCAGAATCGATGAGTGCTTATATCGCTTATAAGCCAACTGTCGGCATGCCAGAAGCAAGACGTACTGTAATTTCGAACATTCACTCAGGCGGAACGCCAGCTGTAGAAGCAGGCGCTCACATTGCTGAGTTGATTAAGACGATGATCGATCGAAAAGCTTCAGGTATCGATTTGAAACTATAAAATGTCTAGGAGGAACGTATGAGAAACGATCCGATTCATGCAAAGGTGTTGGGCATGAAGCTCATTTCCAACGTTAGCCCTGATATGGCAAGCCAGTTGGAGCTGAAGCCGCACCATAAAAGCTTGGGCATTATTACTGCTGACATTGATGATGTCACGTACGCGGCACTTGATGAAGCTACAAAAGCAGCAGTCGTAGACGTTGTTTACGCAAAGAGCATGTACGCTGGTTCTGCAAATGCTTCTACAAAGCTTGCAGGTGAAGTTATCGGCATGATCGCTGGACCTAGTCCAGCTGAAGTAAGCAGCGGTCTTAACGCAATTGCTGATTTCATCGAGAGCGGCGCGCACTTCGTGAGCGCAAATGACGATAATAGCATTGCCTATTTCGCACATTGTGTATCTCGTACAGGTACGTACTTGTCCCAGACGGCGAACGTTCAAGAAGGCGAAGCACTTGCTTACTTGATCGCACCTCCGTTGGAAGCGATGTATGCACTTGATGCAGCATTGAAAGCTGCTGATGTTTCGATTGCGACGTTCTTCGGACCACCATCCGAAACAAACTTCGGTGGTGCGCTGTTGACAGGTAGCCAATCCGCTTGTAAAGCAGCATGCGATGCATTCGCTGAGGCTGTGCAATCTGTAGCAGATAACCCGACGCGTTATTAGGTGCTAGCTTATGAGACATAATGCGCTAGGTCTAATAGAAGTAAGAGGGTATTTAGGGGCAATTGCCGCTGCGGATGCTGCCTTGAAGGCGGCAAACGTAACTTGCATTGGCATTGAGCGAGTGAAAGATGGATTCCGTATGATCAAGCTCAGCGGTGATGTAGGTGCTGTACAATCTGCAGTGGATGCGGGAGCAGAGATTGCCGTGCAATTGGATGTACTTGTTACTCGTCATGTGATTGCAAGAATGCATGAAGAGACGGCTGCAATGATATTGGGCCCGAACGAAGGCGAGAAAAAGGGTTGTGTTGTTGCTGATGCAAAAGCATCTACTGATCCTGTAGATTCATCTGCGGCAGCGCTATCTGAAGCGACACCATCTTCTCAAGTAGAAGAGGCATCGTCACAGATGATAGCTGGTATGGAGGAAACTTCATCGACGCTTGAATCTGCGAATGCAGCAACAATTTCAAATAAACAAGAAATTACGAAAGAGCTGACGCCTTTGAATGGCAAGCAAGAGACAGTAGGGAAGCCTGAAGTGAAACTTGAGGCCAAGCCTATCGCTGTTCCTGTAAAGCCAACTGCCCCATCGGCAGCAAAGCGTTCTAAGCACAAGAAAAAAGCTAGCTCTTAATTAACGTAATGGGAGAGTAGGAATATTGATGGAAATGCTGGATAAAGACCTAAGATCCATTCAAGAAGTCCGTGATCTTATTAAAAAAGCCAAGGAAGCTCAAGCAAAATTGGCTGTTATGACACAGGCACAAATCGACGCTATCGTCAAAGCAATCGCAGATGCGGGTTATGCACATCGTGAGAAGCTTGCAAGAATGGCTAATGAAGAAACTGGATTTGGCCGTTGGGAAGACAAAATCGTCAAAAATGCATTCGCTTCGAAACATGTCTATGAGTCTATCAAAGACATGAAGACAGTTGGCATTATTAATGATGATAAAGCCCACAAAGTGATGGATGTAGCTGTACCGGTTGGTGTTGTTGCGGGATTGATTCCTTCCACGAACCCGACATCTACAGTTATCTATAAAGCACTAATTTCTCTTAAAGCAGGAAACAGTATCGTGTTCTCCCCGCATCCGAATGCATTGAAAAGCATTTTGGAGACGGTAAAAGTAATCAATGATGCTGCTGTACAAGCTGGTTGTCCAGAAGGTGCAATTGCATCGATGACAGTTCCTACGATTCAAGGAACGGATCAATTGATGAAGCATAAAGATACATCTGTCATTCTTGCAACAGGTGGAGAAGCAATGGTTAAAGCTGCTTACTCCTCTGGTACGCCAGCTATCGGTGTAGGTCCTGGTAATGGTCCTGCCTTCATCGAGAAAAGCGCGAACTTCGAACTTGCTGTTAAACGCATCTTGGATTCCAAGACGTTCGACAACGGCACGATCTGTGCTTCCGAGCAATCGGTTATCGTAGAAGCTTGCAGCAAGGAAGCAGTTATGGCTGAGTTCAAGAAGCAGGGAGCATACTTCCTGACTGCTGACGAAGCTGTTCAGCTTGGCAAATTCATCATGCGTGCGAATGGCACGATGAACCCGCAAATCGTGGGTCGCAGCGTTGACCATATCGCGAAGCTAGCGAACTTGAACGTACCAGCTGGTACTCGTGTCCTCATCGCTGAGGAAACAAGTGTTGGCCGCAACGTTCCTTACTCCCGTGAGAAGTTGGCTCCAATTCTTGCCTTCTACACAGAAGACAATTGGGAAGCGGCTTGCGCGCGCAGCATCGAGATCTTGAATGGTGAAGGCGCTGGACATACGATGATGATTCACTCTGAAAATGAGGAAATCATTCGTCAGTTCGCACTCAAGCAGCCAGTATCTCGCTTGCTTGTTAATACACCGGGCGCACTAGGCGGTATTGGTGCTACAACAGCAATCGCTCCTGCACTTACATTGGGATGCGGTGCTGTAGGCGGAAGCTCTACTTCCGACAACGTTAGCCCGATGAACCTGCTTAACATCCGTAAATTGACTTACGGATTGAGAGAATTGGAAGACTTGGTTGAACAACCAACTGTACAAGCTGCTCCAGCAGTAGCAACCATTTCTCAAGACGACAAAGAGCAATTGATCAGCATGATCGTAGCTCGCATTCTCGAAAAAATGTAATTGTTCTCGTTTTCTTATTTTGGACTGGTTATAAGCAACCGCTCGTAATGGCGAATGGGAGCAGAATCATTTTAAACAATGGCATGGTTCGACGTTATAGATGAGTTTTTCCCCAATAGTTATATAAAAACTCAAGGACAACAGCGAATGAAAAATGATCGGTTTCCCACAAGCTATTGCGAGCAACTGTTTATATATATATCTATTTATTCACTAATTTCACATATAACTTAGGAGGAATTTACAATGGCAAACGCAAACGCACTAGGAATGGTAGAAACTAAAGGTTTGGTAGGCGCAATCGAAGCAGCAGACGCAATGGTAAAAGCAGCAAACGTTACTCTTATCGGTAAAGAGCAAATCGGTGCAGGTCTAGTAACAGTAATGGTACGCGGTGACGTAGGTGCAGTTAAAGCAGCTACAGATGCAGGTGCAGCAGCAGCTGAGCGTGTAGGTGAATTGTTGTCCGTACACGTAATTCCAAGACCACACACTGAAGTTGACGCAATTCTTCCAAAAACAAAAATTACTGAGTAATTTCGTTCTGGAAGCATAGGATCTCTCTCATATTTAGGCATTACGCATTATGCTAGTTTATTCAAGTTCACGGCTCATGAAATAATAAATGATTTTTACCTAAAGGTTAGGTTGGAGGGTGCGGTGTAAACTTGCACCCCCATCTTGCCTATAGCGATTTTCTCTAAAGGCAGCGGCTCAAACAGCCGCATGTAAAGGATGTGAGAACATGGCTGTCATCACGGAAAGCGGATTGCGCAAGCACTTTCGCAACCAGAACTTGAAAGAGGTTGCCGTTTATGAAGTAGTCAAGGGGACAATTTTGACACCCTCGGCAAAGAGCTTCTTAACGGATCATCAGATCGAGCTTCGTTACGTACAACCTGGACAAACTTCCGCTCCTGAGGCTGAGACATTGAGCAAGACGTCAGCAACGACAGACGCATCAGAGGCAGCTAATTCGTCCGCAGCATCTTCCGCTTCACAGCGGGAAGTAAAGCTTCAAATTACGAAAAATTTGGACACCGAGCCACAAACGGCAATGAAAAAGCGTTTTCGTACGTTATATGGCGGTTTTCTAGAAACGAAGCCGGAGCATATGACTCATTTGTATGGAAATATGCTGGTGTTTAAAGACCATCCACGGATTTTGTTCCGCGGCAAATTAGATTCGCTAGAAACGAAACTACTAGAAGCGCAAATCAGCTGTCACAAGCTGAATATGACCAAGTTGGTCGAGGATTTGGAAGAAGTATTGCAATTTGTAAGACGCATCGTTCGATGTGAAGTGTTAAGTGAACCGATTGAAGAATTTCATTTGCTTGGGATGACACCTAAGGAACTGCGGGAGCAGTCTCATTTTCCCAAGAAGCATTTTGGATTGGAACATTTTCAACCCAGCTTTGATATGGGCGAAGCGGTTGTTGTCATAAATGCGTTGCGCACAATGACGAGGGAGACGGAACTGCTGGCTTATCAAGCCTTCAAGAAGGAGCATGGCGAAGCCGATCGTGAAGATATCATTCTTTCACTGAATCGACTCTCATCGTTGTTCTGGATTATTATGTTCCGCATCCGCGTAGGACAGTACAACTAAGATCGTACAACTGATGAGGTGAGCAGAATGGATAATCAGCTAGTTGAAAGTATTGTAAATGAAGTTATTAAACGCGTACAGGATGAAGCTTGCTTCGAGGTAGAAGCATCAGGTAAACACGTTCATTTGAATCGTGAAGCAATCGATGCTTTGTTCGGTGAAGGCTATCAATTGACGAAAGCACGTGATCTCTCTCAACCAGGACAATACGCTTGCAAAGAGCGCGTTACGCTAATTGGACCAAAAGGCAGCTTGCACAATGTTATCGTACTTGGACCAGAGCGTAAACAGTCTCAAGTGGAAATTTCACTTACGGATTCTGTCGTGCTAGGTGTGTCTGTACCTGTAAGAGAGAGCGGCAAAATCGAGGGAACACCTGGTGTTATTATTGCTGCTGGCAGCAATGTACACAAGCTTGATCAAGGTCTTATTGCAGCACAGCGCCACATTCACGTAAAAGCAGAAGATGCAGCGAAATTTAACGTGACAAATGGTGAGATCGTACAGGTAAAAGTAATGGGCAAACGTCCACTTATTTTCGACGATGTACTTATTCGTGTTAGCCCTAACTTTGAGACGTATATGCATATCGATTATGACGAAGCGAATGCGTGCGGCTTTGTAAAAGGTACGAAGGGTCAAATTTTGAAGAAAACCAAGTAAACGTTCGAGCACAGCATTGTGCTTGTCAAAGTGGGAGTAGCAGGTATTGCTATCGATCGCTGTTGTCGTCGAGTTCTTTCTATGAATGCTTTCACAGTGGGAGCTCGACGACAAAGGCGACCACTTCGTTTTTTAGAAGATGAGATGCTACTTCGTATCCGCTAAGTAGTATCTTTTTGTTCAACCTATCACTATAGGGGGTGAAAAAATGAACCTAGAAGCTCACCAACAGGCCGCACTCATTCAGGCGGTAACGGATGAAGTGATGCGAAGACTTGAGCAGATGAAACAAGGTCAATCGACGGTGACGAAAAAACGAGCGGTACTACTATCTATGGAATCGCTTCCAGAGTTAGAAAGTATGCTGAATCCGCATGTTGAGGTTTCTTATTATGAAGCATCGATGCGTGATTGCGAGTTGCTCATTATTCCAAAAGTATGTCTCCAACTGCTTGCTAACTTAGCAAATGGACTTAGTGCAGGGCCGCGTGAACGATTTGTGCTGACGATGCTTCTCAAAGGCAGACAAGTTGTCGTACTGGAAGAAGGATTGCTTTATCGCAAATACAAAGCAACGGCTCCTGTCCATTTGTACAAGCTGTATGAAGGTTTTGCTCATCAGCTTAACAATTACGGGATCAGGACGGTAAAGACTGCGGAACTGTTATCGGTATGCCAAGAAGATGATCAGCAAGCCGAAGCCCAGTTGAGATGCTCGCTCACGCGTACACATACGGAAGCAACGGCTTCATCTTGCACGATTCCTCAAGTCAGCACAGCAGAATCGACAAAAGCAGTGACACCCGAAGTTTTGACTTCGAAAGTAATCACAGAAGCAGTTGTGAAGAAGTTCCGTCAAACTCATCATCGCGATGAGATCGTAATTAGCAAGAGCAGCATTATCACACCGCTGGCGCAAGATTATTTGCGTATGCAGCACATGCAAGTACACAGAAGATAACGGCAAGGTGAGGTGAACCCGATGATCGTGGGAAAAGTGGTAGGCAGCCTGTGGGCTACTCGTAAAGACAACAAGCTCAATGGGTTGACGTTTTTGGTAGTGAAGCCCATAACGCATGAGGATGGAGCGATTTCGCGCGACAGCATTGTTGCTGCGGACAATGCGGGTGCAGGTATCGGCGATACGGTGCTTGTGACGACAGGAAGCGCTGCCCGAACATCGATATCGAATTCGGATGTTCCTGTGGACGCAGTGATCGTGGGAATTGTCGATTCTATCGAGGTATCCCATGACTAGTGCAGTAGGCGTCGTAGAGTTGCGAAGCATCAGCAAGGGCTATGAGACAGCTGATCAGATGCTGAAAACTTCACCTGTGACGGTTCATCATCTCAAGCCGATATGCCCAGGTAAGTTTCTAATCATTATGAGCGGTGACACGGCAGATGTAGAAGTTGCGATGGCAGCAGCCAAAGTAGAAGCAGGCGACTATCGCATTAGTGACTTTGTGCTGCATGGCATTCATTCTGACATCATCGAAGGATTGAAAGGACGTAAGTCCTCTATTGCTGTTGATTCGATTGGTATCGTAGAAACATCTACCGTGTCTTCTGGTATTTTTGCTCTAAATGAAGCTTTGAAGCAGTGCGATATTCATGTGAAAAAAATGAACCTCGGCATGGCAATTGGCGGCAAGTTTCTCGCCGCATTTACGGGAAGCGTCAGCGACGTGGAGCAAGGAATGAACGTCTTTATTTCCGCTATGGATCAGAAGCGGATCATTCATACGACGGTGCTGCGCTCTCCAAGCGAGGAAATCAAGCAGCAGTTCCGCTAAGAGGTCATTATAGAAAGATCATTGTAAGAACGCTCATCATAAGAATGGGGGATCACCTTCGTGGAAATCAACGAAATTATTATCTACGCCATGGTACTATTTATGGTTCTCGGTGCGCTTGATAAAGCCATTGGAAACAAATTCGGATTGGGACATCAATTCGATGAAGGGATTATGGCGATGGGGTCTTTGACCCTAGCGATGGTAGGGATCATCTCTCTATCACCGGTCTTGGCAAAAGTATTAAGCCCAATCGTTGTTCCGATTTACAGTGCGCTTGGCGCAGACCCTGCTATGTTCGCGACTACACTGTTAGCGAATGACATGGGTGGATATTCACTTGCGATGGAGCTAGCGAACACACCTGAAGCAGGATTGTTCGCAGGTACGATTTTAGGCGCAATGTTAGGACCGACAATCGTATTCATTATTCCAGTTGCACTAGGTATCATTAAGAAAGATGACCACAAGTTCCTTGCAACTGGTGTATTGGCTGGTATTATTACCATTCCACTTGGATGCTTGGTTGGTGGATTGGTTGCAGGCTTCTCGATTGGCATGATTTTATCCAATCTAGTACCAATTATTATTTTCGCAGTACTTATCGCACTTGGCTTGTGGAAGTTCCCGCAAGGGATGATTAAAGGCTTCACTATTTTTGGTCAATTTATCGTAATTGTAGCTACACTAGGTCTTGCAGTAGCTATCATTCATCAGCTTACAGATGTTACGATTATTCCTGGTATGGCTCCAATTAGTGAAGGCATCGAAATTGTTGGTCACATTGCTATCGTCTTGGCAGGTGCTTTCGCGATGGTGTTTGTGATTACGAAGCTGTTCAACAAGCCATTGATGAAAATGGGTAAATTGCTTGGTATGAACGAAGTTGCAGCAGCTGGTATGGTTGCGACACTTGCTAACGTTATTCCGATGTTCGGTATGATGAAAGATATGGATGCTCGTGGTAAAGTCATCAACGTTGCTTTTGCTGTATCCGCAGCATTCGTGTTCGGTGATCACCTTGGCTTCACAGCTGGGGTAGCGAAAGAAATGATCTTCCCGATGATCGTCGGTAAGTTGGTTGGTGGTATTACAGCTGTATTTGTAGCTATTTTCCTTGCGAAGAAGATGGCTCCAGAGCCTGCAGCTGTAGAAGGAAAGTAATACCTCAAGTTAGCATGTAAATTAACATGCAGCATAAATGATTAGAAATAGATAATAGTCACCTAATGCAAGTTAACAAAGTAGAACTCGCAGCTCAGACACGATGTCATATGTGTGCTGAGCAGCGGGTTCTTTTTTTATTTTGATATAACAGACTAGTGGTTCGTTTCATTTAGTGAGCAAGGAATATGCAAATACGATGTTGAATAAGAAAATGAACGAATAAATGGAAAGAACGCTCTGTTGATGAGGTGATTATAGAGTGCCAGAGAGGTGAGCTAATGGTAGTTGAGACGAGTGGATACAGTCAATATAACGTTACTCTGTCTGTAGGCATTGCTTTGGGGGCGATAATCGTATTGATTATTGCCATATATATGTATCGCAAAAAGCAAGATAACTCTGTGAGGCTATGGGTCGTTGCTATTGTTATCTACGTAGGATTATTCTCTTTCTCAACTAGTTTTACGTTTAATCAACAAACAATGAAGCTCGCCATACTTCCGCTTGGGGTATGGCTTCTACTCGTGGTTCTGCCGAAACAATCGATAGAAAGGTACCGCCCTTATGCATGGCTAGGTTTCTGTTCTAATTATTTGTTCCTGTTTCTCACGATTGTTATTAGCTTTATTCATGAAGGCGTGTATCCTAAATCGAATCCGGCAACCTACATTTCCTACCTCGATAATGCCGTTCTCATTTCAATTCATTCTTCAGCTCAGCCTGCCGAGTTCAATAAAAATCGACTTCAAGAGCAATTAGAACATCTAGTTCCAACGGATATGCAGGTCGATGAATGGCATCGTCAGTCAGTTATGAGTACGCAATCTCATTATAAACGGGAGCGGTTTCCTTATATGCTCGTTGGTGTAAAGGCTCGGTGGGGAAGCGGTCTGTCTTCCACCATTTATATCGAACACGATGGGAAAGGATTATTGCTTACGACACCTGAACAGCAGCTTTATTATCGGGTAGGGGAATCGGTCCTTGAGAAGGAGGTTAACGATGTACCGTAGAAAGAAACAGTGGACAATAGCCGGAGGAGTACTATTGGCAGTCATTTTTAGCTGCATTTGGTTTATATGGTTGCCATCGTCGCATCCGAGTCCAATCCCTAGTCGTCAAGCTATGCTTGCAGAGATTCGTAAACACTCCTTTGGCGTCGAAGCGCAAGAGATTGTAGATGTAATCTCGTTAGATGATCGGCACGTCTATGCTCCTTATATTTCAAAGGAAGGTAGTTATGGACAAAGTTTTTGGAGGTGGGATCGTAATCAATGGGTAATGGGTGGGATTCTGGATAAGGGTGAGCCTTATGTTTGGGAGTTAGATGGAAAGCCGTCTAAGCAATATATCGTATATCATGTTGATCCGCAGGATGAAGTAGGAATGCTGAAGTATCATCTCTTAAGAGGTGTACATTACCAAATAACCGATGGCTGGCAACGATATACGCCTAGTGTTCAGATGTCTATATCCGTGCCTGTACAAGAACGTCGATATGGTGCCATTCCTGTGCCTAACGACTGGATACGTGTAATGGAAGAGGAGGCTCGAATAAATAGAAGTGAGCGATCATCTGATATTTTTGGTTGGATGGCTTCTTCTGCTCAAGTGCGGATCGTATGGCATGCCTATGATCGCAAGGGCAAGGAAACTTTTGCAGAACACTCTGTAAATGGTTCTAGCTATTGGGATGGTGGCCTCGCGCTACGTTTCATTTCGAGCATTAATGAGTCCGAGTTGGAGGTGAGTCCAAGCCCCTGAGAGAGCTATTATCAATGAAACAACGTATCGTAGAGTAAGTACATCATTTCATGTACGATTAGAACATATAGGAGGAAGATGGTTGTGAACAATACGGCTCTACTTATTATTGATGTTCAACAGGGGATGTTTACAGAAGACAATCCTGTATATAAAGGGAAACAATTGCTAACTAACATCGAACAGCTAATTATCTATTTCCGAAGTCAGCATCTACCAATCTATTACATTCAACATACGGAGCCTGCTGGAAGAGAATTTGAAAAAGGCTCTCCGGCTTGGATGATTCATCCTCAGATTGCCCCCACTGCATCAGATATCGTTATTGAGAAGACAACTCCAGATTCATTTCATCATACCGAATTACATCAAGAGCTAAAGAAAAGTAATATTGAACATCTTTTGCTTACAGGCATTCAAAGTGATGTGTGTGTAGATACAACTTGCAGAAGAGCGTTTAGCCTAGGGTACAAGTCTACATTAGTAATAGATGCGCACAGCACCTGGGGATCTTCAGAGCTAACGGCACAACAAATTATTAATCATCACAATCAAGTTTTACGGTGGTTCGCGAAAACGAATGAAACGAAGGATATTGTTCTAAGGTGAATGATGGTTATACGGAGGTGGGAATATGAATATGCCTACGCATATTGTAGCAGTAGGTGGAATTGTTAAAAATGAAGAGGGACAAGTTCTTCTTGTGAGGACTCAACATGGAGGATGGGTATTTCCTGGCGGGCAAGTGGAAAATGGTGAGAATCTCATGGTTGCTCTATCAAGAGAGATAAAAGAAGAGAGCGGAATCGATATCGAAGTACTATCAGGCTTATTTAGATTTTTGTGGGGATATTCATTATATGGAGTATCGTACAAAGCCTAATTTTGAATTGAAAATGAAAAGGACCATTTAACTTCTAAAAGCCCTGAATTTATTCAATAGTAATCGTCACCGCTGATATCATTTCAATATCGGGGCATATTGTATTTATGCTAGCCCTGCGCCCTTTATTTTTGGCTTGTATTATTAAAACTTAGTTAATTCATCGGAATTATATGAAAAAAAGATTGTACAGAATCGAAATGCGTGATATTATCGGAACAATCATCGAATGCACGGGGTTATTTATTCGCGAAATTCTGGCTTGCAAATGGTGATATTACATGTTTAGGGGGCTGTACGATATGAAGAAAAAGACGCTAACGATACTATTCATTGCATTTGTCACCATGGTACTGGCGGCATGCGGCGGTCAGAGTGACAGCGCAAAGTCGGAAGCTGGCCAAGGGACATCTGAAGCGAACCATTTGCTTGCGCAAATTAAGGCGAGTGGCAAGATTCGTATCGGCACAGAAGGGACATATCCTCCGTTTACGTTTCATGATGCCAACGGTAAGCTGACAGGTTTTGATGTAGAGCTTGCTGAAGAGATAGCAAAACGTCTAGGCGTAACACCAGAATTTCACGAGGCAAAATGGGATGGCATGTTTGCAGGCTTGGATAGCGGTCGATTCGATATCGTTGTGAACCAAGTGTCCATTAATGATGATCGCAAGAAGAAGTATGACTTCTCTGATCCTTACAGTGTGTCTAAAGCTGTGCTCATCGTGCATGAGGAAACGACGGACATCAAAGTTTTGTCTGATATAAAAGGCAAGAAGGCTGGTCAATCTTTGACTTCCAACTTAACCGAAATTGCTAAAGAAAACGGTGCGGAAATTGTACAAACAGATGGCTTCAACCAAGCGATCGAATTACTAGTTTCCAAGCGTATTGATGTGACCATTAATGATGGTTTGTCTTTCTTAGACTTTAAAAAACATCGTCCTGATGCAAAAGTAAAAGTTGTCGATGAGCATCCGAATGCTTCCAGCAGCGGTGTGTTGATTCCTAAAGGGGAGCAAGAGCTTGTAGATGCGATTAACAAAGCACTTGCGGATATGAAAGCTGACGGCACGTATGTAGCCATTTCTCAGAAATACTTTAATGCCGACATTTCAAAATAATTGGGTGATCGCTCGTGGATAATAAATATTTGGAAATATTCCTTGATTCACTATGGCCGTTATTGAAAGCGGGAGTGCTGTTCGCAGTTCCGCTTACACTGATTTCTTTTGCGGTTGGCCTCGTGTTAGCTTTATTAACTGCTTTAGCTCGCTTGTCATCTATTAAACCATTAGTATGGCTCGCGCGGTTCTATGTATGGATTATACGTGGAACGCCATTGCTCGTGCAGCTGTTTATTATTTTCTATGGACTGCCTAGCTTAGGTATTACAATAGGTGCGTTTTCAGCCGCCATTATTGGGTTCTCGCTTAGTGTTGGCGCATACAATGCAGAAGTGATGCGCGCTGCTATTCAGTCGATTCCAAAAGGGCAGTGGGAAGCGGCAGAATCGCTTGGTATGACACGCAGCCAAATTTTACGTCGTATTATTTTGCCTCAGGCAGCTCGAGTATCGGTACCGCCATTATCGAATTCATTTATTAGTTTAGTTAAAGATACTTCTTTGGCTGCTACCATTACGGTGACGGAAATGTTCCAACGTGCCCAGCAAATTGCAGCAGTAACTTACGAGCATATGCTTATTTACTGTGAAGTGGCCTTAATTTATTTGTTTTTCAGTACGATTTTGTCTGCGCTGCAAGCAAGAGTGGAGAAATACTTTGAACGCTATACGGTTCGATAAGGGGGCTTCGTTATGATTAGGTTAAAAGACATAAATAAGAACTTTGGAAATGTCCCCATCTTAAAACATATTGATCTGCGCGTAAATAAGGGAGAGACTGTCGTTATTATCGGGCCTTCTGGATCAGGTAAATCAACTTTACTGCGCTGCTTGAATTTGCTAGAGCAGCCGACGAGCGGGTACTTGCGTATTGCAGATGATTCTCTGCAGTTGAAAGAAGGGGATTCGATCAAGCAAGCAGATGTAATGAAAATACGATTGCACACGGGAATGGTGTTTCAAGCCCATCATTTATTTCCGCATATGACTGCGGTACAAAATGTAATGGAAGGGCTCGTTACCGTTCGACGTCAAGCAAAAGTAGAAGCTCGTGCAGCAGCACTTCGGCTATTAAAGAAGGTCGGCTTGGCTGATAAGGCAGATTCGTATCCATTTCAGCTGTCTGGGGGTCAGCAGCAGCGCGTCGGTATTGCGAG
Source organism: Paenibacillus arenosi (assembly GCF_014841135.1). GTDB lineage: Bacteria > Bacillota > Bacilli > Paenibacillales > Paenibacillaceae > Paenibacillus_B > Paenibacillus_B arenosi. The sequence continues at coordinate 55,576 of NZ_JACYTN010000005.1, forward strand.
AGCATTGGCATTGGAACCGAATGTGTTGCTGTTTGATGAACCTACTTCAGCACTTGATCCTGAGATTGTGGGGGAAGTTCTTAATGTTATGGGCGATCTCAAGCAGGAAGGGATGACCATGGTCATTGTCACGCACGAAATGCAATTTGCTCGCCTTATTGCTGATCATATTATTTTCCTAGATCAAGGTGTCGTTGTTGAGGAAGGCTCACCAGATCAAGTATTTGATGCTCCGACTCAGAAACGGACAAAGCAGTTTCTACAGCGTCTTGATTGGATGAGGGAACGTATTCCGACAGGGCATGAAGCAGAGCTATTTGCACCTCAAAATGAGGAGGTTGGCATTGTTCATTAATAGTAAAAATAAAGCGAGACAGCGTAGGTGAAAGGTTCAACCTCGCTGTCTCTTTGTGTTGTCGTGAATGTAATTATTCATTTGTAAATGTTCTGTGTAATGAGCTTGTCATAACTAAGTAAGCTAGGCCATTTCTGGCTTATAGTTTCTTCGTGGCTTGTTGAATAATACTAATAAGTTCACTGCTATACGTCTCCAAATCTACATCTTTCGTTGAAGGATTCAGCAAGAACTCACCAATCGCACCTTGAATGACATTTGACATTATGGCTACATGGAAGTTTCCGAACACACCTTGCTGCTGACCTTCTCGCAAAATATGCTGCAGTGTGCTCACTAATGCATCTTCTTCGTCTTCATCGGCATCTAATTTGTAATACGGAACTTGCTCAGGTGTTCGCGCATTGAAAATAATTTCGATCAGTGCAGTTTGATGAGCAGGGTGCGTAACTTGATAAGCTAGGCTGGCAGCGATAAACGCTTCCAGCTTCTCCTCAGGTGTATGTCCCTGATTGACTCTCTCTAGAACATATGAAGTGGAACGCTCTACAAGCTTGATGAGCAAATGATTCATCAGATCATTCTTATCCGAAAAGTGGTAGGAGATAAGCGCCGTGCTAATCCCAGCTCGTTTTGCTATTTTAGCTAAACTGGCATTTACATACCCAATATCATCAAGGGTTTGAACAGCAGCCTCGATAATTTGCTCCCGTCTTGCGGCTGCAATAAACGATTGTTTGCCTTCTGGTTTATGATCTTGGTTCATCTAACATCGCCTCAATTGTCGCAATTATTTGGATTTTGTCTGATTTAATTTCCCGAGCAATAATAAAGCTACGACGATAATGGGAATCACTAAATTGCTTGGATCCATGATGAATTGTTCAAAACGCTCAAACAATGCACTGCTATTGTTGAACAAATAGTAAATCCCACGGATTCCGACAATGACGAGCCCTGAGAAAAGCATAAATGGAATGATGGACAATCCGAGTTTTAGTACATTCCATCCTAACGGTTTGCTTAGTAACAACAGCAATGCTGCTGTGACACAGAATATCCCAAGTATTCCGATACATGCAACCCGTATCCATCCGTACCAAGGGAAGTCTAGTGTATTCATATTATCGTTGTACATATACCAAGTATACCAGAGTGCAGCCCCTCCAAGTAATACACTTAGAACAGGAATAACTTTTTGCATCCAGTCAGCGAATAAAGTGGTGGAATGTTCTTGATTGTGATTAGTCATGATGACTCTCCTTATTGAACAAAATTGATTAAACGTTTAAAAAATTAATTGATTAGTTAATCAAAATAATAACGTATCCTTATATTCTCGTCAATATAGCATCTAGAGGACTGACTTTATCCCTCAATACGTGGATGAAAAATATCGTGGACATGCAAATACCCCCTGCCAAAATGGAAGGCAGGGGGTTAGGTTCATTTGAATGTAAATTGGGACTGACATCGCGGCGGATCAAACTTGTAATTGAATTCGGTTGCCTGACGGATCCGTCGTTATGAGGTGACCATTTTCTTCCTGGACAGTTTCTCCGATTTCTTTTAACTGAGCAATAACTCGTTGTCTATCAGCATCAGTAGGGAACACGATTGCGTAGGATTCCAGGCCTGTGCTGTTCGGAGCTGGTGTAGGAGCGCCAACTCCAGCCCATGTGTTTAATCCAATATGATGATGGTATTTACCTGTCGAAATAAATAGTGCCTGAGGGCCAAAGCGATTTACCACTTTAAATCCAAGTCCTTTTATATAAAATTGCTCTGCTCTAGCTAAATCCGCAACATGAAGATGAATATGCCCCATAATCGTACCCTCTGGAAGGCCGCTCCATTTTCCCGTTTCATTGGTCATAAGCTCAGGGAAATTTAATGCCTCTGTTGTCATGGCCACGATATCATTATGCCATTCCCACGCATTAGGGTTACGATCAGCATAGATCTCAATTCCATTTCCGTCTGGATCAGATAAATACAGAGCTTCGCTTACAAGGTGATCGGCCGATCCAATCTGGATATTAAGCTCTACAAAGTGACGTACAACATGAGCTAGATCCGAGCGCTCAGGCAGCAGTAAGGCGAAATGATAAAGTCCAGTAGTTCTTGGTTGCTTCGGTAGAACGTGCTCGGGTTGCTCTATTTTTAACAGAGATGTTTTGCCGTCAGCAGTCAATTCTGCACTTTTATCAGACCGGTTTAGTACTTTAAACCCAATGACTTCTTGGTAGAAAGTAAGGGAGCGTTCTATATTTTGCACCTTTAGGTTGACTTGGCCTACAAAAGTGTTCGGTTCGCGATGGAATTGCATAATGATTACCTCCTTGTGTATATTTCATATATTCCGTGTATAGTGGCATTTAAAAATGGGTCCATTACAGGTCATATCTGCATGTGATCTACTTACTTTTAGTAATGAAATAACTATAACTTATAAAATGGATGTCGTCAAATACAAAAATAAGTTCGCTATGAATGAACCGAATTCCGATTTAATCTCCCCACGTGTGTTTGTGAAAGAAAAGTTAAACATATTTAAATAAATACATAATTTACATACATTCAGTATGTATGTTAAATTGAAATCATCCTAAATAGTGGAGGAGAATGCTCGTATGAAATTATCCAGCTTTTATCCTGTCCTTTTGTCCGAACAAGTTGCTGCAAGCTCTGTCTTTTACAGGGAGTACTTCGGTTTCGAGGTCGTTTTTGAGTCAGATTGGTATGTAAGTTTGCGATTGTCTAACGGTGATTGCTCGTATGAGCTAGCCATTATGGACCCTGCTCATGCAACGATACCTGCTGCTTTTCAACATAAAGTACAGGGCTTACTTTTAAACTTTGAAGTAGATGATGTGGACGCAGAGTATGAGCGATTAATTCAAACAGCGAAGCTGCCCCTTCACTCGGATATAAAGGATGAAGCGTTCGGTCAGAGACATTTCATCACGGCTGATCCGAATGGGGTATTGATCGATGTCATCACAATCATTCCTCCTTCAGAAGAGTTTGTAAGTCAGTATAATGAAAGCGTTTGGAAGGAAAGCGAAACATAAAGAAAATGAAACAGAACATAGATATATGTGGGGATAACATTATAAATCGAATGGAGATATCTATTAGGAAATGAAGAGAAACAAAGCAGATACGGATGAAACGATACGTCAGTTGATTGAAGTGGGCAGAGTCCATTTTACGGAGCATGGATATGCAAATACGTCTTTGGAATTGATCGTTCAGGAGGCAAAGTTAACGCGCGGAGCACTTTACCATCATTTTGGAAATAAAAAAGGATTGTTCCGCATCGTGCTTGAATCTGTCCAGGCAGAAGTTGCCGAGCATGTAGAGCAAGCAGCTTCCACGAGTGAAGATGTATGGGAACAGCTTCATCTTGGGTGCCGCGCGTTCGTCATAGCTGCCGTAGAGCCTCGGCGTAAACATATTATGCTTATCGATGGTCCATCCGTCTTAGGCTGGGAAGAATGGAGAATGCTAGACGGGAAGCATTCGATGCGTCTGCTGCGTGAGCAGCTTCACATGATGAAGGAACGGGGATATATCCAGCCTGTCTCTATCGATGCGATTACCCATTTTCTATCAGGAGCATTAAATGAAATCTCACTGTGGAATGCGCAGCATTCGGACTCGGAGCAATCGATGGATGACACAATGGAAGTTATTTCCCTGTTCTTAGAAGGATTTAAACGGAGATCGTCTAATATGTAGATAATGTCATGCCGCAGCTTGTCTATACGATGATAAGGACCTATATCGTCTTGGAACAACAACACGGCATATCGAAATAGGCGAAAGAGGTATCCAATATGATCATGGTTAGTTCTTGTCTTGCAGGCTTGGAAGTCAGATATAATGGTACTCATTGTTTACATGATAAGGTAAAGCAGCTAGTGGAGAATAATCAAGCTGTAACGGTATGTCCTGAGCTTATGGGAGGGTTACCGACACCGCGAGAGCCAGCTGAAATTGTTAATGGTGATGGCTATGATGTGTTAAATGGATTGGCTATCATTCGGGATCGTGCCGGCGTAGATGTGACTGCTGCTTATATGGAAGGGGCTATGCGAACACTTGAGTTGGCGCAACAACTTCAAGCTACGTTTGTTGTACTGAAGGAGAACAGTCCATCTTGCGGCAGTTCCAAGATTTATAATGGCAAGTTTATAGGTGAGAAAATAGCGGGGAACGGAATTACCGCTGCTTTGTTGAAGAAGCATGGCTTTAACGTTATATCTGAAGATGACTTTGTGCAGATGCTGGATGAACTTTAAGTAATATAGCGTGTACCTTTTATAGCTTATAAGGTTTACCTTTTCATTAAGATGCGCAATCCTAGTTGAAATAACGAACAGGGGCAAAGATATTTCTTTAGCCTCTTGTTTTTATGCTTGTTGATAGAATTGATCCAATATTAAAATAGTCTAAATGGATCAAAAAGTAATGGAAGAGAAGGAAAAGTCTTGTATTTTATCGGTATCTATCGCAAAATATAAATATTACATATGAAAATAATAGAAATTATGTTCTATTTTAAAATTGTACAAAAGGGGTTAATTCGCTCATGAAAATGGTCAAAATGAAGAAGTCTATTTTTATCGCAACTATGGTTTCTGTAAGTCTTATGTCTGGTGCAGTAGCTGTCGTTGCTTCAAATGGTATGGAGAAAATTTCGGCGTTCCTGAATCATAAAGTGCAATTCAAAGTAGATGGGAACGAGTGGACACCTAAAAGTGATAACGGTAGCAAATTGGCTCCTGTTGTATATAAAGGGACGACTTACTTGCCAGCGCGTGCAGTTGGTGAGGCTGTTGGTGCTGAAGTGAAATGGAATGGTACTACGCAAACGATTACGATTAATACAGGCAAAGGTTCTACGGGTGGTACTTCTACACCAACTGAAAAGCCTACTAAGCCAGTTGAAGTTCCACAAGCTAATGGCATTATTAAGCTAGGCAATAAAGAAGAGACAACGAAAAAAATGCGTGAGCAAGCAGTGACGCTTATTAAATTGTATGGTGAAGCGCTCGAAACAGGCAGCACGAAAAAGTACGATGATTATATTACGAAAATTACAGCTGACAAATACCCGGACTCTCCAATTCGTAACGGACATCAACATTACAAAGATATGTTCAAAAAGAAAGTGGACGAAGTAATCGCTGCGAATTCCAAAGAAAAAATTGCAGACTATGCAAAAGCAATGAAGGCAGTTACTTTGGATCAAGTTGAAGTATTTACTATCGGTGATAAGAGCGAATACAGCCAAACTTTCTCCTTTAAGTACTTCCCTAAAGGCTGGACTGCGTTCAGCAGCACCTATGTATACTTCGAATTCGGTGCAACAAAGTATAAAAGCTCAGACTTTGAATTGTTTGCTGCATATATTAACTAATAGGGCTTGGTATTTCTAGTAAACCTTATCAGGAATGAACTCGTGATTCATTGACATAACCTAATAAATAGGTAAAAAGTCTCCAATTCCGCTTGATTCGGAACTGTCGCTGTCTTACAATCAGCGCAGTCAGTTCCTGAACAGTGGTTGGAGGCTTTTTGTCGATCCAATGACATGAGAATTGAATTGCTTCCCATGTGAATTTACGGTATAAATAGTTTCATTATCAGCTGTTGCATGACTAGGCTTTCTCTTCTTATGAAAGAAAGTTAGTTTATAAAAGAGGATAAGTCGTATTTATATCGAACTCGTGACATAGGATGTGTTTGAAAGGAGTGGCTGTTGAATGGTAAGACCCCATATGATAGAGCGTGATAAAATCCAATTCAATAACCCTTCATTCCCTTTAATGGCAACGACGACAGAAGGAGTAAGCCCTGGATTCCAGCGGCTTCATTGGCATGTCGCAATGGAGATGAATTATATTCGCCAAGGTTCCGGGTATTACTTAATTAATGGTATCAGGGTACCTTTTAAGCAAGGCGATTTGATCATGATAAATGGAAATGATGTTCATCGTGCATTCGAACAGGAGCAGCTCGTGATGGATGTTATTTTATTCGAACCTTCCTTATTAGCAGTAGATCTGAAATATGACCCAGACATCTTGCGTCCCTTCCGTGAAATGGGGGTGTCGTTCTCTCCAGTTGTTGAGGGTGAACAGTGGGGATCTACAGACTTCATTCATCTTTTTAAAGCGATAATGGATGAAATCATGGATGAACGACCTTCCGCATTGACCCTCGCCCGCGCCTATTTGCTGCAGTTTCTCGCACTTGCCAATCGTCATCTAGCATTATCTGAAGTTCCGCTTGCCCCCGTGAAGCACCGAGGAATGAATGCGATAAAGGAAATTATTCATACGATGGAAATGAATATGGCTTATCCTTGGACGCTTGGTGAATTGGCGGATCTCGTGCATTTAAGCCCGTCACGCTTTAGCGCGTTATTCCAACAAACGGTAGGTACGTCACCGATGGATTATTTGATTCAGCTTAGATTGACCCAAGCGGTTTATTTACTAGAATCGACGGAGCTTAAAGTTATTGATATTGCAGAACGATGCGGCTTCCGTAACTTATCTAACTTCAATCGATTGTTCAAGCAGCATATTGGAACCTCGCCAAGTGATGTAAGACAACATTATGAAGGCGGTACCAATTTTGTAGAGACAGTAAGATAGTATCAGTCATCGAAAGTATAGTAGTAGTTTTGCGATCTGCAACGGTGTATCGTTAGCAATAGATAAATTGATTTAGAGCTAACGATTACTGACTCTAGGTACGACAGGAGAGAGAACGATGGGCATTTTCTTGGGTGTAGACGCAGGTGGAAGCAAGACGCATGCTGTCCTCACCAATCACAATGGTATCGTGCTTGGCAAGGGGCTTGCGGGCAATGGTAATCATCAGACTAATCGCCAAGCAGCAGAAATTAACATTCGTCAAGCTTGTGAGAGTGCGTTGAAACAAGCGGGTATTACACATGAGCAGGTAGACTATGCTTACTTCGGTTTGGCTGGAGCGGATCGTGAAGTAGATTATGCAGTATTGCGCCCAATGATAGCAGGTTTGGGATTCCCACGCCATGGTATTACATGCGATACGATGATTGGTATGAGAGCAGGCACGAATCAAGCGCATGGTGCAGTTATTATTTGTGGGACAGGATTCAATAGCGCTGCCCGGAATAGAGCAGGAGAAGAACTGCAATATGGTGGTTTTGGATATAAATACGGAGATGGTTATGGAGCAGGTTCGAGCTTGGCGATGCTCGCATACCGTTCCGTTATACGAGCGTGGGATGGACGCGGGCCTAAGACGGCACTTACAGATTTGGTACTCCGCCATATGAATATAGGCAGTGTTCAACAATTATTTGATGACGTATTGGATCAGAAGATTTCCATTCCGCTTGATTTAGCCAAAACATTGTTTGAGGCTGCTGAAGCAGATGATCAAGTAGCCATTGATATTTTAACAGCGGAAGGCGAAGAGCTCGGCAATGCAGTCGTTGCCCTTATTCGCCGGTTGAATATGACAGAAGATAAGTTTGATATCGTTTATATTGGCAGTGTTCTGAATAAAGGAAGAGGCACTTATTTGACAAATGCGATTGAAAGAGTTGTTACTCAGCACGCACCGCAAGCACGCTGTGTTCGACTAACGGCAGATCCAGTGGCCGGTGCGGTAATGAGTGCGATGGAATGCGCTGGACTAACATTGAGTGAAGATATCGAATCTCGTATGAAATCACTAACATTTTAAACATATTCTAGTGTACATAATGAGGAGGAGAGCTGGATGACACAACGTCCTGGGTTGAAGATTGCAGTTATTGGTGGAGGTTCATCGTATACACCGGAGATCGTAGAAGGGTTTATTCGCAATTATGATCAAATGCCGATTCGTGAATTATGGCTTGTAGATATTGAGCAAGGCAAGCACAAGCTAGATATCGTAGGAAACTTGGCTAAACGCATGGTCGAGGAGTCTGGACTTCCAATTGAGGTTCATCTTACACTGGATCGTCGTCAGGCGATTAAGGATGCTGACTTCGTATCTACGCAAATGCGTGTCGGATTGCTCGAAGCTCGTAAGAAAGACGAACATATTCCGATCACGCACGGTGTAATCGGTCAAGAGACGACTGGTCCAGGCGGCATGTTCAAAGCGCTTCGTACCGTTCCTATTATTCTTGATATTTGCCGTGATATTGAAGAGCTTGCACCAAATGCTTGGATGCTGAACTTTACGAATCCTGCTGGTATTGTAACAGAGGCAGTGGCGAAGTACAGCCGTGTTCGCTCGATTGGTCTTTGCAACTCTCCAATTAACGTGCAGAAGTTCTTAGCTGCGCAATATGAAGTATCTGAGAAAGATGTATTGCCGGAATTCGTAGGAATTAACCATCTTCACTGGGTAACTTCTTGTCAAGTTAAGGGCGAAGAGAAGCTACCTGAAATCTTGTCCGGCGGTATGGCATATACGGCGAAGAATGTGCCAACGGTAGGCTGGGATGCAGATTTCTTGAAGTCACTTGGCGGAATTCCAACTTATTATTTGAAATATTTCTACATGACAGACTATATGTTCAACGAAATGAAGGAAGCGATGGAGAAGAACGGTACTCGTGCTGACGTCGTAAGCCGTGTAGAAGAAGAGTTGTTCGAGTTGTACAAAGATCCAAGCTTGCGTGAGAAGCCGAAGCAGTTGGAGCAGCGCGGTGGTGCTTACTATTCTGAAGCAGCGGTGAATCTGATGAACTCGATCTACAACGATCGTAAAGATATTCAGACGTTGAATGTTGCGAACGGTAACATCTATGACTTCCTGCCAGCTGATGCTAGCATTGAAGTTAACTGTGTCGTGACGGCACAAGGCCCAATCGCTCTTCCTCCGCGTAATGTACCTGAGCATGTAAAAGGCTTGATGCATGCGGTGAAGGTGTATGAGCAACTTACGATTGAAGCAGCGATTACGGGAGATCGTGGTATTGCCTTGCAGGCGCTTGTTCATCATCCACTTGTTCCTTCAATTGAAGTAGCGAAGAAGCTGTTGGATGAGATGTTGGAAGCGAACCGTGAGTATTTACCCAATTTCTTTCGTGAATAGAGCGGGAAGATAGTTTATATATAATAGCGAAGTAGCGATTATTTTTGAATGTTTGCTACTTGAAAATAAAGAAGGCATCTTGCGAATGACGGTGGTGATTAATGGACTCTGTCATTCTGTAGGATGCCTTTATTAAGTTTAAAGAATGTGTTTCATGCTCATTTAAATTGCAACAGATCAGAATTAAATAGTTTATATTCTTTATCTTGCAGACAAGGAGCAGGATGCTAGATGAAAAGTAGATTCTCGATCATTATCTTACTTGTTCTAATCGTAGCAACCATGCCTGCATGTGGGCAAAAACCTAGCACAGCCCCAAAAGAAGAACCCGGTCCATTTTACGGAATGGTTTCGGTGGCTACTCATTATATGGCGCTTGAAGAGCTTGCGTATGATGCTGAATTCATTGTAGAAGCGGAATGGACGAATAATAAGGAGCATATTAACGTATCAGGGGCAAATTTTGAGCTTAATGACCTCTACATCAAAAGAGTATTAGAGGGCGATCCCAAGTTAGCAGGTCAAACCATTAAAATTGTTGGAATAGGTAAACTTAATTCAGCTCCGCACACAAAGAGTGTGCTTTTCTTAGTAAAATATGATGGTCCAATTACACAAGAGGCGTATGCTGTCGTTGGATATTATCAAGGGATATTTGCAATAAATGACGATAATGAAGTCGTCTATGATGCAGACAAATATGGTGGGGTTAAGCATTTTCAAGGAGCTTTAGAAGGGCTAAGTATGGAGTCCTTTGAACAAAGGATACAAGAGGCTATTAAGAACGCTAAACCTTCCATGTGGAATAAACCGTCATTAAGTGAAGAGGAGCAGAGGCGAGCCGAAGAAGAAGGTCATAAGCTGTATTTGGAAGATAAGAAACGACTTGATGAACAGCTGAAAGAACGAGAAACTTTAAATAGGTAGGGCAAGATTACTATTAGACGATAATGAATAAGCCTTTTGAATAGAAGTAGCCTATTCCTTTATGTCGTACATGGTGTAGGCTTTTTTGCTATGCATCTTTGCTAAGAAAATATCAGGTGTACAAGCTTCATTCCCTAGTCGTCCTGCCGTGTCAGCACTGGACAAGTCGAATACAATATATCATCCCTTAGAGATAAGGAGGAACAGGGATGAACCAATTAGCAGTGAATACGTTTGCTGGTGTAATGGGCGGGATTCTTACCTTTTTGTTTGGGGCGTGGGACCCGTTAATTACCCTATTTATGCTAATGATTTTGATTGACTATTTGTCCGGTCTTGCAGCTTCCGTTCGAGAGGGGAAAGGATTAAGCAGTAATGCCGGATTCTGGGGTCTGGCCAAAAAAGCGCTCATGCTGCTCATTATTGGGATGGCGTATCATATGGATTTGCTTTTTGGAACGAATGGATTTAGAGATGGAGCCATTTGCTTTTATATGGTGAATGAGCTGCTAAGCATTACAGAAAATTATGGGCGGCTCGGACTTCCTCTCCCAGATCGCATTAAGCAAATCATGTCTGTTCTCAAAAAGGATGACAATAAAAAAGATGCCGACAAGTGAGCCTATCGATAGAAAGCGGGCAAGGTTGTTCGCGGAAAAATACGGGCTACAAGGCGGCTGTACAAACTGGTCTTATGTGTAGCGAATAGACTGTATTAAATTCTATAGCTGCGATTGAAGGATGTGAAGACCGGTGAGGATAGACTTGGGTTGTGGACGGAATAAGCATTCTCATTGCATAGGCATTGATAAGCATCCATATGAAGATGTTGACCTCGTTCATGATTTGAACGATGGGATTCCGTTTCCCTCGAATCATGTACAGTTTGTAATGGCATCACATGTGCTCCAATATGTGAATGATCTGACATATATTATGCGTGAAATTTATCGGGTGAGCCAAGATAGGGCACTCGTTTGTCTTGTCGTCCCCTATGCACATGTAAGCTCGCATGTTACCCATCCTCATTATCTGCATTTATTTAATGAACATTCTGCTCGTCATTGGTCCCCTTATTCGAATTCAATGTTAGATGAGGAGGATTTTATCCACCCACTTAGTGAAAACTGGTCTTTGCTTCTATCGAATAATGAGACAGGTTCAGAGGAAAATATAGATTTGCGGCTGCTGCGAATGGAGTACTTCTACTTTCCTGAATATCAATGTCTCTATGATGAAGTAGAACTTCGACGGTTAAGGCAGTCCCAGATGAATGTAGCTTACCAGCTTATGCTGCATTTACTAGTCATTAAAAGTCCCATTCAAGAAAGAGAACTGAGAGAGTGGTCTCATCGCGAGCTAGAGGAGCCACAAACTGTCACGGAGCAGCGTCTGGACGGAAAGAGGCATGCGGTGGAAGCTGAGCGGCCATTTGAGGTAGATGTAGATGGGCGGAAAGTTCAAATGAACAAGGATCAGGTGACTTTGCAAGAGGAACTGCGCATAGACGAACGATCTGTAAAGCAACAGGTAGGGCAGCAAGAGGAAAAAACAGGCAAGAGCGCGATAGCAGCAGGGCCTTCCTCGACAAATTCCAATTCTGTAAAGCGACGAATGGCTGCAAACAGGCGTGTAATGGAGCGATCTGATAGGAAACAGTCACGAACGAAGAAGAATGCTCGGGCACAAGGGAATAAGTCTCGTCGCAAATAACCATCACAATGAATTCGTCTAAAGGATAAGGATGACAGTGAATCCCCAAGTGTGGTTAAATAATAATTAGAGGCAGAAAGGGCTTTCATTTGCTGAAAGCCCCTTTTTGATTCACTATGACTCGTATGGGGGCTGTGCTATGTATTACGTAAATCGTCAACAGATTGATAATCGTTTGGATCAAGCCCAATTGCTAGAACAGGCAGTAGGCAGCTTAACATCGAATTGGAGCGGTTCAATTGTAGATCATTTGGCCCAAGAACGAGCTTTACATATTGCTATTGAGATTGTTACTGATGTCGGCTCGCTATTGATTGACGGCTTTATTTTGCGGGATGCCAGCAGTTATGAAGATATTGTAGATATTGTTGCTGAAGCGGGAGCGATGGATGAACAATTGCATCAGGTCTTGATTCAATTAGTAGCTTTGCGTAGACCTCTTGTTCAGGATTATGAGAAGTGGAAGCGCGATGATATACATCCGTTGTTTAAAAATTTAGATGTTACGATGCGTCAATTCAGCGAAAGTGTACATCGTTTCTTACAGAAGGAATTGCCTGCACTGCAAGTGTAATCCGCAGTTATGTAAGATGTCATAGAATTTACAAGATGTATGATATGCGTTACAATGACGGTACTAAATGACCGTTAAAAAGGTGAATGCCAGTGAATCGAGCGCAACAGAAACCGTCAACGCGTAATTTGCTGCTCATGCTGCTTAAGAGAAACGGCCCGATGTCTGCGGCTCAGCTTGCAGAGCGTTTGGGGTTAACAGAAATGGGCGTCAGACGCCATCTTCATCAAGGGCTCGAAGAAAATGTGCTGGAAACCGTACAGGTCAAACAGCCTATGGGTCGACCCTTGCAGTTGTACCGCATCTCTGCACAAGGCGATGAGCAGTTTCCGAAGCAATACCATCAGTTGCTATTGGATTTGCTGCATGAGGTAGAATCGAATGATAGCGATGAGGATAATAGCGTACAACAGCTGTTTGAAGGTCGACGCCGTTCTTTAAAGCGCAAATATGAATCTTCTATGATAGGTAAAACGTTCGGAGAGCGTGTTCAACAGCTTAGCAGCATTCAGGATGCGGGCGGATATATGGTAGAAACAGAGCAGTTGTCCGATGAAGAATGGCTGCTGCATGAATATAATTGTCCAATTGCTCAAGTTGCACAAGCGTATGAATATCCTTGTCATTGTGAGTTGGAACTGTTCCGTGAGTTGCTTGGAGCTGATGTAGAGCGGCTTGAGTGTTTAGCGAAGCAGGGCAGTAGATGTACGTATCGGATACGTACATTGGAGTCTTCGTCAGATAGCTAGACTAGATTAGCGAGATGACTTAGATGACTGAGGGGATGTATCAAGGGCTTGGGTACGTGTGGGATGAATAGGATTACCCAGTATACTAGCCAACATGTTAATTTAAAAATGAACCAGCTTTATGTTTTATTGGGAGTCAAGTAATTGTTTATAAAGCTCTATAACTAAATAATTTAATACATTGTCAAACATTATATAGGGTTAAAAGGAAAGGATGGATGAACAGGGGGATTACCTGCCTACATCTATCCTTTTCAGATTGATGTTGAAAGACAAAAAAAGTTGGGAATTAAAAACTCGATCCATTAGCTGTGGGTCGAGTTTTTTGTTACACTAAATAATTTAAAAAAGGGTTTTACCTAATAATTGCGAAATATGTTAATATAATTACAAATGATTTGTAAAGCAGTAGCAATTACTTTGTTGATTCAGATGTATATAAAAATTATTTTATCTATTATGTAGTCACGTCAGATTTAAGCTGTTTACAACGCTAAGAAAAGAATATTTACCAAACGACGCTTTGGGGACATTTTAATTAACAGAAGAAGGACAATACCTTACTCTGTTCAAATTCTATAATGGTAAAAAAGTATTTTCGAAGTTTGGAAGGTGATATTTTTTGGTGGAGTTAAGAACAATTAATAGGGACAATTATAAAGAATGTTTAAACTTGCATACAACTGATGCTAATGTGGAATTTGTAGACCCTGTAGCGTGGTCATTAGCCGAAGCGTGGGTGTTTTCTGATGATTCACGCCCCTTTGCAATTTATGCCGATAATGTGATGGTGGGCTATGTTTCAATGTATATTGGCGAAAATAACCCCCAAATCATAAATTTTATGATAGATAGCCGTTTTCAAAAAAGAGGCTATGGATCGGCAGCGGCTAGGCTCTGTGTTGAATATTTGTGCAAAGAATACAATGCAAGTAGGATTTCCTTACCAGTTAATCTAGGAAATATACCCGCACAAAAATTTTGGAGCAACTTAGGCTTTGAATTATCAGACGATATAGAGGATGGTTATATTTATATGCGGTTGTACATACAAGAAAAATATGTCTGAGCATATAAAAATGGAGCCGATTTCCCTAAACGGGCGAGATTGTTTCATAAGCGTTTTTGTTTCAATAACGGGGTGCTTTAGTGCAATAAGGATTTATAGCGTATACAAAACAAACGTAAATAACGTTCCCAAACGCAAGTTTGGGCATACACCACACCATTAAGCTACGAATGTTGTTAAAACAACGTTTCGTGGCTTTTCTTATGAACTTTGTTTATAAATGTAATGTGCTTCTATTTAAATAAGTGATACATCGATACGCGGCGCGGATAGGGTGAACTGTTGAATTGTAGTCGCATTCATTTACGATTAGCGTATACGTTAATCGATATGATCGTAATATGATATCCGTATGTTTCTATCGTTCCAAGATGTGCTAATCTCATAGATAGAGTCATTTTCACGATCCTGCATACAGAAAGGCTGAGACAGCAATGAGCGCATACGCATATTGGATAACGAACGTTCGTTTAGACAGTGGCTTCCAAGAAGATGAAGATGGTGTATTTCACACCTTGTCAGAACTTGTTCATCTTTTTATTGAAAATGGAGTGATTCAGCAAATTGTAACCGCTGACCGTCAGTTGGAGAGCGAATTGCCGAGGCGCGATGCCAATGGAAAGCTGGCCTTGCCATCTTTTCAAGAGAATCATAACCATCTGGACAAGACTTATCTCGGTTACGGCTGGAAGTCATGCAAGCCAGTCAAAAATTTGATTGAGCGCTTGGATATGGAAGCAAAGGAATCCATTTTGCTGTTAGACTCTGTACAAACACGAGCAGAAGCGATGTTGGAGCTTATTTCTTCATTTGGAGCCACACATATTCGTACGCACGTTAATATTGATCCGCATGTAGGGTTGAAAAATCTCGAAGGCGTTCGCCGAGCGCTGGATACGTACAGTGATCGCATGACGGCAGAAATCGTGGCATTCCCGCAGCACGGCTTGCTGCGCTCTGATGCGGGAGCATTGATGAGGCAGGCGATGAGGGAAGGTGCAACTCATGTCGGCGGCTTGGATCCGGGCGGTGTAGATGGTGATATTGAGAAATCGTTGGGGCTGATGATGGATATAGCGGTGGAGGCGAATGCAGCTGTTGATATTCATTTGCATGATTCCTCTACGCTAGGCTTGCATACGATGAAGCGCATTGCTGACTTGACGGAGGAAGCTGGATGGCATAACCGGATGGCGATTAGCCATGCATTTGCATTAGGGGATGCACCGCAATTACAAGTGAACGACATGATTGACCGCTTTGCTGCGCTTGGTGTCTCGATTATGACAACTATTTCCAGCAGCCGTCCTATCCCGGTACCGCAAATGCATGAGAAGGGGATTACCGTTGCGCTCGGATGTGATGGCTTCTACGATTCGTGGGCTCCTTTCGGAACAGGCGATGTGTTGGAGAAAGCAACCTTGCTTGCAGAGCGCTATCGTTGGATCGACGAGCGTTCTCTTACAGGCGCGTTGACTTTTATTACAGGTGGACGCAAGACACTGGATGAGCAGGGTAATCGCCTATGGCCGCAGGTAGGAGACCAAGCAGATATGATCTTCTTTGATGCTACTTGTTCGGCAGAAGTAGTAGCGAGAAGACCGGCGCGTAAGGCTGTCATGTTCCGAGGTAATGTTGTAAGGGGAACACTATAGCACTGTTGTACATAGCATCATAGAACATGCATGAAATAAAGATATCTAATCCGAAACCTGTCCGCTATCCGTACATATTGGGTGCAGGCAGGTTTTTTTGTACAGTAAAAGAAAGAATACTAATGAGAATGCTATTCTGGAGGATTCTATGAGAAAAATGATAGAGTATAGAATTGTTGCATTGGCCTTTGGCTTTGCTGGGGTCAGCATAGGATCGGTAGCTCTTCTTTTAATTTCAGGTTATTGGTTTGACTCTATCGCTGCTGCACTAGTTAGCGTGTAAATTTATCAGTCTTTATGTATTTTTAAATATCCAAGTATTGTTGTCATTTGCTCCGGTAGTATATTATGGTCTTATGTGATTATAAGTACTAAAGTACTAATGGAGGTCCAAGTGAATAAACTCATAGAGATTTTCATCGCTGTCTTAATTTTTAGTTTTGCTAGTGTTTGTCTAGTATCTTTATCGTATCTTGTAATTGGCGGTTTTCTATATGGCAACTATATCGCGAAAACGTTAAGCCTCGGGGTCATTTGGGGCATCGCTGCTTTAGGTATTAAGTATTTGCCATATAAAATGACTCGCTATGCTAAGGCACTTATTGTTAGTGTTTTGCTCGCCATTAGCATTTTTTCATACATCTACCCGCTAGTTGATGACCAAATGTAACGTAATTGTATGCGCGTGCCCCATTCCATTTTAGTAGACGTGTTTTGTGCTGCTCCACATTTTTGTATCCATTCTTCGCTATTCATTTTCGTTATTATTTCTAATCATCTCTCCCCACTGTGAAGATAGTTCATATGGACAATCTACCGATACGACACCTTTTCTATGCCAAAAAGTTTTTTTCCGTTCCCTTGTGTCAAGCCAAGCCCAACCTTCTTATACTGTCATTATGACATGGGCATTCGCCCGTCAAGACCGTTGTTAAGGAGGGATTCGATGAATTGGTTCATTGCTATCGTGCTGCTGTTCTCTGTCATTGCAGCCGCTGCTGCTCTGTTACTGCTGGACCGTGTAATGAAGTTTATGCATCGTACGGAGCATATGCTTGTTGAGCTGCATAAAGAAACGCTGCAGTTGATTCAGCAAGGGCGAGCGATTACCGAGCGAGGGCAGCATTTACTGGAGACGGTAGAGCGTGTAAGTCAAGAAACCGCTTCGTGGAGCGATACATCTTCACGTATACGCGGCTCGGTTAATCATGTCCATGAACAGGTGGATGGCTGGATTACACGTACGATGAATACGTTAGATAGCGCCTATGACGCCCAACAACATCGAATCCATGATTTGCTGCGCTGGGTAGATACCGCAGCAGGGTTGTACGCCAGTGTGGCTGCACGTCGTTCGCCGCCGAGTAAGCCTGAGCGAACGTCTGATGAGGTGGATGCAGCAACCAAACCATAACAACCGGTTCGTTGGACATATGCTTGTCGGGATGAATGACGGAGACAACAGCGAGGAGGACGTTGAATATGGCAAAGGGCACAAAGCCATTTTGGATTGGGGCAATTATTGGTACAGTGGTAGGATCGGTATCCGCTTTATTGTTTGCGCCAAAGTCTGGACGTGAGTTAAGAGAAGATATTGCGGAAGGTGCCAAACAGATTGGAGAGCGTACACAAACGATTGCTAAGCAAGTTGGTGAGTCAACGAATGAATTTATTGAGGCTTCCAAAAATCGAATTGGCGAAGTGAAGCAGTCGATTTCGGAATGGAAGCAATCTAGACTCCAAGTATCTTCTGTAGTCGAAGAGATTTCGGATAACAAGGAAGCGGATGAATCTCCATGTGGTGAAGAAGTGTGCGAGAGCGACAGTGCTTGTGAGTCCCAATAAATCATTTTCGTAACAAGTAATTGGATCCAAATAGCTTTGGTATTGGCTAGCGCCGATGTCAAGGCTATTTGTTTTGGATTCCGCTCGACTTGAACCTTGTCCCGGTATCAGTTAAGATCAAGGTACGTTTTACAAGGACTGTACATATGGTGTACCATACCATCCGCATAAGCGCTCGCGGAAGTTCTAGCATAAGTCAGTCAAACAAGAAATGAAGGAAGCGGTGTATTCGTGCAGCAAGCTATCGCAATGTTTGATTCGGGGGTTGGCGGGTTAACCGTTGTTAAGGAAGTTATGAGACAGCTCCCGAGGGAAAAAATTATTTATTTTGGTGACACGGCTCGTACCCCATATGGTCCTCGCGATGCAGACGAGGTACGGTTGTTCACCCGACAAATTGTCGACTACTTAGCACAATTCGATCCAAAAATGATCGTAATAGCCTGTAATACCGCGACAGCAGTTGCCTTGGAAGAAGTAAGATCCTACACAACCGTTCCGGTTGTAGGGGTGATTCATCCGGGAGCAAGAGCAGCAATATCAGCTTCGCAATCCGGCCATATTGGTGTAATTGGAACAGATGGGACAATCCGCAGTGCGGCTTATGAATCGGCTCTTAAGCGGTTATCTCCTCATGTGAAAGTCTACAGCTTGGCTTGCCCATTACTGGTGCCGCTAGTAGAGAAAGGGATGTTCCGAGATTCCAGCACGTACAGAATTGTAGCTGATTCTCTTGAGCCGTTGAAGTCAACGCCAATTGATACGCTCATATTAGGCTGTACGCACTACCCATTTTTAACAGATCCAGTCCAAGAAGTAGTAGGTTCTCATATACAGCTTATTAATTCAGCAGAAGAGACAGCAAGAGAAATAAGCACCATTCTTCACGATAAGGGACAATTGGCTCATGAGGAAGACCACCCGATTCATCAAATGTTCTGCAGTGGCGATCCGAGTATGTTCCAGTATATTGCGAAGCAATGGCTAGGCGACCAATTGGAATCCATTCCTGTCGTTTGGCAAGTACCGAACTTTTATTAATGGAGCCCATTTATGTGTATGTAAAGAAGAGACTTCTAGGAGGCAAGTTCCTAGAAGTCTCTTCTTTTGTTGGGTGATAGCAGGTATCGCAGTTTAACGTTCCCCTTTCCAGCGGGGGGGAGCAGTTCGAACCATGCGAACGATGGAGCCGAGATCTCTGGTATTCGAAGGTCGATATTTGCGATCATGAACGTAGCCACAATTGGTATACGTGCGAATAGCATTTGTATTTGTAATTTTGACAAATAACTCGACCCAGCGTAGGGAGAGCATCTCAATCCCGAAATCCGTTATGCCTCTTACGATTTCTTCCCCGTATCCCATACCTTGAGCATCAGCCTCTCCGATGAAGACACGACCGAATTCGGCTGTTCGAGAAAGCTTATTTATGCGATATAAAGATCCAGCCCCGATTGGCTTATCTTCGTTCAACACGACGGCGACGAACATCATATCATCCTCGCGTTGACGGTAACGTTCATACCAGGTTAGCTGCTGCCTGGGCTCGATGGTAAGGTCATCTGGGAACCATTTCCGTATATGGTCGTGACGGCGCCATCTGAGTACAATCTCGAGATCATGTTCCGTCAAAGGACGGAGCAGAAGACGGGAGGTCAAGACTCGATAAGAATGATCCACGCTCATACCTCCTCTTGTAACTTCTAGAACGTTCAGATAGGCCTCAACACTGAACACGATGGTTGCCTCATCTATGCGTTCTGTATCATATTCACTAAGCTGCATCATTCGTGCTAGACGATAATGTTCGAGAAAGCGACTCGTACAGGCTGAAATCCAGTAGGAAGGGGAAGCGTTTGAAAAGTATTAGTACGTCGATTCCAAATAAGAACAGTACTTTCAAAACCCCAGTTACTCACAATATATACCTCCCAGCCGTCAGGAGTGACGCTAATATATTCAGGCGGACCACTTGGCACGATAATATCTGGGAATAGGCGGGGAGAAGCTGGACTTTTGACATTTAAACTTACGATCCCGTTGTAATTAGACATAGCTGCGAATAATATGGCGCTATCGTAAGACATGCTTAAGCGTCTAGGAATGTAGGTAGATGATTCAGGTGAATGCTCCAACATAATGGGATTAAGCAGTGTATTGGTTTCCGTTTCCATGACCTGTATTTCCCCGGGCAAGCCTTTAGCTGCAACATATACGTATCGCCCATCTGGACTGCACACGAGATCGACAGGTGCACTGTTATTAGGGGTGCCAGGTAATAGTGGGATAGTTGCAATTACGGAGTAACTTGCTGCATCAATGACGGAAATGGTGCCCTCATCTTGATTGGCTACATACAAACGGTTATGTGTTTCATTGAAGCTTATCGCAACGGCGTTATCGCCTACAGGTATGGTGGCAGTATTTCCGCTGACGATGTCGAATACGGTAACGGTACTCGTAGGAGAGTTGTTGTTAATAGCAAATATTCGAAGCCCGTATGGCTCGTCCGTCTCGATTGCTATCGGTTCAACACCAAGCTTTAGCGTAAGGGGCCACAATTGATTACCGCGTGTATAGATAGTCGAGCCATTATCTGTCCCGCTGTTTGACGTATATACGAATGTGCTGTATTTGGAAGTAGTGATGTCTAAGGGGACAGCATGTTGAGGGAGTTGAATGGGACTGCCCACAATTTGATGCGTATCACGATCAATAATAAGAACCGTATCATCGCCGCTATTTGCAACATAAGCATATTTCGGAAATCGCCCATGCAAAGGGATACGATGATGGTGTTTTACAGTAGCAAGCTTATTTTTCAAAATGAATGTGGCAAATATCGAGTTTGGCTGTTCGCTAGTGGTAGTAATTTTTACGCCTATCCAATCACCGGTTATTGCAGTGTTCAGCAAGTTGAAGCAACAATCCTTTGTTGCAAAGGGCTGTAACACAATGATGTGCTGGTAATAGACATCGGCTTTGGATGGACCAGTTGCAGTGTCGAGTTTATACAATTGTATATGTGCTTCCACAGGCTCATTGGATTGATTCATCAGCTGTAAATCTGCCCAACAGACTCGGTCGTCACCAGAGGCGACATACGTATTTAATTGATACACGTACATGGCAGGTCCTCCCGTTAGAGTCGCGCTTCTTTCCTATATCTTATGTAGAACAAAGGACGGTGAATTGGACGTTCCTGCTAGCTTGTGGGAAAAGAGGCTAAGCGCCTTGTTGTTGATGTGTACATAGACGTTCATTCCGACAATGGAATGGAGAATGGCAATTGCGGTGATGGTGCAAGCCTTTATATGCATAGAGTTTACTAATAAGAACATAGATGCAGAAGGGAGAAGCGTCTTATGAGCACCCTTTATATGGTACGAAAAGGTGACACGCCTTTGCGTATCTGTCTGCGCTGTGGAATTACGCTGGAAGCATTGTTAGCGGCTAATCCCACTGTGAAGGTCAGTCCTTATTTAATACCTGGGCAGCATTTATTCATACCTGAACGACCACCTGCCATGTACACGGTACAGGTTGGTGATTCGTGGGAGTCGATTGCATGGAGGCTTGGTATATCCGAACAGTTGCTTAAGGAAGCGAACGAGTCTGTTCGCAACTGTGAGCTTGTGCCTGGACTGTGCATTTCATTAGCTTCTGCGATACAACCTTCAGATTGGCGGGCTAGAGCAGAATATGGCCCGCTTGAGTTGGAGCAGGATGTAAAGTATGTACAGCGTACTTTTCCTGGAATCGTACACGTAGAATCGATTGGTAACAGTGTATTAGGAAAGGAAATACTCGCTATTCGGATCGGAGAAGGGCCACGGCGTATCCATGTAAATGGTGCTGTTCATGCAAATGAATGGCTTACGTCTTCCTTGCTCATGCAGTTTGTGGAAGACTACGCTCGTTATTTGCAATTAGGTCTGTGTTGGGGAAGGTGGAATGCTGGACTGGCTAGCGAGCATACTTCAGTCTGGTTCGTACCAATGGTGAACCCGGATGGTGTAGAGCTTGTACAGGAAGGGGTTAGCGGGCAGCATTCGTGGGACCACAGCCTAGTTGAATGGAATGAGGATGATCGTAGGTTCGATCGTTGGAAAGCGAATATCCGAGGAGTTGATTTGAACGATCAGTTCCCTGCTCATTGGGAGGAAGAGCGAGCGCGTAGGGGAGTATTTGAGCCATCTGCCATGAATTATAGTGGCGAAGCTCCATTGACAGAACCAGAGGCATGCGCCCTGTATCGAATGGCGGAAGAGAAACAATTCGCGATGGCGTTAAGCTTTCATTCCCAAGGCAGGGAAATCTACTGGAATTATCGAGATTATGAGCCGTCAGAAACGGAAGCTTGGGCCAAAAAACTGGCGCGAGTGAGTGGTTATCGAGCCGTGAAGCTGACAGGGAGCGATGCGGGCTTTAAAGATTGGTTTATTCAGCAATATCGTAAGCCAGCATTTACGATTGAGGTTGGATATGGGATCAATCCGCTTCCGTTATCACAGTTTGGCAGTATTTATCACGAAGTGTGTGCTATTTTGAAGGAGGTGCTGTTGCCAGAGTAAGTAACGTGAAACTAGATTCATAGTGTCTTATATGCTTGTAAACGAAATAAAAAGGTGCACGATACGACAACTTACTCACCATTCCATTTGCATGTGACGAATGCTTCGGTATACACTAGGGTTACTAATAAGGAGGTGTATACGATGGCAAGTCGTACGCGCTCATATGGGCGTCTATGGAGTTTGTTCCGAGCGGCTCCCAAGATGCTGACTTCACGTAAAGTTCCGTTTAGACTCAAAGCAATTTTCGTCGGTGCTGTCGTTTTGTATTGGCTTCTTCCTGATTTCATGCCATTTATTCCGATCGATGATATTGCATTTACAATGATTGTTATTCCTTGGTTCACCAAAAAAGCGGAGCAATATGATCAACCTAAGCATTTGCAATGACAAGAATGGTTGCGTCATTGAAGATGTTCTCGTACAATATAGGTTGTCTGTCTTATTGAACAATATAGGGAACAATCGGAGTGACTACTATGTCTAATAATGATATTCGTATCTGTGATAAATGCCGTCATATTAAAATGAAAACTTTTTTACCTAAAGTAGAAAAGCTTGATCCGAATACAGAAGTAAAAGTAGGATGCAAGTCCTACTGCGGCCCTTGTCAGAAGCGCGTGTTCATTTATATTAACGGTCGTTATATAACTGGTGCTACGGAAGAAGAGGCTATCGAAAAGGCAAAGCAGTACGTGAAATAAAGTGGCTAGCAAAAGGAACGGAACATAATAGTAATCGGACAAACGAGTGAGTATAGGGTTCAGCCCTTGCTGACTCGTTTTTTTGTTTGTTTGATTTTGAGGTGAGGATAAGAAATGGTGATTTACAAAATGGAAAAGTGTTACAATATAAATCGAGTATTAACATGACTTACGTCTGTAAATAACAATGAATTAGTCTGAACCGTAGAACATGTTTAATCTGGGGAAGAGGAGATGAGCTTAATTTGAAAATGGTTGAAGGCTTCATACGAATTAAATTATCGGTCTTACTCGCCATGATTACACTGCTGAGTGGAATGTTAAGCAGTTGCGGTCTGTTTAATGAGCATACTGCTGATAAGGATGAGATTGCTGTTATTGATGTAGATAAGTCTCATGATCATGCAGCTACATTCAAGGCACTGTGGATTGGGAAAGTTGGGACTTACAGCTTGAAGCTTCACCGTGCAGACCGCAGTTGGGTTGATATTTGGGTGGAAGGATATAAGAAGGGGAAGAAGCTAGAACAGCCTTTACTAGCACTTTCCTATGGTCGATATCCTCATGAAACCTATGATGGAAAAGTCGGTCTGGTGTGGATTTATGGAGCCAATAACAAGGATATGATAAAGCTCTATTCGGAAAGCAGCAGCGTTGGTATGGTGGCAATCGACCAATTTATTGGTGACAAGTCTGAAGCAGGACGGACAGGATGGGAATATACATTGGGTGAAGATGGCCTCTCTTTAAAGCCGGGAGAAACAGCTCTTATTGGTTCCTTCCGTATGAACAAAGGCAGTTTAAGAACAGGATATGATTGGAACGATCCTGAAGCTGTCCAAGAAATGATTCAATCGAATGACACTGTTATGCTGTTAAAAATAAAGGTCAGAGAAGAAAAAAGCAATACACACCATCGTTAACTTCATCGTTAATCGTTTCACTCTTCACAATTCGCTTAGCAGAATGCCAATCATGCCTTATGGATATAAATATCCCGTTCTGCACAAGATGAAGAGGGTAGTACGAACGACGAAAGGTCGAGTCATATTTACTGCATGTATTCTGTGTATTCATGACTTGAACGGAGGAGGCTATACCATTGGTGAAAAGGTACGATTCCAGTTTGCAAGCGCAGAATCCGATTTCACAAGCTCAGAATTCCGTTGAGAAAGCTCACCATGCTGTATCTCAAGCATTAACGCATCCAACGGATCAATCTGTGCTGCAAGCCCAACAATCGTTGGCGCACGCAGACCAATCTGTGACACAAGCACATGCAAGTTTGAACCCACAAGCCGTTGAGTTGGCTGAAGAAATGCTTGGTGAAGAACATACTCGCTTGGATAAGTTGCTCGGCAGTGAGCAATGGGACAATCATCGCTCTTAAGCTGTGCAACAAATAAAGGATGCCCCTAAGTCGTTAGACAAGGGGCATCCTTATATCTTGCATAAATGCTGCTGCTATTGAGCAGGACGAAGTTGTGGAATTACGTTTCGTGTAATGACAAGATCAGATAGCTTGAGTCGCAGCTTCGCTTCATCATGAAGCGGCCTACACGGCTCAACATCAACAAGTTCTCTTGTCTTATAATCATAGCACTTGCCATTTTGGAACACGCCATCTGCAGACGGCACAAAGAATACATTGCCATTCGTTGCTGCGCCCGTTCGAAGCACGACTAAACGTTCGCCTTCCGCTTGCAGATTGCTGCCCATATAAAAATTGGAAGTTGGATCAATTCCGAGCCAATGCAGTAGAGTCGGCGCGATATCCATTTGACCCGTTACTTGATTGTATACGCCTGCTTCAGCTCCATCTGGTAAATGTACGATAAGCGGAACTTGATTTTTCATCTCCAGCATATCAAGATCACTTATCTCGTGTCCAAGAAGCTGTGCTAACGGCTCGCGCTCAAGGATAGAGTTATCATGATCGCCGTAAAACATGAAAATCGTATTGTCCCAAAGCCCTCTCTTCTTCAAATCCTCGATCAAAGTTCCAACTGCTGCATCTACGTAATGAATGGAACGCAAGTATTCTCCGAAAATCGTCTTATCAAATGGTGCTACATTCAATGCAGTATATGTATCTGGCATTGTATAAGGATGATGGCTCGTAAGTCCAATCATAAATGCGTAAAATGGCTGCTTTTGCTCTGCAGCTATACGCTCAACAGATTGACGGAAGAAGGAGGTGTCTCCGAGTGACCATCCTAAGGGCTCATCCATTTCGTAATCTTTCTTGCTCATAAAGTAGTCGTAACCGAACTTTTCGTACATCACATAACGGTTCCAGAAGCTTCCTTCATAAGCATGGAAGGCTCCTGTCCCATAGCCATTTTCCTTCAGAACACCCGGTAATGCATCATAGGTATGATCCGGATAGCGGATAAATACAGAACCGGTTGGAAGCGGATGCAAGCTCGTTTGAACCGCAAGATCTGCATCTGAAGTTCTACCTTGTCCCGTTTGATGGAAGAACCGATTCATATACATGCTATTTTTAAGAAGTGCATTAAGATTCGGTGTAATCTCTTGACCATTAATCGTCTGATTAATAACGAAGTTCTCGAAAGCCTCTGCTTGAATAACCATGACGTTGCTACCTTTGTATTTACCGAAAGTAGAGCTTGGACCTTTTAACATAGGGGCATGGTTATCGAACCATTCCTTAGTTAGCTGCTTCTCTTCTTCTGTAATCGACTTATCTGCGAACCAGTTCTCTTTCGCGTACCGATAAATATCGTAACCATGGAATCCATATAGTCCTGTTATATTGTATACAGCAGGGTTCCACCAGTTGGAAGCGAGCAATCCTTTTGCCCACGTGCTTGTGGCTTTTTGAATGGGCATATACAGCATGATGGAACCAATTACTAACGTTAGTGTACCGATGCTGAGTCGCATCCATATGATGTTCTTTTTGTTTCGAATGGAATATTGCAGCTTTTCCTTCCGTTCTTGCTTCATCAAGCGGAATTGTATGATGTGGAACGGAATAAGAATAAACCAGTCGATGAAGTAGACGATATCTCCCCAGTAGATTAGGGATGCAATGCTGCCACCAAGTGCGCTTACTTGTCCAGCCTGCATGAGAACAGGTACGGAAATAAAGTCTTGGAAGTAACGGTAATATACTAAATCTGAAAATAGCAATAACGTAAGAAGTACGTTAAGCACGATGAAGGTGATAGGCCGCCAATGCCTTGGCAGCCACCATGTCCAGCCTCCCAATAGGAATAAAGCGCCTAACGTCACATAAATATCACTGCGATCCGTAGCCATATTTGGAATAGCCAACGTATCATTTAATATGATGCATTTCCACAGCATGACGCCAAGAAAAAGGATGAACGCAATACCGCTTATCGTCATCCAACGTGACGTTTTTAGTGTGGAGAATCGAAAGTTACTACTCGACATATGAGCAACTCACATCCGTTTCTAGTCATGTCTCTGTCTCTATTGATTAGTTCGTCGTTGTGTTTTTGTCCTGACGAGGAGGCAACGGACCGAAATACTGATAAAATTGACATTCTATATTACCGTTAAATAGCTTTCTGCGCTTGTCCGCTGGACGTCCGATATAATGTTCGAACTGTTTGCTCGGGCTAATGCTGAACATCGACCAGGTAGGCAGCGACTTCATGATGAATCCTAGCTGACGAATCAACTTTTCTACTTCAGCTTGTTCACTTAGACGTTCACCGTATGGCGGGTTGGTCAAAATAATTCCGTACTCACCTTCAGGCTTCACTCTATTAAGCGCACCGACTTTGAATTCAATTTCTTTACCAAAACCAGCGCTCTTAGCTGCTGCGCGTGCCAATTCAATAGCTTCAGGATCAATATCAGAGCCATACAATTGCAGCTCGATATCATCATTAACCGCATCGAATGCTTCATCACGTGCATCTTCCCAGTCGTCTTTGGAAATAAGTGGCCAGTGCTCGGAAGGGAAGGAACGGCGTAGGCCTGGAGCAACATTCCATCCAATCATAGCTGCCTCAATAAGAAGCGTGCCTGTACCACAGCAAGGGTCTACGAGCGGACGAGATGGATTCCAACGGCTTAGCAAAATGAGTGCTGCTGCCATCGTTTCTTTTAATGGAGCTTTACCAGCAAGCTTGCGATAGCCGCGCTTATGTAAGCTCGGTCCAGTTGTATCAAGCGTAATGGTCGCAATATCATTAAGCAGGGATACTTCAATACGGAAGTATGCGCCTGTTTCTTTGAACCAATCGATATGGTAGTTTTCCTTCATTTGTTCCACGACAGCTTTTTTCACGATACCTTGGCAGGCAGGGACACTAGACAGCTGTGATTTGTGGGAACGGCCTTCTACTGGGAATTCACCGTCAGCGGGAATCCACTTGTGCCAAGGAATCGACTTCGTTCCTTGGAAGAGCTCTTCGAACGTACGAGCAGGGAATTGTCCCATATTAATGAGGACGCGATCAGCTGTACGAAGCCATAGGTTGGTACGGCATACGTCTAGAGGTCCCCCTGTGAAATGGACTTTACCATTTTCTACTTTTACATCATCATAACCTAAATCTTTCAGTTCTCTCGCAACAATCGCTTCAAGTCCCATAGGGCAGGTTGCGATTAACGACCAAGGTCGCTCCATCTGTTATTTCACTCCGATCTGCTTGTCTAACTTGTGTTCATACGGGTTCCATCATATCATAATTAGAGGAGGTTGTGAAAAAGGATGACGAATGAACATTTGCAAACGGTTGAGACTTATCTTGACAGCCATTATGAGGAAGATAAGCAATTAACAAGTATTAAACAATCGATAGCGGAAGCTGACATGCCTGCGATATCTGTGGCTGAAGGATATGGGCGCCTGCTGACGCTGTTAGCTCTTAGCTCCAAAGCAGAACGCGCATTAGAAATAGGTGCGCTTGGAGGATATAGCGGTCTTTGTATTTTGCGTGGATTAACATCTGGTGGTAAGCTTACTTCCTTAGAATTGCGCGCGGAATATGCTGAGCTTGCTCACCGCAACTTAACAGCAGCAGGTTATGGAGAGCAAGTAGAGTACCGTATCGGTGAAGCACTTGACTCCCTTAAGCTGCTTGAGGAAGAAGAAACTCGGTTTGACTACTTCTTTATCGATGCAGATAAAGAAAACTATGCAAATTACTTAGAATATGCGATTCGTCTTGCACGTCCAGGCGCTATTATCGCCGTCGATAATTTGCTGCTTCAAGGTCGTACAATGAACCCAGAGAAACAGGGGCCTTCTGTACAGGCGATGCGTAAATTTATTGATAATATGGCGCATGATGAGCGGCTCGAGAGCGCAATGATGCCTGCTTATGATGGGTTAGCAGTTGCAATCGTAAAATAGTCTTTACAATCAATAGGAATGATCAAAAAGTTGTTTCTGGGAAAAGATATATCCAGAAGCAACTTTTTGTATTATTTTCACTCTAAAATCCAGCCTAGCTTGTGCTATAATGATGCAATATGTAAATGGAGGCAATGCACGATGAAGTCAAATGAACAATGGACTTCCAAGCTCGGGTTTATTCTGGCGACAGCCGGTTCTGCCATTGGCCTAGGGGCAATATGGAAATTCCCGAACGTGGTGGCCACTAGCGGTGGTGGCGCATTTTTTCTTGTTTTTATGTTATTTACTTTTGGGATCGGACTGCCGTTATTGCTAGCGGAGTTCGTCATCGGAAGAAGTACTGGTAAAGAGGCCGTATCTGCCTATAAAGAGTTGGCTCCGAATTCGAAGTGGCACTATGTCGGATATCTCGGCATGATCCTATGTAGTATCTTGTTGTCGTTCTATAGCGTTGTAGGCGGATGGATCGTCTTGTATACGATTCGAGGCTTCACGGGTCAACTATTATCGCCCGGTGCAGATTATGGACAGCTCTTTACAGATACAGTATCGAATCCATGGATTGCGGTCTTGTCACAAGGCTTGTTCATGTTAATTACGACTATGGTTGTCGTCAAAGGAGTGAAGGGCGGAATTGAAAAGGCAAGCCGTATTATGATGCCGGGCTTGTTTATTCTTTTCGTCATCTTGATTATTCGTTCACTGACGCTGCCGGGAATGGCAGCAGGACTGGAGTATTTCCTTAAGCCTGACTTCAGTCGTCTTAGCTCGGAAGCGGTCCTTTATGCGCTAGGGCAGTCTTTCTTCTGTCTGAGTGTAGGTGCATCATGCATGGTTACGTACAGCTCGTATTTAGGTAAGAATGAACCGCTAGGCAAGCCAGCCTTGTCGGTTGTGAGCTTGAATGTAATGACATCGTTAATGGCAGGTTTAGCAATTTTCCCAGCGCTATTTGCACTCGGAATGAAGCCAGTAGAAGGACCAGGGCTGCTATTTATGACATTGCCAGCGATGTTTGAGCAGCTTCTTTATGGAGAGTTTTTTATTGCCATCTTTTTGGTGCTATTTTTATTCGCGACCTTGACATCAGCGTTTTCTTTGTTAGAAATTGTCGTTGCTGCCTATTCGAAAGGTGATTCGAATAAGCGAGTCAAAGGCAGCTGGTGGATAGGGCTTGGAATCTTTCTATTGGGTGTTCCTTCTGCGCTGTCATTTAGCGGGCATCCGCTGTTTATTTGGGGGGACAAGCCTATATTTGATTGGGCGGATTTTGCCGTATCAAACGTCATGCTGCCAATCGGAGTATTTTTAATTTCTCTATTCGTAGGCTACCGTTTCCCTAAGCAGCGTCTTGAGCAGGAATGGGCCTATATTGCGCCAGGTTGGCGTATGGGGATGCATGCATATTTATTTATGCTCCGCTACGTACTGCCTATTATCGTTCTTATTGTTTTTGTAAATGGCATTTTGTAGGCACGTTAATCACGCAGCGAGGTAATGGATGAGGCCAGTCCACATCTTAGATTTGGGAACTAGGGGGCTGTCTGGTGATGGTAGAAAAAGAACAATGGACGTCTAAACTTGGGTTTATTTTAGCAACAGCAGGATCGGCGATCGGATTAGGCGCTATATGGAAGTTTCCGAATACGGTAGCTACAAGCGGCGGCGGTGCCTTCTTCCTGATGTTTATCTTATTTACACTGCTAATCGGGTTCCCACTGCTTATGGGGGAATTCTTTATCGGCCGTAGTACAGGCAGAGAGGCGCTAACTGCTTATAAGAAGCTGGCTCCTCGCACGAAGTGGCATTGGATCGGTTACCTTGGAATGGGAACTTGCTTCCTCCTTCTGTCCTATTACAGCGTAATAGGCGGATGGATCGTTATCTACTTTGCAAAAAGTATAGCGGGTGGTTTGCTGCATAATGGGGTGCCTTATGAGCAAATGTTCCAGTCGACAGTAGCTGATTGGAAAATGGTATTGCTTGCACAGCTCAGCTTTATGCTCATTACGATGGTTGTTGTTGGGCAAGGGGTAAAGAAAGGGATTGAACGCTCTAGTCGCATTTTGATGCCCGGATTGTTTATTCTATTCGTCGTATTGATCATTCGTTCGTTGACACTTCCAGGGATGCAAGAAGGGATTCGTTACTTCCTAACACCGAACTTTGCACAGATTGATGCGAAAACGATTCTGAACGCGCTTGGACAATCATTTTTCTGCCTTAGTGTAGGTGTGTCGGTTATGGTGACCTACAGCTCCTACTTGAGCAAGAAGGAGTCGTTGACACGTTCGGCAGTCTCGGTAGTAGGATTGAATGTATTAACCTCATTCATGGCAGGATTGGCGATCTTCCCAGCGTTATTCGCTTTGGGCATGACGCCTAGTGAAGGGCCAGGATTACTGTTTATTACACTTCCAGCTGTATTTGAACAAATGTACGGCGGCGGCCTATTTATAGCTCTATTTTTGGCATTATTTTTGTTCGCGACATTCACTTCCGCATTCTCGATGCTGGAGATTCTTGTTGCAGCTTATTCGAAGCCAGATCAGCCTGCTCGCTCACGCAAACGCTTGAGCTGGTTGTTCGGCGCTATTATATTTGTCGTTGGTATCCCATCTGCTTTATCATTTGGGCCTTGGGCGGATGTACAATGGTTCGGCAAGTCGATCTTCGATCTAGCGGACTTTACAGTATCGAACGTGTTGATGCCGATTGGTGTTCTATTAATCGCTGTATTCGTAGGATACCGATTCCCGAAGGACAAGCTATTAGCGGAGTTGGAAAGCGAGCCTGCATGGTGGCGTAAAGGATTGGCGGTTTATATGCTGCTTATTCGTTACGTCATTCCATTCGTCGTGCTGCTTGTATTTCTTAACGCATTAGGGCTGTTGCCTGTATAAAATAACAAAAGGATTGACCCTGTACCATGGTGCGGCGGTCAATCCTTTCTTTTTGCGACTTTATTTCTTACATATGTTCTAACAAATGACTAACGTCCAACTTGTGGCCTTCACGTTCTTAATTGGTATTACGGACGGAGTGAAGAACGTGCCTTGCCATACAGGGAGAAACGAACCCATCCCATGTTAACGAGCAGCAGTATTCCTGACATGATGAAAATACCTTCGATACCAAACGTACCTGCCAACAGACCTCCGACTATCGGTCCTACCGCATTTCCTAGTGCCAACGTGCTCGTGTTGAAGCTGTACGCTCGGCTTTCCATTCCTTCTGGCGTGAAGCGATTAATGAGTGCATTTACAGATGGCAATAATCCTCCCATAAAGCACCCGAATAAGAATCGAATCGCTACCAGTTGCCAAACATTCGTTACAAATGCTTGCGGAATCAAGGTACAAGCTGCGCCGATAAGGGAAAAGGTTAACACTTTATTAGCTCCAATTTGATCACTCAGCTTACCTAGCAGCGGTGAGCAGATCATATTGGATAAGCCTGTGACGGCACCTACGAAGCCAGCCATAAAGGCTAGGTTCTCTGTTGTACCATGCAGCTTCTGCACGTACAGCGGGAGCAACGTCATTGGGCTAAGCATAGCGAATTGAAGTAAAAAAGTTACCGCAAACAATGACGTCAGCTGCGGGATTTTGCTAAGCTTCCTAAAGCCCTCCATGACAGAAATTTGCGGCTTATCCATCGCTTTTTGCTTGTCAAACGATTCTTTAATAAAGAACATCGCCATCATCGATGCGAAGAACAATAGGGCACCTGTAATGTAGAAGATTGGGCGATAGCCGATGGTGTCAGCCAACAATCCTCCAATGAGCGGTCCTAGAATCGTCCCGGCGACGCCGCCAGATTGGAGTGTGCCCATCGCAAATCCCATTCTTTCTTTGGGCGTCGTCGTAGAGACAAGCGCAACTGCGGCTGGATTGAAGCCAGAGATAGTTCCATTCAGCATACGAAGGAGCAGTAGATGCAAGGGTGTGGCTGCGAAACCCATAAGCACAGTAACGAGCGCCATACCGAATCCTGAGCGCAGCAGCATCACTTTGCGTCCATACTTATCAGCAAATTTGCCCCAAATCGGCTGAGCAATAAAGGATGTGACAAAGTTACCTGCAAAGATAATACCTGCCCACAGCGCGATGCTGTTAGGATCTGTCAAGCCGATGTCACTCTGTAAATACAAAGGTAAAAAGGGAACGACCATCGTCATTCCGGCCATAACTAGAAAGTTTCCGAACCATAAAATGATTAGATTCAGTTTCCATTGCTGCATGTGTGATTCACCACTTTCTAAGGCCACCATCCGTCCGATACCAGCAACTGGAACTAGTATACCACATTCTCAACAAAATGCAGGAACACTCTTTTCGTAAGTAAGTTTGAAAAAATCCATCGTTATATCTTATTTTCTAAATTAAACTTCACTTTGCATTGAATTTCAGCCTGTTTAAACATTTCTGGCCATTTTGCATCGTCCCACTCTTCATAAGCCATCTTATTCCGCACAAACATGCCAAATCCAACGGGATCTGCTTGTAACTGTTGAAGTTTGCGAATCGTGTTCGTAATCTGTTTCTCCATGGCCTGCTCCACTTGTGATTTTTGTACCTGCTGATCAGAAGTAAGTTCACTGAGTGTTGTATCAAGTGTTCCTTTCACATGCAGGGTGATTACTATTTTTGGAACGGGTTTCGTTTCAAGCACCTTAATCGTACGTTTCGACACTGCATTTTGCATGGTCATCGGGATCGGTGAGTTTCCTTCCTCTTTGTCCAGATGAATAAACGTATTGAACTTAGGACTACGCATCATAAGCATGTAGAGCGTTTCTTGTTCGCTTAGTGTACCTACCCATTTTCCTTGTTTGCTAAATACGGCGGAGCCAGACAATGAGGCGCTTTTGCTTTTAATTTTGACAATAAAACTGTATGGATCAGCACCGTTCTCGATATAATCACGTACAAAATTAAATACTGTAGAAATGGATATTTTGTAAAAGTTTTGCATCTTGATTACTAGTCGATATAGGTTGAAATCAGTGACATCTTCCCCTAATTTTAAAAAGTCTCTTGCTTCTCCTTCATAGACCATCAGTCTAGTCGTAATAGGGAACTTAGGCTGCAGCAGTAAATTGGAGAGAGCTGGGATCACGAGTCCTTCCTCTGCTAACGCTTTACCGACAATGATGTTGCGTACTTGGCCAACGACTAACGTGAATCGTGTCTGCATGATGAAATGGTCATAAGCTTCTTCGAAGTTGCTAGCTCTATAAGCCATGTAGACAGCCTTAGCTTTACCATCTGCTTTCAGTTCAGCGAAAGTAATGCCAAAGAAATATTCATTTGGTCGATCTGACTTATCAATGGTAACCGTTTGAATAAAGCCGCTCATATTAATGATGCGCTTCGTTTGACAGCTGGTAAGCAGTAGAGAAGCACACAATATGACTACGAGAAGCGTCAGAAGGGATCGCAAGTATAGTCGATTGTGATTCATAGTTGAGTGACTCCTTCTGATGACGATGAAGAAGACGAAGCTGGTGCAGGGGAAGTCCCTGCCTGATTAGCGGTACTGTCACAATTTTCTGTATCCGTACTGGCTTTGTTGTCTTTGTAGGGCAAAATGAAATACAGCAGCGTAAATATAACGATGATACATACAAGTATGATATTGCTTATACTAAACAGCAATTTAGAATCATCAAAGTTGAACGGAACGTAGCATAAAGCAATCATAATTACTCCAGCAATAAGTAAATTTTCTTTATGACGGTCTTTTGTTTGCAGCGTCTTCAATCCTTCCAATCCACTCCAAGTATAGACGGAAGCGGTCAGGATGGCTGAGAAGACGAACGTAATGAACAGCAAGTCTGTAATATATTCGAGTGCATTAATTTGCGTAGCTCCATACAATCTCAGGACGACAAATCGCACATCTTGAATTTGTTCAACAGGGAGCAGCCCTTGCGCAAGGAAACAATACATCGTGTAGTAGGTCCCTATAACAAAAGCGGAAAGAGCGGCATAGGTTATCCATTTTGAATTTTTTTCTAAATAAGGCGTCATAAACATAATCGTCTCATAAGCGAGAAAGGCACCGAGTATGTCGATTATGCCGTTAAAGGATAGGTGTCCATTTTGTAGAAAAAAGGGTGTGTATCGTACAAACTCAATGTCATTGAATTGCAGCAGCTCAAAAAATACAATCCAAAAGGAAAACAGGTAGTACAGAACCGATGTTTTTGTGATTGTATATAAGCCATGTGCTGCTGTAAATAAGACAACTACTAATATAATGATCGAAATCGTACGTATGTTTACGCTCGGATCGCTTGTAAACTGAAGAACGCGAGCATAAGCATTCGCTAAATTGAAGGAGATCACCCAAAATAAAAGGCTGGGTATAACGATCAAAATAGTAGCAATGGGCTTCGGGAAATGCGTATGAATGATCGTCCAAATAGAAGCATTTTTATGCTTCTTGCTCCCTTTATAGATCAAATACATATGGCCAATAACAAGTGCTGTATATGCATAAAGCATCACCCAACTGTTTGTTCCAAATTCTTTAGTGACAAGAGAAGGCAGCTGGAAGAAAATAATCCCTCTTACGATCATGAACAGCAATATAGCAAACGCATAGCCTTTGATAGGTGTGTTCATTACGATCGACCTCCTCTACGAAAATAACTTTTTTGCACAACAGACCTAGGTCGCTTCTCTTTGCTCCAGAAGAAAAAATCAGCAAAATAGGATAGGTCAATATACTCCTTGTTCAAGGAACGCAAATGGCATAATCTCGTTATGATCAAGGACATAAATATTACGATTCCGAAATATCCCATCAGTCCTGCGAGAATAATGTTAATGAAGCGCAGTGCACGCATGGACGTTTCCAATGTATAGTTCGGTATAATAAAAGAAGCTAATGCACTGCTTGCAACGGCTACAATAAGGACGTTTCCAGTCAAGCCAGCTTGAACGATGGCTTGTCCAATAACCAAACCACCTACGATACCTATCGTTTGAGCTATTTTTGTAGGTAGCCGCGCACCCGCCTCTCGCAAAATTTCGATAACACCTTCCATAAGTAATGCTTCCATCATTGGTTCGAATGGTACGCGCAAGCGAGAAGTAATCATCGTTTCCAACAGCGTTGGTGGGATGAATTGATAATGATAGGTAGTAACCGCGACGTAGAAAGCACTTAACATTAAGGTTAACGTGAACGCAAATAAACGAAGGGCACGGATGAATCTACTGAAATGCCAGCGCTCGTAGTTATCACCAATCACTGCAAAAAAATCTAAAAAATTTACAGGCGCTACAACGACCGTCGGACTATTGTCAGTTATGACAGCTACTTTTCCGTTTAATAAATATTGGGTAACACTATCCGGTCGCTCTGTTCCAATCCATTGTGGAAACACGGCAAAAGGCGTATCGTCCAGCTGTTTAGCGACCTCGTTACCGTCCAGTACTTCTCTCATATGTAAGTTTTCCATCCGCATGCAAGCTTCGCTAATTACGTCTTCTTCGGCAACTCCTTCCACATAAAACAAGTAGGCGTAAAAAGGAAAGTCTTTACCTATGTTATATTTAATTCCTTTTAATTTGGGTGTGCGAATTCGACGGCGAATGAGAGAGGCGTTAATTTCAGCACTTTCCACAAAAGCATCATGAGGGCCTGTAATTACATTTTCCTTGGCAGAGCTTTGAATGGATCGGAAGCTGGCAGCACCAGAACTAATCATTGCCACTTGATTGTTGTAAACGCCGACAATATCACCATTAACGATATGCTCTGAAATTTTCGAGAGAATATCTTGTTCGTTATGACCTTGCAGCGGATTCCATACAGACATGAGCCGTTTCAGTGCTGCATCAGAATCACTATCTTGAGCGAAGGCAGTAATTACTTGATGATATTCATTTTTGTTTAACAGATGGTGAATATACATGACCGTCATTTGACCGCCTAAAATAGTTTCGACTGACAAATCATTCACATTCTCAAACAGGTTTTGGGTGAGTTTAACCCAATCGCTTTGAACCACTGACATGCTTTGGTTCCTCCTCTCTATTTCCATTTGTAGGAGTTAGCATGTACCAAAGGATTGGGAACTATGTGTTAGAAGTCCATATTTTTGCAGTTTATTGGAGAAAGAATAACAGGAAATGTCATGGCTTGACGCACTTTGTCAATAGATTGTCATAGCTTTCAAGCGCAGTATAGTTGTGAGTGAGGGCAAAAAGGGGCATAATGGAAACGTTACAATATCACTATGGGATATTACGATTGCGTTAGATTTATATGAAACAATTGAAAATATGTACGATGTATACAGAAAAAACTACTCATGTTAGACGGGGGTTGAGGAATATGACTAATTCCAATTATAATGACCGATTTTTACGTGCATGCCGCAAACAGCCGGTGGACCGATTACCAGTATGGTACATGAGACAAGCAGGTCGTTATGACCCTGAATACCGTAAAATTAAGGAGAAATACAGTCTTCTCGAAATATGCCAACAGCCTGAGCTTACTGCTGAGGTTACGTTAATGCC
Source organism: Paenibacillus arenosi (assembly GCF_014841135.1). Taxonomy (GTDB): domain Bacteria; phylum Bacillota; class Bacilli; order Paenibacillales; family Paenibacillaceae; genus Paenibacillus_B; species Paenibacillus_B arenosi. The sequence goes on from NZ_JACYTN010000005.1 coordinate 92,748, forward strand.
TGTTCGTAAGCTAGGTGTTGATGCTGCTATTCTATACTCGGATATTATGAATCCTGTAGCTTCGATTGGGGTTGACTTCGATATCGTAGCGAATGTGGGACCTGTTATTGCCGATCCGATTCGTTCGATGCAGCAAATTGAGAGATTAAAGCCTGTCGATCCTGAGGGGGATCTTGGCCATGTTTTGGAAACGATTCGTATTCTGGATCGCGAATTGAACGTGCCGTTAATTACATTTGCTGGTGCGCCGTTCACAATTGCAAGTTATTTGATTGAAGGCAGACCTTCCAAGTCTTATATACATACGAAAACGATGATGTATGAGCGTCCTGATATGTGGTTCGCATTAATGGACAAGCTTGGCGACATGGTTGCGACCTATTTGCGTTCACAAGTTAACAATGGAAGTAAGGCATTCCAATTGTTTGACAGTTGGGTAGGTTCTTTGTCTCCACGTGACTTCCAGACGTATGTGCTGCCAACGATTGAGCGCATTTTTGCATCTTTGTCTGATTTGGATGTACCCAAAATTTATTTCCCTGGCGTCAGCTCTGGTGAACTGCTTCCCTTACTTCACAATTTACAAGTCGACGTAGTCGGCCTTGACTGGCGTGTGTCGATTGAAGAAGGCAGAAGAAGGCTTGGCGATCGCTTTGCTGTACAGGGCAATTTGGACCCTTATCTATTAACAGGACCGATGTCCAAAATTCAAGAAGAAGCGAAGCACATTATGGATCTGGGCATGAAGCAGCCAGGTTATATCTTTAACTTGGGACATGGATTATTCCCAGAGGCTTCATTAGACAAGCTAAGACAATTGACAGAGTATATACATGAATATTCCAGTCAAGCGTTGTCAGCGAAATCTTAGGAGCTAGTAGGAGGGATAAACATGAGTGAGCGTCGTATCGGTGTCCTTGTCATGTCTTATGGCACACCGGAAAGTCTTGACCAAGTTGAAGCGTATTACACACATATTCGAAGAGGAAGTCCGCCATCGCCGGAACAGCTGGAAGAACTTCGTTCCCGTTATGAAGCGATCGTCGGCGGTGTATTTCCCCTTCGTCAACATACAAATGAACAAGTAAATGCCCTGCAAGCAGATCTGAATGAACGTACTGCGAATACAGGCATCACGTATACATGCTACCAAGGATTAAAGCATGCTGCGCCATTTATTGAAGATGGAATCGAAGCAATGGCACGCGATGGGATTCGCGAGGCAGTTGGCATTGTATTGGCTCCACATTATTCCATAATGAGTGTAGGCGGCTACTTGAAGAGAGCGCAGGAAGAAGCGGACAAGCATGGTATCACTTTTGTAGGTGTAAAGAGCTACCATCTGCATCCACAGCTTATTGAGGCGCTTGTGGAGCGCGTGGGTGAGCAGTTGGACGCTTATGAGCAGGAAGGTCAGAAGCGAGAGCAAGTGCAGGTGCTGTTCAGCGCGCATAGCTTGCCTGAGAAAATCGTTGAGATGAATGATCCTTATCCGGAGCAGTTGCTGGAGACGTCTAGAGCGATTGCTAAAGCTTCTGAGCTATCCGATGAGCAATGGCAGTTCACTTGGCAAAGTGCTGGACAAACGGGCATCCCGTGGCTAGGTCCTGACATTTTGGACACGCTTGAACATGTAGCAGGTGAAGGTCGTCCAGCCGTCATTTCTGCACCAATCGGTTTCGTATCCGATCATTTGGAAGTGCTGTATGATTTGGACATCGAAGCAAAACAGCGGTCAAATGAATTGGGTATTGGATTCAAGCGTACTCGTTCTTTGAATCAAGATATACGCTACATTCAGACGCTAGCCGATAAAGTAGTAGAAGCGTCGCAACCATAGTCTATTTACTTGCTTATTTACTAACGAAATCAATGGACTCGATGAAAGAAGGGACGCACGATGAGCGAATGTCAAGACATCGTCATCATAGGCGGCGGACTAACAGGCCTGTCAGCTGCTTACTACGCGATGGAAGCGGCTAAGGCAAGTGGTCAACATGTATCTATAACAATTGTAGAGAGACGATCAGAATTAGGCGGCAAGATCGATACACTCCGTACCCAAGGCTGTGTTATCGAAAAGGGGCCGGATTCTTTTTTGGCACGCAAGCTGCCTATGTACGACCTAGCCAAGTCGCTTGGCTTGGAATCCGAATTGGTCTCGACCAATCCTAACGCACGTAAAACGTACATTTTAGCAAATGGCAAGCTGCATCAGATGCCAGCAGGGCTCGTACTAGGTATACCTACTGAAATTAAGCCTTTTGTGAAGAGCGGATTAATTTCAATGGGTGGAAAAGTCCGTGCTTTGACGGATCTTGTGCGCAAGCCGCGTCAATCTACGGAGGACGAATCGCTGGGTCATTTTCTTGATCGGCGATTAGGTCCTGAAGTAACGGAGAACATTGCTGAGCCATTGCTAGCAGGCATTTATGCTGGAGATTTGCGCAAGTTGAGCATTCAAGCTACATTCCCGCAGTTTGCTCAACTAGAACGCCAGCATGGCAGTTTGATCAAAGGAATGATGGCGAACCGCAAGGCAGGCAATTCCGTGCCAGGACTTCCTGATGTGGTGAAGAAGACGACCTTCTTAACGTTCAAGAACGGGCTTAGCACGATCGTTGAACGTTTGCAGGAAGTGCTGCTGCCGTATGTTCAGCTGCGTTGTAGTGCTGGGGCGAGCGAGCTTCATAAGCATGAAGACGGGACGTACACGCTGAAGCTGTCTGACGGATCAGACATTCGGACGAAGCAAATTGTCGTCACAACGCCATCTTATGATGCTGCGCCATTGCTTAAGAAGCATATGGATGTCACGACACTGGAGCAAATTCGCAATGTATCGGTTGCGAATGTCGTCAGTGCATTTGACCGCAGCAAGCTGCCGAACACGTTGGACGGGACGGGCTTTGTTATTGCCCGGAATGAAGGGCGAGCGATAACAGCATGTACATGGACTTCGATAAAATGGACGCATACAAGCCCTGAAGATACGATGTTGATTCGCTGCTATATCGGACGAGCGAATGATGAAGAGCGAGTGGATTGGCCAGATGACGCGTTGAAACGGACCGTTCGAAATGAGCTAAAAGAGCTAATGAATATTGATATTGAGCCTAAGTTCATGGAAGTGACGCGCTTGCACCGTTCTATGCCGCAATATGATGTAGGCCATGTGCAGCGCATAGCGGCATTTAGACAACAGCTAGGTCAGTCACTGCCAGGTGTTGCTGTGGCAGGCGGCGCTTATGATGGTGTCGGTATGCCAGATTGCATTACGAGCGGTAGGAAGGCAGGCGAACAGGCTGTTGCTACATTGCTACATGGAACGGCTGATTCAAGTGTCAGCGTATCATGATCGTAGTTTTTTATTGAGAATAGGCAAGGAAGCAAGTGTTTTTTCATTTTGCATCCATTTCATACTCGTCAGTTGTCATATAAAAAGGTAATATAAATAAACAACAGACAGGAGAACACCGCTTGTAAAGCGCTGGTTGTTATCCTGTCTTTTTTGTAATCGTCTTCGAAGGGGAGTGGGTTAGCATGACGGCAATACCATCTACGCTTACGGACAACTACAATCGCATACATAACTATATGCGTATTTCCATTACTGATCGCTGCAACCTTCGATGTACCTATTGCATGCCTGAAGAAGGGATGACGTTTCTGCCGAACGAGCAGTTAATGACGGATGATGAGATTGTTCAAATTGTTCGTGTCGCTGCTAAGCTAGGTATTCGGAAAATAAGGTTGACTGGTGGCGAGCCATTGCTGCGTCCCAATGTGGTCAATCTCGTACAGGAGCTGTCACAAGTTGAGGGGATAGAGGATTTGGCGCTGACAACGAATGGACTGCTGCTCGCGAAAATGGCAGCTGATTTGAAAAAGGCTGGGTTGAAGCGTGTAAATATAAGTATGGATTCCTTGAAGCCTGAACGATTTAAACAAATGACAAGAGGCGGCAATTTAGAGCGTGTGTTAGAAGCAGTTGAGCGATGTACGGAAGTGGGACTAGCTCCTTTAAAATTAAATGTGGTACTCATGCGAGGATTCAATGAAGATGAATGGGATGACTTTATTCAATACACGATTGATCATCCGATTACGGTACGTTTTATCGAATATATGCCGATTGGTGGAAGGCAGCAGGGCTGGAAGCGGGATTTCATTTCGCTTGAGGAACGCTTGAAAGGAAGTAAATGGCATGACCAAGCCATTCCTGTTGATAAGCCTCGTCATGGAGGACCAGCAGCGTATTATCGTTTGCCTGGTGCAAAAGGACAATTTGGTTTAATTCATCCTGTAAGCGATCATTTCTGCGATACATGCAATCGACTCCGTATAACGGCAGATGGCTATGTGAAACCGTGCCTGTATTGGTCGGACGAGTTCCATTTGCGCCATCATATCGGAGATGATGCGAAGCTTGCTGAAGTGTTAATCCGATCCTTGGAGGCCAAGCCGCTTAATCATGAAATGGCGTATGAGCTGTCGGGTCAATCGTTGTCACATCAGCCTACTACGCGCACGATGTCACAGATCGGGGGTTAGCAGGGTATGACACAGGATAAAGAATCAGTTAAGCCAGTTATCGATGATGCAGCGGCAAATTTCATTCCGTCGATTACTGCGGCCACTGCTGCAATCAATATGATGAAGCATGATGTAAAGTTCAATCGAGAGATTATGCCTGTGCAAACTGCTCAGGCACTTGTGTTGGAGCGGGTTCAGCGTGGATTCATCGAATGTGTTCCGCTAGAGCAGGCATACGGTCGTCATTTAGCTGAAGAAGCTGTTTCGAATCGTCCTGTACCGCATTTTAGGCGTTCGATTATGGATGGATATGCAGTTATTGCAATGGATACATCCCGAACAGACACGTCGAATCCAATCATGTTACAAGTAATTGGTGAAGTTCCGTGTGGTTCGGTGTGGAATGGTGAACTGCGTCAAGGCCAAGCGATACGAATTATGACGGGTGCCCAAGTGCCTGATGGTGCGGATGCTGTTGTTCGCCTGGAGTGGACGACAACAGTAGAAAGTACTGCTGTTTGCGATGACTCAAATGATGAAATTTACGAAGTGCTTGCTAGGCCAGGGGATGCAGACGGTGATGTTTCTTGCTCAACATTACCGATGTCAGAAGTTGCACAACATGTTCAGTCTAGGCAAGTCATAGCCGTTCATCAAGCAGTAAAATCAGGAGAAGCGATTCATGGCATTGGCACAGAGATGCAAGCTGGCGAAGTGCTCGTTCAACGCGGTCAGCGCATAGGTGCTGGTGAAATGGGACTACTTGCGATGTTCGGTTATGCTCATGTACAAGTGTTTCGTCGGCCGCAGGTAGCGATTTTATCAACGGGAGAAGAGCTGCTATCCTTAGATGAGGAGCTAACACCGGGTAAAATATACAACTCCAATAGCTATATACTGCTCGCCCAAATCGAATCGGCAGGAGCAATCCCGCATTTGCTCCCGCACATTCCGGATGATATCCGTACGCTTCGTGAGCGATTGGATGAGGCGATGGAGCAGTATGATGTCGTGATCACGACAGGCGGGGTGTCTGTTGGTGATTATGATTTGCTCTATGAATATACGACGAATTGGGATGGAGATCTGTTATTCAATAAGGTGAAAATGCGCCCAGGTAGCCCAACAACAGTCGGTTTCCGGCACAGTAAGCCTTTATTTGCGTTAGCTGGTAATCCCGCAGCTTGTTATGTTGGCTGCGAACTATTCGTCCGTCCCACCTTGCTGCGCATGCAAGGCGTAGAGGAGCCACTGCCTAAGCCAATAACCGCTGTATTGACAGAGGCTTATCGGGTGCGCGATACGTTTGATCGATATGTACGCGCTGTATTGACGATAACCGATGAAGGGCATGCTGAGGTGCGTCCGACGAGAGCAGATATTTCTAGTGCAACGGTTTCGATTCGGGATGCGAATTGCTTATTCTTGTCACCTGCTAGCCAAGTTGGAATGGAAGCAGGGGCCTTGGTACAAGTATTTCCACTGGGTGGGCTGCAAGAGCTCAAGTGATATCAACAATTTCATAATGACAGCATTCGCTGTGTCAAAGGAGTGATGATAAGTGACAGAACATGATCATGGCAACGATTTAGAGAAGATTAGCAAGCCGAATTTTTTTCTTACGAATTTGAATGTGTTTGTAGGGAAATGGCGCACGGAAGGAATCGTAAAGGATCGAACGTCCGGGTCGACAATAAGGTTGAGGGCAACGGATACTTACGAATGGTTGCCGGGAGGCTTTTTTCTCATTCATCATGTAGATGGTCACATTGGTGTGGCTGAGGTCAAAGCCATTGAGATCATCGGTTTTGATGAGGCAAGTCAGATGTACTTCACACACTCTTTTGACAATCAAGGAAGCAGGGGTAATTATCAAGCCAACCTTCTGGATGCTGTCTGGACCATTACAGGAACATCAGAACGCTTCTCAGGTATATTTAGCGATAATTTCAATACGTTATCTGGAAGATGGGAACTTCTAAATGAAAGCTCGGAATGGGAACACTGGATGGATATCACATTGACGAGAATCGTATCATAAACCATAGAAGATATCCGAATCAGGCGCTGTCCTAATTCATTATAGAACGAAAGGGCAGCGCCTGTTTGCTATTGAACAACATCGTTTAGCTAAGCTATTAGTTACATGCATACTCGCCCCTCGTGTCTAAATATAATTTAGCCCGCTTGTTGAAGGTAGAGGAATAGGCAGCAGTTTATGAAGTGCAGCAGCCCACTCTTCTGTGAGTTTGATCTGTGCAGCTGGGGTGAACAGCAGCGATGTAAGCTGTTGTCCGCGTAGCCGTAGAGTAGGTAACTGCGGCAAGGACAGTTCATATTCATCATCGGTCACTAGATGGATAGTGAGTTGTGCACCGACCGATGCATCATGCTGCATCCAGTATGGGCGAATTTCTTCTACGAATTGCTCGATGTTTGCTATATAAACGGTACCCAAATTCTGCTCAGACGTCGAAGGTACACGATGTAGCACTTCTAACAGCTCATGTTCATGCCAGTTCACAGGCACTTCAAGTGTGGCAATGTCGCTGTTTATTGTGGCAAAAGCAAACAAGCTGGCAACGGCTGAAGCATCGCCCGCCCATTCTATAGCGAAGGGTGGCCTACGTGATTGAAGTGTGCCTTTAGGTACAGCCACAACCGCAAAAGCGGTAACTTTGCCGTTACGTTCTGCAACAAGTACTTGATGCTTTAGCTTCACGCATGAGGCGTATGCCTCGGCCTTTGTTAATCCAGCAAAATCCCATACGCTTTGCTCGTAGTGTACATCACGGCTTCGTGCAACCTTATGCAGTTGGAGCCATTCATAGGGTTTCATCGCCCGCAAATGGTATTGTTGGCTCTCTTTACTCGCTAAAATAGAATGTGCACAAGATTGATCCAAGAGCACTCGTGTCACGGCCCCAAATAGATGGCATGCGGCACGGGTATACAAGGAGCGCGTACCCGTCACGAGTAGCAAGGACGCACCTGCGTTCTTGACATGATCCTTTACGTTATCCAGCATGCTGCTAGCATAGCCTCGACCTCTTGCTTCTGGATCGATACAAACAGAACCAAGTGAGAACACATTTATAGCAGCAGGTCCAACTCGAAGAACGGCAGGCAGCAGCCCATTGAAACCTAGCAGCCTATCCCCTTCGAAAGTGCCGAATGAATGCCCATAGGTTGTGGAATACAAGTAGGGGAAGCCAGACTGCATCGGTACTTGTTCAGCATCTCGAAAAATACGATTAGCAAGTAGAATCGCTGCTTGCATCTCTTCCTCATTTAGGATGCGAATGTTTGTCATTTTCAGCCCTCCACAGGTTGACGGCTTCACGAATATAACCTTTTGTTTGGTCTAGTAGACGAGTAGCATCAGCAGCACTTACCTTCGCAACGATCATAACAATTGCCAATTTTACATGCCCATTTGCTTGTTCGTAAGCATGTTCAACGGTTTCATCATCAGCTGCTGTAGCCATTTGAACTAATCGCTTTGCGCGGCTAATCAGTTTATAATTGGATGGATTCAGATCGACCATTAAATTGTCATATACTTTCCCCATTCGAATCATCGATGTGGTCGTAAGCATGTTAAGGATGAGCTTTTGTGCCGTACCCGATTTCATTCTTGTGGAACCAAGAACAGTCTCTGGGCCGACTACTGCTTCAATCATATATTTGGCAAAGGGCTTCATCGGCGTGTTTGCATTGTTGGAAATGCCGATGACCGTCGCACCTAGTTGTTTGGCTCGTTCCATTGCTCCTAGCACATAAGGAGTACGTCCGCTTGCTGCAATGCCGATGACAACGTCGTTTGTTTGAATATGATGCGAGTCTACATCTCTGATGCCCAGATCCTTGCTATCCTCAGCGCCTTCAATTGCACGATATACCGCTTCATTGCCGCCTGCGATAATGCCCTGGATCATTTCAGGGTCTGTGCCGTATGTAGGCGGACATTCTGAAGCATCGAGAATACCGAGCCGCCCACTAGTGCCGGCACCAAAATAAAATAATCGCCCTCCAGCTTGAAAGCTTGCGACTATCGCATCTGCAGATTCAGCTATGACAGGGATAATAGAGGCTATAATACTGGGAACTTTAGCATCTTCCTGATTAATTAGCGTTAACATTTCGATCGTAGATTTTAAGTCTATATCTCTCGTATTTTCATTTTGCTGTTCTGTCGTAAGTTCCTTAATGAATGAGTCCATACGGGTTACCCCCTTTTATTCTGCTGTACAAGCAGCGCTGCTCCCCAAGCAGGCTGTTTCTCGGCGATTATAATCGTTGATGCTTGTTCAGATTGGTTCACACATTGCTTGAACGTGTCTACAAAAAGCGTGCTATGTTTAAAAATGGAGCCAGTAACAGCGATTGGTGCTTGTGTAAGCCATCTATCTTTCCTTCTCATGGCAAGCGTTAGCTGTGCCAGTTCTGTGGCAGTACGAACAATAATATGTTGAGCAGCTTCATCTCCATGATTAGCAGCATGTATACATATTTGCGCATATTGGGCAATATGCTGCTTGCGGATGGAGGCGCCATAAATGTAAGTGCGTAGTTGTTCGGGGGAATTAAATTGATGTTTGTCTAGCACAAGCTCCGTTAGCTTAGTAGGAGAGAGGACACCATCGTGGCTAAGCATAACGGCTTGGAGGGTTTGTAAGCCTATTTCATATCCGCTTCCTTTATCACCAAGAATGTGACCCCATCCTCCTGCCCGATAGCGTTCACCACTTGGAGTGATACCTACTACAATTGCTCCAGTTCCTGCGATGACAATCGTACCTGATTCCTGTCCCAATGCTGCTATCAGGGCAATTTCCGCATCATTTCTAATCACAATAGGCAGCGCGCTTCGCTTCAAATCCCATAGGCTTAGACGTTCATCATGCAGCAATGAATCAAGGAACTGCTGCTGTTCTTGAGAGGTACTTATTCCTGCAATGCCTAATCCAATACCTTTGCATCTTTCTGGGATTAAACCGCTTTCAACAATAAGTCTCTGAAAGAGAGCTGTGAGATTATCAATCGCTCCTGCAGATGTTACTGCATGGGGGTTAGTCGCGGCTCCTTCGATCTGTGCAAGGAGATTGCCAGCTGAATCCAGAACGATGGCTGTTGTCTTCGTGCCACCGCCATCTATGCCGATTACATACTCCATGACGTCACCTACTTTGTATGATATAGCAATAGTATAACCGAATAAGAATGATATTGTAAAATAAAAGTTTACATAAATAAAATATATATGAAATAATAAATTAAAAGTGTGGTTCATATTGCATACGTGATATTGCAAACGCGCAAAAAGAACTCCAGTTTATCTGCTCAACCATAGATCGGAATGAGGAGGACAGCAATGATGTCACAATCGGATGTACAAAAAATCGCTGGTAAAGCAGAAAAACTTATTATTGGTCTAATGTCTGGCACATCACTAGACGGAGTGGATGCAGCGCTTGTGCGCATGCATGGATCCGCTATGGATACAAAAGTTGAATTGCTTGCATATGAGTGCTTGCCATATACTGCTGATGAACGGGAGATGCTGAAGCGGCTATGCTCACCAGATACGTCCAACGTCCAACACATTTGCACGATGAATTTCTATCTTGCTCATCGATTTGCAGCAAGTGCACAGTCTGTTGCAGAACGCGCTGGCATACCCTGGCACGAAATCGATATCATCTCCTCACATGGACAGACGATTTGGCATGCACCTGAGGCTGATTCTTCATTACCTTTTGCTGTTCCGTCCTCGCTGCAAATTGGGGACATATCTGTCCTAGCTAAATTAACAGGCAAAATCGTTATCGGTGATTATCGTACCGCGGATATAGCGCTTCAAGGTCAAGGTGCTCCCTTAACTCCGTATGCCGATTATTTATTGTGCCGCCATCCATTTAAAGGGCGCATTACGCAAAATATTGGCGGTATCGGCAATTGTACGGTACTGCCAGCAGGTGGATTGACTGCAGACATCATTGCTTTTGACACAGGCCCAGGCAACATGTTAATTGATCAATCCGTTGTCGATGTTACACAGGGCAAGTGTTACTATGACCAAGATGGAGACATGGCTGCTTCAGGTCAGGTGCATGAACCCATTCTCACCGATATGCTTGCCCATCGGTATTTTCGCAAAGAACCAATGAAGACGACAGGAAGAGAGTTGTTTGGCAAGCAGTACGCGAATGAATGGATCGGGTGCATGAAATGTGAATCGTGTTCTCCTGCAGATATTGTGGCTACCTTTACTGCATTTACAGCGAGATCCATTGCCCAGTCGTATCGAGAATTTATATTGCCGAAATATGCGATCGCGGAAGTGATTGTATCGGGCGGTGGTGCGCGTAATCGTACGTTAATGGCCATGCTGCAGGACCAACTGCCTGAACAAAAAGTGATGATTCATGAAGAAATAGGTCTAGATGGAGATGCCAAAGAAGCGGTTGCATTTGCTATACTAGCAAATGAATGGATAAACGGCAATCCCAACTCCTTGCCACATGTGACAGGAGCTGTCCGTGCAACGGTGATGGGGAAGCTAGCTCTTCCGTAACGATCAATATTGTATGCTTCTAATTGAAATATAGTTACAAAATTTCATAATTAAATAAACCACTTGAAATATTATATCACTATCCTTATAATGATGGTACGTATTGGAAACGTTTTCACAATTCTGCGTTGTGCGCTATGAGGGGGGAGCTTCCATTAACAAAGTGCGAACAGGAGCGGATCAGCTATCTGCTATTGCCACTGATTTGCTTGCTGGTAAGAGATTCGGCCTGCTTACTAATCCTACAGGTATAAATGCTCAATATCGCTCAACGATTGATAGCTGCGCAGCGATAAGTGAAGGGAAGCTCACCGCATTTTTTGCTTGTGAGCATGGACTACGTAGCGAGAAACAGGCTGGCATACAATTCGAAGATGAGCTTGACCCGGTATATGGGCTTCCTGTGTACAGTCTTTATGGCAGCAACCGTAAGCCTACTACTTCTATGTTAGCAGATTTGGATGTACTGATCGTAGATATACAAGACTTGGGCATACGTTTTTACACCTATTTAACGACACTCATCTATGTCATAGAGGCATGTGCTGAACATGGGGTTACACTCATTGTGCTGGATCGACCGAATCCGCTCGGTGGCACCAAGGTTGAAGGTGGATTGCTTAATGAGCAGTACCGTTCGATGGTCGGAGCTTGGCGAATGCCGATGCTTACTGGGATGACGATTGGTGAATTCGCACGGCTCATTAATGGACAACGAGATACTCCTTGTGATTTGAAGGTCATTCCACTCCTAGGTTGGAATCGTAAGATGGAATATTCGGATACGGGCTTGCCGTGGCTTATGCCATCACCCAATATGCCGACAATCGATACAGTCCGTGTGTACGGAGGACATTGTTTATTTGAGGGAACGAACTTGTCGGAAGGACGAGGAACGACGAAGCCATTTGAGCTGATTGGCGCTCCATGGCTTCAGAGCGAGAAGCTGTGCAAGGTAATGAACGAACTGCAGCTGCCAGGTGTTCATTTTCATCCTTATACGTTCACACCTATGTTCTCCAAGCATCAAGGTGAACGCTGCCAAGGTATTTTTACTTACGTTACTGATCGTTCAACCTATCAATCTGTTGAAACGGGACTTCACCTTGTGCATTATGTCATGTTACTTCATGAACATAATTTTGAATGGTTGGGGAATGAAGCGGGTCATCCGTTCATTGATTTACTAACAGGAGACAATCGCGTACGCTTGCAGCTTCATGAAGCTCAGGGGCTGAACGAAATTGTGGAATCTTGGAGCCATGATAGTACGCAGTGGAGGGAAAGTCGCAAGCCATTTTTACTGTATGAGGAATAGGGAGTTACGACATCACTAAGTTATTTCATGAAGTCATTCACAATCGAATGGGGGAGTAACAAATGAAGTGGAATAAGGTCATGGCTATCTTATTGGCGGCAATGCTAGTTGTACTTTCTGCATGCAGCAGCGGTTCTAAAGACGGGGCATCTGATAACGTAGATGTCATTAAAGTATGGACGTATCCTGTTCACGGCAATTACAAGGATGATATCGCAAAATCGGTAGCTGAATTTCACGCAAAACATCCCAACATACGAATTGAGTATGAATTGTTGACTTGGGCGGAAGGTCCGAAGAAATTTGACGTTGCCTTGAATGCAGGCTCACCTCCGGACATTTATTATCATGGTGTTAGCGGACAATATGTGGATACAGGGCTCGCGCTGAATCTGGACCCTTATATGACAGATGAGATTGTAAGCGATTACTTGCCTGGTGTGCTGGATAAGGCAAAGATCCAAGGCAAGCAGTACGGTCTACCGATGTATCAGTACCAATGGGCATGGAGTGCGAATCAGCGTATTTTAGAGGAAGCGGGCATCGATTGGAGAAAGATTCAGAAAGAAGGCTGGACGTGGTCTGAATTCAAAACGGAAGCGAAAAAAATGGTGAAAGATCTCCCAGATGGCATTAAGCAGTATGGGATCGTAACGGATGCAACGACGACTGATTTCATTGAAATGTTGGCTCGCAGCAGCGGCTTGGTCGACGTTGTGGATCGCGATGGCAAGTTTATTTGGAACGATGAGCGGATGCTTGATACATTGAAGTTTATACGCTCACTCGTAGATGAAGGGATTATGCCGAAGGAAACGGCAGCCATTGATCCAGCAAAGCGGGTGGAATATTTCTATAACGGCAAGACTGGCATCGCGAGTAAAGGCTTGCCTTATTACGACGTAATGTTGGAAACACGTGCTAAAGATATTGATGCGGGCAAAGTAAAAGGCGAAAAGATTGAGCATGTCTACCTGCCTATTCCCTATAAAGATGGTGGCAAGTGGCAGGCAACGGTAGGTGGTGAGGGTTACGTAGGTTTCCGTCAAAAGGATGATAAAGGCGAACAGCATGCGAAAAATACGTTCCTCGTAATGGATTGGTTGACGAAAGGGGTTCATGGTGGCAACTCGGCTAGCGAGCTATGCGTACCGTTCGCTCGACAGTCTCAAATTGATGCATTCAAAGGTAAAGATAGTAGAGGAAAGCCGCATAACAAGATCGCAGCTGAAATTAATCAAAGTCATGGTGTTCCAAGCTCGGATTTATATGTAGATGCGAAAGTGTCTGCAAGTAAGAAGAAGTTTATTGAGCAGGCGCAAAAGCCGATGCAGCAAGCGCTCTTTAGTGGAAGCAGAACACCGGAGCAAATTTTCGAAGAGTTTAAGAACAAGGGTGAACAATTATTCCGATAGTAAGCTGTGAGTACGTGGATAGTAAGCAGTAGTACGAAATGTTGGTAAGCAGTTACAGCGGCTATAAATAGCTAGTATTAGCAAAGAGTAAGTCTAGTAAGCTTGATTGAAGCAGGTGCTAGCAGCTTTGGATGCTGCGCAGGTAGTGGTCTCATATGAATACGTTCATATGGGGCCTTTTTTCACAAGGAGGAGAACACATGGTGCAAAAGCTGCGGGATCATATGTGGGCGTATTTATTCATACTCGTACCCGTTCTGCTGTTTCTCGTCTTTACGCTATATCCGATTATTTCAGCATTCATGATGAGCTTCCAGCGGTATCATGTCCTGAATCCAGAATGGATTGGCTTCGACAATTATAAGACGATGTTTGCGGATTCGGTATTTTACAAATCACTATGGAACACGTTCTTATTTACGGTATGTACGGTGCCAGTAAATATCGCGATTACGTTTATGCTCGCGTATTTTATTTTTCAGCTGCGCTCGAAATGGCAGACCTTTTTCAAAGCGGTCATGTATTTGCCAGCGGTTGCTTCAGGCGTTACGATTTCGCTCGTATGGTTCGCTATGTTCGATCCGACGAAAGACGGGATGATTAACTCTTTTCTCGGCTTTTTGGGAATGGAGCCTGTGATGTGGCTGAGCCAAACGTCGACGGCGCTGTTCTCGCTCATGCTGATGACCTATTTAGGATCACACGGGGCGGGCATCATTTTATATTTGGCTGCAATGGGCGGCATCCCGAAATCGTTGTATGAAGCGGCAGACATCGATCATGCCAGCGGTTGGGCAAAATTCAGTAAAATTACGTGGCCGTTGCTCAAACCGACAACTCTATATTTGTTAGTAACAGGGGTTATTATCTCTTTCCAAGTATTTATAAGTGTCTATATGATGACACAAGGTGGGCCTGACTTTGCAACGACAACGATTGCTTACCTCATTTATCAGACTGCATTTATGTTCTATGAATTTGGATTAGCTTCGGCACAATCATTTGTGCTTACTGCAATCATTGTGGTCGTGTCTATTATTCAGTTCAAAATGTTCGCTACGGATATTGAATATTAAGCCCAAAGGAGGCATTCACCTATGCAGTCAAAAGGGAAAATCGCCGTTCTGGGCGTTTCTATTACGATGCTTGTCATGTGGGGAATCATTACGATCATTCCGCTGTATTGGATGATTATCGGTTCCTTTCAAGATTCCTATGCTGATGCTTCTATGAAAATATCGATGTGGCCGGAAGTGTGGTCATTCGAGCCGTTTAGCCGTTTCTTTGATAAAACGATGGCATGGCGCTGGTTGCTCAATTCCTTAATCGTTTCGTCTATATTGACGGTTACGAATGTATTCTTTGCTTCATTAGCAGGTTATGCATTTGCAAAGCTGCATTTTCCAGGGCGCAACACGATCTTTTGGATATTGCTGATGACGATGATGATTCCGACCCAAGTTACTTTAATTCCGCTCTATATTCTCGTAATTGATGTATTTAATTTGAAAGATTCGTATATGGGACTTATTCTGCCTTCCATCGTAAGTGTGGGCAATATTTTCTTAATGAAGCAGTACATGTCCACACTGCCTACGTCCTTAATCCATGCGGCACGTATCGATGCATGCAGTGAGTTCGGTATTTTCTACAAAATTATTTTACCAATGGCGAAGCCTGGATTGTCTGTACTTGCTATATTCTCGTTCGTCTTCCATTGGAATGATTTCTTCTGGCCGTTACTTGTCACGGAGTCGGAAGCGATGCGAACGATTCAGGTAGGGTTGGCTGGATTTAAGTTTGCGGATACGACGGATTTTGGAGCGATTATGGCAGGGGCAACGGTTGCTTCACTGCCAATGATTATTTTGTTCTTCGCACTGCAGCGCTATTTCTTGCAAGGCATTACGATTGGAGCCGTCAAAGGTTAGGGGGAGCTCACTATGGCACGAGTTGTATTTAAAAACGTAGAAAAAGAGTTTGTAGATGGCAACAAGGAAACTTTTGTTGCGGTAAAAGAGTCTAATTTTACAATCGAAGATAAAGAGTTTGTCGTGTTTGTAGGACCTTCTGGCTGTGGGAAAACGACTTCACTGCGCATGATTGCCGGTCTAGAGAAGCAGACACGCGGCGATATTATGATCGGTGATCGTGTCGTGAATAAGCTGCATCCGAAAGATCGTGATATTGCGATGGTGTTTCAAGATTACGCACTGTATCCGCATATGACGATTCGTGAGAACTTGTCCTTTGGACTAAAGAATTTAAAGCAGCCGAAAGATGTCATTGCGAAAAAAGTGAAAGACGCGTCTGAGGTGCTAGGTTTGGATCATTTGCTCGGTCGCAAGCCGAAGGAGCTAAGTGGTGGTCAGCGCCAGCGCGTAGCAGTTGGTCGAGCTATCGTGCGTGATCCGCAAGTATTTCTATTTGACGAGCCGCTGTCCAATTTGGATGCCAAGCTGCGCGTGCAAATGCGCGTGGAGCTTGCAGAGCTTCATAAGCGACTGGAAGCGACGATTGTGTATGTCACACATGATCAAATTGAGGCGATGACGTTGGGGCAGCGTATCGTTGTTATGAATAAAGGACAAATTCAGCAGGTTGCTTCGCCAACAGATTTGTACCAAAAGCCTGAAAATATGTTTGTAGCAGGTTTTATTGGCTCTCCGCCTATGAATTTTATTGATGTCACGTATGAAAATGGGAAGGTGACGATGGAGGGGGCGCAGTTTGTTCTACCGGAATATCGTCTGCAAGCATTGCGAGCCTATGAAGGCAAGAAGATCGTACTCGGCATCCGCCCAGAGCATCTGTTTGGTGAAGACATTACGATGGGCGTTCCTGATACGTATGCATTGACGTCCACGGTGCAGGTGGTCGAACAGCTTGGCTCTGAGAATCTCGTTTATTTCCGAGTAGGCGAGCGGATGGTCACAGCTAAGCTGCATCCCGATTCAGATGCAAGAGTAGGTCAATTGAAAAAGTTCCTGTTGGATATGAGTAAGGTGCATTTCTTTGATGTAGAGACGGAGAATCGCATACTGATGTGAGCAGCTTAGGTGTGGTGGATCTTATAAAGCAGCTCAAAAGTTATGCTTAAGGTGTCACAGCATGTAGTAAGAGGTGAGCGGTTATGAAGAAGTTAAGTGTAGTTATTGCTCAAACAGGAAGACAAGTTTATGAACATATTTTAAAGGTGCTCGGATATAGTCTTATCTGTTCTCTCGTTCTCGCACCTATGCTGTTACTTATGAATGTTGCCTTAGCTGTCATATGCTTCTCGCTCGTATTGTTTCCATTACTGTCAGGTGTGTTTTATGCGTGTCATCTTCAATTGAGCGGGGAAATGGTGACAGTTAGGCACATTGTCACAGGATTTCGCAAATTTTATGTTCGTTCCGTCGTATTTGGTCTATTTTTAACACTTTTCGTACTTATCCTAATTTCATCGTGGTGGTATTATGGAGATCAAGGAAATATGCTGCATTTCACAATCGCTGTATTCCAGACTTATTTTGTGACGATGGCGCTTATTTCACAGTTGTATACGATGCCGTTAGTGTACCGAGAAGAGCTGTCTATGTTTCAAGCGATGGGTAAAAGTGTGAAGCTGTTTTTACGGCATCCGCTGTATACGGTCGGCGCGTTTTTACAAGCATTGTGTCTGATGTTTATTTTGGCAGTAACGGTAGTGGGGTTTTTAGGGTTGTTCGTTGGTATGTTTGGTTATTACTTGAATTTGTTGACGGCGAATGTTCTAAAGGAAACGGAACCTCAACATGGTGCTCAGCCTATCCCTGCTGAAGGCTGAGGACAGCGAGTGTTGAATAAAGGTTGAAGGAGTAACGGTATGAACGGTGGATTAGTTCGATTACGTGAAGTGTTGGCAGATATTACACCTTCGGAGCGTAAAGTAGCCGAGTATATTTTGAGCCAACCGAAGCAAATGATTGGGATGTCTGTAGCACAATTGGCCGAGCACAGTGGCGGTAGCCAAGCGGCAGTTATACGTCTTTGCAAGTCTATGGGTCTTAAAGGTTATCAAGAGCTTATGCTCAAAGTAGCTGGCGATTTGCAGCAGGATGCAGGTACAGCAGGGTATCAAGAATTTCGACGTGACGATACGATAGAAATGATTATGGAGAATGTGTCGAACAACAATATTCAGTCGATCCGCGATACATTGAAAATACTAGAACCTGAATTAGTGACGAAAGCGGTAGAGGCGCTGCGACACGCGAAGCGCATTTATTTTTACGGTATTGGTGCTTCCTATTTGATCGCTTTGGATGCACAGCACAAGTTTCTTCGGATTAATAAGACGTGTTTTTCTTTTGCAGATGCCGATATGCAGCTGATTTCATCGCTGATGCTGACGGAAGAGGACGTAGCGGTCTGTATCTCTTATTCAGGAGAAACAACGGCTGTTGTTGAGTGTACGAGGCAGGCTAGAGCGCAAGGAGCAACAACGATCTCGATTACGAAATACGGAACAAATGCCGTGAGTTCACACGCGGATATTCCGTTATTTATTACATCAACCGAGAATGAGATTCGCAGTGGGGCGACCTCTTCTCGCATTACTCAGTTGAATGTGATAGACATTTTGTATCTAGGTGTGACGAGTCGAGACTATGATCAATCTCTTTTGTCGTTGGATAAGAGTAGAGAACTGATTAAGAAGATGAAGAAGCAGTAGTGGGTTGTAACACACCCTGTACGTAAATAAAAATCGTCACGTTCAGAATGATATACAATGAGGGCTGTTCCAACTTGTCAGTAATGACTTTGGGAACAGCCTATTTATTTTATATAGCACCTAAAGGAACTCTTTCAATCGATTTAAGAAAATGTTAAGTTTTTCCTACTTTTTATTTTATTAGTTTTCTCTATCTTATACCTAGGAACAAAAAATTCATAAATTCGAAGGAGAATTAGTATGAAAAAAAACCGTAAAAAAACATCCGTACGTTTGGCAGCTTTAGGATTGGCTACTGTAATCTCCCTTTCTGGAGCTTTAGTAGTAAGTGCAAATGAAAACGAGAACCCAACTCAAAAGACTGTAGCTCAAAACAATGAACTGTATGCAGGAACTTACAAAAAAGTCTCAGCTTCCGAAGCCCTTGCCGACAAGGATGTGAAGGCAAAAATCGATCAAGTCTATGCCCAGTTTCCAGAAACAAAATCTTATGAGATCGATGCTTATGAAGATGTAGTTTCAAAAAGTGACAGTGAGTATGATAAGTATGTGATTAGACTTGAAGAAAAAGATGGAGCGAACTTTTTCCACTTTGCAGTTGATTCGAAAACGGGGAACTTTAGCTATACCATACAATCATTGGATGCTTCTACAGTGCTATCATACCCAAATGTAAAATCCGGGGTAGATAAAATCCATGTCTCGCTTCCAGAATTAAAATCCTACGAGATTTCAAGTGCCTATGTTATAGACAACTTTGCAAGCAATTTTAGCAGATATAACCTTACGTTTACTAAAAAAAATACTGGACACTCTATCACTATTGGAATAGATGGGAAAACGGGAGATATTATCCCGGAGAAATAAGAAAGTTAATCCGCTAGCTTTGTTTGTAGGAAGTAGTGTTGTAGACTGAGCCTTTTGAGATACCAAAGGTGTTTTGGAGTGAGGCTATCTAAAAAGTCGGCTTAGACCGATTTTCTAGATAGCCTCTTTACGTTTTATCCCTACCATATGAAGCCCTTCTCGACCCCGGTTACCGCTACGGCTAAAGCTAGGATTGGTTGTCCGTCTAATAGCAAAAGGACGAAAATAATGTGTTAGGCTGGTATATTTGTTACTTGCTTCTCACTGTTACTTGCTAATAGAATGTAAATTCTTGATTGGGGCGAATATCATTGTTCCAGCACCGACACCAGCTTGAAAGTTTAGGAGATTCATCATGGACTTTGTATTGCGGTTGGTATGAATTCCTTGTCTATTTACCTGAGTTGCAGCTAAAGTTTCCGAGCTTTCTTTATTTTCGCCGTTCGGTTGCTCTGTACTTTGTTTTACTTCGGCCAGCAGAATTTTGCTGCCATCTGCTTGAACGAGGTATTGTCGGACATATCCGCCTTCTCTCGCTGTAACAAGCTTCCCTCTTTTTTCATTCTCTTTTTCTTCTTTTTGTTCTGCTTCTCTAAGGGAGGTTTCGAAACTATCGCTGCCTAGTTTTCTGCTTGTATGTGGACTGCTTTGCAGTGGTTTGTAGTGGGAGTCGATTCGCATGTTACAATAGTGCCTCCTTTATTTATTAATCCTATATTTGTAAATCCTATTTATTATAGTTATCGGCTTCAAACCTATGTAAGTTTATATATTGCCGTTGTAACATTAGTATGCTTTTCCATTCCGTTCATGTAAAATGATAGGCATCACAAATACATAATTACTCGCTAGAAAAAGAGGAGGCACAATGTTGCATAATTTGGTGGAGACTCAACTAAATGAGGAACAACGTACTCATTCTGCACTTCCTGCGCATCCTGATAGATATTCTCGACAAGAGCGTTTTACCCCAATTGGAGTAGAAGGTCAGCAGCGACTGAAGCAATCTCGTGTCCTTATTATTGGAGCAGGTGCGTTGGGATCGGCTACCGCTGAAATGCTCGTACGAGCTGGTGTCGGACGAGTCACGATCGTGGATCGAGACTATGTTGAGTGGAGCAATTTGCAGCGGCAGCAGCTATATACGGAATTTGATGCACGCGATAGGCTGCCGAAGGCGATTGCAGCTGAACAGCGTTTAAAGGCTATTAATTCGGAAGTAGAAGTTATCGGCATCGTGGGCGATGTTACATTATATGAATTGAATGAATGGGGCGCAGAACATGATTTATTCATGGATGCGACGGATAATTTTGAAACTCGAATGCTGTTAAATGATTATGCATTGAAGCATGGAGTTCCATGGATCTATGGCGCTTGTGTCGGTAGCTACGGGATGACGATGATGATAGAGCCAGAGGTTACACCTTGCTTGCGGTGCCTCATGGAAAGTGTGCCTGTCGGTGGGGCAACTTGTGATACCGCGGGTATTATTCCGCCTGCGGTGCAGATGGTTGTTGCTTATCAGACGGCTGAAGCGTTGAAGTGGTTAACAGGTAATCATGATGCCTTGAGGAGAAAGCTAGTATCCTTTGATCTGTGGACGAATCAATATACATCCATTGATGTTCGTTCCGCGAAGCGGGAGGATTGCCCATCTTGCGGAACAAACGCGACTTATCCGCAGTTGGAGGGGATGAACCAGCGTCGTACAGAGGTGTTGTGCGGCAGAGATACGGTGCAAATTCGCCCAGCCCAGCCAGTTCCTATGGATTTGGCGGCTTTGGCAGAGCGCATGCAAGCTGTGCACGATATGGCCGTACACAGCAATGCATATCTGGTATCGATTCAAGCGGATGAACAACATCGCCTGGTTGTGTTTAAGGATGGTCGCGTACTTGTGCATGGGACGAAAGAGCCCGTTGTGGCGCGTACACTTGTAGATCGATACATTGGCTAGTGCCAGTAGAGATCTCAGTAAGAAGCGATTCTTTGTAATTACGAACGGTAATAATCAGGATTTAGCAGGTTGTATTCTAGTCTTGTTTGTGTAGGTCGGCATGGTCCGTATGGTTAGCATTGTCAGCATGGTTGCGAGCAATTGGGTTCCAGTTCGGTTGATCAACCCAGAAGCTCCCATCGGACATTACTTCCTTTTTCCAGATCGGCACGATTTGTTTCAGGCGGTCGATAGCATAACGGCTTGCTTCGTAGCAACTAGCACGATGGGGCGCCGATACGGAGATAACGACACTTGCTTCACCAATACCGACAGTACCTAAACGGTGGGTGATGGCAGTGAGTGTTCCTGGCCAACGTGTTTCAACTTCGTCGCCAATCTGCTCCATGACTTGCAGCGCCATGGGTATATAGGCATCATATTCTAGCGTTAATGTTTGCTGATTGCCTGTTATTTCACGGGTCGTTCCTGAAAAGGTAATGGTAGCACCGTGATTCGGATGGGACACTTGGCGTTCAACTGCTTGGGCGTCGATCGACTGACGAGTTAGGCGGAAACGACCATTTGTGCTAGAAACGTCGTTATGGTTTGCTTGCGATACATCTTCCTCTGGCTGCGCATTTCCTTGTCCTCCAGAAACAGGAGGAATGATCGCAAGTTCATCTTCAGGTGTAACGATGCTATCATCTGGTGCGTACTGTTGATTGGCTGCCACGAAAGAGCGCATGATTAGCTCAGCTGCTTCTGGGTATTGCGCTGCTAGTGTTTGTTTAAGTTCAATGACACGTATAGTGTCGCTATCCGAGGGCAGCAGTAGTTCAGCTCGTCCAATACGTTCAGCGATGCTAGCAAAGCACTGGATGCGATAGTTCATGTTAGTTCCTCTTTTCTGAGCGTGTTGTGGCGTTCCTGTTCCTCTCTATATTTTAAAGGATATTGACATGATAGAGAAGGTGGAGAGTGAACTAGATGGTTAGGTGCTTTGAATATTTTTTCATCTATGATGTTTGATAGAGTTATATGGATGTTGATGTTCAATTGAATATTGGATGAGGTATAGCACCGTTGTAAATGGTGGTGCGAATGTGAAGTGCACATGAAATCCCCGGGTCATTCGCACCATATTTCTTCCATATTAATTCCATTTAAGGGAGTGTTACATGTTTGTATTGTGAAATAATTGGTTTTTACATACAATTTAAGTGATTACTTTGATATGGACTAGGAATGTTTGTTCTAATTTGTCTCAAAATCGCTGTCACATCCTACACGGATGTGTAGATTGAAACGTGCCTGTGCTGACTTAACAATCGTCTTGTTCGTGAGTATTTTTGTGAAAAAACTGGACAACCATAGCGGTTCTTAGGGGATTATCAGGGTGAAAAGTAGTGACGACAATAAAATCACTAAACCACTAAATCATTAGGATGTTAATCGACTAATGTGAGGTGGCTTTTTTGTTGCTCAAATTCGCAATAATTAACTGACAAAACTCTTATCATTTTATTGTTTTCGATTAACTATATAGTTTGATATATTGAATACTGGTAAAATTATGATATAATGAATTCTCAGGTTTCCCCGAACCCCATAAACAAAATTGCCTCGAAACGAATTTTGAGCTTAATATTCTCTTCCCCTTCTTAGATATTTATAATTCCCTTTGTTTTAAAATAATAAAGGATGTGAATGTAAGATGAAAGTTTCACTTTTTTCACTTGCAGACATGATCAGACATTACAGATTAAAAAATAATTTAACACAACACGATGTGGCAATTAAAACAAACATGACTACGGGGGCAATTTCCAAGATAGAAAATGGAAAGACTAAACCTGAGTTTCAAAATATGAGAGCTATTGCTTCTGTATTAGAAATACCTTACAATAAGTATATAAAAATATATATTGATCTTGAGAAAAATTCAGATACTATATGTGATATTTTTAATGAATGTATAACCCTCCATGATGACACCTCAACTCTCATACCTAAAATAGTCACCAAATACCTTGAGCTATCTTCAGATACTTATGATGCAGTGGAACAAATTTATAATGTTGCCACTAGCATGAATATTCAAATTCCGTCAGCTACTAAACTTTCAATTTATAAAACAATTATCGATTATTCCCGAAGTCATGGTATTATGCTTTTTTTGGCAAGAGCGCTTTATCAAGAATATCTTATCGAGAGAAATGACAGTTCAAAACTTAAAGAAACCTATCAAGCAGGAAGATATATTCTGAAATATATAGAGAAACTTTCTCCAGAAGAATTTATTTCTCTTATTTATGCTCTTGCAGTACACGCTTATGCGTTACAAAAATATGAGGATGTTATTCACTTCTGTAAACTTATTATTAATAATGAATATGCTATAGACATTTCAGATAAGAGAATATTTGCTCTAGGAATGTTGCGAGATTCATACTACTATTGCGATAATATTAAGTTAGCAGAAGAATATTTTCATCAGTTAAAAAAACACTCATCTACAGATGAATCAGATAGTGATAAGTTGTTTATAGCTGTTATTAATTACAAAAAAGGAAATGTAGACCTTGCAAAAAAGCAATTTAAAGAATGTCTGAATGAGTGTGCGGAGGACTTTGTGCCTTATGTAACAAATGAGTATATTTCCTTTTTACTTCAAATTGGAGAAATCTCTAAAGTTGAAGAGATACTTCCAGAGCTAGAGCCTAAAATTAATGATTTAACGCTTTCAAATCCACTTGAAAAAAGGGAGTTAGCTTGGTTTTACAAGCTTAAGGGAGATTATTATTCCCGCATAAATGACGTCAACAAAGCATTAAATAACTACATAGACAGTGCGTTTGAATATTCTCAGATAGATGACATCAATAATGAGCGTAATTGCTTAAAGTTGATGTATGATCTATATAGAAATAATAAGATTATGGTAGATGCAAAGACAACAGAGAAGGTAAAAAAGGTAAAAGGGAGGAAGTAAAAAATGAAGCAGAATGGAATTAAATTTATTATTGCTCTCTCTTTGATTTTGCCAATAGTTTCAAATGTTGCTGGCGAAATTACACCAGCAGGATGGCCGTATCCATGGATAGTAAGCAAGTGAACTATTTACAGGTTCTTCTCCCGACAGACACTTTTAAAAGTGTCTGTTTTTTATTCCTAAAAAATATATAAATAATCACTTCAGGAAATATTAGTTATAATTCAATTAGGGGAAGAACCTGATTGATGGTGAGCGAATAAGGGGAAGTTCGCTCACCGATGTACGAATGTGTTAATTGAAGGTGATGTATATTGCTTGAAGATATCGAACGTTTACGCTTTCGATTAAATGAAGCGTATAAAAAAGGCTTAGAATTGACCGATGGTAGGATGCTAGCTATGAGTCAGGACTTAGATAAGTTATTGTTAAAGTATCAAAGGGAGAGCCTTCACAATGAAGTTAAAATTGAAGCATTTACGTAAAGACGAATTTGCAGAAGCAAATATACGTCTAGTATGTAGTAAGTTAGTAGGAGAAGAGATTAAGGACGTGGATTTAACCAATAAAACCCTTTATTACACTAGGTGTGGTTGTACTTACAAGAAGTCATATTACAAACGTTTTGAGTTTCAAGAAACATTTATTGATGTGTTTGCTTGTTCATGTGGAGTGTGGACAGTTAATCAAATGAAAAGTTGGTAGAGTGAAAATATTTGACATTTATGGAAAAAAAAGATCAATAATTATGTGAGCATATGAAAGGGGTGAGAATATAAGAAAAAATCTATTATTGGTGATTTATAAAAACAGTAATATCCTACATCAATCACAGCAATTAACCAGATGAAGGCAGGCTGTGAAATCGAATATAGTAGGGGTTAAAGCCCATAGACAAATGAGCAAGCCTCTCATGGGACAATAATAACTCTGATATTATCGAACCATTAAGAAAAGCAGCAAAGCATTAATTATTACCTTCTTGTTTTATAACTTATTCACAGAGAGATAACCGTATCAAAAATTAATCTTGCTCACTTACAAATCTTCATTAAATAAACTCAAAAAACAAGGAGCCTATATTATGAAGTTCTTAAAGCCGATATTATCCATTTTATCAGTGGCTGTAGTTTTTTGCATTACCCCAATAAATTCTGTAGTGTATGCTGCAAATATGACAAGTGAAACTTCAAACTCTAACTTTAGCGTATCAGTACAAAATGATAATTTTAAGTCTGATTATTTTTATGCACCTGTACCTTTAACAGAAGAAGAAAAGGCTGCGGCACTTAGAGCGCCTGTTAATCCCTTCGTTACTGTTCCAAGTAAGTCACTAAAAAGTTCAAGTGATATCTTATTTGCTGAGCCTGCAATATATTATGAATTTACTTTTTTAGGCAAAGATCGTAGTATTACATCTATAGATTCAGTTAATATTACAGAAAAATCAAACGTCTATGTTTCACTTGTACAGTGGTCTCCTTCTTCCTCAGCTCATCCTAAGTTAACTTATACTTTAAAGAACGCAAACACGGGGAGAGAGACTGATCCTATCACAGTAGAAAAAACGTATACTTCGGAAAACACAGGTATAAGCT
The DNA here is from genome assembly GCF_014841135.1 of Paenibacillus arenosi. Lineage (GTDB taxonomy): Bacteria > Bacillota > Bacilli > Paenibacillales > Paenibacillaceae > Paenibacillus_B > Paenibacillus_B arenosi. Next base: position 118,692 of record NZ_JACYTN010000005.1, read on the forward strand.
GGGGGAATGTACTTCCTGGTAAATATCACTTAGTTATTAAGAACATTGGTAATCACGAAGCTGCTGGGAATGGTTTTGCAAACGCTTATAAAATCAATTAAATGGAACAAGGAGGAGTTATGAAAAATAAAATTGTATGGAGTTTTGCGGTGTGTGCCGTAATTGCAGGAACAAGTATTGCTTTTAACAGTCATGCAAGTTTGAAAGAGCCTGTCGCTGCTGTGACAGTAGATGGTAGTATCATGCACCCTGGTTATCCTAGTCAACATGAACTTATACCTGATCCGAATAATCCGCATATGTACGCACCTGTAGAACTTACCCCCGAAGAGATCGACTACACTAACAAACGGATGGCAGCTATTCTTAATGATCACGGAGCATTTTACAGAGTGGCTGAACAAGATTACTCCATAAGTGAAGACGAAACAGTCCGCAGTATGGATGAAATCACAGCAAATACAAAGCAACTTGTTCTTGATAACGGTGTTTTTGTTAAGCGTCAATAGATTTTTTAATTTGATGGCTCAATTGTTCAAGAACCTTGGATTGTAAAAAACAATAAGCTAACAGTATGAAGAAGAGTTTCACAATAATCATTTAGTAAAATGTATTGTAAAAAACCGTTTCCCTTAATCGAGAGACGGTTTTTTATTTCAAGTGAAGTCAACTAGATATAATGTGACACATCATATGTCGGATGACAAGAACATAGCGACATTATAAATCGCGTAGAATGCGGTTTTTGTTTTATGTTGCCACAACAGTATCAATTGGGCTGGAAATTGTATTGAAATTCACCATATTAAATCGCAAGAAAGATATGGAGACCACAGTTTTAATAATTTAATGCCATTGCCTTTCAGATTCCATAGAGGGGGAGTTTCGTCGTGGTGGATAGGATATTAAAGAATATACGGGGGAGAGTACGACGATGACCGTAGAACAGACGATAAATTCATTACGTGAGCTATATGCACATGGTACACGAAAAATTCAATGTAATGAAGGATATGTGTATGATAGCGAACTTAAATTTTACGATCCATCCTCTGATAATGATATTTCTCTTCTACTAGAGTCATATTCTCCTTTGCCCGAAGATTATCTAAAATTCTTATCTATTACAAACGGCTTTAGACCATTTTCGAATGTTGAATGTTCTGGTGAAATTGAAATTTTCTCAATCGATGAAATTTTAAGCTCAAACGAACCTTATGATGATCCCACAAAGGTCATAGTAGCATGTGTATATAACGATTATTTCATTATTGACACAGAAGCAGTTGCTCAAGGGAAGAAAGACTACATGTATCTACTTGAAGGCATTAGCGATTTTGATGATGCACGTTCACTGTATTGTGATTTTCAGACTTGGTTAGATAGATTTGTCATGGCTCAAGGAAACAAGTACTGGACGTGGCGGGTAGAAGATCGTAAGTTTTAAAGCAAATGTGAAGGGAAGCCTTGGTATTAAAATAAAGGAAAGAGGACGAGAAAACTACTTTGTTGTTTTTCCTAATATTGGAGTTGGTATATGAACAAAAAAAATTACTTCCTAATTGGTTTGACTCTACTGGCACTTTTAGTCTCAGTATATTTCAATGTGACTCAGGCGGAAAAATTAAAAACTGCAATCAGCAAGAATAATTTACTCCATGCAGATTTCGTGCAGGCTATTAGCATGATTAGTTTGGGGATAACTGAAGCACAACCTCCTGATATAGTTTCAATTGAACATGCATATAAAATGTTCGCTCTTGCTGATTATACGTCCTATGACAAACAGGTGATCAATCAGTACACGAGAATACTTCCAGGAATATTACGAGATATGAACTACTTCAAGAAACCGATTCGACACGCTACAGAAATAAAAGAGCAATTACGGCTGTTAGCAAATAATCCAGTTAAACAAGAAGCCATAAATGAACTTATGCGACTTGTGGAACTAGATGAAGGTGCAAGTTGAATTTACACAGCTATTAATTATGTATCAAAATCCTGATTATGGTGGAGAGGCGTATTTTCAAAAAGAGCTAAAGGTATGGATGTAGCTTCCTTTGAAAAGAAAATTAAAGAGTCTGCAAAAAATCCAAAATCGCCCCCATCTCGTATAGATAAAAATCAAAGTTTCAGCGTTAAGGAGCAACACGATCTAGATCGTAATGTGGCGGAACAGGCAAGAAAACGTATAGAGAAAGACAATAAACAGTAAAAGCCTGAGCAATACAGAAGAAATAGTCATTGGTCATGCACTGGTATGTATTGAAACATAAATTTTGCTTCATTTTAAATAATAAAAAGATGTCTATCCTTACACGTGGGGTAGGCATTTTTTATGCCACCATTTATATTAAAATAGCCGTTCGTATCGTAAAATTTACTTCATAGGATGCTGCAAGGAAGTGTTATGCATACTTTGTTAGAATGTGATGTTTAGACAGCTGTAAAGTACCCCCTTTGCTTCCTCCTGCGATCCAATAATATAGGATTTAGTAATAACATTCCATTCGCTTCAGGATACAGATTATCTAGCTGCACATAGAAGACAAGTCGTAAACCCAAATTACTAAGGAAATGAAATAAATCAGTAGGCTGTGAGCAAGTGGAAGAAAAAGCACCTCAATTATTATTGTCAGAAGATGAATTCGTAGAGTTTTTTTTTGAAAAAAGAGAGTAATGGAGATACGATTTCACAGGTGCTTGATTTCTTAGAAAAAGATATCCTATCTCTAAGCAAGTTTATTAAAATGCCCATAGAAAACGTCATGCAGAGTATAGAGTTAGAGCTAATTGAGTTATTGAAATATGACAAGAAAGAGAAGAGTTGAATGAGTACTATAATAGCTGATAGTAAATAAAGCAGGAGCTTATATAAGGTCTCTTCTTTTATTAGTGGCTCCAAATATCTGTATAAAGATATTTGCTATTGGTGAGCTAAACAATATAATACAGCTCATCAATGAATGTATTGATGAAGGTTTTAAAAAGTATTTCTTAATCAATGGATTGGATGTTACAGATGGTGAATGATTACCTATGTGAGGGTATGGAGGAATCAGTTTTAGAAGTGTGCAGTATGAGTTGTAGAAGCATGGGGACAATGCTTACCAGACAAGCCGCAGCTTACAGGCTTGTGAGAGTGAGGCAAGACATAAGTGTGATACAGAGTCTGAGCGTACATTGCTCAGTTGATATGATTCTTGGTTACAGTATGCCAAATAAAGAAGATAAGTAGCCTGCGATTGAAACATTATATTGGGGAAAAGCTGCTCTAATGAGTGGCTTTAGTTTTATATGGGGATTTTTTTCTTTCGGGACATTTACCATAATGCGAAAGTGTACAACACATCTAGACAGCTAATAAGTGGGGAATTTGTAGGAGTTTTATGGTTATTGTTGGATCATATGATAGAATATAACTAGAGATAATACTTTGGGAGGGTGTAGCTGTGAAAAAGAAATTACAAGTTTTTGTTTCTTCTACTTATGAAGATTTAAAGAAAGAAAGACAAGCTGCTGTTCAAGCAATCTTAACTTCGGGTCACATCCCTGCTGGAATGGAGTTATTTTCAGCAGGAGATGAAACTCAAAAAGAAATTATTAAAAAGTGGATTGATGAATCAGACGTTTATCTACTTATACTCGGTGGTAGATACGGTTCGATAGACAACTCAACGGGCAAAAGTTACACCCATTGGGAGTATCAATATGCAGGAGAAATAAGCAAGCCTAGATTTGCAGTAGTCATTTCTGAAGGTGCGTTAGAGGGTAAAATTAGAACTGAAGGAACTCAAATGATGGAGAAATCCAATCGTCAATTATATGAAGAGTTTCGTAAGGAAGTTCTTGGTAAGATATGCAAAATTTTTAATGATGAAAGAGATATTGAGCTTGCTGTTTTTCAAAAGATGGGTGAATATGTCTCACGAGAAGATTTGAAGGGATGGGTACGCGGGAGTGAAGTTCCAGATCTTTTGGGAGTTTTTCAAGAGCAATTAAAACTAAATTCCGATAATGCAAAATTAAGTGCAGAGGTTACTATTCTTAAAAAGCAGTTACAACAAAAACAAGCAGTAGAAATGTTTGATGGATTAACTTTTGAGGAGTTACAAGAAACATTATCAAAGATAAAAATTGAATTTCCAAAAGAACTGTCATCAAAAGAAAATTTATCAGCTAAGAGCATCCTTAATTTGTTTTTCATTTTAAAGGATGATTTTGCAACGGGGATTACTAATCAGGCCAATATTAGTGAGGCGCAAAGTTTTGTTTATTATTCGATTGCGCCTCGATTAATGACATTTAAACTCCTAGAGAAAGTCAAAGTAGCAGGTGTAAGATATGAAAAAATTCAGATGTCAAATCTCGGCTTCAAATTTTTAAAGATGCTTGAAATACACATGATATCTAAGGAAACATCGGAATCTCCTGCAAAGGGTGGAAAAGGTTCTTTGAAAACAGACGATGATGTAGGTAAATCATCAGCACCAAAGAAGACAACGAGGAAACCAAGAAGGGCTACAACTGTAAATGAATGATTACTTATAAAGAGGTGCTTAATAAAAGAGAAGATAAATTTGTTAACGGGACGAAGATGAGTGCATGGTTCTGCGGCATGTAACCTGACTGGAGTGGGAAAATGAAAATAAAGATGAGTCTCTTAGATAACGCGTACGATTATTTACATAATTCTTTATATCATTATCACCTTGCTACCCATGAAGATTATCCTGATGATTATAAGCGATTTTGGAAGTTTTCTATTGTTAGTATAGTGCAGTCGGCAGAGTTAATGTTCAAAGAAGTATTGAAAAGAGAGAATGAATTTTTGATTTATGAAAATATTGACAAACCCAAGAATACGGTATCTGTTAGTACAGCGATCCATCGACTAAAGAATATAGTGAAAGTTGATATAGATGATAGAGATGAAATAGTAATTAGAAGAGCCATTGAACTTCGGAATCTTATTACTCATTTTGAATTAGACCTTGATATTATTGAACTTTCGACTATATATACTGTAATCTTTGAATTTTTACATTCTTTTCACTTTAGATTTTTAGGGGAAGAACTGCATGAATACATACACCAGGAATACTGGGAAGAGGAAGGATGTTTAATCGAACAATTTAGAAGTGAATTTATTCTCTACAATGGTATTAATGTCCGTAAAAACTACCCTATTCAAATTGCTGAGTCTCAATTGTTCCCATTTTTTAAGATTGAAGGTATTGAGCATAAGAGAGTGAAATATGGGAAGGAGCCTAGATTTACAGGGTTTAATCAAATCTGCCCAGGATGCGCAGTAAAGCAAGGATATTATCATGTCTTTTATTGCGACGATGAAATTTGTCCTAAATGCGGCGGGCAAGCTATCACTTGTTCCTGTGAAGTATATAAGGCTTTTTATGAGGATGATGAGTAAGAAGCGTAAAGTACACTTAGCAAGTGCCAGTAGGACAGAATCTTTGACCACTAAACTCTAAATGTTGTGAGACAACTATAAAATTAAAGTTAAGCACAATATAATTAAAGGTAACATCTTAAACATTTAGTGGATAAAACTCTGTGAAACAAAGATTGTATCCATTGCAGCAAACAACATTGTTTTGATGAAATAGCAGTGTTTAAAGTACTGAACTGACTTAACAGTCGTCTCGATACTGTCACGTCACATCCTGCACGGATGTATGGGTTGAAAGATGGCTGTGGACATAATATCAGCAGCTTTGGCCAGTCACATCCTACACGAGTTGTTCTTCGGTTCTATGTATTTGATATGTTTAGTCATTAAATTGTTTTCGCTGTCTTGGTAGTTTTTAAAGCCGATATTCTAGATAATTCAACAAGGTGATGGAAAAGAGTTTGATAACCTTATTAATATATTCGTGTTGGTGCCAACCTGAAGTACACATGAAATCCCTAGGGTATTCGCACCAGCGTAGTGTTGCAGGATTTAAGTAGGTTTTCTTATTTTTGTAACATGAAAAGTGGAATGAAAAGCGAGATTCGCACTTTTGGACCTCCGAGCCCTTATGCAGCAGGGGCTCAGAACGGTCGTTGTCACTCTCTATACGAGAGTGTGGATTGAAACACATACACGGTTGTCAGCGTAATTCCCGATTTAGCTCACTCTCTACACAAGAGTGTAGAATGAAAGGGCTGAAATCTATTTCCGATGCTACTCAACAAAAAAACACTGAAGCCGTATGTTGGCTCCAGTGTTTTTATATCTACTATGGCTGCAGCGCCAGCTTGAACTGTTCAGTCAGGAGCGGAACCACTTCAAACAAGTCGCCCACAATCCCGTAGTCGGCAATTTTAAAAATAGGTGCTTCTGGGTCTTTGTTGATCGCAATAATGACCCGGGATGAGCTCATGCCGGCGACATGCTGAATCGCACCGCTAACGCCGCAGGCGATATATAGCTCAGGCGTTACCACTTTGCCAGTCTGCCCAATTTGCAGGGCGTAATCGCAATACCCTGCGTCACATGCACCGCGGGAAGCGCCAACCGCACCGCCTAATACGGTAGCCAATGCCTCCAAGGGCTTGAAGCCGTCCGCACTGCGAACACCGCGTCCGCCTGAAATGATCACTTTTGCTTCGCTCAAGTCAATTTTCCCAGACGTGTTGCGCACAACATCACGGATGATCGTTTGCAGTGTAGGCTGCGAATAAGCAACCGCTTCCGTTGTTGCAGTCCGTGTTGGATCAACTTCCAAAGGCGCGATATTGTTTGGGCGTACCGTCGCAATCCATGGGAAAGCGGTGAATGCTTTTTTCTCCAGCACTTTGCCTGCATAAATAGGGCGTGTGAACAATGCCTGCCCGTTATCATCAACCTCAATTGCTGTAATATCTGAAATTTGGCCTGTACCAAGCTCAGCCGCAATCTGCGGTGCCAAATCTTTACCAATGGCGGTATGTCCAAAGAATATGGCATCTGGTTGAACCGTTTGAACAACGGCTTGCAAAGCAGCAAAATAACCTTGTGGGTTGTAGTGTTCTAAGTCGGCATGCTCGACTGTATACACACGATCTGCACCGTAATGCGTCAGCTCATTCACAAATGATCCAGCAGTCGCACCAATAAGTACCGCCGCTACTGTTGTGTCTGCTCCTCCGGCTAGGCGCGCCGCGCTAATGGTTTCATAGGATACTTGGCGTAAGGAACCGCCTCTCGTTTCAGCTACAACAAGAAATGTTCTGGACATCCTGAAATCGCCTCCTTGGTATGCAAAGAAATAATAGTGAAGCTATGCGAACTTTAATTTGAACCGATACTCATACTCGTATATTTACACGTACTGGTATTCGTATTCGAAAAAATGCAGCTAACATAAATCGTGGAACTCACTTCTACTAGTGAAACTAGTGAGCACGCCTCAATTGAACCACTTTCAATCGATCAATTAGATGACCTTTGCTTCTGTACGCAGCAGACGGAACAACTCCTGTGCCTGCTCTGCGGGTTCACCAGAAATGATCTTGCCAGCTTGGCGAGCAGGGGGAAGCTGCAAATTTATACGCTCTGTACGTGGAGCAACAGCTCCAGCATCGAGGTTCAAATCGTCGAGAGATAGTTCGCGGAACGGTTTTTTCTTTGCTTTCATAATGCCTTGCAAGGAGGGATAACGCGGCTCATTCAAGCCTTGCTGTGCGGTAAATAGGGCAGGCAAGGGCAGCTCAATCGTTTCGAGATCACCTTCTGCGTCACGTTGAACGACCGCTCTGCCTGCGGAAATATCCAGCTTTGTAATGGATGAAGCGTGGGGTATGGCCAGCAATTTGGCCAGGCGAACAGCAACTTGACCGGCTCCGTTATCCACGGAGAAATTGCCTCCAAGTATGATATCGTATGGCTCTTGAGAGATAAATGCATGCAGCGCGAGCGCTACAGAGTGTTCATCATGACCAATGCGACTGTCTTGTATAAGTACAGCTTCATCCGCACCCATGGCGAGTGCGGTACGCAGTGCTTCTGCTGTTCGTTCAGGGCCAACCGACACGACGGTTACTTTGCCCCCTACATCGTCGCGAATTTGGATCGCTTGCTCTACGGCATACTCGTCATATGGATTAATAACAAACTTGACGCCATCTTCCACGACTGTGCCTTGTTCGACGACGATTTTTTCCTCCGTATCAAACGTTTGCTTTACTAAGACGATAATGTTCATCTTGTACTGCCCCTTTCATTCATAATGGATGAAATAAGAGAAAGCCGAGTAACCTCGCAGCAAATGCATCTAAGGAGAGCAACATCCAGTTACAAAGGCTGGAATGAAATGAAGTTATGTTTAAGAAACAAACAAACAAACAAACAAACAAACTTAAGCTTGCTCAATACCCCTAAAAAAGAAGTTAACTGTCCCATCAACTTGGGCGGATAGCGAGTATTTTCTGCCGGAAATCAGCCACGAGGTCACAACCTCATCCATCGCTCCAAATAGAAGCAACCGTGTCAGCTTAACATCAAGGTCAGGGCGGAAGAGGCCCTCCTCAATACCTTGTTGAAGCAACTGCTCGATTAATGTGATATATGGCTTAATTGCGCTGCCTATTTCTTTGCGCAGCTCAAGAGAGCTTTGGCGCAGCTCAATTTGAGTGACGAACGCGAGGTCGACATTGTTCTCCAGCTCTGTATAATGAATCTCGCACACCTTACGCAGCGCATCTTTCGCGCTCGTTGTTTGCTCGATAGTCGCATGGAATTTACTCACCAGCTCGCCTAGTTTCTCTTGAAACAGAGAGATGAGAATATCCTCCTTCCGTTTGAAATACAAATAAATAGTACCGTCAGCAACTCCAGCTTCCTTAGCTATCCGAGCAACTTGAGAGCGGTGATACCCGTGCTCGGCAAACACTTTTAAGGCCGCTTCGAGAATTTGGGTATATTTTTCTTTTTTGCTACTTGTCAATGGAATCACCTCGATGTTAGAATATGGCTAAATCATGAATGAATACTCATTCAGTTGCTGCTATCATAAAATACAAACTTTTCCTTGTCAATTACATTTGCGGCTTATTGGATAGGAAAGTGTGCATGAAGTTAGCTTTGTAGCTTTATGATGAAGGAGCAATTGGAAGCGCTTAATCATAAAATGAATGAGCATTCATTCGTTTTTTAGTTTTTAACGCAAGCATAAGTAGTAGCATTAGGTATGTACATCTAAGAAAGGGGTTGGTTTGAATGCCAGGAGCGTTCGTGCAATTGATGTTGTTTTTGGGCGTTACTGGGCTCGGCGTCTATTGGTTTTTCAAAGCGGTGTACCATCGTTACTTGTACGTTCAGTTAGGGCAGCCGACAGATTGGAGCGGACGGTTAAAGCACAATTTGCGCGAGTTTATGGGGCAAGTGTTCGGTCAGACGAAGTTAATGAAGGATCGTAAGAGCGGTATCATGCATCTTGTTGTTTTTTATGGATTTCTCATTTTACAGCTAGGTGCCATTGATATTATTTACAAAGGGCTAGTAGGGCACTCGCTGCCGATTCCGGGCTTTGCATACTTTGAGCTGCTGCAAGAGCTGACCGTAGCATCGATTCTTATCGCAATGGGCTATGCTGTTTACCGTCGTTACGGGGAGAAGTTGAAGCGACTTAAACGAGGCTGGAAGCCGAGTTTAGTACTTTTCTTCATCTATAGCTTGATGCTCTCTGTATTGTTCACACAAGCATTTGCTCGATTGCGTGAAGGGTTGGACCCATCTTGGCACGCACCTATATCATCACTCCTTGCAATGCCGTTTGAATGGTTAGGTATCTCCACAGGTGCTGCAACTGTTCTATACGTGATTAGCTGGTGGGCGCATCTACTCATTTTGCTGGCGTTTCTTGTGTATGTTCCGCAGTCCAAACACTTTCATCTTATTACGGCTCCGCTCAATATTGCGCTGCGACGTACAGAACCCGTTGGCCGATTGCGCAAGCTTGATTTGGAGGACGAAGAAGCGGAATCGTTTGGCGTTGGCAAAATTGAAGATTTCACGCAAAAGCAGCTAATTGATCTATATGCGTGTGTGGAATGCGGTCGCTGTACCAATGTATGTCCAGCTGCCAGTACTGGTAAGTGGCTGTCACCGATGCACATGATTACAAAAATGCGCGACCATTTAACCGAAAAGGGTGCTGCGATTACTTCAAAGTCTCCTTGGGTTCCTGCGTTTGCTTTTTCAGGTGTAACGACACACATGGTGCAAATGGAAGGGCAGCAGCTTGGAGCATGGAGCGGGCAAGGCATTACGGACATTCGTGCGACGATGCAAGCACAGGCTCAATCGTGGCTTCCTGTAGTCGATGGACGTGCACCGGGTCAACTAGACCTTGTCGGCGATGTCATGAGCGAGTCGGAAATTTGGGCATGCACGACGTGCCGCAACTGCGAAGATCAGTGTCCAGTCGGAAATGAGCATGTCGATAAAATTATCGATCTGCGCCGCTATTTAGTGCTTACCCAAGGAAGCATGCCGCATGATGGACAGCGTGCTCTACAAAATATTGAGCGTCAAAGTAACCCGTGGGGCATCAGCCGCAACGACCGTGTGAAATGGGTACAGGATGTTGATCCAGAGGGTGTACTGAAAGTGCCTACGGTTAAAGAAAACCCAGATTTCGATGTGCTGTTTTTCGTCGGCTCGATGGGTTCCTACGATAATCGCAGCCGCAAAGTAACGCGGGCGTTCGTCCGCTTGCTAAATGAAGCAGGCGTGAACTTTGCGATCCTTGGCAATGAGGAGAAAAATTCGGGCGACACACCGCGGCGCATGGGCAATGAATTTTTGTTCCAGCAGCTATGTGAAGAAAATATTAGTACGTTCCAAAAATACAATGTCCGCAAAATCGTGACAGCTTGCCCGCACACGTACAACACGCTCAAAAATGAGTACCCTGAATTTGGTCTAGAAGCCGAAGTGCTGCACCACACCGAGCTGCTTGATGAACTCGTGCGAGACAAACGAATCGTACCTAAGCATCCCGTTAAGGAGCGTGTAACGTATCATGATTCCTGTTATCTGGGACGTTACAACAACGTGTACGATCAGCCGCGCGACGTACTGCGTGCCATTCAAGGTGTAGAGCTGCTGGAGATGGAACGTACTCGTGAAAACGGTATGTGCTGCGGCGCTGGCGGAGGCATGATGTGGATGGAAGAAACGGCTGGCAAAAGGGTGAACTTGGCCCGTACGGAGCAGGCGCTTGAAGTGAAGCCGACGGTTATTTCCTCTGCATGTCCGTTCTGTCTAACGATGATGGAAGATGGCACGAAGCTGCTGAACGCCGAGGAGAGCGTGCAAACGAAAGATATTGCTGAGCTGTTGGAGCTTGCTGTGTTTGGCCCTGTCTCGTCAGGAGATAAGGAAACTGTAACGGCATAGAATACACATTTAAAAACAAATACACACACTCAAAAATCAATTACTCCAAGGAAAGTAAGCCATTACATCGCACAAGTTATTTCTACTACTATGTGTACCTTGCTACCATGACTACTTTTCGCTACTTCATATAACTCCAACTAAGTGACAAGCTGCATTTTGTTTAGATTTTCACCATAACAGTAAATTACAGCATGCTGCTTCATCACTCTATTCATGACATGTCAATCTACACGATACTTCCTCATTTTCTATCACGATTTCGCAGCTTCTTTGTTGCTGCTCGTGTATTGAAATATCCAACATGAAACCTACATTTGCAAGCTGGACTACACACCATTTTCATTCAGCAACCATTTTATTTATCTAATATAAGCTCACCATTTTCGAACAGGAGGGTTTCCGAACATGGTCAAACCGATTCAGCAAGCCGCCGTAATTGGCTCAGGTGTGATGGGCGCAGCAATAGCTGCACATTTAGCAGGTGCAGGCATTCCTTGTTTACTGCTAGATATTGTCCCAACACAGCTTAGCGAAGAAGAAGCGAAAGCAGGTCTTACTCTAGAGCATCCTAAAGTACGCAGCAAACTTGCCACGACTGCGATTGATCGGCTCAAGAAAACGAAGCCAGCGCCGCTGTACAGTGAAGCATTTGCTACTCGCATTACGCCAGGCAATTTGGATGACGATCTTCACAAATTATCCAAAGTAGACTGGATTATCGAAGTAATTGTGGAACGTCTTGACGTGAAACGCCAGTTGCTGCAGCGAATTGAGCAGGTATGGACGCCAGGCACTATCGTTTCGTCTAATACGTCAGGTATTTCGATTAACGAAATGGTAGCGCCGTGTGGGGAAGCGTTCAAACGTCACTTTTTAGGTACACACTTTTTTAATCCACCCCGTTATATGAAGCTGCTAGAAGTTATTCCGGGGCAAACGACAGATCCTGAAATTACGAAGTATATGACGGCCTTCGCTGAAAAACGTCTCGGCAAAGGTGTTGTTGCCGCTAAAGATACGCCGAACTTTATTGCCAATCGGATCGGTACGTATGGGCTGCTCGTCACGCTGCACGAAATGCTGCAAAAAGGATATACCGTCGAAGAAATCGACGCGGTTACCGGACCAGCAATGGGACGACCGAAAAGCGCGACATTCCGCACGCTTGACCTTGTTGGTCTTGACACCTTTGTTCATGTGGCAGGGAACGTGCATAACAATACGATGGATGAGTCGGAAAAAGCGATTTTTGATTCGCCAAGCGTATTGCGCCGTATGGTGGAGCAAGGCTGGATTGGTGAGAAACAGGGGCAAGGGTTTTATAAAAAAGTAAAAACAGCAGCTGGAAAAGAGATTCAGGCGCTGAATTTGGCAACGATGGAGTACGCAGTTGCGCAAAAGGTGAAGGGAGCTTCGTTAGAAGCAGCTAAATCCGCAAAAGGTGCAGCAGCTAAAATAAAGGCGCTCCTTGGAACTGGTGATCGTTATTCGGAGCTGGCATGGAATGTCCTCAAGCCGGTACTACTATACTCCGCTAATAAGTTGGGTGAAATTGCAGATTCCATTGTTGAAATCGACAATGCGATGAAATGGGGCTTCAATTGGGATCTTGGGCCGTTTGAAATTTGGGATGCAATCGGTCTCGTAAAAAGTGTGCAGCGAATGGAAGCAGAAGGGGACATTCTTCCTGAGTGGGTTACAGCATGGATTGCTACTGGACATACGAGCTTCTACGTAAGAGAAGCTGGAAGCAGTGCCTTCTATTATGAGTGTGCTCTATCGGCTGTTGAAACTAGACCAGAGCATATTTCACTGCGTGCGCTGAAAGAGCAAAACCGTATTATATTGTCCAACTCGGGTGCAAATTTGATTGATATTGGTGACGATGTTGCATGTTTGGAATTTAGCTCCCCTAATAACGCCATTGGCGGAGACATTTTAACGATGATTCAGAAAAGTGCAGAAGAAGTACGTAACAACTATCGTGGTCTCGTTATTGCGAATGAAGGGAAACATTTTTGTGTCGGCGCCAACTTAATGCTGCTGTTAATGGAAGCACAAGATGGCGAATGGGATGAAGTAGATAGCATAATTCGATTGTTCCAAAACAGCATGATGGCCTTGAAACGGTTACCGAAGCCGGTTGTGGCAGCTCCTCATCAGATGACGCTTGGCGGTGGAGTTGAGGCTTGTATGCCAGCAGATAAGGTGATTTTCTCAGCTGAAACGTACTACGGACTTGTTGAAGTCGGAGTGGGTCTGATTCCAGCAGGCGGCGGTTGTAAAGAAGTTGCGCTGCGCACAAGCCGCTTAGTGAGCAATCCCGAGGTGGATTTGCAGCCGTTTATGAATGGCTACTTTGAAACGATTGGGATGGCGAAAGTATCGACGAGTGGTCATGATACGAAGCGGCTTGGCTATATGGCACCGCAGGACTCGGTTGTTATTAATACCGATCACCGTATTTATGAGGCGAAAATGGCGGTGCTGGATATGGATCGTGCAGGTTATGTTGCTCCAGTTGAGGAGCGTATTCGCGTAGTTGGTGAGCAAGGCAAGGCGGTAATGCAGCTCGGTGCATATACGATGCGCCAAAGTGGCTTTATTAGCGAGCATGATCAGCTTATTGCAAACAAACTTGCGCATGTATTGGCAGGAGGAAATGTGCCAGCAAATAGCTACGTATCCGAGCAATATATGCTCGATTTAGAACGCGAAGCATTTTTAAGTTTAACGGGTGAGCCGAAGACGCAGCAGCGCATGCAGCATATTTTGACGACGGGTAAGCCATTACGCAACTAGTAGAATTGGATGGAATTTCTTTTTATCAACATAGCAAACCATGAAGTTATCACGATACCGAAATACCAAATACCTAATTATCCGGCAAATAAGCTATAAAACGATCTATTTATCCATTTAATTTAGCTAAGCGAGGGGAGATAACGATGAAAGAAGCAGTTATAGTATCCATCGTGCGTACACCAATAGGCAAAGCAAAACGCGGTAGCTTGGCGCATACACGTGCTGAGGATTTGGGGCGTATCGTACTGGACGAAGCGATCCGCCGAGCGCCAGGTCTTCGCAAAGAGGATGTTGATGACATCATTATCGGCTGTGCAATGCCAGAAGGTGAGCAAGGACTTAACTTTGCCCGCATTATGTCGCTGTATGCGGACTTCCCGACGACTGTCCCAGCAGTAACGGTCAACCGCTTTTGCGCATCAGGCTTGCAGTCGATTGCTTATGCAGCAGAGCGAATTATGCTAGGGCACGCGGATGTCATCGTAGCAGGTGGTGTTGAAAGTATGAGCCATGTCCCGATGACAGGATTCAAGTTGGCACCACATCCACAGCTTGTGGCTGAAATGCCGCAAGTGTATATGGGCATGGGGCACACAGCGGAAAATGTGGCGAATCGCTTTGACATTAGCCGTGAAGCGCAAGATGAGTTCGCTTATAACAGCCATCGCAAAGCGGCTGCTGCAATCGCAGAAGGGAAGTTCAAAGATGAAATCGTTCCGGTATCCACGAAGGTGAAGGGCATCAGCGCAGATGGACGTCCATGGGAGAAGGTCATCCATTTCGAAATGGACGAAGGTGTTCGTACGGACACTTCCGTGGAAGGGTTGGCAAAATTGAAGCCGTCCTTCGCGGCTAAAGGTTCTGTTACAGCAGGCAATGCTTCGCAAATGAGCGATGGCGCTGCTGCTGCTGTCCTTATGACAAGAGAACGTGCAGAGGCACTTGGCTTGAAGCCGTTGGCTGCATTCCGCTCCTTTGCATTGGCTGGCGTTGACCCTGAAGTGATGGGGATTGGTCCAATCGAAGCGATCCCGAAGGCGCTTAAGCTGGCTGGCATTACGAAGGAGCAAGTGGATCTATACGAGCTGAACGAGGCGTTTGCTTCGCAATGCGTCGCTATTATTCGTCAGCTAGAGTTAGATGAAAGCAAAGTCAACGTGAACGGTGGGGCTATTGCACTCGGCCATCCACTTGGCTGCACAGGAACGAAATTAACGGCATCGCTCGTCCATGAGCTGCGACGTCGTGGCGGAGGATATGGTGTTGTATCGATGTGCATTGGCGGCGGAATGGGCGCAGCCGGAGTGATTGAGGTGTACGGAGCTTAAGCGATTAGGAGTGACTAACCGATCAGTTTTGCATAAGCGAGTAGGAGTGATTAACCGATTGAGTGAAGCTGAAAGCTTGCTGGAGCTTAATAAAGACAAAAAAGCCAATAAAGCCAATAAAGCCATGAAACCAATTAGGCTAGGCGACAATTCATGAAGCTTGATACGAAGTAGTGGCAAATAGTAACATTTAGTAGCACTTAGTAGCACTTAGTAGCACTTAGAAATATTTATTGTAATCAGTATGATTTTAGTAGCAACTAGTAGATATTTGGTGGAAATTAGGGTGACGTAATGGCACCTACGGACTATAAATCTGTCTAGTTGTGGACTTGAAAAAAAGCTGCAAATATACATCTTTTTTAACGCAAAAAAAAGAAAAAATCTAAAATGAATGCAAATATGCATCAATTCTAGCCTTAATAGGGGTGAAGCAGCTTGTTTTAAGCAAAAAGCCTGTATTTTTGCAGGCTTTCCCTTGAAAATCGATAATCTCAGCTAAAAGCATGCATATTTGCATCTATTCCTTGTTATGAATAGAACGTTCTATTTATAGAGCGTTGTATCGCATTGAGTTATATTCATTTTCGTTTAGTTACATTGATTTTCATCGAAATACACTGAATTACACCGAATATTAAATCGAATTATATCGCATCGCCTAGAATTACATTTTTCCTGTACGTACATCAAGCAACTCATTACATTTTTCCCACAATCCATAAATCAACTAATGATATCCATTAATTTTTAATAGAAATTTATCTTTATGTAAACGCATTCATTATATGATAAAGGAGAGATTGGATATGTTGGACACGAAAGGTACGCAAGTGAAAGGCGGCAGCTTCATTATTGATGATGTTGAGGCGAACTCAATCGTTATCCCCGAGGATTTCGTGGAAGAGCAGCGCATGATGATGGAGACAACACGTGACTTTGTAGAGGGCGAAGTTGTGCCTCATGATGAAGAAATCGAGAAGCTTGACTACGAGCTGACGGTAAAGCTGATTCGCAAAGCAGGTGAGCTCGGCTTACTTGGCTCTGATGTACCAGAGGAGTATGGCGGCCTTGGTTTGGACAAAGTCAGCTCTACACTTATTAATGAGACGCTTGCCAAAGCATCTTCGTTCGCACTGTCTGTTGGTGCACATGTTGGCATCGGAACACTGCCGATCGTTTTTTTCGGGACACCTGAGCAGAAGCGCAAATATTTGCCGACATTGGCATCAGGTGAGAAAATAGCAGCTTATTGCTTAACAGAGCCGACTTCCGGCTCGGATGCGTTGGGTGCGAAGACGACAGCGAAACTGTCTGAAGACGGTCAGCATTATATTTTGAACGGTTCCAAAATATTTATTACGAATGCTGGCTTTGCAGATATTTTCATTGTATATGCGAAAGTGGACGGTAAAGACTTTACGACATTTATAGTTGAGCGCGATATGGAAGGCTTTACGGTAGGGCCGGAAGAAAAAAAGATGGGTATTAAAGGATCTTCTACGTGCCCCTTGTTCTTTGAAGATGTAAAAGTTCCGGTTGAAAATGTACTTGGTGAAATTGGCCGAGGCCATATTATCGCGTTCAATATTTTGAACATTGGTCGATTCAAGTTAGGTGCGGGCTGCCTTGGAGCTGCAAAAGAAGCGATCGAGCTCAGTTCCAAATATGCGAATACACGTACACAGTTCGGCAAATCATTGTCTGCGTTCCCGCTCATTGGTAAAAAGCTTGCAGAGATGAACATTCGTACGTATGTGACAGAAAGTATGGTATACCGTACTTCTGGCTTGATCGATACAAGTATGAAGGACATTGACCACACCCAACCGGATTCTGGTCCGTTATTGGCAAAGAGCATTGCAGAGTATGCGTTAGAATGTTCGATTAACAAGGTATTTGCATCTGAAGTGCTGGACTTCGTCGCAGATGAGGGCGTACAAATACATGGCGGGTACGGTTTTACACAGGAATACAAAATCGAGCGTATTTATCGCGATTCACGGATTAACCGCATTTTTGAAGGCACGAATGAAATTAACCGCTTGCTCATTCCAGGCACGCTCGTCAAGAAAGCTATGAAAGGCGAACTGCCTCTTATGCAAAAAGCACAAGGTCTGCAAGCTGAACTTATGCAGCTCGTACCTGGGCAAACATTCGAGGGTACGTTGGAGCATGAGGCACATTTGCTATCGATGGCTAAAAAAATATTCCTTATGATTGGCGGCTTGGCGGTGCAAAAGTACGCAATGGAGCTTGAGAAGCAGCAGGAAGTGCTCAGCAATTTGGCGGATGTTATGATTCTCGTTTATGCCATGGAGAGTGCGCTGCTGCGAACACGTAAAATGATTGCCAAAATAGGGGAAGCCAAGGCTGTAAATGCAATTGAAATGACAAAAGTTTATATACATGAAGCATTTGATGATGTTGATCGTTTTGCCAAAGAGGCTCTTGCGACGATGGAAACTGGCGATGTACTGCGGACACAGCTGTCGATCTTGAAAAAGCTAACTCGCAACACACCAATGGATACGGTAGCTATAAAGCGCGGCATCGCGGCACGTGTTATCAGTGCAGAAAAGTATATCGTCTAACAGCGGCTGATAGCATTGAAATTATGGCTGACACACGCTAACCAACAACGCCGGAAAAATCCGGCGTGGACCTGGGGAAAGGGATGAGCTTGTATGCCATTGGATAAGCCATGGCTCTGTCATTATCCTAGTGAGATCACCTCGACCTACGAATATCCTAAGCATAATTTGGCATTGTTTCTCATTCAGGCGGCACGTGATTATCCGGACCGAACTGCCCTGTATTTTATGGGGAAAAAGATAAATTATGAACAACTGTTGGAAGCTGCATACCGCTGTGCAAATATGTTAACGAACCTCGGTGTGAAGCGCGGTGACCGTGTAGCGATTATGCTGCCCAACTGTCCACAGACAGTCATTGCCTACTACGGAACGTTAATGATTGGCGCCGTTGCTGTGCTTACCAATCCGCTTTATAAGGAGCGGGAAATTGAGCATCAGCTAAATGATGCTGAAGCGAAAATTATGGTTACGCTGGACCTACTGTTCCCACGTGTACATGCTGTAAAGCAGCAAACGGGGCTGGAACATATTATTGTCACTTCCATTAAAGATTTTTTACCATTCCCCAAAAATTTGTTGTATCCGTTCAAAGCAAAGCGAAGTGGAGCGAATCTGGACGTCCCTTATGGTAAGGGCGTCCACTCCTTTCATTCTTTCATGCAGCAAGCTTCGCAGGAGGCAGTGTGCGTGGATGTAGATGCAGAGAACGAGCTTGCGCTGCTGCAATATACTGGTGGCACGACAGGGGTCGCCAAAGGTGTCATGCTTACACACAGTAATCTCATTGCTAACACGCTGCAAGTTTCCCGTTGGTTCTACCAAGCAAAGCGGGGAGAGCCTATATATTTGGGAGCGCTTCCTTTTTTCCATGTGTTTGGAATGACCGTACTGATGAACTTGTCAATTGTAACGGCTGGGATGAATATTCTTATCCCCAAATTCGATGCCAAAGATATATTAGAATCGATCCAACGACTCAAACCGACGATGTTTCCAGGGGCCCCGACCATGTATATTGCGCTCATCAACCATCCTAACATTGCTGCTTACGATCTTTCTTCTATAGAAATGTGTATAAGTGGAGCTTCCTCATTGCCGCTTGACGTACAAACGAAGTTCGAGCAATTAAGTGGTTGCAAGCTGATTGAAGGGTACGGGTTATCGGAGAGTTCACCTGTCACGCATGCTAATTTGCTGTGGGGGAAGCGGAAAAATGGCACGATAGGCATTCCTTTTCCGGATACGGATGCTAAGGTGGTAGACCCTGAAACAGGCGAACAAGTGCCCGTAGGTGAAATTGGCGAGTTAATTGTTAAAGGTCCGCAAGTGATGAAGGGGTATTGGAAGCGACCTGCAGAAACGAGTAAAGCGTTGCGGGATGGTTGGCTGTATACGGGAGATATGGCTCGAATGGATGAAGAAGGTTTTTTTACTATCGTTGACCGGAAAAAGGATCTTGTGATTGCAGGCGGATTTAACATTTATCCGCGTGAAATTGAAGAGGTGCTATTTGAGCATCCTCACATTCAAGATGCCAGTGTTGTCGGTATTCCAGATGAGTATCGGGGAGAAACGATTAAGGCATTCATTGTGCTACGTTCAGGTAAGCATGTCACGGAAGAAGAGTTAAATGTATGGTGCCGTGCTCGTCTGGCTAGCTATAAGGTGCCACGCCATTATGAATTCCGCGCGGAACTTCCGAAGACGATTGCTGGAAAGGTACTGAAGCGAGCTTTATTGGAGGAAGAGGCAAGCGTATTGAAGAAATAGTAATAAGCACTAAACATGTAGGCGAGAGCAGTACAGAATGCATGTAGCAATCAATCAGGAGGAATTGTCTGATGAGTGTAAAGCCAGTAACGGAAGGACAAGAGAAATGGCTGAATACGTTAGCAGAGCGTGCACGCGGTACGTTCTGGGACTACATTGGTTGTGAAGTTATGGAGGCTTCTACGGCCAAAGTTGTGCTAAGACTTCAAGCGCAGCAGCACCATTTGAACGTGATCGGCATCGTCCATGGAGGTGTGCTTTCTTCGCTGCTCGATAATGCGATGGGGTTGGCTACGATGCTGCTTCGTCCGAATGAGAATACCGTTACGTCTAATCTAAATGTTAATTTCGTTGCTCCGATGAAGGCCGGAGAGCTCGTTGTGACGGCAGAAGTCATTCATCAATCTGGCCGTACACTTACTTGCACAGGCAAAGTAGAGAGCAGCAATGGCATCTTAGGGACGATGGGTACAGGAACATTCCGTGTTGTTACTCCAATTACAGCCATCCCTTAACGGAAATAGTAGAGATTAAATAACTCGCGAGCTTAACTGCCAGTCGTCGATAACAATTTCGGCGGCTGGTTTTTCATTTTACTTGAATTCGAATACAATGAATATAGTTAATGTTTTTGTACATATCTCTTTTCAATATGATAGTCCCTATGATTCTAGTACTCAGCGATCATCTAATAATAAGGAGAGGTTTCTAATGACACATCAACTAGCTAGTAATCATGAACATGCTTTTGCCGCCAATATTCGCAATGTATACTGCATCGGTCGTAACTACAAGCTGCACGCGCTTGAGCTTGGCAATGAAGTTCCAACGAAGCCTATGGTGTTTATGAAGCCGTCTCATTCGGTCGTGCCTATTGCTGATCGTACGCCACTCGCATTGCCGCTACATCAGGGGGCGGTTCATCATGAAATTGAGATTGTGCTTTACATTGGCAGAGAGGTGACACCTGAAACGACAGTTGATGAGGCCATTGAAGCAATAGCACTCGGACTGGACTTTACGCTGCGTGATGTACAAGATACGCTGAAGGCGAAAGGTCATCCATGGTTGCCTGCTAAAGGGGTTCCTAACTCGGGACCGATTACAAATGCGATTGCTTTTGAGGGAGCCGAGCAAGTTAGCCGTACGCCATTTGCATTACTGCGTAATGGTGAGGTCGTACAGCAGGGAACAGCAGCGGATATGATTTTTGATTTGCAGCAGCTCATTCAATTTGTGGCGTCTAATTATGGTTTACGTAAAGGTGATGTTATTTTCACGGGAACGCCGGCAGGCGTTGGGGCAGTGCAAGCTGGTGATATACTTGAGTTGCAATGGAATGGCGTTACGGTTGGTTCCTGTGTTATAGAAGCTACACAATAGTAATAGCAAGGAAACAAGAAAGGAAACAAAATGGACTGGATAATTGGATTAGTTGGAAGTTTTTTTATGGCGGGAGCAGCTTATAAAAAACGATCGCTTACTCGTTCAGGCGCATTAGCAGCTTTTATAATGGGTACGGTGTACTTTGGAAGCGGTAGTTTGTTATGGTTCGGGCTGCTGCTTACCTTTTTTATTACGTCAACAGGTTGGTCAAAATGGAAAAAGCGTGCGAAAAGCCGCTTTGACACGATTTATGAAAAAACGGGACAGCGAGATGCGCACCAAGTGTGGGCGAATGGCGGGATCGGCATGCTGTTATGCGTGGCAAACGCATTGTTCCCTCACCCTGCCTGGATATTTTTATTTGTCGGTGTTATGGCTACCGTTAATGCGGACACATGGGCAACGGAAATTGGCAGCTTAAGCCGTACACAGCCGCGTTCGGTCATGACGTGGCGTCCCGTGCCAGCGGGGACATCAGGAGCTGTATCAGCATTAGGCACTTGGGCTGCGATGGGGGGAGCGGTCGTCATTGGCGGTGCAGCAGTTGTTTGCTTGTACATTGCCCAGGATCTTGCGTTTCCGTATCCATACAGATGGAAATTACTGTTTGCAGTCGGTATCAGTGGGGCTATTGGTGGTGTTGCAGGTGCATTTACAGACTCACTGCTTGGTGCAACTTGGCAGGCTTCTTATCGCTGCGAGAAGTGTGGTGCTGCAACAGAAAGATTGCAGCATTGCAATCAAGCTACTAGACTCATCCGTGGTTATCGATGGATGACAAATGATTTGGTCAATAGTGTAAGCTCCATTGTTGGTGGACTTCTTGCTTGGCTTATTGGCAGCTTGCTGCTTGGATAGTACATGGAGCTGCGACATCTACTGGAATGCGCTTGCTCTGAATCGACATCTTTCAAGTACCATGTTATATTCGATATACGATATATGATAATAAGATATATGAACAAATGGATCAGCTGCGTTTGGCAGAAGGAGGTGGGCCGATGAGTCAAGTACAAGTAGACAAGTGGAATATGATTTTAGATGCAGCCTACGAGCTCTTCGGTGCCAACGGTTTCTACGAAACGAAAATGTCTGATATTGCAGAACGAGCAGGAATTGCAAAAGGGACATTGTACTTGTATTTTAGCAGCAAGGAACAATTGTTTACTGCAATGACCAAGCGCGACTTTGAACAATTTTTAGAGCGGCTTACGGATGGCTTGCAGCAAAGCGAGTCTCTGAAGGATCGCTTATCCGTAGTAGCTAGTCATCATCTAGGTTATTTTTATGAGAGAAGAGACTATACGAAGCTTTTTTTCATGATGCCTAACAATGACCCTGAAATGCTGCAGGAGATACAGTCTTTTATCATGCAATATATACGAATATTAGCTACTATGCTTGAAGGTGATGGCTTTAGAGAGGCAAAGCTGCTCGCAAAGTCGTTTGTGGGCATTTTGGATATGATGAAGATGGACATATTGTTCGATCCGTCCTTTCAAGAGGAAGATGTAAGTCAGCGAGTGGTGTTTGCTACAGACTTGTTTATGAATGGTTGTATGCATCAGAAATAGATGACGCATTACAATTATCGCAATATAGATAAGATGCTAGGGAGAACCATAGGTTCTCCTTGTTTATTGATATTCACAGAGTTCGGAGGAAGAAACATGCATGTAATTACCGTAGAGCAACTTGGTAAAAGTTACGGAGAGAAGACGCTATTTAAAGAGGTATCTTTCGGTATCGCAACAGGCGATAGATTTGGAATTATTGGAGTAAACGGAACTGGTAAATCAACGTTTATGCGTACGTTGGCAGGGATTGATCCGATTGAAACAGGACGCATCATGAAAGGCAGTGCGATCCGTGTGCAGTACGTGGCGCAAGAGCCTGAATTTGAACCACATGCGACGGTATTGGAAACGGTAATGAGCGGGGATGCGCCCGAAATGAAGGCAGTTCGTCGATATACAGATCTATTAGAGCGTCTGCGTGTACAGCCAGAAGACGAGAAGCTCCAAATGCAGCTCGTTCAGGCAAGTGACGATATGGATCGACTACAGGCTTGGCAGATCGAAAGTGAAGCGAAGACCATTTTGTCTAAGCTGGGCATTACACGTTATGATGCTCGTGTTAGTGAGCTGTCTGGTGGTCAGCGCAAGCGAGTTGCGCTCGCAGCAGGTTTGATCCATCCATCCGATCTATTGCTGCTAGACGAGCCTACCAACCATATCGACAACGATACGGTTGCGTGGTTGGAATCCTATCTACAGAAGCGCTCAGGTGCGCTTATTATGATTACGCATGATCGCTATTTCCTTGATCGGGTTGCGAATCGAATGATTGAGCTTGATTATGGGCGTGCGCATTTTTACGAGGCGAACTATACGCGTTTCCTCGAATTAAAAGCGGACCGCGAAGCTCGTGAAGCCTCCGCTGAATCGACGCGTCAAAATATTTTACGCCAAGAGCTAGCATGGATTCGCCGTGGAGCAAAGGCACGTACGACGAAACAGAAGGCAAGGATTGATCGCTTTGAGGATCTGCAATCGCAAGGACCGACACAAAAGCAGGGTTCCGTTGATGTGTCCGCAGCTAGTGCCCGTCTCGGGAAAAAGATTATGGAGTTGGAGTCTGTTGGGGCCGATGCTGGTACGCGTAAACTGTTCCGCGGCTTGGATTATATCGCAGTTCCGCATGATCGTATTGGTATCATTGGTGTGAACGGAAGCGGTAAGTCGACGCTCTTGCAAATTATTGCGGGAACAAGGCAACCGGATAAAGGGAATATTGTATTAGGCCCAACAGTACGCATTGGATATTTTACGCAAGAGCATGATGAAATGGATGAATCGATGCGCGTTATCGAATATATTCGAGAGGCTGCTGAGACGGTTAAGACAGCGGAAGGTCACACGATTAGCGCAGCACAAATGTTGGAGCGATTCTTATTTAATCCATCGATGCAGTGGACGATCGTCGGCAAGCTATCGGGTGGTGAGAAGCGCCGTCTGCAATTGCTGCGTTTGTTAATGACTGCTCCGAATGTACTGCTGCTCGATGAGCCTACGAATGACTTGGATGTAGAGACGTTAGCCGTATTGGAAAATTATTTAGATGAATTCCCTGGTGTCGTCATTACTGTATCGCATGATCGCTACTTCCTTGATCGGGTTGTCGATCGGATATGGTCGTTCGAGAATGGTGAAATTCGTAATCATGTTGGGAACTATACGGAGTATGTAGAGTGGAGAGCAGCACAAGGACTCTCTTCCCTTAACGAGCAGAAGTCTGTATTTAATGATAAGCAAGGAAATCAAGCCAATACATCGACAGAAGCAGCGGCAAAGTCAGAGCGTAAGCCTAAGCTCAAAATGTCCTATAAGGAAGAGCAGGAATACAATCAAATTGATGGCTGGATTGCTGATGTAGAAGCGCAAATGGAGCGTAATAACGTTGAAATGGAAGCAGCATTCAATGATTCCGTTCGCTTGCAGGAGCTAATGAAGCAGCAGCAAGAGGCGGAGCAGAAACTAAGTGACCTGATGGATCGTTGGACAGAGCTAAATGAACTGGCAGAGCAGATCGAGGCGGCAAAACGTTCGTAGCTGAATATTGGTTAGACCTTTGTTCAGAATGATAGAAACGGATGTAAACCATGCATAGTTGAAAAATAACGTAAATAGATAGCGTATCACAAAAACAACCCGTATCACTTTTAGGAGTGAAGCGGGTTGTTTTATATATAAATGTAGTTTCTATAACGTACGATGACACGAATAGTAGATTTACTATACTACGCCTATAACAAATGGTAGAGCGTATCATGCATGTATTGACTTTATATGAAGTTGATGTACTCCTCTATCTGAGCTGAATGCATTCTATTCTTCATTTGTCCATACTTCGTTCAGATGATCCGCATAGAAGAGCAGGGCGCGATTATACGGTGTAATATCAGCATTTTGTGTAGTTTCCACGAGTTGACGCAGTAGTATAGAAGTAGACTCTTCATGTTGGCCAAGATTGTACAACGTTAAGGCGTAAAATACTTTGAATTCTCGTGCATCTGGAAAATGGTTGATGGCTTCTTCGAGCAGAGCCTTTGATTTCTCATACTCGCCAATAGCTCGATAGGTGCTGCCAAGACCGAGATAGGCGCCGCGACGATCTTCTTCTGTAAGTGCTAACGATAGTGCCCTTACATAGTAGGGTACTGCGGATATTTCTTTGCCAATTGCATCATGTGCCCATGCGCATTGATACTGTACGATACCTTCATCTGGAAAGTCGTTTGCCAGCTTTAACAACAACTGTAGCGAAGACTCTAACTGAGACTCCTGACGCAACTGAACGGCTTGCTTCAATTGGGAGTCCCATGAAGGCTGCTGGATTGAGCTATTCATATGGCGATCCATCCTCCAGTTTGTATCTGAAATAGTAGTGCTGGATTTCTTATGCTTTCTCAATGTTTATTTTTTCAAACGAATGATTCGTCTTCCTTCACTTGCTCCTTGCAGCATATTGGTTGTTAACGTTGGCACATCTTGCAGTGTATGCTCTTGAACGAACCCATCTGTATGAACAATAGAAGACCAATCTGTAAGCATTTTATTCCACAGCACCTGTCTTAGCTCGTTCGGTGCATACACAGAATCGATGCCGTACAAGGTAATACCACGTAAAATGAACGGCAGTACGGTTGTGGGCAAGTTTGCTCCAGCCGTTAACCCGCTCGCAGCGACTGCGCCACCATAATTTACAGAGGCAAGGGCTGATGCTAAAATATCTCCACCACAGACGTCGATAACGCCTGCCCACAGCTGCTTGTTCAGTGGACGCTGCTTGTCGGGAAGCAATTGCTCACGAGATATAATCTTCGCAGCGCCAAGCTGCTTCAGAATAGGTTCGAAGCTCGCCTTGCTTGTAGCAGCAACTACTTCATATCCTAGCTTGGCTAGTATGCCAACGGATAAAGAACCGACTCCGCCGCTCGCTCCCGTAACAAGAATGGGTCCGTCTTCAGGCTTTAATCCGTGATTCCTCAACCTATCGACGGATAGAGCTGCCGTAAGGCCAGCTGTACCAAAAGCCATAGCATTCCGAAAAGCCATAACATCATGAGAGCCAGCAGGCAGAGGAATGAGCCAATCACCTGATACTCGGATGTACTCGCTCAATCCACCAAAATGGCTAACGCCAAATTCATATCCAGTGAGCACGACGGATTGTCCAACCTTATAGCGTTCATCATCAGATGCTACGACTATACCGGCAGCGTCTATACCAGGGATGAAAGGGTAGGACTTGACGATTCCGCCATTTGGTACACAAGCTAATGCGTCTTTGTAATTCAAGCTGGAATAAGCGACCTTTATCGTTACATTTCCTTCAGGGAGGTCATGTACAGAGATCGAACGAACGATTGGCGATATTTCACCAGATTCATTTTTTTCAACAATAAGAGCTTTAAAGTCATTAGGAAAAGTATGTGGAAGTGGATGTTTTGTCATATTCGTATTCCTCCTAATCCTTTTTATCCAATAATAATAGGCCTGCTGGAAACTGCAAAAGCGTTGTCTTTATCGTTATACCTTCCTACATAAAAGCAAGCTAAGGTTCTTTTAACGAGCGCCATTGACGTTAATTTCATGAAATTGTCTATATTAGAATTTTAACGGATGTAAGGGAGCTTATTTCAGCAATTGCGGCCATTTTTTCGCTTAATCTAGCAAATAAGCTCTCCTATATCCCTTACAGATCAAAAACAGGGAAAATAAGCTGAATAGCCTCTATGACGACCGTTAGAGCTAGAATGGATATTTTTACGTCTCACTATCCATAATGCACAAATGCACATTTGCCAACTTACTGCAGACTACGCACCACGCATGGCATGAAGCATTAACACAATTCACCATTGCCAGCTCATTAACGCCCGACTCACGATATGAGATTTACATAGCGGACTGCGCTCAAACTAAGATAGATGTTATTCCGTAATATAAGCCGCAAGCAGCTTGGCTGTATTGATTACAGCCTGCACATGGGTGCGTTCCATCGCATGTGATGCGTGTACGCCAGGACCGATCAAGGCAGCGCGAATATCATTTCCTCCACGCAGTGCAGCAGAAGCATCCGAGCCGTAGCGTGGGTAAATGTCGACTACATGATCAATGCCTTCTCTCTCCGCAAGTTGAATAAGGCGAGAAGTCATGAAGTAATCATACGGGCCAGACGAGTCTTTGGCACAGATCGATACATCGGTTTCTTTACAGTTGAGGTCATCTCCCATTGCTCCCATATCCACGGCAATAAGCTCTGTGATTCCACTAGGCAACGATGATGCTCCGTGACCGATTTCTTCATAGTTAGTAATATAGATGATGATATCGTGCTGCGGTTTCCATTGATGGACCTTCATACTGTGCAGCAAGCCGAATAAAGCAGCTACACTTGCTTTGTCATCCAAATGCCTGGACTTAATAAAACCACTTGGCAGATGTACAGGACGAGCATCAAAGGAAACGTAGTCTCCTGTACGAATGCCCAGCTTCGCTGTATCTTCTTGGGTATGTACAATTTCATCGATACGGACAATCGTGTTCTCTTCATTACGAGTCAACTCGCTTGCTTTATCAAACACATGAACAGATGGCTGCTTCGTCATGATCGTACCTGTATAGGTTTGTCCTGTGTGCGTATGTATTTGACAATATTCATTCTCGATAGAATTCATCATGTAGCCACCTAGTGGCGTAAGTCGAAGTGTTCCGTCTGTATGGATGGAACGGACCATAGCGCCTAGCGTATCAACATGAGCAGAAAGGCCAATGACTTGTGAGCTGTCGTCTTGGGAACCTTTTACGCGAATGTAGCCGCCGCCTTTCTGATTCCGTTCCATCGTATATCCGAGTTTATGCGCTTCTTCGTGAATCCGGTTCATGATATGGTGTGTGTAGCCTGTTGGACTAGGGGTTTGAAGCAGTTCCATCAGCAGGCTAACGACATAAGATTCATCAATGTGAATAGCAAGTGTTTCGTTTTTAATTGCAGCATAAGGGGAATCGTATAGTGTGCTCATAAGATGGTTGCTCCTTTGAATATGAAATGTTATCGCAGTCTAATGAGAAATCAAAGTTAGTGCTGCAGAGGTATACTCGTTAAAAGCCTATTCAGGTTTGGAATCTTTTGAATTTCGTTTGTCTGCAAGAACATCCTCAATTTCTAGCAGATGCACATCCGTTGGCTCTGGAAATGCATATTCATTTTCTGATGCTGCTTCGAGTTGAGCCACTTTGGCCTCAAGCTCTTTAACTTTACGTCGAATACGGTACTGCGCATATACGCCGTAAGATCCAACGATTAGTGCTCCTAGCAATGTACATCCCAAAATAAGTAGGATGAGCGGTACATTGAATGTGCCGAACAACAGATTGACTTGTACAGGTTCCACGTTAACGATGGCAAAAATCGCTGTCAGCAGTGCGAATACGAGTGCTGCAAATAAGGTCCACTGGATGCGCAAGTCATTATTTTTGTTGTTGGAATTGGTTTCTTTTGTTGTTTTGTTAGTCATGTTTAATCAACTCCTTAGTTGTAGTATAATCCTTACTGATCCAGCCTCACAATCTCATTCTGAGATTTATTAGATTAATCGGTAATCCTGCTGTAAACTTATTGTGCAAATAACAACTCCTTCCGATGCATAGCAAGGGAAGGAGTTAAGTGAACTTATTTACGATGATTTTGCGATGGAGCAGCTAAGTCGAGATAGCGATTAAAGCTCTTTTGCCATCTGTTCCATTTGCTCGATAAGGGATTCAAGAACGCTCATACCTTCCTCGATTGGAGCGGAGGTAGACATGTCAACGCCAGCTTTTTTCAAAATATTAATCGAGAAGTCGCTGCCGCCGCTCTTCAAGAAGCCAAGGTATCGCTCAACCGCTGGTTGACCTTCATCAAGGATCTGCTTTGCGAAGCTTTGTGCAGCAGAGAAGCCCGTTGCATATTTGTACACGTAGAAACTCGTGTAGAAATGCGGAATTCTAGCCCATTCGATCTCAATATCTTGGTCAACGACCATTTCGTCACCGTAATATTTTTTATTCAGACCATAATAAACTTCGTTCAATAGCTGCGGAGTCAGTGCTTCGCCTTTCTCAGCACGCTCGTGAATAATCAATTCGAACTCAGCAAACATCGTTTGACGGAATACCGTTGTACGGAATTGATCGATGTAGTAGGTGAGCAAGTACATTTTTTCTTTCGGATCATCGCTCTTCTTGAGCATGAAGTCCATTAACAATGCTTCATTCAAAGTGGAAGCAACTTCAGCTAGGAAGATCGTATACTGCGCATCCCGATACGGCAAATTGTTGTCTGAATAGTAGGAGTGCAGTGCATGACCCATTTCATGCGTCAACGTGAACATGCTGTTCAAGTTATCTTTATGGTTCAAGAGCACATAAGGGTGCGTGCCATAAGCGCCCCAACTGTAAGCACCACTGCGTTTGCCTTCATTTTCATATACGTCAATCCAGCCGTTATCGTAACCTTCTTGAATAGCATTCAAATAGTCTTCGCCTAGCGGCTTCAAACTTTCCTTTACAATCGCAGTTGCTTCTGTGTAAGGAATGTTCATATCGAATTGCTCTACAATAGGGGCAAACAAGTCATACATGTGCAGCTTGTCGACCTTGAGCAGCTTCGCACGAAGTTTCATGTAGCGATGCATAAGCGGAAGATGCTTATGAATGGCACCGATTAGATTCGTGTACACTTCTTTTGGAATGTTGTCGCCGTAAAGGTACATTTCCAATGTGGAAGGGTATTTACGAGCTTTGGCATAGAATAAGTTCTTTGTAACATTTGCACTTAATGCAGCTGCAATTGTGTTACTTTGCTTCTTGTAAGTGCTGTAGACAGCTTCGAAAGCTGCACGTCGCACGTCGCGGTTGCGGCTTTCCAGCATTTGAATGTAACTGCCATGCGTGAGTTCTACTTCTTCACCTTTATCGTTCTTGATCTTAGGGAACTTCATATCCGCATTGTTAAGCATACTGTAAATCGTCTCTGGTGCTCTGGACAAGCTGCCTACTTGTGCAAGTAGTGCTTCCTCTTGCTTAGAAAGAACATGAGCCTTTTGACGCTTCATTTCTTGTAAGGTGAAGCGGTATGGCTTCAATTGTTCATCTTCGATAAATGCATCAAGCTTATCGTCAGACAGAGCAAGAATCTCTGGTGTGATGTAGGATAATTTTTCGCCAACTTCAACGCTTAGTTTCTTAGCCTTATCGGATAGTGCCTGGTACTGTGCTTCAGCCGTATCTTCATGATGGCGCATATTAGCGTATACATATAATCGCTCAGCATGGAGTGAAATGTCATCTTCCAGCTCAAAGCATGCCTTGAGCGCCGCTGGTTCGTTTAGTTTACCGTGAAACTGATCTGCTTTGGTCAGTAGTTGCTGCAATAACGCATACTCACGATCCCATTCAGCTTGTGAGCCGAATAAATCTTCAAGCTTCCAACGGTGTTCCTGTGGTACTTCCGAACGTTTCGTCAATTGAGACATATGTACCCTCCTAAAATTGTTATATGTATTGAAGTTGCTTGCGCTGTATTGCACAACATCATTGTTACGAAATGACCGTACAGTTGATGGGCAAATACCAACAGCCAGCGGTATAATGGCAATAAGGAGACAGCGTGCAATGGTAGTGCGATAATTGCCATTCATCGTATTCCTCCTGTCGTCTACAGTCCCGTATCCGACGACTCGGGCTCAGGACTAGTATGACCGATAAGGAGGGAGATTAATGCTTCAGCTTGATGTTTATCCCATATAGATGAAAAACAGGCCAGATAAATAACGATATGTATACGAACAGCCTCTTATGAGGCTGAACCAATTGTAACGAAACTGTACACGATTAGGAAAAAGGCGAACAAAATTAGCGCAAGTGTGGTAATCGCCATGAACTTGCGCAACTGCTGTGGTACAGTATCCTTTTTCCATACGATAACAGCACCTAGTGAGAATGCAGTAATGATAAATGCAAGCGTAATTGAAGAATCCATAATCACCGTACCTTCTTACAAGGATGGGGTAGTACTATACCTCTTTAAAAGCCGCCATTAGCTGGTCCCATTCTTCTTCATTCCCAGTGAATTGTTCTTTAGGGAAGCGTTGAGAAACCCATTGCATCATCTCTGGACGACCAAGGAATGTATGGCACTCTTCTCCCCATTGATCAGATATTTCACGAAGGACGAGCTGGCGTCCGTGAACTTCTACCGTAAGCATATTCCATTTGTCTTTCTTGTAAATCAGATGTTTCTTAGCCATGTTGTACCTCGCTCTATCTAGTTTCAAATCTATGTTATTCCTTGATGTATCAAGCAATAACAACCTTTACGTTCATATTAACGCAGGGGTCGAAACAAAGCAAATAAAGCTTATCCTCATACATGAAAACCGGCAGATTAGCAAGAGATAATTGCAAAAGAGCTGAAAAAAAGTTGCTTTTTCAAAAATCGCCGACTATAATGTAAATATTCGCCTTTGAGGCGAAGATGTGAGGAGGTTTTTACTTTGAAAGGTACCGTAAAATGGTTTAACGCTGAAAAAGGCTACGGATTCATTTCTGTTGACGGTGGAGACGACGTGTTTGTACACTACTCCGCAATCGAAACGGATGGATTCAAGACACTTGAAGAAGGCCAAGCAGTGGAATTCGAGATTTCCGATGGAAATCGTGGACCACAAGCTGCTAATGTCATTAAATTATAATCGAATTCCTTTAGGAATCCTTATAAAAATGCCATAGCATTGTGAAAGGAGCCCGCTCGTTCTATATAGAATGAGCGGGCTCCTTTTTCGTTCTACTATGGTAACAGTGACTCTAATTGATGATGCGTAAAATATCACTAACTTCTTTACGTACAAGCTTCTTTACCTGTTCCTTGGCATAGCCCAGCGCAAGGACCATATTAATCGTCCGGTCAGATTCGATATGAAGCAGCTCTTTAATCGCTTCTTCTGCTAGTAATACAGGGCCAGTCATCGGGCAAGTAGCTAAGCCTCTAGCGTGAGCAGCGAGCATTACATTTTGTACCGCTAAGCAACTGCTCTTGATCCCTTCTTCTTGCCACACAGATTCTGGAGCAAGCTGTATAGGGTCGAAGATTTTTTCACGAAACTTAGACTGATATGGAGTCGCCAGACATATTAATAGCGCAGGAGCTCCAGCGAAAGCAGTGGCATATGGACCAAATGATTTTAACAACATACGTGCTTCTCTTGTAAGTCCTTGTACTTCAGCTTGAGCAGCTCTTTCGTGAAGTTTCTCCCAAGTTAATTCCTCAATGGTACGGATTAGATCTGCATTTAATATCGCAATAAACTCCCAAGTCTGCGAGTTCGTATCGCTAGGTGCATACCGTGCACAGTCGATTAGCTCTTGAATATCCTCCGTCGTTACAGGCCGCTCATCATAATTACGAACGCTGCGTCTTCCATGAATCGTATCTTTTACAATCTCATATGTGTTCAATTTGGTTCACCCTCTGTTAAGGTAGTGGTCCTATCCAATATGCTTCGTGATAAAATTAGTACCTAATACTAAAACCTACTACTATTATAAAGTGAACCGTTAAAAATGCAATGCAGTTGTTGATTTTTCATTGCGTTTCACATAGAGATGAAGCAATGCAAATCCAAAGGCGGCAACAATAGCGAAGCCAGCTGCAGAGAAGAAGACGATATTTTTTCCGTATTCTTCTAATAGTTTACCGCCCATGGTACCGCTAATAAGCCCAGAAATACTTGACCATACAATCGTATAGACCGCCATGCCTGTGGAGCGGAACTGCTCAGGAATCACTTTACTTAAGTATCGAATGGCCACGAAATAAAATATGCCGAATGTAACACTGTGCATCACTTGCGTACTAATTAGCCAGATAGGATCTTGAACATAGCCTGCAATAAGGAAGCGCAGCATGTACATCACACAGGAGATCGCTAACAAAGGCAACTCCTTAACACGTTCTCCATAAACATTTAATAGGAAGAAGACAGGAATTTCACTAACAGCAGAAATCATCCAAGCCCATCCAACAATCGATTCATCGGCACCAAGCGAAATAAGAGACAGGCCGATGAATGCTTCATTGAGCCGATGTCCAATCGCCAGAAGCAGCACACAAATAAGGAACAAATACACATTTGGCTGCTTAATGACTTCCCATAAACCACCGAACTCCATTTTTTTTATGGAAGCTTTCTTATCTGACACAATTAACAACAGCATAAAGGAGAGTACACTTAATGCTCCGATTACAACTAGTGTATAGGAAGCACCAAGCGATTTTAGCAAGTAACCGAAGGCAAGCGCAGAGAAAGCAAAACCAATTGACCCAAATACTCGAACACCAATGAAGCTGCGGTTATGGGATTGCGTAGTTACGATCGTCAGCGTATCCGTCAGTGGAAAGACCGGATAGTAGAAGAAATAGAAAACAACGAGAAGCATCATAACCGTCGTATATGACGAGGCAAAGCTTAGAACGACGATCATGATGGTTTGAACAGCAAGCAGGATGAGGATGATTTTTTTTATCGTCTGAGACTTATCGCTTGCTACACCCCAAATAAAGTTAGAACAAATGGATATGAGTGGACCTATCGAATAAAGCAATCCGATCTGCACAGCGTTATATCCAAGTGATTTTAAATATAAAGGTAAGTATGAAATAATAACGGCAGAAATCATAAACACAGCAAACGTATACGTACGCAGCTTATTTATTTCCCAGGATGATGAAGCAGGATTCATGATGTGTAGGCTCCCTCCATACTATTAATAATCCAATATGGTAATCATTCTCTGTCTAATTTAGTTAGTATATCATGCTTGTGAAGAAGCCGACAGGCAGTGTCAGTAATCGATGATGGTGCATTTACAGGTACTTGTGATAAGTGGTACATTACCATAGAGAAGATAGAGCAATGTAGACAAGTGTCGAATCTAGATAAAAGATGTGCGGAGAAGGACGTGCGTATGGAACGATATCGCTTCGATTGGAATGAACGTTTACAAATTCATACGCCTGTACTGCTGTGCGAATGGGAGCAACTAAGCATTCATGAGCAAAATTCACTGCTTATGAGCTGGGAAGTCTTTCGTGGCCGTATACCTGATCGTATTTTTGAGCTCGAACGTGTCATCATTGTAAAGCAGCAAGCGCTTTACGAGGAAGATTGTTTTGAAGAGTCATGCAGACTAAATAGTGAGATAGCTGAACTTGCTAGTGCGATCAATGACCTTCATATTTGGTACCGGACACAGCAAGATGCAGATGCCAAATTACACCAGTAGCTGATATTGTTTGTGCATTCAATCACTTCGTAATATAATAGTATCGGTTAAAATGAGAAAAAAACTCTTTCAAGGTGAGATCGGAGGCTTGTTTTGGATAGTAAGGATAGTAAAAGGCTTAGAACAGGAGCCCCAAAAGGGTCTGTGCAATTAATGTACCGTGTATACAAATACATATTGCCAGAGGTGCGTTCTGAGCTAACTTATTGGACAAGCCAAGCTGAGCAAATTCCGAGTCAAGAGTTACGAAAACAAGCACTAGATAGCTTGCGGACGAAACAGTTTCATTGTCAAGGAGGCGCTGTGTATGCAGCCGTGTATCCTGATAACCGAGATGTACTTATTCCTCTAATTGTTGCTTTTCAAACGATCAGTGACTACTTGGATAATTTGTGTGATCGTAGTACTTCCCTTGATCCGGAAGATTTCCGGCTGTTGCATGAGTCCATGTTGGACGCTGTGCAGCCAGAACGAGCTTTGACGGATTATTATGCAGAGCGGGAAGACAATGATGATGGTGGTTATTTAGTATCACTTGTTAATCGTTGCCGATCATGCATTGATAAGCTTCCTGGATACAGTCAAGTTAGGTCAGAGTTGGTACCGCTTGTAAAACTGTACACAGAATTGCAAATTTATAAGCATATTGAATGGTCGAAGCGTGAAACAGCGTTGCTGGAATGGTGGAAGTTGCATCAATCTCAATATGCTGACCTTTCGTGGAATGAATTTGCAGCAGCTACAGGATCCACACTAGGTATGTTCCAATTGTTTGTATTAGCATCGTCCAAGGATTGTACACGGCAAGAAGCTCAAGATGTTAGCGCTGCTTATTTTCCGTATGTATGCGGTCTTCATATATTGTTGGATTATTTTATTGATCAAGAAGAAGATCGAATCGGTGGGGATTTGAATTTCTGCCATTACTACGAAAATGACGAAATGATGTTCCAACGTATTGGGTATTTTGCAGAACGATCTTGTGAGCGAGTTAGCCATCTGCCGGACAATCGTTTTCATCGAATGATTGTCGAGGGATTGCTGGCATTGTATTTGTCAGACCCTAAAGTAGCAGAACAGAGAGAAGTTTTAGATGTTTCCAAAAGGTTAATGAAAGGTAGTCCAATTATGAGATTATTTTTCTGGATAAATAGCCGCTGGATTCGTAAACATATGTAATGAGGATAAGAGGAGGAGACAATGATGTCTGCTGTAAAAAGAATTGCTGTGTTAACAAGTGGTGGAGATTCTCAAGGGATGAATGCGGCTGTACGTGCTGTTGTTCGCACTGCCATTTATCATGGAATAGAGGTATACGGAATTCAACGTGGTTACCACGGATTGCTTAATAAAGACTTGCGCAAAATGGATATCCGCAGCGTAGGTGACATCATCCAGCGCGGTGGTACGATTCTTCAATCTGCTCGCTGCCAAGAATTCAGAACCGCTGAAGGTCAAGAGAAAGGCGCAGAGATTTTGCGTGAATTCGGTATCGATGGCTTGATCGTTATCGGTGGTGACGGTTCTTACCAAGGGGCAAACAAATTGAGTAAGCTTGGTATCAAGACTATGGGTCTTCCAGGAACAATCGACAACGATATCGCGTTTACAGATTATACGATTGGATTTGATACAGCTGTAAGCATCGTTGTTGACGCTGTTAACAAGCTTCGCGATACAATGAGCTCTCACGAGCGTTCTTCCGTAGTTGAAGTAATGGGTCGTCATTGCGGTGACATCGCTTTGTATGCGGGTGTTGCAAGTGGTGCGGAATCCATCTTACTTCCAGAAGTACCATTCAACTTGGATGAAGTGGCAGAGCGTATGAAACAAAACTTTGAAAATGGTAAGCGTCACAGTATTGTCCTTGTAGCTGAAGGGGTAGGAAAAGGAGACGATATCGTTACTGGCATCGTAGAACGCTGTCCTTCTATTGAACCACGTGTAACTGTTCTTGGACATATTCAACGTGGTGGTACACCGACTGCAAATGACCGTATTCTTGCGAGCCGTCTTGGTGATTTCGCTGTGCGTAGACTGATGGAAGGCGATTCCGGTAAAGGCTGTGGCATTATTAATGGTGAGTGTGTAGCGACGGATATCGATCTTGTTGTTAACTCGAAGAAAGAATTCAATCAAGAACTTTATGACTTGTCTTGCCGTCTATCTCAATAATGGTAATCATTATATTTTAGATATAAACAACAACCCGTCAGTATAGGCTGACGGGTTTATTTTGTTTGCTATTAAATTAGTTATTTGCATCTTTTCTTTTCATAAGATGAATATACCATTTCAGTCCTGCTTGATGGTTGAACAAGCTGACCTTATCAAGTACGTCGAAGTCAGGTGAATTCTCCATCTCAGCAATTTTATTCTCTATAATCGTATACGCTGGGTCATTGGTGTTTTTATGAGAATACAAGGAAGAAATGATGACTCCATTTGAAGCTAGATGATTGGAATAGTTTAACAGGACGTTTGGCGTGTTCGTTACGTAGTGCAAGGATTCATTGAACACGATGATGTCATATTGCTTCTGAGGTGTATAGTCCATAATATTTCCTACTTGAAACGTATTCGATGGAGCTTTTTGTGATGCTATCTTAATGGCTTCTGTGGACAAATCAACACCTGTAAAGCCTTTTTTTTCGTTATCGAGCAGTGTATCGTACAAAATGCCCGTACCACAGCCCATATCCAATATTCCGTTTGTACCTATATACCTTCTTATGTACCCATACACAATCGAATATCTTGAAAATTCGGTTATATCAGCTAAATAGTCCCATGTCTTACTCTTATACTCTTGATCCCAAACCTCTTGATCACTATCAAGATAATCTTTTGTTGTTGTGTTATCCATGTTTATCTTCCTCCTTAAGTAAATGAAAGTTGAAAATCAATGATTGATACTACTTTGGAATGAAAATACAGATAGCAAAACTGAGTGGAAACCTATAGAGCGGTATTTCGGGGAATAAAGTAAGCTGATGTAGATATTACCATGTCAGATCATAATAATCAACAAGATGTCGTTAATCAATTGATATACTTTAAAAATTTTGGTATAAATGTAACCTTTTTATTGTGAGTTATTGATTTGTGAAAATGAAAAAGGGACTGCTTTGTCATCCAGCATATGACAAGAGTCCCTTTGATTTTTATAATGGTTTAGGTCGACGGAAGTTCCCCATAATGCCAACTGTTTCTACGATGTTTACAAAAGCTTTAGGGTCCGTTTCCTTTATTGCTCGTTTTAGCTCAATCAGTTCATATCGGGTAGTAACTGTCATCAGCATGTCGCGTTCAATGTTGGAAAAGGCGCCACGTGTCTTGATAACTGTAATCCCGTGAGGCAAGTTCAGCAGTTTTTCCAACAGCTGCTCTTGTTTGCTTGTTATGATATATACGGTTACTTTGTAGTGGTTAATGTAGAGCGTGTCGATAACTTTACCAGTCGAATAAATCGATACCATAGAGTAAAGAACAAGCTCCCAATCGTTCGTCAATAGGCCGTGTGTCATAATAACAATTGCGTTCATCGCTGCAGATATCATGCCGATAGGTACATCTCGATAACGATTAATAATAGATCCTACAATGTCAAAGCCCCCTGAAGAGCCTCCTACGCGTAACGAAATTCCAGCCCCTATACCTATAAATGTGCCTCCAAATACTGCACAGAGCAAAGGCTCGGGTGATATCGAAATTTCGGGTATGATACTAATGAACCATGTTGTAGCAACGACACTTAACAAACTGTAACCAATAAATCGGCGACCGATTATGAACCAACCCCAAACGATGAGTGGTAAGTTAAGTGCGAAGTAAAGTACGCTGACATTCCATTGTGTAAAGTAGCTTGTGATCATCGATACACCGGATACACCACCGCTTAACAGCTGATGGGGAATGAGGAATAGATTAAATCCGACTGCTATGCATGCGGCACCTAATATGATGACGATGCAATCCATGATGCGTTTCAAGACGAGCTCACCTCATAAATAATAAATCGTGACTACATTACTGGTATTCATCGTTAGCTTTATGCTATAATGTATAGGATATTCTTGAGTACGCATAAAGATTGATTTAACCTCAGACCCATACGCGGCTGGAGGGCGTAAGCCTCACCGCATTGTATATGATGAGACGGTCGGCCTGATGTGCCATTCGTCACCTAGTCACGCTACTTAAGAATACAGATAAGGCTGTGGATTGTCCACAACGAAGGAGCATGAATATTTTGAAGACATTTGCAGAATTTGGTTTAGATCCTAAGGTTCTTCAAGCAATTACAGAGTTAGGATTTGAAGAATCAACACCAATTCAAGAAAAAGCGATTCCTGTAGCGATGACCGGGAGCGACATGATTGGACAAGCTCAAACAGGTACGGGTAAGACGGCCGCTTTCGGTATCCCGCTAATTTCTAAGATCGACGTTGAAGATGAGCGTGTAGTTGCACTTGTTATGACACCAACACGTGAGCTAGCTATTCAAGTAGCAGAAGAGATTGGAAAGCTTTCCCGTTTCAAAGGAGTTCGTTCTTTGCCGATTTACGGTGGCCAAGATATCGGTCGTCAGATTCGCGCAATGAAAAAACGCCCACATATTATTATCGGTACACCAGGTCGTTTGCTTGACCATATTAATCGTAAGACAATTCGTCTCTCTGATGTGACTACAGTTGTATTGGATGAAGCAGATGAAATGCTGGACATGGGCTTCATGGAGGACATCACTAGCATTCTTAGCCAAGTTCCTGATGAGCGTCAAACGATGTTGTTCTCCGCAACAATGCCACCTAACATTCAAAAGTTGGCAAACACGTTCTTGAAGAACCCAGAGCATGTATCCGTAATGCCGAAGCAAGTTAGTGCTCCGCTTATTGAGCAATGCTATATGGAAATTCCTGAACGCTCGAAGTTCGATGCGCTTAGCCGCTTGTTGGATATGGAATCTCCTGACCTTGCAATCGTATTCGGACGTACAAAGCGTCGTGTAGATGAGTTGGCAGAAGCATTGCAGAAGCGTGGCTATACTGCTGATGGTCTACATGGTGACTTGTCCCAGAACCAACGCGATAACGTAATGCGTAAATTCCGTGACGGCAGCATTGATGTCCTTGTAGCAACAGACGTTGCTGCACGTGGACTAGATGTTTCTGGCGTAACACATGTAATTAACTTTGACCTTCCGCAAGATCCAGAGTCTTATGTACACCGTATCGGACGTACAGGACGTGCTGGTAAAGAAGGAAGCGCTTGGTCATTCGTAACTCCGCGTGAGATTGATCACTTGCACTTTATTGAGCGTGTAACACGCCATCGTATTGCACGTAAGCCAGTACCAAGCTTGGCTGAAGCGATCGAAGGGAAGCAACGTGTTGTTGCAGAGCGTCTGCTTGATGTATTGCAAGCTGGCGATCTACAAGAGTAC
Organism: Paenibacillus arenosi; assembly: GCF_014841135.1. GTDB lineage: Bacteria > Bacillota > Bacilli > Paenibacillales > Paenibacillaceae > Paenibacillus_B > Paenibacillus_B arenosi. Next base: position 158,804 of record NZ_JACYTN010000005.1, read on the forward strand.
AAAGCGATTGCAATTCAATTGTTGGATCAAACGGATTCTGTTCACCTTCTGTCTGCAGCGTTCAAGCTTCTGACTGGTGAGAAGAAAGATGTTAATATCCAACTTACTCCAGAAGATCCGATCCGTGCGAAGCGTCGCAAACCAGATGTGCGCACAAGCGGTCGTAAATTATCCGCACCATATGGCGGTCGTGGCCGTTCTTATGGCAACCGCGAAGGTGGCGGTGGAGATCGTCGTCGTGAAGGTGGCACTGGTGGTGGAGATCGTCGTCGTGAAGGCGGCGGCGGTGGATACCGTGGTAACCGTGATTCTCGTGGCGGTGAGCGCAGCGAATACCGTGGCAGCAGCAATGGCGGCAATGGTGGTAACGGCGGTCAACGTCGTGAGTACAATGATCGTGGCGGTGAGCGTCAAGATCGTCGTCCGCGTCGTCCGTACGAAGGTAACCGTAATCGCTCAACAGATAGCGAATAAGAATAGGAATTATAATAAGGGACTTCCAACTAAGCAGTTAATAGCTGCTTAGGGGAAGTCCCTTTTTCTGTAAAAATAATATAAAGACTAGCATATACCTCAACCTAAGTCGGGGGATGATATACGTCTCTAGTTCATAGTGGAAATTCATCTTCGTAACTAAAATGTAAATAACGACATAATTGAATGATGGGTGGAACAATAAACAATGAACAATAAAAATAAAAAAGTATATGTATTGCTGTCCGATACAGGTTCGTGGCTGTCTCAGTGTATTAAATGGTATACAGATAAGCCCTTGAATCATTGCTCTATTGTATTGGATGAAGATCTTAACGAAATATATAGCTTTGGTCGCACAAGAGACATGCATCCTCTAGCAGGAGGGTTTGTGAAAGAAAACCTTGAAGGCGATCTTATTAGATCGCCTTTTCGTCCTACACTGGGGGCACTGTATAGTTGTGAGGTGAGTGAAGAGCAGTACTCAATGATACGCCGACGAATACAATATATAAATAAGCGTAAGGACAGCTATAAGTATAACTTGTTGGGGTTGTTTGGGATTGCGCTTAAAGTACGAATTGAACGGAATCAAGCTTATTTTTGCTCGCAGTTCGTTGCAGAACTATTTACATATGCAGGGGTTGAATTGTTTGAACAAGCCGCGGAATGGATTGCACCAGATGATTTTCGGAAATGTTCGAGATTGAAGTTAGAGTACAAGGGCGACCTGAGATTGCTCGCAGCAGATCGCCGTTTGCCCTATGCTCAAACTCTGTGGAATACACGTGTGTCATAAATTGAACGATGTACTGCGCCAATAGATTATGCTCGAACGGGATTAAGCGCATGTATCAACCAGTCAAGCATAGGAGAGGGAATTCCTCTCCTTGCTTGTTGGAAGGGCGCTTGCTCCTTAGAAGCAGATAGCGCGGGAGATGATTACGAGTAGGATGAAAAGTACCAAGATGCAACCAATTCCAGTACCGAAACCATAACCGCCACCGCAACCATATCCGCCGTATCCGAGTTGACCCATTGTATTACCTCCTCCAAGACTCTTGTTTTGAATCACTGTATATACTATGCAGGCTATCGCACTTGGCATGGATATTCACCCACTCGAGAGAAATTAGGCACTGGTCTAAGGTTAGGCTTTGTATTATAGTTACATTATAGAGGCAGCATGGAGGAGGAATTGTGGTTGGAAACTAGAGGGATTATGGGTGGGTTGTATCGCATTTGTGAATGGATTATGCGAATCTCGGTGACGAACATTTTATGGTTATTGTGTTCGGCTCCTTTTTTCTTTTGTTTTGTCATGATGCTCGTTATGGCCAACAGTAATTTTATGAATGAAGTGTTGCAGATGAAATGGTTAATGGGGATACTAGCTCCATTTACGCTGTTTCCAGCGACAGCGGCTATGTTCTCGGTTACTCGCAAATGGGTGATGGGGGATGTAGATGCGAAACTGATCAAGACATTTTTTAGTTCATTCAAGGCCAACTACAAACAAGCGATGCTTGGAGGTATTTTTTATACTATATTATCTGTCATCATGTATGCTGGTTATACGATATATATGACAGAGATGCAGTCGATGCAGGTGCTTGGAATAGTGGTGTTGGCTATGTTGGTTGTATTGCTTGCATCGCTGTTCAACTTTTTCTCGATTATCGCTCATTACCATGCGACTACGCTGCAAGTAATTAAAAATAGTATATTTATGACGATTTTCCGTCCGATTCGTGTGGTTGTATCTGGAATTGTGAGCGTTGCCATCTTGTTTATTGGATTGAAATACCCAGTAATTATTATATTTGCAGCAGGTTCGTTGATTGCATACTTATCGTTCTTTAACTTTTATCTTACTTATCAGAAGCTTCAGCAAGCAGTTGAGGCACGAGAAGCAGCGGAAAGTTAGTGTCGAATGGAAGGGCGTTAGGTTGTATCTATAAAGATTGTGTTAAATGTTTACTTCTGCCGAGAATGAATTGCTTTTGTCAGATGGATTCACTATAATGAGTTTATATCCTGCAATGTACGTCACGGTTTTCGTTGTTTTGAACCAATGTTTGTTTCACGGGAGTTCGATATCTAGACGTTGCTGACAGGCTTTCCTATTGCGTAAGTAGTCAAATTCGTCTGTGAGGACACCCACCTGCCAGAGCAGGTTCAGAAACATTAAAGCCGAACGGCATATGCGGGTATAACCGAAATAAAGATGCCTTCAAGATGGATGGATATCCGCTTGAAGGCTTTTTTTGTTCCATTGATCACTTATTTATGGTGTATTCCGTGAATACTCCAAGACTTTTCGACATTTAGCCTTTCCAGTTAGCGAACAACAATGCTAAACTAGAGATGAGCATATAAGCAAAGGGTAGTAGAGTAAAGGAGGAACACGCTGTTGTCATTCAAGCGCACACTTGCTGGTCTGTTTCGAAGCTTCGAATCGAGCAGTGACCGAGCAAAAGATCCCAAGTTAAAGACGCACTATTATCAACTTTCTAAAGAGAAAACATGGGCAGAGGTTACTTCTACCTTAAAAAAAATGCAAGGCTACAAAGTGCTGCATGAGGTGCCTTCAGTAGGGGAAATTACATTAGAGAAACGTACAATGACTGGACGAGCTATGGATATTACTGTCTCCCTCATATCTGTAGGTCCATCCAAGACTGCTGTTGATGTGTATTCTGCTTCTCGGGGTGGCATGGGGGACTTAGGGTCGAACTATCGGGTTGTAATGGAATTATTCGATGTGTTTGATAAGAAATTGTCTTCTTATGTAATAAGAGGCTAAATAGAACAAAGCGAGAGAAGAATAGATGTATATTCTTCCCTCGCTTTTTGCGCATAGCAGCTCAGAAATGCGGTTTAGAGTATACCGCGAACCGCTTCTAATGCTTTCTCGTAGTCTGGATGCTCGCTCATTTCTGCCAAGTATTCAACATATTGAATCGTATTGGATGCATCGAGAACGAAAATGGAACGCATATCTAGGTGGAATTCTTTGATAAGAACGCCATATGCTTTACCGAAGCTAAGTTCTTTATAGTCGGATAACATAACTACTTTATCTACACCAGCAGCTCCACACCAGCGAGCTTGTGCAAATGGCAAATCAGCACTTATTGTAAGTACAACGACGTTGTCGCCTAGCTCAGCTGCTGCTTCATTGAAGCGGCGAGTTTGTGTGTCGCATACGCCTGTGTCAATGGATGGAACGACGCTGATAAGCTTTACTTTACCTTCGAAGTCCTTAAGGCTTGCGAATTCAACCAATGAACGGTTAAGGTTGAAGTCAGGAGCTTGGTCTCCTACTTTGAGCTCTGGTCCGATAAGTGTGATTGGATTTCCTTTTAGAGTTGCAACGCCTGTGCGTTCTGTAGTCATATGTAGATCCTCCTTCAAATTGGTGAAACGGGATAGTAAATCCATTTCATTATAAGCGTAAAGGATAGGGTGTGTCCAATCTTCGTATGGAATGAAAACGAGCTTCGGTTGAGAAAGGTGAAGGTGGGTAAGGGAAGGAAGGGTAATGATGATTTTTGAACGAAATGAAGATTGGCGGAGTTATGTAAAGTATTATAAAGTGACGAGTTTGCTGCTTGCGGCGAATATTATTATGTATATTTTGGTCATCGTGAACGGTGGTACGGATGATCTAGAAACGATGCTTCGTTTCGGGGCGATGCTTAAGGTAGATTTGTTTGTAAACGAGACGTGGCGCATGTTTGCTTCGATGTTTCTCCATGCAAACTTTGAACATCTTTTGTTCAACATGTTTACACTGTTTGTGTTCGCTCCTCCGTTGGAGCGTGTGATGGGGCATCTTCCTTATGCGGTGCTGTATATTGCGAGTGGATTTGTTGGCAATGTCGTTAGTAATTGGGGCACTGAGTGGGGCACGTTGTCCGTGGGGGCTTCAGGTGCGATTTATGGTTTGTTTGGAGCTTATTTATTTGTTGGCTTGTTCTACAAACAAGCTATGGATTTCGCTACGCGTAAGACGCTTGGCGTCATCTTAGTTATTGGCATACTGCAAACTTTCCTTATTGATAATATTAATCAATATGCTCATTTTGGTGGTTTGGCTGCGGGCTTCGTTCTGTTTTGGCTGCTGCGGCGTATACGATAGGATAAATGTGAAGAACGGAGCGTTGATGGACTGTGGAACTTAGGCAGTTGCACTACTTTGTCAAGGTAGCGCAAAAAGAACATGTCACACAAGCAGCAGAGGAGCTACATGTGGCTCAGTCTGCGGTGAGCAGGCAGATTCACCAGCTAGAGGAAGAGCTTGGAGTTAAGCTTTTTTTGCAGAAAGGAAGAAATCTTCATTTAACTCCTGTTGGGCAGTTATTTATGAAACGTGCAGAAGCAATTTTAAAGGAACTGGATCGATCTGTACAGGAAGTTCAGGAATTTATTAATCCTGAATTGGGGGAGATTCGAATTGGATTCCCACACAGCTTAGGTGTGCATTTAATCCCTTCAGTTGTAGCTGCTTTCCGCAAAACGCATCCAAATGTGAAGTTTCGTTTTAAACAAGGGATGTATCCTTCGTTGATCCGTGATTTGGTTCGGGCTGAAGTTGACTTGGCTTTTATCTCACCGTTTCCTGAAGTGTCAGAGCATGTAACGGGAGAAGTCATTCTTACAGAGAGGTTGTCAGCTATTCTACCACCAAATCATGCGCTTGCAAATGAGGAAGAGATTGATTTGGCTCAATTGAAGGATGATACATTCGTTCTCTTTAGCCCTGGTTATTCGCTTCGTCCTATTGTGTGGGATGCATGCATTGAAGCGGGATTCACGCCAAAAATCGGGTTTGAAGGGGAGGAAACAGATACGATTCGTGGGCTTGTGGCGGCAGGGATGGGTGTTAGCTTATTGCCTGATATGGCTTTGCGACATACGTCAGAGCTGCAACCGGTCTGTGTGAAGGTTAATAAACCACAAGTGACAAGAACAATTGGACTTATTCGGCGTAAGGATGAGAAGCTGCCGTTGGTTGCGCAGACGTTCCATCGTTTTTTGCTTGAATACTTTAATGTGCAGTCTTAAATAATCATAGAAATACAGTCTAAGAAGCCCCGTGCGCTTATGCGTACGGGGCTTCTGTCATTGAAACTCATTATTCGAATTGAGGTTATGTCAATCTTGGCTGCGGAAGATCATAATGTACTTAATCAATTCCAGCAAGGAAATTAAGGCTGCTGCTACATACGTTAACGCTGCTGCGTTCAATACTTTGCTTACACCTTTTTCTTCATCATTTCTAATGAATCCTTCTGAAATCATTAGGTCTCTTGCACGGCTGCTTGCATTGAACTCTACAGGTAGTGTAACGAGTTGGAATGCGACTGCAGCTGTGAAGAAGATGATCCCGAGCAAAATAAGTCCAGATGCTTGGAATAAAAATCCGCCAATTAGCAAAAATGGTGCTAGGCCTGAGGAAAAATTCACAAGCGGGAACATCCGATGACGCAATCTTAGCATAGCGTAAGATTCTTGATCTTGGATAGCGTGTCCAACTTCGTGACAGGCAACAGACAAAGCTGAGATGGAGCGTTCATAGTAAACAGGCTCTGAAAGGCGTACAACTTTCTGGATTGGATCATAATGATCGGATAAATGTCCTCTGACTGGTTCGACGGGAACGTCGTACAAGCCTTGTGCATCAAGCAAACGTCTTGCTGCTTCGTATCCGGTCAATCCACTGGATGCTTGTACATTAGCAAATTGGTTGAACGTACCTTTGACTCGAAATTGTGCCCATATGCTAATGCCGAAGGCGATTAGGATTAGAAAATCCATCGGGTGAAAGAACATGATGATTACCTCCTGGGCTAAATATGTTGTTTCAAAGCATGTGCTGCTTGTCCGCTAGGGCAATTAACACATCAATGCAGGCTGCGCTTTGTGGAGCGATGCGCTGGAACAAAGATTTTGCCTGAGTTGGCTTCAGCTTCTCTAGTATCGGTTGAAGCTCTTTGGCTTCACGCTCGACCTGCTGCAAGTGGACTTGCAAATCAGTTAAACGTTTGACAAGCTGCTCATCAATCGAAACCTGCTGAAGTTGTGCGAAATACTCCTTGATTTCATCGAGGGTGTATTTCTCTTGTTTCATCTGAATAATTCGTTGAATCCGTTCTATCGTTTCCATATGGTAGAGACGATAATTCGTATCGGTTCGCTTCGTAGGCTCGATGAGGCCAAGTGAAGTATAATAATCAATCGTTCGCTGATTGACCGAAGCTAAACGAGCTAATTCTCCGATACGCAACAGTTGATTATCCCCATCGGTTCTCACCTCAATTCTTCTTCTTATTTTACTGTATTTTAAATGGTGTAGTCAAACATTTGATTTACTATATATGTCACATAATATAACATGAAAAGTGTTATTGAGATTACTTTTTATCTATTTTTAAATAAAATGATTGTCAAAACTTACCTCACAAGCTTATAATGTCATCATTAATCATTTATTGTGTTAGAAAATATAACATAAAAGGGGAGTGTTTTTCTATGCACAGCTATCTAAAGTCTACACATGTCAAATTGTTAATGAGTACATTGTTCGTCTTTGGTTTATTTATGGGGACCTCATCGTTAGCTTATGCTGCTGAAGAGGTAACTACGGCTCAAGTACATCAAGCACTAGATGCGGTATGGATTTTAATTGCTGCGGTGCTAGTCATTATGATGCAAGCAGGCTTTGCTCTATTGGAAGCGGGATCGTCGCGTATGAAAAATGCAGGGCATGTTGCGGGTAAGACGATTTTAACCTTTGGTATATGTGCCATTGCGTTTTGGATGTTCGGCTTCGGATTTGGCTTCGGGGAATCAAATGGTTTCTTCGGTACAACAGGTTTCTTCTTCGACGGTAATGAATCGACAGCGGCAGCGCTGTTCAGCTCCCTAGACTTCTCACAAGTTCCTATCACGATTAAATTCTTATTCCAACTAGCATTCGCGGCCATTTCACTTGCTATTGCATGTGGCGGCTTCGCAGAACGAGCAAAATTAAGTGTATATGTGTGGTTTGGTTTCTTATTTACCATTTTTATTTACCCCGTAGCTGCTCATTGGGTGTGGGGCGGCGGTTGGTTGCATGCATTAGGCATGCAGGATTTTGCAGGTTCGGCAGTCGTTCATATGCAAGGTGCGACAGCAGCATTAATTGCAACGATCATGCTTAAACCTCGTCTTGGAAAATTTAACGCTGAAGGCAAGCCAACGATTATCCCTGGTCATAATCAAGTGCTGTCTGTACTCGGTGTATTACTGTTATGGGTAGGCTGGTTTGGCTTTAATCCAGGCAGTACGCTTGGCGCGGTTAATGATGGATTCTTCGGATATATCGCGATGACAACTCAGCTTGCGGCAGCGGCCGGTGCGGTTGCTGCATTGATCGTCTCATGGTTGGTATGGGGGAAAGCAGATATACCAAGTATGTTGAATGGTGTACTGGCAGCGCTTGTTGCGATTACGGGGGCATGTGCATTTGTAGAGCCATGGGCAGCATTAGTCATTGGTGCGATAGCAGGTGTGATTACCTTTTTCACGGCCCAATGGATAGAACGTCTTGGGATTGATGATCCGGTATATGCGTTCTCAGTACATGGAATTGCTGGTATATGGGGGGCATTATCGACAGGATTCTTTGCTGCTCCTGCTCTGGTAGAGAAAGTTGGAGTTGGTAAAGCGGGTTTATTTTACGGTGGAGGCTGGGAACAGCTCGTTGTGCAAACGGTTGGAATTATGGGTGTGTTCGTATTTGTCGCCATTTTGTCGTTTGCCATTTTCTTTGTATTGAAAATAACGATCGGGCTTAGGGTATCAGAAGAGGAAGAGCTTGTAGGATTAGATATGAGTGAACATGGTGTGTACGGCTATCCTGAACAAATGAAAGCATTACATCAGCATGAACAACTATCATCAGGAGTTGATCGTCGTGAAGGGGTGAGCTGATTGCGTGAATCATCTTCTAGGAAATAACAGTTTCTCTGCTTATTTTGAGCAATGGATGTGTCACTTGGAAGAAATCGATAGGTACAAGGATTTTTGTGACGAAGACGCAAAAATTAGAGGCTGGCGACAGCTGCGAATGCAATTGATGTGTGAAGTTGAGCCGAATTTGACTAGGGAAAGTGAAGAATATAAACATATCTTGCTGCCATCGAATTTTTCATATGAGCTGCCTGAGTTTCCTCTGGCGATTAGTGTGCGATACCGAATAGTGACTGCTTGTTATGATGCACTATTTGAAAAAGTTGCTTCTTATGTAGAGCAGCAACTTATGGAGAGTGGGTATGGACCACCACCAGTTCCGTATGCTTTCGTCTTATTTGGAAGTGGAGGACGCAGGGAAATGCTCCCTTGGAGTGATCAGGATCATGGACTCATTTGGCAGATTGTCAAAGAAGAATCAGAACGTCTCGTAGTAGAGCGGTATTTTCTGAGATGGGGAAACGAAATGGTCAGCGCACTTCGTGCGATCGGATTTATGCCGTGCAGTGGTAAAGTGCTGGCAAGTGAAGCGTTGTGGCGAGGTTCCCTTGAGGATTGGCAAATGAGGGCAGAGCAATGGATGAGTATAGCGGATTGGGAACATATTCGATATTTCTCGATCGCGCTTGATATGAGAACTGTGTATGGAGAAGTGTCTTTAGAAGCGGAGTGGAGAGAGTATGTAAGGCAGTTCAGAGCTTCATCTATAGCCGCTGAAGCTTCTCAAACGGCAATGGTACGCAATCAGCAGCATCGTAAATTAGCGCATAATGCATTTGGTCAACTCATTAAAGAGCGAACGCATCCTTATGCTGGTCAAGTCGACATGAAGTATCGGATTTATGTACCTATTGTGCAACTCATTCGAACAACATCGTGGATGGTGGATGACATTGCTCATCCATTATCTACGAAGGAGCGTATGGAAGGTATTTTATCAACATGGTCAGATGGCGAGGAACGACAAACTATTCGAAAGCTATATGCGTACTGGGATGATGTTATGGCGGTTAGATGGATATGCGGAGCAGAATTGCTAGACGGGGTGTGGAACGGAACGGGAATGATTGATCCTGATCAACTGCATGAATTGCAGAAATTAGCGCTTCGTCGAAGTTCGCAAAGTATAGAGAAATGGTCAAAAGTATTGAATAGGAGGTGCGAGCGTGGCTGAGGGAGATGGGAACATACGTCGAAGTTGGTGGAAGCGATTAGAAGGGTTACAACCTAAGAACACAGGTGTTGAATCGAGGCACGCACCTTCTGGAAATTCAGTTTCTGAGTCATGGATGTCGGGTTTATCTGCATCAAACTTGAAGACGGAGGGTGCGAAAAAGGCCTACGAGCGAGCTCGTCAAAAAGAACGATTAAAGTTGGAATCAAGCGGAAGTGTTCGACGCTTACATGTACTTGATATTCCTTTAAAGGAGCTTCCTGTCGTCGTCATTGATCTGGAAATGACGGGCTTTGAGCCTCATGCAGATGAGATTGTTTCTTTTGGAGCGTGGCGGCTGCAAGGAAAGCAGTGGGAGGAAGGGGAACATGCAAGCTTTTATCAAATCGTTAACCCTGGTATGCGCATACCTCCTGCAACCGAGCGACTGCTGCAGATCACATCGGAAGAGGCTGCACAAGCAATGCCCGTATCAGAAGGACTCACACAGTTTATGAATTACATGGAGGAACGTGTTGTCATTGCGCATGCAAGTGCGCATGACAAGGCATTTTTACGGACGGCCTTATGGCGATATTTCAAAAATCCATGGCGTCATCGGATGTTGGATACGATGATGATTGCGCGCTGGCTGTATCCACAGCTTCGAAATAATGATCTAGATATGCTGCTCCAACATGTAGGCATTGCAGTAGAGCAGCGTCATCATGCGCTCTGGGATGCGCGAGCAACGGCTGAATTATGGCTGCACTTTATGGAGCAAGCCGAGAAAAGGAGAGTGACGACACTCCGGGAAATGTACATGTATTTGAGTCAGTACTAGCAGTTCATTATAACTTCGTGTAATAGCTATATGTTGGCTTATCCAATCCATTTTGGAACGAAACGACTAGCCATCCTGTCCACAAAGCTTGCGTGTCCATCCATCCCAATATGTCCTCGCGACTGATAGTGGCTGATGTAAAAGGATGAGAATGTACAAGTATGCGATCCCACGATGCTTCCGGGTAACGGAATAACAGGTCGATATATACGGAAGGCTCCAGATAAAAACGATGTTGTGGATGCTGGTCCGTATTTGGAATAGGCTCAAAAATATGAAAATGATGTTCGTTTGAACGTTTATTGCGGAGTAATATTCCGCATCCTTCATTAGGATAGTGTGCGCGTAGATGCTCTAGCATGCCTGGATAAACGGATGGCAAAATAGATAGTGTGCTTATAGGTGATGGATTTGCTTGAGTGTTGGGTGTGTTAGTCATTGTGTGTACACTGTTCCCCTTCTTTATCATCTTCTCCGATGTGATTATATTAAAATTATAGCGGATTTATTAAATTTATTCATAGGGCGTATCTCAAGGGAAGGCTTGGGAGCGCTTTTTAGTTGGTAGTATAGGATGGAAGTTAAAACAGATATGTATGATTCAATGTCATTGTGTGAAAGAACTTAAAAAATGGTACATGCTCAAAAAGAAAGCGTTGTCATTTCAATAGAAAGTGTGCTAGTATGTGATCACACCCAGTATAACCCAGTGATTTTTCTCACTTCCACATATATACCTATATGGTCCTCCTACACGAACTGCCTATCATTTATACTCTTCTTTCTTCATCTTCACAGACATCTCGTATATTTACTTGAAGCAGGGTGCTTTACCTTCATCGTACAGCATTACTCAGCTTTGTAAGATTATAATCATAGTATTTTATTGTTCCAAATGTGATATTAATCTCCCACAATTCCAATTCCATATTCCGATATGTGAGCGATATACAACAGACGATATAGACGCTTATTTGCGTTTATATAAATTTCTCTAAAAGGAGGGGTGATCGTTAACTTGCTTTCAGTCATGGCTAAGACGAGTCCAAAAATTAAAGGAGGCTGTTGATGATGATGGATCAAAAGTTCAACCAGCACATGATGAGTTACAAGTGGCTACTGGTAGGAACGACCGCTATTCTCACAGTAATTTTGGTACTGCTTATGTCAGACAAAGCTTTCGCTCACGGTTATATCGAAGGGCCTGCGAGTAGGGGGTATTTGTGCAAAACGGGTCAAAATACGAACTGCGGCCCAATTGTGTACGAGCCTCAAAGCTTGGAAGGACCAAAGGGATTCCCGGCTGCTGGTCCAGCGGATGGCAAGCTTGCAAGTGCTGGTCTAGGAGGATTTGATCAGTTGAATGCACAATCTTCGACACGCTGGACAAAGGTGAATATGTCGAGTGGTACGGTAACGTTTAACTGGAAATTGACAGCAGCACATGCAACGACGAAATGGGAGTACTTTATTACGAAGCCGAATTGGGATCCAAATGCGCCGTTGTCTCGTGCTCAATTCGACTTGACGCCTTTCTGCTCCGTTAATACCGGTGGTGCACGTCCGCCATTTAATTATTCGGATACTTGTAATGTGCCACAGCGGACAGGCTATCATGTTATTTTGGCGGTCTGGACGGTCCACGATACACCTAATGCATTCTACAATGTCATTGATGCCAATTTTGGCGGAGGATCTAGCGATACAACTCCACCGACGGCTCCTTCCTCCCTAGCTGTGACAGGAAAAACGTCTAATACAGTTTCTCTGTCATGGAATGCGGCTACAGACAATGTTGGTGTTAGTCAATATAAAATTTATAACGGAAGCTCACTGGTAACCAGCATTTCTGGTTCCAATACGAGCTATACGGTTACGGGTTTGACGGCAAATACAAGCTATACGTTCTCGGTCGTTGCTGTGGATGGAGCGGGTAACTCTTCTGTGCCAAGCGGATCTATCGCAGTTACAACCAATCCAGCTGTTGTAGATGTAGTTCCTCCTACTGCGCCAAGCAATCTGCATGTGATGGGTTCGCCGACATCCAATTCGGTACCATTGATGTGGACGGCTTCTTCAGACAATGTTGGGGTTACAGGGTACAAGGTGTATAATGGCACCAATCTTGTAGCTACCGTATCAGGCAGTGCAACCAGTTATACGGTTACGGGATTGGCAGCATCTACTTCGTATACCTTCACTGTGTACGCTGTGGATGGAGCGAACAACCAATCGCCAGCCAGTAATTCCGTCTCTGCTACAACGGCTCAGCCTCCTGCAGCTGTGCCTTGGGCGGCAAATACTGCTTATACGGTAGGTCAGTTGGTTTACTATAACGGTGCCACTTACGAGTGTCGTCAACCACACACTTCGTTGGTAGGCTGGGAACCGACTGCTGTACCAGCACTGTGGAAACTAGTCCCATAAAGGAGGGCGTCTTGAGGGGAGACTAGCGGTTCCGTACATGGAAGTTAGTTAATCCTATGATGCAAGGATGAAAGCCATTCACAGGGAGCGTGCTGCTAATAAGTTGATGATGCAGGAACTGCTGATGTGACCCCATTAGGCAGTGTGTAATAGGTAGTGTCGAAAAGATGTGATGAGTGAGGCCTCGCCAGCAAGTTCTGGTGAGGTCTTCTTGTTGTTATTTTACAAGTTGTATGGTGGGAGAAGAGGGTCGTATTTTTTGTATTTTTGGAGAAATAAGGGTACAATAATGAGAATACGGTTTCTAGAAAGGGCATTGCGGATGATGAGAAAAAGCACAATCATACTAGCTTTGGTGCTTCTTTTAGGCGTTACAGGCATTTGGCTAAATACAAAAACGGCAAGCTTAGAGCGAGAAACATCTGCTAAAGTGCGCATTGCAAAAGAGGCCCCACTTGTAAATTATCAGGCGCCGGCATTTGAATTGAAATCGATAGATGGTACACAAACGTTTCGAGTAGGTGGAGAAAGGGAACGACCTGTGTTGATTAATTTTTGGGCATCATGGTGCGGCCCTTGCAAGTTGGAAGCGCCCGATCTCGTAAAAATATATGCGAAATACCAAAATGAGCTCGATATGTATGCTGTTAACGTGACATCTACAGATAGTAAGAAGGATGCCCAGGCATTCGTCGATGAATACGGGTTAATTAACCCCATACTCATGGATTTAGATGGAAGCGTATTTGCAGCTTATAACGGTATGGCATTCCCAACGAATTTACTCATAGATAAAAGCGGTACCATACGCAGACTTTATATCGGACTTCGACCGGCTAGCCAGATTGAAGCAGATATTCAAGAGCTGTTGGATGAGAAATAGCGTATATGCAAAATGCCCTGAACATCTTAGAGACTAGATGTTCAGGGCATTTACTCGTTTCCTATATGTGTTGTTGTAGGTCAAGAATAGAAGTTTATTTTCCACAGCAGCATATATGGATTAATGATTAACGATACCGAGACTTTCTTTGCGCTCATTGGTTTGAAGCTGCTTTTCCTTGCCATAAAGCGCGTAACGAATACTGTCAACAAGGGCTTCCCAGCTTGCTTCAATTACGTTCTGCGAAACGCCAACGGTACTCCATGTATGCTTGAAATCTGTGGATTCGATAAGTACGCGGACTTTGGCAGCGGTTGTGTCGCTTTCATCCAGCACGCGAACCTTGTAATCGGTTAAATGCATATCTTCGATACCAGGATAATGGCGGGATAAGGCTTTGCGAAGAGCGTTGTCCAGCGCATTGACTGGACCATTACCTTCAGCAGCCATATATATTGGCTCGTTATCAATATTAATCTTCACGATCGCTTCGGATACAACAGAGCGATTGTTGGATTTCTCTACTAATATTTTAAAGGATTCAAACTGAAACGGTTCGTGTTCACCGCCAATCGCTTGTCGCAGCATCAGCTCTAATGAAGCATCGGCTCCTTCAAATTGATAGCCTTCATGCTCCAATTGCTTAATGCGTTCGATAATTGCTTTCATTGCAGGCTTGCCAGCGTCCAATTCATAGCCGAGCTGTTGTGCTTTAGACAATACGTTGCTTTGACCTGCAAGTTCTGAGACGAGTACACGCTGCTTATTGCCAACTAGTTCTGGTTGGATATGCTCATAGGTACGCGAATCTTTTAAAATAGCGGAGACATGTATGCCACCTTTATGGGCAAAGGAGGCATTTCCGACGTACGGTTGATTAACGGGCATATGAACGTTAGCGATTTCGCTTACGTAACGTGCAACAGAAGTTAATTGTTGAAGCTGATCGTCTCCGATGCAACTATAGTCGAGTTTTAGTTGAAGATTTGGTATAATCGAACATAAGTTTGCATTTCCGCAGCGCTCTCCATAACCATTCATTGTACCTTGTACTTGGAGGGCGCCTGCTTGCACGGCCGCCAAGCTGTTCGCGACTGCTAATTCACAATCATTATGTGTGTGTATGCCAATCTTCACTTGCGTACTTTGCAAAGCAGCGCTTACAATTTGCTGGATTTCATGGGGAAGTGTACCACCATTCGTATCACAGAGCACAACCCAATCGGCGCCAGCATTCGCAGCTGTACGCAGCACTTGTAAAGCATATTCACTGTTGTGCTTAAAGCCATCGAAGAAATGCTCAGCATCAAGCATCACTTCTAATTGATGCTGCTTCAAGTATGCGATAGAGTCAGCAATCATTGCTAAATTTTCCTCTAATGAGGTTTGCAGTGCGGTATGCACATGGAAATCCCATGCCTTGCCGACGAGTGTTGCTGCGGGAACTTGGGCTTCGATAATACGATTCAAATTGGCATCTTGATCGGCAATCGAGTCTTTGCGTCGTGTGCTTCCGAATGCGACAAAGCGTGCGTTCCAAGCGTAGGATTTGATTCTTCTGAAAAATTCGATATCTTTGCTGTTGGAGCCCGGGATGCCGCCTTCAATATAATGAACGCCAAGGGAATCAAGCCGCCTTGCGATCTTAAATTTGTCTTCAGCTGATAGACTAATGCCTTCTCCTTGTGTACCGTCACGTAAGGTCGTATCGAATATTGCAATCGACTTTTTCATGATAGTTCCTCCTCCAGATCGTTTCAGGATGAATCTGGTATTATTTTTTTTCTAATTATAGCACTGCGTTTGCATTTGTATAGCAGTAATTTCCTGCGTCACCCGATTAATGCCCCAAAGAATAACAAAGAGTATAAATGTATTACAATACATAAGAAGAACAAGCATCTGTGTTACAAGATATAGTATTGTGCTGAACTACGATGAACTACATAAGAGACTTTCATTTTCCTGAGAATATCTTAGTCTTTTAGTAAAGAAAGAGAGGAAGGTACGAGATGAACGAGAGTACTTCCAATGAAGATGTACATCGATACTACCCGACAAAGGGAAAAGTTATTCTTCATTTGGACATGAACGCTTTTTACTGTTCTGTACATGCAGCGGAGGAGCCGGATACGTATCAACATAAGGCAACGGCTGTAGCGGGTAGCATCGAGCAGCGTAAAGGGATTATTGTAACTTGTTCTTATGAAGCTAGACGTTATGGTATTCGCACAGGTATGCGTGTTCGTGAAGCTCAGAAAATATGCCCGTCTCTTATCATTATTAAGCCAGACTTTCATTTATATCGTAAATATTCACGCGCTTTTCTAAATATAGCTAGTTCCTATACACCATTAGTGGAAGCGGTATCTATTGATGAGTGTTATTTAGATATAACAGGTTCAAAATCGTTCGGAACTCCACTGCATATTGCAGAAGAGCTGCAGATGCGTATTCGTGAGGAGCTAGGCATTCCTTGCTCAATTGGTGTTGCGCCGAATAAATTGCTTGCTAAAATGGCATCGGATATGAAAAAGCCGAATGGCATTACGGTGCTGCGAATACGCGATGTGGCTGATAAGCTGTGGCATCGTCCATGTCAAGAGTTGTTCGGAATCGGGCGTAAAACGGCCGAGAAGCTACGTCGTCTTGGCATTCATACAATTGGTGAGCTTGCCCGGACAGATGTACAGAGGTTGGAGAACCATTTTGGCGTATTTGGAATAGGAATGAAGCAAGCTGCAAATGGCATTGATCATGGTGAAGTTCGGGCTGAGAGGGAAGCTAGCAAGTCCATTGGGCACACAACCACGTTACCGCAGGACGTTGAGTCAGATGGCGATATACGTCGAGTACTGCTAAATTTGGCTGACCAAGTGGCTCGTCGCATGCGTAAGCAGCACATGATGGCGCAGACGGTGCAGTTAACTTTGCGCACTCCAGATATGAAGACGTTTACGCGCTCATTAACGATGGATACACCGACAGATGATGCACAGCATTTGGTGGAAGCATCATGGAAACTGTACGAGCGCCATTGGCAAGGTCGTGGACCATTGCGGTTGTTGGGAATTACAGGGCAGAATTTAGTTCCTAAGGAAGAGGCGGTTGTACAGCTTGATTTATTTGCCTATGAACAACAACCGAAGCGAGACAAATTGAACGAGACGGTAGACAGTTTGCGTAACAAATATGGTGAAAACGCGGTCGTTATGTTGGGTATGCTAGGAGATGATCCTTCCACGCTTATCCGTAATCATCGAGTAAGGGGAACCTCCTTGCAAACGGATTTCTTAAGAGAATATGAGAATCGGGATGGTGAGGATTGGAAATAGCTGTGTGATAGTCATTTGGGACATAATAGTTTATACAAATTTAGGTGAAAATACTATCTAGAATTATTATAAAAAACATGGAAATCGTTTGAACTTGAGGCTTGTTTGTATTATATTTGAATACGGAGGAATCAAGACGATCTGACTTGAATACCAGGAGGGAACTACCAATGGGAAAATATACTTGGGTTGATAAAGACACGTGCATCGCTTGTGGTGCTTGCGGAGCAACGGCTCCTGACGTTTATGACTACGATGATGAAGGTCTAGCAGAAACAATTTATGATGGAGACGGCAACATGGGTGTGAAGCTAATCCCTGAAGACCTATTTGATGACATGCAAGATGCATGCGATGGCTGCCCAACAGACTCCATCAAGATTGCTGATACACCGTTCAACTAAGTTATATAGAGATTATAAAGAAAATACAACCAACCAACCAAATCCTCGCCTCGGCGGGGATTTTTAAATATATATATTTTCATACAAAGGAACACTTGTGATCTAGTCCACAATTGCCGATATAGAAAATATAGAGCCAGGGGGAGTTGAGGGCATAGTGAGCAATCGGCTGGATGAATGGACGGAAAAAGACGAAGCCTATATGAAGAAGTATGTACAATCTCATCCTGACAACCGCATGGCATGGTATTTACTGGGGAAGCAATATGAAAAAGAAGGTCAGCTGCGTAAAGCTAGCTATTGTTATAACCAAGCAGGTGATATATATAAGGCGTTTGAGAATGAGCCTTTGCCGATAGAGCGTTTTCAGGAAGAACAAATGTTGCTGATGCAAGCTATCCAGAAGCGGATAAGAAAGCGTAATCGAATCAAACAAGGAATGAGAGTGTTTGTAGCTCTTCTTCTATTTCTATTAATAGGGCCGATCATAATAGGTGAAGATGCGATGGCACCATCAACCGAGCAGAACGTGGAAAAGGTTGCCCAGCCAAATCCTGAAGGTGAGACTCATACTTCTAAACCTGTGGATAAACAATTAGAAGGTAAAGAGGAAGGTTCGAGCAAGGGACATATTTTGCCTGTATCAGGCCATGGATCGGTAGTGTACGTGGAAAAGACGAGTTCAGCCCAGAGTGATCGTCAGCTGAGACAGGCTGTAGTAAAGGCTGCGAAACAGAATCAGTCGTCCACACTTGTTACCTTACAGAAGCATGGTCGATGGAGTATTTGGACAACTGAGCCACAGGTATGGGCAATCGTTAAAAGTAAAGCGCAAAGTGAAAGTAGAAGCAGTCAAACGTATTTCCCTGGAGATGCAGATTGCGAATGTGAGCCAGAACGTATACAAGCAGAAAAGGAAGCTGCTGCATGGGCTCGTGATGCAGAACATCGCTTAATGGCGATGTCTACACATGCTACTGTCCTGGAACGAGGGGGGCTGCCACCAGTTTCGGTCGGAGAGCTAGCGAAGGGATATCCTCGTAATGTAGTTTCCGGCATACATGCAGAATGGTCAGAAATATATAAGGATGTACATAATAAGCTTGCTGTGAAGACTGTGCCTAAGGCGAAGCGCGCCCTAGACAAGCAGTGGGCCACAGGAGCAGCAGAACCTTTCAAAGAGCCACTTCGCATTATTATTGATAAAAAGTCCCATCGATTGGCTGTCGTGAGCGGTTCCATCATGCTACGCAATTATAAAGTAGGATTAGGCGGAGAGCGTACACCGGAAGGTTCATTCGTTATTTCGGAGAAAGTGGTCAATCCGAATGGGAGTTCCTCAGGTGCATATGGCAGCCGTGGAATGGCTTTGTCTCATACGCAGTATGCTATTCATGGGACTAATGATCTGGATTCCATTGGACAGGATCAATCACTTGGGTGTATTCGGATGTCCAATGCGGACGTGGAGGAGTTGTTTGATTTGGTGGCGATGGGTACGAAGGTGACCATTACGTCGGGGCATTTGCCAGACTTAACCGTTGTCCCAGCAGATGATGAGCGTTACCGTGTACCTTTAACACCAGGACAAGAGAATCCTAATAAAGTCTACAAATGGTTGGATTAAATTGTAATTTGATTTCATAAGGATAAAAGTAAGGTCTGCTCTGTGGAAGGAGCAGACCTCTTTTTGCTAGTAGAAGTGGATTTTTATTTCAGTAAAATAAATACGCTTAGTAGGACGGTAACAATAAGCAATGAACTCCCAACGATGTAGATTGCTTTGCGGTTTACCTGTGCTTCTTGTTTTGTTTTTCGAGTTGGCGGCATTCGCTTTGCACTCATAAATTCATCACCTTTCGTATGTATTCCTATTTTTATTGTAATCGCTTACTATGTAGAAGGCTAGTATGATATTGAATTTCGATCTCTTTTCATTTTGATTGGAAATCAGTAAAATAGGATAGGATGGATACGCAAAATTGTATCAGATTAAGCGTATTTTCGAGACCGAACCCCTTTTTTATGTTAGAATAGATAACATAACAAAATATAAAGCTATTTTAATGAAGAGCGAAGAACGGAGTGGAACGATTGATATACCGCAGCATTGGCAAACCGATATTTTTTCGAATGGATCCAGAACGTGCACACCACCTCGTCATCGGAGGGCTTGCAGGGGCTAGTAAAGTTCCTGGCATGAAGCCGCTGATGCGTTCGATATATGGGGTAAAAGAAGATCCAGCACTTGCGACCGATTTATTTGGCTTACATTTTCATTCGCCAATCGGACTCGCCGCAGGGTTAGACAAAAATGCCGCCGCTGTGGAAGGCTTCTCCTCCATTGGATTAGGATTCATGGAAGTAGGAACCGTTACTCCTGTCGGTCAGCTAGGCAATGAGAAGCCTCGCATGTTCCGACTCCCTCCAGATGAAGCACTCATCAATCGCATGGGATTCAATAATGAAGGCGCAGATCAAATGCTGAATCGCCTTTCCAACGTTAAGGAACGACGTATACCTGTATGGGTGAACATTGGCAAAAATAAAGTAACGCCAAATGAGCAGGCCGAGCAGGACTATTTGGCATGTATACGTAAACTTTATGATGCAGCAGATTTATTCGTGGTGAACATTAGTTCTCCCAATACGCCTAATTTGCGTAATTTACAGCATGGTGATGAGCTGCGATCTTTGCTGAATGCAGTTGTAGCAGAAATGCAGACACTAAATGATAAAAATCAGAAAAATAAAGCAATCCTTGTTAAAATAGCACCTGATGTCACAGACGAAGATTTGATCCATATGACAGAGACAATCGTGCAGAGCGGAGTTTCTGGAATTATTGCTACGAATACAACGTTGTCACGTGCAGGTACCAATCATCCGAATCGTATGGAAGCAGGCGGCTTGAGCGGCAAGCCATTGACTGAGCATTCTACAGAAATTATTCGGAACGTATACCGTCATACGGGCGGGCGTATCCCGATAATTGGCTCTGGCGGTGTATTTACAGCAGAAGATGCATACGCAAAAATATGTGCTGGTGCAAGCCTAGTGGAAGTGTATACAGGGCTTATTTATCGCGGTCCAGGCATTAGCCGTGAGATAACGACGGGCTTGAAAGCCTTGTTGAAGCGAGATGGCTACCGACACATATCTGAGGCAATTGGTCGAGATCATAAATAATTACCTATAATAAAGTCAGACAACGTTAACATACCTAACCGCATACAATGAACGATGGGAACGGACAGGAGGCGTTCGTTATGGACGGAAGAGATTGGAAGAAGTTTTTGCTGCCCTATGAACAAGCTGTCGAAGAATTGAAAGTTAAATTCAAAACGATGCGCAGCGAGTTAAAAAAGCGTGAGGAATATGCGCCAATAGAATTTGTAACGGGACGCATTAAGCGGATTTCGAGTATTTTGGAGAAGGCAAAACGATTATCTATCGATATGGATGATATTGAACGTGGAATTGAGGATATCGCAGGTATTCGAATCATGTGTCAGTTCGTAGAAGATATTCATTCACTTGCAGAATTGATCCGTCACCGTAAGGACATGACTGTTCTTTATGAGAAGGACTACGTAACGAACTTTAAGGAAAGTGGCTACCGCAGCTTCCATATGATCGTAGAATATCCGGTACAGACAGCGTTAGGTTATAAGCATGTACTGGCCGAGATTCAGATCCGTACGTTGGCGATGAACTTCTGGGCCACAATTGAACATTCATTGAATTACAAATATCGGGATAGCTTGCCTGATGAAGTGCGTGAACGCTTGAAAAAGTCTGCGGAAGCAGCCTTTATTCTAGATAATGAGATGTCCAGCATACGTCAAGAAATTTTGGATGCTCAAAAGAACTTCGAAGATGATGCGAAGCTCGTCCAGAAGTGCTTGACGCTAATTCAAGATTTGTACTTCTATCATCGCATTAGTGAAGCGATAGCTTTCCAAAGCCGCTTTAACAGTCTGTGGATGGAACGTGACCTCACAGGCTTCAAACAATTGGAAGAAGAACTTACTCTTTTGATTAAAGAATGTAAGAAAAAGAGTGGCGAATCAGAAGGATGAGAACGTCCTATGATCGATTGTTCGTCCGTTTTCTGAAACTGTTCAATGAACATCGTGATTACTATGCTTGCCATGATGTAATGGAGGAGCTCTGGCTGGAAGAAGGCCGGAAACCATTCTATCAAGGATTGCTGCAAGTTGCAGTGGGACTGCATCATTGGCACCACCATAATACGGTGGGAGCGATTAAATTATGGGAAGCAGCTTTACATAAGCTGTCGCCATATCCGGATAATTGTATGGGCATTGCGCTTGGTACTGTACGGATCGAGACAGCTTTACTACTAGAACTTGTGTCTAGTGATGAAGGAGCTCAAGCTGAGCCAAGAGACATCACTATTCCAATAACGGATGCTGAATTGATACAGCTTGTCAGCTTGGATGACATCGATTTACATGTGGACGAAACGAACGAAACAACACCCTAGCACAACTTGAGACATGATAACAAAAGCAGTCCAACCCATTTGCGTGGGAGGACTGCTTTTGTTCGCTTCGCATTTCGCATGTTAGTAATAGAAATGAATTATTGCAGTGTTACTTGCTCTCCAGGCTTTAGTCCTTCCAGCACCTCTGTCTTGTCGGCTGTCTCCAAACCTACTTTTATATTTTGACGCTTTACTGTACCATCAGCACCTTTGAGCATTACATAAGATCCTTCGCTGTCTTTCATAACTGCAAGTGTAGGTACAACAATCGTGCTATCCTTGCGTTCCACCTCAACCTTTCCGTTTAAGCTAAGGCCTGCAATCAGATTTGGATTTTTAGCTAGACTTACAATCACTTCGAATTGAGCCGGTGATACAACCGTACCGTCTGATCCTGTTTTAGCGAATTTAGATACTTTTACGACATCACCATTTAATTTAATATCTTTATGCGCAGTTAGCTCTACTTCGACGGACATGCCTGGTTTAAGTGAGAAGATATCTTGCTCCCCAACATAAGTTACAAGCTGAAGTTGATTCACATCTACAATTTTGCCTACACGCATATTTTCCTGTACTTGCTGCGGGAGCTTAGCCGCATCATCATAGAGGAAAATACCTGACACAGGCGCGATATAATGAGATTGAGCTATTTTTGATTTTTTCTCTGCAATCTCTTTTTGTTGAATGGTACGTGTAAGGGAATTGATTTCTTTCTGTACCCGTTCCGTTTCTTTTTGTACATAGTGCTGCTTGGAGCTTTCTTCCGTCAACGGAGCATTTTGTTCGTTTGTTGCAAACTCACCTTTGAACTTAGCTAGCTGCTCTTCGAGATCTTGTTTCTTTATTTCGGTTTCTGCTCTTGAAATCTCTTGTTGAATAGAAGTTGGATCGAGCTGGAACAACGTGTCACCACGTTTCACTTGTTGTCCATCCTTGACATTCCACTTGTTCACTTTTCCATTATAAGGTGCATATACAATCGTTTCACTGACATAAGATGACTTACCTGTTATTGCGATTGTCTTTACTAACGTTTCCTTAGTAACGGGGAAGGTAAGCTCTTGAGATGCTGCTGTATCTAACGGCATCGTTTTAGGCTGAGAAAATGAATATAGTCCATAGCTGATACCGCCTAACAATCCGAGAATAATCGTCCATTTGATTATTTTTTTTATTTTCATATCGGGAGTGCTCCTCTTCTAATTTACATATACTAGTCACGGCTTAGTCACGGCGAATGGCTGTCAGAGCATCTGTACGAGACGCATTGATTGCAGGGTATAGTCCAGCCAGTATTCCCGTAATAATCGCGAAGAACATACCCAATGGTATAATCCAAGGCGCGATAAATAGAATCTCAGCAGCTTCAGCACCGCTCGAAAGTACAAGGCCGTTAATTCCCCATATAATCCAATGAGAGAGGATTACCCCCATAATTCCACCGAGTAGACCAATTAGCGTAGCTTCTACGATGAACATGTTGCGGATTTGCCTTAAGTTAGCACCGAGTACCTTCATAATTCCGATCTGACGTCTACGTTGATGAGTAGACATCGTCATGGCTACAACAATTGAGATAGAAGCGATGAATAGAACAAATAAGCCGATACCAAGTGCGATCGTGCGCACCATAGCAAATTGTTTTTCAAGACGCTCTTTTTGTTCTAAGTTGTTCCTTGCAGTAAGACGCAGCTGCTTAATTTTGTTTTCCACTTGCGTTATGTGTTGTTGACTATCTACTTTTACTGTCACTAATGGATAATGCTCCACGCTTGCCGATACCGTATTCATGGATGCATCTGATGCAATAGGTCTAAATCCTGGCTGCTTACGCAACCATTCTGCTGTTTCGAGAGATACATAGATAATTTTCTGGTTCATTGACATATTATCGGTTTGGCTATCTGGTTTCTTCAGTACGCCCGTCACTCGAAGTGGGGGAGAAAGCATTTCTCGACCAGATTGTTGGTCGTATTGAACAAATTGAATAGACTGCTGGTATAAGTTCGCTGGCAGACGATCTAAATTTTCGAGCTGCTTGTATATTTCATCATCATATGGATTTTGACGCAGCTTATCGTAGAGCGATTGCCTTGCTTTTTCATCCACGTATCCGAATGTTGCGCCAAAGTTAGCAATTACGGTTTGAGGCAAATCCGAGACAGCTCCCAAACGCATTTGATGTCCGAAAGCTTGTAAGCTATTCAGATCAGTTGCGATCACTTGCGCATAAGAACTAGTTCCATTGGCTAGTTTCGTTTGATAGTGACCGATCTCCTCCATCGGAGCAGCGGCTAGTACATGTGGAAATGTACGAATCAGTTCAAGCTTCTGTGAAGTAAGCAGTGACCCTTCATCAATTTCAGGCTTTGCAGATGGATCACCAGATTGTCCCGCACTTTGTGGGGAGACGGTAATCTCATCAAGCTTAAACCAGCGGCTCATCTGCATTTCTGAATATTGGGCGGCAGATTCACCAATGCTCATCGCTACGACAATTGCAGCACAGCCGATCGAAATTCCCATTGCACATAGCATGGTAACGACTTTACGCCTACGAAGCTGGTCAAAAGATATGCGGATATAATCACCAAACCTCATGTATGTACGCCTCCTAGATCGGAGCCAGATGCTTGCGCATTTGTTGTTACTGCATCTTCAATAAGATGGCCGTCTTTAAGGGTTAGTACGCGTTCTGTATGCTCAGCAACTTCTCGTTCGTGGGTAACGATAACGAAAGTCGTATTCATCTTCTTATTGAGCTGCTTCAGAATGGAGATGACTTCATCCTCTGTTTTCGTATCCAAGTTTCCAGTAGGCTCGTCCGCAAAAATAACAGACGGTTCTGTAATAAGTGAACGTGCGATACTTACGCGCTGCTGCTGGCCACCTGATAGTTGAGAGACGAACATCTTTCCTTTGTCTGGTAAGCCGACTTGTTCGAGTAAATGTTGGGCTTTCTCACGTCTTTTACGAGGAGAGATGCCTTGGAACACGAACGGGAGTTCAACATTTTCGATAACGGTTAAGTTCGGAATAAGTTCATAGGCTTGAAAAATAAATCCGATATTTCCTCTGCGAAATTCAGCGAGTTGATTTTCATTCATTTTCACGATGTTGTGTCCGTTTATATAAATATTTCCTTCCGTAGGCTTCATAAGGCCTGCCATCAAATTGAGCAGTGTTGATTTGCCTGATCCTGAGCTGCCTAGCAGTGCGACCATGCTGCCTTTCTCTACTTGAAAGTCGATGTGCTGCAGGACGGGAGTGACCTCATCTCCATTGCGAAAGGAGTGGGACAACTGTTCGATACGTAGCATTGGGGCATTACCTCCTTCTTGTGTTCTAATGTCATGTTCATCTTGTTGTTGTGTCATGAGTATGACCAATGCCTTTCTATTAACTAAATTATCATATCAACTTATGGATGGGCATGCGAGCTTAAATATCGTGAAATTAGCTAATGTGACAAAAATGAAAGATTTAAGCAGGGAGAATCACGAATAAGACAACTTTCGACAGAGTTACCCCTTCATTTCTTTCAAAAAAATAGCCAGACGTGATATGCTATTTAGAGATGTTGTTTGGGTTGTTGCCTATTTCCTATGTGCAATAGCTAGCTGAAAGGATGACAAAATGAAGACGTTACCTCAAATGTTTATCGAACAGATGCAAAATCGACTTGGCGAGGAGTGGGAGTCTTTTTTGCACAGCTATCATATATCGCCTTATGCGGGATTGCGGGTAAATACGCTTAAAAAAAGTGTAGAGGCATGGAAAGAAATTGCCCCTATGGAACTGAAGCCGATACCTTGGACGCAGGATGGATTTTATATTGATCCTTCACTTCGCCCAGGCAAGCATCCTTATTATCATGCTGGTTTCTATTATATTCAGGAACCGAGTGCGATGGCGCCAGTTGAGCTGTTGGAGCCGCAGGATGGGGACTATGTGCTGGACTTATGTGCAGCACCTGGAGGAAAGTCGGTTCAAATCGCATCCAGGATTGGGCAAAATGGAGTGCTTGTTACGAATGACATTCATCCAGATCGGACCAAAGCACTTGTAAGAAACATGGAGCTGTACGGAGTCACACGAGCGGTTGTGTTAAATGAAGACCCATCACGAATTGCCGATGCTTTTCCGCAATGGTTTGATCGTGTGCTCGTGGATGCACCGTGTTCTGGAGAAGGGATGTTCCGCAAAGACCCTGATATGGTTCGTGCATGGGAACGTGAGCCGGTTACTGCTTATTCGGCTATGCAGCAGGAAATATTGGATAGTGCTGCCAAGCTTGTTGCTCCAGGAGGTCGTTTAGTCTATTCGACTTGTACATTCTCTCCTGAAGAGAACGAAGCTTCGATTGCACGATTCCTAACTAAATATCCTGACTTCCGTGTGAGAGCGGTAGATTTGAAACACGGAATGGAAGCGGGACGGCCAGAGTGGGCCCGAGCATGTATGGAAGAGCAGGGCTGGGAGGCTTCAGATGAAGCAATTGAAGCAACGGCAGGAACGATACGCTTATGGCCCCACCGAGTAAATGGCGAGGGTCATTATGTTGCTGTATTGGAACGTGAAGGGGAGCGATCAGCTCGCTCTGTTGCAAGCCTACAACAACCGGCAGCAGATGCTGATACAGTTCGTAAACTATCTTATGTCTCTAGTCGTCCCAAGCTGAAGGGCAAAGGGAAACAGACCCATAAGTCGGACTCCCGTAAAGATCAGATGGTAAGATTACCGAAAGGACTACGCCGTCCAGAACAAGAGTTTATTGATACGTATGCAGGGTGGAGCAAGCAACAGCTATCGAATGACAGGTATGAGCTAAATGCTTGTATTGGCAGTTATGCTTATGATTGTCCGCTTCCAGTAGAAATCTTGCTAAAGTTAAAAGTTGCACGACCAGGCCTGTTTTTAGGTACGTTGAAAAATGGACGCTTTGACCCTTCTCATGCGTTAGCACTTGCCTTGCAGCCAAGCGATATGCTTCGTGTATTGCCATTGGAATTGGAACAGCAAGAAGTGATTGCTTATTTACGAGGCGATACGTTGACGATTGATCCGGAGCGACTATGTACTGCTTCCGATTTAGGTGTGAAAGATAGGAAGGGTTACGTTATGATAACTGTAGATAATTGTCCGCTTGGCTTCGGCAAATGGGTGGATGGTATTTTGAAAAATGAATATCCAGCTGCATGGAGGTGGACAACCTAATGGCTAAAATGAGATTGGACAAGCTGCTCGGACATATGGGGTTCGGTTCTCGTTCAGAGATTAAACGATGGGCAAAGGCTGGGCTTATAACGGTAAATGGTTCTGCTGTCAAAGACAGCGGCAAGCAAGTGGAGCCTGATACAGATGATGTACGATTCGATGGGGAGAAAGTGGAGTATCGAGAGTATGTCTATATTATGCTGCATAAGCCGCCAGGGGTTATTTCCGCGACAGAAGATCGTCGTGAGCGAACAGTGATCGATTTGCTTCCTGACGAGATGCTATGCTTCGAGCCATTCCCTGTCGGAAGGCTGGATAAAGATACAGAAGGATTGCTGCTACTTACGAATGATGGCAAGCTGGCACATGAACTTCTAGCACCGCGCAAGCATGTGCCGAAGACATACTTCGCTCGTGTCAGTGGGGATGTAACAGAAGAGGATGTAGCAGCCATGACTCTTGGGGTAACGTTGGATGATGGTTATGTAACGAAGCCAGCACAGCTTGTCATAAAGAGCAAGGAGTCGTTGCCAACGGGAGAAGTTCTCAGCCACATTGAACTTACGATTACCGAAGGCAAGTTCCATCAGGTAAAGCGTATGTTTGAGTCAGTCGGCAAGCACGTTGTGTACTTAAAACGACTAACGATGGGACCTTTGCAGCTCGATTCTGAGCTGCCAATCGGCCAATGGCGGGAATTGAGCGAGGAAGAACTGGCTTCGTTGCAGCAAGCTACTACTTAGCTTTTTAGCTTCTTGGCTTCTTAGTTTATTAGTTTGAAAACAGCAGATGGAGGTTGACAGCATGAATAACATTAAAATGATTGCCCTTGATATGGATGGAACTTTGCTCCATGATGATCATTCTTTATCTGAGGTGAATGCGAATACGATCCGAGAAGTTGCTGCTCAAGGCGTGGAGATCGTATTGTGTACAGGTAGAAGCCCAGTGAGTACATTGCCTTATTTGGAGCAGTTGGGTCTAGAAGGTGTTGTTATTACTCATAATGGAGCGGCTACAGTAGCTTCTAAAGATAAAAGCATGCTTCATCAATTTGAGCTGAGTCAAATGGAGCTAGAGCCATACGTAACATACTGCAATGAAGAAAAGGTGCATTATGATATCAACACAGCCTTTGACCTTTATGTGAACCAAGTTGATTTACTATCCGCTGATTGGTTGGATACGTATAAGCAATTTTTAATTGAGCCGAAAAACTTCCCAGGCTGGGATAACCTACCAAGTCCTGTTTTGAAGCTGACGATGAGTGGCTACAAAGAAGATATGGATCGTGTTCAACAGGCGTTGAGCCTATGGGATCATAAAGTCCAATTTATTCGGTCTGGCGATTTCTTTATCGATATCATGCATAGGGAAGCAACGAAAGGTAACGCCTTGAAGCATTTGACGCAGCTGCGCGGCATTTCGAGCGAGAATGTAATGGCTGTCGGCAACTATTATAATGACATGACCATGATTCAATTTGCTGGTATCGGCGTTGCAATGGATAACTCACCGCTCGATGTCAAAGCAGCGGCAGATGAAGTTACGTTACCGAATAATGATGACGGTGTTCATGCAGTACTGAAGAAATATTTCTTAACTTAATAGATGAACGCCGAAAAAGGAGGGGAGCAGTCCCCTCCTTTTTCGTGTTGCCATCGTTCGCGGCATCAGTAAGTTAAAGCACGAGAGATGATGACCAACAAGATGAACAATACCAAAACAACACCTATCGAATTGTAGTATCCTCCTACTGCGCCCATCTTCTCATTCCTCCTCTACCCTTGTAGTTAGCTCTACCGAAGGGGGTACAGGGTTCCGTGCAGATGTATTGATGCGGCGGAACTTCCGTCATTCGGCATATCGTATCATATGCTTATATCACGTCTCGGTATAGGCGATTGTCCAAGGTGATGTGTAATTGGGCGCATGCCTAACCGTTTAGCTAGGCATGCTAATATTGATTAATACTTGTCAGAATAAGCAGGGGGTTATGTATGCATCTCTTAGAATTGAGACCGGACTTTGTAACGGCAGGGGCAGAAGCAATCGATATACTCATAGATGGCGTATATACGGCAACGTTGCTCGTCATGTATAGGGAAGGAAGTAGGTTATATAGTACGCTCATTATCGATGAAGAGGTGCTAAGCTCAGGTGAGATGGAGCAACAATTGGAACAAGTCGTAGAGCGCTACATTGATCGATTGTCTGATGCAGTAGATGCTGAGCAGCGGGAGCTGCAGGTTATTAATGGGAAGTATTCGCATATTGTAAGTTCTTCTGTTGAGACATCGTGGGAGGAATGGGACGATGAAGAAGAATATGAAGTTGATGATGAGTATGTTCTCGATGATGAATATCAAGAGGGTCAAACTGACGATAGGAACGTCGTTCAAGATTATTCAACGCTCAAGCTAACGACATCGAATCAAGGGCTTCAACAGCATATAGGCGACTACAAGCATGAATTAGCAATTTGTCCCCCACATCCAAGTGAGGCACTTGGCATCCAAATCATTCTCGCAAGAGATGATGGAGATACGCTAATGTATGATATTTATACGGAGCAGGGAGGCTCATTGCCGGTAGGTTTGGCAACGATTAATACGGAAGGTGAGCAGTTGTCAGGTTTTATTGACTTTAGAGTTCCAGGTACGAGCCGTGAGCGACATTATATGGGAGAGTCGATCGTGCAAGAGCTGGCAAAGGAACAATCGTTTGCAGCATTGCATCTGAACATGATGTACCATGATGAAATAATTGATGATGCTTTATTTTACGTTCATGTATGATGAAGATTAGGAAGAAATAGTATACAGATTTGTAAATGTGCATTGCCCATTACATGAGTGTAAAGCTGAGCAAAGATACAATAAACGAAACCGCGGCTATATTTATGTAGCCGCGGTTCGTTATACGTACAAGAGTACATGAAAGCTAGAGCAGGTAGACAGCACGCAATCCTTTTGGATAATGGTTCTTAATCATATCGTTAGCTAATTTACCCCAGCCAATTGGCAAGCCATCGATAGCGACAAGTGTCCAGCCTTTCGCAACTTCACTGCTGTCGGCTTGTATATCTTGATCAAGCAGTAATGCTTCACCGTTCAAGTATTTCTGAATGGCTGCTGCATCGGCTGCTGTAGACAACTGAATAGATGATGATGCAGATGCCGGATCAAGCAAAGATAATGCCAATGCATGAGCAGGCTCAATGCGCTGTTTGAGCACATGGGCAAGATGCAGGCCGGGACGTGGTACACGAAGTCCATTCAACTTTCCTTCCAGCCAGTTGCTCTGCTCCCCGCTGAAATCAGATGGAGCTGGGAGCCAGTATAGCTCCTCTCCGAACAGAATAGGCTTACCGGACAAAGGAGTTTGCCAGTCAGGCATATATTCGTACGTCCATTGCACAAACTGTTCATATACAGCATCTACATTTGAAGACGAATTATTTTTTCGGCCAGCTGCCTTTTTCTGTTTTCCTTTATTTCCTTTTTCAAAGCGAGTTGAAGTATCGCCAGTTGCGTACGACGTCATAGCAACGGAAGCTGATGAAATCGGGCTTTCTGCTGTATCCTCAAGATGGCTAGCACGACGTAATACAGCTACATAATGGCCTTCGCCGCGTTGTTTATGCGGCCATATGCGTTCTTGTTTCACAAGTGTAAAGTCTGGATAACGATCCAGCCAGCGTTCAATCGTATGTTCATTTTCCGCGTAATTGAACGTACATGTGGAGTAAGCGATCGTACCTCCAGGCTTTAGCATTTTAACCGCGGCTTGAATGATGTCCCATTGACGAGTTGCGCACAATGTCACGTGATCAGGAGACCATTCTTGAATAGCATCTGTATCTTTACGGAACATGCCTTCGCCAGAGCATGGCGCATCAAGCATAATGCGATCAAAGAACATAGGGAAGCGTTCTGCTAATGTATCTGGATCGGAGTTCGTAACGATTGCATTCGTACATCCCATCCGTTCCACGTTGCTTGCTAATATTTTGGCACGTTCGCGATGTATTTCATTTGCGATAAGCAGTCCTTTGCCTTGGAGGCGTCCAGCAATATGTGTCGTCTTCCCACCTGGTGCAGCTGCTAGATCGAGTACGATTTCACCTGGCTGTGGATCGAGCAATTGAACGGCTGACATGGCAGATGGTTCTTGGATGTAGTACAATCCTGCTGCATGATACGGGTGTTTACCGGGACGTGTATTGGAATCGTAATAATAACCTTCGTTACACCATGGCACCGATTGCAGGGAAAAGGTGCTCATCATTGGCTCTAGTGTCGTTTTATGCAGTTGCCACTTAAGTGGATGGATACGCAGTCCGTACGTACGTTCTTCATAAAAGCTCTGCAAAAATGCTTCTGTTTCTTCTCCCAGCATCTGTTTTATTTGCTGCTTATACGTTTCTGGGAGGGTAGGTTGGGTATTGATATTGGTCATACTTGAGTTATTGCTCCTTTTAGTAAATTCAGCTTGAACAATTATTTATTGTGTAATACTACTATAGTAGTAGTGTACCGAACGTAGGCCATTGCATGCAATGTTCTAGTTGATTCCATTTTCTTAAGATATTGTAACGAAACTAAGCAGCTATTGAAACGTAAGGACATAGTGTTCATTAAACGGATAAATGGATAATAAGTTTGTGTGAACAACCGTATCGCAGATGTTGGATACAGAGATAGATGAAAGGGGTCAACAACAGATGAATGATATCGTAGTGGAACTGCGAAATGTCACCAAAAAAATTCGTGGAAAAACACTAATTGATCAGCTCTCCTTCCAGGTAAAACGTGGAGAGATTTATGGTTTCTTGGGCCCTAACGGTGCCGGCAAGACAACGACCATTCGAATGATGGTCGGGCTAATGAGTATAACTTCAGGTACTATCCTTATAGAGGGACATGATGTAGTTAAGGATCGGGCTAAGGCGATGGCTCATGTTGGGGCGATTGTAGAAAATCCAGAGCTGTACAAGTTTATGACTGGCAGACAGAATCTTCTGCACTTTACGCGTATGAGCGGGAAATCGGTTTCTCAATCACGCATAGATGATATCGTAAAGCTTGTCGAGCTGGATCAGGCTTTGGACAAAAAGGTGAAAAACTACTCTCTAGGTATGAGACAGCGTCTCGGTATTGCACAAGCGCTGCTGCATCAGCCGTCGATTCTTATTTTGGATGAACCGACAAACGGTCTTGATCCTGCTGGAATTAGAGAGCTGCGGGATTATTTGAAGCGTTTAGCTAGAGAAGAGAACATTTCTATCTTGGTATCTAGTCACTTGCTATCAGAAATTGAGCTTATGTGCGATCGAGTAGTGGTTATCCAACACGGTAAATATGTAGGAGAACAAATTCTTGATACGAAGCACACAGAAGAGCAGCAGACGACTCGTACTATTCAATTCCATGTGGAGCAAGGAGAGGCGGCCGTACAGTCGTTGGAGGGAACTTCCTATCAACCAGCACAGGTGGAGAATAACGTCGTAACGCTCACACTTACTCGCGACCAAATACCTGAAGTTGTGGAACACTTCGTTCGTCATCACATCAAGATTTATGAAGTACGCTCTATTGCGGAAACATTAGAGGACAAGTTCTTGTCGATGACGAAGGGAGGTCACATTCAATGAGTTACTTTACATCATTAGTTCAGAATGAATGGATGAAGATAACGAGCAAGAGACAGCTGCCGTACTACCTTCTCTTCTTGCTCGTCGTTCTAGCCGCTGCAATTGGCCTTCAGTTATGGGTTCAATCAAAGGGTGGTAGTGAAGTGGGCAGTGTTGGATTCACTTCGGTTATTTTTGAAATCACGAGCGTGTTTACAGGTATTTTCTCCGTCGTCATTGCATCGCAGATCATTACAGATGAGTTCAAAGATGGAACGATTAAGCAATTGCTGATTAGACCTGCTAGCCGAACAACCATTTTAATGTCTAAGCTGGTTACGATTATTTTAGTCGTCTTGTTCGTTAATTTGGCCATGCTGCTTGTAACGGCGCTTGCCGCGTTTATTTTATTTGATGCTTCCGCTGGCGGAATTAATGTGTTATGGGAAGGAACCATTCTTCCATTCTTTTTGACTTTGCCAAATGAATTGTTTTATATATTTATTGCGTTCACAGCAGCTGTATTGACAAGAAGTCTAGGGCTTTCCATCAGTATTGCAGTAATATTGAATACGTTGGCCGGTATGATTAACATGTTTGTTTTCGATAAGCCGTGGTATAAGTATACGGTGTACCCTCATCTGAATTGGAATTCTTATTATGCTGGTGACCTACCATTTGAGGGAGCAACATTCGGCTTCTCATTCGCTATGTATGCACTGTACATGTTAGCGCTGCTTCTTGTCTCCATCTTGGTGTTCAAAAAGCGTGATATTCAATAATTGTTTGTTCGATTGTAAAATATGCATTGAGAAATGAATGAATGAAAAACCTCCAGATCCACTGCGCTAGTGGAAATGGAGGTTTTGTTCGTTATATGTATGGTGTTATTGTCGGCGTATGGAAAATGAAATTAGTACGAACTAAGTGGTGTAATTTTCCCTTCAATTTCTTGATAGCAGGTAACACGATTTTTGCCAGTTTGCTTGGAATGATACATCGCTTGATCTGCTTCTCGAACGAGTTCCTCGATCGTTTGTCCTTTTATTAGGGAACTGTAGCCGATGCTAATCGTAGAGCCCGTTTCTTCTTCAACTCGTGCTCGAATTTGTTCTGCGATATGTGCGGGAGACAGTTGTTTCTGCTTCTGCTGAACAAATGCAATAATTTCTTCTCCCCCAAACCGCCCCGCCAACCCACAATCATCTACTTCATCTCTGACGATTTGGGCGACTTTTATTAATACTTCATCTGCTACAAGATGGCCCTTCGTATCATTGAGTCGTTTGAAATTATCAATATCACAAAAGATAACGGATACTTTTTGGCTTTTGGCAATATATTGATTCATTCGTTGATACATAAAGCGACGATTGTACAATCCTGTTAATCCATCGGTAATGGAAGAACGATACGTGGTTTGTAAATTTTCGATAATTCGTTCAAAGAAGATAAACAGTACGATTGTAAAATAAATTAAAATCATAAACAGCTTCGTAATGAGCAGTGACTCACTCATGCCACCGTACCACAATACATTAATAAATATAGTAAGCAGTACGCCAAGGTAGGCAAGGATCGCACAGGTGTAACGAGTGCGTTGATTGATTTTTGGGGCGATCCACCTGTAACATAATAATGCGATGACTACTTGATAAATAATAAGCGGCCACGCTGTAATCTCGATGTAGCTACCATCAGGAGACAACAGCATAGATAAGTAAGAGGTGATCGGCACACCTAGAAACAAGATCATGAAACGCATGCGCATTTTGCGATTGAATCGTTTGTATAGTCGCAAAATGGCGACATTAATCATTAAAAATGAGGTCATGAATAATACGGATCTTCCCGCACCGAGCACTTGCTGTGTCGGATTGTCCAGAGCCGAGTCATTAATAATCATTAATCGATCCAACGCCATAATGACGACAGATAGGAAAAGTAATATATAAGCATTTGAACGTTGTTTCATATACAGGCGAAAAGCCATCAGCATCATAATAAGCATGATATATAAGTGACACATACTCGTTAGTGCGATGATGTCGCTATCTGTGAACAACAATTTCACATTCTCGTACATGGGGGCACTCCTAATATTGTACTTTACTGTTATTTAACTTCTAATATATTATAAACGATGGTGTGTGAAATGCGAAGAAAAAGGAGGGCCAACTTTGAAGATTTTACAAGCTTTGTTCTTCCCGCCTGAACAGCCCGGCGGTGTATCCTCCATGATTCCTCACTTATTGGAGCGATTCCAGTCCTCTAACTGGTCAATGGAGCTATTCTCACTGCCTAAACGCATTCGTGGTAAAGGTCAAGATAGTGTAGAATTTGAAACTTTTAATTGGGAGAAGTATGAGAGTTCTCCTATCGTTCAAAAATATATTCAGACCTATCGAGATTATATTTGGTGGACCAAGCTGCGTATCCAGCAGCCCTATGATCTTATTCATGCGCATCATCCAATCGCTGCGCTAGCGATGAAGCGGCTGTTCCCGGATACTCCGCTCATTGTGACGATTCATTCTAGTTATGAACAAGAGCTTATACTAAATGAGCATATTAAGCCAGGAAGCATTGAACATACATTTTTAACATCGATCTATAAGGAGCTGGAAGCGAGAGCGGATAAGATTATGACCGTGTCGGAGTCATTTAAGTCTTACTTGGGCGCGTATGTCCAGCAACCTGAACAGATTGAAGTATTGTCAAATGGATTCGATGAGAAAAGATTCAAGCCAATTGCACATGATAACGAGGTTCCTCAGTTAATAACGGTATGTCGTCTGGTTCCTGCAAAAGGGCTGGATGTTCTACTGCATGCTTGTGCTGAATTGAAACGAAGAGGGTATCCGTTCGTGCTTCATATTATTGGAGATGGCCCGATACGAAAGCAATTAGAGCAGATGGCTGTAGAGTTAGAAATTTATGATGAAACAATATTTTACGGCTATATGCTGCATCCAGAGGAGTTCATGCCGTTTTCTGATATATTCGTTCTACCGTCTCGTGCAGAAGCGTTCGGTTCTGTATTTGCAGAGGCTGCTCTGTGCTGGTTGGCGCTGGTGGGAACCAATGTGGGCGGAATTTCGGAACAAATTGAGGATGGTGTAAATGGATTGCTAGTTCCTCCTAATGATGTTGGAGCGTTGACGAATGCGATGGAGCGGGTAATAACAGACTCCTTTTTCCGCTATGAACTGGCGAGATCAGCATGGTCTAAAGCAAAGCAGGTGTATTCTTTATCACGTGTTGTGCACGAACTGAAGCAAACCTATCTTACGTATCGCAAGTAAGTAGGGGAGTATATCCCTGATCGATTGATACGAGGTAGCACGACAATGTAAATAAGCCTGTGTATGAAATAAGCCGGTGCATAGCGATGCATCGGCTTATTCGGTATACTAGAGAGAAAGTATGTTCGTAAGGAGGGCTGCCGATGAGCAGAATGCTGCGATTTATCCATGCGGCAGATCTTCATCTTGATAGTCCACTTCGTGGGCTGCAATCACTGCCAGATGTGCTGCAGGAACGATTAGAGCAAGGGGTGTTCCGAGCGTGGGACCGACTTGTCGATTTGGCGATCCAAGCAGAAGCGGATGCGATTCTACTAAGTGGAGATTTGCATGACAGTACACATCGTTCGTTAAGAGCAGTATGGCGATTAGAGAGAGGAATGAAACGGTTATCTGACAAAGGGATATCCGTGTTTATTATACATGGTAATCACGATCCATTGACGACAGAGGATTTTTGGTCATGGCCATCTGGGGTAACGGTATTTGGCACAGATAAGCCATCCTCTCATTTGATACATGATCGGTCTGGTAAGCCTGTAGCTGTCGTAACAGGTATGTCTTACGGTCAGAAGGCGGTCTATGACAATATTGCTCTACAATACCCTGAACAGCCAGAGCGTCATGTGAAGGAGTATCGATTGCAAGTTGATAGTGTGGTCAACGGAGACTCGATGTCATCAGAGCGTTTGTATCGTATTGGTATGCTTCATGGAACGGTTGATGGACGTGCTGAACATGATCCATATGCTCCGTGTTCACGAGGGGATTTAATTCGAAAAGGTTATGACTATTGGGCGCTAGGACATATCCACAAGCGGGAAGTCATACAGGAACAACCCTATATCGTATATGCGGGTAATATTCAGGGCAGGCACATAAAAGAAACAGGTGCGAAAGGTGTTTATGTGGTAGACGTGCAAGCGGATGGAGCTACTGAACTTGTTTTTCACCCTTTGGATGATGTTCGATGGTGTGATGAAAGCTTGTCTTTGCAAACAATTGAGACGAGGCAGGAGCTGTTAGAGGCCATGTTTGCTTGTATAGAGGGATTGCGTGGATCAGAGCGTTTGAGCTGTGCTCGACTGACCTTGACAGGTTCTTCGCCATTACATACAGAGCTCAAGCGTGGGAGATTGGCAATAGAGCTGGAAGAGGCGTGGAGAGAGGCGGAGCGGCTACGTTTAGAAGAGGGTCTTGATGCAGTGTGGCCGATTCAGCTTCGTGTACATAGTCAAGCTGTCTTTGAGCTGGATGAATGGAGGGAATCGGAATCTTTTGCAGGTGAGCTCATTCGAATGACAGACCAAGTACATGAATCTGATGAGGCGGTCGAAGAGCTTCTACAGGAAGCTTTGATAGCTTTAGGTGGGAATGCTAAGCTGCAGCAGTGGTTGGGAAGTCAGTCCATAGAAATCCGGCGTAAATGGTTAGAGGAAGGATTAGCATTGGCGGTCGAAATGCTGCAAGGAGAGGAGCAGACAACATGAAGATCGAACGTGTCGATATAGAGAGGCTCGGTCATTTGCACAATAAGTCCTACTCCTTCTCGCCTAATGGATTGACGGTTATTTTGGGTCCAAATGAGTCAGGTAAAAGTACGATAACAGATGCGATAAAAATGATGCTTTACGGTAGGCCCAAACGATCCTCGGATCGATATGGTTTATCAGGTGAGCAAGTGTTTGCAGGTCGAATGGAAGCGACAGATGTGCAAGGTCATAGATGGCTGCTCTCACGATCCAGCAACAAGGCCGATGGGAGTACTGCCATTCAAAGGCTCAGCAATGATGGAGCCATACATGAACTGCGCCAATCGGACATGGAACGGGAACTGTTAGGCGGCGTGCATCCTGAATTATTCGGTCGACTTTTCGCCATTTCGCTCGATGAGCTGCATGCAGTACATACGCTGCAAGGCGATGAATTGCGCGCATTTATGTATGACAGCGGCTTTCAGGCGGGGCGTTCGGTTGTATTAAGCGAGCAGGCTTTGCAGCAGGAGTTAGATAATTTGTTCAAGCAGCGGGGGCGTACACAGCCGATCGCAGTTACTTTGAATCATTTAGATCGTGTACATAAGATGAAGCGAGATGCGGAGCGATTGCAAGGGAAGCTGCAATCGTTGTATGAGGAGCAGGAACAATTGGAACGGCTGCGTTCTGCACTGCATGATGAAAGTGCGCAGTGCAGGCAGGATCGAGGATGGATGGAACGTGCTCTTCATATTTCGGATGACTGGGTCCGCTTACTTTCAATAAAGGCTCAACTCGCTGACTTGCAATCTTCCGCATCATGGCATGCGGCTTGGGATGAGCGCTGGGAGGCATTCACTCGTGAACGTGAGCGATTGGAGCTCCGAGAAGAGCAGCTGGAATTGGACAAGCGGAAAATAGTACTGGAGTTAAGAAAGCTGTCTCCACGCAAAGAAGTATTGCAGTCTGCTGCTGAAGTGAAGCGATTGGTCAGTATGGTCGAAACGGTTAGGCATTGGGCCGATACTGCACGTGAAGTAATGCTTGAGATAGATAGCTGTACAGCGGAATTGCAGTTGTTAGCACGACAAGCTGGACCAGATTGGACAGCAGAGCAGCTCTATGAGGGCGATTGGCCTTACTCATTGGGACATGAAGTTGAACGTATACATCTGGAAACTGAGCGAGTTAATAGAGACAAACATACAGCTTCGCAAGAACATGCTCGAAAGATGCGGGAATACAGTGAGCTGACCAATGGGTTGGAACAAGCGGAGTTAACTTGTGAAGCGCATAGGTCAGCGGGAGTAATAAATAGCGGGTGGTCACCTGAAGCTAACGAGATAGAGCGTATACAGCGCCTGTGGGTTCAATTGCAGGACACAGAAGTCCGGCTGCTGCGTCGTTCAAATTCGATGGTGCCCATGAACGCTGGACAAGATGAAGCAGTGCCGGATGATGGAAGCCTATCTCATCGAGGTAGTAGAGCTGCTCGTAATAGCCGCATTAGCCCTAGCACGGGCCGGTCGTCGAATCGTATTACAGCCTATATTTTAATGTC
This sequence comes from Paenibacillus arenosi, assembly GCF_014841135.1. Lineage (GTDB taxonomy): Bacteria > Bacillota > Bacilli > Paenibacillales > Paenibacillaceae > Paenibacillus_B > Paenibacillus_B arenosi. The sequence goes on from NZ_JACYTN010000005.1 coordinate 198,052, forward strand.
GATGGGTATTTGTACAGCAGCTGTATTAGGATTTAACGAATTATGGTTAGCAGCGGGTATGCTGTTTATTATAGGTATCATTGGAGCTTCTATTTCTTTGTTTGTGCTAGAAGACAGCAAGCATGATCATTCTGTGCGTGCGTCTATGCAAACTATGAATAGTGTCCAAACAGAGCTTCCACACGCAGAACTTATGCAGCAAATTGCTGCGATAAGAGAAGAGATTGTAAAGGGTTTGAAACCTATTCTAGCCATTGTGTCCTCCCAACATCAAGGGGAACGGAAAGAAATGATCGTTCAATTATCATGGCAAAAGGTATTGGACTGGAAAGAAGAATGGCTGCGATTGGAGCGGAGACGACAGTTGTCGGCAGATGAGGTTGAACAAGCAGAACGTCGTATTCGCATATCTGCTCAAGAAGTAGAGGCTGCTATTGGACATGTCGAGTTGAATCAACAAGAATGGCAAAGCTGGCTTCAAGAGCGTGCGATGCCAGAATCTTGGAGTTCGACAAGTGTACAGGAGCATTTGCGTCGTGTGGAACAAGCTATCCAGCTTCATCAGCAGATACAGAGGCTGCGTAAACGGGAGCATCGATTATGGGAACAAGTTCAATCTTATTGGGATGAATGTTATCGCATTATGCAGCAAGCTGAGCAAGCATTACAGTCGTCAGGTGATGAGTGTGCAGCGAGTATAGAAGATGTGGATATCATTGGCGGCATGAAGCTCGCTCCTGCTTTGCCATTTGACAGTAAGCGATGGATTGAATTAAGGGAGGTACTATTTTCTTCAATCGCTCGTTTGCAAGAACGGATGGAGCAGGAAGAACAGTCTTATGTTATGTTCCGTCAGCTTGAACAGCAACGTCGTGAGCTTGATCTGAAACAGGAAGAGCTACAAGCAGAGCGCAATCAATCATCCCGATTACATCAACAATTATGGGAAGAAGCAGGGAGCGCGGGGGAAGACGAGTTTCTTGCGCTTCAACGTCAAGCGGTAGCATATAAGCAATTACGTACAGAATTGCGCCAAGTCGAGGCCATTTGCTATCGTGGCAGTACTGAAGCAGATTTCATTCCGATAGAAGGGCTTCTAATCAAGCATGATAAGCAGGAGCTTGCTCAGAAAGTGAGTATGCTTCTAGAGCAAGTGGAGCGTCATGAGGAACAGCAGCGTGAAGTAGAGCGCCAATTTGGCAGAGTTCAGCAAGAGATCGATAGTTTACGGCAGCGTATTATGAACGAGCATATTGTTCAAGAACAAGCTTCTTTAGAAGCGAAGCTAGATGCACAGGCTGAACGATATGCTGTACATGCCATTGCGAAAACGCTAATAAGGCGCACACGACAGCGTTATGAAGAGGACAAGCAGCCACTTGTATTTCAACGTGCGAGTCAGTATTTACAGCGTATGACTGAAGGGCGATATGTGAGAGTGCTGACGCCGTTTGGTAGTGATTCTATTGCTGTGGAGCGTATGGATGGGAAATTGTTCGATAGTTTGCAATTGAGCAGAGGAACAGCGGAGCAGGTCTATTTGGCAATGCGCTTTGCGTTGGCTGATGGGATGTCTGAACGCACGTCACTTCCATTTGTGTGGGATGACATATTTGTGAATTTCGACGAAGCTCGACTTCGTGCGACGCTGGCTTGTTTGCCGGAACTGCTAGTTCGTCATCAAGTCATTTGGACCACTTGTCATCCACATATGGTGGATGTGCTGTTGGACATTGTGCCAGACGCTCGTGTGTTGAACGTGAGCGAATAAATAGAATATGGATTTGAAATGAGGACAAGTCTATTAAAAGAATAGGCTTGTCCTTTAGCTTTATTTTTAAATTAGAATTATTATTGATAAGTTGGATGGGGTGTGTTATATTGAAACAAGAATAATATGATAATAATTATCATCTAATAATAAATATGAGTATTAGATTCAAAATTAAGGTTAACAATGATTGGAGGAATTCCATTGACGAATAGGCAACGTATCGTATTTTCATTGCTAAAGCGTACATGGTCGCCAACAACGGCAATAGATCTTTATACGACGCTTCATAAGGAGAATTGCAATGTTTCACTATCTACTATTTATTTGAGCCTGAAACTATTCGTAAAAGAAGGTTGGGTAGAGGAAATAAATGGTGAAGGTTCATCGAAATATTACGTGGTTAATGAAGAAATGTTGATTGGGGCATGACGTTTTAAGATAATGACTAGAACGCTGTTCGTATTAAGAAAGACCAGTCGTGGGGGAGTATGCTAGCGAAATGGGATATACACATACAGTAAGCCTGTCGGGAATGCATCCTGACAGGCTTTTAAATTAGGTTAGTGTCGTTTAAACGGATTGAATTTGGAACGATGAAGTAGTGTAAAAGTGCTGGACCCTCGCATTAAGTCAGCAGGAGGTGCCTGTGGTATCGTTTCCGGCTTAATTCGGATGAGTAAATACATCCAAAGTATACTAAACGTGCCGAATAAGGGGTATAGAAACGCTACCAGTGGTTTGAATCCGAACTGACTCATTATGAAGCAGAATAACATTAGTCCTGCGATAACGAGCTTAGGAGGTAGCTTGAACCGCTGGCGAATTTGTAAGGAAACACCGTATACATCCGCGAGGAAGGTCGTGAATATTTCTGAGAAAATCAGCACGATATAGACGATCTGAATAAACATGCTGAGTCCATCTGCAATATGGCCCATCGGAATATCATATTGAGTAATGCCTGGCATATGGGCAGATAGGGCGAAATGTCCAGCAAACAGCATACCACCTATCATAATGCCTCCGATCCATCCTCCCCAGCGAATGACTTTTTCATCTCTCATGGAAGCACCTAATGGTACGAGAACGGCCTGAGCCATAGCCAAATTAAATGCGCTGTACAGAATGGGGGCTGACCATGCTGCGTAGAGAGGCTTGTCACTGATTAACATAAATGCATTTGAGGTACTTGGCATCTCAATTGTATCCCATAAAATAAAAGCAGTAAAAATAAGCATGGTCGGTACGACGATTGAGTTTAAGTGCAAAATCGCATTCATTCCCCGATTCAGCACGAAGTAGGCAGCGATCATCGTAAGGAGCAATCCCGTCTGGTAGTGCATATTTAGATGTTCCACGAAAATAGATCCGGCACCAGCGAGCATAACCCCATTAACGCTTATAAGCACGATTAACGTAAACATGCTAATATGCTTTCCGGTTCGTTCGCCAAACAAAGCGATATTAACATCTTCGTAGGATTGAGCCTGAAGACGATTAGCGATGAGCATAAGCTTCGTACCAAGCCAAACGAATAGGATGCTTGCTATTAATATCGTGATCATAGCTAATCTGCCATAGGACGTAAAGAACTGGACGATTTCCTGCCCTGTTGCAAACCCAGCACCAACTACGGTTCCGATGTATGTGAACGAGATTTGCATAATTCGAAGTAATGACTTCATAGTGGGGTAACCTCCTTGAGCGAAGTTGTACTTGTCCGAAGTAAGCTCATGATAAGATGTATGCCAAAAAGTAGTTGGACATGACTTGAAAAGGGACAAGAACAGCTAATTTGGCTTGTGTAAGATGAGGGCGGAGTAATTAAGGAGGGAGAAGTGATTGAAAAACATCGCAAAAAACCCTATCGAAGAGATGTAGAGGTTCGATAGGGTTCTGGGTTCCTTATGGGATGAATGTATTAACATCTTAGAAAGTACGGAATAAGATGAGTTACTTGAATGATTAAGCTGGATGGGAAAATAATTTAACGGATTGAATAATCTGTGTCTTCGGGTCGAGATCCAATCGTAATAAGGCATCGTCTCCTGTATAACTCCATACGTATCCTGTATTTCGATCAGGTTTGCCAAGCACTTTCTCGGCATTGCCTTGATGGTCTCCTACTTTTAGTCCTTCAATACCAGTCGATTGCCCTGTACCGGAAACTTCAACGAAAGCGATATTCCCGTTCTCCATGCATCCGACAGTATATCCATCATATTCCCATATTTCAATCTTAGGTGTGTCATCCATAATAAATTGTGATTGTGGCTGTCCCAATTGTTTGGTGATTTCTTTCTCCGTGGAGGTTAAAGATAATCCTAAAAGCTTAGGTGAATTGCGATCGAACGCGTCACCTTCTTGCTGCTTGTCCTTGGGAGCTGTGGTGGATGTAACTTTATTAGATTGAGACGAAGGGTTATTTGAATGGTTGTCCACTTCTTGTCTATGTGTGCTTTCTTGTTCAACTCGACATCCAGCTAGTATGCTGATGATGAGCGAGAAAGTCATGAGAACAAGAACGGTACGACGCCACTTTCGCATCATCATGTTTGCCTCCCTTAACCGCCACGCGACGGATCTATCCTATATTACCCTATATCGAAGAGTAGAATCAAATATAGGCTAAATAATGTGTCGTACATTGCCGGTGATAAACTATATATCGTTTTAGACGCATAAATCTCCATTTTGTTGCAGAAGAATAGCAATTGTTTACTTTTCTCATTGCGTATTGTTGGCATATAATAATAAGTAAGCAGGAGAGGGGGCTGAGCAAATGGTGCAGGAAACAACCGTTCCATTTATGCAGGGTAAAGTGTCAGAGGCTAAGGTGCATTTCGAACGTGCATTAGATTGCAAACACACAGAATTCGATGATCTGTATCCTTATATGATAGAGCATCCCCAGTTTTTTTGGTACAAACGATACGTGGCATGGTCAGAGCTTCTGACAGTGGTAAAGTTGTGCCAGGAGCTAGATGTACCTTGGAGACAATTGTTCAGTGTACAGCAGGCAGAATACGTAGATAAACGAGTAATGTCAGCAAAAGTACTGGATTACTGGTTTGAGAAGAATGATACACGTGAACATGTCGGACATTAATAGCTAGAGCATGTTTAGGAGGCCTGTGGAGCAGCGTGTTAGGTGCTTGACAGGCCTTTAAGCATATAGATTCGATGAAAGTGGCAAGACAATCAATTAAATGGCAAGTGAGAAGAAGGAGTATTTTTAAAATGGATGAGTTGACGTTAGATCAGTATCGCAACGAGGGGACTTTTGTCCGTGTTGTAAGAGATTTTTTAGAGACAAATGATGTAAAAGGTTATGTGGTTGCTTGGGACGACGAAACGGTGATGATTCGTAGGCGGAATAGACGCGTTGTGAAGTTAAAGCGGAGTTATTTCATCCAACGGATGGATGAGCCAAGACAACTTCCGCCTGGTTTGCTGGAAGATATTTGATCTATTGATATTCATGTATTCGATGGAGATTTTATTCGCAGTGTAACAGGCGCAGTGGCTGAGTGAGTCTTGTGAGACTATTTTAGATTGTGGTAAATTAAGGTTGTATTATTGCGATGGTTGTATCTACCTTTAAGGAGGCGCATCTATGAAATGTCCTGTATGTTCTGATGTTCGTATGCGTGAAGTGGAGAAAGAAGGTATTCTAATTGATATATGTCCAGATTGTAAAGGGGTATGGCTGGATCGAGGCGAGCTGGAGAAATTGATGAGCGGTGTGCGAGAGTTTCGTGATGAGTACAATTCATACGTTCAAAATTATCCTCCCAACTATCAGCAGCAGCCTACTGGCGGCTATACACAGCCAAATGCGTCGTACAATAACGGGAATGTCCCTATTCCGCCAAATCAATATAATCAACAGCCAAGTAAATATGATTCGCATAAATATGGACAACAAGGCTATGGTCAGCATTCGTATGGACATTCCAATCACTATGGACATAAGAAGCACAAAAAGTCCAAGACTGTGTTCGATGTGTTGGGGGATCTATTTGAGTGATCAGGCATAATAGCACGTGTGTACGGACAAGCTAAGGCGTGCCCTTTGGGGTCACCTTAGCTTATTTTTGTAGGAGTAGATGCTAATTGTCTAATGGAAATAGTAAAGTCACACTGTATAAAAATGAAATATCCCACCTAGAAGGCGTATTGCCTGATATCGTGCATGCTTATCATGCTTTCACAGGAGCATGCTTTCAGGATGGGGCATTAGATCAGAAAACGAAGGAGCTTATTGCATTAGGAATCAGTCTATTTGCCAATAATGAAGTTTGTACGCAGTATCATGTTCGTGAAGCTCGGCATAAAGGCGCTTCAGAGGCAGAGATATTGGAAGCGGTTGCGGTTGCAGCTGCTCTTGGCGGCGGTCACGCGTTATCGCAAGGAGTGACAAGGGTACAAGAAGCCTTACGGGGTGCGGAAAAGGAATAGCTGTGAGCACGGAACTTGTCCATTCATTAGGGCAAGTTTTTTGATTTGAGCGATGATATGGAAAACTTCTACAAGATCGTGTGTGTTTAATTGACTTCATATATTATGCATGCTATATTAGTATTTGTATTTATGTTCCAATAAGATATATGAATCTACTTTGTGTAATGATAGAGTTTATCCTAATTTGCAGTTATGGCGGAATTGGCAGACGCGCTAGATTCAGGTTCTAGTGCCCGCAAGGGCGTGGAGGTTCGAGTCCTCTTAACTGCACCATACATACACCTTTTGACCCTCTTGCTCAGCAAGGGGTTTTTTTGTTATTAATACATGAATATAAATAAATAGGAACACATTCTCATGACAACTTTGTAATAACCACGTATAGTAGAACTAATAACTGAGAGAGATTGTATAGTAACTTGCATGCAATCAGAGGAGGTACAACTATGAAGCAACAACACCAATCAAAGCATGAGCGCTTTAAAAATAAAGTAGCAGCTGTACTTGCATTTGCATTGTTATCTGGTACAGGTATGCTGTACGGCATGCCAGGGATGAATATCGTAGAAGCGGCAGCTATACCAGTTAGCATTCCTGTTGTGAACCAAAGTGCCAATCAAGCTGTAAGCAAGACAATTGCCCGCGAAATAACGATGCAGGGCATTTCGATTGGAATGACAGAAGCACAGCTTGTGAAGAAATTGGGGCAGCCAGTACGTAAGGATGCGAGTGAATATGGCTTCAAATGGTACATATACAACAAAGATTACAAAAAATATTTGCAAGTTGGCGTCAGTAACGGAAAAGTAGTCGCGCTTTACAGTAATTCTACAGGTTGGACATCCAAGAAAGGAATCAAGGTTGGCACGTCTCGTACTCAAGTAGAGAAGCTATACGGCAAGCCGATCAAAGAAATCAAAAAAGGAAATACGATTTATCGATATAATAAGGTACCTAACTCCGCTATCTATGCAGTGGATAATACGTACACTACTGTCTTTTATGATAAACATCGTAAAAATATCGTCACGGCTGTTCAAGTCATAGATAAACAAACAGAGTTGGCATTCAAAAGCTTCCACGGGAAGCCAAGCAAAGAATTGCAGCAAAGCTTTGAACGTCAGTTGTTAGACTTGGCTAATGCTTCTCGGGCACAAATGGGCAAGAAGCCATTTAAGGCGGACACTGAAATTGCCAGTACAGCGCGTAAGCATAGTCAAGATATGAGTAAGCGTTCTTTCTTCGACCATGATAATCCCGATGGTAAATCTCCATTTGATCGCATGGACGATGATAATATCTCGTATTCTTCAGCTGCAGAGAACATTGCTGCGGGTCAGACGAGTGCTATTATTGCTCATGAAGGATGGCTCAATTCATCGGGACATCGTAAAAATATTCTCGGGGATTTCGCGCGCTTAGGTGTTGGAGTAGCGTTTGGCGGTGAGATGGAAGTGTATTATACGCAAAACTTCTATACGCCATAGTTGGTATCATATTGGATGAAGTCAAATTTAAAGGAGGAGTCCTCATCAAGAGGGCTCCTTTTTACTGTTTGTATTTTACGGAATTCTAACACGACGCGACTTATTTTTGGATCAGCTGCTGCAGTAGTGCAAGAAATATGCGTACATATTAGTATATTTATGTTTAAATGATACTATGAACTGAAGTGATATTTACAACATGGTAAGAATTATAAGTTGAAGGAGCTCATCAGAGATATGAGAACAAAAAAGGTTCTACTCAGTCTAATTTGTATTTCTTTATTTTTAGTTGGATGTGTATCGCAAAATGAATTTGATCAAGTTCAGAATGAAAAGAAAAGTACAGAAGAAAAATTGATTACGGTAGAAAAAGAATTAGAATCAGAGCGTAAAAAAGTTGAAAGTCAGACGAGTGAATTGACTCAAGTTAGTAATGAGAATAAGCAATTGAAAGAGAAGTTGGCTCTTTATCGTAGTGAAAGTAATCCAAGTATGAATACAAATAATCACAACACTACTGTCGAAGAGGAATATATTAATAATTTGCTACAAATATCTGATTTTAAAGCGGTACATATGGATTCATGGCTTGATGGGAAAGTTCCAGGGGTTGTTTTTAAAATTAAGAATAAAGGAAAGAAGACGCTATCTGAAATCGAAGTTACAGTTTATTTCACAGATGGAAAAGGAAATAATATTGCTGAAGAAAAATATTATCCAGTATTGGATTCAGGTATAGGCGACTTCAAAGAATTAAAACCAAATTATACATTTCAATTGGAAAATGATCGATTCTATTCAGCGAAACTTGTACCAAAAGAATGGAAATCTGGAAATGCTAACATAAGCATCACAGGCATTAAATTCAAAGAAGAATAGTTATATTTGCTTAGTTTGTACTATCTCAAGCACGAATACCCTTGTGGAGAATTGAATCCGCAAGGGTATTTTTAATCTTCCTAAGTTATCAACATAAAAATCATGTAAGAAAAAGTGATCAAGTATACTAGAATCTATCACCCAGATCTATTTTTATAAATTACCAAAAATATTACAGTAAAATAAGAAAATGGCTCAACCTCAACGCCCCCAACGATTTGAATCCTGTTACTTCTGTAAACATAATTATATTCCAATATTTATAGCTTGTTCCTAAACTCTATCAGATGCATGATCTCAAGGTAAGATTTTAGGAGGTTATCATTTTTATGCAAGTAAAACCCTACATAAAGCGATGTATGGCAGGTCTACTGTTACTCACTTTAACACTCACCATGTTTCCTCTCTCTGCATTAGCCGGAAAATATTCGATGTCTTATATTTACTTCGGTAAGCCAAGTAAATATGTCCAAGCCGTGGATCAGACTCAAGATAGTCTGGATATGATCTCGCCAAGTTATTTTGATCTGAACAAAGATGGTTCTTTGTTGTTGAGCCCTGCGCTTGATCCTTCATTTATTACAGAAATGCACCGACGCGGCATAAAGGTTATTCCTTTTCTGAGCAATCATTGGGATCGTGAAGTTGGGAAACAAGCGATGCGCAATAAGGACAAGCTTGTGAAGCAAATTGCGGAAGCCGTGAAGAAATACAATTTGGACGGTGTTAATGTCGACATTGAAAATTTAACTACGGCAGAGCGTGACGTTCATACCGAGTTTGTGCGCATGCTCAAAAAGGCGCTGCCAGCTGACAAGGAAGTGTCCGTTGCGGTAGCAGCCAATCCACATGGGTGGAAGACGGGCTGGCATGGCTCGTATGACTATAAGGCACTCGCTGATGCCTGTGACTACTTGATTATGATGACATATGACCAAAGCTATCGTGGTGGCCCTGCTGGTCCTGTAGCTAGTTTGTCATTTGTGGAGAAATCTATTCAAGAAGGTTTGAAAGATATACCGAAACATAAATTAATTATGGGTATTCCTACATTCGGTCGTTACTGGAATGAGGATGGAAGCATCAAAGGAGATGCGATTCAGCACAGCCGTATTGATTCACTTGTGAAGCAATATGGTGGTCAATTCAGTTACGATAATAAATCTGAGTCAGCAAAGGCCACCTTTACGATAAAAAAAGGGGATCCGCTGCCGACCATTCACGATAAAAAGCTGACACCTGGTAATTATACCGTCTGGTACGATAACAATCGGTCGATTAAAGCGAAGTTAGGTCTTGTTAGTAAGTATGATCTCAAAGGTGCTGGTGTATGGAGCTTGAATGAGGATTCGGGTGATCTTTGGAACAATTATCGTTCATGGCTGAATGGAGTGCCTTATTTGGATACGGTAGGTCACTGGGCAGAGCAATCGATTTCGATGCTGCAGGATAAAGGTTGGATGACAGGACTGAAACCGAATTATTTTGCTCCTAATGCAGCGCTAACACGTGCGCAGGCTGCTTCTATTCTTGTTCGAGCTAATGGCTTAAACGGGAATCCGACACCAAGTGGAGGCAAGCAGCGGTACTGGGATGTACCGGTTCAACATTGGGCTGCAGAGGCGATTCATATCGCTTCTGCGGCTGGTCTTGTATCAGGGATGCCTGATGGAAGCTTTGCTCCGAATCGGGCAGTCACAAGGGAAGAAATAGCGGTTATGATTAACAGGTTGGTCAAGCAATCGCCTTCTTCGAAGACTACGAGACCAGCAATTGAATCGTTCAAAGATGTAACACCATCACGGTGGTCTTATAAAGCTATTATGGAGTTAACGAATAAAGGTATTGTTAGTGGATATAAGGACGGGACTTTTCGTCCTGTTCAACAAGTGACTCGGGCAGAGATGGCTTCGATGCTCTATATTGCATTTAAGTAACAAGTGACGAATAGCAAACCGAATAGGTTGTAGAAAGAAAGAACCCCTTATACGCTCATCTTATTGAAAATGAGGTGAGCGTATAAGGGGTCATATTATTTCCAGTCTTTCTCTTCGACTTGACCGTCGATTTCTTCTACGAAACGATCGAAGCATTTGCAGTAGAAGTCTTTACGGCAGATTGGGCATGGAATTGAAAGTAAACGAGTAATGCTCTTAATGCCGTCACCACGAATTAAGCGCAATTGTGTTGCATCTTGCAAAGTTACGATAAGCTGAACTAGCTCGGAGTCATTGTTCTTTGTTTGTGTCGATAGTACAACTGATTTCACAAGCGGTTGATACGTCGTCATGATAGTTTTCACCTGCATTTCAATTTTTGCGTACTATTCATCTTAGGTTATGAAGACAAGCCTTGTCAATGGAATCAAAGTGGAATTTCTAGCATGATATGCGATTTTTGAGCGCATATTATAACAAAATGGGTATTGTTGATTTTTTTTATACAATCCATTGTAGCAACTCCACTTGAAGTCAGGAGGCTTAAGGAATAAATGGTTGACAACTGTTATAAGCGAAAAACTTGTTCCAAGCGATCGGTGATTTTCATTTTTCTGAGTATGTTTGTAATGACACTTTTATTCGTCGTTAATGGGAAAGGAGCTGCGATAGCTGCTTCATCCAATCCTTCTGGAGCAGGACAGATATCTAAGACGACAATTGCTATCGTCATCGATGACTTTGGTAATAACATGAAGGGTACGGATGAGATGCTGAACCTTCCTGTTCCAATTACAGTTGCCGTAATGCCTTTCCTGCAAACTTCGGCTAAAGATGCAGAGAAGGCGTATCAGAAGGGCCATGATGTAATTGTACATATGCCGATGGAGCCGAAGTCTGGCAAGGCAAGCTGGCTTGGCCCAGGCGCGATCTTGGCTAATATGACTGACACAGAAATTGAGAAGCGTGTTCGCGAAGCGATTGCCGCTGTGCCGCATGCTGTAGGCATGAACAATCATATGGGTTCTAAAGTTACTGCCGACAAGCGAATTATGCGCATCGTGCTCACTGTTTGTAAAGAGAAAGGTCTTTATTTCCTAGACAGCCGAACTAATTTCCGCTCTATTGTTGGAGAAGTCGGACAAGAGGTTGGGGTAAAAGTACTAAACAACCATCTGTTCTTTGACCAACAATATACGGTGGCTCATATTAGTAAACAATGGAGTAAGCTCATGGAAATGTCCCAAACTCAGCCCGTTACGATTGCCATTGGGCATGTTGGTGTTATTGGGCCTAAGACAGCCTCTGTATTAAGAGATTCTATTCCGAGTGCGACACAGCAAGTTCGTTTCGTCCGTGTTTCTGACTTAGTAGAGGAACAGCGTACAGTGCCATCTCAAGAGAAAGTAGCGAAATAATGTATGATTGCATGGCACATCTGTTCGGCTACTACAGACTGTTTTGAAGAATGGGTGAGCATCGCGCGATCTGCATCATTGCTGATAAAGCCCATCTCTACGATAACAGCAGGCTGCTGCATTTTCCGCAGTAAATAAAAGGTCGGGCCAATTTGACAGTCATGGCGAGTGTTGAACGATGGATTCATATTTTGCTGAATAAGATGCGCGAGCAGTGAGCTGCGACCTTCTTCGGAATGAAGCACGATAGGGCCACGAGTTCGACTATTCTTACTCCAGTTCACGTGTAAACTTACAAACATGGATACGGGCAGTTCTTTAGCAAGTTGGCGTCGTTGTGCTAAGTCTTTACGATGGCGAGAGCGAGTCGCTGACCAACGATTATCATCACTTAGTGCGTAATCGCCCGTTCTGTTTAATACAGCGGGAATCCCTTTACTGCGTAGAAGCAAGTATAATTTGCGAGCAATAGCTAAGTTAATATCCTTTTCCAGTACATTTCCGTGTACGGTACCGCCATCAATTCCACCGTGACCCGCATCAATAAGAATTGCGCCAGGATGGAATATATGCTTTGTATTCGGATTTAGGCTTAGGTTGTTCTCGGGACGAGCATGATGTTCGACATTCTCCATTTGTTCAGACTCATCGCTTGGAATAAGATAAGTAGCTTGAACTGGCAAGCTGCTGGAGCAAATGGTGAATACGAGCAGCAGCATCGCTCCGATGAATAAAGTTCGTTTCATGGACATCACAAGTAACCTCATTTCCTCCATCATTCCTATTTTGTAGGCTGTCACGAATGAAGGGAATGCATCCTATGTGATCGTTGCCAGTGCTGCAATCGATTCCTTTGTTTAGATTAATGGAGTCATGAGCACACTATTGACAAAGCAAAAATTGCATACAATCCGAGGTGAGATCTGATGGCGAAAAAAGAAGATCTATTAAAATACATCACGAAGCAAGTTGTTACGTACGTAGATACCCCGCAAACAGAGCGTCAAGAGCGTCGTAATGAGGTACGTCAGCGTCCACGAGAGCATTGGATGGTACGCTGGTTTGGTCTTGTACCATTTAGCATTAGCATGTGGGCGGAGCATGTAAAGGGAAGTAAAGCAGAACAGCCAACGAAAGTACAAGGCCGCTCGATCAGCACCATGTTTACGAAATGGATGAAACGAACATCGTAGAAATCATTGTCGATTGGCAACGATGACTGCGATGAACAGGAAAAAGGCGTTCCACTGAATAGTGGTGCGCCTTTTGTATGATTCAATATTTCATCAATACTTATTCTGTAATAAATTCTTCTTCATTCGAAGTAATATATCCATGCTCCAGCAAAATGTCCTCGGCAAGCCATCGCTTTGAAGGAGAATCTGTTCCTGCCATAATCCAGTAGCGTTGATTAGGGGGAACAGATAGTGTGGAAGAAGGAGCTGGGGTAGCGATGGCATTTGTATGCGTTATTTCTCCACTCTGCTCCGTAGCTGCCGTCCATTGCTGTTTGCCAATGACTGCGTAAGGGATGTTCCATGCTTTTTTGCTTTGTTCTTTACGAATGACATAAATCCAGTTCTGGGATGAAGTTGCAGGGTTCCAACTTTGTATTCGATTAATGGCTCTCTCACCACGAAGCTGAGTATTACTTGCCATCCATAAAATATTGTCATAAGGGTCAAAAGCCTGCCCTTGTATGCTGGCATGAGCTTGCAAAGCGTTTATTGGATATACAGATTTATGGGATGAATCTAAGGCCGTCCCCGTCCTTTTTGAAAAGCCCGAATGTTGGCTGTTGATTGAACTTGTGCGCATCGTGCTGCCTGTACGAATGGGGACACGCTTCTTTGTTTTGTTAATTTTGTTACTTGTCGACACGGTCGTAATTTTCGTTTGTTCGGTCAGCCTTTTGTCCAACTGCTGCATCCACGCTTGAGGAAGTAGTTCCCCCGTAATTGCATCAATCCATTTTGTTGAGGAAGAGGATTTTATTTTCCATGCCGCAATTAACGGAGTGTAGTATACCGGTTCGATAGCTGTGACGGATTGCTGCTGGATACCATGCTGTGTTAATGCCTGTTTCAGTGCAAGATGATCATATGGTAGATCGGGTCCTTCACCATACTCGGTCAATTGGTAACCGCCTTGTTCGGTAGCATGAAAAATAAGATAGCCTATCGGCATGTTGTCATGATTCAGTACACGGACGAGCCATCCGTGTGTTCCAGCGCCTAACGGCTGGATATCAGTTGCAACTTGCGTCCATGAAGTAAAAGGGGCGTGCTGCGCCAATTGCGTGATTGTCGTTTGAACAGTCTGCTTCAGTGAAGTTTCAATGGTAGCTGTGTTAGTAGCCGAAATAGCGTTAGAAGAGACAGCGGCATTGGCAACGGTTGGCGTAATTGTACAAGACAATACGGTCATCATGATAACTATCATCCATAATTGTTGTTTGCGCGTCGTGCTTGTCCACTTTAAGCTGAAAAACATGGGTTGCACCTCACTTTTCCATGATCGCTGATAGTATAGCTTTACCCCAACTGACAATTTTTAAGCCGAGTGTCGAGTAAAGATATGCATTGATGCATAGAATCTCATAGCTATTATTGTAAAAATAAATAGACAAAAAGGCTGTCGGTTTAGCACATGCTCTGCTTCCGACAGCCGTTCTAATTTTGACGCAGTGTGGCGTATAGACGGATGAGGCGTAAATTAACGTCAAACTGATCTTCAAATGATGTCGTACGCTCATGTCATTACTTTGTTGGAACGTAAATAAACAATCGCAGCATTGATGATCGACATTTCAATCCGAGGTTGAAACTGCCATTCGATTTCGTTACGGCGCATTTCATATTGCTCTTCTAGCGTTCGTTGATTCGGCTCATTATCCGTCGTTTCTTGATCGGTTTCATCTGACGGCTCTTCAGTGACCTCGATGGTTAAAATAATGGATTGAGAAGCTTGGTCTGCTTTTGCTTCTATTTCTGATTCTGTTACGGATACCGTTACTTCATTTGCTGTTGCCTTGGCTTTGTTTTCTGCTTCTTCCTTTAACAGAGGCTCATAATAAGCAGCCAAACGATCCCATTCATCTTCTAGTCGCTCACTAGCTTCCACAGCCCATGTTTCGTCACTGTTACGCACATGTTCTGTCAGGAGATGTTCGATCTGCTGAACCGCCTGATCCAAGCTGTAACGCCAAGCCATCGTATGGACCTGTGCAGGAAGCTTCGGTGTAAGTTCGCATTGCATCATTTTATTCATAAAATTCGTATGCAAAGCCCCGCTAATGAGCGAGAACCCGATGGAATGGACTTCTTCACGTTTCAAATCACAAGCGAATTCCAGCTTTATATTAAGCATGATCCATGGCTCATAGGCAACAGAATGGCGTCCGCGAGCGAACTGAATTTCCGATCCACTGTCTAAGCTCTCGTACAAGGAAACGAAGCGCCCGCTTTCTTTAGCAACGTCCATAATTTGAGCCAACCGTCTTGAGCCAAAGTCCACATTTTCTCTTGGGATGCGGTCTGGGCCACGAGCACCACCATTGAAACCAGGCGCCACACCAAATGTACGCTGTATAGCCGCTTCTCCAGCTGCAACGGGGTTCGCAGGCACTGATGGTGCAGTTACATAGCTAATAGGAGCTCGATACGGATCGGGTGGCATATTAGCAGGATCGAAGACAAAGGTGTATCTCATCGTCTCTGCTTCGGTTCCTGTTCGATCAATAAAGCCCCAGTAATAAGGGCGATTCGTCAATAAACGATCTGCTTGCTCAGATAGTTTCACAGTCACGTAAACAGGCGTTTTCTCCATAATGCTGCAAGACATCGCATCAAGGTAGCGCATGACATAAGATGAGATTTGATCAGTATTCATACGCTTTTATGCCTCCGCTTCCGTGCCATATTGGTTCAAAAAGGATTGTACAGCTGCTCTTCGTTCATCTTGTATTTGTATCGTCTTATCCGTGTGCACTTCGTCGCGAATCGAGTTGAGTGATTGTCCTAATGAATGAACTTCACGGTCAATATCCTCTTTTGAATTGGCTTCCAGTAAAATACGGGAAAGATTACGTTCAAAGCTTCCTTGCTCCTCGAAACGTTCCAGTATCATATCGAGCCTGCCGATGACCATCTCAAACATATTAATTTTCTCATGCAGCAGGTTGAGGATATGCTCTTCGATCGTTCCTTGTGTGGAAAGGTTATAAATCTTCACATCATTCGTCTGCCCCAGACGATGTACGCGTCCGATCCGCTGTTCCACACGCATGGGATTCCAAGGCAAATCAAAGTTGATCATATGGTGGCAAAATTGAAGGTTAATGCCTTCACCACCTGCTTCTGTAGCTATCATCACTTGTGCGCGGCCGCGGAATAGATCCATCATCCAGTCTTTCTTGCCTCGGTTCATACCACCGCGATACGGTACGGCCAGCAAACCGTGATTACTGAAATATTGCATCAAATATTCTTGCGTAGCCCGATACTCAGTAAAGATGATAACTTTCTCATTCATTTCTCGAATTAGGTTCATCGCCGTTTCGGCTTTTGTATTTTCCTTGATGCCTTTGATTAAATCTACGAGCTCCCATATCTTACTTCGGATTGGAGAGTCTTCTGCGAGCTTCTTGGACAGGTTGACTAAGGTTAAAAAGACAGCATCACGGCTGGAGCATACTTCACGCTGCAAGGTGATCATGGAGAACATGCTACCAAGGTCTCCACCATTGGATTGATACTGTTCACGGACGAAGGTGGTAACCCCGTCATACAGTGCTTGTTCCTCTGCTGAAAGGGTAAGTGGGATGTTTTTGACGATCCGCTTCGTAAAATGAACACCGCCTTCGCCGCGACGGTTGCGAATCATGACTTTGGATAGTTCCTGCTGCAGACCGCCTTCATTTTTCGGAAGACGCTTATCTGCCACATAATTCGCACTATACTCGCCCTGACGGCCCAGTTGACCAGGCTTCAACAGTGTAATCAGGTTATACAGCTCATTCATGTCATTTTGCACAGGGGTCGCGGTTAGCAGCAGGCAGAATTTTTTGCGCAATTGTACAATGAACTGGTAGTTCGTTGTTTTACGGTTTTTTAATTTATGGGCTTCATCAATAATAATCATGTCGTACTCTTGATCCATCAAAATGGAACGATGCGGTTCACGTTTCGCGGTATCCATAGATGCGACGACGACTTCGGATTGCCAATGATACGGTTTCTTCTGTGCAACGGCTGAGATACCAAACTTATGATTTAGCTCGCGAACCCATTGCAGAACGAGTGAAGCGGGCACAAGGATCAACGTCTTTTTCACCAAATTGCGAACCATATATTCTTTCAGTATGAGTCCAGCTTCTATCGTTTTGCCTAGACCTACTTCATCCGCAAGTATGGCACGGCCTCGCATTTCATGCAGCACTTTACGGGCTGTGTCTAGCTGATGGGGAAGAGGTTCTACACTTGTTAGGTGCGTAAGGCATTGCAGCTCATCGAAACTCTTTACTAATCGTGCTTGCTCGGCTTCATAGGCTAGCTGGAACAGCGTCCA
This sequence comes from Paenibacillus arenosi, assembly GCF_014841135.1. Taxonomy (GTDB): domain Bacteria; phylum Bacillota; class Bacilli; order Paenibacillales; family Paenibacillaceae; genus Paenibacillus_B; species Paenibacillus_B arenosi. The sequence goes on from NZ_JACYTN010000005.1 coordinate 215,579, forward strand.
ATCGTCCCAAGGACCGTTGTGATCGATACGTGTGCGGAACGATTCCAACCAACTGCGGTCGATACGAAGCGGAACACGCTCTTCCGCGTGCTGCGGTTGCAAATCTTCATTCACGTGATGCACCTCCTTGTAGGAATGTGTTGGAACAGGTAGATGTAGTATGAACGATTTGAGTAGGTTTCATAACTAAGTTTCATAACTAAAAAAGCTATTTACTTGCTTGTTACTTCTGGATTGTGTCCATTACCTATATGGTTTAGGGTGGGGTATAATAGATGAATCAGCATATTTTGGGAATGAAAAGAGGAAGCTTGCATGAGTATGTGGTTGGTGTTTGCTCTCTTGTCCGCTGTTTCTGCTGCGTTAGTGGCCATCTTTGGTAAGATTGGCTTACAAGGGATAGACCCGAACGTAGCCACGACAATACGTGCTGTCATTATGGCGCTGTTTATGATCGCGGTTATTGTCGTGCAAGGTAAATGGCAGCTGGTAGGTGAGGCGCTTGAGAATCGAAAAGCATTGCTGTATATCGGGTTAAGCGGTGTTGCAGGAGCGGCTTCGTGGCTGTTCTATTTCATTGCTTTGAAATACGGAAAAGTAACGCAAGTGGCGCCGATCGATAAGCTGAGCGTCGTCTTTTCGATCATTTTGGCGATGATTATTCTTGGTGAAACGTTGAATTGGATGTCTGGGATTGGCGTCGTGCTTATTACGGTAGGTGTACTGTTTATTGCATTCAGCTAAGGGGGAACCGCGGTGCTAACGATTGAACGAGTACATAAGCGTTATGATGTATCACATGTATTGAAAGGGATTTCGATGGAGGTGCCACGGGGGCAGTCGATTTTATTTCGCGGGGAGAACGGTTCTGGTAAAAGTACATTGCTGCGTATGATCTGCGGGCTCTTGAGACCAACTTCTGGACGTGTACGGTGGATGGATGGGTTGGAAAAGGAAGACCAGCGGACGATCGGCTATGTGCCTGAACGATTTCCTCAGTTGAATATGAGTCCGTATGAATATTTGATGGCGATGGGTCGTATTCAACGGATGTCTGATCGCGACATTCAGGGTAGGATGGACGAGCTTCTGGGGCTGTTCCGGATGGAGCCGTATCGCGATCAGCGCATGAATGGCTTTTCGAAAGGGATGTTGCAAAAGGTCAATCTCGTTCAAGCGATGCTGTTGCGTAAGCCCGACCTGCTAGTATTGGACGAGCCTTTATCCGGATTGGACATGGATGCACAGCGGAAGCTGCAGCAGCTGCTTATGGAATTGCATAGCGAAGGAACGGCGTTGATGATGGTTTGTCATGAATCTGATCTGCTGGATAGTGCGGCTGAGCGTATCATTACGCTGGAACGAGGTTTGATTGTAGGAGATGAGCTAGTAACGGTGAGTGAGAGCGTGTGTGGTACCGAGCGGATTGAGTCAGTTGAGCGGAAGGAGAAATTACTGCGTATGGAGTCAGCATGTGCTCGTATTGTGTGTTGTCGGGTGGGTGAGGAACTGCGTCGTTTGCTGGATGCTCATGAAGGTGTTGTTATGTTGGAGTCTTATGAGGAAGGGGAAGAGTGTGAAACACATTGCAAAACGCATTATATTTCCATAGAGGTACTTACGTCAGCTAGCGATGGTGTACTGCGATTGATCTTGGAAGGCGCTGGTTCAGTCATGTCTGTGCAGCAAATTAGCGCTGATAGTGCTAGGAGTACTGGAATTATGGAAAATGAGGAGGATGAATTATGCGCCTCTCATTAATTCGCTATTTTCTACTATCTTTCAGTCGTACGAATCGTTATGTAGCTCCATTGATGCTGTATGTGCTAACCTTTACTTTGTTCTATTCGCAGAAGCCTAATCCGATTATCGGCAGCTATGCCGCGACAGCGGTCATCTTTTTATTTATAGCGGGTTGGTTTAGTTACGCATTCCATGAATCGCACGATCGTGTGCAGGAGCAGTTGGCGTTATTACATACGAACAAGATGTCTACTTATTTTTTGAGCAAATGGGGAGCTTTGGCGTTAATGCTAGCGTGCCTTGCTTTACTAACTGTGTTGTACCCAATTGCAATCGGCGCTTTCGCTGATTCGGTTAGTTTTCAAATGGGACCATTAGCATTTTTGATTCATTTAGAAGTTGGGCTGATCGCCAGCGGTGTCGCGCAGCTGTTCCAATCCCGATTTGTTTCCAGTAAAGGAATGGCGGTAAGTGGGATTATTATCGTCTTCGCGTTATCGCTGTCTCAAAATAAGTTGGCTGAAGTACTGCCAGATATGCTGCACGTGCTACTATGGCTGCTTCCGCCGGTGAAGCAGACGGTTGAGGTAATCGTGCATAGTGCAGAGCTTCCGATACAGGAGATGTTGTGGACCAAAGCTGTTACGTTGGGCTATGTTGCGATTTTGCTCTTTATTTATGTGATGCGGATGAAGCGAACGGATATGCATTGTAAATAGGGTGTATCAGTAGCGTTAATCTTGATTTCACTTTGTTTAGTTATGTACAGTTTAGTTAAGAAAGATGATGTGTAATGGTATAATAAATGACATGGCTAGTGATAGATGGGCAACAGCGGCGTAATATTAATTTCGGAGATTTTGAAGGGCTGCTGTCAATTGTGTCGTCTTATCGATATATAATGACAAGATGGGGTGTCGAAAGATGAATGGAATTTTGAAAATATTCGGCCGATCGCTGTGGAGCATGTGCTTAGTGCTTCTCGTTCTGCTCGGAGTGGAAGGTATTCGCCTCGCCGTGAACACGACGTTAGTCGCAAATGGCGCGATGAATCAGATAGAAGTATCGCATGGAAATATCATTATGGCATTGCTCGTAGTCATGCCAATACTCGTTCCGTTGGTTGTGTACCGTAAATCGAAACGTGAAAATATATCGTCGAGTGCTTACTACGTTGGTGCGATACTATCTTACGTCGTGGCGGCAGCTGCCATGTCGGTGCTAAATATCGCATGGTACCAAGTAGAGCAGACGATGTTATCGAAACAGATTCAATATTTGAACTTTATTGATGTGTTTGGTTGGAGCCAGTTTGATAACTTCGGTATGTTTATGTACCAAGGTGCGGCATTTTTGCTAATTATGGCTTGCTTACATTTGCTCTTCTCCGTTCATGGGAAGCTGGGCTTTGCGATTTGGTTCGCGGCTATTGCCAGCTTGTCTGTCGGTTTGTCCGTCCATATGCTGCGTGAAAAGATTGCGAACGGTTTGACGTACTTACTGTTCAATGATACATGGATGGAAGTTAGTGTCATGATGGCTATTGCTGCGGGTGTGTTAGCAGCTGTAAGTTATCTCTTTATTGTCACGAAGAACAGGAAGAAAACAGCTGTAGAAGGAAACCCAGCGGAATCCAATAATGGCCCAGAAGGGGCGCAAGCTAACGGTTATGGTAATCCGGCGCAGCGTTTCGGTTTTGGAGATATGCAAGCTCGTGATGGTGCGTTCGTGCCAAACGGAGCAGGGACGGGTGCAGGATTTGCAGCAGGTGCTGGAGTAGGCGCAGTTGGTGCTTCGGTAACTACTGGAGCGCACCGTAAAACGGATTATTCTTGGGATGTAGCTGACTATAAGGAAGAGTTGGAATCGATTAAATCTTTCGAGCCTGCGGGAATGGAATACAGTTCTGAACCGAACAGCTCGTCGAGCGAATCATCGAAAGGTTCCTATAGTTCGTCTTACGGCTCGTCCAATAGTTCTAGCAGTGTGAAATATCCTGATCCACCAGTATACCCGCCAGAGCCGAGCATTCCAGATGGGCGGGAATAACATACAATAATAGAATTAAGAAAGCATTGGGGGCTGTCCCAAAAGTCATCTTTAGATGGTTGAGGGATACGCCCTTCTTCATATTGTAAAACAAAAAGAAACCGTTTCTTGGTAAAATGGAAGTGCGACCAACCATTTACAAAAGGAGCGGT
>NZ_JACYTN010000050.1 GCF_014841135.1 Paenibacillus arenosi
TTTCACTCGTTGTTCAGTTTTCAAAGAACAATTCGGCTCAGATCACTTATCTTATCGACTCGTTTTCTTTCGCTCTCGTTCGCCGTGTTTCTCAGTGGCGACCTTTATAATATATCATTTTGTCTCTTTCGAGTCAAGCTTTTTTTAAAAACTTTATTTGAAGCATTTATTTTAAATGACTTTCAAACCGCTGTTTTATTTGGCTTATCTCAGCCGCTCCTCTCGGTGGCGGAAATATAATATACCACACCTTTTATTAAAATTGCAACACCCTGGTTTATTCCATTATTATGTAATTATATTTGTTTTTATTAATGTTCTGTCCTAGAGCAGCACAATATGACCAGCCAATTATTTTGAAGACTTATATAATTCAGTTAAGGAGTGATTACATATATGAACTGGGTGGAATCATTGCAAATGGCGATTGAGTATATGGAGGATCATTTGCTTGATGATATTTCAATTGAACAAATTGCAAAATATGCACATTCTTCACCATTTCATTTTCAACGGACATTTTCCATACTAACTGACATGACCGTTGGTGACTACTTGCGCCGAAGACGCTTGACTCTTGCTGCACAGGAATTAGCTACTTCTAATAGCAAGGTCATCGATATCGCTCTGAAGTATGGCTATGAAACACCTGAAGCATTTGCAAAGGCATTCCGAAAGCAACATAACTTATCGCCTAGTAATGTACGGCAGCATATCGGGAAACTTAAATCTTACAATCGTCTCATTATACAGATGAATCTGAAAGGGGTAGAACCAATGAATTATCGTATTGTAGAACGTGGTAGCTTTAAAGTAGTTGGTCAGAAAAGAGAAATTAGTATGCAAAGCAACGTAAATGGAAATATGTCTGCAATTCCACAGTTTTGGAACGATGCTCATGTTGATGGCACAAACGATCTACTATTTAAACTTAACAATGGTGAAATAAAAGGTGTTCTTGGTGTATGTGTCGATAAAGAGAGTAAGGGAAGAGACTTATCCATTATTGATTACTGGATTGGAACAGATTATATAGGAGAAACTCCGCAACAATTGCTTGAACTTGAGATACCACCATCAAAATGGGTAATTTTTGAGGTACATGGTGCCATGCCAGAAGCTATGCAAAATACTTGGAAGAAAATCATGTCAGAATGGTTCCCTTCTAACTCCTATCAACATGCAGAAATACCTGATTTAGAAGTCTATTCAGAAGGAAATCCAAACAGCTCTGATTATTATTCAGAGATTTGGATACCAATAATGTAGAACATTTTAATTATGGGGACAGTAGCTAGAAATCATCAAATATAAATAGGGGGCCTTGGCTATCTGTTTATTGGTTTACACACAGATCACTCAGTAGCAAGAGATATAAAGGGCTTATTTCTTACCCACATTAATTGAATCGGTAGCGTCAAGAATTATGTGTAAATGAAAATATCCTTCTCTTTTAGGAGACTGTGCTAGTCTTTGGTGATGAACATGGCTTGGAGTTCACCACGTGCTTGGTCAAAGCCAATGTGGCATCGGGTAGCGAAGCGTTGGTTATAACCTTCGAATTGGGATACTAAGAACTTTTCCAGTGCCTCTAATGTACACGCAGACATAAACGTTTTGCCAGCGTCTGTTTTGAGAATGCGTCAACTAGTTCGACCATTACTTTGGTCATATTGGAAACGGTTTGTGGCGTATAGTGATGTTCATACATTTTTTCAATGAAATCAGTAATCTCCGTCATCGTTACGCCTTTTTGGAACATGTGAATGACGAAAGACTCGAGTGTGTCATTGGAACGCTTATACGGAGCCACTGTCTGCTACTGAAACTCTCCATTACGGTCTCTAGGAATATGAAGTTGCAGGTCGCCATACTAGGTGTGCAGAGTACGTGTGTATCCACCATTTCCAGAATTTCCAGAATTGAATCCCAGACGGTCATACTTTTCATACTCTAGAAATGCAGTTAATTCCGTTTCTAATAGGTGATTCATGGCTGTTTCTAGATGACAGCAAAAACTTCAGTCACGTCCTGTTTTGTGACTAGAGCTTGGACCAAATCTAATGTCATAGGGAAGACCTCTTTTCTTCTGTGAATGGTGTTGTGGTGACTTCATTCTACAAGAAAAGGTCTTCCTTTTTTCTATTTATCTATTTACACAAGATATTTTACGCTCTCATTGAATCATTCAAAATTACAATAGAGAAGAGATTACATTACGCAAAAATCAGTATATTAATATATTGCTTTTCATTAAAACGATTGTGAACTATTTTAAATTCGTCTTTTAATATAAAAAGTTTTTTACCGATATAAACTTATGTACAATTAATTCGCACAAAAAAAAGCTCACCGACTATGAAGTCAGTGAGCTTTTTAATTTGCTTGGCAACGTCCTACTCTCCCAGGACCCTGCGGTCCAAGTACCATCGGCGCTGGAGGACTTAACGTTCGTGTTCGGGATGGGTACGCGTGGAACCCCTCCGCCATCGTCACCAAACAT
>NZ_JACYTN010000051.1 GCF_014841135.1 Paenibacillus arenosi
GGGGCTGTCCCAAAAGTCATCTTTAGATGGTTGAGGGATACGCCCTTCTTCATATTGTAAAACAAAAAGAAACCGTTTCTTGGTAAAATGGAAGTGCGACCAACCATTTACAAAAGGAGCGGTTTCTTTGTACATTCAATATACCATGGACCAACTTCATCTGCCAATGGACTTGGAGGATGACATTCCTCCCAATCACCTTGTTCGTGTTGTCAACGAAGCGGTCAATCGCTTGGACGACCAGATTTTCAGAAATGCTTATCCAGGTGGAGGACGAGACAGCTATCATCCTAAAATGCTTACCAAAATCATTATTTACGCCTATACACAACGAATTTACTCTTCTCGTCAGATCGCTAAAGCAGTGCGAGAGAATGTCATGTTCATGTGGATTGCTGGCAGACAACGCCCGAATTTTCGTACCCTTAATCGCTTTCGTTCTGAGCGAATGAAAGACGTGCTCGAAACCATGTTCACAGGCGTACTTCAGTTTCTTATTGATGAGAAGTATGTCAAACTTGAGCATTACTTTGTCGATGGTACCAAAATGGAAGCGAACGCTAATCGGTACACGTTCGTTTGGGGCAAAGCGGTCGTGAAGCAGAAAGCCAAGCTCCAAGAGAAAGTACAGACTCTGTTTGCAACCATTGAAGAGTTCGAAAAGCAAGAAGAACAAGCTCAAGCAGGACAAGACCTTGCTGAGCTTGGCGAGGCATCTGCACTAACTAGTGAAAAATTAGAGGCCGCTGTTCAGCAGTTAGAAGAAAAACTACAATCTCGACCGAAGGATAAGCCGTTAAAAAAAGCGGTGCGAATATTCCGTAAAGATCTGCTCCCACGCTTGCAAAAATATGAGCTCCACGAAGAACGCCTCGGTGATCGAAACAGCTATAGCAAAACCGATACCGACGCCACCTTCATGCGGATGAAAGAAGATCACATGCGCAATGGCCAACTCAAGCCCGGTTACAACGTGCAGATCGGAACGGAGAACCAGTTCATTATTGGCTACAGTTTACATCAACGCCCAACCGATACACGCTGCCTCAAGCCACATTTGGAAAAGGTGAAAGCAGCACTTGGAAAATTACCGAAAACAGTCATCGCGGATGCCGGATACGGTGGAGAAGAAAACTACGCTTACTTGGAAAACGAACAACTGGAAGCATTGGTGAAGTACAGCACGTACCACAAAGAAAAATCAAAGAAGTGGCAGCAAGACATTAGCAAATTGGATAATTGGCAGTACGACGAGAATGAAGACACATGGACGTGTACGGCTGGTCGTAAATTGTTGTTTCGCTATGAAAGTAAGGAAGCGACGGAAAGCGGCTATGAAATAAAAAAACGCCACTACCGATGTGAAAGTTGCGAAGGTTGTCCGTTCAAACAAGCTTGTACAAAAGCAAAAGGGAATCGAGAAGTCAGCGTGAGTCTAAATTACTTACGCTACAAGCAACGAGCCCGTGAGAAACTTAGAAGCGAGGAAGGATACGCACTGTCGGTTCGAAGAATGATTGAGCCGGAAAGTGTGTTTGGACAAATGAAGAACAACCGAGGATTCAGACGTTTTCTGCTTCGAGGCCTACCAAAAGTAAGCCTTGAGGTCGGTTGGCTTTCGCTCGCCCATAATTTGCTCAAGAAGGCAGCAATAGACCAAAAAGTAGAAATGACGGTGCAGGGATAACCTCCTAGCACCGTCATTTTTTTTATTTTTGCCGATTTACTTATTAAGTGAGTGGTCTCGTTAAGGTGAACGACCTACTTTTGGGACAGCCCC
>NZ_JACYTN010000053.1 GCF_014841135.1 Paenibacillus arenosi
TTGTCTCTTAAATTCAGCAGTAAATGTACGTCTTTGTCTTGGCATAGTAGATCCGCTCCTAGTTATGATGTGTTTATTCTACTAGCCCTTATTTTTTCTGTCCAACTAAGTGTAGCCTATCCATTGCAAGAAAGAGGGATAACGCAAAGTATGTCGCGCAAAGGGAATGCCTTAGAAGCCGCTTAACTATAGAGTAGTCTAACTTTTGGTGGTCATTTCAATGGTTCCCCTCAGCTCTTTAACTTTAACGCTGTTACTATTGCCTACTTGTTAGCGCCCTCTTTCAGTTTCTTTTCTTCCGCGATTCGTTTCTCCTCTTCCTCAATCCGTTTTCTATCTTCTAAGAATATCTTATGACTTTCTTCTTCCGCTAATTTTTGTTCTGCTTCACTTAATTGCGGTAGATTCGACTTAGGGGGTCTAGCGTTCTTTATAGCTTCTTGAATTTGTTGCTCAAATGTTCTTGTATCTAGACCTTCAACAGCTGCTTGAAAATGCTTAACTCCATTACTTTTATCGGCGTCATAAACGACTAGATTATCGTCGTTGATTTTAAATCTCCCCTGATAAAGTCCTACAACAACGTGTGCATCATTTGTTACTGGGCCTTCATATTTATCTAAAAATAAGATATTGTTCTTGTGTGGGTCCATACTAAGGGAAGCGATCTCAAGAAGTTGAACCACATTAGAATTTAATGCTACATCGCCTTTAATCACTTTTTTTACTTTAACTTCAGTCAGTTTATACCTAGTGCTTCTAAACGGGATTTCTTTCGTTTTTCCGGTCAGTTCTGCTTCAATAATTAGTCCAGCATCATAAGCTAGTTCTTCAAGTGCATTGTAATGAGTGGCTAATAATGCGTTGTCGTAATTTACGCTATGTCCTTCTTTGTAATTTGCCGTATGTTCTTCTTTCCCACAAGCAGTCATTGATATAGAGACCATAGCAAACAACAGAAGAGTTATTACTATTTTTTTCATCTATATGCCCCTCCCCTATACTTAATAGAGATTGTTGATTCCATTAATATCATCCTGTTGTGGTACTAAATACGTGTGAGGTATATTTAAATTATCATTCATAATTGAAGGTGTTCCATCCCGTTCATGTGCTAAACCAAGCGCGTGACCTAGCTCGTGTATAGCCACCCCTCTATATTGTGCATAAGTATGGTTTGTTAGATAATAAGCGTTAATATTAGCGACTACATAATCCCAACTTTCAGTTGGCGCCTGTTGCCGATGTCCTACTAATTTGGGACCGCTATACATGTCTACCCAACCATGTACACCTGGACTGTCAACAGTGAATCAGACAACTTTTTTAAGGGCCTCTGCTTTGTACTGAACTGGCGTCATGTAGCCTAGTGTGCCATGAACACGATGTTTATTAAACCAGTTTACATAATCATA
>NZ_JACYTN010000054.1 GCF_014841135.1 Paenibacillus arenosi
GGAGGTACTATTTATGACTCAATATCATATTACCTTAGATGAACCATTATTGCATCAATTGTTTATTGGTGAGTCCCGGGATGCGGGAGTTGCAGCATTGCTAGAGACCGTTCTAAATCAGGTCTTGAAAGCACAAGCCACGGATCAACTCCAAGCGGAACATTATGAACGCACGGAGGAACGGCAAGGATATCGAAATGGGACCTATCCACATACGCTGACTACACGAGTTGGAAAGCTCACTCTGAATGTACCGCGCTTTAGGGACGGAGCGTTTTCCACGGAGTTGTTTGCCAGATACCAACGCAGCGAGCAGGCACTTGTGTTAGCTCTTATGGAGATGGTGCTCAATGGCGTGTCGACAAGGAAAGTTTCCAACATAACGCAAGAGCTTTGTGGGGCAGCGTTTTCTAAATCGACGGTTAGTGAGCTGTGTAAGCAATTGGACCCTATTGTGCAGGAATGGGCACAGCGACCACTAAGCGAGAAGATGTACCCTTTTATCCTGATCGATGCTTTATACGTAAAGGTACGTGAGGATGGTCGAGTTCGCTCACGTGCTGTGATGATTGCCGCTGGCATTAACGAAAGAGGTACTCGTGAAATTTTAGGCTTGCAGATTGGCGATACCGAGTCTGAAGCAAGCTGGGGCGTCTTTTTCATGGAACTAAAACAGCGTGGCCTACATGGTGTCGATCTCATTACTAGCGACCAACACGGTGGCTTGGTGAAGGCTGTACGGACTCACTTTCAGGGTGTGACGTGGCAACGATGCCAAACCCACTTCATGCGCAACATTCTGGATGCTTCACCAAAAGCCTTGCGTCCTGAGATTAAGGCCCATGCACGCGCCATTTTTGAAGCTGCCAACGAGCAGATGGGCCGAGAGTTGCTAGAAAAGACGATAGCCACTTTTATAGATAAGGCGCCCAAGGCCATGCAGGTTATGGAAGAAGGATTTGACGATGCTACAGCTGTCTTAGCCTTACCTGCTGATGTACGAGTCCGAACACGCACGACAAATGCAATTGAACGCCTAAATGGAGAGCTACGACGCAGAGAACGTGTTATTCGCATTTTCCCAAATCGAGACTCGGTACTACGTCTATTCGGAGCTCTACTCATGGAACAGGATGATAAATGGACGACAGGGAAAAAGTACGTAGATCTCAATGCGTACCATACTTGGCGACGTCCTCAAACCAAATAGTGGATAAACCATTTTGACGGCGAGGAATTTACACATAAATATGGACTTGACC
>NZ_JACYTN010000055.1 GCF_014841135.1 Paenibacillus arenosi
TGGATCGGCTACACTTAGTTGGACAATAAAAATAAGGGCTAGTAGAATGAAGAGAATAATACTAGGAGCGGATCTACTATGCCAAAACAAAGACGTACATTTACAGCAGAATTCAAAAGACAAATGGTCCAGTTATATGAAAATGGAAAGCCAAGGGCAACGATTGCGAGAGAGTATGAACTTAGTCCATCTGCCCTCGATCGCTGGATTAAGCAAACGCAAACGTCAGGTTCGTTTTCTGAAAAAGATAACCGAACAGCTGAAGAAAATGAACTCATCGCTCTTCGTAAGCGAGTTCAGCGACTTGAAATGGAAAATGACATTTTAAAGCAAGCCGCGCTGATCATGGGACGAAAGTAAAGATCATTAAGCAGAACAGTGATAAATACTCGGTATCAGCATTGTGCGAAGTCCTGCAAATCTCCAGAAGTACCTTCTACTATGAAACGAAAGCAAAAGACAACGATGACGAAATAACGACGGCTATCGTAGAGATCTTTAATGCCAACCGAAAAGCGTATGGAACGCGCAAATTGAAGGTCAAACTTCAGGAACAAGGCTATACGGTTTCAAGACGTCGAATCGGACGGATTATGAAAGAGCAGGGTCTGGTGTCCACGTACACAATAGCGCAGTATAAGCCGCACAAGACTGCTTGTAATGAAGCTATAACGGCGAATGAGTTAAAACGTGAGTTCGATCAAACTGAAGCTAAACGCTTCGTAGTCAGCGATCTCACTTATGTCAAAGTCCAGCACAAGTGGCATTACATTTGCGTGCTGATCGATTTATTTAACCGAGAAATCATTGGCCACAGTGCAGGTCCATACAAGGATGCTGCTCTGATTTCCCATGCCTTTGCCACAGTAGAAGGCGATTTAAGCGACATTCAGTGGTTTCATACGGATCGTGGAAGCGAGTTTAAGAATCAGACCATGGACGATCTATTAGAAACGTTCAACATTGGTCGCTCCCTGAGCATGAAAGGCTGTCCTTATGACAACGCCGTTGCTGAAGCTACTTACAAAGTGATGAAAACAGAATTCGTCAATCAGATGAATTTCCAGAATCTTCATCATCTAAAACTAGAATTATATGATTATGTAAACTGGTTTAATAAACATCGTGTTCATGGCACACTAGGCTACATGACGCCAGTTCAGTACAAAGCAGAGGCCCTTAAAAAAGTTGTCTGATTCACTGTTGACAGTCCA
>NZ_JACYTN010000056.1 GCF_014841135.1 Paenibacillus arenosi
TGGACTGTCAACACAAAATCAAACAACTTTTTTAAGGGCTTTTCTTTTGTAATTAACTGGGCTCATATAGCCTAATGTTCCATGTATGCGGTGCTTGTTATACCAATTGACATAGTCATATAACTCCAACGTAAGATGTTGCAGGCTCTGAAAATTCATTTGGTTAATAAACTCTGTTTTCATTATTTTAAAGGTAGCTTCAGCAACGGCGTTGTCGTAAGGACAACCTTTCATGCTTAATGAACGGCTAATCTGGAATGTAGCCAATGTCTCATCGATTAACTTATTCTTAAACTCACTACCACGGTCAGTGTGGAACAACTGAATCTGTCGCAAATCTCCTTCCACAGAAGCAAATGCGCGTGAAACAAGGGCAGCGTCTTTAGTCGGACCTACACTGCTCCCAATAATTTCACGATTAAAAAGGTCAACAAATACACAGATGTAATGCCATCTGTTTTGAATCCTTACATAGGTTAAGTCACTAACTACGACACGTTTAGCTTCTGACTGCGAAAACTGACGGCTTAGCTCATTGGGGTGTTGCTCCTCATTACAGGAAGCCTTGTGCGGCTTATACTGGGTAATCGTGTACGTAGAAACAAGCCCTTGTTCCTTCATAATGCGTCCAATTCGTCTTCTAGACACGATAATTCCACGCTCATGTAGCTTAGACTTAATTTTTCTTGTGCCATAAGCTTTACGATTCTTCTGGAAGATTTCAACGATAGGCTTCGTGATGTCATCTTCTTGCTGCTTTTGTTTGGCTTCATAATAAAAGTGGCTTCTAGCAATTTGAAGGACGTCACACATTGCTGATACCGAGTATTTGTCACGATTTTGCTTGATGACATTTACTTTCGTCCCATGATCAGCGCTGCTTGCTTTAAAATGTCCACCTCCATTTTAAGACGTTCATTTTCTTTACGTAATGCAATAAGTTCATTCTCTTCAGTAGACCGATTGTCTTTCTCTGAGAATGATCCTGACTGCTGGTATTGCTTAATCCAGCGATCTAGTGCAGAAGCACTTAGTTCGTACTCATCTGCAATAGCTGCTCTTGCTTTTCCATTTTCGTATAACTGAACCATTTGTCTCTTAAATTCAGCAGTAAATGTACGTCTTTGTCTTGGCATAGTAGATCCGCTCCTAGTTATGATGTGTTTATTCTACTAGCCCTTATTTTTTCTGTCCAACTAAGTGTAGCCTATCCA
>NZ_JACYTN010000057.1 GCF_014841135.1 Paenibacillus arenosi
GTAGCCCCTTGAAAAAACGAGGAGGTTACGCCAATGAATGAGTACGCGAATTCGCTAAAAGAAACACTGACATCCCTCATAAGAGAAATGTCAGCCGCACCAGCACCTTATGTTGAAAACCCTGAAAAAGATTTTACTCGAAAGAAAAAGCTGCCCTTTGAAACCGTTATGCAACTCCTGATCTCAATAGGTGGCAACAGCTTATATAAGGAACTCTTGGAATCGCAGGGTTATGACGTAAACACCGCAACTACTTCTGCTTTTGTTCAGCAAAGGAATAAAATCCTGCCGTCTGCTGTGGAATTCTTGTTTCACCAGTTTACGCAATCGTATATGAATATCAAGCACTACCGGGGGTATCGGTTACTTGCCATTGACGGTTCGGATTTGCATATTGCAACGGACGCTGCGGACTCGGACACCTATTTTCAAAGTAAACCGAACGCGAAAGGCTATAACCTACTGCATTTAAACGCAGCCTATGACCTATGTAACAGACTTTATGTGGATGCCATTGTTCAGCCACGAAGGTTGTCCAATGAGAGAAGGGCTCTGGCAGATATGGTTAGTCGTTCCCCCATCGAAGGAAAAACGATTGTCATTGCCGATCGAGGCTATGAAAGTTACAACAATTTCGCGCATATTGAACGCAAGGGATGGAACTATATCATACGGGTAAAGGACTTGGGCTCCACGGGGATTCTTTCTGGTTTGCATTTGCCCGCTAGCGGAGAATTCGATAGAAACGTTCAATTCACACTCACCAAAAAACAAACGAAAAAGATTAAAGCTCATCCCGAGATGTATAAGTTCGTTCCTTCCACGTCTACCTTTGATTTTTTGGATTTGCAGAAAAACTTATTTTACCCGATCTCCTTTCGAGTTGTTCGTTTACTCCTGCCGAATGGTACATATGAAACCGTCATCACAAATCTTTCTGCGGATGAATTCCCGCCCGATGAAATCAAGCTCCTATACAAAATGCGCTGGGGCATTGAAACTTCATTCAGAGCATTAAAATATACCGTCGGTCTGACTAATTTTCACGCAAAGAAGCAAAAGTCCATTGTTCAAGAGATTTTCGCAAGAAT
>NZ_JACYTN010000006.1 GCF_014841135.1 Paenibacillus arenosi
ATCCGCATAGCGGACAAACCGCAACCCTCGTTCGCTTAGCTCTTTGTCCAAGTCATCTAGAAGAATATTCGCTAGCAACGGACTGAGTGGGCCCCCTTGGGGTGTGCCCTCTTCTGTTTCTTCCAGAATCCCATTCACCATAACCCCTGCATTCAAATAGGCACGAATTAGCTTTAGGACACGCTTATCCGCCACTTTTCGTGCTACCCTTGCCATGAGCATGTCATGGTTTACTCGGTCGAAAAATTTCGCTAAGTCCATGTCTACTACCCAGCGGCATCCTTCTTGCATGTAGCTCTGAGCTTGTTTCACCGCATCATGCGCTCGCTTCCCAAGACGAAAGCCATAGCTATGCCTCGAGAAGCCTCTGTCGAAGATCGAGTTCATCACTTGCAGGAGGGCTTGTTGGAGGAATCTGTCCATCACGGTTGGGATACCCAGTAGCCTCACACCGCCTCCGGGTTTGGGGATTTCCACCCGTCTGACTGGCATGGGTCTGTACGTTCCCTGTAGGAGTTCCACTTTCACTGCTTCCCAGTGTGTATTCAGGTAAGCCTGTAGATCTGCTACCGTTACACTGTCCACACCAGGCACTCCGCCGTTCTGTACCACTCGCTTGTAGGCAAGTCTCAGGTTGTCTCCTTTGAGCATTCGTTCCAACAAGTCGTTATTCTCTTCGCGAGAGGAAACTTGGATTTGTGCCGACGAAGAACTCGGCACTCCGGCATACCCTGACGGCTTCACCGCTTCTCTTTGCCGCAAGCTCTCTTGCGAGATATTCTGCTGTCTTTGCTCTTCATACGAACGCATCGGTCCCCTCTCTCCTTTCGGTTCAGCCCTTCCGATTTCCGGCGTCCCGTACTCTCGTACTATGGCCTCTGCTGACTCCTGTGAATTCAGCGCAACCTCGCGGTTGCGGTTACGAAGTTACTTCGCTTTTTTTTTCCCACAGGCCTCCCCAGATAAGAACGTCATCTTTCTGCCCGCAACCACTGGAGTCTACAAGGTTAGCCCTTGGCGACTTCGGATTTCATCATGTGTTGGTGACTCATCCTGCTAACCCTGCCTCAAATCCAGTTCGTGTACCTTGGCTCGTGCATTTGCCTCCAGCTTCCTTCAGATTCTGCCTCACGACAGACACCCTTGCTCTTGGCTAACGGTAGGCGTTCGCCAGCCCCCGTTCGGGACTTTCACCCTAGAGATGACGCCCATGCTGGGCGTACAACAACTCTAAGACAGCCCCTAAACTGGGCTGTCTTTATTTATTTTCATCTGCTCGTCATACGGTACGAACGCCGTTACAATTATTTGCCTAGTAATCATAATATAGGGTACATGACAAGACTAGGTTATCGTTTAGAAAAAACAACTTTGTGCATCACGACGGAGGTGATAACCATTGAACATCGTTATCATGGCAGGTGGAAAAGGCATAAGATTCTGGCCTAAAAGCACCGAACATAAACCTAAGCAGTTCCTCCCCCTTTTATCCTCCCGAACGCTGCTGCAAGAAACATACGCCAGATATCGACAGTGGCTCCCTGCATCACGTATATACGTAGCCACTACCCATGCCTATAGCGAACTTGTTATGGAACAGCTGCCTGAATGCGAGCCAGGTCAGCTTATTATCGAGCCATGCGCACGAGATACAGCTCCTTGTATCGCGTTAACAGCACTATTTTTTCTTCATCGCAATCAAGATGAGCCGCTTGCGATCGTCCCTTCCGATCAGCATGTACCTCAAGTCCATAAACTGCGAGATGCTCTTTATATCGCCACAAAGGAAGCCGACCACCATCATAATGTAGTCATGCTTGGTCTCGTCCCAACAAGACCAGAGACAGGTTTCGGATACATTAAAGCAAATGAAGAGCTCTCCAGCAACGGATTATTCCCTGTAGCTTCCTTTATCGAAAAACCAGATCTCCCCACTGCTCAACAGCTCATTCATACACCTCGAACCTATTGGAACAGCGGTATTTTTGTATGGCGACCTTCCACGATCGCCTATTTAATGGAGCTGCATTGCCCATCAATCTGGAAGCCGCTAACTGAAACATATCCTTCAACCGATGAAATATATTCCCACCTCCCCAAGCTATCTGTGGACTATGCCATCATGGAGCATGCTTCTCAACTGTACGTATTGCCCGTCAATATGGAATGGGATGATGTAGGAACCTGGAATGCCGTAAAACGCTATTATGATGAAGATGAAGCTGGAAATGTCGCACAAGGTAACATTCGCTCTCTTGATGCACACAACAATATTATTTTTTCGGATAAAGAAGCCATCGTCATCGGAGCTAGCGATCTTATTATTATTTCTACAGAAAATGGACTCCTCGTCTGCCATCAATCCGAAGAGCAGCGCATTAAGGAAGTTATGAAAGATAAGGACGTTTGGAAACACCATTCTATAAAAGAGGTGAAACCTTCTCCATGAAAGCATTAATTACGGGAATTACAGGCTTCGCAGGCAGTCATTTGGCTGAATATTTACTTAGTCTTCAAGTTGAGGTCATCGGAACCGTTCGGAACCGCAGCCGCATGAATCATATTTCACACATCGAAGATAAAGTCCGCTTGCTTGAATGTGAGCTGCGCGATCCATTTTCTGTAGAAACGTTGCTAACTCAAGAAAAACCAGATTATATTTTTCATTTAGCAGCTCAAAGCTTTGTACCAACATCGTGGAACTCTCCGGCAGATACGATCTACAACAATGTAGCTGGACAGTTAAATATTTTCGAAACCGTTCGTCGATACCAATTGCCCACACGAATCCAAATCGCCTGCTCCAGCGAAGAATACGGGCATGTTGAAGCGCATGAAACACCAATAACGGAAGACAATCCACTCCGCCCTCTCAGTCCATATGCGGTAAGTAAAGCGGCTCAAGATTATTTAGCCTACCAATATTTCAAGAGCTATGACATTCACACGGTTCGCACAAGGACTTTTAACCATACTGGCCCAAGACGTGGAGAACAATTTGTCACCTCCAACTTCGCAAAGCAGATTGCCGAGATTGAGAAGGGGTTGCGTCCACCTACCGTGCATGTGGGGAACTTGCAAGCCAAGCGAGACTTCACAGATGTCCGTGATGTTGTAAAAGCATATTGGCTCGCCTTAGAAAAAGGTGAAGCTGGAGAATGCTACAACATTGCTTCAGGTTCCTGCATTACGATTGAACACATGCTTCACATGCTGCTTGATATGAGCGATGTAACGATTGATATTGTTCCCGACCCTGCCCGCATGCGGCCTTCTGATGTCGAGATTCTGCTTGGCGATACATCCCGCTTCGAGAAACAAACCGGATGGAAACCGCAAATCCCATTAGAGCAAACCTTGCATGATCTTCTTCAATATTGGCGTGAACGCGTCTGAAAGGAGGCGGAGTCGCTTTGAGCACGGTTCGCAAACGATCCAAATCACGTATCAAAAAGAAATCGTCCAAGCGAAAAAAATCATTACAGAAAAAACAATTACGAAAGAAATCTACCCGTAAAAATCGCAGCAAAAAGTCAACCTCTACTGGCTTCCACACCAACAAAAGAAAAAAGCAAAATCGACGACTTCGTAAATCTAGAAATGCAAGGCGACAATCGTCAGCACACACGATAGCTACCCCAGTGACAGAAGTTCAACATCAACATGTAGTTGAACCTATATCACCAACATCCAGTACACCTTCTAACACGAATGAAATACATTCCACTGCAACGAGCACAACCATTTCATCCAACGTAAATCCAACTGAATCTGGAACTGCCGTAACTGCCCCACTACCTGCTTCTGCTCCTTCAACAAATACTCAATCTGCACTCCAAACCGCTCATGCTGAACAGTTGCAAGCTTCCCGTGCAGCCACTGCGTCCCGACAGCCACCACAAGCTGACATTCGATATACAACCTTTGCTCTTCAATCTCAACCTGATGATGCAATGACGGATCTCTTTCCTCTTTCATCTAAACATCTTGCCCGCCGCATCACCGTCATCATTTTGGCGTGGAATGCGCTAGACTACACTCGTTCCTGCCTAGAAGCTATTCGCAGCAGCAGTGAGAACAATGCAATGATAGATGTTATCGTCCTCGACAATGGCAGTACAGATGGAACAGCTGACTACTTAAAGTCACAATCGTGGATTAAACCGATATTTTTAGACTATAATTCAGGATTTGTTGCAGGCAACAACATTGCGATCAAGCATGCTGATCCAAACAGCGATATCGTATTATTGAATAATGACATTAGAAACAGCCGCCCAGATTGGTTAAAACTGCTGCAAGAAACAGCTTTAAGCGCCGCTGATATCGGTATTGTTGGCTGCCGATTGCGAGGTAGCGATGGTTCGCTACATCATGCAGGCACCTATATTATGCCGGACAATTTAATGGGTCAGCAGATTGGTGGATTGGAAACAGATGTAAGACAGTATGTGGATATTCGGGATGTGCAAGGTATCGTATTCGCCTGCGCCTATATTAAACGTGAGTTATTGAATAAGATTGGCCCTCTAGACAGTGATTACTTCTCCTACTTCGATGACACAGACTACTGCTATAAATCTTGGTACGCTGGGTATCGTGTTGTCTATGATGGCAGATTAACGATGCTGCACCACCACAATACTTCCACGCGTGTTAATGGAGTCGACTTCTGGGAAATGTACGAAAAATCCCAGAGCGTGTTCCGCTCAAAGTGGCAAGAGAAGCTATTTGCCAAGTACAAAACAGGCATCACTTGGCGATCCGTTGTTAATTTGCCTCTGTTCGGATACGCAGAATCCTCCCGCAACTTTATGAATGCCTTGGAGCAGCAAAATGTTATGGTTTCGTATCGATATGTATACGGGCCTGGCTCACCAATAGAATTGGAGGAGCCAGCTGAATCAACAGATATGCGAATTCAAATCTATCAGCAGCGTCAAGAAAGCTTGTCTAATCCGGGCATCGTATACGGGCAAGGAGATGCCTTCTTACGGAACCCGAATAAATACAAAATTGGATTCACGATGCTGGAAGTAGATGGCTTGCCAAATGAATGGATACGCCAAAGCAACGCGATGAACGAAGTCTGGGTACCTTCTTCGTTTAACATGTATGCCTTCAGAGAAAGTGGTGTACACGTCCCTATTCACGTAATGCCATTAGGTGTAGATACACAATATTTCCACCCACATGTCAACTTCAAT
Source organism: Paenibacillus arenosi (assembly GCF_014841135.1). GTDB lineage: Bacteria > Bacillota > Bacilli > Paenibacillales > Paenibacillaceae > Paenibacillus_B > Paenibacillus_B arenosi. The sequence continues at coordinate 5,208 of NZ_JACYTN010000006.1, forward strand.
CGCTTCTCACCTTCCTATACGTTTTTAAGTGTATTCGAATGGGGGGAACGCAAGGCACCAGAACTCCTATTCCGAGCTTTCCGCGATGCCTTCCAGCCGCATGACGATGTTCATCTCGTATGTAAGATAACGAACAACGACACTAGCATCGATATCGCGAGTGAAATTCGCAAGCTTAACCTAGGCGTGATAGCTGAAAAAATAACGTTCATTTATAATCAACGAATTCCTTCCCACCAAATGGGGAGTCTATATCGTTCCGCCGATTGCTTCGTGCTCCCAACACGCGGAGAAGGTTGGGGGATGCCCATTATGGAAGCGATGGCTTGCGGTTTACCCGTTATTACGACGGATTGGAGTGCACCAACGAGCTTCATGAACGAAAATAATGCTTTCCCCATTCCTGTTCGTCGCCTTATTCCTGCAGAAGCACGCTGTATTTACTATGAAGGTCTGAATTGGGCTGATCCAGACTACGATCATCTCGTCTATGTGATGCGCTATGTATACAATAACCGTGCAGCAGCTCAAGAAATAGGCGCTAAAGCTGCGAAGCAAATTGCAGAGCGATGGACATGGCATCACGCCGCTGCTCGAATAAAATCACGCCTGGAACAGTTAAGCTAATACTCCCACGGAAAGGAGATTGCTTCCCTATGAAAACGGACACTCAACATACAACTCGGCCCACTAAATCTCGTAAATCGACAGGAGCAACCCAACGCCGTAAGCGTAAATTAAAAGGCAAGTTTGCCTCAACTCAGTCTCGCTCTCGATCGTCATCCAAGTTAACTGCTCGACGCAAACAAGAGCGAAAAGCAAAGAAAGCTCGACACACAAAGAAATCTAAACATCGTACACGTGTCAAACGATATGTGAGCAGTACATTCAATGAACTACGCGCTGTCAAAGCGCTGGATAGAGAAAAGAAAAGCAAACTCCACGCGTTACAGGCGGAAGCTCCACCACTCCCTTCACCTTCAACGGTAGAAGGTGCACCCATATCGAGCACGAACGACACCTTCTTACACGAACCTATTCTGTTACCAGAACAAGAACCCCCTCAATCAACCAAGCAGACATTAGGTGTGAATCTATTCGGATTTTGCTATGCCGAGATGGGTATAGGTCAGGCGTTAAGACTTGGGGCAATGGCATGCTCTGAGGCAGGCGTTCCGACTACCCTCCACAACTATCCTTTATTAAAGACAACGAGACAACAAGATTATTCGCTGCTAGGGAAACTAGCCGAAGCGCCTAAGTATGGAGTCAATCTTGTTTATTTCAATCCTGATATTTTGGAGCAAGTGATCTCCTATTTCTCTCAAGATACCTTTAGGTCAAAATACACAATAGGCTATTGGCACTGGGAGCTACCTGTTGCACCTCCTGAATTCGATGCTGCTTTCAAGCATGTCAATGAAATATGGGTTCCTTCTGAGTTCGTACGTGCAGCCATCGCTGAGCGCTCTCCTGTGCCTGTATATACAATGCCGCATGGAATTACTACAGAGCCTTTATCTCCTTACAACAGAAGTAGCTTTGGCATCCCTGAAGATCACACGGTCTTCTTGACCATGTTCGATACGTACAGTATTACAGAACGTAAAAATCCAGCTGCAGTTATCCATGCCTTTAACAGCGCATTCCAATATGACGAGAAAGTGCATCTTGTTATTAAAGGACTTTGTCCAGAGAACGGGAATGAGAGCTATCAACAGCTAGAACAGATTGTAAAAGGTCATCCGCAAATGACGCTGCTTACAGAGCCTTTATCTAGACAGGAGACGTTGTCGCTCATCGCATGCAGCGATGCTTATGTATCCCTTCATCGTGCTGAAGGGTTCGGTCTATGCTGCGCAGAGGCCATGATGCTCGGTAAGCCGGTCATCGCGACGAACTGGTCAGGCAATACAGAATATATGACAGCAGACAACAGTTACCTCGTTCCTTTTTCATTAACTGCTATTACAAACAACTATGGGCCATATACAGCTGGTCAAATGTGGGCAGAACCTTCTGTCGTTGAAGCTGCACGTTATATGCGTACGATTCACGATCTCCCTAATAACGCCCGCTCGATAGGCGCCAAGGCTCAAGCCGATATGCAGCAGCATTACAGCTTGTCTGCAGCAGGCAATAGAATGCGGCAGCGTTTAGAGCAAATTATCCAATCCTAGTCATGTTGAAAATGTAACAAGAGAAGAGGCTATCCCGACCACTAGTGCGAAGGGATAGCCTCTTCTCTTACCTTTACATATTTGGTAAATACCATAACTATTAAACAATTCCCCACAAATCACACAGCTGACGACCATCTGCAAACATTCGTTGCAAATCCGCATACTGATGAACAGGAACAATTGAACCATCGAAGTTGATTACACTCAATCGTGGACACAACTGTTTTAACGCGTTATACAGCTGCTCCGGGTCTTCTCCAAAAATATTGCGCTGCGCATCAGGATTGAATTCAATTAACACATGAGGGCGAAGCTGACGAAGCAAGTTCTCCGCTCCTCTTAACACTCTCGTCTCGGCGCCTTCAACATCTATTTTAATACAGTCAAGTCGGTGTAAATTAGCTTGCTTCATCCAATCATCAAGCTTTACACAAGGGACAATTTCTTGAATACCATGACGAGAATGAGGGGTTGTAATATGAGACCATCCTCCCCCGAAGTCAACATAAGAGAAGGTAAGCTCTATATTTTCGTCATAAGCGCCAGCCTGTATCGGTACAATATTGTGCAATTGATTATGATGCACATTAAATGATAAATAACGATAATTATGCGCAGAAGGTTCAAAGGCATACACTTTACCCTGCTTTGCCTGATGTGCCATCGCAATCGAGATGGCTCCCAAGTTCGCTCCTACATCCATACAAACCGCATCCACTGCTATATACTTCTGTATCCATCTCATAAGATGGGGCTCATAATAACCGTTAGCCTGTTCGACCCCTTGTAAGATGGCATCTGCCTGATTTGAAGTTAGTACATACGCTTTATCTTCATCAGGTATACGAAGCAATGTTGTCTTTACATGCTGCATAGCACAGCTCCTTTCAATTTTGTTCAAGAAAACGCTCATCTTTGTCAGCTTGCTTATAGCTTCAGGCATTTCTTTGGCATTTCCTATTGTATGCACAGCAACTCCAATAAGGCCCTGGCAGATTCATTCTCCACAGTTGCCCCGCCTGTCCACACCAACCAAGATCAGCATGCATACATAATGGATAAGAGAGATGTTAGTAGCTAGAAAGGAGGCTGCTTATGCATGCAGAACGATGTTCTGGATCCTATAACGCAGTGATCAGTCTTGGTTCCAACTGCCTTCCTGCCATACAACTAGAAAGAAATGGCCTACGGCGCTTTACAGGGCCCATTGATTGGATGGACTCCAAACATACACCTGCCATCATAGAGCTTATTCATAATCACTTTGATCATTTTTTGTATAAACCTCATTTACAATCACTTGGTATATTAAACGATTTTGTGCTCATCCAAGATAATCGCTATCAAGTCATCGTCGTACATGATTTTCCTGTGTCCAATAATGATGAACACCATTGGAATAGTTATCCTGAAGTTGTTGACAAAGTAACTCGCCGTATCCAGCGATTATATCAATACATGGAACGCAGTGATCGGTTGCTCTTTATACGTACTGATACGACAATGAACGATGCGCTTTTGCTAGAACAGGAGCTTCGGAGCCACGTTAAAAAAGAGTTTCACTTGCTTATTGTTAATCATGAAAATGTGGGCACCCTCTCCCCATTACATTGGCCTCTCGTATACGGAACAGCCTTTGCTCTTCCAAAAAATAATGATATTTGGAATGATAATGATGCCCACTGGAAGACACTGCTGCAAGGAGTAAAAATAGTGCCCTCTAGAAAATTCACAAACTAATAACTTCGTTAAGATTGATCGATGTACCCCCTAATTAAGATAGGTCCATGTACGACAGCACTATTCGTACGTGAAACAAATGAAAAAAAGTAAGTAGGATCCCCTGCTTGTTCTGCCTGAATCTCATAATCTACAAACAAGGTCCCCTTCTCATGGCAAGTTTCTGTTGCCTGATAGACAAGAGGACCTTGTGCATGATCAATCCGAATAAGCAGTTCGAGCTCGCCTAGATCCGCTTCTTTTACTTTTGCCCAGTCAATCTCCATCTGGATGCCCGTCCATTCCCCTAACTCAGCACCATGAAGACACATCCAGCCAAAGGCGTGTTCCTTGATGCTAGGTATAATAGGTTGAAAAGAGCCATATGGCAGATGGCGTGTATCTAGAAATTTGAGCACATCCTATCCCTCACTCACCATGTTCGAGTTATGGAATAGCGTATGCATCTTGTCATGGATAAGCATGGGATACTTGCTGATTTTCAGCTATGCTTAGGGGCTTTTATGGTCCATTCACAACATGCACAACAAAAAGGTCAGCTATGCATTCTAGCTGACCTGCTGACCTTATCTATTAATATAATGAAAAAAATTAACTTTCATACGAGAACCTATTCATTAAGAGTACCTTTTTCTGTTCCATGTATAAGCTATTTATGAGTGCGTAAGCTGATGACTTTCTACAGGAGCCGTTGTCTCTCTAATAAGCAGCTCTGGCTCAAAACGAACGGTAATGTTGCGTTTGTTCGTGCCGTTAATTTGACGCATAAGTACATCCACTGCATGTCGAGCCAACTGTTCAGCAGGCTGCTTCATCGTCGTCAAATGCGGACGCAGCTCAGCGAACATCAGCTGATCGTCATAGCCGACCACGGACATGTCGCGGGGAACTTGGTATCCTTTTTCGGTCAATGCGTTGATAACTCCAATCGCAGTGAAGTCATCTGCGGCAAACACCGCTGTAGGCAGGCTTCCTTCTTGCAGCCACTTCTGAACTGCATCGTAGCCAGAAGTAATCGTAAACTGGCCAAATTCTACAGCGAATGGCTTGAGTCCTGCTTCACTTAGTGCGTAACGGAAACCTCTTTCCCGCTCGATTGCACTTAAAAAATAATCGGAGCCTTTGATATGAGCAATGGAAGTATGTCCTAGGTCAATAAGGTGTTTCGTTGCTTCATACCCGCCTTGAAAGTTATCAACGAGAACAGAGGAAAAGGAAGGTTGGATATTTTGACAATCAATTAGTACAAATGGTATCTTCCGCCTACGCAATTCGTTCACGTAGTCTTCTTCATGGACAGCCGCCAATACGAGCAAACCATCTACACGGTCTTCTTGAATAAGTTCCTTACCAGCACCAACCTCTGTTGGATAGTTAGCTACGGATATGGCTAAGTAATAACTGTATTGTTTCAAATGACTTGAAATATGCTGCACTACTGTATCTAAAAATGAATCTTGAAGGGTCGTAACGATGACGCCAATTACACCCGTTTTTCCTTTTGCCAAGCTGCGTGCCGCTGCGTTAGGATGATAATTCAGTTCTTTCATCGCTTGAAGAACCTTCTGCCTATTTTTCTCGCGCACCGTCTTAGCATTGTTTAACACACGAGAAACGGTTACAACGGACAAGCCAGCTTTTTTAGCTACGTCAAAAATACTGACTTTCATGCTTCTACTCTCCTCGTCTGTAATCTATGGATTTGAAGTTTGTCCTCCTAATCATATACAATGTCAACCAAAATTCCAACAAAATGAAGCAAATATCCGCTGAAAAAAGGAGGTTTTATACATTTTTATCGAATAATAAGTAAAAATACCTAGTCGACTATGCGCTTGGACTATATTTTTGTCAACTAATATGACATTTTTTGCGTATGTGTAACAAAGAAAAAGCACCATCTCGACTCTGCATATGCAAAGATAGAAATAGTGCCACGATATAATAGCTTGAAGCAAGGTGATTTACGTCATTTTATGATCAAAAACTGCCTTCAGGTGTCATCATTCGATCATAAAATTCTTCATATTTGTCTCGATCTGGGGAAGCCAGCAGGGACATTGCCGAACGAGGATGCTCGTCCAATGTGCCTGTAACTAAGTAAGGAATTAAATATCCCCATTCCCACTTCTCACGCATCGTAATCATATGTTTTTGAATGAATCCTAGTGAAGGACGAAGATGGTATTTTGTATTTTTCAAATGCGTCAACAACAGTTCCGTTGGACAGTTGCCCGCTCCACGACCCATTCCATAGACAGAAGCATCGAGCAGTTCAACGCCAAGCTCAGCAGCAACAAGCGTATTGGAAAATGCTAATTGCATATTGTTATGTGTATGTACACCTAGGCGCTTATTAGGCAAATGTTCTTGGAACTTCTCTACGAGGAACTTAAAATCATTATGGTCTAAGCTTCCATAGGAGTCGACAATATAAACTACATCAACAGGGCTTTCTTTAATCATTTGGAACGCCTCTACCAAGTCATTATCCATGACATTGGACAAAGCCATAATATTAATTGTCGTTTCATAACCAAGGTCGTGGAACTTCTGCACGAGGTCGAGCCCTTTGTCTACATCCTTGATATAACAAGCGACACGAATGAGGTCCAACAAACTTTCGGAACGAGGTAAAATATCATTCTCATCTACACGGCCAATATCAACAAGTGCAGAGAGCTTTGTATCGCCTTTGTTCGGAATCACTTTGTTCAAGAAATCCTCATTCAAGAAACGCCAAGGACCAGCCGCCTCTGAACCTTTCATCAACTTAGGAGAATTTTTGTATCCAATCTCCATGTAGTCGACGCCAGCTGCATTAAGTGAAGCATACAGATCTTGCACAAATTCGACACTGAAATCCCAATTATTGACGAGACCTCCGTCACGAACGGTACAGTCAACAATTTTGCAATGATTTGTTTTCATCTCGCTGTCCCCTTTGTTTTTTTAATTTTCTTCATTTTAATGGAAAGCAACCTAGAAAGCAAAGCAAAAGATCAGTTTGTAACAAAGTCATCACTTACTACAAAAATCTCATTTAGTAAACAGCTTCGACAATTTCTTCTGCATAAGGAATCAATGCGCTGGAATCCTCCAAATTACTCGTAAATACTAATACTAGCTTCTTTTCTGGGACCACAAATATATACTGTCCTGCGTGCCCCATTGCAAAGTAAGCCTGAAAACCCGCCATTGATCGGACCCACCAATGGTATCCGTAGCTTCCAAACCATAGAGATCCTTTCGAATGCTTCGATGTGGAGTGAGTAACCCAGATCTTCGGAACGATCTGATGCCCTTCCCACTCTCCGCCGTTCAAATACAATTGACCGAACTTGGCCATATCCCGTGGGACCATTTCCATTCCAAGTCCACCAGCACTCATTTGATTAGGTCCTGTCAACCAAAACACATCACGGATACCCAAGGGCTCAAATAGTTTGCGGTTAGCATACGTCTGAAGACTTTCTCCATATTGCTTGTGAATAATGGCAGATAAGAGCTGAGAAGCACCTGTATTATAGTTAAATTTCGTACCTGGATTTTCATTCATAGGCCGATTCAGAACAAATGATACCCAATCACTGCTATAGATCATCGGTTCTACACCATAATCCCATTCGCTCCACTCAGGCCAATCTAACCCCGTACTCATCGTCAGCAAATGCCTAATCGTCATCTTATCATTACGAGGTTCGGAATCTTGTTTCCAGCGTGGGAAATAGTCTGCTACAAGATCGTCAGCACCTTCAATAAGCTTCTCTTGCAAGGCAATCCCTACTAATGCGGAGGTAATGCTCTTCGTAACGGAATTTATCGGAAATCGTGTATTTGCATCGTAACCTTCCCTATAATATTCGTCCACGATAGCTCCATTTTTTACGACTACCATTGCATAAATCGGCATGCTCTCCAAACGAAGCTTGATTGTATCCAATGCCTCCATATCAAAGCCAGCCTCATCGGGGGAGATGAATTTCCACGAGCTCCGCTCTGCTTTATGATTCGCATCACCATGATGAATAGACTTTGTAATCGTTGGTTTCAGCCTAGTGGTACCGCTGTCCCCCATCGTACAGCTAGCTAGCAATGCGATTACAATAATAGATATAAGACTCGTAATCATTCGACGCATCGCGAATCACACTCCACTTTTACATTCCCCTACTTGCATCACTCATACATGGCAGCAAGACGCTTTGCTCTCACTTCTGTTATCGTCTCAAGAAAGCGACGTTCAACTTCTCCCATATAAGCATCAGAGCGACGTATATAAACAACAGATACTTGGCGAAATAATTCAGGAATGGAGAACAACGTAACCAATCCTTCACGTTCCAACTTATGCACAGCCGCACGAGGTACTAATGTGATGCCCAAGCCAGCAACAACTGTACCAATGATAGTCTCTAGCGTACCGAACTCCATCACTTTAATCGGTGTGACTCCTTCGCTTTGCATCCATTTCTCCAATTTGGCACGGTAACCGCAGCCGCGACGAAACACGAGCAATGGCAGATGCAGCAATTCCTCTAATTTCGTATGCGTATTTAACTCTTCTCGACTGTGACTGCATACAAGTACAAGCTCCTCTTCAAAAACAACGTGCTGATCAATATTAGGAACATCTACAGGACCAGATACAAATGCCCCATCCAGCTTAAGCTGCTGTACCTCTTCCGTCAGAGATTCCGTGACACCCGTAACTAGCGAAATATCTACATTCGTATATCTGCGGTAAAAGAGATTCAATATGTCAGGCAATCCAACAACCGTCTCGACAGAACCAATTTTCAGCATTCCAGCCGGATCTTCTGGATTTTGAAAGGCTTTATGCATTTCATTCATCAGCATCGTCATTTTTTCCGCATAAACGAGCAACTTTCGACCTTCTGGATTCAATGTCATGCCACGACGATGACGTTGAAACAACGGTCGGCCCATTTCTTTTTCTAAAGAGCGTATACGTGCTGTTACATTCGATTGTACATATCCAAGCTGCTCTGCAGCCTTACTTACACTTCCTTGTTTTGCTACTTCCATAAAGATTTGCATATCGCTAATTTCCATAATGCACCTCTCCGACGACACTTTGATATCATTAATAATGATACTTTAAATCACTTATAATTATTTTACAAGATAGTTGAAGCCACTTATGATGTTATTGAAAATAGTAGAAGTCGTATAAATACAAAGTGTATATGCTAGGAGTGAATGTAACAATGTCGGCGTCACGTCTATGGAAAGGTGCTCTATGCTGCTTCATTGCAGCTGTAGCATGGGGAGCTATGTTCCCTGTTGCAGAAAGCGCCTTGCATCATTTGGATCCATTTTGGTTCTCAACCATTCGTTATGTAACTGTATCCGTATTACTCATCTTGTTGCTGCTTTGGAAAGAAGGTCGACAAGCATTTCGTGCGGAAGGTCGATTCTTCTTACTCTGGATGTCCGGTACGTTTGCCTTTACCGTTTATAATTTCGGTATATTTTGGGGACAGAAGGAGCTCGGAAAGTCAGGAGTATTATTAGCCTCCATTATGGAGTCATTTATGCCTATGCTCGCGGTTCTCATCGTCTGGGCAGTCACTCGCAAACGGCCGCGCATGATTACATTAGGATGTGTAATAGCAGCATTTATCGGTGTTCTCTTCGTCGTTACGAAAGGCGACTTGGGGATGTTTAGCAGTGGCGAATTCAAACCAATCCCACTATTAGCTATCTTTGTAGCTGTTGTTGGCTGGGTGATTTACACCATATCATGCGGACAATTTAAAGGCTGGTCCGCACTCCGAATTTCGACATTAACTTGCATATATGGGTCAGCGACTTCCCTCGTTGTCGTACTTATCTTATCTGCATTTGATCAGATTCAAGCACCTGCAATTAGTGAATTAACTGGAGTTTGGCCTGAAATGTCATTTATGATTTTCATTGCAGGATTGTTAGCACTGCTGTGCTGGCTTAAAGGCATTGAACTGCTGTCACCTGTTAACGGTATGCTTTTCATCAACTTTGTCCCTGCAACAACGTTTATCATTTCCATCATTCAGGGCTATCAAGTATCTGCAGCAGAAATTTTAGGAACAGTCATCATTACTTGTGCACTTATAGTAGATAACGTAGCAAGTCGAAGAGCGGAAGCGACGATGAAGGAGAAAAGAAGCAAGACTCCGTCCAGATCGAGTGTAGCTCAACAAACCTAATCACAGAATGGGATGAAGGAGAGGTCATGAAGATGGCCTCTCCTTCTTGTTTGCAACTCGCTTTTGCTGTTACACGTAAGGATGTATTGTCTCCGCAAGTGTACGTACCATAACGCCTGTTCCGCCTTTCGGATTAACGCCCCGCGACTTCTTCAAGTATGAAGTTCCCGCAATGTCAAGATGAACCCAAGGCAAGCCGTCAGCGAATGTTCCAATAAACAATCCACCTGTTATTGTTCCGCCTCCGCGTCCACAGCTGTTGCGAACATCCGCCACATCACTCTTTAATAAATCCCAGTATTCCTTATGAGATGGAAGCGCCCATACGTGCTCGCCTGCTCGCATCGATGCTGCAAGCACCTCATTCAATAAAGGCTCATCATTTGTAATCGCGGCTGTCGTCACATCACCAAATGCCACGATCGCAGCCCCTGTCAATGTAGCTACATCGATAAGCTTCGATGCGCCGAGTTCCTTCGCATAGGTCATCGCATCAGACAGAACAACTCGACCTTCAGCATCCGTATTAATGACCTCAATGGTGCGTCCACTGTAGGTCTTTACGATATCCCCCGGTTTCAAAGCATTGCCGCCAGGCATGTTCTCGGCAGATGCAATGACACAAATGACGTTCTTGTTCGGACGCAAACGACCGATCGTTGCCATCGTACCTAGAACAGCCGCTGAGCCACCCATATCACTAATCATTTCTTCCATGCCATTTGCTTGTTTTAAGGAAATACCACCCGTGTCAAACGTAATGCCTTTGCCCACAAGCCCGAGTACATCTGACCAATCTTCTTTGCCTTGATACTTAAGGACGATGAGTCGTGGTGGGTTTACACTTGCTTTGCCTACACCGATAATGCCGCCCATACCTTTAGCCTCAAGCTCGGTTTCATCAAGTATTTCTATTTCCAACTGATACGTATCTGCTATACGAGCTGCTACGTCAGCTAATGAAGATGGATAAAGTTCATTGCCTGGCAAATTAGTCAAGTCTCTTGCAATCGTCGTACCAATCGCATAAGCATGACCACGTTCTGCGCCCACTTTCCATTGTTCATGATCCAGAACAGCTCCGAACAGTTCTAGCGTTTGCAAATGATGTGGAGCCTCTGCTTCCTTCTTGTACGTATCACGTTGATAAGCTCCTAGCAAGCAGCCCTCTACCACGGCTTGCGCTACAATAGCTGTCCGCTTCTCCGGCGTAATAACAGCAAACTCATGGGTTACATATATAGCCGGATGAGCTGCCTTCAATCTAATTACTTCTCTTGCTGCTTTGGCAAACGCACAGCGCAGTTCTTCCGTTGTCCATCCATGTTCGGAACGAACGATCGCTATTAAGAAACGCACATGGCCTTCACCTGCTGGAAATACATGAACACTTCCTGCTTGTGCCTTAATAACGCCTGTCTGTATCGACTGCTTACAAATGGCTGCGCCAGGAACATTCATCGTTCCATTTAACCATTCTGATTTTGTTGCTATTGCAATAACCGCATCCGCTTCTACGGATTGTTCTAGTGAAGAGCTAACTTGGATTGTTACGTGTTGAAGTGCTTCTGCATTCGTGAGCTTAACCATCCTGACCACCCTTTATCTCTTATGATGTCATCTATTATATCATATCAAACTTACCATTCTCCAAGTGAAGAAGAAGGTCGAGGTTGTTCACCATTCGAAATCGGCAAGCGAATAACGAATTGGGTCCATTCCTCTTGCTGACTGTCTACCTCGATCACTCCACCATGATTACGAATAATGCGATAGCTGACAGACAAGCCTAAGCCTGTCCCTTCATTTTTCGTTGTAAAGAATGGATCAAACAGCCGTTCAAGGGTGCGTTCATCCATCCCTTTTCCGTTGTCACGTATCGTTACGGCTACATACTTGCCTTCTTTAACGGCGTGAATTTGAATGCTACCTTTGCGAAGGTGAGCCACCTCAACAATCGCGTCGATTGCATTGCGGATCATATTTAGAAACACTTGCTTAATCTGCTTCACGTCTATAGATACAGTAAGAGGCTGTTCAGGCGCATGTTCCATCCACTCTATTTCACAGTCCTTCATTAACGCCTCGCTCTCGGTCAATAGCACCACTTCCCGCAGCAAAGACGAAATCGGAACTTCTGTCGTAAGGGGAGCTGTTGGCTTCGAAGAGTTAAGAAACTCAAAAATGATATCGTTGGCTCGATCGATTTCAGCCAGTATGATGCGTGCATATTCTTCTTTGCCTAAGTTCATCAAATGAGGTCTCAGCAATTGAATAAATCCGCGAATCGATGTTAATGGGTTGCGTATTTCATGCGCAATCGCCGCTGCAATTTTACCTAATATCGCCAACTTATCGTTCTGTACAGCTGTCTGTTCAATACGTTTATAGTCCGATACATCTTTAATGCTGAACAAGAAATCTCCATCCATTTGCTCACCGTGGGTGAACGTCACGAGAAAAGTTCTTCCTTGACGATCCGTTATTTCATGATAGCGCTTTCTCCTTTGGATAGTCTCTCGGAATACCCGAATCATCAATTTCCGTTTATCCCGTTGAATTAACGGATGACGCATAAGCTCAATCAGCGTGCAGCCGACTAATTGTTTGCGCGGAACTTGAAGTAACGTCGCGGTTGCAACATTGACAAATGAAAGAGTACCGTCTTCATCGAACAAGACGATAGCACAGTCCATCTGCTGCAGTACGTTTTCGTACTTGTTCTGGTTGAAGTCCCCGGCAAATAGAGCACGACTAGGTTGCATCCAAGGTTCCCGAATAGGGTTGATAGCCAAAAACTCCCCCTCCTTGCTCCCTTGTTCCATCTGAATGACGGACAAGCATTCCACAAAATAGACATAAGATCGATGCAGCATCTTTGCAGCTTCATTCCATTCCACATGTGACATCATCATAGTCATCGTATCTTCATGAAGGGTTAAAACGTCATAGGGCTTCACTTGTTGGCTTGTCCTAGCAATTGTTCTGGCCGTCTCCAAGTCTTTCTCGCTGCCGTTCAACATAAACTGGCGCAAACTCTTTGTATACTGCGACTTCCAATTCACTATGTCCAACACCGTATCTTCGGAAGGACTTATCATCGTGATCACCTCACTGCCCACTACTTTTGACTGGACAAGATGTGCTCTGGTTACCAATAGTTACATGATAGTTATAATGACATCACTTAATCAACCCTAGAAAATGTCGAATAATCGTATAAAAAGATGAATCGGCTAAAAGTAACCTAAATGGAACGTTGTGCATGGTGAAACTCAAAGAAAGGCGATCCATGTCGTATGTGAACAGACTTAGAAGAGATAGTCCGTGCGACAAACAACATGAATCGCCTATGTTGATAAAGGAAACTTCTGCTTGTTGTTGTAACAACTGATTCACGAACGCTGCTTCATCAACTGGGCTTTGCGCCTGCTCATGAGCGCCAATCGACGCTTCAATTGCAACTCCCAGGGCTTGTCATCCCACTGCTTCGCCAGCGCCAATAAGTCTAATGACACATCAATCTGGCTGCGGACGATATCTAGAGGATCTTCATCCTCATGATTGACACAGTTCTCAAATATACGGCTTTCATCCTGCACGACATACTCTTGAAAGTCAACTTCCTCCGCCCCATCTGTCTGCGCATAATCGGCAACGATTTCATACTCATTTTCAACCAAATAATGTACCTCGATGCGTTGACATACCGGGCACAGCAACAGGGGAACATTATGAATCCTTGTTCGATAATGCTGTAGTGACCCCTGTGTTCCTATCATACTTGCTCCACAACAGAAGCTCATGTTCTCCCTCCTCAGCATAACGTCAGAGTAAATGAGAAGCGTTGCACTCATAAGTAGTGTACCCAAGTTGTATCGCGGAACATAGTTATAGAAGCATATTCGCTTCGTTACCACGAAATTCCTTTTTATGATGAAAAATGGTGACTAAAGTCTTGCTCGTGACGCGATTGTCCTACACGCATAAGCGAATTAGCAAGCGCATATAGATGATAAAACCTATCCAATGGAACGGAGGAATGAAAAGATGTCTTCTCATGTATTGTTCCTGTCATCCAAGCAGATCAGTTACTTAACTTACAACGAAAGGAACCACGAATTAGTTGCTAGCTATGCAACAGGCGAGTGTAGATCTTTTTCATCCATATCTATAAATACGTTCGAGCAGTTGCTGCATTCTGAAAATCGGTATGATGACTTCGTTCGTCTCACGCAAGCAAAGTTTGGTGTGCCCACTTCATAAGGATACCGTACTGATAAAATCCGCCAGCTTCTCTTTTCTTCACGATGATCTACTAAGATAATACCTCATTTCATAGATTCACAATCAACAAGATTTTAAGTTTCACTGGGATATCTTTACCAAAAACTTAGACATACATCTTTGTACGCACGGATAAGATGATCAGGAAACGAGTTTGTGCGGTCATCAGCACAAGCGCAATAAAGAGAACGGAAGGAGGCAGCTATGGTTCAGCCATCCATTAATAATCGCCATTACACTGCGAATCAGAGCAATATTATTCACCTGATGGTTCAACAGCCGACGGTTCTGTTTGGCTATTGGGAAGTAAGCAAACGTCTAAAGTCTCTTATCGAGCGGCACTACCGGAGCTCTTGGCATGAACTGCGCAGAGTTGCCCGCCTCTATCAGTATACTTACTCGGAATCAGATTCCGCACCCTTGATCTACTATGATGCCGAGGTTGGCAATAGTGAGAGCTGGTACTTCCGTCACGTGGTGCCTCGCCATCGATATGCGCTTGATTATGGATTTATTAATCACAATCACCAATTCGTCTCTCTTCTACGCTCAACTCTAGTCGGAACACCGCGTAATGACCCGGATTGGATAGTAGAAGTCAGGCATGAATCATCAACTATTCACGAATGCTCGCCATCTGACTCCCAACACCAACAATACGGACAATCCAATTACTCACCGTTTCAACAATTCTCAACATACACGCTTTATAGCGACAATTAATCATGTTAAAGGGGTTAGACGATACGATGAGCCAATTGCTTGAAACAAACTCGACGATTTCGCTAAATAGGGTGCATAAAGCGGGCGATGGCTGTGTAGCTTTAGTGCTGCATGCCCATCTTCCCTATGTACGACATAACGAGCAGGCAGAGAGATTAGAGGAGCGTTGGTTCTATGAAGCTATGACTGAAACGTACCTCCCTCTCTTAGATATGTTCGATCGTCTGGAACGTGATCGGGTTCCTTACCGGCTGACGATGACATTAACGCCAACTCTGCTAGCTATGATGGATGATCCACTCATGCAATTACGATATGAACGTTATTTGTCACGCTCTGTTGAGTTAGCACAATCGGAAATAACACGAACAGCAGCACAACCAGAGCTGCAAGCTGTCGCAGACATGTATGCCCAGCATTGGTCTTACCTTCTGCAGCGGTTTCGCGAATGGGATCGTTCCATCATCCCTCAATTTAAGCGTCATTATGAAGCAGGTCATCTCGAACTAATGACATGTGCATTAACCCATGCATTTCTCCCATTCCTTAAGCATTCTGCACTTGCACAAGCTCAAATTGAATACGGAATCATGGAGCATGAGCGCCACTTCGGTGTTCGGCCAGATGGCATCTGGCTTCCTGAATGTGCTTACGCCCCTCATTTATCAAAACTATTGCAGCAATCCGGTATTCGCTACTTTATTGTCGACCAACATGCACTACAGCAGGCTGAGCCAATGCCAGTCAATGATACGTTCGTACCTATCACGACAGAGGACGGCGTGTATGCTTTCCCAAGAGATGCAATGTCTTCCCATCAAGTATGGAGCAGCCACGAAGGCTATCCGGGTGATCCGGATTATCGGGAGTATTACCGTGATATCGGTTTCGATCTTGGCTGGTATGACGAGGACGAATGGAACTATATTAAGCCTCATTTATTAGCCGATGGAGCGCGAATTAACACCGGCTTGAAATATTATCGCATTACCGGTAGCAATGGTGAGAAGCAGCCCTATTGCCCGGAATGGGCCCGTGCACGCACGGTCGATCACGCCCGACATTTTATACATAGCCGGATACAACAACTAAGGCATGCCAAAGACAATGTAACTGGCATTCCCATAGTTCTATGTCCGTATGATGCTGAGTTGTTCGGTCATTGGTGGTATGAGGGACCGCAATGGATCGAAGCCGTATTCAGAGAATGGCATGAGATGCAGCAGCAAGGCAATCAAACATTAAGTTTCGTTTCCCCGCTCGACTATGTGAACGCTGTACCAAATGTGCAGCAGGCTGAAATGTCGATGAGCAGTTGGGGACGCGGCGGTTATGCCGAAGTTTGGCTCCAAGAAAAAAACGACTGGATCTATAAACAGCTTCACAAAGCAGAGGAAAATCTCCTCACCGTGCTGCAAAGACATGCGAATGATTGGGGCTATTCTACCATTCGAGAACGACTTGCCAATCAATCGATTCGTGAACTTATGCTGGCAGCGGCAAGCGATTGGGCGTTTATTCTTGATGCGGATACCGTACCTAGTTATGCCATCGAACGTACGAATCATCATCTTGAGCGTTGTCAGATACTTCTTCATATGTTGGAGCACGGCATTTACAATTTGACGGAACTGGAGAAATTCGAGGCTGATACTCCTTGTTTCCCTAATCTACATTATCGCACTTTGCTGGATGCCATGACAAATGAAGCAACGAAAACACTTAACAGTCGTAGTAATAGCTCTACTAGTGCTGCCCCATCATCATCGGACCATCAACTTATGTTGTCATCCTTATTTGCTTATATTCGTCAGCAGCTACCCACTTCTCCTTCTCAGCAAGATGCAAATGATAGAAACAGCCTTACACAAAATTCAGCTTGGAATAAAAAACGCATCCTCATGCTAGCTTGGGAATTCCCTCCACTAGTGATAGGAGGCTTGTCACGAGCTGTTTATGATTTGTCACGCTATCTCGTCAAAAGAGATTGCGAGATTCATATTGTCACAAGAGAAGTACCTGGAACACCGCTCTATGAAAAAATGGACGGGATTCATGTACATCGAGTTCCACTCGCCCCATCCATGACCGAGATTGGGTTTATGGATTGGATTTTCCAGATGAATGCTTCATTTACCATTTGCACCGATGCCCTAATTACAGAAGGGATTCATTTTGACTTCATTCATGCCCATGATTGGCTTGTTTATCTAGCAGCCCAAGATTTAAAGGAAGCCTACCAGCTCCCACTTGTAGTCACGATTCACGCAACAGAGCATGGGCGGAATCACGGGGCTATTCATACTGACATGCAGCAACGCATTCACGAAATGGAGTACGAACTTACGCAAAAAGCAGAGCATGTTATCGTCTGTTCTCAAGCGATGAAGCGTGAAGTAGAGCGAATCTTTGATTTGCCACCTATGAAAGTAAGTGTCATTCCAAATGGAGTCGAATGCGTCAGTACGATCTCATCTTCTGCACACAATCACTCCCCCGATCATATTTCATTACCGATTCGCAGCACAGATATAGATAACATCCGAGTTTTTCGCTCCACGATTGCTAAGCCAGAAGACAAGATCATTTTTTTCATTGGCCGACTCGTTTATGAAAAAGGCGTACAAGTGCTATTGTCATCGCTAAAGCTTGTCCAAGAACGCGTTCCTAACGTAAAACTTGTTATCGCTGGAGCAGGCCCTATGGCATCCGAACTTAAGCGCCTTACTGCTGAGCTTGGCTTGTCCCATTGTGTGCATTTTACAGGATTCGTCAACGATGAAGAACGCGATCTGCTCTTTGATATTACAGATGTATCCGTATTCCCTAGCTTGTACGAACCTTTCGGTATCGTTGCACTGGAAGCGATGGGTCGTGGTGTACCTATCGTCGTCTCAGATACAGGAGGGTTGGCAGAAATTATCGACCATAATCATGATGGCTATAAAGCGCTGTGTGGACATACCGAGTCTCTCGCATGGCATATTACCGACCTACTGCTCTATCCTGACAAAGCTGAGCAGTTCGCTAAGCAAGCCTATCGAAAAGTGACAACTCTTTATGATTGGGATGTCATTTCCCTTTCTACAAGACAAGTTTATGAAGGAGTGATAGCTCAATGAAAGCAGTTATTATGGCTGGAGGAAAAGGTACACGCCTGCGTCCTCTAACGTTAAACACGCCGAAACCGATGGTACCGTTGCTTAATCGTCCTTGCATGGCGTACATTATCGACTTGTTGAAGCGTCACGATATTCATCAAATTGCTGTCACCCTTCAATACTTGCCAGATTCCGTTCGTGATCATTTTGGAGATGGCTCTGAGTATGGAGTACAGCTCGTTTATTTCGAAGAAGATTCACCTTTAGGAACAGCTGGTAGTGTCAAAAATGCAGAAGCGTTCCTTGATGAGACTTTTATTGTCGTGAGCGGTGATGCGCTAACCGATTTCAACTTAAGGAAGGCAATTGAATATCATAGATCAAAGCAAGCGCTGGCAACGATGGTCCTTACTCAAGTAGACTCCCCTCTAGAGTATGGAGTTGTTATGACAGAGTCAGATGGCCGCGTCACTCGCTTTCTGGAGAAGCCTAGCTGGAGCGAGGTTTTCAGCGATACAGTCAATACTGGCATTTATGTATTAGAGCCATCCATCTTCAATTGGATACCAGATAACTCACCTTACGACTTCAGCCTAGACCTCTTCCCTACCCTGCTGCAAAAAAAGGAACGGCTATACGGTTATACCGCTTCAGGATATTGGTCAGACATCGGCAACCTAACCCAGTATCGTCAATCTCAGTTCGATATGCTGGATCGAAAAGTATCGGTAAACTTAGCTGCCACAGAAGTAATGCCAGGCATATACTTGGAGTCCGACGTTAAATTACCGTCCCGTATCCATCTAAACGGACCTGCTTATATCGCATCAGGCTGCAAATTGCACCCCGCTAGTTCGATAGGACCGTATACCGTACTAGGCGAAGGCAATACCATTCACTCTTCCACCAAGCTAGAGCGTACGATTATGTGGAACGGAAATTATGTTGGCGAACATAGCGAACTGCAAGACAGTCTCATGATGAATCGCATCATCATCGGCTCTGGTGCACAGCTAGATGAAGGATGCGTCATTGGATCGGGATGCACGATTGGGTCCAAGGCAACGATCAGAAGCAATGTACGATTATGGCCTAACAAAACTGTGCCAACGAATACAGCCGTTCATGAATCTTTAATCTGGAGCAATGAGGCATCCAAGCCTCTTTTCACAAGTCGGGGGATAGTCGGCATCCCGAATGTAGATATCCATCCTGACCGAGCTGGAAAGCTAGGGGCAGCATACGGCTATACGCTGCCAAATGAAGCTACCGTAATCGTAGCGAACTGCAGCCATACCTACTCTTCCTTGTTGAAAGACAGCTTTGTATCAGGCCTTCGGTCTGTAGGCGTCCATGTTGTAGACATCGGAATATGCGCGGATGAAGTAACTCGCCATGCCGTACGCAATCGTTCTGCACAAGGTGCTGTTCACATAAAAGTCCAATTGGATCATCAACATGTGCCTCAAGCGGTACTTTCATGGATGGATGGCCACGGTTGGCCAATTGCTAAGTCAGCAGAACGGAAGATCGAGAACGCCTATTTTCAAGAAGACTACGTACGCTGCCATGCAGAAGCAGTAGGCAGTTGGAGGCAGGATGCATATGCTGTAGATCAATACTTGTCGGCACTTGCGAAAGAACTAGACTTCTCTGTTGCCCACACTTCTTCTCTCGCCTATGTGCTTCAACTCTCTCCTTCTGTTGACATCGATCTTGTCCAACGATTTTCAGCCGCTGTTGGAGGTAGAAGACTTATTATTCAAGACTATGCCTTTGATGCAGAATCACTAGCAGCACTAATCCAGCAGACTCATTCGGATGTGGGCATTTATGTAGGGGATGATCTTCAGCTTCAGGTAGTTACACGCTCAGGCTCTCTACTCTCAGATGATGGGCTGATGCACGTAATTGCTTACGCACTTGAACGTACTGGCGTGCCCGCTGTTCTAGGCGTCCCTGCTTCGTTCAGCATAGGTATCGAAGAAGAAAAAATGGGACGTACACTGCGCTTAGTTCGCACAAAGGAATCGTTGCGTTCAGTTATGGAAGCGACAGCAGGAGTTCCATTCTGCCCCCTCAGCCATCGCCTTTATGCCATCGGCCTACTATTACAATTGTTCGCAGACGAGAATAGCGCAGTAGATAATCTGCTGCACAATCTTCCAGAATCGCATACTGCCAAAGAAATTGTTCAATGCGGCTGGCATGAAAAAGGCATCTTAATGCGGAAAGTGATGGAATGGGTCCGGTCTGATGGACAGCAAGTAGAACTGCTGGATGGCATTCGTATTTCAGGCGATGATGGAACCGTACTCATTATGCCCGATGCGGATGAACCACTGTTTCAAATATACGCACATGCTAACAATTCCATGGACGCAGAACGTTTAGCTCATGATTATGCTTCCCGCTTGTTTCAATCACATCAAACGTTAAGGAAGTGATATCATGCCACGTTATCTCGTTGTAGGCAATGGCAAAATGCTCGTGAACCTCGACCAACATGCCTACATTCGTGACATTTACTATCCTTATGTCGGCCAGCTCAATCATGTCGGCGGCCACAAATGTCGACTAGGGGTCTGGGTAGACCATCAATTTAGTTGGCTCGATGAACCAGAATGGTCTATTTCAATGGGGTATCGAAATGAATCTCTTGTCACAAAAGTAGAGGCGCATCACCCTGCTTTGCAGCTTTCTTTAACGATTGAAGATGCGGTTCACCAACGAGACCCTATATTTTTGCGTAAAGTTCGCATCAAAAATCATACGTCAATAGAACGTGAAGTTCGCCTCTTTTTTCACCAAGATCTAGTCATCAATGAAACCGAGGTCGGCGATACAGCTGCCTATTATCCAGATCAACGCACGGTTTTCCATTATAAAAAAGACCATTACTTCATGTTTAACGCCTGTGCCGAATCAGCCACAAAACCTAACTCGAACAATGATCAGAACTTCGAGCATGTAACGGGGCGTGAACCGCCCCCTGCTCTCGATAGCATCTACGAATTCACAACGGGAATAAAGCGATTTCATCAAGCTGAAGGTACGTGGAGAGATGCTGAAGACGGTCGCTTAATGGGCAATGCCATCGCGCAAGGCTCAGTAGATAGTACGATAAGCTCTAGATCTTACCTTTCACCAAATGGTTTGTCGACTCACTTTTACTGGTTTGCGGCTGGGACTCATTTGGACGATGTAAAAAAGCTCAATCAGTATGTCCGTGAGAGCGGTCCAGGAAGGCTCATCGATCGAGTGAATACGTATTGGCGCCGTTGGGTGAACAAAAATAATCCAGATTTCGCGAATTTGGATGAAGCACTTATCCAGAGCTATAAGCAAAGTCTGCTTATCGTTCGGACGCAAACCGATGCAGAAGGGGCTATTATTGCAGCCAATGACACCGATATTATGCAGTTCAACCGCGATCACTACAGTTATATGTGGCCTCGAGATGGCGCACTCGTTGCTAAAGCGATGTCTTCAGCAGGCTATCATGGCATGATTGAGCCGTTCTTCCGCTTCTGTACAAGGGCACTTAGCAGCGAAGGCTATCTGTACCATAAATACAATCCAGATGGTACAGTCGGCTCCAGTTGGCATCCCTATGTACATGATGGACGCAGCCAACTACCCATTCAAGAAGATGAGACCGCTCTCGTACTGCATGCGCTATGGCATGACTATAGTGAGCATGGCGATATTGAGCGTCCACAATCGCTTTATCAGTCTCTGATCCGTCAAGCTGCGGGATTTCTGCTTCGTTATACAGATACTCAATTGAACCTGCCACAGCCAAGCTACGATTTGTGGGAAGAACGATATGGCATATTTACCTTTACGGCCTCAGCTGTGTATGGCGGTCTTACCGCAGCCTCTCAATTCGCTCAGCTATTCGGTGATGATGAACGTGCGGAGCGATATTTGAAAGGCGCCGAACGTATTAAAAGCGGCATTCTTACTCATTTATGGAACGAAGAAGAAAAGCGCTTCGCACGCGGGCTCTATCGAAAAGAAGGACGTTGGGTACAAGATATGACGCCAGAAAGCAGTATATTTGGCATTTATGAGTTTGGCGTGCTGCCGCCCGAAGATCCAAAAGTACGCTCAACGATGAGTAAGCTGCGAAATAGCTTAACGATTCGCACTTCTGTCGGTGGAATCGCTCGCTATTGGCAAGATTATTATTTCCAACGATGTTCGGACATGAATATCGCTCCAGGGAACCCTTGGATTATTTGCACACTATGGTTTGCCGCCTATGAGATAGCTATAGCTGAAAATGTAGTCGATTTGCAGCAACCATTGGAAACGCTTCGCTGGACGGTTCGTCATGCATTACCTAGCGGTATGCTGCCTGAACAGCTCGATCCCTTTACAGGCGCTCCTCTCTCTGTAGCTCCACTCACTTGGTCACATGCCACGTATGTGGATACCGTGCTGAAATATGTAAAGAGGTATAAGGAACTTGATTCAGCTACGTCTATGTAAACTACGCAGCCCCGCAGTTGGCACTTCGTACCTATAGTGCTTACTGTGGGGCATATTTGTTGGTTGCCATATGTATCGATTCAAATGAGATAATGATGTTTAACATCGCCCCTCCCCTGCACACCTATTCGGTGATTAAATAAGCGAACAAAGTGGTAAAGAAAAAGAAAGTAAACAAGTAAACGTTAGCCGGAGCAGTCATTTTCGTCAGTTACCTTTTTCAAAGGTAATAGATTTGTGAATGCCTACATACGTTATATCGTTGCATCTTTTTGTTATGCAGCTTGATTATTGTGCTTATTTGATTATAATAATTATTATTAAGTATTTATTTCTATATTATATTAGATATCATATAGCTTATAAATGAATCACTAATAAACCATGGCCTTAGGGGGAATCAATTATGACTACGAACAAGCAAACTTTGACAACAAGTTGGGGAGCTCCCGTTGGTGATAACCAGAACTCAATGACTGCCGGTCATCGTGGACCAACCTTAATTCAAGATGTTCATTTACTGGAGAAACTAGCCCATTTCAATCGCGAGCGCGTACCAGAACGTGTCGTTCATGCAAAAGGTGCTGGCGCACATGGTTATTTTGAAGTAACGAATGATTTATCTTCTTATACAAAAGCAAGCTTCCTGTCTGAGATCGGCAAGCGAACGCCAATGTTTATTCGTTTTTCTACTGTAGCTGGTGAGTCTGGGTCTGCTGATACGGTACGTGACCCACGTGGATTTGCTGTGAAGTTTTATACCGAAGAAGGCAATTACGATTTAGTCGGCAATAATACACCCGTCTTCTTTATTCGCGATGCGATTAAGTTCCCTGATTTCATCCATACACAGAAGCGCCATCCGCAGACCCATTTGAAAAACCCAAACGCAGTATGGGATTTCTGGTCACTTTCACCTGAATCTTTGCATCAAGTTACAATTCTGATGTCGGATCGGGGTATTCCTGCGACTTTACGACATATGCATGGCTTCGGAAGTCACACCTTTAAATGGGTAAACAACGAAGGTCAAGCAGTGTGGGTCAAATACCATTTCAAGACAGAACAAGGAATCAAAAACTTGGATGTCGAGCTAGCCGCTAAGCTTGCTGGCGAAAATCCCGACTACCATACGGAAGAATTGTTCAACGCGATCGATAAGGGCGACTTCCCTGCTTGGACCCTGTATGTGCAGATTATGCCGGAGCAAGATGCGAATACGTATCGCTTCGATCCATTTGATGTTACTAAAGTATGGTCACAGAAGGACTATCCACTAATTGAAGTTGGCCGTATGGTGCTTGATCGCAATCCAGAAAACTATTTTGCAGAAGTAGAGCAGGCGACTTTCTCACCAGGTTCTTTCGTTCCAGGTATTGAAGCTTCACCAGATAAAATGCTGCAAGGGCGCCTATTTGCTTATTCCGATGCACATCGATATCGGGTGGGTGCTAATCATAATACATTGCCGATTAACTGTCCGCATGCCAAAGTCCACAATTATCAACGCGATGGACAAATGCGAGCTGACTCCAACGGAGGCGCTTCTGTCTACTACGAACCAAATAGCTTCGGTGGACCAACGGAAAGCCCTTCTCATGCAACAGCTCCATATACGGTACATGGCGAAGCACAAAGTATCGCTTATGATCATCATGACCATTATACGCAACCTGGCGATCTGTATCGTTTGCTGTCAGAAGAAGAGCGCAGCCGACTCGTCGAAACTATCGTTGGTGCAATGAAGCCTGTTGAGAAGGATGAGATTAAGATGCGTCAAATTCAGCATTTCTACAAAGCTGATCCTGAATACGGCAAGCGCGTAGCAGAAGGTCTTGGTCTGCATGTTCCGGAAGAAAGCAAGTAAGAATCGCTATTGTAAAATTGAAGGCTTGGTTTAGCTTGATGACTTTGAAATCATTTAATTCATTTTCACAAATACGAATGAATGTACACTTTCCCTCTCAACATACAAACGGCTAAACCTATAAATCTAGGTTTAGCCGTCTTTTTATACATTATGTGAGTATACGAACATTTATTTATTTGTTTATATCCTCATCAGAAGAAGACCATTCCAAATAAACATAAGTGGAAAGTGTATCCGTGACAGGCTTATATTGCTCATCTGGATAAGTCAGCCGAAAGTTCTTCGCTTCTGTTTCATATCCCCATAATACTAGCTGCTCAGTCATCCACTCTCTCCAATCTGTACATTGAAACATATAATAGTGCTGAGCGTCACGAACAAATCCAATTTTCGATGCCAAGGATGCTCCCTCGACAAATTTCTGTGCTTCAACTAATTCATTTGAAGCTGAATTTCCTCCGTCACTCTGCCAATCTAAGCGTAAATGTGATTTCTCCCCCACTCCCTCGTCTTGTTTATCAATTGGAAGCACACCTAGCCCATTTACCGTTTCAAGAACTATTTTCGAACGTCTATCTGCGCGAATCGACTCTAGCTCGTTCCAGAGTAGCGATCTTTCAATTTTTCTTACTTGAAAATCCTCTCGAAATCGCTCCATTTTATTTTTGGACTCCTGTAATTGTTCAGCAGTTAATCTAAACTCTTCTTCATCCGGTTCTCTCCGCTCTTCTTCCTCTCTTTGCTGGACATAACGCATATAGTCCTCTTCACCCTCAAAATGATTAATGAGTAAAGCCTCATCTGCACAATAAATCTCCAAAAATTGAGCCAAATTATTTCCTGCATAACGTATCTCTAAGCCAAAATCCATAGGTGAAACACAAATAATAGGTGCTTTATTTAAATCTTCTACCGCTCCGAATTCTGTCAAAAACGCATAATGAATGCCGTCCACACCAATCGTTGCAAATGGTATAGAGTCAATCGGTGTACTCATATAACGACGATCATCATCTTTAAGTATATAGAGTCCTATATCTTCACTATCCGAACATCGCTCTTGACGCTCTAGCATTTTTATAATCGAATCAGGAATCTCATATTTACCGTACAAATCATGCATAGAGTTAGGAAGGTTCATACCATTTCTCCTCTCAAAATAAAACGATGTCTAATAAAAAAAGAGCTTACTTTCTCACCAACGAAATGGGATCAGTCCCTCTGCGATGATGGAAAATAAGCTCAATTAAATTCTGTTTCTTCCTTTATATATACCGTAACATACAGCACCCGATTGCGTACGATCGATAAGTCTTCTAGCATCTCTCTAATATAGGTGCTAACACACTTTCCGTTACTGTTAAGATTAAGCTTGAACTGCAGCTCCCTCTAATGCATTAGCAATAAGGTCGCCCATCTCAGTTGTGCTTAGTGCCTGAGCACGATCCGCAGCAATATCGCCTGTGCGATGACCAGCATCCAGCACCTGCTTCACAGCGCTCTCAATCGCGTCCGCAGCTTCACTATAGCCGAATGTTAAACGATACATAAGTGCGACAGAAAGGATAGTCGCGATTGGATTCGCAACGCCCTGTCCTGCAATGTCTGGTGCAGAGCCATGTACAGGCTCATACAAACCGAAGCTGCCCTCACCAAGCGATGCAGAAGAAAGCATGCCGATCGAGCCAGTAAGCATTGCTGCTTCATCACTCAAAATATCGCCGAACATATTTTCCGTTACGATAACGTCGAAGCTAGATGGACGACGCAGCAATTGCATCGCGCAGTTATCAACGAGTACATGTTCCACTTCAACATCTGGATAGTCTGGTGCTATGCGATTCACCGTTTCACGCCATAGACGGGATGTCTCCAACACGTTCGCTTTATCTACAGAAGCAAGCTTCTTACGGCGCTTCTGCGCTACTTCAAATGCTTGGCGCACAATACGTTCAACTTCTGTTACATTGTAAACACATGTATCAACAGCTTCTTCACCATGAGCACCTTCACGGCGGAACTTCTCACCGAAGTAAATACCACCTGTCAATTCACGTACAACGATAAGATCTGTACCTTCCAACACTTCTGGCTTAAGTGTGGAAGCGTCTTTCAAGCAATCAAACACGACTGCCGGGCGCAAGTTCGAGAACAATCCCAGCTCTTTACGAATACCGAGCAAGCCTGTCTCTGGACGAAGCTCTTTCGAGTTGTTGTCCCATTTCGGTCCGCCAACTGCACCTAAGAGAACTGCATCCGCACGTTTACAAATTTCGAGTGTTTCTTGCGGAAGCGGTGTTCCCTTTTCATCGATTGCAATACCGCCGAACAAACCGTGCTCAAATTCAAATTTCAAACCAAACAATTCCTCCGTACGTTTCATAACTTTGATCGCCTCAGCTACTACTTCTGGACCAATACCGTCCCCTGCAATAACTGCAATCTTTTTAACCTCTGTCATATCCGCTCGCTCCTTCTCTCCGTATGTATGTAAGAAAACACTCCTGCTCCAGTAATCCCATACCTTATTATTCCTTATATTTTATCGTACACCACTTCAGATGACTAAGATATAAAATCTATTATCTTAATAGGCTATATCTATAAAGGTGAGAGAATAGTCTACTTTTCATTGAGCATATGTAAAAAATGATATTATTTTAGAGCAAGAATGAACCATCTCGGCTCTCATGACCTCTAAGTATACATAGAGTTATTCATTTTAAAAATGAATCTGCACCTTTTGTATATCTAAACATGAAACATTATCATTCTATCCTTTTAATCAAAGCTGCCAAGGAGGTTCACCAATGTGTCTACACCACTAAATGTTCAGCAAGCACAACAAGGAGACCGTGAAGCTTTCGTCCGATTAATACGAGCCTATGAAGCCAACATGTATGCCTTTTCTCGCACAATGCTATCATCAGACGAAGATTGCGCGGATGCGATTCAAGAGACCATTCTTCTTGCCTATCGATCCATAACAACATTGAGAGAGCTTGCTTATTTCAAAACATGGCTGTTCCGCATTTTAATTCACGAATGCAGTCGTATTCGCAAAAATAAAGCTAAGCATCAATTGCTCGCCTCTGATATAAACAATCACCCAGAAAAAACGTTGGCGTATGAAGCCATCGATATACAAGATGCCGTTCAACGACTAGAACCATCTATTCGCATAGTTATTCAGCTGTATTATTTTGAAGATTTAACTGTTAAGCAAATTGCCGAAATGATAGATATTCGTGAAGGAACCGTTAAATCTCGACTACATCGAGCCCGAACCCTATTAGGAGAGTACTTAACTGATTCAGAAAAGGAGATAGAATATGAAACGTGTTAATCAGCACAAGCTGGATCAACAGCTTAAAGAAGAGCTGCATCGGACACAGCAAGCCATTCCAGCAGTTGTGCAGCAGCGCATTGACGACACATTAAGTAAGCTGCTCGAGGATACACATGAACATGCACCTGTCCAATCTATACCACTGCCACTGCCAATAGCAGCGCCAACATCTACCCGCTCCACTCGTAGAGCCAATAAAATATGGTTGTGGGCAGCACCTGCTGCTGCGATAGTACTCGGTGCCGCTATCATCTCTACTGCCTATTACTCACCAGTTATAGACTCGCCCGTTACAAAAGGAGCGCTTAAACAAATTCCTGGAATACAAGTTCCTGAAACGAAGTCCTTGTTCAAAATGTCTAACGATCTTGGCTTGCAAATAGCCGCTGAACAGAAAGTCGTTCAGCAATTAGAAGATAACACCATTACTCAAGGTCCGATTCGTATCCGTGTGAAGGAGGTGCTGTACGATGGGCATCGCCTCTCTATTGGGACTCAGTTTCAAACTGATAATTCTATGAGCCGAGAAACGTTAATGGAATTGGAAGAGGAACTTACTATCAATGGTAAAACCCCCAACATAGGGAACTCAACAGAAATCCAAAAAATCGATGCACATACTTATGCAATCATAATTAATTATTATCCATTACCTAATCTCGCCAGTACATTTGATGTCCAGATTGGATTTTTTCATCCTGCTCATCTCGATAGTCAATGGTTCTTTCAATTCTCTGTAAACCGTAATGATGATGGAAAACGAACATATCCCTTAGCTCACACTGCTTCCTATCAAGATATGAAACTTACAGCAAAAGAACTGTCATTGACTACTTACTCATCTGAGTTAAGACTTGATTTTTCGTACAAATACAAGCTTGGAATGAAATACTCTCCGCCTCTCCGTTTCCAAATGGAAGATGACCAAGGGAATGTCCTTCAAGAGAGATTCACTAGCGGTGGCAGTACATTAAAAAATGGCATCAACACGAGTAATAAAGTCATCGGATTTGATCCGGTTTCATTCGATACGAAATATCTGGTCATTAAACCTTACCTTTGGAATACGAAAGGACCTCATACTTTTATTAAAGAGTTAGAATTTACGATTCCACTCAAAAAATAATTCTTCCCCAAACACAATAAAAGCCCGCTATCCATTAACGATAGCGGGTCTTCATTTGTTCTAATTACACCAAACCAATCTTATCGCGACGACTGCCGCTGTTCAACTGACGCTTCTCGATTAGACGATTGAGCGCATCCACATACGCACGCGCACTCGCTTCAAGAATATCTGTGCTTACGCCACGACCAGATACCATTATTTCGTCTTGATTCATGACAACATGAACTTCACCTTGCGCATCTTTACCATGCGTAACAGACTTAATGGAGTAATCGGACAATACAACCTCTTCTCCAGTTGCCTTATCAATCGCATTGTAAATCGCATCAACCGAACCGTTACCTTCTGCTTCTTGCTCTAACACATCACCATCATGGGTGACGATGCGGACTTTAGCAGTCGGAGTCGCTTCATTGCCATAAGCAACATAGATCGTCTGCAGGGAGAAGACCTCTGTTGTATCCACAATTTTCTCCTCAATAAAGGCACGAATGTCCTCGTCAGAAACTTCTTTCTTCTTATCTGCCAAATCTTTAAACTTCGAAAATGCAATATTGAGCTGCTCATCAGTTAACTCATAACCAAGATCGATCAGCTTCTCACGGAACGCATGGCGTCCAGAGTGCTTGCCGAGCACAAGCTTGCTCTCCTTAAGACCAATTGTCTCCGGAGACATAATCTCGTACGTCGTCTTCTCCTTCAGCATACCATCTTGATGAATGCCAGACTCATGAGCAAACGCATTCGCACCAACGATTGCTTTGTTACCCGGCACAACCATACCTGTCAACTTGCTAACTAGGCGACTCGAACGAGCAATCTCCGACAGCACCATTGTGGACTTCGCTTGGAAAAAGTCTTGACGTGTTTCTAGCGCCATCGCTACTTCCTCCAACGCCGTATTACCTGCACGCTCACCAATACCATTAATCGTTCCCTCGACTTGATCGGCACCATTTAATACGGCAGCCAATGCATTTGCAGTCGCCATACCTAAGTCATCATGGCAATGGGCACTGAGCTGGATCTTTTCGATACCTGGTACTTGCTCTTTAAGTGTCTTGAAGATATTTCCGAATTCTGCTGGATATAAATATCCTACGGTATCTGGAATATTAACGACCGTAGCACCCGCCTTGATCGCCATCTCCGTTACTTGGCACAGGAAGTCCAATTCTGTCCGACCTGCATCTTCAGGGGAAAACTGAATTTTGGTGAAATATTTGCCTGCATACTTAATCGCTGCTTCAGCTGCTTCCAGCATTTGCTCCTTCGTCATGCGCAGCTTGTGCTGACGATGGATCGGAGAGGAAGCTAAGAATAGATGGAGGCAAGGGTCTTGTGCATCTTTCAACGCTTCATAAGCCGCATCAATATCTTGAACACGAGAACGAGCTAATCCCACGACAGTCGCATTTTTCACTGCTTTGGCAACTGCGTTAACAGCCGCCAAGTCACCAGGCGATGCTGCTGGGAATCCAGCTTCCATACGGTCAATGCCAAGGCGCTCTAGCTGATGCGCGATTTCAAGTTTCTCTTTCGTATTCAAATTGACACCCGGAGATTGCTCACCGTCACGCAAAGTTGTATCAAACAAATATATTTTTCGCATCAATCCGCACCTCCTCATTGCTACTAAAAACGCCCACCCGCCTAATGACGGGCGGACGCATTGCGTAATCGCCTTACTTATTTACGTGCATGTGTGTTACATGCACGGCTGTTGCTCAAATGAATATATTGAATATAATGCCGTTGCTTATTTCTTAATCCAGTGCATCATTTCGCGCAATTGACCACCAACAACTTCGATCGGATGGTTCGCTTCATTGCGGCGAGTTGCTGTCAAGAATGCACGGTTTGCTTGGTTCTCCAAGATGAAGTCGCGAGCGAACTTACCTTGTTGAATATCAGCCAATACTTCTTTCATTGCTTTCTTCGTTTCTTCTGTTACGATACGAGGACCTGTTACATAGTCGCCGTACTCCGCTGTGTTACTGATGGAGTCGCGCATAGTAGCCAATCCGCCTTCGTATACAAGGTCAACGATAAGCTTCAGCTCATGGAGACACTCGAAGTAAGCCATTTCAGGAGAGTATCCAGCTTCTGTCAATGTTTCAAAACCAGCTTTGATAAGCGCGCTTACACCGCCGCACAATACTGCTTGCTCACCGAACAAGTCTGTTTCTGTTTCTTCCTTGAAGGATGTTTCGATAACGCCAGCACGAGTACAGCCGATGCCTTTTGCATATGCCAATCCGATTGCTTTCGCATTGCCTGTTGCGTCCTGCTCGATTGCGATAAGTCCAGGAACACCGAATCCTTCCGTATATGTACGGCGAACCAAGTGACCTGGAGACTTCGGTGCTACAAGAAGAACATCGTTGTCTTTAGGTGCTACGATTTGACCGTAGTGTACGTTGAAGCCGTGAGAGAACATAAGAGCAGCGCCCTTTTTGAGGTTAGGAGCGATGTCATTGTTATAAACGCTTGCTTGTGTTTCGTCCGGCATCAAAATTTGTACAACATCAGCACGACTAGTAGCATCAGCAACAGACAATACTTCAAATCCGTCTTGACGAGCTTTGTCAGCTGACTTGCCTTCACGAAGACCGATTACAACGTCCAAACCGCTGTCACGCAAGTTTTGTGCTTGAGCATGACCTTGAGAGCCGTAGCCAATTACAGCGATTGTCTTACCATTTAGTACTGCGAAATCTGCGTCTTTTTCATAATACATCGTAACTGCCATTGTTATGATTCCTCCTCAAATTTGTTCCCATTTTGTTTATATACGTAAGGTATATATGATGTTTAGCCCTCGGATGATAAAGGGTATTTCAAAGGACAATCACATCTTATCTTCTGAAATACCCCCTCATCCGAAGGGAGTCTTACAACATACAGCAACACGTTCGTACACAATCATTTCTCGTCATGCGGATCACTGGCTACAGCTAGCCAACATTGTTTACTTAACGGCTTACACCATCTGTAATCGATCCGCGAATCATCGCCGTTACGCCTGTGCGGCTAATCTCGCGAATGCCGTATGGTTCCATCAATTCAATCATCGCTTCTATTTTAGAAGACTCACCCAACACCTGCACAACAACTGTACTTGGGCCAATATCAATGATAGAAGCGCGGAATGTCTCGACTACGCCAAGTATTTCTGGTCGCATGTTCGGCTCAGCCTTTACCTTAATTAGGGCAAGTTCACGTGCAACCATCTGTTGAGAGCTAAGGTTGATAACCTTGATAACATCAATAATTTTGTATAATTGCTTCTCTACTTGCTCCAGTGTTTGTTCATCACCCGTTGTGACGATAACCATTCTTGATAATCCAGGTTCTTCCGAAGCACCTACCGTAATGCTCTCGATATTGAAGCCGCGACGTCCGAACAATCCTGAGACGCGTTGCAGCACGCCTGGTTGATCGTTTACGATGACAGCTATCGTGTGTCTAGTCATTGTAATCGTGCTCATTCGCCATCCCCCATTATCATTTGATCAATCGTAGAGCCCTGTGTAACCATCGGATATACATTTTCGTGTTTACGAACGACGAACTCAACGACTGCAGGTCCCGGTGTATTCAAAGCTTGCTCCCAAGCTAACTTCGCCTCTTCCTTATTCGTTGCACGGAAGCCACGAACACCATATGCTTCTGCCAACTTCACAAAGTCTGGGCTGCCCGCTAAGTCAATATGGCTGTAACGCTCATCATAAATGATCTCTTGCCATTGGCGAACCATACCGAGCACTTGGTTATTGATGATAACCACCTTAACTGGAATATTGTTAATTGCACAGATCGCAAGCTCCTGCGCACACATTTGCATACCGCCATCGCCATTGATGGAAACAACTGTCCGATCCGGATGAGCCATTTGTGCACCGATTGCTGATGGGAAACCGAAGCCCATCGTTCCAAGACCGCCAGATGTAATCCAAGAGCGCGGATGGTTAAAGCGATAATATTGCGCCGCCCACATCTGATGCTGACCTACGTCAGTTGTTACAATCGCCTCGCCCTTTGTCGTGTCATGGATCATTTGGATAACCCATTGCGGCTTTAATTCCACATCACTATCTTCATATCGCAACGGTTGATCAATCTTCCAGCCTAGCAATTGTGCTCGCCATGCATCCGCTTTGTCCGCTCGTTTCACTGATTCATTTGCCTGAGTCAACGCTGTCTTAATATCAGCAACAATCGGGATATCCGTTGGAACATTCTTTCCGATCTCAGCCGGATCGATATCGATGTGGACAATCTTCGCATGCGGTGCGAAGCCATCCAACTTCATCGTTACTCGGTCATCGAACCTCGCACCGATATTAATAAGCAAATCCGCCTGTTGAATTGCGTTATTTGCCGTGAATGTGCCATGCATACCTGGCATTCCTAGCCATAAGTCATGCCCGCTTGGGAATCCACCAAGTCCGAGCAATGTCGTCGTCACTGGGATTTGCGCTGTTGTAATGAATTGATACAACTCTTCATGCGCACCAGAGTGGATAACTCCAGCTCCCGCCAATACGATTGGACGCTCTGCTTCTTCAATCGCTTTAAGCATTTTATCAATTTGATACTTATTCGGCTTCACCGTCGGATGGTAGCCACGAATATCTATCGTTGTTGCTGGTTGGAATAGGGTCTTTGCTGCCGATACATCCTTAGGAACATCAATCAATACTGGACCTTTACGTCCTGTATTCGCGATATGGAATGCTTCATGAATAATACGCGGCAAATCTTCTACATCACGAACGAGATAGCTATGCTTCGTAATTGGCATCGTAATTCCTGTTATATCCGCTTCTTGGAACGCATCTGTTCCGATCAGCGTCGTCGCAACGTTACCCGTAATAACGACGAGAGGAACCGAGTCCATATACGCAGTCGCAATACCCGTTACTAGATTCGTTGCTCCAGGACCCGAAGTCGCGATACACACACCAACGTTGCCGCTAGCACGTGCATATCCATCCGCTGCATGAATGGCGCCCTGCTCATGCCTTGTCAACAAATGCTTGAAATCATCAAAGCCATGCATCGCATCGTAAATGTACAATACGGCTCCCCCCGGATAGCCGAAGACGCATTCCGCACCTTCCAACAACAAGCTTCGAAGTAAAATTTCTGAACCTGTAATTACTTCTGGCTTCATCCATTTCTGACGTAATTCTTCTTTAGACCGCATGGTTGCTTGCTGAGCGCTCATTCGCCATCCCCCTCACCTAATCTGTAATTGAAATCAATCACTTAGACTTGCATATAACAAAAAAACCTTCCGCCCCAGGACACAGTTCTTGTATCCATAGGGACGAAAGGTTAGCTTCCGTGGTACCACCCAGATTTGCTATATGTCTCACAACACATAGCCTCCATAAGTTTGCAGCACATAGCTGCATACTGTAACAGCGCCTAACGCGCGCCCGACGATTCTACCTAGTAGTTGACGGATAATTCTTGGCCTTACTTGTGTTCTTGCATCCGTCTTCGTTCAGCAGAACAGCTCCGAGGTGAGCATCGATCATAAGGGGTTAAGGCGGCGGTTTCAGCATAGTCCGCACGCTCTCTGGTCATAAGAGCCCTTCGTCTTTAGTCCTCATCATAGCCATTGGTATGTTATGTCAAATTGTGTTCCAAATGTTTAGAAACATTATATGCCTACGATTTGAGCGAGTCAATAGGACGATTAAAAAAAATGCCAAAATGTTCTGGTGTCCATTCAAACGATCAAAAGCAGGCATAGAATAAACGAAAACGTGCTGCCATACAGCTGCTATCAAGCTTGAACTGGAGGAATGCACATGCTTCGAATACGTACACCTGAGCAGGATGACGAAATCATTTGGTCTTTAGTAGAAAACCAATTAATCCCCAAATCCAATCTCAATTGGGACATTCCTCAGCTTAAAAAGGAAATGCCAGCACGCCTGTCCAAAGGCTTCACGCATGTCAAAGTAGATCTTGTCAATCGTCCTGTCGGATTTATCCATGCGGTCGTAATTGATCGCATTTTATTCATCGATATGTTGGCCGTCCATTCTGACCTGCAGCGGAAAGGCATAGGGCAAATGCTGCTCCAATCTGCTGAGAAACAAGGCATACAGCAATCATGCAGCTCAGTCAAGCTCGCTGTAGATGCAGGCAATAAACCGGCACAACGCTTCTATGAACGAGCGGGCTACAAAAGCACGCAGTATCTAGCAAGTCTGCAATGTTGGGAAATGTTTAAAATAATACAGCCCGGAAACAATTCCGGACCGTAGCCGATACGTCACACGCATCCCTCATGCGCTGCTATCGATACTTGCTATCTCTTGCCCACCGCTAGTCTTGGATTAGTAGAACGGCCTCGGCCCGAAGCAGCCACCACAGCCACCGCCGCCGAATGGTCCACCAAATGGACCAAAGCCAAATCCTCCTCCACACCCTAACGTCCCAATGGCAAGCAAATCGAACAAGATGAGAGGCAGCAGAAAACATCTCGTTCTAGCCTTGCCGTCTGCTGGTGTCAGGACAAGCTCGTTACCGGAAATTCGAACAAGTTTGCCCGAAACTACTTTTCCGTCTTGACGCACAGCATAAATATGCTGCCCTATCAATTTCTCGGCCTGAGATTTGGTAACATGCTGCAAGGAAATCCCTCCTTCAGTCAACTTACTCTACAGCATATGAGAGCTTTACAAACCTGCTTGTATCGTTACCCTACTGACTTGCAAATTGTACGAATTCCTCATAGATTACGAGACTTTCACCTAAGGGCAAACACCATTTATAAATCTTCTAAAAATAAAAAGATTTCCATGGTAATATAAATATGCTTATTTCATCAAATATTCATATATTACATCTCATGGAAGTGCATTATGAAGAAATTAATTTCTGGATTTTTCATCTTAGCCTTATTGGTTATCTCTAACATATTTGTAAGTCCTGAACCCGCTTCAGCCAGTAAAATGGTTACATACACGAACCTGTATACGTACGATATGATGACCAAGCAGTTGAAGCAATTGGAAGCTGTCTATCCAGATGCAATCCATCTTGAATCTATTGACAAAACTCCCTACCAACGCAACATTTGGAGTCAAAATGACAATGTTGGAATCTGGTTGGCTTCTGAAGCCTATAAAATGTGGTACCCAGTAGCTAGCAAAAATCAAAAAGTAGACGCAATTGATAACATGCTTTTGCTCGAAGAGGAAGAAACTTTCTATCAGTATCCAAACATTTTGAAGCCGAACAAGAACAGCAAAAAGCCGCTTACGACCATCTTGCACCATCAGTTGATCCAATGATATAGTAACCCGCATATAGAGGCAATTGAACAAGACGGGAGATTCGAATCATGAGCTATAAAATTGTGTTTTTTGACATTGATGGAACACTCGTAAATGATGAAAAAGAGATTCCACTGGACGCAATTACGGCAATCGCAGAGCTGCAAAACAAAGGGGTGGAGGCAGTCATAGCAACAGGACGAGCACCGTATTTTATAGAGTCCTTGGCAGAGCAGCTAAACATTGACTCGTTCGTCTGTTTAAATGGCGGGTATGTTGTCTACCAAGGAAAAACGATATTTAGACGATCGATTTCTCGTGAAGATGTGGAAACGCTAGTGAATCATGCAGCACTGCATCAGCATGCACTCGTATTTGAAGGAGAATCTGCTTTCTATTCTAGCATTCTGGATCACCCCTTTATGTTAGATGCTGTCCAATCGTTAAAAGTCGACCTGCCTGGCCATAATCCAGAATACTGGCACGACGAACCTATTTATCAAATGTTTTTACATTGCACGGCGGATGACGAGCACCTATATAACGAGATAGTGCCGGGCTTACGTTACATTCGATGGCACCCAACAGCTATGGATGTGCTGCCACATGACTCATCGAAGGCGGAAGGGATCCAGGCTATGCTTCAACTACTACATATTTCTCCGGAGGAAGCGATCGCCTTTGGTGATGGGCTCAATGATAAAGAAATGCTGAACATAGTAGGCCTCGGAATTGCTATGGGCAATTCGCATGAAGAACTGTTACCATATGCTGATTACGTTACTGCTCATGTGAATGAAGGCGGCATCCGCCGTGGATTGCAGTATGCCGGATTAATCGATTAATATAGCATCGATGGATAAATGTGTTAATATGGAGTTCCAGCTTGTCTTCATATCCTACAAGAAAGGAGGATGAATTACGTGCTTCAATCCCCAATCGGCCGATTACGAATGATCGGAATTGTGGAAGGTATCTCCTATATTTTATTGCTATTTGTAGCTATGCCCCTGCGTACATTTATGGATATGCCTGAAGCTGTTTCTATTTCCGGCATGGCACATGGAATATTATTTTTACTATATATCCTTGCTGTTGGCCATGTTTGGCTTGTTCATCGTTGGCCCCTCACTCGTGTTATTATCGCAGTCCTTGTTTCCTTTATTCCTTTCGGTAATTTTGTATTTGACCAATCATTGAAAAAAGAACAGAACGCCAACCCACCAAAAGCCGCTTAGGATCTTTCCCAAGCGGTTTTATTTTTTACTAAAATATTGACTATTGACACTTCCGTTTTTTTCTATTAATTTATATATAACCAAATGGTTATATGAAATTGGAGGTACGGCTATGACGGACATTTATCGAGCCATCGCGGATCCTATTCGTCGAAAAATACTGCGCATGGTGTCGCAGCAAGAATGTACACAGTCGGATATCGTAGCTTCCTTTTCGATCTCACAGCCAGCTATTAAGAAGCATCTTGCAATTCTACTGGAAGAACAACTGCTGCTTGAACGCAGGGTGGGAAAGTTCTGCTATTACCGATTAAACACTCCTGTCTTTCAACATGAGTATTTACAGCTGCAGAGTGAATTGGGTCTTGTCTTGGAGAACAAACTGGCAGGACTGAAACATTACTTAGAGAACCTAGAGGAGGAATAGTACATGTTTGATTCACCGATTACGAGCGTAAAGAGAGAGACTTTTATCCGTACAACACCTGAGCGAGTTTGGAAAGCATTAACCAATCCAGCAGAACGGAATCGTTGGGAAACAAGGCAAGCCAACATCGATCTTCGCATTGACGGTAAGGTCGAGCTTGATTATGGCTGGGGTGTTGATTATGTCGGAACGATTGTTGAAATTGAGGAAAATGCTAGACTCGTTATAAAAGATGAGAGTGATGATTTGACGATCTGGACACTGCGAGCAGTTGAGGAAGGAACTGTGGTGGAGTTAGAGTACACAGGTCTATGGGCTGGAGCGCTCGGCTTTATGACAGCCGAAGATATGGGATTCGGTACGGAACAACTGCTCCGCAATATGGTAACCGTGTTAGAAGAAGAGCAAGACAACCGCGGTACGTACTGGACGAGTTGGATCGGTGTTAATCACCACACCTTACTAAACAGCTCGCAAAAGGGCTCTGTTATTGTTAAAGTAATTCCAGACACACCTGCGGAAGGAATTCTTCTGGAGGGAGACATTATACTTCGTGTTAATGATCTTATAGTTGAAACTTTCAGCGATTTCGAACGAATCGTTACGATGACGGTACCTGGTCAAACCTTAACTGTCGGCATACTTCGTGGTGATGAAGAACAACAATTCACCCTACACACTGTCCCATTCGGAGAAAAGAAAGTCGCCTCCTAAGCGAGTTACGTTTCTTATATAGATACACATAACAAGGCCGCTACCGGACTCTTACCGGAGCGGTCTTTCTACTGCTATGGCAATCATACGATACCTCGATATACTAGCTACCTTTTACCAAATGGTTGTTTGCAACTGCTAAATGAATGTGCGCTATATGATGTCGATCATGCCAAATCAGTCTTTGAAGAGCTATATCTAGGGTGATGGAATCTAACACTTGTGTACGCAATTTTCTATGAAAATCATCAGGCTGGAGACTTTTACAGAGGATGAAAAATCTTCGGTGAAGCGTTTCGATGAGCAGTAAGGAATCTTCAATGGGCAAATGATTATATTCATCAAGTGCCGCCCACGCATCTTGATCATACGAGCTAGCCGTAGGTTCTTCTTCGGTTAATGCACGCTTAAAACGCAAATAAGCATTTACGTTATTATCCGCTACATGATGCACAATCTGCTGAATCGTCCAGCCGCCAGGTCGGTAGGAGTGCTGAAATTGCTCAGGGGTTAAATGATGTATTACCTTTCGCAGCTCTATACTTATTTCTGGAATCTGGCTGATAAAATAGTTTCGCTCTACCATGGTAGGATTCAGTATCGGTTTAAATGGAGTGCCAGAATATTGATTGTTCTCCATAGCCTCATTGCCCCTCTCAAGGAATCATTGAATTGCGCCAACTACCTATTCTCACAGCTAATTTTTCGTCAGGACGTCAGCTTACTCGCGTATATACCCACGTGCAATCGAATGATGGACTAGCTGTTGGGTATATGCCCACAACGTTTTAGAACCATTGCCAATTTCACAATTCCGCTTCAAAATTTGCTCATTTGTAATCTGGTAGGTCCTCCACGTGTCACCTTCATTGTAATAATTATTTAAGATAGGATGCAAGCGGTCTATCGAGGCGGCAAACCGTGCTTCTTTACTTTCTTTCCGCTCAAATTCAAGCCACAAGTTCATTAATTCCTCTCCCTGTTCTGTTGATAAGAGACCAAAAATTCGCTGTGCCGCTTGCATCTCTCGTTCATGCTTGTCTTCATTTCCAGCCGTGTCATACGCAAATGTGTCACTATACCTTTCAGGTCTCCTACGTTTCGAACGATATTTCATCCACATAAATAAGCCAGGTTTCATGTACATAAAAAATACACAGCACTCCTCAATAATGGTATTCAAAGGGGTACACAATACCTTTCTGACAACGCTGCTCCCTTACTAAGATTGCCTACAAGGTGATCCAAAATACTGGATAGGAGTGAAGATCTATGAAACAACTAGTAACCGCTGAACAGTATGCAAAAGCAAAAGAATGGAGCCAAGATTGGCACGCTGATGTGGACAATGCACAAGTCGTACCACATTGGATTGGCCAATCGTCAACGTTCTGGTATCAACGCGATATTCGGGTAGGCGCACAAAAAGGAAGCGAATATGTTATCGTGGATCCCGTTTCCAACTCGGTAGAACCTGCCTTTGACCATGCACGCTTGGCAACAGCCTTACGAGCCGTACTACAGGAAGATGTTGATCCGCATCAGCTTCCGATTGATAAGCTAACGATTACTGACCATCATTCTATTATTTATTTTGTTGCAAAAGACAAATACTGGGCTTATGATCAAACACAGAATGAATGCTATGAAGTAGAACCTACTCCGCACGCGAAGCCAACTGAATCATTATCTCCAGATGGACAATGGGCAGCCTACGTAGAACAATATAATCTCTATGTCCGTCATCTAAAGACAGAGGAAGTACGGCAGCTAACCTATGATGGAGAACAGTACTATGGATACGGTTCCGAAGAATCAGCCATGAATGAGACCTCTCAGCAAATATCGGGCGACGTCCCTCCACCAAGTGTGCTATGGTCGCCAGATTCGAAGAAACTGATCACGCTTCGTTTGGATGAAAGAAATGTAAAAGAACTGTATGTCGTTCAAAACGTCCCGCTAGATCAGAAGGAAGTTAGACCTACCCTGTACACGTCACGTTACGCGATGGTCGGGGATGAGCATGTTCCGATAATGGAAGTGTATATTGCTGATATCGAACATCAACAATCACTACGAGTAGAAGCCGAGCCTATTGCGGCTACTAGCCCCTCTGCTTTCCACCCTATAACACCGCTAGCTGGTTGGTCTGAGGACAGCCAACAGGTCTACTATAAACAAGTAGCCAGAGACTTTAAATCAGCGCAGCTCATACTCGTCCAAGTTGATACGGGTGAAGCCAGAATCATTGTGGAAGAAACGAATGAAACGTTCGTATTCACTCATCTATATCATAATGGTAACACTTCATATTATAGTTATTTAAAATTTATAACATCGTTGAAGCCTAACTTCCAACTACTACAGGATAACTCTCTCATTTGGCTGTCTGAACGAGATGGCTATGGTCATCTGTATGTCATTGACTCTTGTACAGGTCAGACGCTAAGGGCATTGACAGCCGGCAATTGGAACGTCCGACGTCTCATCGCCATTGATGAAGAACAAGGCTGGGTCTATTTCACAGCAAGCGGTCGAGAAGCGGGACGTGATCCGTATTATCAGCACCTTTATCGTGTCCAGTTAGATGGCTCATGTCTCTCTTTACTTACACCAGAAGACGCTAATCATAATGTACTTCTCTCTCCAGACTTCGCTTATTTTGTAAACACGCATTCTCGCGTCGATCTGCCACCAGTCTCTGTACTGCGCAGTGTACACGGAGATTGCATCCACGAGCTAGAGCATGCCAACATCCAGCCTTTGTTAGAGAGAGGCTATCAACTGCCAGAGCGCTTTACGGTTAAGGCGGCAGATGGGATCACTGATTTATACGGCATTATTATCAAGCCTGCTCATCTCGATCTAGCACAAACTTATCCTGTTATCGATCATTACTATGCTGGACCTCAGGTCATTCAAACACCAAAGTCATTTAGCTTAACGGCTTTAAATACTGGTGGAGCACAAGCACTCGCCCAACTAGGATTTGCCACTATCCTTATGGATGGCAAGGGAACTCCCTTCCGTTCCCGTGAATTTATCGACGTAGTAGCAGGAAATATGGGCGATGGTTCTGGGCTCGAAGACCATGTGGCGGCCCTGCCTCAATTGGCACAAATGTATCCATTCCTAGATATCGAACGTGTAGGAATTTGGGGCAGTTCTGGCGGTGGCTACGGTGCAGCACGTGCTATTTTGAAATACCCTGATACGTACACAGCTGCGGTTGCTTCTGCAGGCAATCACGATCAATTGATGTACATTAATATGTGGGGTGAGCATTATCAAGGGATGCTTGATCCAAGATATCCGGATCGCTATGCGAATCAAGCAAATGCGGATCTAGCTGCCAATTTGAAAGGCAAACTGCTGCTCGCACATGGCGAT
The DNA here is from genome assembly GCF_014841135.1 of Paenibacillus arenosi. GTDB lineage: Bacteria > Bacillota > Bacilli > Paenibacillales > Paenibacillaceae > Paenibacillus_B > Paenibacillus_B arenosi. The sequence goes on from NZ_JACYTN010000006.1 coordinate 47,369, forward strand.
ATCGATGATAATGTCCATATCGGCCAGACGTTACGCTTAGCTGCTGCCCTGATTAAAGCAGATAAAGATTTCGATCTGCTTATTATGCCTAATGTCGAGCATAACGTTCCTGGAGAAGCTTATTTTATTCGTAGAAAATGGGACTTCTTTATTAGACACTTACTGGGAGTAGAACCACCTAAACTTCCCATACATGCACCTGTCAATGAAGGGCAATCTGCTTCCATAGAGTCTAATTCAATAGAAGTAAGTATGAGTTAACCTATATCGTTTACACTAACTTATCGATGAAATGGAGAGTTGCATATGGGAATAAAGCTTACTGGGAGAAGTAAATTTATAATGACGATTATGTTGTGTTCATTGTTTGTAGGCAATATTGTGTTCATTGTTTGTAGGCAATAGCGTGCTTAACGCGCTTGGAAGCAGCCCTACTCCACAGGGTCAGCAAGCAGCGGCTGCATCTACACAAACAAAAGCCACTACAACTTCGTCCAAGCAAGCAGCTGTTGTACTTCCAGCACTTAAAGGCCCGTACAAAGTGGGAACTGAACGTTTTCATTGGGTTGATAAATCCCGCCCTGAAACGTTCACTGCGGACAGCAAAGATCATCGTGAGTTGATGATTCAAGTATGGTATCCTACCAACGCATCAAGTGCATCACATAAGCTTGAACCGTATGCAACGAATCCAACATCGATGGCCAAAGCCTATGAAGGCTACATGAAAATACCTGCTGCACAATTTTTACCTTTACTCTCATCAACTACGCACTCTTTGATCAAAGCACCTATTGCCGAATCGAAACAAAAACATCCTGTACTTATTTTATCGCATGGCTTCGGCATGCTAAACGATACGTATCGATTTATTGCCGAGCCATTAGCAAGTGAAGGCTACATCGTCGTAAGTGTACAGCATACGTATAATTCATTAATAACCACATTTCCCAATGGAAAGATTGCAAATTTCAACGGCACTAATGCCGACAGTACCTCTTACTTGGATCGGTTGATCACCAAAGTATGGGTGAAAGATATTCAATTTGTATTAGACCATCTAGATCAGCTTTCTGAGAAGCAGAGCTATCCTATTTGGAAACAGGCCGATTTGAATCGAGTCGGGATGCTCGGTCACTCATTCGGTGGTGCTACAGCTGCTCAAGTTATGCTGCAAGATAGCCGTGTAAAAGCCGGCATCAATATGGACGGTGGTTTTTTCGGTAGAGTGATTCCCGAGACCGGAATTCCGGGTCCATTTATGCTGATGAACGCTAGCTACGATGGTTTGAAAAATTTAGAAAGCATCGATCCTAAACAATCTGCGGAAGCACAAGGATTAGACGAAAAGAAGATAACGGAAATGTTGAAACATGTGATTGCACGCTACAAGCAGGCCGTACGCTTTAGCTACTCCGTATCCTTCCGCCATGCAGACCATGGAACATTTTCGGATACGCCGTTAATTACCCCGTCGCCTGAATCAAATGATGCTTCCCGCTTACAAACAGTGTACCGTACGCACAGCAGTATCAATGCCTATGCATTGGATTTCTTCGACCATTTCCTAAAAGGAAAGCCATCGAAACTGCTGGACGGAAAGAACAAGCTTGAAGATGTTAAGGTAGACGTTGGGGAACACGTGAAAACGAAAATATCAGCAGCTAAGTAAAATTTAAATTCAGATTGGAGCCTTCTCGGTACATAACTGGGAAGGTTCTTTTTATGTTCATAAAAAGTACACAGCGTTGCGCGATAATAAGAAGCAAGGGGTTAGCCATCGAAGCATATGGCATCCATTAGCATCAGCCTCTTCACATCTAGAACAGTTAACATACATTCAATTGTACATTTTATTAGTAAAAGGAGGATCGATATGAAGTCCAAGATGACGATGGAAAGGAAAAACATATTGCTGCTGCTCACCCTTCTTTGTTCCTTGTTCGCCTTCAACAGTGCAAGCCAAGCACTTGGAAATGATGACTCAAAGCAATCGGTAGCAACAGCTGAAGCCTCAGCATCCATCACTGCTGCAACAGCAGTTGACACAACGACAGCAACATTCAAGCCTATGTCCCATTCGACAGCTAAGACTACAACGGTTCAGTTCCCTTCGCTTACAGGGCCATATCAGGTGGGCACCGAGACATTTCATTGGATCGATAAAACTCGTCCAGAAAGATTTACAGCTACTAAAAACGACCATCGTGAACTCATGATCCAAGTCTGGTACCCCACGAAAGCAACTAGTACCATTTACAAACGGCAACCATTCTCAGACGATCCAACAGCACATGCTAGAGCGTTCGAAAGCTATGCGCAAGTTCCAGCAAGTAAATCTATGCCCTTATTTCTTTCAACTACTCATTCTCTGATTAAAGCCCCTATAGCAGAAAACAAACAAAAATATCCCGTGCTTATTTTTTCACACGGATTCGGCGCTCGCAATGATTCCTATCGATTTCTCACAGAGCAGCTCGCAAGCCAAGGATATATTGTCGTAAGTGTGCAACATACGTATAATTCATTCCTTACTCAATTCCCAACTGGAAAGGTCGCCCCATACGTAGGTAGTAAAATAGAAAACTACGCTTACATGGACCGATTAATGACGAACGTATGGGTCAAAGATATTCAATCCGTACTGGATCGTCTGGAGCAGCTTTCCGAGAAGCAGAGCTATCCTATTTGGAAACAGCTCGATCTTAAACGAATTGGGATGCTTGGTCATTCGTTCGGCGGTGCAGCTTCTGCTCAAGTGATGCTGGCAGACAAACGCGTCAAAGCAGGAATCAATATGGATGGAAGCTTTTACGGAAAAGTCATTCCGGATACGGGTATACCAGGTCCCTTCTTGTATATGGGAGCTAACGATGCAGATGGATTGCAAAATATGGAGAACATTGACCCTAAAGAGCTTGCAGCAGAACATGGAGTACGCGTTGAAGAAGTGAAAGAACTGCTGAGCTATTCAAGCAAACGATATAAACAAGCGCTGCGTCATAGTTACTCCTTATCTTTCGAACATGCAAACCATGAAACATTTTGTGATTTCCCAATCCTGATGGAGCAGTTCGGGCAAATGAAAGCCTCCAGCTTAAATTCCGTATCACGCCACCATCGCATTATTAATGAATATGCATTGGAATTCTTTGATCATGTTCTCAAAGGCAAGCGTACCACGCTGCTGAGCGAAAATAAGAATAAGTATGAAGGTGTCACATTAACTATCGGGGAGGGCTTGAAAGAAAAATAAGAATAGATTAGAAACTGGAATACTCTCTATTCTCGCTCTCTCTTCCTGTATGAATATAAATAAGCCGCTGCATAAAATGGTTCGGAATGACCATTCGACAGCGGCTTTACTATTTAAAATGTATATCTTATCAACAAATAAAATGACCAGCTCATACACTTAACGTTCATCGGAGCTGTTAAAACGGTCCCGCTCCCACTGCCGCGATCCCGTTAAATGTAGCTGGTCCAATAAGTGTATTGCCTGATGCTGCGGACGAAGAAATAAACAATGTATATCTAATTTGGTTCGCATTCACATCGGTTACTGACGGGAAGTCAGCTGCTGTTACACTAATAGATAAATTTGACACAACCGCGGGATTTACCGTCTCTGTATAAATGAGCGTACCTGAGCCAAATGTGTCTGTACCGTTGCGTTCGACTCTAAGCAGGATATCTGGAGGTTCTCCAGTCGTACTTACCCCCACCGTACCAGACAACCATACCCGCACATCTCCAGCCTGTGCTGTCCCAGCGGCCGCTGTTGTAATCAAACCAACATCTCCAATAAGTATAGGGGTATCTTCTATTTGTAACGTACCTGTATTCGTATTGCTTAACTGTGAAAGACGAACATCCAATACTTCAAAAGCCATAACTTTCCCTCCTTTAATATAATTCATCCTATTGATAAAGGGAGGTTGAGGTGATAGATTACTATCTTATAAAAAAGTACATTTTTTAAATTTCAAACATTTCCAATTATAAATAACCACTGCATGAAATGGTTCAGAATGAACGATCGTCAGCGGCTATTTCTTTCTATACATATATTTTATTAAGGAATAGAATGATCAGCTCATAAAATTAATATTCATATAAACTGCTAAAACGGCCCCGCTCCCACCGCTGCAATTCCGTTAAATGTAACGGGCCCAGAAAGTTCGATTCCTGCATTTTCACTAGAAGAAATAAATAATGTATATCTAATTTGGTTCGCATTCACGTCGGTTGCTGGCGGGAAATCAGTTACTGTAATGCTGATGGGTAGAAAATTAGAAAAAACGGTAAGAAATGATTCTGTATATATAAGTGTGCCTGAGCCAAATGTCTCAGTGCCATTCCGCTCAATTCTAATTAGAATTTCGGGCTCTTCAGCAGAACCATACCCCACCCCTACCGTTCCTGATAACCATACTCGTACATCTCCTGCTTGTGCTGTACCGGCGACGGCTGTCGTAATCAAGCCAACATCACCAATAAGTATCGGTGTTTCTTCTATATTCAATGTACCTGTATCCGTATTACTTAACTGTGAAAGGCGCATATCTAACACTTTAAAAGCCATAGCAATCCCTCCTTTCTTAGTAACTATCCTATTAATAAAAGAGAGATGAAGTGATAGATCGTTAGCTTATATATTAGTACATTTTAAAAGAGCGCCAAAATCAACTACTCGTCATCATACTTAGTTACAGCCCTATATCCCGTGACTCTATGTAACCTTTACTCGTTCCACATAGTTCTTTTCAATACTGCTAATCGCTGCTTGATTCTCTTTATCCCAAACCAAGCTTATTTCAAAAGTACCTGTTTGAAAAAACAGAGGAAAACGACTTCGAAACCAATCTTGCATCGGCAGTTCCATCGCCTTATCCTTTTCAATCCATATCAACTCACCTTCTGGCGGATCCTCTAGTAATTCCCCCTCGAAGGAAGTAGCTAAATAGTTAAATACCATCGAACGTAATCCTGTCTGCGGCTCACAATATTCTGCTAATCCTTTGTAGATAATGTCTGTTACAATAAGTCCCGTTTCTTCTCTTACTTCTCGTATTGCACCATCTACGATACTCTCTGGATAATCTACTTTGCCCCCAGGAGCTATATATCCCGGAAATCCACGTTTCGTTGGCCTATTTATTAATAGCACTTTATCGTCCTTCTCGATCATGCACATCGTGTATAATTCATGATTAATCTTCATCTAACAATCTCCTAATGCATTACGTAATAGTCCGTACCTTGCTTGCTCCATGCAGCTCACACTCTCAGCTAAATGTTTGGATTCCATACTGCGAGATTCTTTATAGCAATCAACTCCTGTGCATTTTACGCTTCCAGTCACTCATAACGATTACAAAAGTTCGTACTCATATTCAATTTACGCTTAACTCCTCTAACGATCGCCACGGAGGCTATTCAACGTATATGGATGTATTTTAAAATCTAACGAACGTCAGTGAGCTTATTTGTCAAATAGAGCGCTTATTTTCACCAGTTTGGCTAATATAAGCTCTCCTACAACCGTTACAATGCTACGATGGGCAAATTCAGCAAAATAACGTCAATGACGTTCGTTAGAGCCAAGTATACGGCTTATTATGACATGTCTTCATCCGTATACAATCCAATCTGAATGACAATTAACCATCCTCCTAAACCTGACACACCATACTTATGCCGCAGCGACACTTCTTCATTGTTATCGATATCTTATTCTTCCATGGTCCAGTACGCCCTTTTTGCCTTGTCTCTCTTACTAGATAATTACCCCAAATAATCAGGCACAATTTCCATCTCAACGATCTGTCCATCACGAACATCTACCTCATATGCTCTCGCAGCAGGACGTGAGCTTACAACGCGATACAATTCATCACCACGATAATGAAGAGCAACCCCATCATCAGCCGCTCTGCCTCCACCCAGTTGACCTGTTAGAATAAGCTGCTGGTAGGAAGGTCTACGGTCTGCTTCGCCATCATAATGCGGACAGTTGCTGCCCCGCAGCCAGCCTAAACCATTCAGCTTCGTTAACTGACCAGGTATCGAATCAGTCACACCTTCTTCAAACCAACACAACGAGCCTGCACTAAGCCCAGACAGCACAGTCCCATTTTCCCAAGCCCGCTTCAAATATAGATCGAGCTCCCATTCTTTCCATAACACAAGCAGATTGCGTGTATTGCCCCCACCGACATAAATAATATCTTTATCCAGCACATAGTCTTCCAAATCCCCCGCTGGCGCGTTGAACAAGGATAAATGAGAAGGGATGCAATCATATCGATTAAATGCCTTATAGAATCGCTGCATATATCCATCCGCATCTCCACTTGCCGTCCCTATAAAGCAAATTTTAGGTTGTTTCGATTGGGCTTGCTGCAGCACGTATGTATCCAATAACGGATTTTCTGGCTCCATGGAGAATCCTCCGCCGCCCATTGCGATAATTTGCTTCATCTTAATCCTCTCCTAGTCCATATAGAATGTTGTCTTCTTGCTGTTTACTCTTATTTTTATCTATCGCGTTCGGCTCAATATGATCAATTGCTAACTCAGGGTACTTCTGTTCAATTAACTGCTTATAGGAGGCAAACATCGGCGTACTCCTTTGTCCAATATGTATTTTTCGCTACTGTAAAACAATTTTTAATCCTTATACTACCATAAATAAAGGTTTTATATGGAAAATATTAAAATAAAATAATGTCTCCAACTAGAAGGGACATCGTATACGTGGATTAGTGATTGAGAAAACAATTCAAGGCGACACTTGTGGCACGATTCAACACAACATCAACGTTACGAAAAAGACAAACATCAGCCCAACCATTAGAGGTATAATGGATAAAGCTGTTAATTACACCCAGTACAGGCATCCATATTTGGGAGGGAATCATATGAAACTGCTAATTAAAGACGTCACAATCGTCACCATGCTGGATAATGATCAGCCATTTAGAGGAGATATTTTAATCGAAGACGATAAGATCAAAGAAATAAGCAGTCAAGTGCAAGAACAGGCAGATAAAGTCATTCAAGGGAATGGAAAAGTCGCGATGCCTGGTCTTATTAATGCGCATCAACATACGCCTATGAGTCTACTAAAAGGCTTTTCCGATGATTTGAAATTAATGGATTGGTTGGACAAAAAGATGCTCCCCGCCGAAAACAACATGACGCCAGAAGATATATACTGGGGTTGTAAACTATCCATGGCTGAAATGATCAAATCAGGCACAACAGCGTTCGCAGATATGTACGTACATATGAATGAGATTGCACAAGCTATTGACGAAGTCGGCATGCGAGCATCACTGACGAGAGGTTTAGTCTTCTTTGAAGATGATAAAGGTAGAAGACTCCGTGAAGCTATGGAGCTTATCGAGCAATGGCACGGCGCTGCGGAAGGAAGAATTACCACGATGTTTGGCCCACATGCTCCATATACTTGCCCTCCTGAGCCTTTAAAAGAAGTCATCCGTCTAGCAGAAGAAAAGAATCTACCCATTCATATCCACTTGGCCGAAACTAAGGAGGAAATTGTTAAAATAAGAGATAAATACAATCAAACTCCTACAGAGTACTTATATAACCTTGGATTGTTCGAAAAATCACATGTTTTACTGGCTCATGCTGTCCATTTGACTCGTAAAGATATTAGTTACTTGGTTGGCATGCGCGGTGGTGTTGCTCATAATCCTGTGAGCAATCTGAAATTAGGATGCGGCATTGCTCCTATCGTCGAAATGCTGAATCGTGGAATACATGTAGGACTAGGTACGGATGGAGCAGGAAGTGCTACAACGCTCGATATGTTCGAGGAAATCAAGACTGCTACTTGGCTGCAAAAATTAGACTATGGCGATCCGACACAAATTCCTGCTAAAAAAGCGATTCAACTCGCTACGATTAATAGTGCAGCACTGCTTAATATCGATAAAGAAGTCGGTACACTAGAAATCGGTAAAAAGGCAGATCTTATTTTGATCGATATAAATAAACCTCATTTAATGCCACATCACAACATCGAATCTCTAATCGCTTATAGCGTTAATGGTGGTGACGTAGATACAACGATCGTAAACGGAAAAGTACTTATGGAAAACCGCCAACTTCTGACGATAAATGAAGAGGAACTTCTTCAAGAAGCAGCAGTGCGTGCCAAGCGAATTGTAGAAGGAATTTAATAGATATGCACGCCTAAGGTAAGTTAAGCTGCCTCCTGTACTTTATGACTGGAGCAGCTTATTTTTTTATTTTTCAAAAAACAAGGAGTCCAGTTGCTCACAGCGGTAACAAGTGGTAGGCTATTAGCTAGCATTGAATTGCCAACTTAATAAGGGAGTTCACACATGACGATTACACACAAACGGAAGTTTATCATCTGGCTAGTACTTACAGTGGTATGGATGGGGGTTATTTTTTATAAATCCTCAGAGCCTTATACAGAGCAGGATTTGCGTCCAGCCTTCGCATCCTTAATCGAGGCGAAGACGCTGCAGAAGTATATACCTGAGCTTTCCTTTTATTACGATAATCAACTTATCACTTGGGAAAAGCCTTACGACTTCGTTGAGTTTTTTATTCGCAAAGCTGCACATGTCTTCTCCTTTGCGCTACTATGCTTCTTCGCCATTAAGACTCTCTACGCTACAAAGATGAAAGATTGGGCATCTATCGGTTTAGGTGGATTATTTTCATTCCTTTACGCTTGTTCAGACGAATGGCATCAATCGTTTGTCGTCGGACGAACGGGGCATATCGAGGACGTCATGGTCGACTCGATCGGAATTGTACTTATCGTACTCATCATGAGCATTCGTGCTTGGCGGCGCTGGTCCAATAGCTGATTCGTTCATGTAGAATCTTTCGTACGACAATGAAAGCTATCCACAGTCCGGTACGTCATACCGGTGCGGATAGCTTTCGGCGCATCATCTTCTCCTTTTAATTTGCGAATTTTCTACATTGTCATCTGTCCCTCTTCATAATGAGCTCGTTTTGACTTATCAAAAATGTGAAAGCTCAGCACAATCGCAAATACAATCGACACAACTGAGAAAATAATCGTAACGAGCTGCAAATCAAACCACTCCGCTAATATCCCCAATGCAAACGTAGCCATAATCTGCACGATGCTTTGGAACATCCCCTCAATGCTACCGAAGCGCCCCATAATGGAGGTCGGTACATTGTTCTGATAAAAAGTCGCGTAACCGGTATTGGAGAAAGACATAAAGAATCCAAGCAGGATAAAGCTTATCGTCGCGAACCAAAACCCTGAAGCACTGTAGAACATCGTATAGCCAATCGTTGTAAACAGCAGACCTACCGCTATGTACGTTTGAAGCGAGAATCGCTTCACCAAAATGGCCGATGCTGAAGCTCCAAGAAGAGCACCTATACCAGCCACGCTGACAATGACACCGTACAGTTGATCGTTCAAATGCAGATTCTGCTTAATGAACGTAACTTCTTGCGAATCGAGCGCAAAAAAGATCATAATTGCAATTTGATACAACAAATATATTTTGACAAAATAGCGCGAACGCAACATAAATTGCTGGACGAGCTTCCAATCCTCTATGATCATTTTCAAGCGAATCGGCTCCCGCTTCGCTGCATTCTCATCGCTAACATCAGGCAACATACCAATAAGGAATGCACAGATAAGAAAACTAACCGCGTTGATGATGACGCACCAACCTGTACCAATCAAAATAATCAGCACACCAGCAATCGCAGGACCGAGTAAGAAGGAGCCTGAGTTCATCATGCTCATAATGGAATTAAATCTCCTTCGCTCTTCTATTGCAACGAATTTGGTAATATAAAAGGTTGAGCTAGGTCCAAAAAAAGCAGAAGCTAGGCTACATACAAACACAATCGCATATACAGCCCATATGGATGACATTAATGGAATGAGGAAAATAAGCAATCCTCGAATAACATCCGCTGCAATCATAATTTTTCGCTTATTCATTCGATCAATGACTGACCCTGCCCACAAATTTGTAAACAGCTTTGCAATCGGGCCAATCATATATAAGCCCGCTACAGCAGCAGCTGAGTTCGTCATGTTCAACACAAGAATGTTCAACGCAATCAAATAAATCCAGTTACCAAAGTACGAAACCCCTATTCCCCCCAGAAGCAATGCATACTGCTTCCACCTGCCTACACCCTCATCCACAGCAATTTCCCCCTATATAAGTTACCGATCCCACTTCTATTATCGTGCTAGAAAGACGAAGGGAAATCGACAGATTATGTCGAATTAAAAATGAATAAATGATACTATTTTCATATAACGATGGAACTACTTTCATGCATGGCATTCATTATAGATGTAATTGAGATGTATATGGAAAGGAAGATATAAAATGATTATCGGTATCGATCTCGGAACTACTTTCTCGGCCGCCGCTTATGTGGATAAAGATGGAATTCCAGTCATTATACCAAACCGTGAAGGCAAACGAACATCCCCGTCCGTTATTTTATTTGAACAATCTGTGCCGGTTGTTGGGAGCAAAGCAAAAGACGAAGCACTCAATGATCCACTTAATGTGGTGCAATTTGTGAAGCGCCAAATCGGCAATACGAGTTATTCCTTTTTAAATGAGGCTGGCGAGGCATACAGCCCTGAAGAACTGTCCGCAATTATACTTAAACGTCTAAAGCAAGATGCGGAAGACCATTTGGGAACTTCTATTCACCATGCTGTCATTACCGTACCTGCCTACTTTGATGATGTGCAGCGCAAAGCAACGAAAGATGCAGGTAAAATAGCTGGCTTGAACGTCGTGAAAATATTGAACGAACCCACTGCTGCTGCACTAGCCTATGGCATCTCTCAGCAATCGGAAGATCAAGATGTGATGGTGTTCGATCTTGGTGGTGGTACATTCGATGTAACGATTATGAGTATATCCAATAAGGAGATTATCATTAAGGCTACTGGCGGTGATCGCAATCTTGGAGGCTTTGACTTTGACAATAAAATTATCGAATACGTACATAATCAATTTTTGCAAATGCATCAAATTGATCTGTATGATGACCCAGTAGCTTTGCAACAGCTAAGAGAAATGGCAGAAGAATGTAAGAAGTCGCTCTCCATATACCCTGAATCCAGCTTTATGCTGAGCAGTCAAGGTAAGACATTGAGAGTCGCATTGACTCGGGATAGCTTTGTAGAGATGATTCGACCGCTCTTGAATCGCACTAGCATTGTGATGCGTAATGTATTACAAGATTCTGGAATGGAATGGGCGGACCTTGAGAAAATACTGCTCGTTGGCGGATCAACACGCATTCCTGCTGTACGAGAATGGATTCTGGAAACTTCAGGAATTGTACCATCCGATGAATTACATCCAGATGAAGTCGTTGCCTTGGGTGCTGCTATCCAGGCAGACTTGCTGAACGATAAGCAATCTCGCATGATGCTCAAACCAGCTGTTGTAGACGTTAACTCCCATAGTCTCGGCATTATCTCATTAGATCCACAACATCGTGAACAAAACTCGATTATTTTGCCGCGGAACACACCTATTCCGGCGAAAAAGAGCGATGTATTTATTACGATGGAAGACCGGCAGGACAATGTATCCATCGTCGTAACCGAAGGTGAAGACACAGATCCTAATTATGTGAGAGTTATCGGTCAATCTACGATTCAACTAGATAGACCACCAAAAGGCCACGAGATACGAGTTACGTTATCTTACGATGCAGATGGCATTGTACATGTTACTGCGCAAGATGAGCAAACCGGCAAAGACATGGGCGAATTTATGATTGATCGCAAGTCGAATCTTTCAGAGCCTGCCATCGAAGACAAGACAAGACGGTTTACGGACTTAACTATAAACTAAGCAGAGGTCGAGGTACATGTCGAGTACAAATTTTTATAAAGAGTTGGAGTTGGATCCTACTCTGCCAGATCAAGAACTGGATCGGTCATTAAAAGATGTCCATCGCAAGTGGCAAACACGCATCAATGCTCCTTCATTGGAACGACGACAAGAAGCGGAACGGATGATTCAATTGATTGAGGCAGCGAAGCCCGTTCTATTGGATTCTACCAAGCGTAAGCAGTATGACGCTTCCATGTTGGCTGCACAAACGATTGAGAGACATTCGCCCGTAGAATCGTCCGTTACTTATGAAGTGTTGAGTGAAGGAACTGCTCATGCTCCTAGTACACAACATGGAACAAGCTATCGTTCGGCAAATCAAGTGAATGAGCAATACGAGGAAGACGAACCACTTACACCAATTGAGATTCTAATAGAAAAAGCTGCAGAATATACGGAAAATGAACGTTATTTTGAAGCAATAAAGATAGCAAATGAAGCGAAAGCAATTGATAGCAACGATGCTAGAGTGTACGCCGAACTCGCTTGGGCTCATCATGGAACGGAACAAACAGATAAGGCTATCACCGAAATAAAGCGGGCCATTGAACTGAACCCGTATTTCGCAGGACACTACTATAGTTTATCTGTCTTTTATAATGAACATCCGGTGTTAAACGATGGAGAATGTCTGCGGCTGAGTCAACAATGGCTGCGTGAGGCTTTGAGAAGAGATCCAGAGGATTTCTCTTTCCGCTTTCATCAAGCTTATATCCATCGACGGAATGAGCAATATGAAGATGCACTTCCTATTCTAGAAGATATTTATCGTAATTGGACAGATGAGCAAGCAGATGACTCCGACTTTGATTTCAATGATCTAAAAGATCAGCTTGCCTTAATTCATTACAATTTAGGGCAAAAATACGCCAAATATAGCAAGAAGACAAAAGAAGACTTCTATATTCGAAAGGAAGACGTAGACCAAGCATTTTATCATCAAATCCAAGCCTTGAAGTATGTAGTGGATAGTAACCAGCGTGCAGAAATCGATCTAGCCATTCGATACATAGAAAAATCGAAGCAGCGTATCTTTTTCGGTTCACGGTTCTCATCTAACATCAAGATTCCTATATTTCTTATTGTTTTTGCTATTATTGGACAACCGAATCTTAACACTGTCGGTTATTTCGGTGCTGCCATTCTTGTCTTGAGTGCTATATTGAACTACATTCCAAAATGGAAATACGATCAAATACACTATAAAGAGCCCTGCAAGAAACATAGAAACTGCAGATGCTCCTGCTAAAGCCGAACGAATTGCGACTATGATGAGGGCAAGAAAGGATGTTATTTACCTGTGAGCAGCAGCATCGTACCATTTGAATCATTTCGAAAAGAAATCGATAATCTGATAGCGCAGTTCCAATACAACGCAGCCTTATCGCGATTCGAGGAGTTGAAAGACGCTTATCATTCCTACGCAGATATGTACGACCTGTATGCAAATGTGCTGCAGCATAATCAAGCAGGACTACAAGCTGTTGAAGCCGCACAGCAAGCGGTTCGTATGAATAAAGGCTGCATCGATTATCAAATTACACTTGGCCGCTGCTACGAGCAAATTCATTACGTTTCGGAAGCTACACAAATATATGAGCAAGTAGTGAGCCAGCATACTATGCATCGGGACGCTTTGCTCGGGCTTTGCCGAATTTCCTTCGCGACAGGTGAATATAACAAAGGAGTTGATTACGCTCAACTCGTATGCAGCATGCATCCAGAAGATGCAGAGGCATGGCAGTTGTACGGCAAATGCCTACTAAAGGCAAATGCCGCAAGTGACCTACTCCTTTCATGCCTACATACTGCGTTATCGCTAGCTAGTCATGAAGAATTGGAATTTGAATTATTGAAAGCATTATATGAAGCAGGGCAGTACGAAGAGTGTCAGGTGAAATGCACAAGGATGCTGAGGAAATACCCGAATTCAAGTTATACGAATGAAGTTCGTCATTTGCTAATTCGCCTGAAAAACAATCCGCAGCGAACACAACAATCGGCACCTATTTTGAATTCACCATTACAAATTCATTTTGAAGAAATAAAGCAAACATTGCAGCACAAGCTGTATGACCAGAAATCATATAGCGAAAAATTGTGCCAAGCCTTTATGCGACCTTTTATGATGCGTAGATCTGACACACAGCTTAAAAATGCTATTGTCATTAGCGGCCAGGAAGGAACGGGCAGGCACTATTCACTTCAACTTTTATCGCAAGAAATGGTCCGCAAAGGGTATTTGCAAGAAGAGGGCTATCACGAAATGGATCTCAGCCTGTACGCTACACCCGATCAGATCGACTCTACTTTTCTATCGGATCTCTATGCTGCGTTAAATGGACATCCATCTATCATCGTGTTTAAAAACATAGAAAAGTGCCACTCTATTGCCGTTCATTACATCAGTCAGCTTATTATTGATCATCGTCTTCAACTGGCTAAACGATATTTATTCGACCAAAAGACGACATCCTTGCTTCAAATAAGCGGGAATTTGACAGTGGCTACGGTTGACGACCTTTATCCCAACGGGAAATATTTTGTATTCGTTTCAGAAAAGGAACCGTCCACAGTGCTTTCTTATTTCCCTAATGAAGCCGCTCTAAAAATAATGGATATGCTTGCTACAAAGCCACTGTCTGACGAATCATTGGAGAAAATAACGAAGAAATATTTAAAAAAGTATATCTCTCAACATACAGGTCATGTACGTGTGCTAATGCCTTCGGACTCAACTATCCCACAACTTATCGTGGCTAGACACAGCAAGAAAAGAGGAGCGCATGGCATCAAATCGTATATCGAACAGCATATTTACGAACCATTTTTGGAACTTATGGTAAAAGGTCAATTGGAGAAAGAAGTAGTTCTTGATCTTAATGCTAACGAGCAATTCGTACTAAAAATGGGGGCATTCATTCATGTGCTCGCTGCTAAGGACAACTTAGATTCGTCTTCTGCTCTAAAGGAAATACAGACCGAATGGAAGCAAATGATAGGTCTCGATTCTGTCAAAGCCATTATACAAGAACTAGAGGATCATCTGCGTATCCAGAAACTTCGTATCGAACAAGGCATGATTGTGAAAAAACAAACGCTGCACATGGTGTTCACTGGCAACCCAGGTACAGGCAAGACGACTGTCGCTCGTTTAGTCGCGAAATATTTAAAAGCTTCCGGCTTCTTAAGCAGCGGTCATCTTATCGAATGCAGCCGTAATGACCTTGTCGGGCAATACCTTGGCCATACCGCTAAGCAGACGAATGATCTCATACAAGCTGCCAAAGGCGGCATTCTTTTTATCGATGAAGCGTATGCATTAGCTCGGGACAAGAACGATTCGTTCGGGATGGAAGCCGTAAATACGTTAGTGAAAGGGATGGAAGATTATCGCGAAGACTTGGTCGTACTGTTTGCTGGCTACAAGAACGAAATGGAGCAGTTTTTGAAGAGCAATCCCGGCTTGCAATCTCGCATTAATCTTAACGTAGATTTTCCTGACTATACGCCACAGGAGCTGTATGAGATTGCATGTACCATCGCCAAGGGTCACGGCTATAGCGTTGCTGAAGCTTGTCGGGAACCACTAACAGAACGATTCAGCGACCTTCAAATACCAGGCAAGAATGACTCCGGTAACGGGAGGCTGGCCCGCAATATTATTGAACAAGCGATCAAACGCCAGTCTCAGCGGCTTCTACGCGAGCTTACTACAGTTAGACAACACAGCGCTCTGCAAATGTCACAATTGTTAATAGAAGATTTCGAATTGGATCAGAAGCAAGAAGTCGATATCGAGCAAGTTCTGGCAGAGGTAGTTGGATTAGAAAATGTCAAAAATGTCGTACGACAGCTTGAACGACAGTTAATTGCTAATGAGAAGCGGAAGCAAGCTGGCTATCCCGTTCAAACATCCCAATCGTTGAATATGATCTTTACAGGCAATCCGGGTACAGGCAAAACAACGGTAGCACGTATCGTTAGTCAACTGCTCCAGCAGATGGGTGTTCTGTCCTCTGACAAAATTGTTGAGGTGGATCGCAGTCATCTCGTCGCAGAATATGTCGGACAAACGGCAGTAAAGACGACAGACGTATTTATGTCCGCTCTTGGCGGCGTGTTGTTTATTGATGAAGCATATGCGTTAGCAAGTGATGGCGGCAGCTTCGGCCAAGAAGCAATTGATACACTAGTGAAGCTTATTGAAGAGCATCGCCATCATATTGTTGTTATATTGGCCGGATATGCATTGGAAATGAAGGATTTTTTGAAGAGCAATTCAGGCTTATCTTCCCGCTTCCCGCTCCACCTTCATTTTGACGACTATTCTATGGAAGAACTAACCGAAATTGCTGTTCGGATTGTGCATCAGAAAGGCTTTCAGATTACACCTGACGCACTGAAAGCACTCACGGTACAGCTTCGGTCGGAATCTCGGATTCGCGGAACCAACGCTGGTAACGGAAGACTCGCCCGCAATCTGATCGAACAAGCGATTCGCAAACAATCTGATCGCGTTTCTCGTATGGAAACCTATGAGAAAGAAGCCCTTATTATCATCGAACAAATAGATGTTGAGCCAGAGCAAAGACTAGATAAACCTGCATTCAACCTCGATGAGCAGCTGCAGCGCATCATAGGACTCGATCAGGTCAAACAGTTTATGCGCAGTATCCAAGCTGAGCTCGGCATTCGTAAACTACGTAAAGAGATGGGACTTCCAAGCTATGATCAAGCAACCTTGCATATGATCTTCAAAGGCAATCCCGGTACAGGGAAAACAATGATGGCCCGTGTTGTTGGCGCAATCATGCATGATCTTGGGATTCTTCGTACATCGAAGCTCGTAGAGACTGATCGTGCTGGCTTGGTAGCTGGTTATGTTGGGCAAACTGCTCTGAAAACACAGGAAAAGATTGAAGAAGCAATGGATGGCGTGCTATTTATCGACGAAGCTTATTCTTTGGCGAATGACGCTGACTCAGGCAGTGGATTCGGTAAAGAAGCTATCGATACACTGGTTAAAATGATGGATGATCATCGAGATCGACTCATTGTTATTCTAGCGGGCTACAGCGAGGAAATGGATTCTTTTTTGGCGATAAACCCTGGTTTACGCTCACGTTTCCCGCATATTATTGAATTCGAAGATTATTCTGCCGCACATCTCATGATAATCGCCGAAACGATGTTTACGGAACGCGGCTATGTACTTCAAGAGAGTGCCAAGCAGAAAATGGCTCTTATTTTCGAAAATGTTCAATACGATCCTACTTCTGGGAATGGACGTTACGTCCGCAATCTTTGTGAGAAAGCTGTACGTTTGCAATCAATGCGACTGTTTAACAACTCTACGCTCACAAAGGAAGAGCTTATCAACATTACAGCAGTTGACATCCAAGCGCTATAGCTAAAGCGCACAACGAGATTCTGTAAATACAAATTAGGCGGTCAACGATGACAAAGTTACTGAAATCGAAAAAGAGGAGTTTACGCTCATCCAGCCAAATGAATAGGATAGATTCAGGCTCTTTCACAACACTAACAACTGAACTGACGTATTCTCCAAATGGCATAGATTATAATCAAATGTATGAACAAGCCGAAGCGCATTATTCCAATCAACAATATGATGAAGTGGATCGACTCACCCGTCTACTGATAGACTCGGACCCATATCGAACGGAAGCTTGGGAACTCATTTCGCGCAACTACTTGCGGCAGGAACATTATAATGAGAGCATTCAATGTTGGGAAGAAGTCGTAAAGCTGAAGCCGAATGAGGTAGGCGTATACTATGCTCAATTGTGGCTGTATTTGCTTCACGAAGGAATGAACGCAGCAGATAAGCTGCAAGCTACTCAACAGCTTATGGACAAGATTAGAACGCTATTCCCTAACGACGAATCTTTTTCGTATGGAGATGCGCTCATTTATGGTCTGGCCGGTTCCGACTATGATCAAGCAATTGCTATACTTAAGGACATTGATTATTACAAACAGTGGGAAAGCCCTAATGTCTGCTACGATAAAGATGAGGTCAGAGAGGCATTGAGACGAATTTATCAGTTAAAAGCCTACTCTTATATGCATCATTCTCCAAGAGAGGACCTCTATGTAGCCGCTAGTCGCGAAGGTCTCTACGAGGCTATTACCTATATGCAGCTAGCCAGAGAATACGCAGATAGCGAAGAAGCAATAGCGGTTCACGAACAAGAAATTGCAGATATGATCAGTATGAAAGATGTGATGTTCAATTGGCAGAAGTTCATATATGTCACTATTCTACTCGTTAGACCGTTCCTTCTGGGAGACTTGCTTCTTCAAATCGGAATTATCCTACTTGCTCTCGTATTCTTCAAATTATGTTGGGAGCCTGGTTGGAAGATCAATTACGGGCGCGCACCGGGGAAACCTTATAAAAAGTGGTGGCATATCGTTTTTGTGACAGAGCTGATTATCCTTGGCTGCATCAGTTTGCAAGGTTTACTTTCTTAGCAGCAGTGAAAACATAGGACAGCAATGCGGATCATGTATCTCTATTAAAATTATCGACCCTGCTTTTACTTGCACAATTAGACATAGTAAGAGCGGGTTTAACTTATTATTATCTACAGCTCTTCTACAACTCCCCCATCGCAACTTCCATTCCTATTTTCATAAAAGCACCCCATGTTGTTTCTTATGAAGAAGGAATAGATAAAGCGCTATGTAAGATGATAGAATTACCCTTAAAGACTGATGCACACTGAGAAGAGGGTGATGTTATCCATACTCATTTGCTTAGTAGAAAAAGTCATTTCAATTGCTTCAAAATTGAACTTGCTCATGTTTTACTTACCTACGAGTATGAGACAGCTCATCTATTTTATAATGCTTATGAAAGTACAAATGCGATCAACCAAGAGCTCCTAATAGAAAGAAAGGGCTTCTGGCTCTTCCACATGGACTGTCTGAACGATAGCGACTTGGCCCAAGTTGGTGTACATTTTACAGATTTCGAAGGCTCTTCTACTGCGGAGGCAGCCCAATATATTGAAACTAATTTGCAGGCCGGAAATGTCGTGTTCTCTGGTGCCAAACCTAAGTATTTTCCCGAATTGCATTTTATGGATGGGGAATCCATGCATTACATTATCATCGAACAATTTACGAATAATCAACACGCCATAATCAGTGATATCAAAAACATTGTTAGCAAAACGTATGAAGCAGACTTTGTATTGCAAGTCACAGCTGATTCCCACTATCCTCTATTCTCACTTCATAGGAAAGATATTCAAATTACTCCAGAAATAATAAATGCATTCCATAATAGAGCAAGACAGTGTATTTTACATAATGAGGACGATGCAAGACTATTCGATCATGCGCTTGAAATCGTTAAAATGTTACCCTATTCTCCACTGGAAGCAGCGAAACCACTTCTCTATTGTCTCGGTCAAGTATTTATCATGCTCAGCGGATCAAGATATGTGTTTTCCTGCTATATGGAGCTCCAACCGGTGCCCGCTTACGTCGTAGATTTGTTAAGGCACTGCTCCGATCAAGCTGAAACCATCAAAAACATAATTATAAAAAAAGAAATTGAAATAAAAAATAAAACCACCAATCGCCAACTCCAAATCGACCAACTGATAGAGAAAATAGAAATGCTGCGTGACTATGAACGATTAACATTGTTAGCCTTGAAAAAAGAACTAGCCAATGAATAAGGACAACTCAACCTGCATGCAGCTTTCATACAAATGCCTATACATTCGGTGAAGTCTATTTCCCTAAAAGGATGGTTGTGATGGTAAATCCAGTTGAATTTTTAACAGAGTTAAGAAATTCGGATACGTTTATTGCTGATATTTATATGAAAGGTAGCTGTTACAAATTATTCAGAATTTTGAAATTGTTATACCCTCACTCCATCCCTTACAAATGCGGAAATGAAAATGACTATTATCACGTCATCACATCGATTGACAATGTGTTCTATGACATCAAGGGGATTGTTGATCCCCTTCAATATGACTCTGTTGTTCCTATGCTGATCGAGGATCAAGAAGAGTTCGAATGGTACTCATATAGTCGAATGTGGTATATTCCTGATTGCGAGGAATGTCCTGTCATGACCGCAGTTACTGCGCATCAACTGGAACCAGAAGAATGCTAATGTTGTCCTTCGTACAAGTTAAGGTCTCAAGCATCCTACAATATGGTGCACGGATTGTAGGATCGATGCTCACCATTCCTGCTAATCTATAACCAAGAAGGAGGTGGGAGTATGGATAGTCTCGAAAGGTTTAATCTTGCCTTGCAGTACATCGAAAAACATCTCGATGCTGAGATCGACTACACGGAAATGGCACGGATCGCGGCTTGCTCGGAGTATCATTTTACACGAATGTTTTCATTTCTAGCAGGCGTTACGCTCTCAGAGTACATCAGGCGCAGACGCCTTTCGCTCGCAGCATTCGATCTCACTACTAGCAAGGTAAGAATTATAGATGTAGCGGTAAAATACGGTTACAGCTCGGCAGATTCATTCACTAGAGCGTTCCACAGCTTACATGGAAAAACGCCGTCAGAAGCGAGACAGGACGGACAATTTCTAAAAGCATACCCACCTATGACCTTCCAACTATCGATTCAAGGAGGAAGTGAAATGAATTATCGGGTGGTTGAAAAAGAAGCGTTCCGTATTGTAGGGATTAGCAAACGAGTTCCTTTAATTTACAATGGCGTCAACCCAGAAATTGCAGTAATGTGGCAAAGCCTTAATGAAGACTTGATTCACACGCTGAAGCAACTGTCTAATGTTGAACCGTCAGGATTAATCAGCGCATCAACTAACTTTGCCGAAGGGCGACAAGAGCATGGCGAGCTGGATCACTATATTGGAGCAGCTACAACGAAGGATTGTCCTGACCATTTGACTCAGCTTGATGTACCTGCTTCTACATGGGCGGTATTTACCGCAGTCGGCCCATTTCCAGAGACGCTGCAAAATGTGTGGGGACGTATTTATTCAGAGTGGTTCCCTAGCTCCAACTACCAACTTGCTGAAGGACCTGAAATGCTCTGGAATGAGAGTAAAGAAGTAACTTCGCCAACGTTCAAGAGTGAAATATGGATTCCCGTAATGAAAAAGTAAGATTGGGAACAAAAAACGCATGTCTAGTTATTCGATAACTAGGCATGCGTTTTTTACTATTTGAAGATATAATCTCATTTACATCTCTGACCCGTTTGTAATTAAAGCAATAAATAAAGTCGGTACAGCATTCTCGTAGCTTCCCCACGAGTAACAGCCTCGCGAGCCTTAATCTGTTTATTAGTAGGAACGTCGATCAAATGCTGTTTTACAGCCAACGCCATCGTTCGTTTTGCCCAATTAGATATTGTTTTCTTGTCTTCGAATTGATTCAAGTAGACATCTGGATTCGATGGATAATAATAATTTTTCTTCTCATGCAAATATCTTGCACCTATCGCAATCATTTCTTCGCGAGCTATCGTCTTATCTGGCTTAAATGTGCCATCAGGATAGCCTTTGACGATATCCTTTTTCTCGGACGAAGCGATATAGGGATGATGCCACTGCGGAGACTGGACATCTGAAAAGCTCTCCGTGGCCGTTTTATCCAACGCGTAAAAAGCTTTAACTAACATCGATGTGAACTCTGCACGGGTTATCAATGTATCTGGTTCAAACTTGCCACCGGCTTTCCCTTTCACAATTCCTTTAGAGGCGAGAAATTGAACGGCTTGCTGGAGCTCTGGATCTCGACCCTCCATATCAGGGAAAGAGGTAGCATTATCACCCAAATAATACGTGCCAGGACGGTTAATTTCAGCTTCCACTCCATTTTTGTACGGATTGAACTTTCCACCGATCGGATCCGTCGTAGTCCCATCCGAATAAAACACACTGTTATTGGTTGCATCCGACTGACTCGCGGGCAAAATAAGCCCGATGTTGCTTGCTACACTCGGAAGCTCTCTTCCTTGTTCGTCTAAAAATTGTACGCGATATCCACCGTTCGTTTCTTTGACCAAATGAATAACGATAACAGGATACGAATGGAACAGACGATCTGCAGTCGCAACATGAATCATTAACTTCGCATCTCCCGCATGCACGGTAATATAATCGATATCTTTACGACCGATTAAGCTATCTTTATGCAGCATGAACGTATAACCATTTTGACCAGGTGAAGACAAAACTTCCCCATTAACAACTAACTCTCTAGCAAGAACAATTCCGCTTTCTGATAGCGATTGCTCCACCTCGGATTTAGCCGTTAGCGCACTACCAGCTATACGGTTCATCAACTCAGCGTTAATGACTACTTGTCCATTTACAGGAACCGGCTGCTCACTGCTTGCAGCTGTAATAACGAACTCTCCGGCCTGTGTCAGCCCCTCCACAATATACGGCTTCTGTTTGTCAGCGGCAGGTACCGTGCGCACAGCAGTGTAATACGTATCGCTCAGCCTATTACTGTCAGCCACATATAGCATAAAATAAGCGAATACGTCCGGATAACCCGTTCTAGTTCCGGTTGCCCGCACAATCGTCTGCCCCGGTTTATTCGCTACTACGACTGGTGTACCATTCACATACGAAATGCTCCCTATACTCGGATCATCTATCGTGTAAGTTACATTGGTCCCAGGTAGCAGATTGTTAACCGCAATAGACTGATTTCCACCAGGCGGGAGCATTGTGACATATGGATACAGGCTAATATCCGAAGCTGTTCGCACCCTTGGTTCGCTTGTTGTTGTCGTTGTCTTAGGTTTATCGCCTGTTTGTTTATCAGATCGTTTATCTGTATGGCTATCTGTTTGGGTGCCCGTTTGGCCTGCTTGGTTACCTACTGTTCCAGATTCTCCACGCTGCTCCATTCTTTTCGTGAACACAACAAGCTTAGGATAATCAGAAGCACTTTCCCACGCCCACAATGTCTGATCTTCTTTTAATACATGATATCTTTTTGGGCCACTTGGTTCCCTTTGATGTACAGAAACGATATTCTTCAGTTCGGGAAAGACCTTTTCACTTTCCAAAGACCAGAGCTGGCCATCCTTTCGGAATGCATACATTTTGTCGAGATTCGGATCTCTAAGAAAATCCAATTGAACAATCGTTCGCACGTCTGCTGCTGTATGTACTTGAACAGGAGCATTGTCGTCTCGATATGTTCGCCAGGACCAAACCGTTCCATCCTGCTTATAGGCATAACTTGTAATAGAACCTAAATCTATGTTGACAACATCACTAAGTCCCGTAATTTGTTCAACCGTTTTGCTGTTAGATCGGTTATGCGGAAAATACGAGCTTGATCTCCATTTCCACACCGAACCGTCCTTTTTAATTGCAAATACATGGCCTCCAATTGATTGTAAGGATACAACATCGTCTAGTAACTTCATTTGTTCCAGTGAGGATTTCGCATTTTTAGAGTTGCCTGTTCTCCTTCCCCACGTCCATACAGAGCCGTCAGATTTTAATACGAACAAAACTTTGTAATTACCATCGAATTTAGCAACGAATGAAGTCACGTTACTCAAATCTTTAATAAGCAGCGGATCACTCGTAGGATATGATAGATTATCTGTACGCTTGGCATCCCAATACCAGACGGTTCCGTCTTTTTTTAGCGCAACATATCCACGAATATCCTTACTGCTTCCACTTCCTCTAACATCGATCTGCTTTACATCTCTCAATCCTGGAATTTGTACCATATGAGCTTTGTAGACCGTGTCCGAAGTGTAATGGGATAATCCATTGTTGATATACCATATCCAAGCCGTTCCATCCTTCTTCGAAGATAGCACTTGCTCGTCAAGAATGTCGAAATCCTCGCCAACACGTGTATAGTGCTGCTCGCTGACGGCCTTCTTATCGCTTTGAATGGCTTGAACCGTTCCTGAATGAGTCGTCAAAATTAACATCAAGCTTACTAGTGCTGCCATGTACCGTTTCATTGTTGACCTCCACCCATTTCTCCTTCATTTCTCGGCATTCTATCTCCATAGCCCCTACAGTAAGCAGATTGCTTGTCCTGTTCTTCAATCCGCCTATTTACTAATATTTCTCTATTTATTTATCGGGTAAAGTGGATTGGAAAGTTAATATTTCCTAAACAATTAATAATATTGTAACTTTTTATAGTTATTGATTTTTAAAATATTTTTTAGAATTATAAATTTAACCAGAAACATTTTGTATCCTTTAGTAAGGATCGAATCAACTTTATATTTTTAGAGATGTATATATTCTCTATATGATTGTATATGAACATACTTTTACGTCAGTTGTCTATAATAACCCTTACACAAAGAGAGCTAGTACGTATGCATTTTATATTTGGTATTCAATTTACTGGAATATCTCCTGATATAATAATAGAAGCACACGTAAGGAGGAGCATTCATGTACCCTGTATTCATCCACCCTTGGAGCATAAGTGAAACAGAGGCATTTAACCTACAGCAGGAACTCGCTAAAAAAGTGATAACGGAAGATCAATTTGCAGATATCCATTATGTTGCGGGTGTAGATGTTGCATATTGCAGTCAAAGTGATCAATTAATTGCGGCTGTCGTCATTTTACATGCCGAAACCTTAGAAGTTGTTGAGTCCGTTGTTACTCAAGATACGGTTCAATTTCCATACATACCGGGATTGTTTTCATTTAGAGAGCTGCCTTCTATCGTGAAAGCATTTAACCTAATCAAGACACCCCCTCAGTTAGTTGTATGTGATGGACAAGGAATCGCCCATCCTAGAAGATTCGGGTTAGCCAGCCATTTAGGTATTCTTTTCGATATTCCGACGATTGGGTGTGGAAAAACGAAGTTGATAGGAGAATTCGAAGAACCCTTCATTCAAAGAGGCAACAGCTCATCCTTAACGGATAATGAAGAAGTGATAGGAAGTGTATTGCGCACTCAGGACAACATCAAGCCTATATACGTTTCCGTAGGTCACCGTATTTCCCTCTCTACAGCTTGCGAGTGGATATTAAAGCTATCGCCAACCTATCGATTACCCGAGACGACTAGACAAGCCGACCAGCTCGTCAGAATAACGTTATTGAAGCTGCAAGAAAAATAAAAGAAGGGCGGCTATTAAAGCTAACCGTCTGAGAATTTCGGAGAGAAAAGCTAAAGGAAAGGCATCCATCTCCCTAAAAAAAGGGAATTGGATGCCTTTTTTTAATTTATTTTTGGTAATTGTCTAGATAAAATTAATTTATTGAATTCATCCCATTCATTATAGCTTAATTCTATTCCTTGTTCATGTTCACTTACTGATTTGATTTTGCCACTTTCATACCAAATTGTTCTTTTTCCAATTGTTTGACCGTATTTCATTACTTCTTCAGATTTTAACTTACCACTTCTGTAGTACTCCCGAAACATTCCCTCTTTAAATCCATTTTTGTAAAAGCAAAAATACCTCAAACATCCATTTTCATATAATTCATAGGTTAACCCCGTAAATGGTTTTCCTCCTTCATCTTCAGGGTTATCTATGATTTCATCACTACAAGAAGTGAACCACAAATCTTCAAAATCAGATCCATTGTTTCTAATGTACTCTAGTGTATAAATATCATTTTCCATGTCGATGTTTTAATACCTCCGGTATAAATTTAGTACCCTTAGTTATATATTCACAGTGCGGGCATCGCGGCATTGAAGATCCAGCGGGCATTTTTTGTTTATTTTTTTGTGGATATTACATAAATCATAGAATCTTCTAAATCTGCATCTGGTCTTTCTAATAACGCTCTATTCAGTGCTTTAACTTCGGCATGCGATCCTGCTCCTGCTGTTATAATGTAACCTTTCCTTAATCTTCTTGGGAAACCACTGTTTCCCTCCGCTGTGTAAAGCGATGCATAAGCGAACCAACTTGCTTCCCCCGCGGATTGCTGTTTATCCACCTCAAGATGCACCTTGACCGTATCTTTGGCAACATCGAGTATCTTCCCTTGCAAAGAAGCGCCCACGATCTTATCGTTATAAATAAAGTTCTGACGCATACTCGGCTCCTTGGACAGCTCATAGCGGAACTTAAGCAAACCGCCATCCATGCGGGCATCAACCGCAGACACTTTCCAACGGTCGCCCCGGAACGTAATATTGTCGCCCATGTTAAACACTTTGCCGCTTTCCACCTTATAAACAAGGAAATCGTCGCTGTTAGAAATATGCTCACCGTTCGCAAGGGCATATCGGTATTCATTCAAATCTTTACGGTAATCGTAGATTTCGTTATGAATCTCGCCATTGCGGCCGATTGGAACACCGCAGAAAAACTTCGGCCCGTCAGTCGTCGCATCTGGAATTAATACCGCACCAAAGTGCGAAGCAAGACGCTTTATAAATTGCCAATCTGTCTCCTCGTACTGGACAAGGCATTTCGGAATTGTTTTATTATTGGATGCCATATCGATGCAATCTGAGTTGGAGTAAGGGGCGATGATGTGGTGGATCAGATTTTCATAGCTCATCGAAGCATGTTGGAAAAAACGGGTGCGATACTGGCCGGTTGAACGAAGTCAATTGCTTAAATAAAAAACAGGTTGATCATGGTCGCCTCTGACCATAATCAACCTTCTCAATGTAACGAGAAAAGATTATTTAAGATATACATTTTAATCATGATATGCATACAAACAAAATGATAAAGTTTTTATACAGTCACTATATTTTATTTACTTAAAATGAAGACAAATCAAACTTGGCACTTTCAATATTGGCATCTTTCCACTGAACACCATCAAGAGTTGCATTAGTAAAGTCAGCACCTGAAAAATCTCCACCAGATAGATTTGCTCCAGTTAAATTGGCGCCTCTAAAATTCGCATTGCTTGCATCAACACTTGCTAAGTTTGCATAAATAAAATCGGATCCTTTAAAGTTCCCAGCGAATAGAATAGCCCCTTTCAAATCAGCTCTATCAAAAAATGTACCTTCAGCAATTATTTCTGTTAGGTTTGCCCTGTGAAAAGTTGCTTCAAACAGAGTCGAATCTGATAGGTTCCCCTTTAGAAAATTAACTTCATTAAAACAAGTTCCTATACAAGTACTCAGTATAATTTGAGCATTTTTCATTTGCGCACCATGAAAATTTGCTTTACTTAGTATGGAATCCATTACTTCAGCCTGCTCTAGATTACTGCTACCAAAATTACTGCCTATAAAGGTACAGTCACGGAGAGAAACGTTGATTAAAGAAGATGCTCTAAAATTCACTTCATTAGCAATTAAGCGATCAGCCATCAGTTCCGATAAATCAGAAAAGGAGAGATCTGCATTTCCATTTATCTCCAAACCTCTTATAAGTTCATTATTGTACTGCGACCTGTTAATAGCCGCCATAATTTCGGATTTTCCATCGTTGCTTCCGCTCATAACCTCACCACCACTCAACTTAGAAACATGTAAAAAAATCAATTATTTATTCTTATTGTTATTTAAAACTCTCTATATATTTTTTTCATTTATCACCTACAGTAAACTGTACTGTTCTATTATCTTTTAGATTAAAGTTCGGAATAGCTAATACCTCTGTTTCTTGAAGATAATTCATCGACTGTAACCAAGCACTTAGTAATTGATCTGGGGTTGATAACCACGGTTCTTTTACAACATCAATTTGTATTCCCCCCCATTCATTTTCACTAACTATGGCTGGCGTGTTTAACAATGAAGATTCACCAATCAATTCTACGATATCCTCACCAAAATATGTTCGATGACCAAGCCCAAGAGGACCCACAGGTCCAAAGTTGACAGGAGCAGGTTGTGCACAAAAATTCATCCATCTGTGAAGACGTTGTTGATCCGTTTTCCAAGGAACTGTGGAAGGCCAAAAAATATGGGTATTACCATATCTCGGCTTAACAATCTGAGCTATACTATCAGATAATTCAAATAACAATGGCCATAATGTTCGAGGCATTGAGTTAAATTTGAAATGTAAAAATGATCTAAAGCTATAACCCAGACTAAAACTTCCTTCATATTTTAAATTCTCAGTTCTATGAAGATATATTTCTGTATCCTTGAATGGAGAAGCTAGTACTCTTTCTAATACATCACTTTTATTATAGGTTAATCGTGTCATTTCATTCGGCCCCCACTGTGTAGGGATTAGCTGTTCAATTTGTTCTAGTACATTTAATAAACTATTCAATAGAATTTCATTATCTAGTGACACTGACGGGAACATAGAAATCGTAAACACGCTTGGTAATTTATTGTTTTCCAATCTTATCTTCCTCCTGATTGTCCTATCCTCAACTTATAACTCAGACCAGTAACCTTCTCCTGTTTCAACATCCACAATCCATTTATGCGTGACTTTTTTACTTAAGCACGTAATAACACAAAAAATAGCTGCCGAGACTTCTCGGCAGCATATATGTGACTAAAAATGGCTTCTACGTGTACTTGCTACTTTTAAGACTTACACATATTAATTCTATTAATATCAACTATGTCGTTTACGTCATACTCATCAAATTTTTCTAGAACTGCGTTAAATCCATTTGTAAGATGAAACTCCATTTCTTCCTTGTAGATTGGGAAAACTACTAAAAACTGAATTGTCTTTTCCTCACTAATATCTAAAGAAAAAAAGCCCTCATCTTCACGAATTGGAGGTAGTAACAACATACAAGAAAACTTAGTATTACTTGCAATAGGTTCTGGCGGCTCACCGTTAGGAATTGTATCCCCGTAGCAAAACCAAGTATCTCTTTCATTCGGAAATTTCCCAAGCTTTCTAAGCCACCCTAGCGGCCAATACTCCTCAAATTCTTTAATGTTATCTTTGGTAACAGGCCAAGAAGCAGGAAGATACATCATTAACTCTGTATATTTCCAATCTTCATTTTCTTCAGAAACATTTGAAGGAACTAAACTCATTCCTGATGTAATAATTGTATGGTAGTTTCGTTTTTCATTTGCTTCGAAAATTACTAAATTAATATTCAAACTCTCAGAAACACTCTCTATATTAATCAAGCTTGGCTCCCCAATAAATTTACGAAAGTGTTCTAATAAAATTAAATTATCATGGTTTGGTTTATTGACTATCAAAAGATTCATCCCTTTTTATAAATAATCTTACTTGACGCACGCTATAAAATAGATCATCTGTGCAGCTGTAGCAATTACTAAAATACTAGCAAAGTCCCTTCGGGCGACTTTCCTTTCCATCCACATGGTATATGCCCGAACTCATACAATTCAAATAACTCCGTATGGAAACCAGGTTGTATATATGGGCTATATGCATATTCCATCATAGCAGTTAGTAAATCCCACTCGATACTATCATATACTGAAGTTTTTAAATTGTTATCTTGTATAAACGTCGAAACCTTCTTCAACTCACCCTCAGACAGCAGCTTTTTTGCTTGTATCGTAATCTTGTTCCATTCTCTATACTCTTGACGAAAATTTTCATGAAGAGAAGACGTTAATCGATTCCGTATCTGTAGTTTCAAATTATCCCAATTTGAATTGATATTTTTTTCAACATCTCCCCAGTTTTTAGCATAGACAAATTTCGTACCAGCTTTGTCAATCTGCCTCCCACAATTACTAAACCAATCTATTTTAGTAATTCTTTCATCATAGAATTCATTTACGGATTTTAACAATTAATAAACCTCCTATTTTTACTTTAATTTTATTCGCGTGAATAAATGTTTATGGATAGAATTTATTTGTCCTGGTATTTTCGGAATTGGATCATCATCATTTAAACCATATAATAATCTCTGTTCTCTTGCTTTTTCAACAGCACTTAATGCTTGTTTTTTATTCAAACCTGCTTTTCTTAAGGATTTGTACAATGCCAAACTATACTCTGCGTTTGTCGGCATTAGTCCTTTCTTATCCCCTTTACGGTATCTATTAAAGAACTCTTCCATAGTTTTATGTGCCATAAAGTGCGGAGAGCCAATATCCTTAAATGCATTTCCTTCTAATTCTATGGTGTAACCTTCTTCAGATGGAATTACTTCATTTCCATTTCCATCTTTCTTAAATGCAGCATCTTGATTGAGATGATGTTTTTGATTTCCAGACTTGTCATTTTTCCACTCGCCGTATTTCTTAATTTTAATCTCATCATCAGAATTACTTCTATCCTTCCCGTCATTTTCCTGCTTATGTTTCTCATCTTTGTTTTTATCATTGCCTTTACCTGAACCGCCTTTACCAAGACCTTGGCCGTTATTTTCAGCCATCTCAGCTTGAGCTTTCAAGTAGTTCTTCTGGACCTCAGTTTGCTTTATTTTCTGATGCTTAATCCGTCTAGATGGAATCCTTCCACCACCGTTTGGTGCAAGTTCCCATCCTCCTAAACGTTCAATAAAATTATCGAATCCTTCTTGAAGTCTTTCGCCCAAATCTTTGAGATTGCTTTGGATTCCATCCATTTTACTCTTAAGTTTTTTCACTATATTACTCATCGACAAATTACTAAGCAAATTCCGCGCAGAGGTCAGCACACCCCCAAGCTGCGACCACACCCGCCGCACATTTTTCAAAATGTCAGCCTTGTCGATAACGTTCTTCAAACGGTCGCCTGCCTTGACGATCTTCACCCCGGCCTTAATAACGGCTTGTCCTGCTTTGCTTCCTTTCGCGGCTTTGCCAATCTTACGCGCCCATTTTGCTCCGGTCGCTACTTGTCCTCCAATCGGGCATGCTGCTGCAAAAGATAACGCAGCTCCAACATAATCGCCACGCCCTAATGAGATCGCCCCGTTCGCAAGGTCAGCCACTTCACCGACTACCGGAATCATCCCGACTACATCGAGTGCCAATTGCACACCATCCAGCAAGCTGCCCCAGAACGACTTTTTCTCCGGCTTCGGTGCTTCCTCAATTTGCACTTCAGCTGCATCCAGCTCTGGCATCGGCGCAACCGTAACAGGGTTCTTCTTCAGCCCTTCCACTTTAATAACCGAAGCCTGAATATCCGTCTGCCCATCTAAAATAATGCTGCTCGTATCGCAGGTCATCTCAACGCCTTCTTGTGCGGAAATGACGAGCTTTTTCGTCGCATCGAGGCTCATATTCTTTTTCGACGTTATCGTCAAAGGCTTATCGCTCTTCACGACAATCCCGCCATCATCCGTCATTCGGATAAAAATACTTCCCGCTTGCGCGGTCAGCGACACCTCACTAGGCGTCATCTTCAGCTCCTTGCCGTTCGGTGCTCCCCAATACTTTACGCTTGGATCAGCATGTTTCGGCGAGCTGCCACCTCCTTTGCGGACGGAACTCATCGCAGTAGCATTCTTCTCTTCCCCATCTGGGAAGTAAAGCATAACGGAATCGCCTTTCTCTGGCATACAATAGAAACCACTGTTTCCCTCCGCTGTGTAAAGCGATGCATAAGCGAACCAACTTGCTTCCCCCGCGGATTGCTGTTTATCCACCTCAAGATGCACCTTGACCGTATCTTTGGCAACATCGAGTATCTTCCCTTGCAAAGAAGCGCCCACGATCTTATCGTTATAAATAAAGTTCTGACGCATACTCGGCTCCTTGGACAGCTCATAGCGGAACTTAAGCAAACCGCCATCCATGCGGGCATCAACCGCAGACACTTTCCAACGGTCGCCCCGGAACGTAATATTGTCGCCCATGTTAAACACTTTGCCGCTTTCCACCTTATAAACAAGGAAATCGTCGCTGTTAGAAATATGCTCACCGTTCGCAAGGGCATATCGGTATTCATTCAAATCTTTACGGTAATCGTAGATTTCGTTATGAATCTCGCCATTGCGGCCGATTGGAACACCGCAGAAAAACTTCGGCCCGTCAGTCGTCGCATCTGGAATTAATACCGCACCAAAGTGCGAAGCAAGACGCTTTATAAATTGCCAATCTGTCTCCTCGTACTGGACAAGGCATTTCGGAATTGTTTTATTATTGGATGCCATATCGATGCAATCTGAGTTGGAGTAAGGGGCGATGATGTGGTGGATCAGATTTTCATAGCTCATCGAAGCATGTTGGAAAGAACGTGTGCGATACTGGCGATCATACAGAACCGTATAAGATTCCGCTTCAACCGTTATATAATAAATACCGCGAACCATGCGAACCTCAAGGTTCGTCATTAATCCACGGAACAGCGGCTTGCTATCCCCGCCTGCGTTATCCTTTACAAACAAAGCAATCAGATCATTGCTTGTCGATTCGAAAATGCAGCTGTGCCTTTTCTGCTCCGGGATGATCCCGGTTAGCACCAGCTTAGCGTGCTCATTCACCCTGCGCTCTAAGCGCACATCGGTAATCTGCTGGATGTCATAAGGTGAATCGAAGCGGATATGTTCCAAGCCATAAAATTTATCTATCCCCGACACCTGCACCTCTCCCTTTAACACCGTGTGTTATGCCAAATCTTGACCATCGTCTTCAATCTTCAAATCCCCGCAGTACAAGCACATATTTGTACAGTCATTGAGCATTGCAGGCTCATTTTCAATAAGGACGTCGGTCTTTCCACCTTGCCAAGGCATCGTTACCATCGGCGTACACGGCACTGGCTTCAAAATATCTCCATTCGCAGCAGTCCCTGAAGCAACCGCTGGATTTTGAATACTTAAGCATTTTCCAAATGGCTGTATATTAAGATTTGGCTTATAATCAGCCGTGCTCATTTGTGGCTTGCCCTTTACGAACGCCCCATGACTTACTGGCATATGGAGCCGCGTCATCTTCGTCCCATACGAACAAGATATAATTGCACCAGCGACTACATAGCTTTTTTGTGGATTACCAAGTGCAGGGATCATACTTAATGCCGTGCTCATTAATGATCCGAACATAATGCAGCCCCCTCTCGATTCATTGCATGTCTACGTGCTCGACACGTATTCCCGTAAAGTCTCGCCGCAGCATACTTTCAGCTAAAGCCAAGCTTACAATTAACATATCTTCCCGAATTCCGCCCAACTTGAACAAATGATACGGTCCGACCTTCTCTTTCTCGATAACGAGCTGTTTCAAACTTCCATCCAGATAAAATTCCGTAGCTTCAGACAAACAATCAACTACAGGTGGGGCGATGATCCAATACGGTTGCTGCTGTCCCTGCTCCTGGTCGATAAGCACAGCTGAGCGCACTGGCATTTTCGCCGCATACTTTTCCACCAATCGTTTCAGCTTGTCCGACAATAACGGCAAAGGCCGTTCCAAATAATCAACATAACGCTGACGCGATTGCGTTCGAACGTGGAATGGTAGGCTGCCATAATCGGCCCCCCTTTTGCTCTTGTCTCCATCTTCCGTATCATCCGATCGCTGCAGCGTACTAAACCCACCAACTACTTCAACAGCATGCAGCCATCGTGGATCCTGCTTTAACACGAAATATGCCATTAGATACGCCTCCTCACGCCTGCCATACGATCTCAAATCGCTGCTGCTCCGTTATGTTCAACTGCTCCTTAGCCTCAAGCAAGAAAATAGCACCCTGTAAATTGGCATACTTGAAATTCACAGCCTCTACCTTCGATCCGACGAAAATAGCACCACGCATGTCCGCATGTTCAAAGTCTGCCCCTGTCAAATCAGCCCCGCTAAAGTTCAAGGGTTCAAAGCCCGGCATCGTCCATTGCGCCTCATCTTTCAAGCCGCTGCTGCCATCAGCAAAACGGAGTAGTGCTCCGCGAAGGGAAGCGCCACTAAAGTCAGCTTCATTCAGAAGGCTAGCATATAGATTCACACCATCCATCTGACAGTTTCGAAAATGAGCACCTACCGCGATACAGATTGGCATCTGGCTGCGTGAGAAATGACTTCCGCTAAAGTCGCTGTACCGAATATCCTGTTGGACGTAGTTGCCATCGCTCAAATTCAACCCACGCAGCATCTGATAGCCAAGTGGCGCCTCATCGGAATCCGCGCTCCGCACCTCTTCCAACTCTAAACGCACATCCGACTCTTCTTTGACAGACTCGTCCAATTTCAGTACACATTCACTCTGATCTAAATATTCACCAACACGCACCTCAAACTGCGTATGTCGGTTCACATAGCTCCATTGCGGCAGTGCATCGATGCGTCTTAGCGCATAGCGAGCAAGTCGAATCACATATTGATGATAATGAGCTGCTGCCTCCAACATAAGCTGTTCAACTTCAGGCTTAATAACCGTCCCTTGATAAGCAAGCATGTCCCACTCCAACTGTTCACCAAGCTTGAACCAACTTTCGAATGCCCAACCCATGTCCGCTTTTATCGTGCAGGGATTTGGGTCGAAAAACCAATTTTCATCCGTCGCTTCCACCAAATAAAACGCTCGACCATGGATCAATTCTGTGCGCAGCATCGAAAATGTAATATATCCGAGATCGGCCTTCGTCTCCGTCTCCTGCAAAACGATAACTTGCTGACATAGTGAATACATGCTGTCCAGCAGATCCTGCACAAGCTTGTCTTTGTTCGCTTCATAATATCGTTCCAGCGCCAGCAGACTATCGTTAAGCTTCGGCTGCATCACCCGCTCCTTAAAATGCTGCAATTTATCTTCGGTCACTATGCCCGCCATCTATCGCCGCTCCTTTCTCCCTATACACACCAATTAGTTCGACTTCACTTCATTACCAGTAATGATCGTGTCTCCATCCATCTTGATATTGCTTTCTTTACATGAAATAAAAAGCTCTTCTTGAGCGGTAATCGTTATCTTCTTCTCTGACGTCATCGAGATATTTTCCTTTGATACAAACGTAATGTCCTTATTCGAAATAATCTCGATGCCGCCATCATCACTCAACCGAACGAACATTTCACCATCATTGTTCGACAACACCACTTCCGAAGGTCCAAACATAATCTCCTTGCCACCAGCGGTACGCAAATATTTCATGTTCGGATCGCCAAGTTTATTGTTCTTGCCCTCATTGTTGTCTTTGCGAACAGAGCTGAGCGCAATCGAATCCTGTTCTTTATTGCTCGGGAAATAAGCTCGAACGGTGTCGTTAATTTCCGGCATGCAGTACCAACCGCTATTTCCTTCTGCTGTGTACACCGAAGAATAAGGGAACCAATGTGCTTCCCCTTTATTTTGAGAAGGGTCAATGTCCAAATGAATTTTCACATTATCTTTGGACACTTCTAAAATCTTTCCTTCCAGCGAAGCGCCAATAATAGATTCCAAATAAATTCGATTCTGCTTCATACCCTGCTTCGTACTCAGCACATACCGATGTTTAAGCAAGCTTTCTTTCATTTCCGTATATGCTTCGAACACGTAGAGACGTTTGCCTTGGAATTGAACCGTGTTGCCAATATCCATGACATGCTCTTTCGTCTCTACCTCGTAATAAATAAACTCATTCTCATCGATGCCCTCTACATAGTTGCGTGTCCGGTCATAGAAACGATTCAAGCCTTTACGGATGCTGTAATGATAGTCTTCCAACTTACCTTTTGAACTGCTCTCTGGCACGCCGAAGAAAAACTTCGGCTTATCAAACGAAACCGCTGGCACTAATCCTGTATCAAATCGTGATGCCATTCGCTTCAAAAACTCCCAATCCGTCTCCTTGTACTGGACAGTAAAATGCGTCAACGGCGTTCCATTTGAAGCATGATCGATGACATCCACTCCTGAATATTCTGAAGTGACTCTATTGATCAACGCCGAATAAGCCATTCCTTTATGCTGAAAAGAACGACTCTCTCGTTTTACATCCAATTGGTGAGTATGAGACACAGCTTCTACGACAATATGATAGACATCCCGCACATTGCGAAGCTCCACATTGCACACCATCCCGCAAAAGATTGGCTGCGCATTGCCCTGCTCATCGAGCTGACTAATTTCAACTGGCGTATCCTGCGATGTCATCTCCGCATAGCTGCTCTTTAAGTTATCAGGTACAACACCTGTAAACTTCAATCTTGCATGATCGTTCACTTTTTTCGTAATCGTCAGCTCTTGGAGGTAGGTTAAATGAAAAGGCGACACCTGCAAGTTATTGTAGGCCATAACCGATTGACTCATCTGTTTGTTCCTCCTTATTCTATCGATTCAATGCGAAAAGACTCCACGATAGCTAGAGCGACAAGCTTCCAATCATCCATATCTTCTTCCATGCAATTAAATGTACAGAGCAGCGCTTTTTTATCGAAATACGTAAAGAACATATGATTGAACATGCTTGTATCCAAACCTGGCACGATAAAGCTGAAATAGCCTATCGAGCGCTCGTTAATTTCTTTAATTCCGTCTTCAATCCAGCGCGCCATCGGTTGAGAACGCTTAAAGATGTCGATGACACCCACTTTGAAGTCAGGCAATGTCATACGATTGAGATCATGCTCGGTGCATTTAAATGTAAGATTTATCGTACCTGCTTCATTGGAGTAAATCAGTTCTGGTCGATTGTCCGTAGGGTATTTGCGCGAGGCAAGCTTAGCCTCCATAATGTCAAATTCTCTTGGCAGACGAATGGTCGCTTTTCCGTCCAAAATCGTTTTTTGCTCGAATAAGACGCGTTCATCTCCAATTTGGACAAACCAGGTTCCAACCTCTTCTTCATTCGGCTCAAAGAGTTCTAGCGGATTTATCACTTGGCTTTCCTCTTGGGCGCGATTGAGTAGTTCGATGATTTTTTCATCCATGCGTGTCATAGTGGGTACACATCCTTTCGGTTGATGCTTGTAAAATGAAGTGCAATACAATGAAAACCTAATTTCTTTCTGTCGTTATCGTGTGGGGAGTAGATCATTTTTCCGATCGCTGTTGTAGTCAAATCGTTTGGATTGCTGATTATGACGGATACCATTTGACTACAAAGGCGAACACTCCGTTTCTCCAAAATGATTCTGCTCCCTGGCTTTTCGACAGTTACATGTAAAGAACGAAAACATGAAGTTCAAAATAGATTAGTGATTGTATGGACGATGCTTAAGCCGCATCCAACTTATCGCTCGTTGTTTTACAACATCGCTACATAACAAGACCAGCAGGGAGAATTTATAGAATCGATTACAATTAGGAAGTCACGAGACTCGTAAATTGATAGGCTCACACCATAATCCAAGATCGTTGAAATTATTAAAATGAAATAGACCAAAAGCTAGTCGACCATGATACGCTGCATGCCCCCGCGCATTATATCCCCGCTTGCTCGTCTTCCGCTGCGCGCTTCGTCGAGAATACGGGTTAAATGTTTATGGATTTGCACATTTGTATATGGACGATAGCCCCCACCTATACGCTGGGCAATATAATGCAGAAGCAGTTCACGGGGCACGATTCCATCGTTCAGTGCCTGCATCGCAAACGATACATCATAAACGTGGCTCGTCCCGCTCTTTAGCAATTCGGTTGCAAAGCAACGGATAATCATCGGGTGCACTGTGCTGCTCTCATAAGCAGCGTAACGCACATGAATCACATTGAACGTGTTGTATTCCGTTGCCAGATCGGCAAAGCTCTGATAATCAGAACGCAAGCGAGCGCCTGCCTTCAGCTTGAAGCGACCTAGCTCCAACTCATTTGGTTGCAAGTTCGTATCTTCATGCAGTACAACGACAGAACGATGCGATACGAAGTCACCTATCATCTCTGGTTCCTCGAAGCGAATTTTTAATAGCGTCTCTTTCCCCGTTGCCTTATAGGGCAGTTGGTATGCCTGATCCAACACGTACACGATGCCATTATGCTTCACTATGCCTTTGGCAATCGTTAGATCGCTTTCCCCAATCGTTACCTCTGCACCAGTAAGCACGCCATCTGCATCATACTGGCTATAAATATCCAATAAAGTGCGCGGATAATCGCGAATGCTCTCTAGCATCTCCCGCTTCAAAATGCGCCCTTTATAAAATTGTGGAACCGAATTCGAGAACATAACCGTCCCCCTCTCTGTCTACGCCATCACTTCAATCCGTCGAAGAAATCCAGCTCGGACAAATCATTTTCAAACGCAAAAAACTCTTTCTTCCCAATATACAGCTGCTCATCTTTACGCGATATCGGGACAACGTGGAACCCCCAATTGCTGTCCTGTGCAAACACGAAAAACTTTGCTTCCCCATTTACAATCGAGTCTGTATCATCCTGCAAAATGTGGTGCCCGTACATCCGTGCAATCTCTTCATACATTACCGCCCGGTAGCTGTCTGGCTTATTCCGATACACCAACTTACGGCGCAGTTCGCCATCACTTTCCTTCAAATAGAATTCCGTCTCTGCCACATCCAGTGGACGAGAAATGAAACCATGCACTTGATCCAGCCTCTGGTGGCTTGCCATCAACACTTTCTCATGACGATTATGAGTAATCGCTGTCAATTGGTACGGAACAACGGGAGCTTCTTGCGTAATTGAAGCCTCAATAATACCCGCCTTCCTTGCACTCAAATAGCGAATAGCCCCCCTTAAACAAGCGAGCTTCAGCTCTGGCACTTCGTTCGCATCTTCCGCTTTTTGACGGAACTCAATTGCCCGCCCAGGCACAAATTCCTTCAACGCTTCGCGGAACACATCTATCCGACAAGACTGGCCTGTCAGCTTAATGATCGAATACTCCTGCAACCGTCCATCATAGTAAAATTCATCTAAGAACTTGCGCACTATCTCATAAATATCAGCCCGAATGAGCTGGTTAATTTCTTTAATGTTGAACTCTACAGTGGGAGCTTCATATACATCCTTAAATTGACCGTTTTGTAGCAGAGCTAAGCTCCAACGTTCTACAGCCGTTATTTTCAAGTCATTTTCTTGGCTGTTCGTACCTACTGAATCATGGAATCGATTACGCAAAATACTCGTCTTGCGGAAAAATTCCTTCTTCATACTGTCAGCGAGTTCCCATAAGAAATAAAAGTTGTTCCTTACACGGTGGTACTCATCACGCGCACGATTCTCATATTCCTTGAAACGAGTCGGAATAAGTTGTTCCGCTTCCGAGTAGCTGTCCTCAAACTTTTGATAGACAGCATCTACCCCGTGCTCATCTACATAGCGATAAATGTCCTGACTAGGAATATCGATAAACGAGTCAATCTCAGGTACGAGCTTGCCTGTGCGATAGTACTGAGCAAATACAACCTTCATAAACTGCATAATTCGATACGTAATATTGTTGCCACCAAAGTTCGTATCGCCATTTTCATATGACGTATGGATATCAAGCTTATAGGAAATATGACTGTCCTCAATTCGGAAACGGCAAGAAGATAAATCCGTCGTCCCTCCACCACAGTCAATGACTAATGCCTTATATTCTTCTCCATCAAGGAAACGATCTTTGTCTAACTGATCGGCGATTGCGTTATAAAGCACAGCCATTCCTTCATCTAACGCATTCGCGGATTCAATCTGGTAATGCGGCAGCACTTCTCTGAACATATCGATAAACTGTGTCTTCAATTTCACTGGGCTTGATAAATGAAGATGTTTGAACTTGCACTTGAATTGATGCTCGGCCGTCTGCACCACATACTCCACATAGGCACGAAGCATTTCCATTCGGCTTACTGTAGTAGCATTGCCCTGCCCATCCATCACTTCCTCGATCCGCATATAATCGTTAACCCAGCGCTTCATCCCATGGTAGACAGAGGCTTGGCCGCTATAGCCATTTTTCCTCATGTACATAAGGGCATCATAGCCAAAATGAAAATGAACCTTCTTAGGCTCGGAACAGTCGGCAATACTAATCAGTGTCGGCAATATTTCAATCCACTGCGTCTCTTTGTTCGTCGTGTCCGGAAACGATACAACATTCATACTGTTTAGCTTTACAAGTCCGTTGAGCAAATCATTGCTGCACGGTGATGAAATATAGGTGCTATCCAAATAAGCGCCTGCCGTCGTATTTGAAGTACCAAAGTCAATTGCCAATACAGCATCCGTCTGCTCCAATTGTCTAATTTCTAGATCAGCAACAGGAATCCGATAAAAATGCAAATTCGCTGGTGGCTGAGGACGCGGATCATTGTACGTGCGGTACAAATAATCGGAATCTTGCTTACGGAAAAATAAGAAGCTATACTGCTGATTGACCGTCTGCCGCAATTCTAGTTCTGCTGCACGAGTGAAATAGAACAAGCCTGCTTGGCCGTCTGCCTTCACTAGATTCAATATGCCACACAGTTCTTGATGCTCATTTACTAAAAGAACATTAGATTCGGCAATACCGCTGCCCGCTTCAACCTTATATTGATCACGCTTGTTAATGTGCAATCCATCATAAAGAAACATGCGTGCAGGCACTTTAATACTCCCATTGTCCGATAACGGAGTTAACAAATAGTTACAAAGTGCCTTCTCTACTCGCTCAAACCCTTCAGCATTATACTTGTGGATGAGCACTTCTCGATCTGCCCCACGGAACTTGAGCAGTGTCGCAATCATCCCTTCCCGATCAAGTGGATTGGCGTAGCTCTCTACTAATCGTTCACGGAAACAAATATTGCGTAGTTGCAGTGTTGTCATCTCGGTCAACTCTTCACGTGTATATCGTGCGAGCTGCTTGTCCTTGGGATTTCCATTCGTATAAAGTCGGTATGAATAGGTATTGTTCACGTTCAAATTCGGTCCTCCCCTGCCGCATAATCGATTACAAAATTAATAAAGTGCAATATAGTCAACTTGCATCGTTTTATCCACATCAATAACGCCGAAATGCCGATCCCAGTACAGCTCGGTTTGGAATCGAATAGGGAGAAACAAATCTTTAATCAGCTCTATTTTAGCCAACGCCTGCTCGCTATACGGCTGACCGATATAGAACAACAGCTCGTCTTTCTCTTCGCAGTTGGCATAAATTGTGGACTGCTTAAATATTTTTCGCAGCGTATCCTTTAGCAAATAGATCGCTTCGCCTGATTCATATAAACGCAGTACATTGCCTGCAATTACCTCTTGTTCGTCTTTTGTGAATAGCTCTATGTTTTCACTCACACTAGTGCCAAACACCCCAGCCTTCATATCTCTCAGCGCAAAGCGAATATGGTACTCACGCTTATTCATCCCCTGCATCAAATCGATTTCCGCCAAAAAATGAATGGCCAAATCAAACAACGTATGCCGCAGCTCTTCCTCATGATCGTTCTCGGCGTCGAACAAATCTTTGAAAATAGAATGAAAACGATAGTACGGATTAATCTCAACCGTTCGTTCCACGCTCTGGTCGTTCAGCATCTCACGACTAATCTCCATGTAGGGAGAATAGACTTTGGCTGGAACGAAACGCAGCTCTGACTTCGCGATGCCCTGCTGTTCCGCCTTCACGACTTGATCCCAGATGTAATTCAAGTCCATTCTCCTTCACACTTGTATTCTGGGAAGTACATCTGCACTTCTGAGACGATAAAGCTGAGCACATCACTCGTCGTGAAATTGTTCGTATGATGCAGCCTAAATTTCATCCGCATAATCTTTTTATCCCGCTCAACACGAACATGATCGCTAATGAACGGATTCATATTGTACGTCTGTTCCCGCTCATCCGAACGCTCCATAATTGTAATTTCCTCAAGTTCAAGCCCTTTTGATACTTCAAAGGTTTGAATGAGGCGAACAATTTCCGCTTTTGCACGAACAACTATCGCCTGTCTGCGTGCAAATCGATCGATAAAGCTGGAAACGCGCTTATTGGATTGCCTATCATACATCGGATGACCTAGTTTACTCGTTACGGGCTGTATAATTTTAAGAACATTCCATAGCATTGACTTCGATTGCGGTGTCACGATGATTAAGTCCTCATATCCCCGCTTTGTATAGCGGATATCCGCTTCATCTCCATCGATCAAGTAGCCGTGCCCAACACCTGTAGCATGCAAATTCATAACGTGTTCGTAGCTCACCCGATCCTTTGCAGGCACTGGGAAGCCCACAGTGCGCATCGTTAATCGCTCAATGTTCCACAATGGCACCAAATTCAAGCGTTTGTAGACCTCGTATTCTTCCAAATGTACTGAGATTTCAAAAATCTCTTCACCTTCACGGAACATGCCTTCCTCGTAAGTAACGAGATACACATCAAAAAACTTGTATGCATAAGGATGATTGACGGTTCGCCAAGGCACGTTGTTAACTTGAAATATACGATACAACCTCTCTATTTCTTGCATGTACGTTGCATTTTGTTTGAGCTGTACACCTACCGTATGCGATCCCCTTGCTGTAACTATAGTGCCTGTAAACGTCCGCTCTTGTTGAAGCAGCGACTTCAATAGAACAAAGTCACACTCCAAGAACAACGTTAGTAAATAAGCATCTTCACCGCGA
Organism: Paenibacillus arenosi; assembly: GCF_014841135.1. Classification (GTDB taxonomy): domain Bacteria; phylum Bacillota; class Bacilli; order Paenibacillales; family Paenibacillaceae; genus Paenibacillus_B; species Paenibacillus_B arenosi. The sequence goes on from NZ_JACYTN010000006.1 coordinate 89,630, forward strand.
TTCAAAGCTGTTAGCAGCTCCGTCATATTGCAGATCTGCTTATCCATATCGGCCGCCACCATCGGATGAAGGTATTCATGAATGGGATCGACATCCTCTCTAGCAGCAAGCGAGACGTAGATATCGTATTTATCTCCCCAGTCTTCCATTTCATTAAATACACGCTCTTCGAGTTGACGGTTCATCTCTTCTTGATACTCCATTAGATTCAATAGAGCGCCACTTACAATCTGCTTAAGCATCTTACGCTGTTCAAGGTCTTCCATTCGGCTAAGCCGATCGAGTATGATATCCTTCATCAACGTTCACGACCTCCTTGCTGCGCCCGCTCCATACGATTATCCGAAGTAGCAGCCTGATCTCCTGTTGATTGTGATCCAGTAGAGCTTCCCGTTGGTTCCGACTCCCCTGTAGACTTAGAATTTGAGGCAGGTGACTCAGAATTCCTTGGTCCATCCGATCGTGAGCGCTGTCCTGCTATAGCTCCACCATTTTCTTTAGCCTCTTCCCTGCTCGTTTCTGGCGTATTTCTAGTGCCGGATGCTGCCCCATTGTCATCAACAGGGACGCTTGTACCATTCACAGACGGTGTTGTTAGCTGCGAAGAGGAAGCAGGCGGATTGACGTTAGAAGCTGGTACATTTGTATTAGGCTGTGTCACCACCGGAGGGGTAACAGCATCACCAGACGCGCCTGCATCAGCAGCACCCGGCGCAGTGGCAGGAGGTACTGGCGGCTCCATCTTATCCAAAGCCTTCGAAATTTTCCGCTCCATCCCGAGCACCTTCTCCAGCATATTAATTTCTTGATAAATTTGTTGTGCAGACACATATGACTCAATCGCCATTAAATAATCTTGCGCGGTCATGAGCTTGTCTCCATCCTTCTCCAGCTTCTCGGCTTCAAGCTGCTTCGTTCCTTTTACAATGCCATACAGCTTTTCTTGCGTAGCTAGCAGCTTCTCCTGAATGACATCCGCCTTCTCATAAGAGGAAGTCGCCGCCGCTTTACTTGCACGTATGTAGGCATTTTGAGCACCAAGATAGTTGCCACTCTGGAACTTCATATCGCCTTCTTTGACCATGTCCAACACCTTGACATGAGCCTTCGTACGCTCAATTCGTTCTTCCATATCGGCACGGCTTATTTCCTTATGTGATTCCGACTCTTTAAGCGCAATTTCATACATGCTTAATGCCTTCGGATAATTTCCTTCTTTAAATAACTTATCTCCATCAACCACAAGCTGCACGAGACGCTGCTTATTCGTAAACAACTGCTTGTTCACACGATCTTTCAAACGAATAGCGGCATTTCGACCATCGCTGAACTCTTTAAATGCCTGATCATAATTGCCGTCCCGTAAATAGACTTCACCATTTTGCCTATTATCGATCATGCCTTGCACAAGCTCCGCTTTATTAGCAGCCTGCCGTGCCATCATGTACCACGCACCACCGCCCAGTAGTGCGAACAGAAGAACCATAATGAGAATGCGACGCATAATAAGCCATTTCTTCTGCGGGTCTTCCTTAAATATTTTATTAGCAAAAATAGCTGCTGCTGTATAATTGCGAATAACCTTTGTCTGCTTGCTGAGCAAAATATCTTCCAGCGTATCCACCATCTGTTCAGGGGATTGTGCTTCTTCGGCGGCATCCAGCATTTCGACACGACTAACGCCTTCCCACAATCCAGATGTACATAACAGCATTGCATCTCCATCTTCAAGTCGAAACTTCGGCGATACGTATGGTTCCATCGGTTCAGGTTGTCCCACATATTGCAGTAAATTGTGGCGTTCCTCGTGGTGATCCAGCGCTTCATCCGATATTTTCTCTTCATTCGCAAGCTGCTGCGCCAAGCTCAAATCCTTGCTCTTAAACGTCAATCGCCCTTGTCTAAAATGATATAAGCGGGTGTTGCCCACTCCCGCCCATCGAATTCGTGTATAATCAGTCGCAACGATCGTCAAGCTAGCCTTGAGCCTGACTCGGGTGCTATCCATCTTTAATCGTTCATGTGCACGGCGCAAGTACCGCTTCAGTCGAAATCGAGACATCGTAGGCTTCTGTTGGAATTGATTCAATATCGTCTGAATCGCAAGCTCCGCGCTCTCTATTTCCCGGTCCGTATCAAGCCCGTCAGCAATGACCCAGCAAGCTTTGTCGTCCATTTCCACGAACGCAAAAAAATCTTTATTGTTCACGAACGTGCCGGCTTCTGAAACGAAGCTTGTCACAAATTCACTGTTGTCTCTTCTCATCCGTGTGCCCCGCTCCTCCTTCGCTACTCGCTCTCTCCTGCCGCGGCTGCCCTGTTAACGATGCTCTAAAATAATGATTGTTGCATTGTCTTGATTCGGTTTGTTACGCTGTTCCACGACCTCAATAATGTGCTGTGCTGCTTCATGAGGGGATAGCGGTTGCGATAAAATGTTCTCCAATTCCAGCTCCGTCAAGCAATTTGTAATCCCGTCACTGCACAGGACAATTTTATCTCCCGGCTGCAGCCAAATCGGCGCACCGCAAACTTCCATATGCTTAAAGCGCTCGAACCCTAGAAAGTTAACAAGCCGCTTGCGCATCGGATGGTCTACGACATCTTCCTTGGCGATTTCGCGGCGCAAATATCTTTCTTTCAGCACAGATTCCAGCGTGTGCTTCTCATTAATCTCAATCCATTCCTTATTGCGAAATATGGCAATGATGCTGTCTCCGACTGCTCCCCAATACAGCTGCTCATCAGCAATAACAGCTGCTACGAGCGTCGTTCCACCTCGCTGCCCCTTCAAATTGCGTACAATCTCGCTATTGCTCATGCGAGCCGCCTTAGGGAAAAATTGCTCGAGCATATTCGGATGATCCAGCTTGAGAAATTCTCGAATAAACGTGTTAACCGCAATCGTACTCGCCAATCTTCCATTTTCTAATCCACTCATTCCATCTGCCAATACAGCAGCTGTCCCAATTGGTGTCGTTACGGATGAGAAGTAGTCATCCTGCTCGTCTCTTGCCCCAATCGTCTGCCCATTACCGATACGAACATCGGATGTATCTTCCTCTGCTTCCATTCGCCGCTTTGCAATGAGTAAGCCAATAAGTAGGACTGCTAGACCTGCTAAAATGAGATAGGGTACTCCATTCATATCACTCATAATTGTCCCTACCTTCATCCAGCCTGATGATCCCACTCAAAGTGAATGCCGCATAAGGGGATGAACAAGAATTTACTCTGCCCAAGCTCAATCACATCGTAGGCATTCAGCTCCACAGGTGAATATACGGCCTCATTATTGTGATAAGCTAACCCTGAGGCATCTCCTGGAAGTAGGAAGAAATTGCGCTTCTTCGGATCATATACGATGACTGCATGATTACGACGAGAGATCGCGTTATCGCCCAAGATACGAATATGCATTTCCTCGGCACGGCCGATAAAATTCTTCTCCGCCATAATTCGATAGTCCTGGCCTTGCTGGGGGCCTTCAATGCATACAAGCCAGCCCGTTACTGGTGATACTCCATCTGTCTCACCTAAATAAGGAAGCGTGCGATCATCTTCCTCTACTTTTGCAGGCACTTTGCGGCTTTCAGCTTCGGGCTCCACTGCGACATTACAGTACGGACAGATGCTTCCGTGCTTGCGTGTACTAAACATGTGACCATTTGCGCATCTTCTCAAACTCATTGTGCTCATTCCCCCGTCTATTTCATTTGAAGCCGTGTATTTGCAACTAAAATAATATCTCCTTGCTCAAGCTTGTGAGGATGTTCCTTTTCCAATCGCTGCTTGCTGCCTGAACCACGATGTTGGATGCCTGTCCCGTTGCGGGACTCAATATCCTCGATATACCAAACGCCCGAAGCATAGTTAAGAACAGCATGTTCTTTACTAATCAACGAGGCGTACTCAGACTCCGTCAAATCTATATCAACCTCGCTCTGATTCGATCTTTTTCCAATCAGCAAGGACGTTTCCCCATTTATGTACCATTCCTTGATACTATCTCCATCTTCATTTAGCAGCACAAGCTTCGTAATACCTACAGGCTCTACAATTGCAGCTGCTGGTTGTTTTTGTTGCGCAAACCTCCAACCAACTCCAATTGCCGTACCAACGAGCATAATTCCTGCTGCTACCATGACACCCTGCGTCTGATTCATAACGAAGGCATAGTAGACAATACCAAGCATAATGACAACCAGCATTGCATTAATCACTTGAATCCAAGTGCTGCGTGAACGGGTTGACTCCTTCACATGGACTCCTCCTATCTTTGCTTCTCTCATAGTTCTATGCGGATTAGCAATCGAATGTAAGAGACATTTTTATCGCCCAATAGAATCGTTGATTTCGTGCTAGAAACCACAAATGATCATTTCCATAGAGAAATAAAAAATTGCTCCAAATCCGGCTTGATCCTCACATCTTCGTTGTACTGCCAAGAGAAAGAGCATTGCGCTCCTCCTAACGGAGAGAGCCTAGTTGCCATATTCATATTCGTTAACCGATTACACTAGCGTTTACGCCCGCCGAAATAACGTTCAAACAGTTCCGATGTATCGATGGGATTGTTCTTTCCATTTCGATTTTGATTCACTTTGCCTTCCTTCGACTTCGGATCAAATCCGAAAAACCGCTCAAAGTTCTGATGCATCTGCTGCATGTCGAACTCCACTTTTCCTGATGCTGCGGTACTACCTTTTTGTCTGCCTGCTTGAGTAAAGGATGATGATCCCGCTTGTGCCCCTGCCCTTGATCCGCTGTCTTTTTGAGCTAACTGCTCATCATAAACTTGCCTTGACGCTTCATCCGACAGTACTTGATAAGCCGAAGCCAATGCTTTGAATCTAGCTTCCGCTTGCGCATTTCCTGGATTGACATCAGGATGATAGGTTTTTGCCAAGCGACGATAAGATTTCTTAATCTCATCTGCGGATGCCGTTGAACATACTTCGAGCAATTCATAATAGTTTAGATTCATCGTATTATTCCTCATTTAAAGGATTGGATTAACTCTCTTTCACCAGTGCAGGTACACATTAAGGGGCATAACGCCCCTTAACATGCGAATTCCCCGTCGGGAGGCATCGTTACGCTTATACAGCGTAGCCGCCTTCGATTTTTGTGAATTCTGTTTTGTCTTTCTTTTGTTTGATATAAAGCGTGAATTTACCTACGCCCTCTGTATCGCCGAAAGACTCTGTGTAGTCGACTACGAAAGCGTTTGGAAGATGGATTTTGCGAACTACTTGATCCGCAGCGATTACTTCCAATGTTACTTTGCGGTAGCAATCCGCTTTCTCAGCAGATACGAGCGACCAATTAGCCAACTTCAATGTGTCGTCAGCACTTTCCCCGTCAACTGCTGTGATGATTTTTCCTGACAACTTGATTGTTGCACCCACGTCTGTGGAGCGAGCATTGGAATCATCCGGTGTGTCTGTTTCGTATTGAACCGTTTGGATGTTGTCCATACCCAATTCGATAGTTTCTGCACCTTCAACTTTTAATCTGAATCCCATGAAAAAACCTCCTCTTAAAATAAATAATGGCTGTTCGAGGATGACCCTCGAAATATATGTGAAGAGTTGTGACAATTAGTCACATCCCAAGCACACGAATCAGTGTGCACGAACAGAAAAGTGCTACCTTTAGAAACACACTCAGGCTATAGCTCTATTCAACTAAGCTTTGACTGGAGTAGTAGCCTTTGTAATCGAAACTTCCAAGTTCTTCACGTTGCCGTTGAAGACGAGATCGATGTGACAAAGATTGCTCTTCTCATCGATGATATAGGTCATATCGTCGCCTTCTTGAACGATGGAGTTCACGAAGCCTTTGGCGTTAAGCCACTTGCTCTTCTGACTGCTTGGATTGTTGCTGAAAAATTTCGCGATATTGTCATGCTTGAAGTCACCTGTCTGGAAGCGAAGAATACGCTCGATGTACGTACTGACGAGTGTTTTATATAAAGAGTCGAAGCCGTCTTCAGCCGAAGCCAAGCTGCGAGCTTTATAGACTGTAATCCGTTTAATATCTTTTCCTTGCAGCTGCGCATTCTCAGATGAGAAGACGAACCCAAAGTTACGCTTATTGATGGCATCCTTGATGTTATTTGTAAATCCGGAAATTTCTTTCGCCATCGTCGTAACGGTACGCAAGCTGTTGTCTGCTGCCTCGATATCGAAGCGCACGCCTGGGAAATCTTTGCCGACATTTTTGAATGACTCCTTCAAATAGTCAGGACATTGTGAAGCGGCAACAATCCCTGCCGCTACGTAAGATGCTCCCACATAGACACCTTCAATCCAAAGCTTTAAGATATCTTCTTTTTCCTTGGAAAGCTGAACACCCTGCTCCGTTTGAAGCATGCGACTGTCGATAATGACTCCGGACTTGTCCTTCGGAATAATCGTAAAGTTCGGGATACAAGGCACCGCGAATTCACTGTAGTCTTTACGAATAAGCACATTGCACTTGTCGATATATTTTTCAATCCCGGCTGTAGACATGCTGTTGAACGTCGTCTCTTCACCAGTCTCAAAGCTAAAGAACACTTGTACTTTATAAGGCTTGATCGTATCAAGCAGTACAGACAGCGATTCCATCGTATTACCATCCTGTTTCACTGCCTTTTCGTTCCCGCGGAAACGCTCACGGCTGACTCGCACTGCACTGGAAGACCCCATATCAACGGATGGCACGATACCGAACCAAATCGTTTCAGAGAAATCATTTTTAGAGTTAACTGTATTTAAATACGCTTCGAGACGAGGCATATTACTGCTCTTAATCGTCATGTCCAGCTTGCTGTTTGTAATGAGCATGGCAGGCAGCATGCCGCGATTTTTGGTTGTATATTGATCAAAGAACAACTTAATCCCTAGCATTTTCTCTACAAGCGGCTTCACTGTTTTGACGAAGTCGTCTTTGGCATTTTTGTAGAATTCCAAATACGTGTTATAGTTCTGAACTTCCTTCTCTACGTTAATGTCCGACTGTACAGCAGGAAGTGGACAGAACGTACGCACAACCAAGTCCTTCACGTATGCAGAAGGCGACTCGGTAACCGAATCATAGTCATCTTCGAATACAGTAACGAGCTCATTACTGCCGTTGTCATCTCTCAGCATAAGTGCCGTACTGTCCACTTTCGGTGCTTCTATGATTTTCAGTTCGCCATTTTCACCGATCATTAGCGTACCAATTTGAATGCTCTCAGATTGGTTCTCTTCAGATGAACCGCCAAGCAGTAAACGCGTCTTAATATCTTCGATTGCTAGCGGTAGCAGAGCCATCACGTTGTTATAGTTTTTGCTTGCATCCTCGAACAAGCCATTCAGCTTGTCGCCGATATCAAGCTTCTTCGGATCGTTGTCATCCAATTCTTCGTACTGGTTGTACACATAATGAATTTCTTTACGAACCTGACGAATATCGTCCATCACTTTCTTTGGCGAGATCATATCGAGCAAGTTCTCAAACTTGAAGTCCACATTGATGATGCCCTGGCTTTTCTTCGTATCAATTAACGTAAACAGCATTTTCAAGAAATCATTGTTCTGGTCAATACGAATTTCAGAAATACAATCATCGGAGATGCCTTCCGGCTTACGCAGTGTATACAATACTCGTTGATTCGAAGCGTTATAGAATGAGTACACTGTTGGGGAAAACTTAGTGAGAAACTCGTCAAAGTTTCGGACTAGCAAGTGTTGATTAATTTCTTTTATCTTGTCATCACTTAGGCTGTCGATTCCTCTTACATCGCCAACAATGGTCAAAAGGTCTAATTTCTCAGGATTAATCTCTTCGAATAGCATCGTTCGATTCGTCTGATGAATAATGTCCACGGCTCGTTGCTATAAACGTGACAGATTGTAACCCTAGTGCCATAACGATAGAACAGGGCATTAAGCTGTCTGTTTACAGCCCCCTCCTCTCAACAATCTATTAGATTTAACAGTACCTAGTTTAGTCATTCGCACATAGGTCTCCCTAGTTCTTACTAAACATGGAAGATCAGATGTCGAATAGTTCCAATTACGCTTCCAACATATTACATCGCTCTAAATTATTTTGTCAAATACTTACTTTTGTATGACTTTATTCCTATTTAAGACCTATAAAGCCCTATATTTCGACTCATTTTCAGAATGATTCTTTATTTTTCCAATTCTCTATTATATGCTGGAATAATATTACCTTTAGCCTAAAATAATGTTATTTATCTCTAAAACGCTCATATTGAAGACCGCTTTACTCATGCACACGGACGTTTAGCCTATCGCTACTTACTAGCTATTTATTGGCTAATAACGCTCACAGCATAAGCGGAATCTGTAGAAAAAAAGGAGGGTAACGTCTATGTTTAATGCTCGTCATACTAGCAAATGGTTATGGCGAACGCTCGCAGCAACGCTCATACTATCGCTAGTTTCCATTGCGATCCCTTCATTTCACTTAGCAGCCGAACCTATCCGATCACGCAGCACCGACACTTTAATCGTATGGGATACGAGTTATTCCATGAGAAAGACAGATTCAAATCAGACTATTGCCGTATCCATTCCGGTTCTAATTGATCTCCATGATCGTGAGCGTTTCCGATTGGGGGTCATCACTTACAACCATCTTGCAAAAGACACTGTCTTATTCTCATCTTCCCTTTCAACGATGAATAAGGAGAATTTAGAACAGCAATTAAGAGGAGTTTCATATCGTGGGTACTCTGACCTAGGATTAGGATTAAAACGAGGGGTAAATCAACTTTCGGGACTTAAGAATCAATTTCAAAAAAATTCCTCAAACCGATATATGATCGTTATATCTGACGGGAATATTGATCTTCCCACGTCTGGACAACGGCAGCTTAGCGATGCCCTGCATGACATTCAACTCGCTGTAGCGCAAGCTAAAGAAAAGCATATTCCTATCTATACGATTACGATAGCTCAGAACGGAAATGCCAAGAAGCAATTAGAACAAGCCGCTTCGTCTACAAACGGAAGAGCATTCCAAGCGCATACTGTAGATGAGCTTCCTAAGCTGCTTGCACAAATAGCAGCCACTGAGCAGCAGACCTACGGCATGCTAGCTTCCCTTACAACGCCTTACACGACTATTACAGAGCAGATCCCCACCACGTGGACAGCTCAACTGCTGCATGCGAACAAAGAAGTCGTGACAGATAAACGCATATACGAGGATTTGCAAGCGGAACTGATCATAACGAACAAACGCAGCAATGAATCTCGTACGATACCGCTAAAGCTTGATAATAATAGTTGGGCAGCTTCTGTTATTTTTGAGGAAACAGGCAGACACATACTGCAGCTAAAGGTGAAAGGACTTGAATTCAATTCTACTTATAAGAAGGAACTTGATGTTACTGCACTGCAACCTACTTCCTCTTATGTTGGAGCAATTACCAGCATGAAGGAGCATGGTAGCATAGAACATGACATCACATCCTATTTTAAACACGCTACCTCTGAAAACAATCAGTATTACTTGTTGCCAGCATTACCAGCAGCGGAACATTCGAGAGCACTAGGAAAAACAGCATTGAACAACGGGAAATTGTCATTCATTCCACAAGCAACGGGAAGCTATCCGCTGCATATTGTCGCAGTAAGTGAGAATGGACAACTTGCTAAGCTGCAATTAGATGTGCATATCGATAACATCTGGACACGATACGGACTTACTATAGTAGGTGTGCTGACTTTGGCAGCTGCAGCGCTAGGATTGTGGTTGTGGCTGCATAATCGCGCTCGTCAACCATTTACAGGCCGAATCGAGATGTGCTTCCTTTCTACCGCAAGTGGAGCTAAGTATCCCGTGAAAGTTTGGCCGCTTGCAGCCTTTAACAACCACACTCGCATTGACCTGCACCAACTGTTTATGCGTTTGGATACGAATGAACCTATTCCAGAAACATCTCGCATATTTTTTGAGTCAGGTAGAAACGGGCAATTGCACTTTATCCATCAGACCAATTGTCGCGTTGTTTTTGGTATGAGGACGATCCCTGCACATACAAAAATAGCCCTCAACGCGAATGATCGAATCTACATCACGTTTGAGGACGGTAAGACGGAAGTGGAACTAAGCTACAAAAGCAAGGGCGTGAATTCAGCATCCCGTTCCTTTACTGCACCTGCCGCAGGTTAAATTTAGGTTTGTATTTATACAAGAGATGCTCCGCTTGGAAGGCGTAACGAAACCATTCAAGCGAGGAGCATCTCTTATTAGGTTCAAGTGCCAAGCCCCAACGTGTGACGAATGATAGCAATCGTGTCATGTTCTTCTGTTCCAGCTTCTTAGCAAGATGATCCTCGAATAATCGATCCGCTACATCGTCTGGTGCTGAACCATTCATAATAAAGTAGACGATAGCTGCAAGACTGTAAATATCTGAATACACGCCCTGCTGTGACTGCGAAGAATACAATTCTAAAGGCGAATAGCTTCGGCTAGTAAATATATGGCGCTGAACCTGATCTTCGATATGTATAGCGGAACCAAAATCAATAAGCTTGGCATGCCCTTTACGATCCACGATAATGTTTTGCGGCTTCAAATCCCGATGAATAATACCTTGCTGATGTATAACTGAAATCGCATCTAGTAGAGGAAGCATTGTATGTATGAGCAGCTCTCTAGCAGCTGTTGAAGTAAGTTCGGCAGATTGAACCAGCTTATCCAGCGTCTTGCCTTTGCACAGTTCTGTCACTACATAAGCAGTTCCATTCTCCTCAAAATGATCCAACAGCTTCATAATACCAGGGTGTTGAAACTTGGACAGGATTGCTGCTTCCTGCATAAATGCTTGTTTTAATACATGAAAGGATGATTGATGAGCGGGCATGCGACATAAGACCGTACGTCGGTTCAAGTCGCGAATGGCTAAAGATTGAGGATAGTATTCCTTTATAATAACAGACTCACCTGTCTGCATATGAACGCCTACATATACATGAGACAGCTCACTGCTAGATACGTGCCGTTTAATCTTATATACTCGTCGCAGTTTCATATTTGTAAATAAGCCATTGTAACTTCGCAGCGTTGTCATAAGCCTCTCCTCTTATTGATGAGCCCACTGATTCACGATGTAGCAGGCTCACTATAATCCTCATCTATTGTAACATAATATTCCAACAGCGAAGCAAGAGGCTTACCTTTCATCTCTTACGCGTTCGACAAAGCACGTACGGCATTGCGTCCGAATTCACGGCAGATCTCTCTCTCATCTTGAGATGGGGAAAGCTCCACTTTAAGCCCTTCATGCACAAGTGTACAACCAAGATCACGCAGCTTGTTCGATAAAATGTCTACAGCAGCACCGTACTGAGCATAGCTCGAATCACATGAACCGAAGACAGCAGCACGCTTACCTTCCAACTTCAAATCTTCCATTTCATCATAGAAATCAAGGAACTCATCTGGAAGCTCTCCATCGCCCCACGTATAGGCACCAAGCAATATCACATCATAACCTTCCAAGTCAGAGCCTTGTGCATCCATAACTTCCTTAACAGTTACATCCGCCCCCAATTCACGGATCCCCTCTTCAACAGCATCCTTCATTTCCTCTGTGTTACCTGTCATACTTGCATACACCAAAATAATTGATTCACTCATTCCTCAATTCCCCCAATCCAAATATACAGCAAACAGCTGTCAGTCATTCCTTTATGAGAAAGATTATCATTATCACCAAAAAAAGTCCACTACAACATTTTCATCAGCAATAACTTCCAGCTCCTATCGTTCTTCCTTTTTTAACTTATGCAGCTTATCCTAGATTTTTTCCTGATTATTTTACGTGCACAGCACTTTTTCGTACTGCACACCTACTTATGGCAAACATAAAAATAGAGCTACGTAGGAAGCAGCTCTAGCGCTTGACCGCAGCTCCATACTCGCTCTAAAGAAAGTTGTTCGGCCTTACATCGAATCACGAATATATCCATGTACGAAGTATTTTCCCCACGGACATCCTCCTCAATATCAAAATAACCAAGAAGAGCCGAGATTTCATGACGACTTGTCATAACGGCAACATTGTTAGCTTGCTTATTCAGTGCATTACTAAGAACCGACACGCCTCTTGCAAGCGTTGCTCGCCCAATTGACTCTTCTTTACTCCTACACGCTTCATGCGTAAACAACTGGGCGAGCTGCTTCATTCCCGCTGCCGAATGTGAAATGGCAAGCAGCCACTCTTCCATTCGTTCATCAATCACAATTGGCTTGCGCAATTGAATTGCAGTTGGCTGTAAACTATGTATCGTACGTAGAGATGGACTTGAAATTAATACATCAACATTTAATTCATTCATGCAGGATGCAAGCTGTTTAGCTTGCTCATTTTCTTCCTCTGTCAATGGAGTTGACGCTTCTTCACCCGCTCCATAACCGTGCCTTATTATAAATAGGTTGTTCATCCAGGATCCCCTTTACCTGATCGTCGTTCTCGACACTAGTATGGCAGCACTTCAGCACTTCCACCTATGCTCTCGCAACCATCTCCGCTAGCTCGATGATAACCCGCTCCCAGTGCAGCTTCATCTCCTCACGACGATGTACATCATCCAGCTTCTCCTGATGGAAGCTAATCGTTGTTGTTCCTTTCTTATTCGAGATTAACCGAATTTGTAGCGTAGATGGTGTATGCCATGTATGAGGCTGCCAAGTCAGCCTCAACTGTTGAAAAGGCTTTACAACACGAAGTTCGCCCTTTGTTCCATTCTGGCAATGATACTGCTCACCTGCTTCCGCAACCAATGACTCAATAGGACCCAACCAAACATTCAACCCTTGCTTCGAAAGCAATACATTCCACATTTGCTCAGGCTGGACAGAAAGTGTCCTTCGAATACCTACTTGATATCCAGATGAAGCCGTAAGGCCGATTGGCTTATCATTGCTGCGCTGTGACTGCACCATGACACATCCTCCTTATTAATTGAGCTGTATAGTAATAAAGCACCATAACTTCCTTCATTGAAGTTATGGTGCTTCCCATGAACGTACATCCCTGACGTTGAAATCCACCATGAATGATGACGCTTACTTTTTTACAGGTATCCAAAGCTCAACTTTCTCTTGCTGATTACCTTCCTCCACATGGAATAACTCGACACAACTAGCTCCCCATTCCCGATCCAAATGCTTCTGGCGAATCCAACGATATACCGCTTTGTACGCATCGGAAATTGATTCTCTCTTGCCTTCTACAACCGCATAAAGCTGAGACGGCAAGTGCAATCCCACCATTCCATCCGGTACATCTTCAAGACTATCTACTTGCAAGCAACCCCAGTAAGTCATGAATTGATCGTTTCCATAATAAGGGCTAAATATCAATTCCGTATGTGCGACAGAAGTAATCTCATCTCTTCGCTTCCAGAATCGCTCATGTAGCCTAATGGACTCATCTGGAAAGCATTCCTTCACAGGCCCAGAATAACTGATCCCCACCAGCTTCAACTCATTTTTTTGCATCAATTGACATTCATACATAAACATCGTCCTCCATTCGTGAAATGTGAATGTTCACAAAACTGGTAGTCATGTTCTTGCCATGCGATGTCACTTGGCTCAGCCTTTTCTTGTTCTCTTGTCTTATAAAACAGGCTACTTATGCTTCAAAAAAGAACATCAAGATCGGTATCCTGATGTTCTACTGAGATGGCGTCGGATTTGGTTTTGTTTAACATTATACACAGGTTGCCTAGAATCGGAAAGGTATTTTTGCACTCTTTTTCCAACACAAAGTCGTTATTCTATCGTTCCAGTACGAATGAGATTCACGTTAACCGTAGTATTGAACTTCGCCTTCGGGAACATATCTTGCCATTCCTCTTTCGTTAACCGAGAATTTCTAACGGAACTGCGGTATACTTCACCAAAGCCTACTGCATCAGAGTTAAGCCGCTTTAATTGGTTAAGCATCTTCACCAGATCTTTGCTCATTTGTTTGCTCAACTCTGTTTCAAGCTTCTGCACAGCACCTTCTTCCGCGAAGTCATAATCCTCGGTTATTTCTTGCAACTCCACATTTATTTTAATGCTTACATCAAATGTAAGCTCGTCCTTCGAAATTAGTTTAATGGATGATTTGCTCCCGATATTCCCAAGCGCCGCCTTCATATATTTAAATGGCTGGTTCACTTTTCTTACATACTTCGCCATCCCATCCTTTGGCATTTTAACCTCAATTGTGTCAGGTTGTTCTTGGTTAAGCAGCAACTTCAAGTAAACCGCTTCTTTTGGCTGCATTTTTCCAATCATGACATCTTTTCGGAATAGGGCTAGCGCTGTTACGTTGACCTCTTTATCTGTTCTTTCGACGATAGGAAGTACAGGTTCCTTGCCTGCACTATAATAATCATTGCGAAAATTATGCAATGTACATGACGGCACCCAACTATCCTGAATATTGTGTGCAATTAATCTCGACATATAGGTTCCTACATTTGATATATTCGGATATTTATAAGCGAATAGATCGCGGATTGGCTTTTCCGTAACAGATAAATACATCATTTCCCCATAAGAAGGATCTCGACTAAGCGTATCCACGATACTTATAATTCCTTCTTTGGCTAATTCATTCTCGTAGGCAATAAATCGAATTTGCCCGCTGACTACTTTAAAGGCCAGCTTATGATTCAGATTTTGGCGAGCCCCTTTACTCGTTTCACCTGCTACAGAAATAACATGTGAACTTTCCTTTCCTTCTTTACTTGTAGGGCCGTACAATACCGAACTAGTTTGAATTTTCCCTTCTCCAATCTTATCGTAACCCAATGCTACACTTATGGAGGTTCGTTCCAACACAGACGAGTGGAAACAGCCCGTCATAAATACTAGCATAAGAACAATAGATATTTGCTTGACTTTGAACTTGTTCATGCTAGTTCATCTTCTCCCTTCTTAGGTTTGTGTTGACGCCACCACCATACAACAGCCACCGTGACATAAAGAAAAAGAGGATATACAAAGCTGATAAAAAGAGCTGCTTTGCTAATCAGGCTATTTAGCATATCAATTTGTTCCCGATTATGAAATACAAGCGTTACCACATATATAAAGATACTGAAAACAATCAGTACCTTTTTATGCGGAAAATTGAACAATCGTCGCAAGCCTCTGCTTATTACCCACGTCAGAATAATAATGCCTGGCACAACTGCGAACATCCATACCCCCATCGCAAGCACTTCTATACGCTCCAAAAAAGGATATTTGACGATCTTGAGCATGTTGAGTGAACTCCATACCGTTCGCAACAGTTGATCTTGACTGAAAAAAATCGTCGTCACAAGGATAACGAATAAATAAAGGATATTCGTAAGCAATAGACTTATCTGCATGTATTTCTGCGACTTATCTTTATCATTAAGGTACGGGTACAAAAAAGAGACAATCTCAAAACCCGACAAAGTAAACCCCATCGCAACCGCTCCATTAAATAGCTGGTACGGGGTTGCTTCTCCGATCGGTAGCAGCCTGTTCCATTGAGCGAACTGGATCGGATTATAGTATAGCGTTGAGAAAGCAAACATAACAAAAAAACCTATGAAGCAGACCCCTACAATGACGCGTAAGCCACTTATCCCTGCATACCATGATAAAAATAGTAGGACAAAGGCAAGTAGCCATGTAGGAAATTCGGGGAAAATCCAAGACTGTACCGCCTCAATGTAAGTACGCAATATAGTCACAGTAACGATCACGTAATAAAGCATCATCAGTATACTTAATCCCCCGCCTACCCAACGGCCGAACAAATCTTGGTGAATCCCGTACAAGTCAGCAGACTCATAGCGACGCAGCACACTTACTATCAACCAACCGGAAAAATGACAGAACATGCCTGCCAGCAGTACAGCAATCCAAGCATCATGACCTGCCTCACGAGCTATATATCTTTGAAATCCAAACACTCCGATCCCGATTTGAACATTGCAGATGACAAACAAAAGTCCAAACGATTGAATCATCTTATTCGGTCTCGGCTTAATTCTAACATCCATGCGCTTCCCTCGTTCTTCCGTAAATTCACTTCTTTTTTTCTTTTTCACCGATAAAATCTGTCACTGGTTACTATCAGACTGCGGGTCTTTCGATGAAGAACGATTGCTTGTATGATCATTCTCACTACTGTTAGGGCTGTTCTGCACAGGCGATCCCCTATAGCTGTAGTGTGACTGAGGTGTTAATAGCATATCGACTGTCAGATCTTTGCGACGAAATGGAAAGAGCGGAAATAAATAAGGTCTCCCCAAGCTTGTTTGTCTCAGCAAATGTATAAATATAAGCATGGCTACAAATACAATGCCAAGAACTCCCCATAAACCTGCCATTATGATCATCGGGTAACGAATTAATCGTATACTTCCACTCATTAAGTAGTTTGGAGTGGTAAAAGAGCCAAGTGCAGCCAAAGCAACCAGCATAATTAAAATATTGCTTGTAAATCCAGCCTGTACAGCAGCTTGGCCAATTACGATCCCACCAACAATACCAATCGTTTGACCTACTTTCGTCGGTAAGCGAACACCAGCTTCTCGCAAAAACTCCATCGTCATCTCTAGCATCAATGTCTCTAATAAAGGTGGAAATGGAACTTTGGAACGTGTTTCAATAAGCGATACAATTAAGGCTGGCGGAATCATTTGATAATGAAACGTTAGCGCAGCGACATAAATTGGTGTCAAAAATACGGACATCATTAGCCCTATAAATCGCAGCATCCGAATAAAAAGACCTGTTCCCCAACTCATATATCGATCTTCTACCGATAAGAAGAAATCAATAAACGAGCTTGGGCCGATAATAACATGCGAGTCTCCCTCCATGAAAATGACAATTTTACCTTCCATTAGAGCCTGTATCGTACGGTCAGGACGTTCTGTCAAGGTCATTAACGGAAAAAGGGCGTACGGATGATTTTGAAGCTTCTGCATAAGCAAAGCATTGCCGAGCAATCCATCCGTTTTGATTTGTTCTAGTCTGGACTTTACATATTTGATATACTGCTCGTCTACATATTCCGACATATAGGTAAGCTGAATACGAGTTTCCATTTTTTTACCTATTATATGAGGTTCTACTACCAAGCCTGGACTTTTGATGTAAGAGCGTAGAACGGCAATATTTTCACCAAGCGATTCGTTAAACGCTAATACAGGGCCAAAAATAACCGTTTCATTTTCCGAAGCTGCAATTGCTCTAGTGGGGAAATGTGCTATATTGCATAAAAGGCCTTCATATTCATCCATTACAGCAATATATACATGCCCTTGCAGCAGCTTCAACGCGACTTGATCCAGATTGCCTTCCCGCTCAATTTCGCATATCGTTATCGTCTGCCTAATCAGTTCCGTATTTACTTCATCTTCATCCATCATCGTAAGCACACCGAGGATCGAAGAGCTTAACACCTTCGTGTCAATTAATCCAGATATGTAACACACAGCTACAGAAGAATTAACCCCATGAATAACCAAGTCTGAGCAATTTGGCAGCAGCTTTTTCAGCTCTACTTTTAAATAGGCGGCCATGTCAGAAATCTTTATATTTGAAACTGTCATTCTACTGCTCCTCCTTCCAGTTGGCATTACCGGAAATTATCCCCCATTCGTTACAAAACCATGCAGATTATTGTGTTTGTAATGAACTTCGTCAAAAAGAGCAGTATACTAAGAGCAGCATCTAACATCGAACGCTCATACATACAATTGCCAATCTATATAGATATAAAGAGTTACGGAGGAACAACATGTTTAACCAACTGGAATCTTACAGTGATGTGGAAGATATATGCGGCAGAACTTCTTATAGCAGAGGTCTTAAGTATTACATGACTCGTCGCATCATTGAATTTAAACAAGTAACAGAGCATTTATACGCAGCTCTCGTACGCGGCAGCGAGGATTACAGTGTCCAAGTTAGGCTGCCAACGGTAAAGGAAGTAGAAGCAAGCTGTACTTGTCCTGCTTCCAATACTTATTTTGCTTATTGCAAACATATCGCTGCCGTCATGCTAGCGGTTTGCGACAGCAGATTTGACAAAAAAACGGCTGATCAATATTTACCGAGCGCTCTCCAGAATAGATATCCTGCCGCGATTAGTTCCAAAGATACGGCATTAACGCGCAATATGATTTCTATTTTCGGCAGCCAAGCGTACCAATCAGCGTCACAAGACGATTATGACGCCTACGAAGACGATGATTATGCGCGTGAAACGCTTCAAGTAGAATGGATCTGCCATGCCGTATCCCATGCACGCAGAAGTTACTTCGCGCTTGAATTTCGAGTTGGGCCACAGCGACTGTATATCGTACCCAAAGTAAGGGAGTTTTTGACGGCGTTTGCCCAAGCTCAACCGTTTGCATTTTCTAAAAAGTTCACCTACAGCCCTGATCAATATCGGTTCTCGGAACAGGATGAAGCTATTATCCGCAAGCTTATCGACATCGTGCGGATCGAAGAAAGTTACTATGACCTTATGTATGGCTTAAATAGCAGCGGTAGGCTTGGCACAGAACGGACCATTGTCATTCCACCTCATATGTGGGAGGAAACGATCCCTTTACTGCTGCAAGTTCCGATTCGAATCGAGCAAGATACGAAACAATACGATCTTAGACTTGGAGAACAAGGCAAAGTGCCTCTTTCCTTTCGGATCAAGCAGGAAGAAACGGATATTTACGAACTTGCTATTGAAGGCTTACAAACCGCACTGCCTATGGAGCAGTATGGCTACATATGTGCAGAGGGCATGCTCTGCCCTGTAAGCGACCTTCAGTTGGACCAATTTACAGCACTAAAGAAGCTGTTCTATATGTCTCGCAGCAACGAGGTTCGTATTGCAGCTACTGAGCTCCCTGCTTTTATTGAACGGGCACTCCCAGGAATTAAAGCACTTGGCCATGTTTCGATTGGACCTGAAATTGCCGATAAGATTGTAAGCCCAAGTCTCATAACTAAGATCTACATTGATAGATTAGACAACAACTTATCGGTCTTGGTCGAATTTATTTATGATGATAAAGTCATCTACCCGTTTCAACCTGAGCAGGTTTCGATGGAACAGGACGTAGAACGCTATGTACTGCGCAGCTACGAGCAGGAGAATGAAATCGTGCGAATTCTGGAACAATCTGGCCTTCGCAACAATGGCAAGCAGCTGTACACCAATGATGAAGAAGCAATATACAGCTTCCTGTATCACTTGCTGCCCAAGTTGGAGCCGATAGCGCAGATCTACTCCACGGAAACGGTCAAATCTCTGATGTTCCAAGCTCCACAGCAGCCTAGAGCGATGTTGGACGTAGATGCAGCTACAGATTGGCTTGAGGTCAAGTTCGACATGGCAGGCATTGAGCAAAGTGATATTCACGACATCCTCTTCTCTATTTTGGAGAAGAAAAAGTATTATCGCTTGCCAAGCGGTGCTTTTCTTTCATTGGAGCAAGAAAGTTATCGCCAATTCGGCGATCTAATGCATGAGGTAGGCATGAGCCGTACAGAAGTACAGCAGGATCGGATCTTCCTACCGATAACGAGAGGTCTTAGTCTTATTGAGACAGGAGACGACTATCGTGCGCGCGGGATGAAGTTTGGCAAGCAACTACGCCAGATGTTGGATCACATGAAAAGGCCAGAAGACTTGGAGTTTGAGGTTCCTGCTCCATTGGTGAATGTACTTCGGGATTATCAAACCTATGGCTTCCACTGGCTCAAAACGTTGTCCTACTATCGCTTTGGCGGCATTTTAGCTGATGATATGGGGCTTGGTAAGACACTGCAAAGTATCTCCTATATCGTTTCGGAACGTGAAGCAATTAACAAGGAGCAGTTGGAAACCAACAAGCCTGTACTCGTCGTAGCGCCTGCATCATTGGTCTACAACTGGCGCAATGAGCTTCACAAGTTCGCACCTCAGTTAAGGGTAGAACTTGCAGCAGGCTTGAAGGATGAGCGCAGCCAAGTCATTGAGTCCTTAGAGGAAGTAGATGTGCTGATTACTTCTTATCCTTCATTACGTAGGGACATTCACCTGTATGAAAATATTACGTTCAGCATCTTGCTACTAGACGAGGCACAAACGATCAAAAATGAAGCAACACAGGCTTCCAGAGCAGTCAGACAAATTACAGCAAGCCGTAGATTCGCCCTTACAGGCACGCCGATCGAAAATTCCGTCGAAGAAATATGGGCGATCTTTGAAGCTGTATTCCCTGGTTTATTTACGAGCAAAAAGTCATTCCAAGCCCTTACTCGTGAAGAACTGGCACGCAAAGTAAGACCATTTATATTGCGACGTCTCAAGCAAGATGTATTGAAAGAACTACCAGACAAAATTGAAACCTTGCATATGACGGAGCTATCCCTTGATCAGAAAAAGCTTTACTTGGCTTATTTGAGCAGACTTCAAGAGGAAACACTCGAAGTATTGGCAGCGGAAGGCTTCCAAAAAGGACGGATGAAAATACTCGCGGGCATCACTCGCTTGCGGCAGCTCTGCTGTCATCCAGCCTTGTTCGTACAAGAGTATGAAGGAACTTCAGGCAAGCTCGAACAGCTGCTAGAGCTTGTAGAAGAATGCATGAGCAGCGGCAAGCGGATGCTTATCTTCTCACAGTTCACGAGCATGCTGGAGCTTATTCGCAGCGAACTCGAGCTGTGCGGCAGATCGGCCTTCTATCTAGATGGCAAGACACCTCCTAAAGAGCGGGTGGAGCTGTGTCAGCGATTTAACGAAGGGGAACGCGATATTTTCCTTATCTCTCTCCGTGCAGGAGGAACAGGGCTTAATCTAACTGGTGCAGATACGGTCGTCCTATATGACTTATGGTGGAACCCTGCTGTTGAACAGCAAGCTGCCGACCGTGCGCATCGTATCGGTCAAAAAAATGTGGTGCAGGTCATTCGCCTTGTCACGCATGGTACAATTGAAGAGAAAATCTATGAACTGCAGCAGCGCAAAAAAGATTTGATACATGAGGTAATCCAACCAGGTGAAGAAACGCAATCTGCCATTACGGAACAGGAAATTCGTGAAATATTAAGTATCAATTGATGTCTGCATCATTGCTCATTCACTTGTTTGTAAAATCGTATGAAGCAGTATCCTTTTCAAGTTTTCAAATGTTCAAGAAATAAACATACAGCAAGCATTATTCGATATGCCATACCATAAGTAAAAGAGAGGGTCTGTCCGCACATTACTCTGCTGACAAGACCCTCTTTATATTTCATCTTTGAATATGGCTGCTGCATCCTAGAATCTTATGGTGCAGTGTTTAGCTAACGGATACCATTGACGTTATTTAGACCAAATTGTCTGTGTTCAAATTTTAACGGGCGCGAGAGCGCTTATTTTCGCAATATTCATGCATTCATTCGCTCCCGCATACCATTCCAACTTCATATGCCAGAAGCTGTTTTTACAAATCGCCAACGTTCCGCTATTCTTCTTGTGAGAAATATACTTTGTAATAATGAAGCTTGCGCTCTTCGTCATAGCCCCGTTCCACATAGGGGAAGCTTTCACTCTTCAGCTTCAACTCAACCCCGGTGTCAGTCTTAATCACGTTGCGCAGCGTTTTCTTCGCTTTCTTCAAAGCTGTTTGTGAAATCGGCATCGCATCAAATGGAGGTAGCTCATTCATTTCGGTATACGATTCTTTGTATACTTTGAACATTTCACCTTGATTATGATCCTGAAGGACGTTATGAATGAACTCCTCTTCCTCGAACTTATCCGTGCGAGAGAAATACTCCATCGTGCTGTTGATGAATTCCAGCTTCTCCTTCTTCTCTGGCTGCTCTGAGGCTGGAGCAATCACATTGTCATAAAACTCATTCACCATCTGAATCGCGTGGTCTGTATAGTAGTTCTCGTCTTCCATAAACGTAACGTTCAGGAAGTCCTCCATCCAGTACATTGCCGCATCTTGCGTCTT
Organism: Paenibacillus arenosi; assembly: GCF_014841135.1. Taxonomy (GTDB): domain Bacteria; phylum Bacillota; class Bacilli; order Paenibacillales; family Paenibacillaceae; genus Paenibacillus_B; species Paenibacillus_B arenosi. The sequence continues at coordinate 111,631 of NZ_JACYTN010000006.1, forward strand.
TCCAGCTGTCGCGTCAACTACGCCTACTACGAAGCCGCCGACCGCCTTTACATTCAAGATCAGGCAGCCCTTATCCAGCTTACGAACGTTGACGCCTTCTTCGATTAGCAAGCCCAGATCATCCATGTTCGGTTCATCTAGCTTCAAATACACATCTTTATTCTCCGACTTAAACAGCCCAATAGCGTCAATGCTGAAGTCGTTATATAAAATGTTGTTCAAATGCACGACATAAAGCTCACCTGACTTTATTTGTGGATGCGATGACTGCTCATACAAATGATTTAAAATGTGTACGGATTGCTCTTGAAATGTATTAGGCTGGTCAAACATACGACTTGCGTACGTATACACCTCATTCATCGACAGATCCGTTTCATGATGAAACCGATAAAACATATCGAATTTGAAGCTCGTCAAAAAATATTTTAACAACGTATCGCGTACTTCCTCACTCGGTACTTCATATCGAGTTTGCGAAATACGTACGCCCTCATCTCTAGATTTATTCCCTACTTTGTGAACGACCATCTGGTGAATATCTACCTTGGACAGATCAATCATCCTGCTCACTCTCTCTTTCTCCAAACGTCACATCTCACCATTGTACCCTGATTGCCACTCAAAGAAAATAGCTAACAACATTAACCTGCATTTTACTATTTGGCATACTGCTATTTGGATCAGTCGGGGCAAGCCAAGCCCGCCCTGCATACATTGTTAGCATGCCAATTATGATGCATCAGCAGAAGCGGAAAGGAGTTGCCCCATATGGCAAACATGTCTTCCTTTTTCCCATGGCAGAAATTTCAAGAGCAATTCGGGATTACGATGCCAATAAACCCCTCACAGCTATTATCGCAAACGGCCATCCAAAAATATGTCGAGGAAGAAATCAAACGCTCCTTTTCCAAAGCATTTGATCAAGCCGAGTACACTTCCGATACAACCGATCCCCCTCCCTCAACTTCTCCAGCGACTAGTGGTAAACCAGGATGGTCTTCCAGAGAAACGGATCATGAAATAACAATTGAAGTGAAAATGTCTAAAAAAACAAAGCCTCAAGATGTACGCTTGCAAATGAACCCAACACAGCTTCTGATCCAAAATACAAGTACATCTCGTAAACAGCTTATCCCCCTATCTGCCCCAGTATTTCCAAAGAGCACACGCGCCACTATTCAAGACAAAAAGCTCCGTATTGTCATGCGTAAACAAGCTGCAGGCAATATGCAAAATATTGATATCCAAATTGTTGATTAGATTGTCAGTAAGTAATATTTGATCACTTTCAATATTCACCCTAGACCAAGTTCCTTCTTATGGGCGTATGACATAGAATACGGTTAGACGGATTACAGTCAAAGGATGGATGGATATGCCTAACGTATTTAACATTTTCAACATTCGTGTCAATGCCATATCCAGTAACGGGTCCTTTAATTTAGGGAATACGATTATAAAAGGCAATTCAACGGAAACAAAAAGTGTAGGCGGAAACTCTGTCGTTGGTGATTGCACCACTTCCATTAATAGTGAAAGTAATTTGGTCAACAACCCTGATGTCATATCAAGTCCAAGTGTGGTCATATAGAGGTGTACATGATGAACATCTGTATTAATCAAATACGCGTTAATGTCCTGAGCAACCTAGCTTCCATTAATATCGGTACGACATTTTTGGGCAGCAACCAAAATGCAACGAGCCAAGTTCCAACTCCTGAAGGCGAAACTCCGCCGGCTATGAACTCTGGTCATACACAGTCATCGGAGCCTGTAGCAGTCCCTGAAGCTGAGCTTATGGAAGAGCCTATCATCCTTCCGCAACTTGGAATGCCACCAATTGAAAGGCCAATAGAATAAAAAATTAGTATGGAGGCGATTCGATGCAGCCTTACTCATCCTCACCTTCTACCTTTTACGTGTGGCAGGCCTTAGAGGAACGGATACGCTCCATGGAAGCTCGCATTTCACAATTAGAAACTCAAGTCCAACAGCAAAAATTAGAGAATCAAACACTACAAGAAAAAATAAAAGAAACTAAACCTATTCAAATTGGCACGATCAACTATAAAATTCAAGAATTGCACGTTAGTGACTTATCAGGAACGCTCAATGTCGGATTAACGGCACTTACAGATGAAAAAGAGCTGCAAAAGCTAATGGGCTCGCTCAAGGAACAAGGAGAAAAGCAAATGGAGAACATGGATACAACTTATTCGAATGAGACTAATGTCTATGATATGTCAAAGCTGGATGAGGAAAAGCAAGGAGAAAACAATCAACATCATAGTAAAAATCAAAATAATGATACTAGCAAACAACAAAAGAGCACCGCATTCGAATAATTCGAGTGCAGTGCTCTTTATCGTATAACGCAAGCTACTATGCGTTGATTTTTTGTTTAGCTACTGTTGCCAAAGAGTTGAACGCGTTGATATCGTTCACTGCAAGATCAGCAAGCATTTTACGGTTGATGTTTACTTCAGCAAGCTTCAAGCCGTGCATGAATTTGCTGTAGGACAAACCGTTCATACGAGCAGCTGCGTTGATACGAGCGATCCACAATTTGCGGAAATCGCGCTTCTTAACGCGACGATCGCGGTATGCATAAAGCAAGGATTTCATTACTTGCTCGTTAGCTGTCTTAAATAGACGGTGCTTGGAACCAAAGTAACCTTTAGCTAGTTTTAGTACTTTTTTATGACGACGACGTGTAGTAAATCCGCCTTTAACTCGTGCCATTCTAGTAACCTCCCAATCGAATCATGTATCCGAATTATTGCTTGAGCCGTTTGTGCGACTGCAAGTTCTTACGTTATTACTTCAAGTTAGCCAATTGCTGTTTCAAACGGTTCACGTCACCAGGAGCCATTACTGGGTTTCCAGCGAGAACGCGCTTTTGACGTCCGGACTTATGGGACAACAGGTGGTTTCTGTAAGCTTTGTAACGGCGAACTTTACCAGTACCTGTAATTTTGAAGCGGCCTTTAAGGCTGCTGTGCGTTTTCATTTTAGGCATAATCATTTCCTCCTCAATAATCAAATCCAATCCGCCACCTTCTCTGCGTGGCGGGAGGACTCGTTAGTTGCTCTTAGGCGCTAGAATCATTATCATGCTGCGGCCTTCAAGCTTAGGTTGACGCTCGATTGTGCAAAGCTCTTCAACCTCTTTCTTAACGCGCTCCAACACGCGTTGACCGATTGAAGCATGTGTAATCTCACGACCGCGGAAGCGAACAGAGCATTTCACTTTGTCCCCATCTTTGAGGAACTTAACAACGTTACGAAGCTTCGTTTGGTAGTCGTTTTCCTCGATGTTTGCGCGGAACCATACTTCCTTCACGTCAACAACCTTCTGGTTCTTGCGAGCTTCTTTCTCTTTCTTCTGCTGCTCATAGCGGAACTTTCCATAGTCCATAATGCGACATACTGGCGGCTTCGCCTGTGGTGCCACGTTAACCAAGTCCAATTCTGCATCAATAGCCATTTGAAGAGCTTCACGGAAAGGTTTAATACCTAACTGTTCACTATCTGGTCCGACAAGACGAACTTCCTTAGCACGAATTTCTTCATTGATCATATGTTCCTTGCTAATGACCTTCCACCTCCATCATTTATATCCCCAAATTCATCAAAAAAGGGATGCGTGCTCATAAAAGAGCCCACATCCCTCACTTATCATCACACGTGAGTATCGCACTAAAAGCGATAAGTTTCATAGACCAGCCAACTCTGAGTCGGTCAGGTGAGAAGCGGGCGCTCCTGCTTTCGTATTAGTCGTACTCAAGTAATATATCATATGCGATGTACAGAGTCAAGTGTACCAGAACGTAAATTTTTACATTAGCTGTTTAGCTGAGCTATGAAAAAGATGGGGAGCCTATAGACTCCCCATCGAACATGTAACATCTGTATATTAGGCTTGCTTGCCCTGCACATCTTCCAATCTTACAACACGTGTATGCTCTGTATGGCTCCATACTTTGTTGTTCTGCGTGAAGAACGCGTAGAACGTAATTGGCCACCAAGAAAGCAAGAAGATTGGGAATGTAAGCAAGGATGCATAGATACGCGGCGATCTAACACCTTCAAGTACTAGTGCAAGAATAAACGCTGCACATGTCATCACGATTGAGCCAACAAACAGCCATGGCGGCAATATTTCAGTTAGCGTCGGGAAGTTCGGGCCATTGAAGAACGCTGCATCTACCCAAATATAAGCAGTAAGCAAGAACGTAATCAATACCGTGTATACCGTCATGCTGTACAATGCTGTATCAAACTTCGCCAAGTTGCGCTCCTTAATACTTTGCCACATCAATGGGAAGAAATAACGACGTGCTACTGTAAAGTGACCTTGCATCCAACGCAAGCGCTGGCGTGCAGAAGCTTTGAACGTAAGCGGCTTCTCGTCAAATACGCGAGCCTTATAGTTAAATACGGGATTAACACCGTTCTTAACACAACGAACCGTAAACTCCAAGTCTTCGACCAAGCTTGTAGCTCCCCAGCCCATTTCTTGAAGCAATTTGCTCTCAAAGCACATACCCGTTCCACCCAAGAAGTTAGCCATCTTGAGGTTCGTACGGGACAACTGCCACAAGCGGTTGCAGTACCAGTAAGTTACACCGTAAGCGGCTGTGATCCAAGAATCATGTGGATTCTTCGTATCAATGTAACCTTGAATAACGCGTGCTCCAGAGCACAGGTCGTTGTTCATTTCAGTTAGGAAATCAGTGCTGACCAAGTTATCCGCATCAATCATGACAACGGCATCGAACTGGCGCTCCATTTCCCACAAATTCTTCAACATCCACTCAATCGCAAAGCCTTTACCGCGCTGCTGAGGATTGTGACGCTCGCAAGCTGTCCAGCCGTGCGCACGAACGATCTCTGCTGTATTGTCTGTACAATTGTCACAGATAACAAAAACATCATACATATCTTTCGGATAATCCAGCGTCTTCAAGTTCTCCATCAACGCATCGATAACCGTTGCTTCGTTATGTGCAGCTACGAGCACAGCGAATGTCTTCTTCGGCTCGTGTTGTATATGTTTCTTCTTACGATAAATTCCAAACAAAGAAAGTGTAAATTGATAAACCCCGATAGCTGCCAGCAAAAACTGCATAACAACTAACCAATTATCCACCATGCTAGGTGTCCCCCTTTAATCAAATACCCCTAATACATATCCTAATCTCTCTCTACAGGCTTACATACTACGTTTGCTCACTAACGAGCTGCATTCCATATTTCTCTCTTCGAATGTCATACGAATGTCATCCAAACGTAATAAAACGGTCGATCATGATTGTCTAATGTTTGCACCCTTTTGTCAAAACCTTTTATTGGCTTTCATTTGCTTCTGACTGCGCTATAAGCGGTTGGCGTGCAATTTATATGCAGCTGACGTCTATTCATGCTACTTTATACTCATTTTCAACCAAATCCAACGTTTTTGCAGCTAAAGTCCCTCTTTCTCTTGGTGTTATATCCTCTTTAAGGACTACAAAGATGCATGGACAAGCAAACGACAGAGTGAATGAAGCATAACGAAATGACAGACTCATTCGTTATGACGGGTTTGAACGATAAAAAGTTGCACAAACAAAAACTTTTTATATGTTGTTAAACCACACACAGCAAAATGAATCAAACATGAAAGCTCAACAATTCATGTGTTACTCATTGTAGCAAATCAACCAACCAAATTCTACTTCAGTATACCCAAACGATGGTTACTTGAATCTAAAGGATGTACAATGTTATACACGCTAATTTTACATCTTCATCATGAAAAATTCACAAAATGATTATCTTCTGTTAATGTTACCTTGTTAAGATGTGTTCAAACTTCAGTCCAACCATAACTTGCTACTACGGAGGGGATATTATGACCCGTCTGCTCTCATGGTTATTGCAATGCGAACGACAGCTGTTTTTCTGGATTAATCATCGGATGCATCATCGCATCACGAGCTTTGTCCTATATTCATTTACCCACTTAGGTGGAGCAACATTTACAATAGCATGTTCATCGCTTATTGCGCTGTTTAGCCCTGCACCTTGGAGTATGGCAGGCTGGCAAGCTCTACTTGCACTAGGCATTAGCCATATACCTGTTGTACTTATTAAAAAGGTATACCCGCGGCTTCGTCCGCATGTAGCTATGCCTGACATACGTACATTTCGGAAGCCGCTCGTCGATCATTCATTTCCTTCTGGACATTCAACAGCGGCATTTTCGATCATTGTACCCTTTATTGCGTTGATGCCGCAGCTAGCCTGGATTCTTGTTCCTGCAGCCAGCATTGTGGCATTGTCTCGCATGTATCTTGGTTTGCATTATCCTTCGGACTGCTTGGCAGGTGCTATACTCGGCGCAGGAACAGCAGCGCTAACCGTATCACTATGGCCGAGCAACTTAATGGATTACTCATTCGTTTAATGTGGTAAGAGAAGTTGAAGGGATAACCTACTTGCAATCCGTCAGATTCAAAGTGTTTAAAATTCAATCGAGGAAAGGTGACAGGTATGGAACAACAAGCCTTGTCCATGTTCAACGATACAGAAGCACAATGGTTCGGCAGCATAACGGGTGAAAAGAAACGCATTTTGCTTTTATCCGAACGCTTCGGGGCAGGTCATACACAAGCTGCACATGCATTATCCGTTAGCTTGCGTAGAACTTCTCCTCATGTCCAAACACGTGTTATGGAGCTTGGAAAGTTCTTGAACCCAATAATGGCACCGCTCATCATCGAAGCTTATCGCCATACCGTAACAATACAGCCAAAGCTTGTCGGCTACATGTACAAAAAACAATATCGTCGTTCTTTAAATCGTCTTACGACACTTGCCCTGCATCGTCTATTTTACACGCATGCCATGTCGGTATTTCGACAGTTAAAGCCAGATATGATCGTATGTACGCATCCGATCCCGAACGCCGTCGTCTCTCGACTTCGCCGTCAAGGTCTGAACGTACCCTTATATACATTAATTACCGATTATGATGCACATGCTGCATGGGTGTCACCTATGGTCGATCGCTATTTGGTATCTACAGATGAAGTGAAAAAGAAACTAGTAGAGCACGGTGTCCATCCTGGGCGCATTGAAATTACTGGGATACCGGTTCATCCAAAGTTCTGTGAGCAGCATGACCGCAACATGAAAGCAGACATTCGCAAACAGTTAGGACTTAAAGAAATGCCAACGGTTATGGTCATGGGTGGCGGTTGGGGACTTATGGACCCCAATGATACGAACGAGTTGCTGACACGTTGGACCAATCATATTCAATTCGTATTTTGTGTTGGCAACAATGACAAGCTGCGTGAGAAGCTACTTAAAAACCCACGCTTCCAGCATGAGAATGTGCATATGATTGGCTATACGAATGAAGTGGATAAGCTGATGGATGTATCAGACCTGCTCGTAACGAAGCCCGGCGGCATGACATGCACAGAAGCACTAGCTAAGGGCATTCCTATGCTGTTCTACAGTCCACTGCCTGGACAAGAGGAAGAGAACTGCCAATATTTCACAGCCAAAGGGTATGGTGAACCGATTGATTGCCCGAAAGCGGTGGCCAAATGGATGAGCAAGCTAGCCTATGAGTACGAAGAAGTATCTGCGAGAAGGATGGCCTATGTACAAAATGCATCACGCTATCACCCGCAAGCATGTGCGGAGTCATTACTGCATGATTTATTAGGCGAAAAGCAAATGCTTAGTCGTTTGTAAAATAGTCTGTCCGTTATCGACAACATTCGGCAATTGCAAATAAAAGAACGGATCGTAGTACATTGGGTAGATAAGAAAGTCGTATTAGCAAAGCAAGTAATGAACTATATCGAAATTCATGTTTATATAACAAAAAAATCCCCTTCGTATCCGAATCGAATTACGGATCTGAAGGGGATTTTTTTGTTATAAGCTAGTTGGCAAATGTAACTCAAATCGCCAAATTTAATAGAGCCTAGTCCGTCTAGTTCTCTTCTTGGTCGTCTTTTTCTTCCGCAACAGCACGACGCTTCTCCTGCTGTTTCTCTTCTCGATATTTCCGAATCGCCTCTTCACCTACAACAACTTCGATACGATGAATGTTCATTCCTTTGCCCATGAACTTTTGCTCGTATTCTGTCATCACATGCTCTTCATTAATTCCATCGCGATGAAGGTTCAATGAAATACGACGCGTAATAAGCTCCATATCTGCAAAGCTGTTCAGGGAAGATTCGAATAAAGTCTCTGAATCTGTCTTGAAGTGAATCTCTCCCAGCTCGTTCATAATATGAATATATTTCTCAACGAAGCGGTAATGTGTCAAACGGCGACGAGCGTGACGCTTCTTCGGCCATGGATCACTGAAATTCAAGTACACGCGCTCCAACTCATTTTCCGCAAAAACATTTTCAATAAATTCAACGTTCGTGCGAACGAGCTTCAAGTTGGCTGGATGAGGCAGCTCTGTCTCAAGGCCTTCCACTGCTTTCATCGCCTTTTCGCTTGCACGTGCAAGCAGTTCGTCGTACATATCGATACCGATAAAGTTAATATGCGGGTACTTCAAGCTCATTTGTGTAACGAACTGGCCTTTCCCCATACCGAACTCTACCCAGATCGGGTTATCATTTCCAAATAAACTGCTCCATTTCCCTTTATGGGCTTCTGGCTCCAAAACAACAAGTGAAGTCATATGCTCCAGTTGTGAGAGAGCACCTTTTTTACCACGCAAACGCATAAATATAGGCCTCCATATCATGTTGGTCGTATTTGTAATCCATTCAATCAAAATAAACGGAACAACCGCAGCAGCAACGTTCTGCACGAATTGAGCAGAGTACGCATGTTGTGAAGTGGTCCCAGTAAATGAATTCGTAGTGTACAGTAATCCTCACATTATACAGAACGATGACGTGATAACAAGACAACTGTTCCGATTGTTAATTGTGCCAAAAAGACCATCCCCCTGTAAAGCACGAAAAAAAGGAATGCCGCGAAAGGCATCCCTTCTCCATAACTATCTTCCTTAAGTATCATCATAATCGTGCATTAATTGCTGACAATCTCGTATTGACGCTCTACAGCTTGACGTACCTTTTGCTGAGCAGCTGCCTTTACTTCAGACCCGTATGGGAATTGCTGCCCCATTAATGCCATCGCTTCCTTAATCGTCAACTCTACTGCAATCTTCTTTTCCCCTTGCGGAATCGTAAATAGATCGCCCATCGTTGTTCACCTCACCTTATTTCGATGTCTTTACATTTGTAAGCATCGTCTGGATCAGTCCGACTTATTCTATACTATTCTATCAGTAAGCGCTTTCTTCCTCCTTGAAAATGTAACATTTTGTGTAAGTTTTATTGAAGCTCAACTTCGCATTTGTACCCTATTTCTGTTACAATAAGTAGTGCATCTTCATGATGCTTATGGACGATTGGAAAGGGTTTAACATATACCTATGACACATACAGAACAACTTATTACTGAAGTCGAGTTCAGCGATGAACAACCCATGCTATGGGCAGACAAACGGTTTCATACATGGAATTATGAGATGCGCGAACAGTTCGGAGAAAAAGTATTCAAAGTGATGCTCGATGCTGGCTTTACTTGTCCGAATCGGGACGGAAATATTGCAATTGGCGGCTGCACCTTTTGCAGCGCACGCGGTTCCGGCGACTTCGCTGGACGCCGTCGTGACGATCTCGTCTCTCAGTTCAATACGATTCGCGATCGCCAACATACGAAGTGGCCTAATGCCAAATATATTGGCTACTTCCAAGCTTATACGAACACCTATGCACCAGTAGAAACGCTGCGAGAGTATTTCGAGGTCATCCTTGAACAGCCGGGAGTCGTAGGGTTATCGATTGCCACACGACCAGACTGCCTACCTGACGATGTTGTCGAATATTTGGCAGAGTTGAATCAGCGAACGTATTTGTGGATTGAGATGGGATTGCAAACCGTGCATGAATCCACATCCAACTTAATTAACCGTGCACATGATACTGCCTGCTATATAGAAGCAGTGGAGAAGCTGCGCAAGCATGGCATTCGTGTGTGTACCCATATTATTTATGGCTTGCCGCAAGAGACACATGAAATGATGATGGAGACGCTGCGCCAAGTATCTCGTATGGATGTGCAAGGCATCAAGCTGCACCTGCTTCACCTCATGCGCAAGACACCGATGGTTAAGCAATACGAGGCTGGCTTGCTGCGCTTCTTGGAGCAGGATGAGTACATTAAGTTGATCGTAGACTCCTTGGAGCAATTGCCACCGGATATGATCGTTCATCGCGTTACTGGCGATGCGCCGCGCGATCTTCTTATTGGCCCGATGTGGAGCCAGAAGAAGTGGGAAGTGTTAAACGGCATCGACAGAGAGCTAAGATTACGCCATACATGGCAGGGCAAGTATTGGAGGGCGAAGTAAGATGGGATTCCTTTCTGTGCTGAGCTTTGCCCAGCAAATGGTGAAAGAACGCGTCCAACTAGGCGATCGCGTAGTAGACGCAACGATGGGTACGGGCGTGGACACGTTGTTCCTCGCCCAGCTTGTTGGAGAACGCGGACACGTAGCCGCGTTCGACATTCAGGCGCAAGCGCTGGAACTGACGCGTAAGCGCCTCGACAGCGGCCTAGGCCTGGACGCAGCAGCGCATGTGGACTTGCGGCTTGCAAGCCACGCCGACCTTGTCGGTGCGCTGCCCCCGGAGTGGCACGGGCAGACGGCTGCCGTCATGTTCAATCTTGGCTTCCTGCCAGCGGCAGAAGCCGACAAGGCTGTCATGACGGAGCCGTCTACGACGCTGGCTGCGCTAGAGGGGGCCTTGGCTCTGCTGCGCCCTGGCGGCGTGCTTAGCGTCGTGCTGTACCCGGGCCACGACGGGGGCGACCGCGAAGCGGACGCCGTCCAGGCTTGGGCCGCTGGCCTGCCCCAGGTGGTTGGGCAGGCGTTGATCTACCGCATACTGCAGCGCCCGCATGCACCTTACGCGATCGCCATCGAGAAGCGGCGGAGCTAGGTTAGCTGCATCAGCGAGCATCTGTTCTTTACAAAAATACGGAAAATCCACAACTCACCCGAATCAGTTGTATCCTTCCTATAGTCTACCTACTAGGCAGTGGAAGCTACATATAGATCAAGTCCAGATCGAACAAGACAAGACTACAGCTAAAAGGAGACGAAGAAGATGGCCGTACGCAAACTCGAACATACGGGGATTATGGTGCGCGATTTAGAGCAATCCATTGCCTTTTATACCGATATTATCGGCATGACGTTGAAAAGTAAGCTTCTTCATACGAATGGCATTATTGAATTAGCTTTTTTGGGCTTTCCGGATCAAGACAGCATTGAGCTTGAACTCATCCAAGGCTACAATGATAACTTGCCTGCTGAAGGAAAAGTGCATCATCTTGCCTTTACCGTCGATGACATCGAGTCTGAATTTGAACGCATTCAACAGCTTCAAGTTGAACTTATCGATCAGGGAATCGTGACATTGCCCAACGGCAGCCGCTATTTCTTCTTCAAAGGACCTGACGGCGAACATCTTGAGCTGTTCCAAACAACTAGAACTTAACTAACATGGGAGTGAAGAGACATGACAATACCATATCCACTAAAATTCCAACCCGAGTTCAAAGAACGTGTCTGGGGCGGACGTGCCTTGGAGCAATTCGGGCTTGAACTACCAGTAGGTCATATAGGCGAAGGCTGGATGATCGGTGACCATCCGAATGGCATTACACAAGTTGTGAATGGTGAGCTTGCTGGAAAAGGATTGGATGAAGTTCGTGAACAATTTGGACGCGAATGGTTCGGCACGAAAGGCTTCTCTGAAAAAAACGGACGCTTCCCGCTGCTTATTAAGCTGCTTGATTGCAACGATGACTTGTCCATTCAAGTTCATCCTACAGATGAATACGAAGGCTTACCTACAGGCGAGCTTGGAAAAACAGAAATGTGGTATGTACTCGATGCCAAACCAGGTGCTAAGATCATTTACGGCCTAAAAGAAAACGTCGATCGTGCTGCTCTAGCACAAGCTATTGAAGAAGGACGTATTATGGAGGCACTTCAAAAAGTTCCTGTTCAAGCGGGAGACTCCTTCTACATTCCTGCTGGTACCGTGCATGCTCTATGTGCTGGGGTTGTGGTAGCTGAAGTGCAGCAAAATTCCGATACCACTTACCGTCTGTATGATTACAACCGCCCTGGCCTTGATGGCCAGCCACGTGAGCTGCATATCGAGGATTCCTTGAATGTAATTGCTTACGAAGGCGCAGGAGCAACTCGCATGAAGACAGACGATGCGAAGCCTAATGAGTGGCTGCAGCTTGCACAATCACCGTACTTTATTGTGGAAAAAGGTATCGTAAGCACACCTTGGGCGTTGTCAACGACTGCTGAGAGCTTTGTTATTCTCGTTATTTGCGATGGTACAGGTACGCTTAGCTGGGAACAAGGCTCTATCGATTTCCGTTCTGGCGAATGTTTCTTAATACCAGCCAACTTGGGCAGCTATACACTTGAGGGCAACTGCACAGTCCTTCGTTCTGTTGCACCTTAATAGTTCTGAATGATCGTTGGAAAGTATTTTTAAGATAAATGAACACATCCGTTTGTGCACTCATTTTGATCTAAACCACATAGCTGCAACTTGTTAGTTAAGGTTAAGGGATCCGTTTCATTTAAGCGGATCTCTTTTCTTTATATTGATTTTTAAGCATTGATATTATATTCATACGATGTTTATTACGATACCTTTCGTAAGCTTCGATACGTCCCTCACGGAACTCAGCGCTTATCAATTCTTATTCATAGACAGTAAAAATCACAAATTGTTCATGGACTCGGATAATTTTGTGACTAATTTCACATGAATGAATGTTCAAACTATTTACGATGTAAGTAAGACCATTACATACCACTATTTACATCAGTACATGCAATTGCACAGAGTGAAAAAAGCTTATTGAACTGCATCACAATGTTAAGGTTGTAGTTCAACGATTTCAACTATAAAGAAAGGATGATCGTAATGAAACGAACAGCACTCGTCTTTATAGCCATTTTACTAACGATGGGCGTAGCATGGACGGCATATGGAGAAGAAGCACTGCCTCCGCCGAAACGATTGACAACAAAACATATGATGGCTGATCTCAAACATGCGTACACGATGCTGCTTCAACACCATCCGCATTTCAAAGAGATGGATATTCATATGAAATCGGACTGGATTGATAGATACAATAATTATTTACAACTAATTAAACAAGCCGAGGACGAAGAACAATTCAAACAAGTTATGCAAATCATGCTAAATGACTTCCGAGATGAGGATACGCGTTTATTAGCCAAGGATGAGTATGATGACTATTATGATCACTGTCAGAGTGTACAACAATCCGCTTTTAAGGATGAGCTAGAAAAAATGTCAGCAAAACGTCGATATGCCCACCAGTCAACGGACGAATCGAACCATCAGTATATGCATCGTAAACATCACCAAGAAAGCGATATGCACAGTGAAGAGATCGACCTGCAAATGTTCACACTGCCGAACAGCGGTTACGTTCTACGCCTCCCTAATTAAATGCAAGATCATTACAACTCTCTCAAACGTCACTTTGTAAAACTTGAGCTTTACGACGAACCTTACTATCAAAAACAGGACCTCAACTTCCACTAAAGTGGAGTGCGAGATCCTGTTTTTATTGTCATGCTGGGCGTCTACTATCGCGTGAACACGATTGAAACATCACAATTCTGACCATTTAGCGATTTCACGTATTTGTTTATCAGCCTACAGCTACGCTAGCAACACCTTATCGGACACGACGAAGACAAGTGGACGGCCATTTTCCTGCTGTTGGTATACAACAATTACAATGGATGACTCTATATCCGCTGAAGGTGCAGCGGTTAGTGTCTGAACCGACGTCGTCACTTCCATAGATTCATTCTGTACATCTTGATTAGAAGGGTCGTTGGAATTTCCATCATCCACCGAACCTTGCCCCGCTGTCTGACCTACAACCATCCAATAGGCAACATCGAACGGCATTCGCTCTACAACCGCATGCTTGTGCAGCTCACGCTCATTCAACCCAAGTGCCGCAAAGTCACTGCCCAATCGCTCAGGATGTTCCGCTGCTGCACGAAGAATACGCCCTACCCCATCTTTATCAAGTACGTCCTGCCACCATATTTTACGAGGCTTGTACTTGTGGTTCATAAAGTAGTCCAACTTCATTAGCCCTTGAGCGACCTCTGGATGCTTCAGTTCGCGCTCTCCCAAGAAGCTGCTAAGGCGGACGAATAGATCTTCCAACTGATGGCCAATCTTCTGCCATCCCTGGCCCTCCCAGTAGTCACCAAACGCTTGGAAGAAATCAAATGGGGAACCAAACTCACGCTCCATCAAATGCTCCATCGTCGTATCCAGACGATGCGAGTTCCAATATTTTTCCAACACATCTTCTAGACGCTTAAGACGGACAACATCATCAAATGGCAATATATCATTGCTGAGCATCTCGTACGGAGCATGATCCATATAGACATATCCGTACTTTGCAGCATCAATACGCAACCCCGTTCCACGCAGCAGCTTCAAGAAACCAAGCTGGATTTCTTCCGGACGCAGCGCAAACACATCATTAAACGTTGTACGGAATATCGCATAATCTTCCAATGGCAGGCCAGCAATTAAATCAAGATGCTGATCAATCTTCCCACTGTCTTTAACCTTAGTTACTGTACGCGTCAATTTCTTAAAGTTCTGGCGACGCTTCACAAGTTCGTTCGTTGGGTCATTCGTCGACTGCACACCAATTTCAAAGCGGAATATACCTGGAGGTGCGTGCTCAGCTAAGAAATCAAGCACTTCTGGACGCATAATATCTGCCGTAATTTCGAATTGGAACACGCAGCCGTTATGATTATCAATGAGGAACTGGAAAATTTCCATCGCGTAATCTCGCTTAATGTTGAAAGTCCGATCGACAAATTTAATCAATTTCGCACCATTGTTAATGAGATATAACAAATCTGACTTCGTACGCTCCATATCGAAATAACGAACGCCAACCTCAATACTAGAAAGACAAAATTGACAGCTGAACGGGCAGCCCCGGCTCGTTTCGAAATACACAACACGACGTCCCAAATCAGGCAAATCCTCCGCAAACCGATACGGAGTCGGAATTTGATTCAGGTCCAGCTTCGGACGCGGTGGATTAATGACAACCTCATTCGTTTTATTACGATATCCAAGCCCAAACACAAAGTGATATTTTTGATCCGTACTTATTTCTCGCAGCAAGTGAAGCAGTGTCTCCTCCCCTTCACCTACGATAATGAAATCAACATCAGGAAGACGCTCCATCCAATACGTCGTATCATAAGATACTTCAGGACCACCTAGCACTACTTTGACTTCCGGTAATACTTTTCTCAGCATGCTAATGACTTTTATCGTCTCTTCGATACTCCAAATATAACAAGAGAATCCAATCACATCAGGTTTGCGCTGATATAGATCAGATACGATGTTCATCACAGGGTCTTTAATCGTAAATTCTGCCAGCTCTATCGGAAATTCCGGTTCACAATGCGCTTTCAGGCATCGGATGGCGAGTGATGTGTGAATATATTTTGCATTTAACGTTGCTAGTACGACTTTCATAGTAGCTCCTTTCAACGGCTAACCAGCCAATCCTCTCATTATAACGATTTTTCGCCCATTATTCGAGATTCTATACGACATCTATTAAAATAAAAGGAAGGACCAACCTTGGTAAAGGAGCAGTCCTCTCCAATGTGTAGTCCCTCTAACATGTATCCTGTTAAAATGTACGAAAGTCATTTTAAGTTCTTTACAAAAAAAGAGACTTTTGTAACATTCTCTTTCTGTGCTGCTCACTTCGACAGCTCTTAATACCCTTCATCCTCATGCCAACCAGACGGCTCATCCTGTGCTGCCTCCTGCTGCTCCAAATTGCGGAACAATTCAAGGAATGGCTGTCCAAACTTCTGTACCTTCGCCTCACCAACACCTTTTACTTTCAGGAATGCATCCACTGTTGTTGGTCGCTTCTCCGTCATTTCGCGCAGCGTGCTGTCGTTGAATACGATATATGGTGGTACATTCGCTTTGTTAGCTATATCACGACGCAATAAACGAAGCTGCTCGAACAACGTCTCATCAACTGCCGCTTCCACCTTCGGCTTCAGCTCGTTCGCAACTTTCTGGAATACTTGCTGCTTGCCCTTCAACACATCTGCCGCTGTAGGCAGCAAACGAACAACAGGATATTGACCTTCACTCAGACTTAAGTATCCGTCAGCAATAAGCACGTAGATAAGATCGGAGATTGCCTTCTCTGTCAGATGACGCATCATGCCATGGGTTGGCAATATATCAAAACCATTTTGCACAACCTTTTTGTTTCGAGAACCTTTCAATACCGAGGCAACCATCGAAACACCCCAACGCTCTCTCATCCGATAAATGCAGGAAAAGATTTTTTGCGCATCCAACGTAATGTCGACTTGCTCACGCTCATCCTTACAATTGCCGCACATCCCACAAGGTTGTTGGTCGATCTCGCCAAAATAACGCTGCATATACGTAACAAGACACTCCGGCGTATAGCAGAAGTCAATCATGGACTGTAGTTTCTTATATTCATGGGCTTTGCGCTCTGGCAATGCTTCACTCTGCTCAATAAAGAACTTTTGCGTCAAAATATCCTGCGGGTGGAACAGCAGCACACATTCACTCGCTTCTCCATCTCGTCCCGCACGGCCTGCCTCCTGCACATACGCTTCCATATGCTTCGGCATGTTGTAATGCAGTACATATCTGACGTTAGACTTATCAATCCCCATACCAAATGCATTCGTCGCTACAATAACCCGAATGTCATCATATAGAAATGCTTCCTGCATGTGCGCGCGCTCATCATCCGACAATCCTGCATGATAGCGCCCTGCTGGAATGCCTGCCTTCACCAGCATGCTATGCAAATCTTCGACATCTTTACGAGTAGAAGCATAAATAATACCAACCATATTCGTACGCTGGCGCACATAGTTCAACGCGAAGTCTTTGCGAGTTTCACCGCGCAGCACCGTAAACGCAAGATTATCGCGCTTGAATCCAGTCACAATCAATTCGGGATCTTGCAGTTCCAACAGACGGATCATGTCCTCTGTTACCTCTGGCGTTGCGGTTGCCGTAAATGCTGCAAGCAGCGGGCGCTCACCATAGTTATGCGCAGCCAATTCACGTACAAATGGTGCAATCGCTCGGTAGCTCGTCCGGAAGTCATGCCCCCACTGCGACACACAGTGCGCTTCATCCACAGCAATAAAGGCAATGCGCAACTGCTTGGCGCGCTCACGGAACCATTCACTTTCCAATCGTTCGGGTGCAACATATAGCAACTTCAACTGTCCGCGCTCTGCTTCGTATAAAATTCGTCCTGCTTCAGAAGCATCCTGCGTACTATTTATATAGCCTGCTCTTACCCCTAAACTGTGAAGCGCATCAACTTGGTCTTTCATTAAAGAAATGAGCGGTGAAATGACTAATGTCAAACCATGCTGAAGCAGCGCTGGCACTTGATAACAGATCGATTTCCCTCCGCCAGTTGGCATAATGCCGACGGTATCTTTTCTTTGCAGCAAATGGTTAATAATTCGAGATTGTCCTTCCCGAAAATCATCATAGCCATAAACTTTTTGAAGCGTCGAACGCGCTTCACTCATCGTCAATGTCATGCGATCAGATGCTCCTAACTTTGATTAATAAATGACTCAGCTGCAAGGTCTATTCAAAATTACCTTGTGATTCCATCCGTCCATATGCGGAAACGCCTTATCATTAATTATAACATGACTATTCCCCTTCGTGCTTTCGATAGCGTGAGATAGCTCTTTTTGATATGATGGGAGTATTCAATCCGTAATGATGAACGGAATTCATGATCGGCTTGCACTTACGCTGCATGAAGAAACAGAAAGAGGTCAACGATGAAGAAACGAAACAGCTACGCATCACCTACTGGAAAGCCAACTCAACAAAGAAGCGGTGGCTCCAATAGAAACCATAGTAAAAATAGAAATCAAGGTCTGGAACATGCTACATCAAGACCACCCAAACCATCTAAGCATACAACTGCGAAAACATCACAACATACACCAGTAAAAGCACCTGCAAAGCCGCAAGCTAAATCTTATACGGTGGAACAATCGTCTGAACTGCTAAGCTTCTTGATTGCACATATAAACATGGGTCGCAATGCAGTAAAATCCGTACTAGCACGTGGACAAGTATCCGTAAATAGCAAAGCGACAACCATATATAAC
This sequence comes from Paenibacillus arenosi, assembly GCF_014841135.1. Taxonomy (GTDB): domain Bacteria; phylum Bacillota; class Bacilli; order Paenibacillales; family Paenibacillaceae; genus Paenibacillus_B; species Paenibacillus_B arenosi. Next base: position 130,040 of record NZ_JACYTN010000006.1, read on the forward strand.
TTCCAACTAGAACCAGGCGATATTGTCACAGTGAGCAAAGAGAAAACGAGCGATGCACCTGCCTTCGTGGGATTGAGAATTATCCATGAAGATGATCATGTAATTGTAATCAACAAAGATGCTGGTTTGCTTTCCGTTGCTTCGCCACAAGAAAAAGAACTGACAGCTTACCGACAGCTTACAACACATGTGCGCCAAGCGCATCCAGCCAATCGCATTTTCGTCGTTCATCGTCTTGATCGCGATACATCTGGTGTTATGATGTTTGCGAAGAGTGAGCATGTCCAGCAGACGCTGCAAAATGCATGGAAGGAAAAAGTACAGGAACGCTTATATATCGCCCTTGTTGAAGGGACTGTTACTAAACCAGAAGGTACGATTTCCTCATGGTTAAAGGAGAGCAAGACGCTGAAGATGTACTCCAGCCCATATCCAAATGACGGTCAGCATGCGGTTACTCATTACAAAGTACTGCAGTCCAACCGCCAGTATTCCTTGCTGGAAGTACAGCTTGAAACAGGTCGCAAAAACCAAATTCGCGCGCATATGGAAGACATCGGACATCCAATTGTTGGCGATAAAAAATACGGTGCAAAAGTAAGAACGATAGGCCGCCTCGGCTTGCACGCTCGCGTTCTTTCCTTTACGCATCCGACAACAGGCAAAGTGCTTCGCTTCGAAACAGACATTCCGAAGAAATTCACGAATCTATTCACAACTGTGAATTCTTAGTCTCAGCTTCCTCTATATAAGCAAGCGAAAAGGGACGGTCATAATGACTCGTCCCTTTTCAGTCTATTGAATTGGCATATCTAAGCACCTGTTGTAGGTATTAATCTCGCAACACCACGTATAGCTTACTTGTTATACCCTGCCTCACCATATGGCTGCAGCTCATTCAGCCACTTCTCTTCCAGCTTTTTCAATTCTTCTTTCTCATCAAAATAACCATGTTCTTTCTTTTTCAAAATTTCCAATGTTTCAATTTCAAACGCCGCTTCTCCATACGTCTTCCATTCTGCTTGCAGCGCCTTATTCATATGTCCGCCCATATTAAGCTGAAATTTCTTGCCTTCAATCGTTCGCAAATTCGACGTGCTCACCACAAGCCGTTTATTATTCGTCGTATTGCGGATCTGATACACGCCCGCTTCCGTCTTTATTTCTTTGTATGCTGCTTTTAATTCTTCTCTGCGATTCACTTCTATCGCACTCCTTTCTACTCATAAAACCTCTAATTCATATGACTAGCTCTTACTTGAGCCAATATTCACTACCGTCTTCTTTACGATCAAGAAAGCCATATTCGATCAAATATCTGCGCAAAGTTACGTAATCATCGTAAACCGCTTTTAAAATCTGATTAACTTCTTTTTCACTATAAATCGTACCCATCTGGAAGCGCGTAGCAATCTCTCGCAACACGACTAACTTACTCTTCTCTTTCATCGAGAATGTCTTTAACTTGCCATCCGTCCCGTCCGGGAAATATTTGGCCAGAAGCTTATCATTCTCTTCTTGCGTCACGTTATATCGCTCATCTACCATCGTAGCCGTCTTATGATACTCTACAAAAGCAGGTGCGTGTTCATCCTTCTCCTTCAACAGCTCCATTAACGTTAAGAACACCTTTGCTTGACGTTCTTTCTCCTTCAATACAAAGCGGTGATTCCGAATCGTGGAGGCACTTCCGATGCCCATCTGCTGCTGAATTTCACGATCGCTTTTCCCCTCATAAAAACATTGCAGCAAGCCGTTCTGGTGTTCCGTCAAACCTGTCATCTTCTTATCCATCTGAATGAGATAATGGAACACGGATTGGTGCTCACGCTCAATATGGAGGCGCGTATATCGCTCAGCTTCATACAACGTATCGCCTTGCTTATAGATAATGCCTTTCTCCACCTTCTGACCGCACAACAAACAAACATATTGCTGTTCTTGCTCATGATATCCTTGCTTCAATTCATCTATAGAAGCATTCCAGAACATTTCTGATATATCCATACCTAAACACATCCTATTTTCGTTTGTCTTTATAATAGACATTATTACTCATCGTTTATATATTGTCAAATAAAAAGCAAACAATTGATTCATTTGTCTATGAATTTTCCTCTGAGATATCCTATTTACACTTTTCGGGCTATACTGAAGATAGCTCTGTATTTCCATTTTCCATATCATAAAAGGAGAGATCATCGTATGGCTTACTTTGCAGCTATTTTGAACATGAAAGATGTTTCTAAAAATGCTACTTATCGCCCTGACCATCTAACTTACCTTGAAAATCTGCACGCGCAGGGAAAAATCTTTGCTAGAGGGCCCTTCGCGGACGGCACAGGTGGTATGGTTGTTTATATCGCAGACTCCTTTGAAGAAGCGAAGCAGTTGGCAGAGCAAGATCCATACATTATTGAAGGTGTACGTCACTTGGAGTTAAGAGAATGGGGTCTTATGTAAGCGTCTGAATTTCGTTTCTCAACAGCTGCCTTTCAAGCTAAGTTTGTGCTTGGAGGCAGCTAATTATATATATCAGAATGATTGGGAGTGACATATTCATCTTGTTCCTTATCATCCTCATCCTATCTCTCCAAAGATTGTTTTTCCTATCCATGACATTTGTCGTTTATAATAAATAGATTGCACAATAAGATCGGTTATATAGGGAGGCTTCACATGTTTACCGCAGTATTGTTGTTTATTGTCGCTGGACTTGCCGAGATTGGCGGAGGATATCTTATTTGGCTGTGGTTAAGAGAGTCCAAGCCGCTTTCCTATGGCATTTGGGGAGGAATTATTCTTATCGCTTACGGAATTATCCCCACGCTACAATCATTCCCTTCTTTCGGAAAAGTGTATGCAGCTTACGGAGGCGCATTTGTTATGCTTGCTATCCTTTGGGGCTGGCTTGTAGATAAGCAAGCGCCTGATCGATACGATATCATCGGCGGATTAATATGCCTTATCGGCGCTGCTGTTATATTGTGGGCTCCACGCTCTGCATAAAGGTACTAAGGGGGAAGGATAACACCTTCCTTCTTCTCCATTGATTTTCCTTTTTCGCTACGATTATCCTTCATAGAATCTTGTACTTCCATCAATAATGTCCCCTCTATTTCGACACACACCTCATAATTAAGGCTCTTATTTTATAGTAGAAAGCCACTCTTCTTACATCTATATACAAATTAGTAGGAATAAAGTAACAAAAAAATTATAATCTCCCTTGTTGATTTGTGTTACATTTATTTGAGATCAACCCGCAACATTCGCCTATTATTTCGCGTCTATTGAGTATGGTAATTTTAAGTATTACATGTTTGAATTGGATGATTTACTAACGAGGGATGGAGGATTATGTCGACTACCATGAAAAAATACGGTCTCTTGCTAATGTTACTGACGTTATTGTTTACGCTTCCTACTATTGCTGCTGCTGAGCAAAGTGAAAAATCTACTAATCTCACACAATCTACTACAAAGAGCAAAAAATCTGCTAATGGAACTAAGGATACGAATACTACTGAATCTACACAACTTATTCAACCTACTCCTAGCACGAAGGATGCAAAGAGTACAAGCATTATAATAGACGACAAGAAACTTACGCTCCCTTCAAATGCTGAAGTAAAAAATATGAATCAATCTGTCATGATTCCGCTTCGAGTTGTCATTGAGCATCTTGGTTTCGCTGTCGATTGGCAGAAAGAGTCCAAACAGCTTCATATTTCTGATGGCACCAACAAAATAGAGTTAACGGTAGGAAGTAATACCTCTATCGTAAATGGAACTGAAACGACATTAAGCAGTCCACCTGTCGTTGAAGGTGGTACAGCGCTTGTACCTCTTCGATTTGTTGGAGAGCAATTCGGGTTAAAAGTTCGTTGGGATAATGCCAACAAGTCAGTCTTAATTCAAACACCTCCTCCTCCTAAAGAAGAGGTGAACCCAGATCCAAGCCAAAATGAAACGATACCTCCTGGAAATAAAGGCTCTAATAAGGGTTCTCATTCAGGTACAGCACAAATAAACAGTATCGACTATATGGATAATAAATTGATGGTCGAAGTGCAAGGAACGGTGCAGCCTAAAATATTTACAATGACTGAGCCCAATCGAATTGTTATGGATATTCCCGCAACAGCCTTCACCACCGATTTTATTAATGGACAACTTACGAATGGCAAAGCAGGATTTCATGGAAAACTCGACAATATTATAGATAACCCTCACATCGAGCAAGTCCGCTACTCTTTATTTGACGAAAAGTCTAGTACGATTCGTATCGTACTAGACACGAGAGCAGACATCGGCTACACCATTACCGACGGTGGCAGTGAATCAGGGTTACTTACGATGGAACTGCATACCGGAGATCAAGTAGTGCCCCCGGCAGTTACGGATCCTCCGACAACGACACCACCGATAACTACGCCGCCAACTACGATTGACGGCAAAAAAATTGTTGTAATCGATCCCGGTCATGGTGCGAGAGATTCAGGTGCTGTCGGCGTTTCAGGTAAATACGAGAAAGATTTTGTGCTCGCATTAGCACTAAAAGTGGAGCAATTACTGCTCCAAGAAGAGAATATCCAGGTTATGATGACACGAACAGATGATACATTCATAGAGGTCCCAGATCGGATAGAGGTGGCCAACCGTGTAAATGCAGCAGCATTCGTATCCATTCATGCGAATTCAGCAGCACCAAATCGTAAAGCTGGTGGAACTGAAACGTATTATTATCCGACGTCGCATGAAACATTTGCTGATATTATGCACAAGCACATATTAGGCGCAACGAAATTTACAGATCGCAAAGTAAAAAGGCACCCGTATACAGTACTAGCTAAAGCCAAAGTACCTGCCGTTCTATTAGAAATAGGGTTCCTATCGAATCCTCAAGAAGAACAACAAATGCTATCTGAACAATTTCAAAATCGTGTAGCTGTAAGTATTGTAAATGGAATTAAAGAATCCTTAGGCGTAAAATAAAAAACAGGCTTTATCATAACTCACCTCCATTCCCCACAACATTTGTGGCTTAATGGAGGTGAGTTTTCTCTTGCTTTATATGTAAAAAAAGTGCTTGCAGGACAAGCACTAGGCAGTACCCTGCAAGCACAAACTAGTTATTAATATTCGCCACCGTATACTTTATGGTGACAGTCGCTGCGGTGTTTTTTGTGTTTTTTCTTGTGTCCACCACCGTAGCTTTTTCCACCACCATAGCTTCCGCCGCCGTAGCTGCTTCCGCCGTGAGAGCGAGTACCCAAGTTTACTTTGAATTTCTTTACTTTCTTCACAGTGAAGACTTTCTTTTCGATAACTTTAATGATTTTTTTAGCGCTCTTCTTCACGCTAGTATCGATAAGTTTTTTACGGCCGTTACCGTTGCCATTGCCATGACCGTTGCCATGTTTACGTTTTTTGGATTTTTTATGGTGGTTCTCAAATTCTCTACCCATACGTAATCCCATCCTTCATATTAAATATTTTGTCTTGCACCACATTATATGAACAGCAAACAGCAGACTCCACGGCGTGAGCCTGCTGCTATGAAAGATGGTGAGAACATATATTTATATGAAAAATAGTATATTAGAGGGCTTTATTTGTAACGTTTAATAAACTGTACCGCTTTACGAATATCTTCTGCTGGGTCGGTTCCAACTTCACGTTCAATCGTCAGATAACCATTAAAGCCAATGTCTACTAGCGCTTGGAAATAGTTATCAAAGTCGACGTTCCCTTCCCCTAATGGAAGCTCCTTGAACGGACCATCCGTGGCCATTTCAGCCAGCTTCTCATGACTCATCGGCTCAAAACCCAACATGCCATACACTTCCCGCGGATCAACTTCACGCACGCGAGTGCCGTCCTTCACATGAGTGTGCACAATGTAATCTTTTAACGTATAAACACCTTGCACAGGATCATCACCTGTTACCATGACCATATTCGCTGGATCAAAGTTAACAGCCATCCCCCTGCCAGTTAATGAATCAAGGAACTGTTTTAAATGGGACGATGTTTCTGGTCCTGTCTCAATGGCAAAATGTCCACCTACACTGTTCGCATACTGACTGAGCTCCTCACAAGCATGCTGCATCGTCGCATAGATAGAATGGTCTTCATTAGGGACAATGCCAATGTGAGTCGTTACAATATTTGAACCCAAATCAAGAGCCAAATCTAGAATACGCTTTGACTTTTCAATCTTCCACGGATTTGCCTCTGGATCTTGGAATCCATGCCCTGCCAAGTCTCCTACTAACGCAGATACTTCTAATCCTAAATCTTTAATATAGGATTTCAATTCCTTGCGAGCAGTTGAAGATAGATTAGCAGGGTCCATGTCCCCTTCTACCGCATAAATCTGTACACCATTCGCGCCTACCTCTTGTGCCTTACGCAGCGCTTCTTTTAAGGGCAATTTGAAGCTATCTGTCATTACCCCAATCGGTTGATGAATCTTTACCATATTTACTCGCTCCCTTCCAATCACCTATAATTTCACAATTTCATTGTTATAAGTTGACTAGTTCAATACCTTCTCTACCTCATAGATAACTTCTTTTCCTGTGCGGCTTGATTCATAAATACCGGACAATATTTTCAGCATTTCAACGCCATCTTCTACGGGGCAAATGGTCTCTTCTCTACCTAAGCAAGTCTCCACGAAGTGAGCAACTTCAGAAGCAAACCCTTTCTCAAAATCAAAGGAAAGATCGTCAATTTGTGGTGTAATATTTAACATCGTATTATGCTTCTCACTAACAATCGCAAGCTCAGGCTCTACCTCAGCCCCACCCTTATCTCCATACAGCTTCACCGCAAGCTCTTCTTGTTTCGCATGAAGCGTAAAGCTAACATCTACAGCTAAGGAAGCTCCATTTTCAAAACGAATCAGTGCATTGGCCATATCTTCAATCGTATTATGACTCGCATCATAATCAGCAGCTTGATAGAAACTAAAGTTCTCAATATGACCGCGATTGCCTAGTTTATTGTACGTATTTCCAGTAACACTTTTCACCTTTGGCTTGCCCATCAAGTACCAGCAAAGATCAATGACATGGACGCCAAGATCAATCAATGGACCGCCGCCTGAACGCTGTATGTCGCTGAACCAGCCACCTGGATTGCCTAAACGACGAAGACAAGAAGCCTTTGCATAATAAATCTCGCCCAGCTCACCTGCATCGATAAACTTCTTCAGCACTTTCGTATTTGTACCGAAACGGCGCACATAACCGATTTGCAGTATTTTCCCGCTCTCTTGAACAGCTTCTTGAATCGCCAAAGCTTCTTCCACTGTACGGCATAACGGCTTCTCCACTAGCACATGCTTGCCTGCCTTCAAAGCAGCAATGCTATTTTCTGCATGTGTATTATTCCATGTACAAACGCTGACGGCATCAATATCTTCGTCACGTAGAAATTCCGCTACATTGGTATATACTTTGCTAGCACCGAATTCGGTTGCCTTTGCACGTGCCCGCTCCTCATTGAGATCACAGACAGCTACAATTTCTACATCCGGGTGCTGGGCATAGCCTTTAAAGTGAAACTCCGAAATAGATCCTGCTCCAATGACACCTACACGTAATTTGCTCATCGATTTACTTCCTCCCTATTGGTCGCTCACTCGTATTACGATTTCAAACACATACTCACTTATTTCTTCTATGATCAAAGCATTACGCCTCATTCCATAATCGACGCAAATTGTCCAACGCAATTCGAGTCCCTTTCAAGCAATCTTCCATCCCTTCAAATTCTATGGATACATAACCGTCATAACCAGATTGCTTCACAATGGAAACGAGCTTCGGCATTGGTAAGTCACCTTGACCTACGATTGCTCCTCTTATATATTGGCCGTGCAGCGATTGGAACCAGCCCTCACCAGGATTGCAATCAGCAGGTCGTAAGTAGAAATCTTTGAAATGGACCATGCTTGCTAACGTTACGTTAGCGCGAACAGCTGGCTCAGTCGGCTCATCCACACAGACGAAGTTACCAACATCTAATGTCGTACGGAAGTTGTCACGATTCACATCGAGCACGATGCGGCGTACTCGCTCACTATACTGCGCATAGAAACCGTGGTTCTCAATACTCGTCGTAATGCCATACTGGGATGCATATTCCGCAAGCTCGCGGCAAGCCGCGACAATTCTAGCGTAATCCTGTTCAAAGTAAGCCGTTCCTGTCTCTGCCAAAGGACGGGAAGCAATATCATGGCGCATGCGCTTGACTCCGAGTCGATGAGCAATATCGATATGCCCTTTAATATGATTCACTTCAGCAGCATAGGCTTCCTCTGACAAACCTGCCACATTTCCACCTACACAGTAATTGGACAGTTCCAATCCAATCTCATCTGCATACTGTCTAATCTGATCCGCTAGTTCCGGCTTGCCGTGCAAGTCGAATCCAATATCTAAAAGCTGAACGATCTCAGCATGTTCGCCTCCATTGTCCTTAATCCATTTCAACACAGCGAATATGTCCATTTCCTGTCGTCCCATTGCTTGGTATAAACAATACGTACTAACACCCAGCTTCATCTCGTTCCACTCCCAGCATGCCTAGCAACAAGGCGCCTCCAATGGAAGCGGTTGCAGGTTGTAATGTATGTCACACTTTCATTATATGAAATCTGCCTACAAAGCCATTGAACTATGTTCCACAGTTGTTGTACTTTCTTACAAACATTCTTGATATGGAGTAAAAAAAGAAACAGTCCATCAAAACTGTCTCCTCTTCGTTCTATATTATGACTTAGTCTGAGTTGTAGAATGAGCATGAACAGACAGCGCATTCCGCTTGAATTGGGATGGCGATACTCCTGTATGCCGTTTGAATATGCGTGAAAAATAAGCAATATCATTAAAACCGACACCGTACCCGATCTCGGTAATCGTGCTGTCCGTATTGAGTAGCATCTCTGCTGCTTTGCGGATACGCAGATCAATTAAGTAATCATTAAATGTCTTACCTGTATAGCGTTTGAATAACGCACAAAAATAAGATTTCGATAAATTAAATTGACGGCATAACCCTTCCAGACGGAGCTCTTCTGGGTAATGTTCATGAATATAGTTTAACGCTCCCATCATAAGACCTCGGAATTTCTCCATACGATCTTCTTCCTCAGACCCTCCACCTCGCTGCTTAGCCATTTGACGAATAATGATGGACAGCAGCTTCAACAAGTTAGCCTTCAAAACAAGCTCATAATAATGCTCACCCTGTTGGAACTCGGCAAGCATCTCGCTCAGCAGCCTAGTTACTTCCGCATCCGCTTCTCCTAATAATGTTACTTTCGGTATCAATTCATCTTCACTGACCATAAATTGTTCAAGATAAGAATAGTCGAAACGATCCGTGCCTTCATTTGGACGTTGAAAATGTTCATTAATAAAATGAGGAAGAAACTCACAGCCGATAATTTCCATATCTTGATCAGGAATAAGATCAACACGATGAACGGCATAGGGAGGAATAACAAATAAGTTCCCCTTCATCATTTGATACGTCTTACGATCAATCGTATGCTGGAAGGACCCTTTTACGACATACCAGATCTGGAAATAATCATGGGCATGGTCGCGACTGCTGCCACCAGCTCGTGTCCAACGATATACTTTGAACGGAAGCAATGTTCCGATTTCTAGTTCACCACGATACAACGTCACGTCCGATGATAACGACGGTTGAGCGCTCTCCTGTGCAGCCTGCATCGGATTTTCCATCTCGTACCTCCAAGTCCTTGTATTGCCTTGTGATGCTGTCGCCACTATTATATCATGAAGATAAAGCGAACAGCAGGAGGAACAAGCTATGCATGTGGAACTTGTAGGACTCCAAGTCGGATTACCTAGTGAATCACTCACGCATAACGGCAAGCCTGTATTATCCGGTATGATAAAACATCCTGTAGATCATACGGTAGCACTGCGTACGTTAGGCTTCGCAGGAGATGGTCAAGCGGATTTGCGATATCATGGCGGTCCTGAAAAAGCAGTATGTGTCTATCCTATTGAGCATTACACCTACTGGAAGCAAGAATGGGGCTTCGATCTGCCCTTATCCGCATTTGGAGAGAATGTTACGACTCGCGGACTCATTGAAGATGATGTACATATTGGAGATATTTATCGCATCGGTACAGCTCGCGTCCAAGTGACCCAGCCGCGCCAGCCTTGCTTCAAGTTAGCAGCTAGATACAACATGCCGAAGATTCCAATTTGGATGCAAGAGACCGGCTATACCGGCTACTATTGGCGCGTATTAGAAGAAGGCATCGTTTCGCCAGTGGATCAGATTGAGTTGATTCATAGGGATGAACAGCGCCTAAGCATTCGCTTTGCCAACGAAGTGATGCATCAGAAGCTGCACGGGGAAGAAGGCATTCGTGCGCTGTTAAGCAACAAAGGACTGTCTACGAATTGGAGAGCAACCTTTACGAAACGCCTAGAAGGCATCGAAACAGATACGTCCAAGCGAATTGAAGGAAGTTAATGGGTCACACTGCTCTTATTTATAGGTTGTTATTGATTACACATACGCTCAGGGACAGTAGTAGATAGATTGGTACAAATCAAATATTAAAGGGATAGCTATAACAGAGAAATCCATTTCTACTGCGGCTATCCCTTATTACGTTTAAATGACTAAGGATATCGAGCACTAGTAGCTACTAGCTTACACTTGGGTTCGATTTACGATCCGCAAAGTTCAATTTGCGTTGGAGATATCCTAATAGAAGATCGGCCACGATAGCAATCGCTGCTGCTGGAATCGCTCCTGCATAAATACGTAGCGGATTCTGATTGTTAATGCCCGCATAAATTTCGCGCCCCAAGCCTTCTCCTCCAACGAGCGGTGCTATAGTCACGACACCGATCGCGATGACAGCTGCAATCCTTAGACCAGAAATGATATACGGCAGTGATAATGGAAAGCGCACCTTTACGAGCAGTTGAAGCGGGCTCATTCCGATCCCTTTGCCTGCCTCCATATAACTTGGGTCTACTTGCTTCAGTCCAATATACGTATTGCGTACGATTGGGTTCAAGGAGTAGAATAATAAACCAACAATAACCGTCTTGGAGCCTAATCCGAGTACGAGCATCAATAACACAAGCAAAGCCAAGCTCGGAATAACTTGCAGTATACTCGTTATGCCTAATATGACTTTGGCTAACTTTCTATGACGCGTGCAAAGCACGCCCAATGGAATACCTAGCACAATTGCTAGGCCAACTCCACTAACGACCATATAGAGGTGTGAGAGAAAATGCTCCCATAGCAAGTCAGAATTTCGACTCATATACGAGAACAAGTCTGCTAATGACCATTGATAGCTGTCCATCACAGCGCCTCCCTTCTACTTTTCATTCTTTTTCACCACTAATCCTTGCTGTTCCAAATATTCGATAGCGACTTCGCGCTCACTTCTCTTCTCAATATCTACTTTATAATTCAAATCAATCATCGTCTGTTCATCTATCGTACCGATAAGCGGTTGAATCGCCTGTACGACCTCTGGATGTTTCTGTGCTAGTTCTTTTAACAGTACCGGTGAAGCATCGTAAGGCGGGAAAAATTGCTTGTCATCCTCTAACGTCTTCAAATCATACGCCTTAATCCGAGAGTCTGTAGAGTAGGCAAGTACGATATCCACCTGATTATTGCCTACTGCTTCATAGACAAGACTTTGCTCCATCGGAAATGCTTGCCCAAACTCCACGTTGTACGCCTTACGGAATGCTGGATAACCATCATTCGTCCGCTCCATCCATGTCGTGTCTACACCTAGACGCAAGTCGCCTGCATCTTTAACTACATCGGATATACGCTCATACCCTCGCTCTTCCGCTAGCTTACTTTGCACAGTAAACGCATATGTATTTTCAAATCCTAATGAATCCATCCATGTAAAGCCTAAATACTTGTCAAATCCGGATTGCGCCTGTTTCAATACTTCTTGGCGGTCCTTCGTTTCTTCTATTGGAAAATGATTATTAAACAGCTCTCCACTATATAGCGTCGCCATATGTACTTCATTTTTCTTCATCGCATTAATAATAACGGCACTTGCAGCTAGATCAGGAATCACCTTCGCCTGCAAATCGGTCTGCTCTTCAATGAGTGCCTTATACATTTCAGCCATGATCTTTGATTCGGTAAACGTCTGTGTTCCGATAACAATCTGATCCTCCTTGCCGCAACCAGTCAGCAGCAAGGTTGTTGCGATAAGCACACCGCAAAGAAGGAGCGCTGTTACCTTTTTAGCCGAAGCTTTTAATTGTATCATTCTCGTCCCTCTTTCTGGATTATGTTCGTTGAGCATCAACGAGTCTCTATGCGGTAGTCGAACTCGTACGTCCATAACGCTTCGTTAGCATGCGCTCTATCCATCCGAACAGCGTGTCCGTGATCAATACGAGTAAAATAGCACCAACAGCTCCGACTACAACAAGCTCCAGCTTATTAACGCCAAGTCCACCAACGATTAGTCTTCCTAGACCACCTGCACCAATTAAGGTCGCTAGTGTCGCCCAGCTAATAATGTATACCGTCGTAATGCGAATACCCGACATAATGTAAGGCAAGGCTAGCGGCAGACGAATACGTAAAATCGACTGCATCGTGCTATATCCCATGCCTCGTGCTGCCTCCAGTACACTGTTATCCACCGAACGAAAGCCATCATACGTATTTCGCATAATCGGCATAATTGAATACAAGAACAAAGCAACGATAGCAGGCTTCATCCCTATCCCTAAGAAAGGAATAAATATCGCTAATAACGCGAGACTTGGTATCGTCTGCAATAAGTTCGCCATAAAGAAAACGGTATTCGTCAGCCAGTTCCAACGGCTATAAACGAGCGCAATTCCTAATGGTATCGCTATCAAGCAGCCGAGCAACACAGAAACACCAGTAAGTACGATGTGCTCTTGCAGCGCTGTTCCAATATCGGAACTCCGTTCTTGTAGGAAGGCTATCCATCCGTCCATCGTTACGCCTCCTCTCCTAAGCTCCAAGCAAACCGTTCTATCATAGCTGGATACACTTCATTTAAGTGTTTAACAATACTTCCCCTCGTTATGAGTCCGACCAGTCGCCCACTGTCATCAACTACAGCTAGATTCGTCAAGCGGTGATTCGTCATTTGCTCAACCGCAATCGGAAGCGGGGTACCAGGCCCAACTTGGTAGCCAATTGGTTTCATCACATCTTTCACCGTCAATGATTCGTCACCATAACGATTCAACACGCGATAGATCGAAACGATGCCTAACAAGGTGCGGTTCTTATCTACGACGAACAAGGAATCTACCTTGCGCGCTTCCATGATCTTGATCGCTTCAGCCAAGCCGCGATTCGGTGATGTCGTAGCAGGTTGGGTAACCATCACTTCATCCACTGTCGTCATGGAAAGAGAAGCATCATCAAGCTCCATTTCATTTTCATCTTTGTCATTCGTATGTATTCGCTTCTGGCCAATAAAGCTGCGTACAAAATCATTAGCTGGGCGTCGTAAAATGGCTTCGGGAGAACCAGATTGTACAATCTGCCCGTCTTTCATTAAGACAATCGTATCTGCAATTTTAATCGCTTCATCCATATCATGCGTAACGAACACGATCGTTTTATGTACATCCTCCTGCAGTCTAACCAGCTCTTCTTGCAGCTGCTCTCTCGTAATCGGGTCCAATGCACTGAAAGGCTCATCCATCAAAATAATGTCAGGATCAGCAGCCAATGCCCGCGCCACACCAACACGCTGCTGCTGGCCACCACTAAGTTCAGACGGATAGCGATTGCGATACGTATCAGGGTCCAAATTAACGAGCTGCAGCAATTCCGTTACTCTTTTATCAATTTTCGCTTTGTCCCAATTTTTCATCTGCGGAACGATCGCAATATTTTTTGCAATGGTCATATGGGGGAATAACCCGACATTTTGAATGACATAGCCTATATTTCTTCGAAGTTCTACCGGGTGGTACTCGGATATATCTTTTCCATCAATGAAGATGCGACCGCTGGTAGGGGAAATTAAACGATTGATATGTTTCATCGTCGTCGACTTGCCGCAGCCGCTCGGCCCGATAAACGCAGTGAGTTCGCCTTTTTTAATCGTTAAATTAATATCAGTAAGGGCTTGGAAGCCATCATCGTACTTCTTATTCACTTGTTGAAATTCAATCATACTTGCGTTCACCTCATATAGATTAGACTTACTACCTACGAACATATGTCCACTATGATATATAAACGTCTATGCAGTTTTCTGAAACATCCATACAAGTATTGGAGATTGAAGCGACTGATATACAATACCCTTCAGAGTAAATAAAAAGACCCACAAGCTATTACTGCTTGTAGGTCTGAATTACGAATATTGGTGACTAGATTTTGCACCTAGATATTAATTGCTCACTATCAAGCTTCAAGCTGTTTGACAGTCACACCAGACGGTACGATCTGTATTACCTTCTCTTTGATCGCTGCATCTTGCAGCTTCTCATCAAAGATCGTAATCGTACCTTCGTCATCCTGCTTACGTATGAGTCGCCCAATTCCTTGCTTCAAGCGAAGCAGCATATACGGCATATCCACCTCTTCGAATGGGTTCGCTGCGTCTTTGCGTCGCGCTGCAAACACCGGATCATTGGATGGGAATGGCAGAGACCACATAATCACCTGAGACAGAGATGGTCCCGGAATATCAAGCCCTTCCCACAGCGTCACTGCACAAAGGCAGCTTGTTTCATTTTGCTGGAACTCCGCAATCAAACTGCTTATTTCCCCAGTTCCCTCAAATAAAAATCGATAGTTCTCAAATTGTGAAATCTGACTTGCCCCTTGCTTAAATTGCGCCAATTCTTCCTTGGAACGGAAGAGAAGCAGCGCTCTGCCTTCTGTTTGCTGAAGCAAGCTTAGTGTCGCTGCCAGCTTCTTCTCCAGATGCTGCTCAGAGCTGAACGGAGCATACTGAATCTTCATCTGATTCTCATAGTCGTATGGCGACGCTACCGAGAATGACAAAGCCTGCTCAACACCGAGACTGTCTGACATATAATCAAAGTTACCTTGCACAGACAACGTAGCTGACGAGAATACGATTGGCATTTTGCTAGAGAACAACTGCTTCGTCAATATTTCCTTAACCCATTTCGGCATAATGACAAGCGTAAGCGCACCCTTATCTTCAGTAACCCAAGAAATGAGCTGATTGGACTTTTTGAACAATCCAAGTGCAAGCTGAATCATCTCCAGATGCTCTTCAACAATTTTCAACTGATACTCGTCTAACGTGTATAAACCACTCTCAAATACGAGCTCTTCCTCAATGGAAGCGATCATATCGCAGAAACGATTTACTTCGCGCAGCAATTCATCGTTCCATGCAATCTCCCTGCGGTCTGATCCAGGTACTGGCGAACTATGCACGTCTAGCAATGCGAATAAGTGCTCACTCTGCACAATGGAATCCTCTACGGCTACCGCAAGAGATTCACGCACTTCTCCTTCAAGCAAACGTGTAATAATACTTTCAAATACAGCGTGATTCAGTTTGTACGTCAACGCCTTCTGCGCCGCTGTCTCTAGCAGATGCCCTTCATCGAACACAACGGAACTGTGCTCAGGCAATAACGGAAGCTGGCCTTCACGCTTGCGAGCCTCATACGTCCAAATATGCTCCATATAGAAATCATGCGAGCAAATAATGATATCCGTAGACTTCCGATAATGCTCACGGGATAACGTCTGTCCACAGCGATGGCGTTGAGAGCACACAAGACAGTCTTGGAACACATCCCAACCAATCTTCTCCCACTGCTCATCATGAAGATCCGGATAATCTTTACGATCACCGTATGAATGAAACGCCTGCATCGTCTCCGGCGAATGAACGAACTTAGGCAAACTGCGATACATATCATCGTACAGCATCGCATCTTCATCCATCGACGCTCTAGCATCATCGAGCTTATTTAAGCAAATATATTGATCAGGTGACTTGCCTAATCTAGCATCAATGGTAAAGTCCAGATAGGTTGCAAGCTTCGCAATATCGCCTTCTGGCTTAACAAGTTGCTCGATCAGCGATTCGTCTGCACAAGCGATAATCGCTGGCTTTCTTGTATAACGTGCATAGTTGATTGCGTACAGCAAGTAGACGAGCGTTTTCCCCGTTCCCACTCCCGCTTCTGCAAAGATCGTCTGCTTATCCCGATAAGCACGCTCCAATTGGTAAGCCATATAGATCTGTTCGTCCCGCACTTCAAATCCGAACTCAGGAAGCTTGTCATAAAATACATCTGATACCCAGTCACTCACCTGCTGAACAAATGACTCCTTGGGATCAAAGGAAAAAGGATAGTTGCTCAAAATCTCGTGCCCCCACATCAATATATATAATTCAAACAAAAAAGGTCATACATCAATAACACTCACGTACTCATGAAAAAAGGTTGCGCCTGTTTACGCAACCACTTCATGGTATATTTTATCCATGTAACAAAAATAAAATATATCATTTTTATATAGGAGACGTCAAAAGTAATGGGAGCACAGCCAAGATCCGTTTACAAATACTTTCCCACATACGTTTCAAGTTTATCAAACCAGTTATCCAATTCTCTTCTCCCAACCGCGCTACTAAATCGTCCTAACTCATCATTTTTATAGGAGACAACAATAGTAGGTAGATACTTAATCTTCACATGAGTCTGAGGATCATGCATAATCTTTTTTACTTGTAAATGTGGCCTTTCCTGAGCTATTTCATCTATTGTTTTGCTTAATAATCGGCAATAACTACAATTCCGACTGTAAAACAATTGAATCGTTAGTGGCTTCACAAAGTCAACTTCCCCCAAATACGTGTAAGTAGGTGTATCTATTATTTACAGCCGTATGAATAGATTGATTCGTTGCAAAATTTATGTTAAACTTTATGCAGTTAAATCTTTCAATGCTTTTTGTCTTATATAATAGATTACTCTACTAGTGTAATTAGATAAGTCATATCCACACATGTCGAGAAGATCGGTTACATCTTCAACACAGAGTGGCTCACCTTTTTCAACCATTTCTTCTGCAATTAGTTTTATTTCATTATCATACTTAGAAATTACTTTATGTTCTTCTTTTTTTGTTTTTCTACTTTCATTCTTTTTCTCTATTTTACTTCTTATACGTGTTAATGTACGATTAATAGTCATCGGATAGACCCCAAGTCTTCCAGCTATTTGTGTGTTGTTTTCATCAGTCATCATTAAACGCATTACTTCTTTTTCAAAATCCGTAAATATCGGATCTTCCAGCAGTTGCTGAACATATATCCTATTCGTAACTTTCTCTTCCATGTGCTTACTGCCTTCATCCACCATATCAAATTCCTCATCGGTTTCACAACTTTGCAAATCAACCGTAAATCTCATAATTTCATGGAATCTCTCATTGGGCACGTTTAACATCTCAGCCATTACTTCTTTAGAGGGCCGATATCCCAAGCTATCTTCAATCTCCCCCATTTTTTTTATCAGTTCAACTGCTCCTCTACTCAATCTTACCGTATGAGAATCATTGTATAACAGCTGGTTAATTTCCCAAACTATAGGGCGTGCTACAAAGGTAGTAAACTTAATACCTCGCCTAGGATCATATGATTTTAATGCATACATAATGCCGATATAGGCATGCTGTAACAATTCCTCTTCTCTTACATTAAACTTATATTTAATTTCTTCGATACTTCCTTTAAAGCGAGCAATAATTGAAAATATAAACTCTCTATTCTGTTTTAGAAATTCTCCAAGTAAATCGGAATCAGATTTACAAGCCTCTATGAGTTCCACATTATGCATATCTGGTACTTTATCTTTTCTGAGCTGCCTATATTTTATACTGCCCAACACCAATTCACCTCTCGCATCATTTATACTGTTCTCCTTCTGTCACCAAATCTATTTCATACCGTTCAATTATCTTTTTTATAAATCGCTCACACCTTCTATAGTGGATATTCATCGTGTAATAGTTGCGATAACAACAAAAAAAGACCCTAAAAGGGTCGATTGAAACAAATCTATTAAGGATGAATATCAATACACTGGATACAAAGATCAACTTTTCTACGTATTTCTGTTATGTTTTCATTCAACTTAATATCTGCATTATACAGATCCTTATAACTTTCAATTAGACGCATATGCTCTTCAGCAAGTAAGCACTTTCCTTCACCGTTCAATACGTTAGAAATATCTAAACCCATGGATACAACCGCTTGCTTCGTTTCTTGAACGGTAGCATAGAGATCACGGAATTTAAGCTTCATAAATATTTCCTCGTCCTTTCAATTTTGCTTGCTTTATTGCTATAAATAGTACTAAAGCAATCTTGAAGACACTTCTTATGACCTATTAGAAGATTATGCACACTTAAATGAGAGGTAACATCCGCTTCCATAATACGATGCAGTACCCCTTCTAATTGGACCTTGTTGCTCCTTAAAATATTTACGGACACCGGTGAAGCATGGCGCATTGCGTGTTCAATGTTTTGTATAGCTTCTTCGATTCGTTCTACTTCCTCCACAAGAACACCTAACGTATAGGCATAAGCAGCCACGACACTCTCTCCTTTCTACAATGGTATTGTTTCCCAACTACTTTGTATCATAATTACATTCCATTAGTGAGCACTAGGTTCTCGATATGTTCAAAATAATCATCCGTGAAAAGAGTCACTATTTTATCCCCTTCGTGCATTCGGATAATCGTATTATTTCGATAAGAAAATCGACAAGTCTCTCCTTCAGCTAACTGGAAATGTTTCACTGCATCAATAAGCCCTTGCATCATTTGTTCATTGTACGATTCGTTTTTATAATGATGGAATTCATCTGGGAATATCGGTGGACTGTTCTTAGGAACCGCTTCCTCTATAGAAAGTGAATCTAGTGTCATTTGCATATCATTAAGCAAGATACACTGCTCTGTAATAATCTGCTGTGCTTCTTCGAGTTGTGCCGCCAATTGCTCATATTCTGTTAACAGTTCTCCATAATGATTAGCTTTCGCTAACACATCGATAATATCGATTTTCCCCTCTTCACTTGCATTTTTTCTCGTGAATTTATTCACATCGATAAATATGTTACTTTTCCATTCTTGAGTTCCTTTCATGAATGAAGCCCTCTCTTTTGCCTATTTCGATTATTTGAGATGGTGCGCTACCATTTTCTTGCATCAGTCTCTTAGTTATTTCATACAGCACTCATAACATAGTCACCTTTTTCGTTACGATTGCAAGAATACGAGAAACCTTCAGCCTGCAAACCGAAATCATGAGGAACAACTAACTTTCCACCGTTTTTCACCGTCAGGAAAGACAATATTTGAAATATAGCTTCATTCTGGCTTCTCAAGAAAATCACTTCCTGCTGTAAACCCTCATAAGTATCCAGTGATTGCTCTAATTCGAATCTATCAGCTTTCAAATGTACGGCCTCCTCATATTTAATAGCAAATCATCGAATGCCGAATTTACTCTCCACTAGCAGGATAGTACCGTTCAAGTACCTCTAACCAGTCAGCTCGATTCAGCTCTCGAATATGCTCCAACTGCTGTACCGTCGGTTTGCTGTCCATCATAAATTCAACATTTGGACGGGCCTGTGTCAAAAAACATGCTGTAACTATCCATTTCTTCATGAGGGCTGACATCACATGTACACTCCTTTACTCATTTGTTTCAACAGGTGGTAGTTCTACTTCGCTGAACTCATACTCTTTGAAGTCTTTAATATGGAGTTCAATACCTTCCATCCATTCTGCTTCTTCATTTAACAATTGCTCTAACTGCTGTAGCTTTATAAGATTAGAACGATTAATCGGAGGTATGATAGCCTCTTCTCCTTCATCAAATCGAATCCACCATCTCCGAATTGTCTCCAGAGTGAACGTCTGATTGATAAAGTTGCCGCAGGATTTACACCAAAGAACTAAAGCCTGATCGCACTCCATATTTTCTGGAACAAAAGCTGAGTCACTTCCGCAATGAGGACATTTATTCATATAACCTTTCATCCTTCTGCCCCCTTATTCACATCGTTTCCCCTTTGAAATAATTAAAGTAGTCATAACTCTCACTTACTCGTTCATATAGAACGCCATTATCTCCTGGATAAGGAGATGTATGAATAAACTTCAATTCATGAATATCTTTTGGGATTCCGTTAGGAAATGCAGCACAAGTCATCTTTCCACGCTCTGCTCGATTTAAATGCTTACAAAACACACAAGGTACCGTAATATCCATAAGAACCTCCTACCACCCTGAACATTTATAGCCTCCATATTGCTCGTACCATTCCCAGATCTTCGTGTCGACAGGCACTCCGGTGATCTTGGCCGTGAATACCTCAGGCGTTAACTCGATAGGAAAAAATTTAGTTGCGTAATGACATAAATGAGTCGATATATAGTTCTCATCAGCTCGTGGTAATATCGTACGCGGACCATAAGCATCAGGATCCAAATTGGAATAATGAGCGAACGTCTGCTCACCAACATTATGATAATGCAGCCAATGACCTATCTCATGAATAATCGTGCGTAGCTTATCGGGTGAAGATTTCTGCCCTGAGTCATATTCTGCTCTCGCGATTTGATCTGCACGTTTGAAGTCATAGTTTTTATTCATTGCAACCGTACCGCTCACAGGATCAAACGAACCATTTGCTCCTCTCATCCTTTCAAGTCGTATGTTGAGCTTGCGCTTCTGAATCATATCAGCAAACCCAGGACAATTATTTAGAAGATGAGCTAACGCTTCTGTTATATAGTTTGCTGCATCCAAATTGTTTGCATAATCTGCGGATACACCTAAATCTTTTGTCCATTTGTTTGCTTCTGTTACAGAAAGGAAGGGACTCCATGTAACTGGCAGCGTGATACCTCCACCCGCTGGAGGTTGCGGTGGCTCTTTTCCTTCTGGCGGTATTGGAGGAGGATCAGGGTATTTTCCTACATCTACCCCACCTTCAAGTTCAAGATTTATATTCGGATCCGTAAGAAAGTGATACATCACTTCAACTGATTTTCCATCTCCAAGTGACGTATGATATTCAAAGATAAATTCCTTTCCTCGTTCCACAGCATGCGCAACTTGAAAATATAATCCCTCACTATATTGCTTGCAGTACACATTTTTAGCGATCAAGTTACCGTCTACCGACAACGTCCAATAATCTTCAGGAGTAGCCACTGTAGAATGGATAGAAATCGCATAAAACTCTACATCATGCGACAGATAAAAAATATCTTTAATGACCCTCTTTACTGTTGCTGTATTTGGAATACCAATAAATCTACCTTTAAAAAGGGGCATCGTCTTTGTTGGATAATAAGGCGGATCTAATCTGCCTCCGACTATATAGCGACTAAGCATTAGTCCCCCTCCTTAATCGATTACACATGACTACCCACTCCTATCACAAATTGCTATCATACTCGAATACTCGTTTTTAGTTTTTGTACAACCTCTATGGTGAAGACATCACCTAGAATAGTTGCATCATAAAATATTTAAATATCGATACCACTAGGGCCGTGCCTCTTCTATCATACTGACTTGTCCAAATAACAAATCTGCAGCGGTTCCAGACACTTGTGTAATGACCGAGCTAGAATTTGCTGTTACGTGCTCAAGTATTAATACCGTAAGAAATGGAGAATCTTTATGAATACCACCAAGCCTTGACTGAACTGGAGCCCCAGCATCTCGTAGCTTCTTGTTAATCTGGCTAACCAGATCTGTTGTAAACAACTCATGACTAGTCACATATTCTTTTGCATCCAATACAATTTCATAATCTACTCCGTCCGTAGTTATGCGAAATATATCACTTATTCCTTTTTCAACAAGCTTTACTTGTGGCAAGTGTACACTTCCCCACAATCGCGTTCCATGTTTCATAATGATGCCCCTTCCAACCGGTTTGGCCCATTATAAGGATGAAAGCCTTGTTTCTATCTTAAAAAGAAAAAAACCGTAGTAAACGGCTTCTCCCTCATCGACTTTTCAAATGTACTAAACGCATATTCGATAGATGCATAGATAAGAACATAGATTTGGAACAGCCCTATTCCGAATTGCATCTAAACAGAGTTACATCTACTGAGGAAGTTTTATGACTATTACTTGCCTCTCTATTTAACGATTGATATACTTATATACAAAGACTCAATCTCCTAACCCTCTACCTATTTCAGTTAAATAATAGGGGGTATTAGAATAGCGACTAATATGTTTCATCCGCTTAAAGATGGGTAATACAAAGTACCTATGTTTTATTATGGGGTTGTTTTACTAATATTCTCGTCTCTTCTTTAATAAAGTCGTTCTAAGTAATCATTAAGTTGCAATAAATTGACTTTGGTGGTGACGTATGATATCATTTCTCGAAATCACCAATCACACTTCAAATTTATTATTATTTTTAAACAAGATCAGCTAGGAATATAGTATTACTATTGGCAGATTTGCTTTAGCTTTTTCATCGCACGAGAGGCATGCGATTTATTAATCTCTAGCAGATTGGATATTTCTGTAGGCTTCATTCCCATACCCTCTTCTGTGAACAACATGAAGTCTATTATTTTAGTTTCTTGAGCAGTAAATAGAGAAATATTATTTAAATAGTCATTGCGAAGTTCGACCATAGAGTAGCCAAACTCTGTTGTACCATATGTAAATGTAGTAACTGTTGAATCCAAATCATTCATTTCACCATCACTATAGTGTACGAGTAGCGTATTTTGAGTAATTTTTCTTCTGTTTTTACGATAATAATCAAAAACGGTACGTTGGATAACAGTACGCATGAAACTATATGCATTTGTTTTAATAGATCCCTTATCAATTTCGGTAAGAACACGAACAATAGCTTCTGACTTAACATCTTCCCGATCTCGGCTATTAACTCCTTTTAGCACAACATTAAAAATTTGGTTCAATGAAGAGATATCAAACGTAGATATATTAGTTTGCATGTAGCTATAACCTCCGATGTATAATAAATATTTACATGTAACAATGGAATAAAATGATTAAGTATCTATTGCATTAGCTCATTTGGTGCCCTGTTTTATTGTTTGCTGGTATTCCATCCAATTTCGTTATACCTACAAACTGTAATTCCGCTGCCTACTTTCCTTACTTCCCATATGCATTACAGTGGTGAAGTAAGCAAGAAACTCACACCCCATACATTTTTGCTTAAAACATTCATGAAAGCGCTTTACTAATCTCCATTCCCTAGGTCGATAAGCAACATTTTTTATCTAATATAAATTCACATACTTTCTGTTTCATTAGCCCTTCGTGTTAGCGATAAATACGATATTTATCAATTTCGCAATCTAAGTTGCAGAATGATGCTGACCCATTTAAATGCGGTGGACAAAAGCCCCCCATACTACAAGTAATGTTCATATACTCATACTTTAACTACCTAGTTTATTTGGATTGCACAGCCCAAACGCTCTAATTCGAATATGTACGAATTAACATTCATGATCCTTTTATCGTACAAAGCTCACTATTTCTTCGATTTTCGCCACTTGTATATACTTCCCTTTTCCTTATATACGAACAGCCTGAGGCAACGAGTTAAGGGAAACTTTACCTTGTTAATCTCTATGGTTGTCCTATCGAATTTAAAAGTTGCGTTACTTTTGAAATAAATTTAGTGAAAAGAAAAATGATTCACCGCTACTGTTCATTCTATGATCGCTTGATGCTTGTACCTAAATTCACAAACATGCTTATATTTTTGTAATTTTGAGGATTTCAATACATTGTTACAATCTGAATCCTCTCAAAATAAAAACGTAAACAAAAAAAGAATATATATTCATATAAAAAAAACATATAACTTCCGTAATGATGATCAAAACAACTCGTTTTACTAAACAAACAATGTCATCATTATCGTGTCGTTATATGTTTCTAAATTATTTCGTTATATCAGCATGTAACATTTACTTTTTTGCATAAATTACTTCATTGCAATCTTGTAAAATATGAGTAACATGCTCCACTATATCTTTTACCTCTTTATTACATTTTGTGCATTTCAACTTGTATCACCCTACTTTTTTTCTACTTAATCCGGTCATCACTCTCAATGAATTCTAGATACTTTCCACTGCTAATCATCGATGGATTTTGAAATTTCAAACAAGCAACTCTCCTCCCCAACGACTTACTAATTCTTCTACTCTCGCATTAAGTAACCGATTTTCTGTAATAAGATCTAAGTTTTCTTCACGAAGTGTTTGAATTTCTTCACTTAATCTTTTTATCTCTTCCTTGTTCTTAGCAAGTTCCTCCCGCAGTTCTGCCCGAAACGCTTGCTCATCCTTAGATAGAAGCTCCCTATCCGTCATTTTGTTATTTCCTCGACCACTTGCATATCCGATAGCGCCTGTAATAATAGAAACAATTCCCCCAATGATTGCTGTTATTACACCAACATCCATAATGTTCACCTTCTCTTTCTCTTTATCTCTTGCTCGTCACGAGCTGTCCTATAAAGAAAAGAAAACGAATTTTTCCTTCCCTATAGACAGCCTCCTTCTTGCATAATATAAGTGAGAACAAATAAAAAATAACCTCTACCGGGACGGTAGAGGTTTCTATTACATGATGAATGCATAACTACCATCATCATATAGACCTACTATAATTGTAGTAAATAAATCTTCTGCATATTTCTCACTAACTTTAATACTTGTTCGTAAATCTTTAACCTCTCGATGCGGCACAATAATTGAAGAACTAATGTATCCCGACTTTATCGTTATACTTCCTTCTAATATTGAAGCGACCCAGATATTCAGTTGCGAGTTCATCTCGCTGTTATCCATTCGCCTTACAGTAACCGAGCTAGATAGATTTTTATGGGCAAAGCCTGCTACTTCAATAAATCCACGAAGGTCATTATTGAGATATACAAATAAATGTCCCAGCATATCAGGTCTAGACACGTACAATTGCGATGAAAGAGAATTTCTTTCTGAACGACGTATCATAATTGTTCCAGGTAATTCTATCTTATCCTTTTGCCTTGTAATGATAGTACCATTTATCCAATCGCGGGTTACAATAACACTCGAGTCGAGCACACTATCTCGCTTTAATTGAACAGTAACACTTGCAGGCAGAGTCGAATCATCTCTTTTTCTAACCGTAATCTTAGATGGCAAACTAGCTCTACTAACAGACAGTGATGACAAAATCATATCTGGATTGTGGACCTTTAATGAGGCCATTAACTCCGAATCATCCCGTGTGCTGCGGATGTGTATAGTGGCTCTAATGTCTTTGTCCTTATTTTGACGTGAGGTTATACTAGACTTCATTTCCCCATGTCCAACACTGCTAATGATTAAACTATGATACTCAAGGACAAGCTCTGGCGCATATGGCATGCCACGTTCCCTTGAGCCAAAACGAGCAATCACATCACTCGTCAGTTGTTCCATATGCAAGAGAATGCCTAGGTTATCGCTTGTGTTGTTATACCACCCTAGTACAGCAGACAACAGATCGACTTCCACATATGACTTGGAAGTATCGGCTGTAATCTCTGCAAGCTTATTGCCAGCAGGAGGAGTGCTCGCCCACGTCACACCATCCTCTGCCCAATCTTTTAGTAGCTCCTGTACTTGTATTGCCGAAGTTCCCAATGTAGATTGATCAACAAATAGTTTAAGCGTAGCTTTCGTTATTTTCTGATCTGCAGGAACGGTGCTCATATCAAACTGAATAAGCGACTTAAATACTTCCCCATCTGCTGCTTTACCAACTAGCATTTCTTGCTCTTGGCCATAGTTCAATCGAGGTACTCTATCACGTACAAACGCATCCTTTACCGATGACAGAATCTGCACTACTTTAGGTGGAGGTGTCACTTCAACCGTCGCTCTCATCCTACCATGTGAAGAAACAGCTATTTTCCCCTGCATATCTTCCGTATTTTTCACTTGGATATGAGAGACAAAATCTTCATTATATACGGGTGAAATCCCAACAACCGCTTTCATGATAGCATGTGGAGCTATAAAGATTGAAGATGTTACACTATCGTGATAAGGAACTTCGATATACGATCTATTCTGGTTACCTTTATTCATCCAGCAGGAAACAGAACCTCGTACAATTTCACCATCGTACTTGTTTCGAGTTTTGTCATAAGCAATTCTACCATTGCTATCTTTCATGTCATAAAACAGCACTAGCCCTGGTTCATCAGGATAGTTCGAGTACATACTAGCTTGCAGTTCTGATTCTGATAAAGTCTTGTTCCAGACTTTCACACCCCAGATATCGCCTCTGAAAGACTGTTGATGCGAGGGACCAGGAGGAGTACCGTCTCCAACTGCTAATCCTTGGTTTTGATCAACACTTGTGAAACCAGACTCCATTACCTTCTTACCATCTACATAGAGCTTAGCACCTTTTGATACGCCTGATTCAAATACAAAAGCTACATGGTGTTCCTGTCCATCGTTAAGACGCACACCGGAGTGTCTAGCATTACCTGCTCTCCAGTCGAATATTACCAACTCGTTACTGTACAAAAACATACCATAAGCTGATTGTTTAACAACAATACCTCGATAACCAGTTCCTGCATCTGTCGTTCTAATTCTAGCCTCAATCGTGCCTTTTATAATTTTAAGTTCATTATAGTTGTTACTAAGATAGATTCCACTATCTGTTCCTTCTAGTGTGACTTTACAAGTTTCTTCTCCATCGGAATGATGACTGAACAAGTTAATTTGGGACGTGAGGTCGTTTCTATACGGGACTTGGATGTAAGACTTCCTCTGGTTATACAGACCACCCCTAAACCCGTAAATTTCAATTTCACCGATTCCAATCCAACCACCATGGGTACTGCTAATATTCAGCCTGAACCAACGGAAACTAGCAGCAGGAGATTTAATGTCATATTTTCTTTTCTCATGCTTTTGTCCCCATACCGGTGCATTATCTTGTGCATCCAACACTGTCCAAGTGATACCATCATCGCTACCTTCAAATGTCCATGACTTCGGCATATCTGTGTGCGGATTCACATCCGAAGCACCAAGTAAATACCCAGTTGCATTAGCAGGCATGGCGATATCAATCGCAATCCAGCCTTTTCCTCCCGTTGAACCAGGGGTCCAATATCCTGAATCCTTATTGTTAAAGGCCAACCACGGACTATAAGAATTGGAATAAACGGCTGAAGCACGAACCGTATAACCGTGAGACATCTCATTGTCCATCGGGAGGGTAATATCTCCAGTTAACTGGATGGCATCTGTCCCCTGATCTTTATATACATGGAGTTTTCCCGTCAGATCAGAGCGATAAGGCACTTGAATCATCACCGACAGCTCAGAATTCTCTCTCTCAACAGCTTCTATCACAAAAACAGGCCTAAACCCTGTATTTACGAGCGACACATCAACTGTAGAAATATTACTAATTGAGGCGATATTACTAGAATAGCCTCTGACAGTACGTGTAGTAGAACTAGTATTATTAGTACTACTTGTTTGAGACCATACACCTCGCGTATTCCACGTATATTCATCTGCTTTTTTAATTCCCGTGGAATATGATTTATGGACAATATATTTGTCCCATTCGCTATCTGGAGGGTTAAATCCCGTTAGTATTCGAGCTAAAATTCCACTCAACGCAGGTGCTTCATAAAGCTGTAATTCTCCCACTTTACACAAAATAGAAGCGTGCCCATTGTTCTCTGTGATTACTAATCGATAGTGTCGAAATGCTCGCTCATTGTGAAAGGAATAAAAGGACTTGATGTCTAATCCCGTTTGGGATGTACGCCGGTCTAACACTTCCCAGTTATGACCATCATTACTACCTTCAAAAGTCCAATCTCTTGGATTGGATGCTAGTTCAGAACTTCCAACTAATGAAATGCGATTAATAATTTTAGGTACGGGATAGCTAACTTTAATCCATGCAGGTGATGGTTTTGGCGCTTGCCACTTGTGTGCATTATCTGCAGTCTGCCAATCAAATGCTCTCCATGGCTCATTGTTAACCGCAGTATGACTTGCAGATAAGGTACAACTTCCATCTACTGCCTGATCTGAGGACATTTTGGGTGTCGAGGCAACTAGCATCTCTTCCAGCATAATGCCACTCATGAGTCCTGTATCATTTAGAATTTCCCACGTGACACCCGCCTGGATATTGCGATCAGCCACCATAATCATTCTGCCATTAATATCTTGATCCACTGCAATGAAATAAAAGTCTCCATCCGCTTCAGCGGTAGGGAGAGACGACAGTAGCTCACCCGTATGTTCTCCTAAATTACTGAATACGCCTGGTAGGTTAGGAAAGGCTTTATAATTACATCGAATTCGTTTACCCACTTGCAGCTCATCAATAAAAGCTACTTCATCTGGGTGAATAATTGTCCCATCTTCATCTATATCTACCGCATCCAAGTTAATATGTATTGGAGCACTGGTTGGATTGGATGACCGCATCATAACTTCATGAGGTTGGTCTCTATTCAAATTCTCTATCTGGAAGAGGACAACGCTACCAGATCCGTTAGGTTTACTATAATCCAGTCTATACTCTATTCCATCTAGCATGAGAATATTATCAGTAGGTCTTCCACTACCGGTATAACCTAGAATTCGAATCTTACTACCTGTAAATTTAAAAGTAAGGGTAGCTGTACCATCTAACGTGTAAAACGTATCCCGATTGGAATGGGCAGCATGGTTCTCAAATACCCAATTGCCCATCATTTTAAATGAAGCTAAACTGCTTTCAATTCGTTTCCAACCTTCTTCAGGCATAGGAAGTCTGCTTCCTGTCTGCAGAAGTATTCGACCTTCTTCATCTATTTCTAGAGCATTGAATTGAGAATACCAATCTGATCCAGTATGCGTTTTAATAAGTACTTCATGTTTACCATAAGACAGCCCTGTTTTTTCAAAAAATAAGCCGCTACCAGCCCGTCTTAATGTAGGGTATTGTATACCATCAATAAAAACGACGTCTCCGTTGCCGCCCCAATTGTAATTATATACTAGACGAAGTTTGGTTCCTTCAAATGTAAATCGTATCTCACCAGCATTATAGTGCATATCGAGGTGCTGATTTTTATATAAATAGGTAATGTGGGAATGCGTATCTTCAATACGCTGCCAGGTAGGATCAGGTTCAGGATAAGGATCCCCTACATTGGTAATAAATCCACCCTTTACGCTCATATCAATCGCATCAAATATGAAAGGTGCGCCATCTTCCTGCCAACATTCTACATTATGAACCTTTTCTATAAGATTGGTAACTTCAAAGGCTACGTAGAAAGAAGTCTTGAATGCTGTTCTAGATGAACAATTGTAGGGTACCCCATCTATCGAGATCACGATTTTATCTGATGTCGTGCTGTCCGCTAAGGTGATTAGCCTCAGCTTGCTTCCGTAGAAAGAAAATGATACCTTACTCGCTATTTGTTGAGTTCTATATGCGCCATTTTTCCAATAATCCGAACCGCTAGGTGCATCCCATGATCCTGTATATTTAAATTGAGAATGCGAGCTGTCAATTCTTTTCCAGCCTAAAATTGGAAGAGGAATAGAAGTTCCTGTTCGGTTTAAATCTGTTTCATCAATTTGTGCATAAATTTCGATCTCAGAAAGTCCTACTCCCCATGAACCTTTGCGGAACAACTCAAATCGTATAAAATTCGCTTTTTGTTTGATGCTATGTTTTCTTGTGAGTCCATACGACGTGTTCGCATACGTATTTACAACTTTCCGAATTATTAACTCCCAGTTTATCCCATCATTAGATATGAAAATCTGATAGTCGGATATTGACTCATCCCGTATCCTCGGACAGACCACAATATGGTCTATCGTTAACAACTTATCCGATATTGTCCGCAGATCAATATCAAGCGTGGCGTTATTACCTGTTGTCAGCCAATAGCTCAATCCATCATTTTGATAAGTCGAATATTTCCCATTGAACAAATTCTCCATGTAGTACCAATTGGAATAAGGATGTGGCGGACTTGTACATGTAACTACTACTCCATTAGGCGCCTTGTATACATACTCTCCATGCTTGCCTCCTGTACCTCCGCTAAGATCTAACTTTTGTAACATGTGGATATCGTCCTCTCATTGTATTGAGACGCATCATTCAATTACCTGTAATCTAATACAGGTCTAAATCCTATATTCGATGGGCTTGAATATGATGCAACTGTACTAAATAAGCCCGTAATCATACCGTGATTGCCTCGCTGGATTCTACCCGAAACATTTGCATCAAATCCTGCCCTTGCTGGGAAACCTTTTCCTACTGTATCTTTCACCCATGTTGTTGTTCCTTCATTCCAATGCCATATCTCATTGCTGTTCGTTCCATTAAACGCATTATTGGCTACGTACTTATCCCATTCATTGTCTTTAGGAAATGCACCTAGTCCTACATCTCTTAAACTAGGATTTCCTTCACTATCCTTGTAATATATACCGCCTGACGGAAATCGAATTACCGCATCTTTCATACCTTGGTTGTACAGCTGCCACTGATTAATGCCTGAATAAGCTTGACCATTGTTCGAAGTGAACTTGATACGTATTTTAGTGCACTCTATCGGTCTATCCATGATATATAGCCTAGTCTCAGATCCAGCCCACCCAACTTCATTCGTACGACTGTCTACAACGACCCAATCCACACCATCCCAAGCTTCAACATTCCAGTCCTTAATCATTGATGTGACGTTGGTTGCCGCTGCTTTTAATTTATAGTGAGTAGGACGCTCCGCCGTAACAAATTCATATTCTAACCATCCACTCACCGTCCTGCTATCCGTTACCCACCCCTCTTTGGCTTCATTAAATGCTTCCCAGGCTGGATAAGGAGAAGAATGAATGGAACTAGCACTGGCCTTGCCATAAGGTGCTGTATTACTCGTCATTTCAGGAACTAAGCCCAAATTAAAGGGTCTCCCTTCTACATACCGACTAGCATGATAGGTCAGCCAGCTCTGTCCAAACTGAACGGTTCTATCCGCAATGAATAGTCCTTCGTCTACTTTTATAAAATAGAAAAAGCCAGATGGATTCGCACTACCTGCGGTCGGAAGCTCTGTTCCTACTATTTCGCCCAAATTAGAAAATAATCCGACCGAACCATTTCTTTTGTATGTACATGGAATGTAATCTCCTATTTGCATCCGATCAACACGATTGCTTTCTCTACCACCGGTTAGTGGAACTGGCATATGATCGCCCCCTATCTTTACAAAGGTGCCGCTTTGGCATAAATATAAAAATTGCCGCCGCTCATCGTATCTTCCTGTGAGACGGCTCTAACATAAAAGGAATGGTGACCTCCATCCTTCATCGTGCCATTAAAGTGCAGTTCATTCTCTGGTATGAACGGAGTACTATATTGACTAATTTCCAGCTTCACTTTAGGTGAAAACTCTGGTGGTTTGAGGTATACCATCGGCTTAACTACATCAAAGCTGCTGTAATTGTATACATTCACCTTTTGGGGCAGTGATGTTTGACCAGCTACTAACGTACCGAAATCCAAGTTTTTGAAAATATTTCCCTGTGCGTCGTGATAAGGATAACCTCCTTCATCCGTAAAAATAAGAGATGGATTCGTGAGAGGAAACATCTCTAATGTGAAATTATCAAGGTAAATACCATCCACATTATTTCCAGGCTTATAATACTCTTGGTAATTAAACTCAAACTTCAACATATGTTCACCAGCTGGCAAAACCTGCTCATACTTCGTCCAAGCACGCCCATTCGTACCAACTATTTTTCGCTGATTATTTACATGGCAATAGTGGTATTCATAGTTATGTGAGGAATGGACCATATATATGAACGACATCTTCGTCTCATAAGGCACGTTAAACTTTATTGTGAACGCAGGTCTTCTTGGTACTTTCGATGTAGTAATAGACTTCATTCCAGTATTTGAAAATGCAGCACTTTTTTCAAAATCACCTGCTACCTCAATCGCCATCGATTCCCCTTCAAATCCTTCTACCAAGGTAAACATTTTCGTTGTCACATCAACACCTCTTTCTCCTTACAACGGTGCTGCTTTGGCATAAATATAGAAATCGCCGCCGCTCATCGTATCTTCCTGCGATACCGCTCTTACATAGAAGGAATGGTTGTCTCCATCCTTCATCGTTCCATTAAAGTACAGTTCATTCTCTGGTATAAATGGAGTACTGTATTGGCTAATTTCCAGCTTGACCTTAGGTGGAAACTCTGGTGGTTTGAGGTATACCATCGGCTTGACCACATCGAAGCTGCTGTAGTTGTATACATTCACCTTCATAGGCAGCGATGTTTGCCCTGCTACCAATGTACCGAAGTCTAAGTTTTTAAATATATTTCCGTGTGTATCGTGATAAGGATAACCTCCCTCATTCGTAAAAATAAGTGATGGATTCGTTAATGGAAACATCTCTAATGTGAAATCATCAAAATAGAATCCGTACGTATTATGAATTGAGGTATCATTTCGATATTCATACTGACAAGTAATCGTATGTTCTCCAGGTGATAGAATCTGTTCATATTTCCTCCAAGCTACACTTCCATCACCATACAATTTCCGGATATTATCTACGAATAAATAGTAATATTCATATCTATGAGGGGCACGAATCATATACATAAAAGACATTTTGGTCTCCAATGGAACATAAAATTTCAATGTGAAGGACGGCCTGCTATAGTTAATTTTCTTAGGCTTTTCAGTAGTCAATACCTTCCTCCCTGAATACGGGAACAGTGTACTTATTTCGTACTCCCCTGTCACCTCAATTGCCATCGAGTCTCCTTCGAATCCCTCTACTAGAGTAAACATTCGTGCAGCCATAATCGAACCCCCTCATCATCTAAGCTCCCAAGTGATCATTCCACCAATGCCTTCTTGTAATGGTGCATCGATTATATCAACGCGATTTCCATTTCTCTTAATTTCTACACGACCATCTAAATCCTTATTGGCAACTAGCTTTATCTCCATGCAAGCAACTTGAGAGTGCGGAATTTGACACACCGCTTGAAAGTTAAACTCAACGTCCTCCAGCTTTAGTTTCACTTTAAAGCCAAAGTTGAATTGAGTAATAGCACTGCTGCCAGAGCCAAGAATTCTAGGATTAAACGTAAATTCCGCATCCTTATACGTAATCAGGTCGTCGTACATAAATGGCTGACCTGTAAGCTGATATGACTTCTCTTCTGTTACATAATCGATTTGCAGCATATGTCCTAGAATCTTGAATATGCCCCCAAATACTTCAAAATACATTCGAGCATCATTACCAATCAGACCGAATCGAATCAGTTTATGCTTCTCAATATCTTGGAACCGATTCTCTTCGGTTGTCGTATAATCAAATTCACTCAGCACTGTGCCATCTGCATATTCTGCTACCCATACAAATGGCTGACTGACAGGTGAGCGAGCTTCATAGTTTCCAAACATGTTAGTTGCCTCCACTTTAATCGTGATAAAAAACAACCCCACTTTTCAGCGGGGATGTCTTCTACGTATATTGATAAGCGACACGAGTCAAGAACGTGAAGTTCCCTGCCGTTGCAGTTGCAGGCACATTAGCATGAAGCTCCACTTTACAATAGTTGCTTGCAGCAGCGACAGATCCGTCGTTTTTCGTACCTTTTATACGACCAGTCCCCGCCCCTTCAGCATGAATGGATTTGGTCACCGCTCCACCAATTGGCGTAAACGTACCTTCATTGGATAACCTAGCTTCGATCCACCTATTTGTAACCACTTCTCCTGTATTACTGCCTAAAATATCTTTCGTCGTTATCGTACAATTCGTCATGTCTGATACGTCACTAGATTGTTGTCGGTTATTCCAGATCATGAATGTCGTACCAACGGATACCGTTCCTGCATCTACGACCCCAATTGGCCATTCTGTTTGCTGTTTCGTATTATTCCCGTCATACCATTGAACAAATGGAGCTGACATGTATACTCCTCCTTTACCTCTCGCTATGACCTCAATATAAGACAGCAATACGCATCTTTAACAAATAGAAAGAAGAGACCTCGCAAGGCCTCTTCTTTTGGAAATTACATCACTTTTTTGTATTGTACGAATAGTACATCAGGAACGCCGTTCGTTACATTCAGTGTCTCAGGAGCGAAATTAAATCCTGTTATTTCTCCGCTGGCATTTTTGATGTAATCAAAGTTTACCGTCGGTGTTTGAAGTTGACCGTTAATTGCTAGTCTGACCGTTTTATCCTTAGCCCGGCCCTTAGCTAGCAAGTATTGAGTTTCCCCACCTACTGCTTCATATACTTCCTCTTCATCCTCGGTTTCCAACTTCGTAATGCGATCAGCTAATCCTGTAGATGTATCGCCAGCAGACTTTTGGCGTAGTGCAAGTTCTGTCAGTACTGCTTGCACCGTTAGTCCAGCATAGTTCGGATCTGTAACCACACCTACAAGACCTGCCCCCGCTGCTGCTGCCAAGTCTGCCTTCGCGGCTTGATCAGACGCTAAGCGATCCTGCACCTCTTTATTGATCTGGTCTTGGATAGCTAATGGAAGATTAGCATTTCCATCATTGTCTAGTGTACCGGATGCACCATATACATCTTTCATCAGCTGAATCAGATTCATGTATGCCTTCGCATCCGTTGCACCTTCCACGAATCCTGCCCCACCTTTAATAATGGAATCTACAGGAAAAACGGACAAGTTTGTACGTACGACAAAACGATAATCAATGTTACCCACTCCTGCTGGGAAAGTATAAGGTTGTTCAACCCCACTCACCAAGCTATAAAATTTGAGCGTGTATACACCAGCTGCTTCTTCCAAGCGTCCGTATACTACATCAGCATCTACATCACCGATTGGCGTATCTGTGCCAGCAGCTCGGATTTGTACTTTTTCGGTTAGTACCACTCCTTCCACATTAATGCCTGTGGAAACGGCTCGGCTGCCAACATCTGCGGAGACATCAAGCTGAGCAACACCCGCCACTGTTTTGTTATTTGCTTGAACGAACACATCAACCTTCGTATCTTCAAGTACTTCACGATGATTGTGAAAATTGATGTTCAAGTACGTCTCGCTAATTTTGTGAGCCTCATCAAAATGATGGTTTCGCATAATTTTTTGATTTAGCTGCTCACCACGAAATCTAGCTATTCCTCTTGTTCCTGCCATATTTATCACCTCATATAATGTAACTGCATAATCAATATAAGAAGCAATAATGTTAGTATATCTCGCAGCATGTAAGATGCTAGATTCGAATCATCAACTCAACGGTAACACCTCGAATACCGGCACCCAATTCCGTTACATTTAATCGGAAATGATCATGTTTCGTTACCTTTGGATCAGCTAACGTGTAAGGTGCACTGCTTGAATTCGTAGACTTCTCATTTGGATCAAGAGTTACACCTTGACTTACAATGCTGTTCCATAGCGGAGTAGCATCATAGTCTGCCTGAGTACATCTTTCAATTTGCAGTACGGTCTTGCTCGTTCCAGCCTGTGAACAAGACACATATACTTCGGTAATCTCCCCATCGAACGGGAAGCGAATCTCTGTTCTTTCAGGACCTATTGACAATCTATTCATGACAAAGACAATCGTCTTTGTCTCTGCCTTCTGCTCCATGAGATCAAGTCGATTATCAAGACGGCTATGTGGGATATCAGAGTCCTTATACTTTCTAGCTCCTATAATCTCTTCTTCCAGTGCCTTAAAACGAAGCTCATCGAAGCTGCCACCGCCTGTGTGACGATATTCCTGCTTCCAAGTCCGAATATAAATTTCATCGCCCACAACAAGAGGTACCGGCTGATCGGCTAACGGGTGTCCGGCAGGATACTTACCCAAGTCCAATCGAATCGTCTGCGTATCTACCTCTTCGTAACCCCCACCAACTGAAAGCAACTGGCCATTAAAATAAACATCCAACATTCTAATTCCTAGCACATAAGGATGAGCTGATGTAATAAACAAACCATTGTTGGTATCTAAAAAAGTCTGATCTATAATAATCTCTTGCTCCAACCAGTAGTTAGATACATTGCCAAATCGACGCAGCAACATCTTCGTACCTGCCATTGATGCATCACCTCCTTACATATGATCGATATCCAACATAAAGTGCAGCGGCTTAATGCCAAAATGCGAGGATTTTCGTTCTACCTTCATCCAGAACTTCTTTTTCCCAAGCGGATCAAGCGATCCCATAGTTAGCTTTTGTGTATAGTTCCCATTAGGTTTATCCGTCCCATCATCATGGCATATATCTGCCCACTCATATCCAAATTCGTCACGATACTTTAATATACCCATCGAAATATCACGGGCCGCTTTATTGGCAGATGGATTATGCAGTTCCATTTGAACTTGAATCACATTATCATACATCGTCCCAAGATTCGTCTGACCAGTAAGATTCAACTCTGTACCACTCCAAAGGACACGAAGATCAGTACCATAAAGATAGACGTCTCCACCATACATAGTTGACACATCCAGTGTTGATAACAACGCACCATGATTGTCGTACACCTTCAATTGACCATGGTAAGCTAATGTAGGAAGATCAAACTCAACGCCTGTCCATCCTGGTAGAACAGTAGCTGAGGCTATCATATGTCCATTCGCATCGCAAAGGTAGGCAGTATAATCTGCTGGTAGGTTGCCTAATGTAACCTGGCTGCTGCGGCACAACACAACGCGATCCAGTTTCAAATCGACGAATCCGTTTACTTGAGGATTTTTGAGAATGGCTCCTAGTTTGGCTGCTGCAAGTGGGGCTGTATCAAACAACTCCCACCCGTACCCACGATCTGCGTAAAAGGTCCACTGGTTATCTTTTTTCTGAACACGCCACTTGCTGTATTCAACTGTTGTCGTGTCTTTACTCTCTAGAAATTCCAAACGATGATACCCGTCCTGCCATACGACGATACCCCCCTCATCCCCTAGCTCAGTAGGAATATAGTCCGCTGACACCTCACATACAAGGTTTGCTTCTCCTGCCGGAATATCGAATAAAACCATTGTTTCTATACTCGTATGGGCCATATGTAATTGATGAATACTTGTATCTAGCTTACAAGCATTAGCAGGAGAGATTTGATAGCGAGGGTCTATCCCCACGCTATCAAACGTATCATCAAACAATAACCCGCTCCATTTCTTATATATCCCCAAAATTCCACCTACCTTGTCTTCTTCCAGTTCCAAATACTCCAAGATGCAACCTTACCTAGAATGAGCCAAATTTTCTTTTTCCGAGACTTATTATGCGTTATATTTGACCCTTTACTAGGCTTCTCTATAACCGTCTCTATTACTTTGTGTCGGCGCCCTTCTTCAGGAGTTTCTATCTGCATATCAATGCGCTTCTTAAGCTTGCTACCCTGTTCATTTGCAACAATGTCTGTATCTATTCGCTTCTTCAGCCTTAAAGATTGTTCTTTACTATGAATTTGTACAGGTATCACTTTCTTTTTCCGAGTACTATCGGATATGTCACCGATATCAGCAGCATCTGTACGCAAGAATGAATCTGCTTCTATATCCTCCTCTACTAGAGTTTCCAAAGAAAGTCCTTCGGAATGTCCTAGCATCTGCTCTTCATTATGAACCAGCATGTTGCTATCCCCGATAGTAGCAGTCGATTGATCATCATGGACAGCTTGCAGAACACTATCTCCACTCATACCCTCATATTCACTAAGAGTAGCATCGAGCACATTCTCGGCATTATTTTGACCACTAATAAACTCCAGCACCGCTTCCCTACTGGATGTATTCTCACCTTGATCATATTGACTTGTATGATAAACGGTATCTATTCTATGATTCGCAGCATACTCATCCCCTTCAAGGATAGAGTCTCTCGTCATATGATCGGTATTTCCGAGAATAGGTAAATCGATGATTGAATCTATAGCTTGATTTTTGCTGCCATGCTCAGGCCGTGCATCCACTGCATTGTAGACATGAATTCCACCCCGTGCTCGTTCATCCTCATGCAGGATACCGTACTCTTTTAACCCTAAGTATTTTGCTAGCACAGGCTCCTGCTGCTTAGCATCAAAATCACGAATATGTGTAGACCATTCAATGGGTTGTTCAACGGCACTGTACTCTTGAATATAGTTAGCTGTCTCTGTTTTTTTCAGAGCATCTGATTCAGGAATTATGGTAGGATGCGAAAGTTCAGTTACAGCAAGTACGGCATCGTTTCTATTATCAGAGTAGCCCGTCTCACTATGCTCCATGGACAATTCGTAGTCTGCATCTAAAACCGTTTGAACGATAGACTGTTCTGCTCCATCAAAGGCTACATTTCGCTCCGCTTCTTCCCACTCCTGATAGATACCATCTCCAGAAGCAGTCGCTGTACCATGTTCAGACTCATCCAAAATGCCACTATTGAACTGCTCTACCTTTCCGAATTCGGTCACAGCCCCGTACATTCCCTCCGCCATTACACCACCAACAGCTTGTTCATCCCGTTGCATAGTTCCTTCTGCATTTGTTCCACTTGCAGCACGTTCATACTGTTGCAGAACAATCCCATCAGCCGCTGTGCCTGTAGACAAAGATTGCTTAAGCTGCTGAATGACCGCATCTTTTATCGAGTCCGTATCAGCTTGTAGAATTCCGTGCGTTATCGTATCCGCCCATATATTGTCTATGCCAGCTTGAATAATTTCGCTAGCACAATGACCATACATAATTTGTAGCAAGCGAACCATAGAGCCGATTTCAGGTGAATCAGAAATAAACTGCTTCTGTAATTCGGCTTCGATATGAGCATCTGTTTTTGCATCCAATTGAATATGATGCTCACTGATAGCAAGGTGGACAAGTTCTGTTCCTCCACCTTCAAACATAAGCTCCGAATGAATAACTTCCGTAGCTAATCCCTGTTTCGAGTCATCCGAGACGGTTGCTGAACTAAATTGTTCATTATCTATCATTACATCTGAGCTAGCGTGGGCCTCGGAGCTCCAATCCAAATGCATGAGCGAACCTTGTTTGATTTCACCTTGCAATTTAAATTCAGGCACAGCTGCCTCTTTCCAATGATTGCGCTCGAACTCAGCTGCACGACTGTGCTCTACGACAGCCATCTTTTCTCCGCTTACATGATAAACGTCTGTACTTTGCTCAATATGACCCTGCTGATCCTCTCTCCTAGTTGAGTCGGTAAAGTCATCAACAGGATGCATGAGCAGCGAGAAATGATCACGACGACCAGGTGTCATCGTTTCTATTTCTATATCTTTGACATCTGTCATTCTAGTAGATGCGGAAAAACGTATATGCTGTACATCGCGAGAATCCATTAGGCTTGCATCCGTTTGATGAATCACATCTACTTCCTTCTCCATGAAGCCGGTAGCAAGATGATCCTCTGCTGCCTTCCATGGCTGAAGCAAGAGTGTGCTCTTTGTTATTCTTTGGTCATCTACATCATATACGGGAGAACGACTAATGGCGGAATGATCATATCCCATCAACCCTATTTTGTTTGCCATATTGGAACAGGTGAAGCCGGTATGATTGCCCCTATCAACTGTATAATAACTATCGGCCTGCGAAGGCTCTTCCAGCTCCTCTGCTCCCAATCTACTTTCCCCGCTTAAATGCTTCTGAATGTCTGAAAGATAGGATACAATGACCGCATGCACTACTTGCAGTTCCTCTCCTTCCACTTCCGTAACATTCATAGCTTGTTGCAATCTGTCACCAAAGAGACTGCTAGCAGAATAAGGAGATTTCGTAGCCGTCTTCATAACATCCAGCTTCAGCGTTCGGTAGGTACTAATAGCAGGGGCAGACAAGTGGTATTGAGTTTCTCGCACAGTATCCAATATTGTGTCTATACCAAATGCCAGTTCATAGCCCTTTTTAGAAAAAAGGGCGGTGAATCTGATAAGGTAAGATTTTTTACCATTCAGCATGTTCACCGCCAACCTCCCTCAATATATCAATATATTTATTATGGGTTCTTCGGGAGGGTTTCCTTCAGAACACCAAGGCCAATTGGTGCAAATGGACTGATAGTCGCCAAGGTAAGAGGGCTTACAGGCGTATCAGCTAATGTATAACGATAGATTTGCTTATAGTCATAAGTAATTAGAATTTCATCGTCAGACGCTGGCACTTTACCGCCCAAGAAGGTAATCGTCTTGGAATGGTAATCAAGTGTATAATCTGTGCCGAGCGTTTGCAGGACGCAGTTAACTTTAACCTCCAACTTAAATGGAGTCCCGTCCATTTTGAGTGATGGTTGATGCGATAGATGGAATGTTCGTTTCACACCATCACCTTTGCCTGGATCCTCATTTTCAGACGTTTCTACAACTTCCAACTCATCTAGTTGAGAAATATTTTTAGGATGAATGGCATAGCATTCATCAAGCTTACCAACAAAGCCGTCATTTGGATGCACTACGTACATTGGGCTAATATGATACTTACCAGAGTATACAGATGGGTTGAACCTAGATTCCCCTGCGTCAACCATTTTATCGTGTGTAATGAACGCTAGGTAATGGTTCTGGTAATAAGTTCCGCCAATGGACTGCTGCAGCTGTACCGAACGATTACCGTTAGAAGTGTTATTACCATAATCTACGAAAACAGAACCGAACTTCATGTCTTTCGTCCATTTGATCTCATCCTTCTCTCGGCAGCCAGACATAAGCACATGATTTTTACGTGGCGACTTGCCGATCGTCGTCATTCGTCCAATATACAATGGTGCATAATAAGTATTCTCTGGCCCTGCTGTAGGATCTGGACGCAGGAACATTACGATGCGATCTTTTG
Organism: Paenibacillus arenosi; assembly: GCF_014841135.1. GTDB lineage: Bacteria > Bacillota > Bacilli > Paenibacillales > Paenibacillaceae > Paenibacillus_B > Paenibacillus_B arenosi. Next base: position 171,066 of record NZ_JACYTN010000006.1, read on the forward strand.
TAAAGTTGCCCCAGTAGTACATCGTCGAATCTCGCTGCCATCCTCGATCAAAGTTATCCAATGGCGTGAACGACAAGGCAGTTGGCAAAGATGGATAAATGTAATAAATGCAAGAATATACAGCATCCATCATAGACTTGCCATTATCAGCATCAAAGTTTTTGCATAGAATATCTCCGTAGTTAATCATCTTCGTTCCTGTGCCGGACAGTATTCTAACATACGAAGCATGCAGCTCCGCACCCGGATCCGGTGCCGGACGATTTTGCTCAAAAATAATTTCATTTTTTACATAGTCAACGGTATACGCATCAACTGGAACTTCTAGCTGGTTAATGAATACTCGAACAGAACCTTCTTTGATCGTCGTATCCGTCGGAATTTTAAAATTCTTCTTTTTTCCATCCCCATCCGGAAGAATAGATTCCGGATCTCCAAGGTACACGCCACCACCAATACCTTCAACAATTTTCTCCGAACGTACATCATCGAACGTAAAGAAGAATAAACGTTTAGGAATATTTGGCGCATTTACCGCTGGTGAATAAGATACCGTAAACGTATCTGTAGGTGCTGCAGGCTTCGTCAACGTAAATGTACCCGAATAGTAATCTATCGTGTACTCCGTCTTTTCCAAGAACATCCCGTTCTTGTAAATCATCTCAGAGTCTTTCTCAACTGGACGCACAATGATGCTATATTTATCAGCAGCCCCTGTTACTTTACTAGCTTCTCCTAGCACAGAGTTCTGAGAAATAAAGTCCATTTCTCCGGCTTTACGGGTATAGCCACCATATCCATAGACCATACCAAAGTTACGAATTTGTCCATCCGAACCTTGCGAACGGAAAAGGCGAACATCTGCAAATTTTGTTTTCGTATTTCTCGGGTCACCTGTTACTGCCCGATATTTAATAAATGTATCCCAACCATTAGCGTTAAATCGTTCTTCTAGCTCACTAGGAAATAACTGTATCGTCGAATCACCATCAAACCATGCCACGGTTAATCACCTCTCGAATTTTATTTACTCTCCTGCTGCATTCCATTATGGATTATGGGGTGACAGGAGGTGGAACAATTACCTTTCCATCCTCATCTACGGTATTTAAGTACAATCCAATACCTGCAGGGCGGAACTGTGTACCTGGTTTCTTCGTTAATGGGGAAATACCCTCAACCAAGAAGTAGCGGTATACATCATATTCATTCGGACAATTTGCCTTTTTAACGCGAAGTTTATTCGCATTAAAGGAGAAGGCAGCAAGGGAAATGGTTTCCTTAAGTGTACCTCGCACACCTTCTTCTGGATGAATGACGTACACTTTGGAAGTATGTACTTTGCCACTATAGCGAGATGGATTGAAATTATATTTATACAATGGGTTCTCCGCATTGTTCCAAGCACGCGGATAATCGCGTTTGCCATCAACGGAAGATCGTGCAGGCGGCATCAAGTTCGGTGGTGAGTTCCATGACAAGTAATGTGCTTGATAACGAGCACCCAACTTCCCACGATGCACACAGACATTATCTAATCCGTTAGCAGGGAATTTCGGATAGCTTTTCAGAAGCGGCATAATATTTTTTTGTCGCTTCAATGTATCGTCGAAGTCATACTCCGCAACCTTATCGAGCGTTTCTTCCATAGGCACACTACCAGCAAATAAAGCGTATGCATTATCGCCTTGTTCAATCGGATCAAGTTTACCGAAGTAGAGCGGGATAATCGGAACCAGGTTACCTTCTGGAGCAGGTACATTGTCACACTGTACGATAAAGAACATATTCGTTCCTGTTAACGTACCTTTAATTGAAATTTCGGAATCTCTCCACCAATTCGTATATTGAACAGCTGAGTTATACGGAGGATGGTAATAAGATTCCATCAACTTTGAACGGAGTCCAGCCTGCATGACAGGAGACTGCATCCGCTCGCCTTCTGCCTTAGCTAATGTAAAGATAGGAGCTCCCGATCCTTTTTGCCACACGGACTCCTCCACTTCAATATCTAATGCGGCTCGTAACTGAGCATCTGGTGAATCATCCTCCCAAGCAAGTAGGATATCAGGATAATTAGGAGTGAGCCCCTTTAGTTCTTCTACCATATATACAAATAGTGTCTGCGGTGAACGATACTTACGAAATTCATTTGTGCACCATTCTGAAAATGGTTTCATAGAGTCTTTTTCAGGACGAGCACCGTACTCAAGAAGCTTTGGATTCCATGTGCCAGCAATAGCCAAACCAAACATTTTATTTTCTGTATTCGCATAAATAAAATGCTCAGCCACTGTAATACGATAATTACTAATTTCAATTTTAGGAGTATTCGGATTCGTTAGTCTTGCATCAAAAACCACCTTCTTAAAGTTAGCCACAACTTTCCAACCCTCTGTTTCTAGAAGATTACCTAAGCGCGGCTGCAAGTCCGCTTCCGTTACTTTCGGTGTATATGTTGCAGGTGTTGTATCAATAAACGGCATTTAATTCGCACCCCTTTTACTTTTCTATGAATTTGTCAGTTGAAATGAATCACCTTTTAAACAGGGCAATGAACTAGATACTCCCAAGCAGTATGCGATTCACTAGAAGTAACTGTGACTTTGATCTGCGTTTCACCACCAACTGGAATATAACGAAACGTAATTGACCCCTTATGCTGAACCTCACCATGTGTCGATCCAAGTAGTTGATTCTGATAGTAAACTTCTAGTCGATCAGGATAACCGTACATGTCATAATCGATGCGAACCATTCCGGCTTTAGATCCTAATTCATGATGTTTCTGTGTAAAACTTCCTCCGCCAGATTCCGTCATCTGACCGCACTGCATTGTATTTGGCGGCGGCGGCGGTGGTGGTGGCGGTGGTGGTGGTGGCGGCTGATTAACAACAATCGATGCTGTTGCTGAAGCTGACTGACCAAGCTCATTCCATATCGTTAGTTTCACTTGATAAATTCCAGCTGTCCGGAAAGTAAACATTGCCTCATCTACCGTATAATCACCTTTGTTAACTCCACTTTTCACCGACCAGCGGAAGTGGGCGATTGGAGAATGATTGCTATATGTTGATGTATATCTGATACTTGTTCCAGCATCTATCGTTGACGAACTAGGATCGATAGATAGCAACAACTCCGGTGGCGGTGGTGGCGGTGGCGGAATTTCGGGGAGTTCATACCCCACTTTCAAAATTCCTAGTCCAGCCGGCCGGAATGGAGTACCAGGTCGCTTCGTCAATGGCGAATTTCCTTCTACAAGGTAGTACGCGTACACCTCGTATTTATCCAACTCATTGCAATGGTTCTTTACTGCTTTTAGCTCGTCACCGTTCATTATAGATAAGGGACTAACCAAAATAACATTTCGCAGCGTACCGAACGTACCGTCTTCAGGATGAATGAGCAGCGCTCTAGATGAGTGTGCCTTATCGCTATAACGAGATGGATTGAACTGATATTTATAGGTCGCATGTTCATAGTTGTTCCATGCTCGTGGGTGCTTGTGACCATCTGCATTCTCTCTCCGTGGAGGCATCATATTAGGCGGCACATTCCACGAGAGATAATGAGCCTGATATTTAGCACCCTGTTTATTGCGCTTCACCATGACGGAATCGATACCATTACTCGGATAATGCGGATACTCTTTCATAATAGGTAGAAGGATTTCTTGCTTGATTTCCACATCGTCATAATCAAACTTTGCCGACTGCTTCAAAGCAGGCTCAAGATCGATGCCTTCTTTGTAATAAGCAGTGCCTGAAAATAAAGCAGCCGGATAATTACCAGTAGCTTGAGCCGTGTGGGCAGCAATTTCGACCCACATTCTTGACGATATCGGCGTATGACCATTAACTAAGGATGTACTCGATGCTTCAATATCAAATGAGATTTTTCCCTCAATACCCGTAAGAGGAAATTCACCCATAAGTTCAGCATCTTCTTTATGGAGAACAGGCGGCCCCGGACTAGCCGTTTTAAATTTACCAATGACTTGTCCAGCTATCGTAAGTGTTATGGCCTCATCTCCTGTATCGCTGTCGTTATCCCCTGAAAGCCACACTCGAACTTTGGAATTTTTATTCGTCATTGGCTTACTTGAGAGAATAGGTGCACTTCTTTTCTGGGCTCCTTGAAATTCAAACGGAATTAGTCGAGAAACTACTTCTTCTTCAACACCGTCTTCATCAAAATCTCCCATATATAACGGAACTGCGGGAACTGCATTCCTATCCCATACAGGTACTGTATCCGCAAGCAAAATAAGCATTAACGACTTGCCATCCACAAAGCCCTTTACATGTACTTTGCTGTCATTCCACCAGTTCGTGTACTTAATGTCTGTAAAGCCTTTGCGCTCAATATGTTCCAGCTGAGGAACTCTCATCCGTGATGTGACGATTGGAGACTGAAAGTTTTGCGGATATTTATGTGTAATCTTAGACTGCAGAGCATTTGTATCATTCTGCAGCCCCCACATCGTCGTCTGTATTTCTACATCCAATGCAAGCCGCTTGAATTCATCATAGTTATTCCAGCCCGCTAACCACTGACCACCATCGATAAACTTCTCCAATTGATAGAAATAAATCGTGCCTCGATCATACAAGTTATCTTCTTCCGCCTTCTGAATAGCCCATGAAAAAATACTCGTATCTTGAGGACGCAATTGAGTACCAAAATCATTGTGCGGCGGTGGATCAGGATCATAAATCGCAAATGGGACTTTACAACCTGTATTCGAAAGCTGCTCTCTAAACTGAGCTAACATCGCCATGCCATATAAATGCCCCGAAGTATTTTTTACAACATAATGCTTGGCTACAAAGAAAGGAAACTCGTTAGTACCTAACAAGTCACTGTAATAAATAGCTACCTGACCATGAACGGCAGGAGCAAATTCAATAATTGTCTTTCCCGTACTGTAGTCTTTTTCAGCCGTATAAAAAGTAGTCGGGCAAGGCTCGCCATTTAAATAAACGTAGAAATCCTCTTCATGCAGCATATAAGGTAGCTCAATAACTGGGTTGGCCAAAGGTAAATAGAATCTTTTAATAGACGGCCTAGTAAGTGTTTCTGCATATACTAGCTTTGTAAACTCTCCTACTTTCGTCCATCCATTGTTCGTACATATACCTACTAAATCTCCTAGTAAGTGCTCCTCATTAATGATGTTCTCGATCCAAGGCGTTGGCTGGTAAGAAGTATCCGCCATGCAATCACCTTCTTTCTATTTCAACATTTGGTAGTTTACCCATATGAATTTGGGCTTTCCTCCTTCGTTGAAGTACTCAAAGTTCAAAATAGTGCCTGCCGGACAGGGAATGATCGCTGTAAAATTCATACCCTCTGGCAAATCTTTCGTATAAATATTGCGACACACCAACGCATTGCCTACATATAGGTTCCAATAGTCTTTTGGTTCATAATCCGATACACCTACAGCTACAGATAGAAGCTCACAATCTTCCTGAATCTTAAGCTCATCCTTCCACTTTCCCGAACCGTTTGAAGGAACCATAACCCCTTCAATGTAAGGAGTCGTCTTGGTAGGCATGAACGGAGGATCAAATCTTCCTCCCACTACATAACTCGCGAAATTGGCTCCACTGGACAACCACTACACCGCCTTCGTATATTGGAGTACTACATTTTTGAACAACCCATTCTCTCGAATAATTGTTCCTTGAATGGATGAGAAAGATTGAATATCCGTCTCCTCCTCTATCTGTTCATTGACTTTGGAAGGATGTTCAATCTCAATAAGGAACCCTGTAACGATCAGTGACTCATCCCGTTCAAGCATTAGCCTCTCAATTGTTCCGCTATCATACGTATAAATAACAGAAGTAACTAACGTTGGCGAACTGGTTAGCTCTCGCAGAACTTCAACGTTAATGACATTCGGCTCTAGTCTACTCTTTAGCACAACAGATTGGTTATTGCCTGAGGAATACAATCCTTCGCGTGCCATTTCCCTTCGTATTAGATCGAGTACAGGGAACACGTCATTCACATTTAGAAAGTTACGATTATCCATGGATTTACTCACCTCCCCTTTCGAAGGCATTATAAGAAAAGAAAAAGGACAATTATCGTCATTAACGTAATTGTCCCTATTCGCTAAATCTTATTAAGTTAACAGCTGCCAGGTTAATTCAAGATAACTGACTATTCCTTTATTACTGCCGACAAGTCGATGCCCCTTCACAATATAGTGATTGGCCGTATACGTACTTTCATTATGTACATAGACCGTATCCAACAGTTCGATGAGAGGATTTCCTTTGACAACCACATTTTTCGTTCTAGCTTGGCGTTTAATATCAAAAAACACTTTATTTGCAATTTCCTGCTTCAATCCACGCATAGAGGCCCCATCTACTTCATCAAGCCAGTTTAGATTCATACCCGCTGTACGTATATTGCCTTTCGTGGCAATAATGAGTGACTTATCAAAAAAGTGTTCAACCAAACCGGATGTACCTGAAATCATCAAATGATTTCGAACACGCGAATAGTCCGTAGAGGAGTTCAGCTCAAATAAATTTTCATCACCGGTAAATTCCCACTTCGTCCCCTGCTTGACCAGCCAATCTGGATCATCCAAGAAATCCATCCGTTTCATCATAAACGTCCCGTAACGGTTACAGAACACTCGATAGGGCATGTCCTGAATCAATGAATGAATCGCATCAGAAGATCTAGTGCCGACCGGGAACGTTACCGATGCTACAAATGGATTTTCCCAACCACCAACCTTTTTTATCGCCTCTTGTGAAACAGCATCAAGCTCTCCCGTTGATTTATTAAACTTCATAAATGTGCCTTCACTCTTATTCACATCAATATAGACCGTGTCATCGATATCATAGTCAGGATAAGCAAAGTCTTCTGCATGCACCTTCCACGTCGTTATTCCTGACTCCACTGCAATATCTTCTACAATACTAGACTTAATCCATGCGAATGCCCCTCCATCGGAGCCAAGTGTATCTTCTGGCGGATAAGATTTAGGCCTGTAAAGTACATGCTCTTCAATCATGTCAAATCGATCTACACAGCTAAAGGATATCGTTCTCTCCTTGGCATTCTCTTCGATTTCGCCCTTGATCATTCCAGTGAATACCCTTACTAATTCATTGCCAAAGCCAGCATAGATTCGAATAGGCGTCCCTTCTGAAATAACATGGCATAGTTCCCCACCTTCCCAGAAGGATAGAGGTGGAGCTTTCTTTTTATACGTACTCGGAAAATCAGCATTCCGCTGCCACATAGGAGAGTAGATGCCTTCTCCGTTATCAAGCGTAATTCGAGCAGTCGATGACGAGGTATCCATATGCGCATTGACTTCCCACGAGATAACATCTTTATCGACCGTAAACATCTCTTCGAATTCAAAGTCGCCTACTTCATACCATTTCTCACTATACATATCTCCGATCCTCGTTGCGAACTGTTCGATTGCATAGTTATTAAATGCATATTTCACATCGTCAATAAACATCGTACCCTTACTAACGACCAGCAGTATCTGGTTCGCATTGTGCGAATAACTGGTACCTCTAACATCTGTGTTCACCCATTCCTCGTTACGCCTTACATACACATCCATGTCTGTGTCATCATGGCAAACAATCGTATACTCGACAAAGTCAGACTGGTTATCAATACTGTATGCTCCTCCACCCTGAGCAGAAATACCATCAGGCCGGATCGTCACCATAAATCCTTTTTTCCCGTTACTAAGATAAACACGCCCTATTGTGTCAGTAGCTACCTTCACTCGCAAGTTCATCGTAAATGGAAATTTGGTAATTTTCTTGGAACGCTCAATGCCTGCTTCTCCACCTTTTGTGGAGATTGCTTGATAATCGCCTTTATCCTTCAGGCTCACATTGCCGTTCGCGGTCCATTTACTTGAACTATTCATATTATCTACAAACGACCATAACTGCTTAGCCTCTATAGTCTCAACATCGAACTCTTTCGCCTTTAACCACAGTAAACCAAATCTTCCCGAAGAAGCATTTGCCGAGTTGGCAAATGAAAATACCACCTTATGCTTCCCTTTAGGTACTGGTATGGAAGGTGGATAAGCAACCCCATTTTTGGCACTAGCTCCACTGATTTGAACGATCGGATAATCATCAACCCTAACCGTGATAACATCATGAATACCAAGCTCAGCATTGTACGCCCAAGAGAGATTACCTGCATTGATCCATTCATGCTCAAACACAATTTTCTTCGTATGGCCAGCACTATTTGTTTTCCTGAATCCGAGAACATTGTGCATTTTACTCTTTGTCTCATTCATCAGAAATTGCTCTGCCCCTTCTAGTATTGGATATTTTTTAGGAGGCAAAGTCGTTCTTTTCGCCGTGAAATCTTTGGAGTAAGTCTGTTTCGACGTCGTCCGATTCACTTGATAAGTGACTATTTCTTTACCATAATCTCCTGTCAAGGTACGCTCCTTACCATCGCCCCATGATTGTACTCGGATCACTACATCTTTTCTACCAAATGTATATGCCTTCTGAGTCGTTTCCATAAGAATATCGATACGATTCCCCTTAATATCTCCCCCGATATCATCGGCATCATAAATGCCCCATGACACGCCTTCTACGATCAATTCAACTTTGCTTTTAAGTGGAATAAGAGAAGGATCTACCGCGATAATTTTCCATCCCTCCCACTTTCGAACATCGGTGCCACCCTTCGTTATGCCCGTACAACCTTTGCATGTTGCTGTATAGGCAGTAGCCTCCACATGATATTCCACGTAACCACCTGAAATTGGTGCAGGTGGAGGCGTAGTTGCTGTAGTTTTGGGTGTTTTAGAAGCCAACTGAATACTCTTCTGTCTCCTAAGGAAGGGCTCTGGGTTTAAATCTGTACCATTAAGTCTAACTTCGAAATGTAGATGAGTCCCATCTCCACCTTGACTTGAAATGGATAATCCCGTATTCCCCCCCAATCCGATGATATCTCCAGCTGACACCTGCTCACCTCGATTGACAGAAATACTGTTTAGATGGGCGTATCTTGTCTGCCAGCCATTCCCATGATCGATGTAGACTACCTTACCATATCCATTCATTGCTCTAGCTTCTGTAACTCTTCCTGCCCAGACCGCATGTACAGGGTCGTTCATAACCAAATCAAAATCGATGCCATTATGATTTTTGCGAGAGCATCTAGGATCACTATCATGCCAATCTGTAATGAACATTCCTTGTATTGTGCGAGAACTATTGCTCTTCCCTCGCAGCGTACTACTGAAAATGATAGGCATAGACATGGTGACATTCTGAAGCTCCGTCGGTGTGTTATTCCATACTTCAGGCGGAGGGGGAGTGCCTGGTACATGAGTACCGGGAATATATTCCGTCAACTTCTCGGCTTTATCTATGGATAACAAGTCAGAAACTACACTTTCTTGCACATACTTTACTGCATCATACTTCCTTCTAAGCCCACTAACATACGTCATTTTATCAAGTTCTATCACTACTCTAGGCTCATGGCCAGCAGCATCTATTTTATTCTGTATCCCTTCTAGCAATCGACTTGAAGGGTGATTATAGTCAGATACATACATGACATTCCCTCCTTATCTGAATTTCTCAATCGCCCATTCTATAAATCGATTCAAATAGGTTACGGCTTCTGCTCGTGTCACACACTCTTCTGGCTCAAATTTACCATCCTCGTAAAGAGGGAACACATAGCAGCCATCCATATATCTCTCATCTAGCGTTGCTGCTACATCAGCCCCATACCAGCGTCTAATCCATTCATCCTTATCTGTAATTGGTCGCTTCGGCGATGGATTATGCTGATAGCTGTGGTCCGTAAATCGATTATATAGATTTGCTCGCATTCTAGAGATCAAAGTGAAAAACTCCGATCTGCGCAATCTGGTAGATGGGAAAAACCTGTCATTGTATTTAACACAAGGAGATTCTACAATAACCGTTTCTACTGTATAACGAACCGCTCCCTTGCCGTAATAGTTGTATCCGATCTTAGCCGGGAAGCCATCGTACTTCGCAGGTAAATATACTCTTCCTTTATGAACGACAAATATATCCCGCTTGAAGCCGATAGCTTGTGTAATTTTTTTATCTGGATCTTCCCCTGCTTTCACTTCAACAAGCCTCTTCTTCAGTTTTACTCCTAGAACGGTACACGTCTCTGTACGGTATTTTAAGTTTGCTTGATAGTTAGCTTTATGCTTCAAATCAGCGTGAGGAGCTACATCTTGTGAACAACCTGTATCCGGTCTTTTCACACAACCCTCTTGTCTATAGGCGACTTTTCCATAAGCGATGCACACGACTTCCATTCCTGCAGACAATGGAGCAGATAGAATGACTTTTCCATCCTGAACCTCTTCTGGAACTACATCAATACCATTTATACACACATACATCGGATTATCAGCATGGTACTTATAATTAGGAATGAGAAACTCTTTTTGATTTTCTACCGTGATAAATCTCTTAACGATTCTTTCATATCCTCTTTCAAACATGTTGTAGCTAATGCCATCTACGATTGAATAGTTTTCCGTTTCATCTGTAAACAACCTGTCTATCTCCAGTACATCCCGATAAAACCAATCAAGCGGGTCAACATCAATCCAACGTTTCATCTTACTGCCCCCTCAATATTTTCTCTATATGTCGATACGTCCTCATCAAAAAGGAAACTCCTTCAGCTCGAACAAGCGCATCATCTGGTCGAAAGTTTGCAATGGCTTCCCCGTCCGAATAGTTGGTAGAAATCAAGCCTCTCTGCTCCATTTCGTTGATATATCCTTTTGCCCAATGATTATCTATATCAATAAATTGCGTGCGATATCGATATTCGAACTCTTGTTTACGTATAAGAGTCAGCCCAATCGAAACGATATATTTCGTCTCCATTTCAGCTGTAGAAACATTGGGTTCTCCTGTAACAATACCAACGTAAATCGTTCCTTTTTCATCGTAATACTTATGAGACGCTCCTATAAATTGCAGCCAATCTGCATACTCTTTTTTTGAATAGAACAATAGGGTTAATGTCGCACTGTAGTGAGAAGTACCATGTTGGACGAGTCCTGCTGAGGAAGCAATCGTTTGGTTCACGCTTGATTTCAACACAGGTGTTGGCGGTTTATATTCCGTAATGATCTTCGCCTTTACTTCCGTATAGCGAAGCCCGTTGTCATAAAACAATTTCTTCTTGTACACATGATCTTCTGAAAAAAACATATTTTGCTGGGTCATCTTTCAACCTCCTTATATAAAATTGCCCCACCTTATTATAAGGAGGGGCAATCGAAAACTAATATTTGCGACGGTAATTGCTTGGATTCATTAACATTTGATTGCGCCAGCCGCCTACACGACCGTTGGCCAACCCTTGTCCGAGCTGAGAACCAATCGTATGCAGCTGTGATTGCGTGACTCCATTTGTTACATTAGGAAGCGTAATATGGACTGAAACATCGCCCATTCCGAGCGTCGTAGATTGATGGGTTCCACCTCGCGTTAAATACTCATACCGAGACATTGGCGTAACGCCATCCGGTAAATTGAATGTACCAGCAGTCCCCTTCACTTCATCATAAATACCGAGCTGCGTCTGATACATCAGCTTCGTCAAATCACGTATTTCTTGCTGAATTTTCTCCGCTTCTTCCGCTTGAGCACCCGGCAATTTTTTACGCCAGATATCAATCAGCTCCTTTGTCTCCCTTACTTCTGTCTTGGCGTTCGCGATCTTTTTGTTTCTAACTACAGGAGACGAGTCATCTGGATTGCCCATGCGCACTTTAAGTGCCAGCAGCTCATTCTCTCGATCCGAGCTTCGCTCGTTCAGCTTTTCTCTAGGTATACCGATAGCAGCCAGCTTATACTCTTTTAACTTCATTTTTTCGGAGTCAATGGCGTTCTGCTGCGTTAGAATTTGATTTTTCAACTCTTCCGATTGATCGCCAGTAGCCTGAATACCTTTCAGTCTTCCAAGCTCGTCCCTCATCTGTTGAATGCGACCTTTCGTAATACCTTCCATCGCATCTAGATAAGCTTGTGAACCTGTATCCATCGTATAAGCTGCAGCTAGTTCTTTAGCTTGCGCAAGCAGATCAATACGTTGAAAATTACGTTGGGATTTACTCATGCTATTTTGGATATTAGTTTGTGCTTCGTTATTTCTCTCAGGTATAATAGCTGCATCCCTTGCAGATATGATCTTTTCACCTAATTTTGTATAACTGTTTAAATATTTCTGAGCATCCTGATGATCTTGAGAATCAGCAGGAACACTCTTAATCATCTCTTCCATTTTTGTTCTATATTTATTAATTTCACTAAGCTTTTCGTTGTAAACATTTTCTATTTTATCTATTTGAGTCTTTCTCAACTCTGCATAATCTACAGAATCTGTTGCCATTCCGCCAGCAATTGCTTCTGAGAGTGCAATATTATGTTTGCTCTTTAATGAATTCACTTCCGACTGGATGCCAGACATTGTCTCCTCGGTATCAAAATTAGCAAACTTGAGTTTACCCGCTGATCTTTCTTCCTCATAGGCTTGCTTTCCAATTTCTTGTAACGTTCTATTATCCAAGGATTTATTCTGGTTAGCTTTATAGTCTTCTATTGCAATTTCCTGCCTACTTTTCTGTACCGCTTCTGTTTGTCCTGTATCGTTAGCCCACTGAGCAACTAATTCTTCAGGATTAATATTATTATTTCTAAAATACACTGATAAATCTAAGAACGGGTTTACTTCATGTCCCTTGGATTTTAAATATTCCCTCAATTCACTTTCCATTTGCATAATCTGAGGATACCCAAGATACTGGGCATCAGTACCAATAAAGTTTCCACCCAAGAAATTCCCACCCGTAGCAAGAGTATGAGAAATTTCCCTTACCATGAGAAAATCAAGAACGTCAATTTCCTTTCTCTCTTGTAAGTGATTTGCAAACTTGGTTTTTAGCATCTCCGTATCGTCAAGTGTATTGAGCTTTTTTTGGTTATCCGTTAACGTATATTCTTCAGCAAGATTTTTAGTGATTTCACCTAGAGCCATTACACCAATAATTTCAGCCGCCAAACCAGCAATACCTTTGGCTAACCCCATTATGGACATACCCGTTCCTTTTACCAAATTCGGAATATCAGTCAAGAACTTTGTAAATCCATTCTTTAATTTATCGGTCCTTGATATTTCATCATTCATACCTCGTACTGCATGTGATAAACTCACAAAAGTAGGACTCGATTCTCTACTTGATTTGTCTGCATCATTCATTGCTTTATCATACTCATCTAATGCTCTCGAGAGTTCACCTAGAGTGTTAATTGCTGGTGAACCATTACGATTCATCTCTCCAAGGTGCTTTTCAAACCCATCGAATTCACTCTGTGTCATTCTAGACATTCTATCTGACACACTAGCAAATTCGGTGTTTGCTCGATACCCTTCAAAATCTGCACTACTATTCACCATATGCCCAATATTACCCATCAATGAAGCGTTCAGCATCTGGGGAGCCACAGTGGAGGTACTTAATCGATTGTTATAAGCTTTGAATTTATTGTATTTCTCGTCACTAGACAACTCTTTACGCTCTTCCCAAGACTTAGATTCTTCCATGGCAGAAAATAAGGTAGGAAGGTCTTTAATATTTATTTGCTTCTCAGCAACATACTTTCTAAAATGATCTTGCTGCTGCTGCGACATCCCATGCAATTCTTGAATATATCGGTCAACTTCAGGTAATTTCTGATATCTTCCAATTTCTTTTGGAGTCAATGCTCTAACTCCATTATCAATTAAATGACCAGTCTCACCTGTCCCAAAGGCTTTTACAGTATCTTGTAATGTTGTACGCCTGCGAAGTATTTCTGCATTTCCATTTATACTAGTAACGCCTCCTCTCATTCCCTTCCATACCAACATACCTAACAGTGCAGTAGATAGAACGTTAGCTAATTTAGCAAACAATTGTGCATTTTCAGAAATATAATTAGACATATTTAACAACGCATAAGATACCGTATTAATCGCTGGAGTCAGCTCTTGAATAACAGAATCAAGCGCAATCGTCCACCCTTGAGAGGCTCTATTTACATTAACTAGCGGATTATCAAGAGATTCTGTGATCATTTTTACGTATTCTGTTTCTTTAAAGCTTTCCAGTTTCTTTTCGAAATCTATCGCTCTATCCAAATAAATGTGCATATTGCCAACTTCTTTGTTGGTCATAGGCGTACCATCTTTAGAGGATTTTGTTCCAAAAATAGCTTGATTATAATCCCTAACTTTATCAGGGTCTTTTTCGTTGGCCATCTTTTTTACATAATCACTTAGTACGTCCTTTGCTTCTCGTTCTACTTCTTTATTATTGATCTTATCATTAACTTTTCTATTAATTTCTAACTCTTCTAGCTTCTTAGCTGCATTTGGAGACATGATTTTATCAAGAATTTTAAAGTAGGAGCCGTAATCTGCAGGCGGCTTCTCATTAGCGTGAAGTGCTGTACCTTGGAATACTAATGCTGATCGAAAATCTAGATTATCTATAGCCCCTCTATCGCTTGTGGGTGTAACAGCAGCTAACATAGCCTCAATTCCTATATCTGTCCCTTTGTTCATAGCAGCTACGGGAATCACTACTTCATCCCTTATTTTAGCCATATCAATACCATACTGCTCTTTGATATTCTCTAGATGATTTGCAACTTTTAAAGGATCAGCACCTGGATCAAGCACCTTAAGCTCAGCTACCAATTGAATGAACTCTTTCATCTCAGCCTCGGTATTCAGCATTGTTGTACTGAGACCAGCTACTTGATAAAGTTGATGATAGTCGGTACCGTAATACGTCGATTGCTGGCGAACAAAAGATTGCAGGTTTGACAACATCGCTTGCACCTTAGTCATGTCCGGACCCTTTGTCGGATCTTTTACATCTTTAAGATTATCTGACTTCGTCATCAGATTTTGCATCATCTTAATTTGTTCGAGCTGCACGACCTTAAACGTCTCCGTTGCCTGATAAAGAATGTTCATTGGGACATTTGATAAGGATCCAGCAAGTGCATTTCTTAATGAAGATTCAAGAGCTTCTTTAAATTGTCCTAGTTGAGTTTTAGCCGCTGCTGCTGCATCATTACCCGAATGAATTGTATTTACTTGATTGCTGTTTCCAACAGTATCCTGCCTGCCGACTCCATTAGTTGCTATATAGTTGCCGTTCAATCGTCCCGGTGTAGTCCGTATCTCAGCAATGTCTTGCAGTAAAGACTGGACTTGGACGTTAAGCTGCTCTCTGATTTTCTCTACTAATTTGTTGTTAATACGATTAATTTGATTAGCGATATGAACTTTAAGCCTCGGTGATAACCTAACCTCGACTTCAGAAATATGCCTTACAATCTCTGTTACCTCATCTTGAATACTTGTATTAAGTTTTTTGTCTAACACTTTAGATACGCGTTCAAATTCTGATTTCAATTGATAACTACGTATCGAGCCTGAGTCAATAGAGCCAAGCTGCTGCAAGTCTTTAACAGATGATCCGAGTTCTTTGGCAATGATTCGCTTCATCTCTCTACTAATTTGATCGAGAGGAATTTCTGCTTTTCCCTTCATAACACCATTGATGCCAGCTACCGTCTTAGTGATGTATTCGTGTAGACTTTCTTCTATTTCTTTAGGAATAAGCTTCAATTTATTACTTATTTCATTACCGTCCAGTTTGCCTGCATCACCTACATCTACTGATAAAGCTGCCAACAACCTGGATTTTATTGTCCCCATTGCTTTCTGCAAATCTTCATTCGTTATTTTAAGCTCAGATACTTCGGCGATGTCAGGTCTTTGAATCTTGGTAATGATCGCCTGCTTAATTTGCTTTACAATTTCCGTTATCGTGCTTTTCTCAATCTCTAATTCAATTCCATTCAGACCACCTGGGCGAATAAGATTACTACCGTTGAGAGAGGTCATCAATCCCTCTACCTGATTCTGAATCACATTCGCACATTGTTTGATCAGTTTGTTTATTGATTCATCATCAATCTCGATTCGCTGACCGTTCGCATAGTTGGGATTTACTTCGACATTCATGTTTCGTACAATTTTTTTCAATTCTACGTTCAATGCCATTTCTAATTTAGCAAGCAACTGCTGCATAGATTCTTTATCAATTTTAATAGACTTATCTCCTGATCCAGCTAGAGCGATCCCCTTTTGAGAGATTCCGGCATTGATTTCACGATCTAACTGCTGTTGAAGATTAGTACCTCCACCCTTGTTCATTTGTGTAAACAAAGCACTCATGGAAGAACGCAATGCATTAACACGTTGGTCCAAGCGTCCAAATCGATCATCAAGAGACTCCATCTCTTGACCAAAGCGAGTCATATTATCAATGGACTTTTGAAATTCTAAAATAATATCCGTTTGGATCTGATTCACGGTCTCACCGCCTCCATAAAATATAAAACCCCTGCCCCTCCAACACAGGAGCAGACAGGAGTTCGTATTCGTTACAAAATACTAGAAAGCCAATTCATATCTTCCTCAGTTGCTACTTGATAATCATCCTTGTTGGAACTACTCGACGAACTGCTAGACTCTGATCCTGTACCTGAAACAGCTCCTCCGAACAATCCTCCTAAGGACATACTGGAAACTTTGATCGTAAATTCAATATGCTCATGACACTGCTCTAAATAGTAACCTAGCTGAGGAAGCGTAAGTTGCCACACTCGGGTTTTATCTAGATTGCAATAATGCGCCAACTTGAAGAAGACATTCGCCCAATCTACCGGCGGCTTATTATCATATTCTTCTTCCTCTTCTTCAGTGGTTACAGTGACTTTTTTAAGCCGTTCAAACCAATCATGCTATCGATTATCTTCTTCGCCGTATCCAAGTCTACGTATTCTTCCAAATGACTTGCTGTTATTTCTTTGTAGTACGGCTTGAATGCCATAAGCAAGACATCCATAAGTTCATGGAATCGATCTTCGCCATCATCTCCATCAGGAATGAGATTCGCGATGATGACCCCAGAATCGATTGAGTTCAATTTCTTCATTAATTGGCGTGCATCTTTAAGTCCGAGCGGTGGAATGGAATACGTCTTGCCGTCACGAAGGCGTACTTTCTCATCTTCTTCAAAAAATACTTTTTCACGCACATCTGCTTCTTCTTGAGATAGCATCTGCTTAGGTGTCTCCGTATCTTTCGATTGCTCAGTCTGATCTTGCTTGACCTTCGCTTCATTTCCTTCTGTACCAGCAGCTCTTGGAATAGCTAGTTCTCGTTCACTCATTGATTACATCCCCCAATTATTAATTCCCCCCCAAGCAAAGTACCTTGCAAAGTGACAGCAAGCTGGGGGAGTATATTCTCACTGCCACTTCGATCTCATTCTAAGGAGAGCGAATATGTTTTTAACCATTGTTATGAAATAAGCCCCTCCGAAGAGGGGCCTTTGATTAGCACTTGATACCAGCGCTTTCAATTTCATAACGTTTAATGCTGCCAAGACGGTTATCTATACGCTCCGGATCGATAACAGTCAATGTTACACTGTGTGTGGATGCTGTTTGACGTTGAGCATCTAGCGTGAAGTTGGACTTCACTCGGCATTGGTACAACTCCACTTGATAGCCTTGAATGCTGCCGTCCTTCTGCTCGAACTGACCATCATGGACAACATGTACCGTCAATGGCATATCTTTTGTCGTAATATCAAGGATATCCACAACTTCATTACGCTTGTAGTTAACGTAGACAGATACATCTTTAAGTGCAGAGTTGAATTTCAACTTGCCACCAACAACGATATACTGCTCTTCGTTTGGTGTGCCTGTAGCAATACGTTTAAGAAGCTTATTACCTTTGATCGTACGAACAGAAATTTGAGGGTCTTTGTGCATGGAGGAGCCAAATACAAGATCCACTTCAAAGTCTGTGCCGTTTTGCTGTACCGCATGTTTCTCTTCCAATACCCATACAAAGCCATCCTCATCCTGGCTTACACCCGCAGCACCAATTGCGTATACGATAACAACTGTTCGGCCAGCAAGTGCCGCATCAAAAGCAGCATTATCACCAGTCACCACAACTTCTGTAGATAGGTCACGACCACCTACAACACCTTCAAATGCCTTAGGAGCTGGAGTGGTTAGAGGTGTATGAGCCAATTTATGTTGGAACGGTGCAACACCTGGTACGACTACGGATTCTTCAATCATCTTATAGGCCGCGCCAGATACACCTTCCCGAAGCTTAGCTCCCAACATAAGGCGAACGAGATTCAAATCAAACTTTGCATCCTCTGCTGTAATGTCGATCGTTTTCTTACGAAGCAAAGAGTCCAATGCTACAGAGCTGTCTCCACCCTCGATATCCTGCATATCAAGCTGAACATCCAGACGCATGTTATTCAACGTTCCGATTGTGATCAGATCATCACAGTTCGGAATTTTCGCCATAAACTTACCTGCACCTTTAATAATCATTTTCTTATTTTTCGTTGTTGCCATTTAGATAGCCTCCCTTAGCCATTTTCATCAATCCCAATTGTGAGACCGATTTGAGTAAAGTACTTGTACGTGTTTGCAAGATCTGTGTCATCCTCGGCACTCGTGATGTACTGGCCTTTGAACACACTGCCCTGCTTCAAACCCAAAAACTTGTCATCAAACAAGCTTACGACTCGATCTGCTATATTTGTCGCCAACTCCACATTACCTTGGGTATAGATATCAAAGTCCACGATAAATCTATATTCAAGATAGTTGTCGCCTCTAGAGCCTGGATTTTTGTAAAAAGATAGAATCGGAAAATGCTCGACAGCGAGCTTTTCAGGCTTCTTTCTTTTTTGAATCTTCAATTGCCAGTCTGCAGGAGTTGACTGCTGTGATAGCCCCAACATAGCCTGAATCTCAGAGTCATTACGAAGGGTCTGCTCAATACAAGCGTAGATAGCGGAAATATTTATTTTCCCCACTCCATCACATCCTCTTCGTCATGTCTCGTAGTTTAATATAAGAACCAGGTGGTACTTTCTTAACAGCAGCGCGTACAGCATCGTAGAACATTAAAATACTTTCAAGCATTACTCTTCTAAACCAAAACTGAGCCAGTATTTCTTCACCAAATGGCTTGGTCTGATTCTGCTTGGTAGATTGCCTCGCTCTCCCTAATGGAGCAGCATAAGCTTCACGATCTACCCACGATCCTGAAGATCTTACATAGACATCACGACCTTTACGTGCCATGTTCCAGTCGTCTCTACCTAAGGAACCAGCCAATTGATAAGTAGAAGAGTTCTTCATTTGCTTCGAACCATATTCATAATAAACAACGAGAAAGCTAGGTTCGTCCTTGCTCACTTCTCCACCTGCACCAAAGCTTGCAACGAACCGCGTAGCACTTTCAACAATTGAGCTTCGAATAGACTCCTGCATGATTGTTCTATACTTCGCATCTGTTTTGCGCAACTGCAGTGTATCAAAGCTGTTATTTAGGTTTTGTAAAATGATAGGTTCCATCAGAAGTAACTGTACGGTAATCGCCTTTTGCACCTCTCGCATGTACTGCTTCTGATCGAATTGTATAAACCGCCCCATCGTCTTATTTGACCTCTAAAATAGATACAACCGGCTCACTCCCGGTCGCGAAGAAAAGTTTTGCAACCCCATTAAAGATACGCTGTTCTTTAAAGAGCAACCGCTGCTGTTCATTTCCAATTTCGACGTTCGGCGCATCACTTACATACACATCGCCAAATCCTAGATTCTCGACAACAACTGCTGCATCTGCATGAAAAATGCTATAGATAAGCTGTGAATGACTTAACAATTGATGTGTCGTCTCTCGCACAACTTCGCTAGGCTGCACAATTGCAGAGGTTTTTTCTTTCTTTTTACGAGCTGCCATTTCCCCTTCTCCCTTCGCTTTAACTTTCAATCAATAGCGTTCATCTCTATGAAACGAAGTAACGCTGGAGCTATTATAAGCAGGGAGTATAGCATTTTTAACAAATGCTTTTTACATGCGTAGAATAAAAGAGTTACCGATTCTTTTTCATACACGGCCTGCAATTTGCTATTGTTCGAGGCATAGCAGCCATTCTCTTATTAGATGCTTCTAGCTCAGCTGGATAGACTAAGTAACCGTAATCATTTATAACTTTTTGAGTAAGTTCACCAATACAAGTGAGGCAGATAACTGACTCCCCGGGCAGGCCTTCCACTTCGAAGTTCTCCTTGGCTTTCTTCGTTACATACCTAAACCCGCATCTCACACATTTCATTGCGTCAATCATTCATATCCCACCTAATCTCTTCACTTGGATTTTTACTGTGATAATCCTAGCAAACGCGCCCTTAGCTCTCGTTTTTTATTATGTTGTGCACATGTTCTACAATCATAAATCCCCATATATCTATCCAATAATTCCTGATAGGATACATTCGTACTTGCAGCTAAACAATGAATGCATTGCCCCGTTTCGGCACGATAGACGGCTGCTAATGCCCTTGCTTGCTTTGTTATGTATTTCCCACATATACATTTCATAAAGATCACCTCATCTTGAATATAGGGAATGTACGGCGCACCGGAACAAAAAATACGAACCATACGATTTTTTCGAGAAAAATACATCACATATATAAATAGTTGTTACTTAAATAGAATAAAGACATAAAAAAAGATCGCCTATACCGATATAAGCGATCTTCTTTCACTATTGTTTTATCAACTATATTTGACATTAAAAAGCCACTTCCTCAAGAAATACCCGAAGTTCTTCCATGTTATGAAGTAGCACGGTCACTGGCAACTCGTTATCAAGATAACTGGTAAACACAACTAAAAAACCATTTTTTACATTTTTATCCTCATAATTATCAATCATTACAATGCCACGACTACACTTAAAAGATAGTCCCATAAAACATACGCTATTCCCATACTGCTCATTCATTTTGAAAATAAGCTCATCCAGCATTATGTTTACCTCCTATTCCTACATTCCTAGCTCAATATAAGAACAAAAGATGAGAAATTAACATTTGCAGGAATAAAAACGAAGTTAACGAACTATTATTAGGATTTGTCAATCGACCCACTTATTAATTAGCTAGGACATACTTCTATTGCAAAGCTTTATTTAAACGAGTTACCTGATAATTCACATATGCCTCGTATTTCTTTATATCTTTCGTTAATTTATCTCGTTCCGCTTCAACCACACGAAGACGCTCTTCCAGATTGAATTGCAGTACTTCGATTTCTTGTTCATAGCGTTTAATTTGGTTGGACATCTCATCAAATTGCTGCTGCTGCGCATTGTATTTTCGATACATCTCTAAAAACAACTGCATCGCATCATGCATTACATATTCTCCACAAGCTTGCTTGTCCTTTTCCGTTGAATCCAACGATTTCCCCTGACTTACAAATGATGGATTGACTGCTCGGCCTGCTTTAAGCGTATCTAGACTTGCCAACACATAGTTATACAAAGAACCTTCTTCACGCTGTACCGACTGAGACAAACTACGGTCGCTATCCGGCATACGTTTCGCAACAAATTGTTGAATAGGATTCAGATCGTATTCAGACACGTTCTTTTCAACGAATTGTTGAATCACTTGTGATAGGGTTGCATCATACTGCATTTCTCCAAATGATTGACTATTCAGTTCCAATGTTTTTTTATTCAATCTCAGCTCCATAGACAAAATCCTCCCCGCTCCCGATGTACTTCTCGATGCATTTGCATAGTAACTGAAATTTTTATTTGTTGTATGGTCTCCCAAACGATGTAAACAGACCTCCTCCAAGGCTGCTTACTTTTTAAAACCTACTAAATCCCTTGCTTCATTTATAAAATTTTGAAAAAGTTATATGGATAACTCGATAGGTATCTACTTGAAAATAGAAATTAATAGGTTGACACTCGCTCTATCCATTTGAGATACACTATAAGTTAAATCAAAAAGTGTGACTTTTGTCCTATTAATCAATATCTTATTACCCATTTATTAATGTTATCATGAACTTTCAAATATGTAATGTTTATTTTTGTATTTTTTTAATTTTTCTTTCGTTATATTTAACCATCAACGCTTGATTGCCATGAAGAGCAAACGATATGATAAACATAATTTCAATTAATAGATGAAGGAGGCTTTCACCTTGACCCATTTGACGAAGCACCTCTGGATCAACGGACAATGGAAAGAAACGAAAGCGTACTATGAACTTCATGCACCCTATGATCAAAAGTTAATTGCCAAGGTAGCTAAAGCGACTCCCTCACATGTGAAGGAAGCAATGGATGGCGCACATACTGCTGCATCTATAATGCGGGCAATGCCTGCCTTTGAGCGTGCGGGCATTTTAGCGAAAGTCGCGCTGCTGCTGCAAGACC
Source organism: Paenibacillus arenosi (assembly GCF_014841135.1). Taxonomy (GTDB): domain Bacteria; phylum Bacillota; class Bacilli; order Paenibacillales; family Paenibacillaceae; genus Paenibacillus_B; species Paenibacillus_B arenosi. The sequence continues at coordinate 193,546 of NZ_JACYTN010000006.1, forward strand.
GCAGAGAAGAACTGGCGAAGCTATGCGCCACAGAAGCTGGCAAGCCTATACGCGCAGCGCGTGCGGAAATTGATCGCACAGTTACGACATATCAGTTCGCCGCCGAGGAAGCGAAGCGCATCTACGGCGAGACGATTCCGATGGATGCAGCGCCTGGCGGCAGCAATCGGCTTGGCATGACGTGGCGCGAGCCGCTCGGGATTGTTGTGGCGATTACGCCATTCAATTTCCCGTTCAATCTTGTCGCGCATAAGCTTGGCCCTGCTTTTGCGGCAGGCAATACAGTGGTGCTTAAGCCTGCCAATCAGACTCCGCTCAGCGCGCTCGCTATCGCGGAGCTGTTTCACGAAGCGGGCCTGCCTGCTGGTGCATTGCAAGTACTCACTGGTAGCGGCCGTGAGCTAAGTGATGAGCTGCTGCGTGATGAACGAGTGCGCAAAGTGACCTTTACAGGCAGCCCCGAGGTAGGCAAGGCAATTAAAGCAAAAGCTGGCTTGCGCAAAGTTACGCTTGAACTTGGTTCCAATTCGGCCCTCATTGTAGAGCCTGATACGAACATCCCTAACCTTATCGAGCGTTGTGTCGAAGGGGCCTTTTCTTATGCAGGGCAAGTTTGCATTTCACTTCAACGCATCTATGTGCACGAGCAGGTATATGAGGCGTTCTGCGAGCTATTTATTACGCAAACAGCGAAGCTTCGTGTCGGGAATCCACTAGAGGAGCAAACAGATATTAGCGCGATGATACATGCTGATGAATTAGAGCGCATCGAAGCGTGGGTACAGGAAGCGGTTGCTCAAGGCGCTCGAATCGGTTATGGCGGTCAGCGGGACGGTTCGACATGGGAACCAACCGTTCTGCTCAATGTTACCCCAGATATGAATGTATCCTGCAAGGAGACATTTGCTCCAGTTGTATCGATTGTGAAGTACCGTGATCTGGATGAAGCCATAGCGCTGACCAACAACTCAGCCTTTGGACTTAATATCGGTATTTATACGAACAATATCGACCGTGCTTTCTATGCAGCAAGAGCATTAGAGGCGGGCGCTGTTATTATTAACGACATCCCTACCTTTAGGCTGGATCATATGCCTTATGGCGGTGTCAAGGATAGTGGTTATGGTCGGGAAGGCGTAAAATACGCGGTCGAGGAAATGACTGAGCTTAAATTTGTCTCTATTCGTCTAAACACGTAGACCACTTTTACATCAATGCGGAGATAGGGAGGAAACACGAAGTATGGCTTCCAAACCTGATAATTATAAGCTCAACACGACCGGAACAATTAAAAACCAAGACAAGAACAAACTCAAAAATAAAGTTAAGGGTAGTACTCAGCATAAACGCACAGTGCCAAAGCTACCTCAGGTGCTTGATTGCCTGCCCGCTTCTGACCTATGGCTGGACGATGAGCAAACACACTCTTATGCACTTTATCAAGACGGGATCATTGAACACCAGAACGCTACCAGCGTTTCTTTTGATAAGGTCATTTTTCAAAATGTGACGTTCCGTGATGTGTCACTGCCCAAGCTTGAGCTGACAGATGTTCGCTTCGATAACTGCGACTTATCCAATGTTGACTTTAACGGTGTCATCGCCCATCGCGTCGAATTCCGCAATTGCAAGTTGATGGGTATCGACTTATTAAGCTCTACGCTGCGCCATCTATCTTTTCAACGATGTTTAGGCGACTATGCTACCTTTCGTTTCGCCAACATCAAGCATACCGAATTCATTGAGAGTTCTCTCGTGAAGTCAGATTTCTACCACTGCGTATTATCTGATATTTATTTCCGGGAAACAAATATCGATCAGTCCCAGTTTTCTAGCACCAGATTAGAAGGAATTGATATTAGCGGCTGTCACTTCTATAACTTAGGCGTCACCTTGGAAGATTTAAAGGGGTGCGTCATCTCTCCTGCACAAGCGATAGCACTCTCGAAAATATTTGGCTTACTTATTAAAGAATAAGCCTATAAACATAAAAAACGGCAGCCCTTCCCCTTCTAATTAGGGAACGAGCTGCCGTTCTAAAACTTATCATTCGGTAATTGTAATTCGCTTCGTGTTACTCCACTTCTCATCATCAATCCACTGAGGACGGACAACAGGCAGATCTTTCAATGGTGGTTTTACAAGTAATTCCATAGGTATTACTATAATCGTTTCAATAGGTTCGTCGGCGTTAAACGGCTGCGGCAGCTTCACACAAGTCTGTACTGTCACACAAGTCTGCAAAGGCCAACTTACCAGACCTTTCTTATCCTTTGCTCTTACTTGTAAGCGGTACGACTTGCCTGGAGTCAGCCCAACCGACCACGTATAGGAATTAATATTTCCTGCAACCGTTACAGAAGCTAAGGCCCCACTCCGCTCCACGATTTCATAAGACTCAATGCCGTCCAAGTCAATTGCACTCGGCCACGAAAGGGTAAATGAATGGTACGTTACATCGCTCACGGACAACTGTGCTCCAACAGGCCATGTAGGAGCTACCTTATCATCGTCACGAATGGTAATTTCCAACTGACGATGAGTACCTAACGTAGCACCCCGAGTTGGGGATTTCAGCTTCACTTTAAACAAACGCTCCTGATCCGACTTGTCATTATTAAGTAGTGGAATCAAAACAGTCTTCTCCGTTTCTCCGTCTACGAATGTCAACGTGCCCGTCGAAGCCACATAATCTACCCCAGCCAGCCCAGTTCCGTCTTCCGTTCCATATACAACACTTGTGACTCCACTGCGATCACCGACACGTTTCACTTTCACTTGTGCATAGCCCGAATGCTCCCACACTTGCTGTGAAGCATGATTGAACTGTAAGCTTCCAGACACGAGAAGATTATCATAGATCGTTATGCCTCCTCTATCTTGATACCTGTTCGCAAGATCGTCTTTTCCGTCGCCATTGAAGTCACCAATTAAATATTGCGAAAGGAACCAGAACATGTCGCCATCATACGATCCTTGTAGTTGGAAGCCACCGCTCCCGTCATTCACAACTGCTTCTACCCCTAGCCAATAAACAAACACGAAGTCTTTATAGTTATCACCATTCAAATCGGCAAGATGAATCTCTCGTATCCACTCTGCCGTGGGAATACGATGAGTTCCATTGAAAATTCCTTGCGCGTCACCATGATAAACGACAACTTCTTGCTGCGTATTAGATCCATGAAATACCACAAGATCCGTATAGCCATCACCATTAAAATCTGCTGCCTGCGGGTGCCATGCATGTTCAATAACTTTCAGCTTCTCAAACGTTCGGTTTCCGTTGTTTTTGTACACATGCAATTTCATATTTTGTTCTGTTCCCTCATAAGCAGCGATATCTAAGTGACCATCACCATTCCAATCTCCACTTAATAAACGGTAAGCAGTGTGAGTCAACGGTTGTCTCATTACTTCAGTAAACGTGTAATTCCCGCTGCCTTGTAAAATTATGAGTTGATTACCACTTTCATAAGCAATATCGTTAATCCCATCCTTTGTGAAATCACCGACTTGATAGTCATAATGCGACCCTAGATGGATTTGTGCTACTTGCTCATAGCCACCATGCGCATTCTCGCTGGTGACACAAATTCCACCACCTCCTGGTCCCAACCACTCTTCTTTCCCATCCTGATTCAAATCAACACGATATCGAACTTGCCCACAGCCTTCTATCGGTAGTCTACCATGTAACTGCCACGTATTATCAGACAGAAGCTTGACAACATTGGCTCGTCCCGATCCATCACGCACGATAAATTCATCAAAGCCATCACCATTGCCGTCCCCCTTATACAGGACGTGTTTTCCCGCCGGCAAATCCCTAAAGCTCACACTATTTTTCTGATAAGAAGAAATAACGGGCGCTTCACCTACCTTCGGCAGCGTTACATACCCGGACAAAGCTTTGCTTCGTTCGCCGGTGGCATTTTTCGCGGTTACCTGAACCTGATAGGTTTTCCCTGGTGTAAGCCCAGTCAACGTCTGACTATAAACGTCCTTCGTCACCGTAACAGGAGTAAACGCTTGATTCGTTTCCTTAATCTCATACGATTCAATTCCTGCATGGTCTTGAGCTTTTGGCCAAGCTACAGTCATCGAGTATGGTGTAGCATCTGCAATATCCACAACTGCACCAGTTGGCCAATGTGGAACGGATGGATTAGATCTAATATGGATATCCATTTTCCGATTGTGGCCTAACGCGACACCACTGGTCGGGTATTTTAATCGAACCGAAAATGTACGAGCGCCTTCAAAGCCACCTATTGTTGTTATTGGCACCGTTATCGTTTTAACAGTTTCGCCGTCGTGAAATGTTAAAAAGCCTGCTGTTCTCTTATAATCAGTTCCAGCCTTAGCTGTTCCATCCTGAGTATCGTAATCCACAACGGTGTAACCAGAACTCCCTCCTGTACGGTGTACTTCCACTTGCACCGTATCTGCATGCGAAGCTGCTTCTTGTTCTGTTTGCTTAAAATGCACCTCTCCGGTCACAGGGACGTTTATCGCTACTCTTAACGCATTATAATGATAGCTAGGATAGGAAACCGCGTCCTCTCTTCCATCTCCATTAAAGTCCACCTTTTGATCAGGTAAGACAATGTCGTTCATTTCTTCAGGCATGCTGAACTTCCCTTTTCGATTCCATAATACATATCTAAAATAAGTATCCCAATCGTCGTAGAGAATGAGTTCAGGAAACCCGTCCGCATTCACATCCGTAGTGAGCATTTTATAACCCTGGGTGACAAAATCAATCTCGGATTTGCGAGTAAATTGCGTTCCTTCGTCACCATAGTGAACTTCAATTTTCCCACCTCTACCAATAATGTCTGTAAATCCGTCTTGATTGACGTCTGCAACTTCAAAGCCACTTCCCAACGCAAGTGTCTTTGCCTGTGTGAATCCTAACTGTCCGTTCCCATTAAATAAAATAATTGGTTGCTGGTATAACTGATACGCGAAATCCAAATGCCCATCCTTATTCCAATCGCCTGTCCTAACATTAGCGTGGCGGTACAGTGCATCCGACTGATGGGTATAGCTGCCTACTTCCGTATACGTTAAATTTGCTGATCCACGTAGGAAGTGTACCTTTGTCGAGGTAACAAGAATGATATCCTTTACTCCGTCCTTATCAAAATCAGCAATGGCCTGTTCCAAATAGGGGGCTAGCGGAATTGTACTTTTCAATTCATAGGAGCCTGCTGTATTGCGGCCGAATATTTCGACCTGAGATGAGCCAAATGCCAGTACCTCACCAAATTGGTCGCCATCCAAATCTTCAATATGTACTCGCTCTAAGGTTGAATCTGCTTGCTTGGCCGCTATCGGTTGACGAGTAAGTGTACCATCTGAAGCGATAAAATAAAGGACAAGTAAATACTTATCTGTTATCACGGCAAGATCGGCGTTTCCTTCGTTGTTCAAATTCCCAACATAGTTATGGCGTGTGTGATCACTAAGTGTAAACTCATTCCACCTGTAGTTGCTGTTTCTTTTATTGTCCACTGGTGGAGCTGCCTGTGCAACGAACGAAGTAGGAAACATAGAAACAACCAACAATACAGTAAGCATTCGCGCAATACTCTGTTTAACAGAAATACCCCATTTGATTTTCATACAAAATTCTCCTCTACCAGATTAGTAAAAGCGTCTGCATGACAAGGATGGTTTGATGTTCATTTGTGTAGGAAGTGTGGCGTAGTACGGTAATTCATGTCGAATACGAGGGAGTGACAATGGAGTAGTACACCTGCAATAAAGGTTCTATTTTGCAAAAATGAAGAAATATGTCTATCTGTCTGTATCGTAGCACATTTATGAGCCCAAACAACTGATCTGGCAAAACTAGTGAAATTGTTACAGCAACCTCCATTTTCTCTACCGTTTCGAGCTTGCCTCTCCTATTTGCACAAAAAAAAGAAGCCTGCTCCATTACAGAAGCAAGGCTGTCTCTATTCATGATACGTTTATGAAATTACGCGATCTATTCCGTACCGCTAAACTCAGTCTTTCATCGCCTAGCCACTGAGGAAGTACGTATGGAAGATCGATCAAAGACGGCTCAATAGGTAGTTCACTTGGTAATTCTATCGGCACATCAATGGGTTCTGTAGAATGTAACAGCTTCGGCAGCTTCACGCAAGTCTGCACAGTCACACATGTCTGAAGCGGCCAACTAGTCAGTCCCTTCTTGTCCCTCGCCCTTACTTGCAGCCGATACGACTTGCCTGGGGTCAACCCTGATGACCACGTATAAGCATTTACATGCCCAGCCACACTCACAGGAGCTAACGCTCCATCTCGCTCTACAATTTCATAAGATGCGATGCCATCCAAGTCAATTGCGTTCGGCCATGTTATCGTAAAGGAACGATACGTTACATCGCTTACAGTCAGCTTCGCACTAACAGGCCATGTAGGTGAAATATTGACGTCCTTAGTAATGTTTACTTCTAACTCATGATGTTGTCCTAGCTTGGCACCGCGAGTTGGTGATTCCAGCTTCACTTTAAACGTCCGATTTGCATGCGACGTGCTGTTCTTGATTAGTGGAATCTTCACCGTTTTCTCCGTCTCACCATCTGCAAATCTCAGTGTTCCCGTAGAGGCAGCGTAATCTACACCTGCCAAAGCGGTTCCATCTTCCGTTCCGTAAACAACACTCGTAACTCCGTGACGATCACCTACGCGTTTCACCTTCACTTGTACGAACTCCGCTGTCTCTTGAACATTTTGTGAAGCATTGCTGAACTGCAAAGATCCCGAAGTCAACATGTTATCGTACAAAGTGAACCCGCTATAATCTTCTCGCCTGTAACCAATATCATCTTTGCCATCGCCATTGAAGTCACCCATTAAATAACGAGAACCTAGCCACATCATCTCATCATATAGTCCTTGCGGTTGGAAAGTGCCCTTCCCTTGATTCACAACTGCTTCTACTCCAGAAAAATAGACGAGCACGAAATCTTTATTGGAATCATTGTTCAAATCTGCCAGATGAATTTCATACACTCCATACGGAGGAGTGTAACGATAAGGCGTATTATCAAAGGATCCCTGCGCATCTCCATAATAAACAAACACATCTGATCCCCAATGAGAAGTAACGATGTCATCATACCCGTCCCCATTGAAGTCTGCTGCTTGAGGGGTTGTCGGGTTGTAAATTTCTTTTATTTTCTCAAACGTGTTATTCCCTTTATTTTTGTACAGATGCAAATGCCCATCATAAGCAGCTACATCCGTCAAACCATCACCGTTCCAATCCCCCGTTAACAACTTCACCCCGTGATGAGAAAGTTGTTGTCTGGACAGTTCTGTATACTTATAATCACCCGTGCCTTTAAGAATGATTAGCTTCGCATTTTGATTCATGTACACGATATCGACAATGCCATCATTGGTGAAGTCAGCGACCTTATAGTCGTAGTGTGGCTCCAGCAACACTTCAGCTGCTTGTTCATAATCTAAAGTCGCACCTTCGCCTATAATGCGGATACCTGTTCCACTTGGGGCTAGCCACTCTTCTTTGCGATCCCCATTCAAATCAGCACGATAATTGACTTCTCCCCATTGTCCAGTAGGCAGTTTTCCGTTGAACAGCCACGCCTGATTGGAAATGGGTTTCATCATCATCGTGACAGCAGAGTCATACACAATCAATTCATCGACCCCATCGCCGTTACTATCGACTGCATTCATATTGTACTGCCTTGGAAGATTATTGAAATTAACGGCATTCACTCGAAAAGATGGATCGGTCGGTACGGTGTTGTGAATCGGAATCGTAATATGTCCCGCCAACGTCTGACTTAGCTTGTCGTTCACATTTTTCGCAGTCACTTGAATCTGATACGTTTTCCCAGGTACAAGACCCGAATTCCAGGTGTAGCTGTACACATCATTTGTAACGGAAATAGGGGCAAACGCTTGATTTTTTTCACTAATTTCATAAGCTTTAACGCCCGCGCCATCTCTTGCTTGCGGCCAAGCGACGGTCATTGAACTTGATGTAACATCCGAAATATCTACAACTGCTCCATTTGGCCACTGCGGAACAGAAGAATTGGAACGAATATGAACCGTAAGCGTCCGATTAGATCCTAGATCAACGCCGTTAGTTGGATTCTTCAATCGAATCGAAAATGTTCGCGAGCCATTAATCTGATCCACAGATGTAATTGGAACAGTCAACGTTTTAACCGTCTCACCATGGTTGAACTCCAAAATGCCTACTGTCCTCGTGTAATCCGTGCCAGCCTTAGCCGTACCCTCATTCGTTTCATATTCGACTACCGAACGCCCCGAGCTTCCTCCTGCACGCTGAACCTGTACTTGAATGAATTTCTGATGTGCATCTACTTCCTGTTCAGTCTGACTAAACTGAATTTGGCCAGAAAAATCTCCGTTTCGCTTAATGATGATTTCATTCGTATTAAAGTCCTGATTCGAAATAAAATCTTCTTTTCCATCTCGATCAAAGTCCAACTTTTGCTCAATATAAGACGGATTGACGAAAAAGACAATTTGTTCAGGGAAGCTGTACGTCCCTTCACGATTCCAAATAACGTACGAAATATAATCCATAGAATCATAGAGTACGAGCTCAGGATAACGATCCCCATTTACATCCGTGCTATAAATTCCATAGCCTCCTTCAGCAAACCCAATCGGAGACTTGCGAGCGAACTGCCCCCCAGCATCACCATAATGCACGGCATAGTTTCTTTGATAGCCCACACGATTGTAGCCGATGATGTCGGTATATCCATCCTGATTCATATCATCCACTACAAAGGAATCAATATCTAAATCCTTTACGTAGCTAAATCCTAACTGTCCATTCCCTTTAAACAAAATAGCGTGCTGTTCATACAACTGATAGACGAAATCGATATGGCCATCTTTGTTCCAGTCACCAGTTTGTATGTCTGCGATGGCATGCAAAGCTGCTGTTTTATGTGTGTAGCTGCCTACTTCCTGATAGGTGAGATTCGTTGTTCCTCGTAAAAAATGTAGTTTCGTAGACGACACAATAATAAGATCTTGAATACCGTCTTTATTAAAATCAGCTATCGCCTGATCTGAATAAGATGCTATCGGGATCGTGCTTTTTAATACATAGGAGTTAGATGCAGTGTCCCTACCAAAAATCTCAATTTTAGTGCTGCCAAATACCAACACTTCTCCAAACTGATCTCCGTTTAAATCAGCAATATGTAGTCGCTTTACGTTTGGGTCAGCTTGTTTAGCAGTCACCTGCTGGCGTGTAAGCGTTCCATCTGACGATACGTAGTATAAGACGAGCAAATCATCTGCCGTGATGACAGCCAAATCTGCATGTCCCGTATTGTCTAGATTACCTGCAACTTGACTGTAAACTCGATCGTTCAATTTAAGCGCTCTCCAATCGTAATAATTACCGCTCCATGACTTGTCGATAACCGTGGCCGCTTCAACAACATAAGAAGTTGGAAATAAGGATACAAACATGAAGACGGCAAGAGCTACTGCCAGATGGCGCCGAGCAGCGATTAACCATTTCCTTTGCATGCAGAATTCTCCTTTACTTATTTGATACATTGCTGATCCGACGACGGTTGTAAATAACATTTTAGTATGTAAAGCACAAGAGAATAATAGCTTTCGTCAGTATAGTAGCATATAAGAAGTCTCAAATTAGGATATTGGCAAAACTAGTGAAAATGTTACAACGAACCTCTTTTTCTCTATCTTTTCGCACCTGTACCTGTGTGTCGTACCACTAGTTTAAACACAGAAAAAGGCACCTCGCTCCCATACTGCTACTAGGAACAAGATACCTTGATAATAGATATTTATTTTATTGCATTAGTGTATTGTATTTATGCCCTTACCCTTATGATTGCCTGTCTGAGATACAGGAGTTAGATACGGGATTTGTATGGTAGCTGTCAACGATGCGGTACTTACTACTCCCTTCTTATCTCGTGCGCGCAATAGGAACGTATACGTTCTCCCTGCTATTAACCCGCTATTCCAAGTATAGGAATACTTATCACCTGATACGGTTACCGTATCTAACGCTGCATTTGACTCCACAATTTCATATGTCGAAATGCCATCCACATCCAGCGCTGCTGGCCACGAGAGGGTCAACGTTTGATAGGTAGCTTCCGTTACACCAAGTACCGCGCCCTTACTCCAGCTTGGCGATAACCGATCATCAATATCATCACCGTCATGGATCGTAATAGCTACTTCCTGATGGTCACCTAATTGAGTACCACGAGTAGGCGCTTCAAGTTTAATGCTAAATGTTCGCTCCGCGTTTGCCTCTTCCTCTTGATCAATAATCGGAATGCTTATCGTCTTCTCTGTCTCACCATCGGCAAATAGAAGCGTGCCAGAAGATGCTACATAATCAATTCCAGCAGTTGCCGTGCCATTATGCGTACCATAGACGACACTCGTCACCCCAGAACGATGACCTGCTCGCTTCACTTTGACTTTTACATGGCCATCATCTTCTTCTACCGTGGTAGTCGGGTACTGGAATTGCAGTTGCCCATAAGCTTGCTCATTTATATAGGTTATATGCTGCTCCTGATACCCAGGATTGTAAATCGATATATCTGTCTTTCCATCACCTGAAAAATCACCAAATACGATGGTACTGGAGTATTTCAATTCTTTATTAAGCAGTTCCTCAGCGGCTTTGAATGAACCTTTCCTATCATTGAAACTAATCATAGGTTTCGAATACCGTGGCAGTAGCACAATGTCAACATAACCATCGTGATTCATATCTAGTAGTTCATATGGATCAAACAATCTCAGGCTTGGAGAGTTCTCGATACGTTTTGGCACGAAACCTTGTTCACTTCCATAGTAGATGACAAACCCCTGTTCGGAATGAGCGACAATATCATCATATCCGTCAGCATTCATATCGTTGGAACGACCAACTACTCGATAGCCAGGAAATTGGGTTACATATTCAAAATGACCATTATCATTTCCCTCATACACACTAATCTGATTCGAAATAATCGCCATATCTCGGACTCCATCTTTGTTCCAATCACCACTAATAATGCCTTCAATGGTGGAGCCCGCATTACGTACGCGGCTTAGCTCAGTAAAGGTATAGTTTTCTCCTCCCTTTAATAGAATGAGCTCATTATTATGGGTCACATATAAAATATCTGCGATGTTATCTTGTGTGAAGTCCGCTACATGGTATGCATGGTAGGCACGCATAGACTTAAGCGAAATATACGCTACATATCCAAACTTCCCATTCTTGTCTAATCCATTTACACACAAGCTTTGATTGGAGTTATTTGTAACTATCTCCTCTTTACCATCTCCATTCATATCTATACTTTTGCCCGCTTGCGAGTCACAAAAATTGGTTTCTGATTTGATTCGAAACCCCTCAGCAAAGTTCTTAATCAACATGCTTTGAGCAGGACTCGTAATAATAAGATCATCAATCCCGTTTCCATCCATATCTGCGGAACTGACTGCTCCTTGATCAACAGTCGTACCATGTATTAAAGGAGAGAAGGCTGGAGCTTTGATTGGATCATACCCTTCTTGTGGAACGGTAACAGACGCAGACAAGGGCAGACTAGCCACTCCTTTTTTCGTCTTAGCAGTAACCTCAAGTTTGTATTTCTTTCCCGCAACTAGCTTTGTTAGCCATGAATGACTGTACACATCTGCCGTTACACTGACTGGCTCAAGAGCCTGATTGGCTTCTTTAATCTCATATGAAACGATGCTGTCTCTTTCATTCGTCGCAGCCTTCGGCCATTCAACCGTTAAGCCTGACAAGCTAACATCTGCAATGGTAAGAGAGGCGTCCTTTGGCCATTTAGGTGCTGCACCTGCATGTGGAATTTCATTACCGTCATCATCAGCAATAAAAATATCCACCTTTGAAACTTGTCCTAGTCCAGCTCCACGAGTAGGGTTGCTAAGCTGCACCGAGAAACTACGCTTTTTATTATTGCGCTCATCGTTATCAATGAGTGGAATGGTCAGCCACTGTTCTATCACACCGTGAGGAAACTGGATAATACCATGAGAATGTATATAATCCACACCAGCCTTTGCCGTCCCATCAACCGTCATATATTCCGCGTACGCAAGGTTGTCGTTCCCATCCGTACGTGTCACTTTTACTCTCACGGCACCGCTATTCTCAATAACCGGAAGCTGCGAAACTGCAAATTGAATATAGCCATTAGCTACCGTATTAAAATAAAAGGTAACTTTATTTCTATACGAATCGTAGTAGTACGTATCTCTCTTTCCATCACCATTCAGATCAATGAAATTAGGTCTCAATGTGTAAGTAAAATTTTCACGCTCAGAAAAAGATTGTCCACCCTTGTTCCAAAGTAATTGCGTTTGTTTATATTCAGAATCATTCCAGTCTATAATAAGATCCGGATACCCATCACTATTCATATCTTCAGCGGTAACGGTATAAATTCCATCTATCCTGGTATTCATATAATTACGGAAAGTAGCGCTCGCATCGCCATAGAAAATACCAATGCTCCCTCCCGTCTGATCTCGCGCATCCGGCAATACATTTAATATGTCGTCGTAGCCATCTGCGTTCATATCCGCTACTTCAAAATCAAACCAATCATCATAGAAACTCGACACAGTTGCCACAAAATCAAAGCTCAAATTCCCATTATTTTTGTAGACATAAGTGTCTCTCCATTTTCCTATAAAAGCAAAATCTAGGTAATTATCATTATTCCAGTCACCGCTCTTAATAGAAGTCGCATCACCCCTAGGAATCGTACCTACTTCTAGATAAGATCCCCCTCTACTTCCTTGCATAACATGCATAGCCTTCGGAGTAGCTAATATCAAGTCAACAAAACTATCATTATTAAAGTCCCTTGCCAAATACTCTGTAACACCACCAATTAGAATTTGCTGTTTAAATGCGTATTTCCCCATCGAATTAACCCCGTAAATTTGAACCGTTTTTTGGTTAAACACTAACAATTCGGCCTGTTTATCACCTGTTAGCTCGACAATTTCAGCCTTGTGAGGGAGTAGACTTTCGTAAATGGGAACACACTCTTTTACAAATGTGCCATCTAACTTTGTTTTATACAGTACAAGCCTGCATTTGTCCGTAACGACAACGAAATCCCCGCCACCTTGATTGTCCAAATTCCCTGCGCTCAAATATCGTACCGATTCTGTCGGCACAAACTCCCCCGCTTTACTAAATAAATCGCTAGGCTCTTGCGAAGCTTGTGCCTGTGCAGCAGAAAATGGAGCAATCAAGCTTACAACCATAGCAATCGTTAGCAAAGCACAAAAAATACGACGAAAATGATACCTTCTCATGTTTAATTCCCCTTTATTTTTGTTTTTGTTACTTTTTTCTTGCCTATTACATGCGAGTTGAACAGAGAAGTTACGAGCTTACCATCCGTCTGTGAATGCTTGTTGTCGAGGAAAGAATCTCACATTTTGCGTGGTGATGTAAAATCGTGGGGTAGGTTAGAACAGCAGTATCGTAGCATACTCATGTGTACTTCTTGTGTTTTTTTCAAACTAGTGTACTAGATTCAAATATCCCCCCTAATCTTCCAAAATAACTTCATAGGCTGTTCAATGACTAACTTTAATTGTGCAGCGAGTAGGGGCTCTCTATTCTGCTACATTGAAAGTGTCGTGAACCTCGCTGTAAACAACCTCTTTTAAAAAATGTCGATTTCATATACTAACAACTCGATTTCGTTGTCACATATCCTCGATCTATATTTCATTTCCTATATTAAATAAATTTCAAACATGTAGATGAACGTTTGTACATATGATAGGGACTAACCAAGCGTCAATTTGTTCTACAGCGCCTACAAACGACAGTTTGAACTTGGTTCACTATTTAAAAGGATGAAAGGGGATTAACGATGAAGAGACGAACAATGTTCGTATTGCTCGCACTAATGCTTTCAGTAAGCACGCTTCTAAGCGCGTGCGCAAGCTCCACAACTCCTGAGGCGAATAAACCTACCGAAACGCAGAAGCCAAATAACGAAACAAAGACCGATCCTCCAACTGAGACGGCTGTCAAACAAGAATTTCGCTTCAACATAGGTACCGAGCCCCCTTCGTTAGACCCCGGTCTAGCTCAGGATGTTACTTCATCGACGATTCTCTCTGCCACATTTGAAGGTCTCACGAGCACCGATAAAGATAGTAAAGTAATACCCGGCGTTGCAGAAAAATGGGACATCTCACCTGACGGCAAAAAATATACATTTACGCTTAGACAAAATGCCAAATGGTCTAATGGCGATCCCGTGACCGCGCATGATTTTGAATATGCATGGAAACGAGTACTCGACCCGACTCTCCCGCAAACGTCACCTTATAACTACCAACTGTACTACATTAAAAATGGTGAAGCTTACTTCACAAAAAAAATAACCGATCCCAATCAAATTGGTGTCAAAGCAACGAGCGACTACACGCTTGAAGTCGAACTGGAAGATCCAACACCTTATTTCCTTGATTTAACTGCCTTTGCAACCTATTTCCCCATACACAAGTCTGCTAAGAACAACCCGGCATGGGCAAATGAGGCAAATACGCTCATCTCGAATGGACCATTCAAGGTATCATCTTGGGCGCATTCCTCACAGATCGAGTTTGTGCCAAATGAGCACTATCATAAACGTGATGAGATTAAACTGACAAAAGTGACAGCAGTCATGATCGAAGACACGAATGCCATATTGAATATGTACGAGACAAATGCGCTCGATTATATTGGACCACCGACCAATGGAGGTATTCCAAGTGAACAAATTCCGATCCTGCAGCAAACGAAGAAAGATGAGATTGCCATTAAACCACTAGCAGCATCCTATTATTATTTATTCAACAACAAGCAGAAGCCATTTGATAATAAAAAGATTCGTAAAGCGTTGGCTCTGTCCATTAACCGCCAACTGATAACTGAAAAAATTACACTTAGTGGTCAGAAACCGGCATTCGGAATCGTTCCTCCAGGCATCAACATTGTTAATGATGAGTACCGCAACCAAGTAGATGGCAACTTCTTCAAGGAAGATGTAGCAGAGGCCCAGAAACTACTCGCAGAAGGACTCAAAGAGTCTGGCCTCGATAAAATGCCTGAATTCACTCTCATTTACAACACCAATGATCTTCATAAAAAAGTAGGTCAAGCGGTAGCTGATATGTGGAAACAAAACTTAAACATCGATGTAAAACTGCAAAATATAGAATGGACGGTATTCCTAGATCAGCGCTCAGCACTTGACTATGAGGTTGCTCGTGCTGGATGGAATCCAGACTACAATGACCCGGTGACATTCCTCGATCTATATACAACCGGAAGCGGCAACAATGATATTGGCTTTAGTAACAAAAAATACGATGATCTCGTGAAGGCTGCAAAAAAAGAAGTAGATTTAGTAAAACGAAGAGACTTGCTTGCAAGTGCTGAAAAAATTCTTATTGAAGAAGAGATGGCGATACTTCCAATCTATTACAACGCTACTGCTCAGCTGCTCAAACCTAACATCAAGAACATATATGTAGATCCACTTGCTAATTTCCACTTTGCTCGCGGCTACGTCGAGTAATTCGCTTATAAGATTACCCGCAAGTCGGGATACAGGCAGCCCGCTGTTTGTATCCCGCTTTTACACATGAATACAAGCGTCTTAACACGAACTACTTGATAACGCGAGGGAGTGATCTCATGTGATGGTTCGATATATGTTGAATAAATTCGTATTTTTTTTCTTAGCTATGTTCGTTCTGTCTTCCATTACGTTTATCTTGATGAAAGCAATTCCTGGTGATCCTTTCATATCGGAGAAAGCTGTTCCTCCTGACGTGAAAGCTCGCTTGCTAGCTCAGTACGGTTTGGATAAACCATTATTTATCCAGTACACGACCTATTTAACGAATTTGCTATCTGGTGATTTAGGCATCTCGATGAAACTTGCTAATCGCGCTGTCGTTGATTTCATTCGGGATTCATTCCCACTGTCTCTCAGACTGGGTATTGCAGCTATTTTCACTTCCGTCATTATCGGCGTTACGTTAGGCATGACGGCCGCCTTTCGTCACCGAAAGCTTATGGATTCAACCGCCATGGTCATCGCTGTGCTCGGGGTATCCGTTCCAAGCTTTGTTATGGCTGCTATTTTACAATGGCTATTCGCCGTTCGTATCCCGATGTTCAATGTTGTCGGACTCGTACAAGCCAAAGATTACGTCCTTCCAACACTGGCGCTTTCCGCCATGCCTATTGCCTATATCGCAAGACTAACACGATCGAACATGCTCGAAGTGCTGCATTCTGACTATATTAAGACAGCACGCGCAAAAGGACTTAACAGTTGGACGATAATGCGGCGTCATGTGCTCCGCAACGGTATATTGCCGGTGGTCACCTTTTTGGGTCCACTTACCGCTAACGTTATTACGGGCTCTTTCATTATCGAGCAAATATTCGGAATCGGTGGATTAGGCAAAATTTATGTTCAAAGTATCGGCAATCGCGACTACTCGCTCATTATGGGCATTACGATATTTTACGGTCTTATATTAATGACCGCTCGCCTTCTCACAGATATCGCTTACGGATTTATCGATCCTCGAATTAAGCTCGGCAAGCGAAAGGAGGGTGCAGCATGACCCTTCACAATCGAAATTCTGATGCAGCAGAGCTTACGTTAACTACCGAACACTTTCAAAAGGCAGTGGTTGATCATCATGAAGCGGAAGCCATCGAACGTGTCAGTACATCAGCATGGAAAGATGTATGGTACAGGCTAAGCCGCAATTGGACAGCCATGACAGGGCTATGTATTTTAACAGCTCTCATTGTTATGGCAATTATCGGACCGTGGCTAACTCCTTATGACTTTTCAAAAAATGATCTGATGTCTACCAGCCTTGCTCCATCTGATAAGCACTGGTTTGGAACCGATGATCTCGGACGAGATATGTTTGCTCGTACATGGATGGGCGCACGCATTTCACTCATAGTCGGATTCGCTGCGGCATTCATTAACTTGATTATCGGCGTCATCTACGGCGGAATCATGGGCTACGTCGGCGGTCGCATCGGCGATATTATGAATAAAATATCAGAAATTATCTACTCGATACCAGATCTGTTAGTAGCAATTCTGCTCGTTGTCGTATTTGAGCCAAGCCTACTTACGATTATATTGGCATTTTGCCTTACAGGGTGGATCAACATGTCTTGGATTGTTCGAGGTCAAATCATTCAGCTTAAAAATCAAGAATATGTACTTGCCTCACGCTCGTTGGGAGCATCAGGTATGCGCATTTTATTCCGTCACCTGCTGCCTAACGCCCTTGGTCCCATTATTGTCATGCTCACGATGGCGGTTCCAGCCGCAATCTTCGGCGAAGCTGTCCTCAGTTTTCTCGGCTTAGGCGTCCAGTTACCGGCTGCCTCTTGGGGAACAATGATCAACGATGGAACTAAGGTTATGCTGCTCTACCCATGGCGTATGCTGTTCCCTGCGATCATGATCAGCTTGACGATGCTCGCCTTCAATATGTTCGGTGACGGCCTGCGCGATGCACTTGATCCTAAACTGAAAAAATGATGGAGGTGAGCCGTATATGCAGCAAACTGCCCCACAAGTAGACCCATTGAAAGAAGCTCTCCTAGAGGTACAGGATTTGCAAGTCTCCTTCAAAGTAAGGGATGGAGAAGTACAAGCAGTCCGCGGCGTATCATTTCATGTCCATGCTGGCGAGGCGGTAGCTATTGTAGGTGAATCGGGATGTGGAAAAAGTGTAACAGCGCAAAGTATTATGAGACTGCTTCCTACTCCGCCCTCTATTGTTAAGCAAGGGAAGCTGCTATTTAAAGGACGAGATTTGCTCGGGTTGAAAGAAAAAGAAATGCAATCGATTCGCGGCAAGGAAATCGGTATGATTTTTCAAGATCCGATGACTTCGCTGAATCCGACAATGACAGTAGGCAAGCAAATCTCAGAAGTAATCCGTCGTCATCAGAAAGTTGGATTACGCCAAGCCAAGCAGCAAGCAATCGAGATGCTTCAACTTGTCGGCATTCCAAATGCGGCTTCTCGATATGCACAGTACCCGCATGAATTCTCAGGCGGGATGCGGCAGCGGGCAATGATCGCGATTGCACTTGCCTGCCAGCCTTCGTTACTCATAGCGGACGAGCCGACAACAGCACTCGACGTTACCATTCAAGCTCAAATTCTTTGTGTCATGAAAGATTTGCAGCAGAAGTTCAACACTTCCATCATCCTTATAACCCATGACCTCGGCATTGTCGCCGACTTATGCGATCGGGTAATCGTCATGTACGCCGGGAAGATCGTTGAGACAGGAACGAAGTGGGAAATATTCAAAAATCCTCAGCACCCCTATACAAAAGGATTACTGCGCTCGCTGCCACGACTCGATCAGGCGAAGGATGAGCCACTAGTCGCCATTCATGGCACGCCACCTGATTTGCTAAAACCACCCGCTGGCTGCGGATTCTTCGCCCGCTGCGAGCATGCTATGCAAATTTGTAACGAAGTTGATCCACATCCAACAGTGCTTAGTGAGTCGCATGTATCTCGATGCTGGCAGTTGCACCCCTTAGCAAAGGAGGTCGTCGGATGACAGAGATCTCACCTTTGCTGCAAGTCAACGGACTGAAAAAATATTTTCACGTGAAGCGAAAAGGAGTGTTACGAGCCGTTAATGATGTGACTTTCTCCATTTGGAAAGGAGAAACATTAGGCTTAGTTGGTGAATCTGGCTGTGGAAAATCTACGGTTGGCCGCACACTGCTGCGGCTGTACGAGCCATCAGCGGGAAGCGTTACCTTCAACGGCACCGACATTTACAAATTGAATCATAAGAAACTGAAAGCTGCCCGGCGCCAGATGCAAATGATATTTCAAGATCCATACGCTTCACTCAACCCGCGAATGACCATCTCAGAAATTATTGGTGAAGCGATTGATATTCATCAGTTGGCAAGCAGTAAGGTGCAGCGCAAGCACCGCATTGAACAGCTGCTGGATCAAGTCGGATTGTGTCCTGAACATGCATGCCGCTATCCGCATGAGTTTTCAGGTGGCCAGCGGCAGCGCATTGGCATTGCCCGCGCATTAGCTGTCGACCCGCAGTTCATTGTATGCGATGAGCCTATTTCCGCACTGGATGTATCCATACAGGCACAGGTCGTCAATCTATTGAAAGATCTGCAAGGACGACTCGGCCTGACTTACTTATTCATTGCCCATGATCTATCGATGGTCAAACATATTAGTGACCGCGTGGCCGTCATGTATTTAGGAAAAATAGTGGAGCTTGCCGACAGCGAGTGCTTATATTCCGAGCCGCTTCATCCATATACGAAGGCACTCATGTCCGCCATTCCTGTGCCTGATCCCGATGTAGAGGCTGCGAAAGAACGCATCGTGCTCCAAGGCGAGATTCCGAGCCCGCTCTCCCCACCTTCAGGCTGCCATTTTCGCACCCGCTGCCCAGTGGCCACGGAACGCTGCTCAAGCGAAGAGCCAGAGTATCGCGAAGTACTTCCGCGACACTACGTGGCGTGCCACCAGGTGTAGCTGTTTGGTACAGCGATTGGGTGCAACGTTTAAGAGCTGTTAGGTGCAGCGATTAGATGTAGCTATCAGGTGCAGCTATCAGATTTAGTTATCAGGTCTAGCTATTAGGTATTAGGTACAGCTACTAGGACTAACTTTTCAGATGTGAGCTTTCAGAATCAGTTATCGGGTCTAGCTAGCTATTAATATGTAGATGTTAGATATAGATATAGATATAGATATAGATATAGATATAGATATAAGTGTAGGTGCAGATATTTGATGTAGCAACTAAGTGTAGCAACAGGTGCAGCACTTTCGGTTGTAATGGACGTTTAGGTGAAGAGTAAATGAAAGGCTTGTGAAACTAGTCCATGCTGGGATTCACAAGCCTTTTGCTGTATGCATGCATCCGATATAAGGCAGGTCGACTTTACTTAAGCTCATTTGTCGAAAATCAAGCCAATCAAGTAACGGCACTAACCACGTCTCATAAAATTCTCAATCTTCACACTACAAACTTCTAATTTTAATCATCAACCTACAATTTACAAACTTCAAACTCCAGACTTCAAACTTCAAACTTCGAATTTCAGGCTTCAGGCTTCAGGCTTCAAAACACATTCTGCGCCTTGAACACTCTTATTTGGACAAAAGTGCAGGTATTTTTTCAAAAACACTCTCTTTTTCAAACCATTTGCGCAAAAATTCATCTATTTTCGGCTTAAACCTAGTAATTAAAGTTTTTCGCTCAATTTAACTGCACTTTTGTCCATTTTGGCCCTAAAATGAGTTGAGTCCGTATAATTGTGTAAAATGGTGAACAAAAAAAAGAGCCATGAAATAGAGCCTCGTCTAGAATGAAGTTATGCAGACCCATTCAGAGGAGGTACTATTTATGACTCAATATCATA
>NZ_JACYTN010000007.1 GCF_014841135.1 Paenibacillus arenosi
CAAAAAGTAGAAATGACGGTGCAGGGATAACCTCCTAGCACCGTCATTTTTTTTATTTTTGCCGATTTACTTATTAAGTGAGTGGTCTCGTTAAGGTGAACGACCTACTTTTGGGACAGCCCCATTTTATTGTGCGTTACTGTTATAAATAGTAGTCTGTTGAGCTTTTTCTCTGCAGACTGTAACAACAATCAGGAGGAATACATGCGCGTATGGTTAAGTGCGAACGAGTCTGCTTTTGAGCGCTCGCTCGTCCATCTAATACAGTTATATGTGGAACAGCCGCAGGTTGAATATTCAATATCAGTGGATGAAGAACAGCTTGTCAGCAATGTAGATAAGGAAGGCTATGAAATGGGCATTGTGTTGTCCATTCATGATGATGCTGGGGAATTGGCAGCTGGCGAGTCAATTAAAGAACTTCGCTCTTTGCACTTGAAGGGAAAAATGTTGACGCGAAATACCGAAGGGCAGCTTCTAACGTATACGACGATTCATGAACGATCTGTCGAAGCAGGCTCAAGCTATGAGCAGTACCGCAAGCAAGTGAAAAACGGACTCTGTCATGCCATGCTTGCATTGATGACAGAGTGGAGCGGGTTGGAGCAGCCATGGGGAATACTGACTGGCGTTCGTCCAACTAAGCTAAGACACGATGCTCGTCGCCGTGGGCTTTCCAGTGAGGAAGCACGTCAGATGCTTAAGGAAGATTATTTGATTACAGCTGAAAAAATCGCATTGATGGAGCGAATCGTTGATCGTCAACTAACCGCATTACCTGATCTAGATCAACTACAAAAAGAATTGAGTATTTACATTGGCATTCCTTTCTGCCCAACGAAATGTGCTTACTGTACATTCCCTGCGTATGATATTAATGGACGCCAAGGCTCTGTTGATTCATTTCTTGGTGGTTTGCACTATGAGATTCGAGAGGTTGGCCGTTTCCTAAAAGAGCGAGGCGTTCGCATTACAACGATCTACTTTGGCGGGGGTACACCTACGAGTATTACTGCTGAAGAAATGGATATGCTCTACGAAGAGGTATATGAATCGTTCCCTAATGTGGAGCAAGTTCGTGAAATTACGGTGGAGGCAGGCCGTCCAGATACGATTACACCAGAGAAACTTGCTGTACTGGATAAATGGGGCATTGATCGAATCAGCATCAATCCACAGTCCTACACACAGGAAACGCTCGATATTATCGGTCGCCATCACAGTGTAGAAGAGACGATTGATAAGTATCAGCTAGCTAGAGAAATGGGCATGAACAACATTAACATGGATCTCATCATCGGATTGCCTGGTGAAGGGCTACCTGAATTCCAGCATACTTTGAATGAAACGCAAAAGTTGATGCCAGAATCACTTACTGTTCATACGCTGTCGTTCAAGCGTGCGTCTGAGATGACCAAACATCGCGGTGAGGAGAAATTCAAAGTAGCTGGACGTGAAGAAATCGGTGCTATGATGCAGGCGGCAAGTGATTGGACAGATGATCACGGATATGAGCCTTATTATTTGTATCGACAAAAAAACATTTTAGGAAATCTCGAAAACGTGGGATATGCTTTACCTGGAATGGAGAGTTTGTATAACATTTTGATTATTGAAGAAATACAATCCATTGTAGGACTAGGCTGCGGCGCAACGACGAAGTGGGTACACCCTGTTACTGGGGAGATTACACGTTATGCGAACCCCAAAGAGCCGAAAGTGTACAATGATAATTATAAAGAAGTTACACAAAAGAAGATCGACATGATGAAAGATATGTTCTAAAAGCGCTTTCTAAATTGTAATATGTTTGTAATCATTGCTTCATGTTCCTTTAATGTAGCAGGCCTATACTAAACACATGACCCCCTTTTAAGAATATATCTTATTGATAACCTGCACAGTGGTGCAGGTTTTTTTCTTGTTCGCTTATTTCCACGCTCATAAGCTTGACTTTCGTCGTATCGGTTATTACAATGTTCTTTATATATCGAAGTGTAGTGCATCTGTGCAACACACTTATAGTTGAGATTCAATGACGGGAACAAGTAATTCGATACCCTCGTTATCAGAGAGAGACCTCTAGGCTGGAAGGGTCTTGGCGTAGGACGAATGAATGACACCCCCGAGAACCGACGGCGAAACGCATTGCTGCATGAGTGATAACTTTTGTAGGTGATGTCAGCGGTAGCCGTTAGGCGTGGAGCGGACGTTATACGCGAATGAAGCGGAATTGCTGATAGGATCAGGATGAAATACACGATCCAGCTTTCCGGAATGTGGGTGGCACCACGGGTGAATGGACACAACCAATCTCTCGTCCCTATGCGTTGTTTGATGCAGCGCGGGACGGGAGTTTTTTTATGCATATAGGAGGGTGAGCGTTATGGCATTCCAGAAGCCAACAGGTACGCAAGATTTGCTTCCTGGTACAGTAGAAATTTGGCAGAGTGTCGAAGAGACGGCTCGTGACTTGTGCCGTCGATTCAATTACAAAGAAATTCGTACACCGATTTTTGAGCAGACAGAATTGTTCCAACGCGGTGTGGGCGACACAACGGACATCGTGGAGAAAGAGATGTACACATTTGTAGACAAAGGCAAGCGTAGCATGACGCTTCGCCCTGAAAATACAGCAGGTGTTGTCCGTGCTTATGTTGAGAACAAATTGTATGGTGAGCCTGATCTAACGAAGCTGTATTATATTGCACCGATGTTCCGTTATGAGCGTCCGCAAGCAGGTCGTTACCGTCAATTCCATCAGTTTGGTGTGGAGGCGTTCGGTGCTGTAGATCCAAGTTTAGATGCAGAGATTATTGCACTTGGCTACCAGTTCATGAAAGAAGTCGGTTTGAGCGGTGTAAAAGTAGAAATCAACTCCGTTGGTAATGCAGCAAGCCGTGCTGCTTATCGCCAAAGCTTGCTTGATTTCTTATCCCCAATGAAAGAAACATTGTGCAAAGACTGCCAATCCCGTATGGAGCGCAATCCGCTGCGTGTGTTGGATTGTAAAGTGGATCAAGAGAAGTTTACAGCTGCTCCATCTATTCTTGAAAGTTTGGATGAAGAGTGCGCGACACACTTTACAAAAGTGAAAGGCCACTTGGATGCAATGGGTGTCGAGTATGAAGTAAACCATCGTATGGTGCGCGGACTCGACTACTATACACATACTGCATTTGAATATAAGGCACAAGGAATTGGAGCGATTGATACGGTTGGTGGCGGTGGGCGCTATAACGGTCTAGTTTCCGATATTGGCGGTCCTGAACAGCCTGGAATTGGCTTCGGTATCGGTATGGAGCGTATTGTGCTGCTGCTGGAAAAGCAAGAAGTAGCAATTAAGCAAGCTCCTCCGCTAGATGTATACTTGGTTGCTCTAGGTGAGAAAGCAGAGCAGGAGACGACGAAGATTCTTCATCATTTGCGTGTAAATGGATTGTCTGGTGAAAAAGACTATCAAGGCCGTAAAATGAAGGCGATGATGAAGTCTGCTGACCGAATGAAAGCACGGTATGCAGCTATCTTGGGTGATGACGAGCTTGAGCGCGGTGAGATTGCTTTGAAAGATTTACAAGCTGGCGAGCAGCAGTTCGTGAAGATTGAACAGCTCGTAGAAGCGCTGAAATCATCAAAGTAATAGAAAAGGGCGAGAAATAGACGGAAGTGAAGCGCACTTTCGTACACAAAGTGCCAGAGTGCTTGAAAATAAAGGTTTTTCAACAGCTTTACATTTTATAAATTGAGGTGGCTATTATGTTAGTTAAAACACATCAATGCGGTGCGTTAACGACTGCAAACATTGGTGAAACAGTTACATTGAACGGCTGGGTTCAACGTCGTCGTGACTTGGGTGGAGTATTGTTCGTAGATTTGCGTGACCGCAGCGGTCTTGTACAAATCGTATTTAACCCAGATTTCTCGAAGGAAGCACTTGAGATCGGTGATAAAGTTCGTAACGAGTATGTACTTGCTGTTCGCGGTGAAGTGGTTCAACGTGATGCAGAAACGGTAAACGCAAACTTGCCTACAGGACAAGTTGAAGTTCGTGTTACTGAGATTGAAGTATTAAATGCAGCGAAAAATCCTCCGTTCTTCATTGAAGACGGAATTGAAATTGATGAGTCTTTGCGTTTGAAATATCGTTATTTGGATCTTCGTCGTCCGGAAATGCAGAAGACGCTTATAATGCGTTCTAAAGCAGCTAAAATTTTCCGTGACTTCCTTGATGAGCAAGAGTTCATCGAAGTAGAGACACCAATCTTGACGAAGAGCACACCAGAAGGTGCACGTGACTACTTGGTACCAAGCCGTGTGCATCCAGGTGAGTTCTATGCATTGCCGCAATCTCCACAAATTTTTAAGCAGCTTCTAATGGTATCTGGCCTTGAGCGCTACTATCAAATTGCTCGTTGCTTCCGTGACGAAGACTTGCGTGCTGACCGTCAGCCAGAGTTTACACAAGTCGATATCGAGACTTCTTTCTTGACGCAAGATCAGCTTCTTGAAATGATGGAGAACCTTATGGTTCGCTTGTTCAAAGAAACAGTTGGCGCGGATATCCCAACACCATTCCAGCGTATCACGTACAAGGATGCTATGGACAAATACGGTTCTGACAAGCCAGACCTTCGTTTTGGTCTAGAGCTAGTTGATGTAGCGGATATCGTTGCTGAATCTGGTGTTAAAGTGTTTGCTTCTGTCATCGAAAAAGGTGGCGCAGTGAAATGTTTGAACGCGAAAGGCTGTGGCACATGGAGCCGTAAAGAGATCGATGATCTTGGACCATTTGCAGCACGCTACGGAGCGAAAGGATTGGCTTGGATTCAAGTAAAAGACGGCGAATTCAAAGGTCCAATCGTGAAATTCTTCAACGAGCAGGAGATCGAAGCGCTTCGTGAGCGTCTTGGCGCAGAAGAAGGCGACTTGTTGCTCTTCTCCGCAGATACGAAGAAAGTGGTAGCTGACGTGCTTGGCAACTTGCGTCTGCATATCGGTCGTCGTCTTGGTCTTATCGACGACAGCAAATATAAGTTTGCTTGGGTTGTGGACTTCCCATTGCTTGGCTATGATGAAGAAGCTAAACGTTATGTAGCAGAGCATCATCCATTCACACGTCCAATCGAAGAAGACGTTCCATTCTTCGATACAGACCCAGGTCAAATTCGTGCACAAGCATATGACCTTGTATTGAACGGTTACGAAGTGGGTGGCGGTTCCATGCGTATTTACAAGCGCGAAGTACAAGAGAAGATGTTCCAAGCGCTTGGTTTCTCTCCAGAAGAGGCACAAGAGCAATTCGGTTTCTTGTTGAATGCATTCGAATACGGTACACCTCCACACGGCGGTGTTGCATTCGGCTTTGACCGTCTTGTGATGCTATTGGCTGGCGCAACAAACTTGCGTGAGACGATCGCATTCCCTAAAACGGCAAGTGCAACAGACTTAATGGTGAATGCGCCGAGCGAGGTAGATTTCGCACAGCTGCACCAGCTCAGCATCAAGACAACAGTGAAGAAGAAGGAAAAGGCAGCAGAAGAGCAAGCTGCAGCTGCTTCTGAAACAGAGTAATCGTAAGAGCATTATGCTACTGCAATGAATTGCATCGGCGCGAACTAGTGAGAAGCTAGGAAACTAACACATGCTTGCGCGATGTATACAGATATATCTCAATCTCCCTCTATGCGGCCTCATGTTCTGGCTGCTTGAGGGAGATTGTTATGTGTTTAAAGCGAATGAAAACATGTGAATGATGAGTAAATAGAGGAGGTATTTTTTTATGCTGAATGCTTTTTCACGTACGGAGTTGGCTATTGGCCCTGAAGGGATCGAAAAGATGAAGAACAGCACAGTAGCTGTTCTAGGTATTGGTGGCGTAGGCTCTATTGCTGCGGAAGCGCTAGCGCGTACAGGTGTAGGCCGCATTATTATGATCGATAAAGATGTTGTAGATATTACGAATTTGAATCGTCAAATTCATGCTTTGACGACAACAGTAGGTCAGAAAAAAGCAGAACTTATGCGTGATCGCATTAAATTGATTAACCCGGATTGTGATGCTATTGCCTTGAATATGTTTTATACGGAAGAAACGTATGAGGAATTGTTTAAATACGAGTTGGATTATGTGGTTGACGCATCGGATACGATTGTATACAAAATTCACTTGATTAAAGAATGCTTGCAGCGTAAAATTCCGCTTATTTCAAGCATGGGTGCTGCGAATAAGATGGATCCGTCACGCTTCCAAGTTACGGACATTTCGAAGACGACAGTTGACCCAATTGCACGTGTTATCCGTCAAAAACTTCGCAAAGAAGGAATCAAAAAAGGGGTGAAGGTTGTCTTCTCTACGGAAGAACCAATGAAACCTCGTGTTGATGTTACAGAGAAGATTGTTCCTGAAAATGCACCTGACCGTCGCAAAGTAAAACAGCCGCCGGCAAGTAATGCATTTGTTCCACCTGTAGCAGGACTAATTATGGTAAGTGAAGTTGTTAAGGATATGTTGAAGACAGTAGAGTACCCTTCATAAAGGTAAGTATGTTATAAAGTTCGTAGACTCCCTTTCTGGTAATCGGTGTTGCCCATTGTGGCCGATGCTGATCAGAAAGGGTTTTTATTTGAGAACACGCGTTCTTATTGTGTGGAGTGCATGGTGTATCTATGATAAAATCAAATTAAGAAATTGAAACGGAGAAGAGGGACAACGTGGATTTATTCAGCATGCAAGAAGAACAACAACCGACTATGCGCCTGTTAGCGGATAGGATGCGGCCGCGGACGCTGGATGAATACGTAGGGCAAGAGCATATCATTGGCCCTAATCGCTTGCTGCGGCGTGCGATTGAAGCGGATCGAGTGTCGTCCATCCTATTGTATGGGCCGCCAGGATGTGGTAAGACGACGCTTGCCAACATTATAGCAGAGAGAACGCAAGGTGAATTTGTGCGTTTGAATGCGGTAGATGCCTCAGTTAAAGATGTCCGCGCAGTGATTGAGAAGGCAGAGAGTAACAAAACGCTATATGGAACAAAGACGACCTTATTCTTAGATGAAGTGCACCGCTTTAATCGCTCACAGCAGGATGCATTGCTACCTGCCGTGGAGAAGGGGACGATTATTTTTATCGGGGCGACCACAGAAAATCCGTTCCATCATGTGAACGGAGCTTTAATTAGCAGATCTACTCTGTTTCAGCTACAACCGCTTCAAGCGGAGCACTGTATCATCGCTATGAAGCATGCGATGCAGGATCGTGAACGAGGCCTAGGCTTTATGCCCTTGAAAGTTGATCCAGATGCGCTTCAGCATATTGCTTCCATGGCAAATGGTGATATACGCCGAGCATTGAATGCTTTGGAATTGGCAGCGATGACGACAACGCCTCAGTCAGATGGGACTGTTCATGTTGATTTACAAGTAGCAGAGGAATCAGTGCGCCAACCTATCGTTCAAGCAGATGAATCCACGCAATATGATGTGTTGTCCGCTTTTCATAAAAGTATACGTGGTTCAAGTGATGCTGCGTTGTTTTGGTTCATGTACGCGGTAGACAAGCTTGGCATGGACCCAATGACATTCATAAGAAGATTAACAGTGGCGTGTAGTGAGGATATTGGCTTGGCCAATCCGCAAGCGATGGTTCAGGCCGTAAGTGCGTTGGAAGCTTATCATCGTATCGGTTGGCCGGAATCTAAGTATATTATTGCCCAGGCAATATTATTTGCTGTCGAAAGTCCGAAGTCGAACTCGATACCTGTTGCTTTACAGCGAATTAGCATGGCTATGGATGAGGTTAAATCAGCAGACGTGCCTCTTCATTTGCGGGATACTCATTACAAAGGTGCAGATAAATTAGGACATAAAGGATATATGTATCCGCATGATTACCCCGGACATTATGTAGAACAGCAGTATTTGCCGGATTCTATTCGTAAACGTATCTTTTTCAGCGCGACTGATCAAGGGACAGAAGCGAAAATGAAAATAAACCAGCAGCTGCGCAGAAATAAGTAATGGGATAATAAGTTTATCGGGATCATCAAAAGTAGAGGCTTGTGTCCTTAAATTGATTGATGATTTATCTAGCGAGGCTACAAAAGATGAATCAATCTGCTGTAGTATTAAACCAAGGGGCGTTGCTCGGATGATGAAGATAGTAGGGATAGCAGTTGCTGTAGGAGGCATGATCGGTGCGTTACTGCGATATGGCATAAGTTTAATCCATCCGTTTGATAGTACGATGAGTTTTCCTTATACCACGTTGTTTATTAATGTCATCGGGGCAGCTTTCCTTGGTTGGTTCACTGCTAGGATAGGCTGCAAGCAAAGCCTATCTCCATATTGGAGGGCTTTTATTGGTACTGGAATTACCGGGGCGTTTACAACATACTCTACATTTGCGCTAGAAACGGTCCAACTTATACAAATGAATCTGCTGCTTACCGCTGTTGTTTATCAAGTATTGACGATTGTGCTAGGAATTGGAGCTGCAGCAGCAGGATATCGTTGTGGAATGCAGAATAGATCATGGGAGGAACAAACATGAGTTGGCTGTGGGTTGCTATTGGCGGGGCAGCAGGCGCATGGATGCGGCATACGTTGGGTGTTATGCTTGTGCAACGCTTCCCCCAAGCAATACCTTGGCCTACATGGCTTATTAATGTGATAGGCTCATTTTTGTTAGGATTCGTGATTGGCTGCGCATCAATGTTACCTGAGTTTCTAGTCCATCTATTGGCGATAGGGTTTTGTGGTGCATTCACTACTTTTTCTACTTTTGGAGTAGAAGCGCTTAAACTATGGCAAACTCGAAATGCCTTTTATTTCGGGGCTTATATACTTAGTACGGCAATAGCAACAACAGTCGTGGCTGCATTGGGGCTTGTTGCTGGGAAAGCCGTATTGTAATGTACTGCATTACAGTATTTCTGTATTTCTGCATGTACACGGAACGTTGTTTTCTTAATTCGCTTATGGAAGCGTTCTAACGTTCTAATCGTTTTATGAACTTGAAAGACGAAGTTGAAACTTTCTCTACTATATTTGAATAAATGAACAAATGAGTGTTTAACTTATATTTATACATGTATAAATTTTCGTTGTCCAAGTATGCGGATATGTTCAGACAACATCGGACACCCTATAAATAACTTGCTGTATCTATAAATCTTTGTCGTAGTTTGCGGTCAGGGATCATTTGATGCACAATACATATATGCTCAGAATAGGAGTCGTGAACGATGGAACTATTGCAGGAGAAGGCCTGGGGGCCAGAAGTGTTGGAACGTGTGTCACAAACGTTTAAGGCGTTGGGTGATCCAACTAGAATTCGTATTCTTACGTTGCTTGCTAACGAAGAATGTGCGGTCAATCAAATTGCAGATGCTCTGCAATTATCTCAATCAGCGGTGTCTCACCAACTTAAAACGCTGCGTGCTTACCGTTTCGTAAGATATCGGAGAGAAGGACAAAACATGCTTTATTCTTGTGATGATGAGCATATTATCGGGTTATTGCAGGAGGCAATTCGTTACGCTTCAGAGGAATAGTAATATCTAAGTACGAGTCATCGCATTTTATTGGGATAGGACGCGACTTACAGTGAATATAAATGTGTTAATTCACTTGTAGGAGGTGCTGCTAGCTTATTCTTTAAGTTATAAAGCTTGTGTTCGATTTGACGCTTGTGCCAGATGATTTATAATGTTAGGTACAATGCAGTATTCATTTCATTTAAGAGGAGGTGCACCTGTCCACGTCATGGGAGGTGGATAGGAAAGTCTATTGAGTAGTGACCCGTTACCCATAATATGGGGATTGTTGTTAGTCATGTTGCTAGTATTGTTGAACGGCTTCTTCGTTGCTGCGGAATTTGCAATGGTCAAAGTACGGGGAAGTCGGATCGATGCGCTCGCGCAGGAAGGTAATGCAAGGGCTAAGTTTGCCCAGCATTTGACTGACAACCTGAATGCGTATTTGTCGGCTTGTCAGTTAGGCATTACGATTGCTTCGCTTGGTCTAGGTTGGATTGGGGAGCATACGGTGGCAAGATTGCTGTATGAACCGCTAAGTTCAATCGGAGCAACTCCATTTGTCATTCACACGATTGCAACGGCAGTTGCCTTTATGCTTATTACGATTGTTCATATCGTATTGGGTGAGTTGGCGCCGAAATCTCTCGCTGTTCGCAATGCGGAAAAAGTGACATTATGGGCCGCGATGCCGCTAACAGTATTTTACAAGTTGATGTATCCTTTCATATGGGTGTTACATGGAATCTCGAGCCGTCTGCTTCGCCTTTTTGGAGTAGAGCATGTAACCGAGCATAATTCTGCCCATACGGAGGAGGAAATACGCATTTTAGTCAAAGAGAGCCATAGAAGCGGTCTTATTGATAATACTGAGCTTGCTTTAATGGACAATATCTTTGAATTCTCCGAGACGCACGCACGGGAAATTATGATTCCGAGAACGGATATGGTCTGTTTGTATACGGCAGATTCGTTCGAGCAGAACAAAGACACAGCCTTCGAAGAAATGCATACCCGTTATCCGGTATGTGATCCAGATAAGGATAACATTATTGGCTTTGTTCATCTGAAGGACTTAGTCAAAGTTTCGGATGAAGTTGATGACATCCGTCAAGTGATTCGCCCGATATTAAGTGTTCCTGAGTCGATGTCAATTAGTGCGCTTATGAAGATGATGCAGAAGAACCGCATGCAAATTGCTGTCTTAATTGATGAGTATGGCGGTACAGCGGGACTAGTTACGCTTGAAGACATTATGGAGGAGATTGTAGGCGAAATTCAAGATGAGTTCGACGAAGAATTACCTCAAATTGTGAAGCGTGATGAGCATGTATTTTCGGTTGACGGAATGATGTTGATTGAAGCCGTGAAAGCTTATTTCAATGTCGACATTGCCTCAGATGATTTCGATACAATCGGAGGCTGGGCTTATGCCCAAGTAGATGCTCCGAAAAAAGGTCAAGTTATTATGTCAGATGGGGGATGGGAGTTTGTTATTGAGGAAACGTACCATCTCCGTATTACGAGGCTTCTCATAAGGAGGGTGATGGCACCCGAACAATCCTTGGAGTCGGTTTCAACGGCATGATGATAGGTTTGTCTGTGTTGAAATGATGATTGTCTACTAATGAAGATGATGAATACTGAACTTATAAAAATTATTAGGATGCGTTTCTACAAAAGAAAAGCCGCTTGCTCCTCTGCGCTAGGTCGTACCACTGTGCAGAAGAGATGCGGCTTTTTTATATTGTTTCTAGTTATGTTGTTGTACAAGGCATGAACGATATAACTATCGCTACAAACTATTATGCTTATACTTGAGTTGCTTCCAGCTTGTGAATACGGTCGATTGTACCGCCGCCTAGGCAAGTCTCGCCGTCATAGAAGACAACGGCTTGACCAGGTGTAATAGCGCGCTGGTGTGCGGCAAACTCAACAAGGACATTGCCGTCTGCTTGCTTTGTCAAAGTAACCTCTTGATCAGGCTGACGGTAGCGGAATTTAGCTGTACATCGTATAGGTTGTTCAGGCATGTCGCCAGCAATCCAATTCACCCCAGCAGCAACTAATCCAGTAGAGTACAAGCTAGGATGGTTGTCCCCTTGAATGACATAAAGAATATTGTTCTCAAGATCCTTATCTGCTACAAACCAAGGCTCTCCATTTCCAGAACCTCCGATACCTAGTCCTTGACGTTGGCCGAATGTGTAGTACATCAGACCGTCATGGCGTCCTTTCACTTCACCGCTGCGAATATCGACCATGTTTCCAGGCTGTGCCGGCAAAAACTGGCTTAGGAACTGTTTGAAGTTGCGCTCGCCGATGAAGCATACGCCAGTACTATCTTTTTTCTTGGCAGTAGCAAGGCCGTGTTCTTCAGCAATGCGACGAACCTCAGGCTTAGGCAGATGTCCGATAGGGAACATAGCACGTGCCAATTGTGACTGGTTCAGTGCATTTAAGAAATACGTTTGATCTTTGTTGTTGTCTACGCCGCGCAGTAGTTTGTACTGTCCGTCTTCTTGTACAACACGTGCATAGTGACCTGTCGCAACATAATCAGCACCAAGATCAAGCGCTTTTTGGAGAAACTCTCCGAATTTAATTTCACGGTTACACATGACATCTGGATTTGGCGTGCGACCGCGGCGGTACTCATCTAAGAAATAGGAGAATACTTTATCGTAGTATTCTTTCTCAAAGTTCACCGTGTAGTAGGGAATACCAATATGGTCACAGACACGACGAACGTCCTCTGCATCATCTTCTGCTGTACAATTTCCGAACTCGTCTGTGTCGTCCCAGTTTTTCATAAATATACCGATGACATCATAACCTTGCTGTTTCAAGAGCAAGGCGGTCACCGATGAATCAACGCCGCCGGACATTCCGACAACGACACGTGTAGAAGCATTCGCTGTATTCATCGAACAATCACCGTCTTTGCTTTCAATTTGTAAGTAATAAATATATACACGTATTGTAACACATTGTCCTTTTATCGCGAAATGGTGCTGATTTGCGGCATTTCTAAAAAAATAGTCGTTTCATACACATTTTCTGTATATGTAAAATTTTTTCATAAACGCTTGTATATATTTGACCACAGTGTACCCAGTTGTGTTACCATATACAGTGTGACGTTATAGGAATACAATGATTTAATCGTCACGAAATGGTCAATGAATATAAAGGATATGAATAGTTACAAATCCAGTGATGGGGTGCTACGATGAAAATTTCTACCAAAGGCCGCTATGGCTTAACAATTATGATGGAATTGGCTAAAAGCTATGGCGAAGGGCCAACATCCTTGAAAAGTATAGCTGACAAAAATCAACTGTCTGAACATTATTTAGAGCAATTAATTGCTCCACTGCGCAACGCAGGCCTGGTCAAAAGTATTCGTGGTGCGTATGGAGGTTACATACTTGCACGGGAGCCTGAAACGTTGAGTGCAGGCGAGATCATTCGTGTGTTGGAAGGTCCGATTTCACCTGTGGACTTTACGGAAGAGGATGATCCAGCGAAGCGTGATCTATGGATGCGAATTCGAGATAGTATTGCACAAGTGATGGATACGACGATGTTGGCTGACTTGATCAACTTCAAAGGTGAAGGTGGTCAAGACAACTATATGTTCTATATTTAAGGGACATTTGGAGTGAACGAACAAATGGAGCGAATTTATTTAGATCATGCAGCTACGACACCGCTGCATCCTGATGCAAGTGATGTGGTGATACGTTTGGCGCATATTTATGGAAACCCTTCCAGCGTACATGCATCAGGGAGAGAAGCAAGAGCCATTATTAATCAAGCTCGGGATCGATTTGCGGCTATGCTTGGCTGCTCGGCTCAAGAGCTTATTTTTACGAGTGGCGGTAGCGAGAGCAACAATACAGCTCTTTTTGGCGCTGCTTGGGCAGCATGGTTCAAAGCAAAGCGCGAAGGCAGCTCTGTTATGCCGCACATTATTACGACAACGATTGAGCATCATGCTGTGCTGCATCCAATCGAGCAGTTGGAGCGTATAGGTTTTACTGTTACAAGAGTAGAGCCCGATCATGAAGGCCGTATTCATGCAGATGCGGTTGCGGCTGCAATTGAACCGCATACTTGCTTAATAAGCGTCATGCTGGGAAATAACGAAGTAGGCACGCTTCAGCCTATCGCAGCCATTGGTCAGCTTGCACGTGAGCGTGGCATTGTGATGCATACAGATGCAGTTCAGGCGCTTGGTGCTATGGAGCTTAACTTGCATGAGCTGCCGATAGACTTCGCAAGTTTTTCTGCACATAAAGTGAACGGTCCGAAAGGGATTGGGTTGTTATACGCTCGTCAAGGCGTCCAGTGGGAGCCGTTGATACATGGAGGAAGTCAGGAACGCAAACGTCGGGCGGGGACGGAAAATGTAGCTGCCATTGCAGGTTTCGCTGAAGCTGTTCAGCGTTCATACAGTCAGTTGTCGGACAAGCGTGAAGAGCTTAGCGAGATCCGGGAGCTGTTCTGGGAAGAACTTAGAGAGTACTTCCAAGATCGAATCGTGTTAAATGGTCATCCTACAGAACGATTGCCTCATGTTCTAAATGTAAGCTTATTGGATATTCCGACGGAAACGATGTTAATGAACTTGGATATGGCAGGCATAATGGCTGCCAGCGGTTCGGCTTGTACGTCTGGCTCCTTGGAAGTTTCTCATGTGCTGAAGGCGATGAAGCTTGAGCCTGAGCGAATGAAGACGGCTGTGCGATTTAGCTTTGGATTGGGCAATACTAAAGAGCAAGCACACGAAGCCATTGAGCGAATAAAGGGAATTGCGGAACGTCTGCGCAGCAGAACGAACCGATAGGCTGTTCCTCAAGCGGATGCGTGCTTCAAGTTCACATGCGAGTTGTCAATCTCGGCGTCTCGCTGGAGGAGGAGCATTGTGAAATTGCTGGAGCTCATTGGCTTGCCGATCTATGATACTACGACAGGACAAAGAGTATCTAAAGTTAAAGATATATGGATATCGGCACAATGGATGCTAACTCATCTGGAATTGGAGGAGGGCGGTATGTTTCATCGTCAAGCTGCAGTTATTCAATGGGAGCAGCTTGCGGCTTGTGGTGAAGATGCCGTATTTATTCCGAGTACATCTGTCATTGAACGAGGGGTAGAGATAGTAGGGCGACAAGAGTGGTCATTTTTATATGGTTCGAAGCGATTGAAAGACATTCCATTGCTAACGCTAGAGGGAACCCAGTTAGGCTGGGTTGCTGATGTTTATTTTCAGCCAGATATGGGCAATACGATAGTAGGACTGGAAATTACAGACGGATTAATATCCGACCTTCTGGAAGGAAGGCAGCGCATTGATGGAACAAGCCGGATGCAGATAGGAGAACATGCGATTCTGCTTCATGACCTCAAGCCAGAGCACCAATAGATTGGCTGCAATCCCTAATGCGCAATATTATAGGGACGGAATGGTGAACAAATGCTGCAATGCCCGAACTGCAACTCGAAAGACATCGGCAAAATAGGTGCTCACCAATTTTACTGTTGGGGATGCTTTATTGAACTAACAGTGAATGGTGAGAAAATGTCGGTCTATCAAGTAGAGGAAGATGGAACACTCAGCTCGCTAGATGATCTATTTTTCGGTGATGAATGGACAGATACTGCGTATACAGGGGCACCAGCCTCTACATAAGTTTACAAGCAGGCCTGATTGCTTTTATGCAATCAGGTTTTTTGTTGTTTAATTTTGTAATTTTGAGTGTGACATAATACATATTGTGATCTGTTTTATAAATGCATACTATATATAGTGTTTAAAAGAAGGGGCTGGAAATGGATGACCACTTTACTTACTTCTAAAAAAGATTCGATGTCAGCGGGAGATACATGCCAATCTAGGTCGACTCATCGCTTTCAATCTATTCATAAACATACAAACCAGCAACAGCTCGATCAGGAAAAATTAATGAAGTCCTTAGATGATATCGTTGATGGTTCAGATCAAGATTTGATGCAGGAAAATGCGAACGTGGAC
The DNA here is from genome assembly GCF_014841135.1 of Paenibacillus arenosi. Lineage (GTDB taxonomy): Bacteria > Bacillota > Bacilli > Paenibacillales > Paenibacillaceae > Paenibacillus_B > Paenibacillus_B arenosi. The sequence continues at coordinate 15,577 of NZ_JACYTN010000007.1, forward strand.
GGTCGCTCACCAATGGGCATTATGGGGAAAATGGCTAGCGAAAGCGCCCGCTGGTATGCGATGCATCATTTGCTTACGGCTGAGGCTAGAGAGGCAATGGCAAGCAATCTGCTGTATCCGCATGATCTAGACTATTATGCAACAGGAACGACAACCTGCTGTCAAATTCCACTTGGACAAATGCTGCGCGGTGGATTCAATACAGGTCATGGACATATGCGTGAACCTAAAGACATAAAGAGTGCGATGGCTTTGGCATCGATCATTTTGCAGGCGAATCAAAATCAGCAACATGGCGGACAAGCGTATCCGATGTTTGATTATGATTTGGCTCCTTATGTAGAAAAAACCTATATACGTCATTGTGGCGTATTGGAACAGTTGCCGCTTTCTGAGCCAAATCAAGTTGAATCCCTTGCGTGGCAGTGGACAGAGCGTGATGTCTATCAAGCTTGTGAAGCTTTCATTCACAACTCGAACTCCATGCACTCGCGCGGTGGTGGACAAGTTCCTTTTATTTCAATTAATTATGGGACAGACACTTCTCGCTTTGGCAAACTATTAGTGAAGCAGCTGTTGTTGGCCACCCAAGCTGGTCTTGGTAACGGAGAGACACCTATTTTCCCGATTCAAATATTCAAGCTTAAGTCTGGAGTCAATTTTGACGAAGGTGACCCGAATCGAGATTTGTATGAGCTCGCACTAGAGACAACCGCTAAGCGTCTATTTCCAAATTTTGCGTTTTTAGATTCGCCGTTTAACGCGCAGTATGATGATGGAACGCCTGAGTCTGAAGCCTGCTATATGGGATGTCGTACTAGAGTGATGGGAAATGTGAATGGGAAAGAAACGGCTTTGGGACGAGGCAATTTATCCTTTACATCGTTGAATCTAGTTAGGCTTAGTTTACTGGCAGGCGACGTGGAACATTTTTTCTCGATGTTAGATTCGCTAATGGACGTTGCAGAGCGTCAACTGCTTGAACGATTGCAATTCCAAAGCAAGAAGCGGGCTAAAGATTTCAGCTTCCTTATGCGTCAGGGCGTTTGGCGTGGAAGTGAGCATTTGGCGCCAGATGAAGCGTTAGTAGATGTGTTGAAACAAGGAACGCTCGGCGTTGGCTTTATTGGTCTTGCTGAGGCATTAACTCAGCTAGTAGGTAGCCACCATGGCCAATCTGAATCATCTCATGAGCTGGGGCTACGTATTATTCGTCATATGCGTAAACGAATGGACGAGACAGCAGAGCGGACAGGGTTGAATTTTTCTCTGATTGCCACTCCAGCTGAGGGGCTCTCAGGAAAGTTCGTAAAAAAAGACCGCATTGACTTTGGGAATATAGCTGGAGTGACAGATAGACAGTATTACACCAATTCATATCATGTACCCGTGTATTACAGCTTAAAAGCATTTGATAAAATTCGCATAGAGGGACCCTTCCATGAACTGTGCAATGGCGGACATATTACCTATGTCGAGCTGGATGGCGCGGTAGTTGGCAATATAAAAGCGCTGGATCGACTTGTGCGTGCGATGGCAGAGCATCAAATCGGCTACGGTTCCATTAATCATCCTGTTGATCGCTGCCGCACTTGTGGATATCAAGCGATCATTCATAGTAATTGTCCAGTTTGTGAGGCTCCAGAGACGAATATCGAACGCATACGGCGAATTACGGGCTATTTGGTAGGGGATATGAGCAAATGGAATCGGGCGAAGCAAGCAGAGGAGCAGGAGCGGGTGAAGCATAGATGAGCTTGCATGTGTTGTCTTTTGTACATGATAGTGTTGTAGACGGTGAAGGATTACGCTCGGTTATTTTTTTGAGTGGATGTCCCCATCGATGTGAAGGCTGTCATAATCCGCAGTCATGGAATATGAGGGCTGGCGAAGTGCTCAGCGTGGAGGAAGCGGCTGCTGAGCTATTGTCCAATCCGCTTACGGATGTTACCTTATCTGGCGGAGAACCGTTTCTGCAAGCGCGTGAAGTGAAAAGGTTAGCGTGCATTCTCCGTGAGGCAGGACGTCACATTTGGGCGTATACGGGATATACGTTGGAATATATTCAGCAAAATGGAACTGCAGATATGAATGAGCTACTCACCTATATAGATGTACTTGTAGACGGACCGTTCTTGCAAGAACGAAGACGACCGGAATTGCGTTATCGTGGCAGCGACAATCAGCGAATTTGGAAGTTATCCCATGGAAATCCTGACGGTTTATTTTTGATGTAGATGACATATACTCTACTGTGAATGCATGTCCCGATGGAGTGTGAGAAGCAGTGGAGCGTTTGTTAAAAAATAAATTGTTCGTATACGGCATTTATATGCTTCTCGGATTGCTTATTTTATATATGCTGTATTTATTGCGTCCCGTTATTGGACATTTGTATACGTTTTTTAAAGCAATATTCGCCCCGTTTTTCTTGGCCATGATTATTGCTTATGTGCTTAATCCAATTGTATCGTTGTTAAATGACAGAAAAGTGCCGCGTACGATCGCGGTGCTACTCATCTATGCAGTATTTATTTTTTCAGTCGCTGTCATTCTTATGAATGCCATTCCTATGCTGTTGACTCAGCTTGAAGAATTGAATCAACAGATGCCGCAATTGAATGCGAAGGCGGAGCGATTCATGAATGGGCTTAGTCAGTCTTCCTTAATGCCACCAACGCTTCGGACCGGAATGAATGAATGGATGTTTATGCTGGAACAACGGATGAGCAAAGGAATTACCCACTTTATAGACAATATTGGTGCGACGATCAATATGTTGTTTGTTGCACTAATCGTTCCGTTTCTTATTTTTTACATTTTAAAAGACTTCGATGTGTTTGAAAGAACGGTAGTTGCCTATGTGCCAAGAAGCCACCGCAAGCATTTTGTTATGATGTTCAAAGACATTGATGCTGCGCTCGGCAGTTATATTCGTGGACAGTTTCTCGTTTGTGTCATTATTGGGGTGCTGGCTTATATCGGTTATTGGTTGATTGGTATGCCTTATGCATTGCTGTTGGCTTTGATGGTGGCGATATTTAATATTATTCCGTATTTAGGTCCTTACTTTGGGGCGGCTCCTGCATTAATTGTTGCCTCAACCATTTCATTCAAGATGATGCTGATGGTTATTCTCGTAAATACGGCTTGTCAAATATTAGAGGGGAATGTGATCTCCCCACAAGTGGTAGGCAGAACGCTGCATATGCATCCGTTGTCGATCATTTTCGCTTTGCTTGTAGGTGGCGAAATAGCTGGGGTGGTCGGTTTAATATTGGCAGTACCTGTCTTCGCAGCGCTGAAGGTAGTGCTCCAGCATGTATTTACGTACTTCGTAAGGCGTAGAACGTTGTAGTGATGAACTTAGCTTAGCTGTACCGATTAAAGGTGTTAAGTATAAGGGGAGAAAGCTGTTCGTGTAGTCGAACAGCTTTTTTTGCTGTAAGTTGTGATGTTTTCTGTTTGCAGTCGAGAAGAAAAAGAGGGAGAGAAATGGTTGGGATTGCGATGTGACAAATTGTCACTAATTATTTACTGGAAAAGCACAACAAAATGTAATTTAGTTCGTCTATATAAGTTACAAGAAATATTTGTAAATGTGCGAGGAGTGAAATAAGTAGTGAAATTATTAAGATCATGCTTCGTGTTTGCCGTATCTGCTTGGATGGTATTGCACCCGCTGGCAGCTTCTGCTGCACCAGATGTCCCGACTATCGCGAAAGCGGAACAGTTGTCGCCGAATAATTCCTCTACGAATACATCCCCAGAAATGGCTTCAGTAGGATCAGTGGCAAATAGTTGGAAAGCGGTACGATTAGTCAATATGGCTCCAGCGAGAGCTGCACAACAAGTAAGCACGCGGCCAGTGCTTCAGCTTACTTTCGATCAGGCGATTGTAAAGGGAAATGGCGAGCTAGCGATTCGAACTTTGATGGGAGACGATGTAGAACGAATTCCGGTCGGTGATGCTCGCGTTAAAATAACGAACAACAATCGAACAGTCGAATGGCATGTGGGGACAACATTAAATCCAGATACAGAATATACGGTATGGATCGACTATGGTACATTCCGCAGCAACGTGGGTGACTTTGTAGGGATTTATGATCGAGATTGGGTGTTTAGGACACAAGCAGGCAACGATACTTCTCCGCCTGTACTTAGCCAAGCTGCGATGAGAGACAATGTCGTAACGCTTGTTTTTTCAGAAAGACTCAAGCCTGTCACTTTAACTGCCTTACAGCAATTCCATGTATATCGTAATAATCAGCCTCTAGGTTTAAGCAGCCTCACTTCCAATGCTAACATCGTGACTATCCAACTTAAGCAGCAAGCACATCATAATGATACCATTACGTTAAGTTATAATCCCGGCCAAGCGCCATTAGAAGATACAGTAGGTAACCGTCTCGCGGCATTAGTAAATGTTCCTGTTATTTATGGTGCGCATTCACCTGGCCAACCGGGCAAGCCTGATGCCCCAGCCCCAGGCAAACCAGGAGTACCAGGCACACCAGAGCAGCCAGGCAAGCCAGGGAATCCAGGTCAACCCGGTAATCCTGGTGTACCAGGCAAGCCACCGGGTAATCCAGGAAATCCCGGAAGCCCAGGAGGACCAGGTGGAGTACCGGGTACGCCAAGTAACCCAGGTAACCCAAGTAATCCGGGTACACCAGGTCAGCCAAACACGCCAGGGGCAGGTAATCGTCCGGCGCATATGACGGATACACCCTATGAGTGGTTGCTTGAACATGGTATATATACGCTGAATCAGAATTCAGCTGTCAAACAATCAGCGCAATCCCCTTCTCACATCAGTGCAATGCCAAGCAATCGTTATGTTCTCAATAAGGATCATTTCGCTTCTGCACTTGAGTATGCGGCAAAGAGCAGCGCTGCTAAACATGTTATCTATGAAGTTCCAGTCACAGAGAACAGTGGAATTCTCGTTATTCCGCTGCAAGTTCTAGAAACAGCAGCGAAGCAAGCTAGTGGAGCTAAGTTTTCGCTAAAATACAAAGATACGGTGTATACGTTGCCGTTAAATAATCTCAATTACACCGGCATCCGTACTGAGTGGGCAAATGACTCTTCGATATGGGTAGCTATTCATGTAGAAGAGGACCCTACCTTAAATAAGCTGACTCAGAAGCTTAGTCAGCTCAGTGCACGCCAGCTTATCAGTCCTCATAAGTTTACCTTGTATTCCTTTGTGGATGGCAAGGCACCACGGACTATCACAGCAGATGTCCAGCATGCATACCGCTTAACGTCAGTCTATCATCCAAGGCATTTATCTGCGATTCAATACGATCCTAACGTAGATCGGATCTTATACACGGCCAATACAATCAAAGTAGAGCGCGGAATTACATTAGTGAAGTTTGCAGGTAAGTCCAATATTAGCGTCGCACTAGCAGAGCGCAACAAGTCCTTCCATGACACGAGCTCGCATTGGGCGCGTGCGTCCATTGAGACGCTTGCCTCGAAGTTTATCATTGAGGGAACATCCAATGACCGTTTCTCGCCAGAACAAAAGCTGACACGGGCGCAATTTGCCGTACTGCTCGCTCGTGCATTTGGTTTGAAGCCAGATCAGACTGGTGCAGCGCAATTCCGTGATATTAGTGATTCACATCCAATGGCAGGAATGATTGGTGCAGCTTCTAAAGCAGGCATTATTAGCGGATACAGTAATGGTACGTTTCGTCCAAATCAGACGGTTACTCGTGAACAAATGGCGATGATGCTCGTTCGTGTCATGAATGCCGCTGGTCAACCGTTACCGGAAGGCGGTTCTGCTGCTGAGAAGTTCTCGGATCGGAATAAAATAAGCTCTTACGCCAAGCGAGATGTGGCCAAAGCGGTAGAAGCGGGACTTATTTCAGGTCTTACCGCTAAAACGTTTGCTCCACAAGGAGATGCTACTCGTGCGCAAGGAGCGGTTATGCTGCAACGTGTGCTTCAAGAGGTGGGTTATTTAACGAGTGGTTCTAATGGAGGAAGCCGATAATAACGGGGTTTGACAACGTTCCATTAGCTAATTATACTAAATAATTAACAATACTTTTATTGCTTATATTGCTTAAAACGCAGATGAAACCGAGTAAGCTGCAGCCCTTGGTCCAGAGAGAAGATTCCTTATATGGCGCAATACGCTATATATAGGCTGTAAGAATCTTCACCATGAAGTGCCGCTGAACGCTAGTTACGGAGTGTGAATGAACTTCACCGGGTCGAACCCGTTATCAACGTCGAGGAGATCGCTTTATGTTTAGTCTTGCATCATGCCTATTCTATGCAGCTGTAGCTGCATATCGAGCATGCAAGCCAAGCGATAACCAGGGTGGTACCGCGATATTTAATCGTCCCTGCATTTGTCAGGGGCGATTTTTATTTTTTTACGCAACTATATAGAACATAACGTCATAGGAGGAATCCTTCATGAAAGCAAGTGACATTCGTGCTAAATGGCTTCAATTTTTCGAGAGTAAAGGACATCATATCGAACCGAGCGCATCGCTCGTACCGCATAACGATCCATCCTTGTTGTGGATTAACGCGGGTATGGCACCGCTTAAGCCGTATTTTGACGGACGTGTTATGCCTGATAATCCGCGTATTACGAACTCGCAGAAATGTATTCGTACAAACGACATTGAGAACGTAGGTAAAACTCGTCGTCACCATACGTTCTTCGAAATGCTCGGAAACTTCTCTATCGGAGATTATTTTAAAGAAGAAGCGATCGAGTGGGCATGGGAATTCTTGACGGACAAAAAATGGATTGGCTTCGATGCTAATCGTCTATATGTCACGGTATTCCCTGAAGATGAGGAAGCTTACAAGCTATGGAATGAGAAGATTGGCGTTCCAGCTGATCATATCATTAAGACAGAAGACAACTTCTGGGATATCGGTGAGGGACCTTGCGGACCATGTACGGAAATTTTCTATGACCGTGGCGAGAAGTATGGAGATCCTAACGATCCAGAGAACTACCCAAGTGGTGAAAATGAGCGCTATCTAGAAGTATGGAACTTGGTATTTTCCCAGTTCAACCATAACAAAGACGGCAGCTATACACCGCTTCCGAATAAAAACATCGATACAGGCGCAGGTTTGGAGCGTTTCGCTTCCATTTTGCAGGATGTGGATTCGAACTTCGATACGGATTTGTTCATGCCGATCATTGAAGAGACGAGCCGTATTGCAGGCGTAAAATATAAAGAAAATCCAGAATTGGATGTTGCGTTCAAAGTAATTGCTGACCACATTCGTACGGTTGTATTTACAGCTGGCGATGGCGTGTTGCCGTCTAATGAAGGCCGCGGTTATGTTGTTCGTCGCTTGCTTCGCCGTGCGGTACGCTACGGAAAAATGCTTGGCATGGATCGTCCGTTCATGGTCGAACTTGTTAAGACCGTTGGCGATGTGATGGGCTCTCACTACCCAGAAGTAGTTGAGAAGCGCGAGTTCATTGAGAAGGTAATTAAGAACGAAGAGGAGCGTTTCCATGAGACGCTTGCTGACGGTCTTGCGATTCTTTCTGAAATGGCAGCAGCTGCGAAGAAGGAAGGCCATACACAAATTAGCGGACCTGATGCGTTCAAATTGTATGACACATACGGATTCCCGTTTGATTTGACGGAAGAATATGCGGCAGAGCATGGTTTGACGGTTGATCGCGCAGGTTTCGATGCGTCGATGGAAGAGCAGCGCGAACGGGCGCGTTCCACACGTCAAGTTACAGAGAGCATGAACGTACAAGGTGGGCCACTTGCTGACCTTACGACTAAAAGCGAATTCGTTGGTTATGATGAGTATGTAACATCTTCCACGGTGTTGGCGATTATCGCGGACAACGAGCTAGTTAAGGAAGCAACTGCAGGTCAAACGTGCCAAGTTATTCTTGATCGTACTCCGTTCTATGCAGAGAGCGGAGGACAAGTAAGCGATACGGGTGTGCTGACAGGCTCTGGTCTTGTTGCACGAGTTGAAAATATGAAAAAAGCACCGCATGGTCAACATGTTCATATCGTAACAGTAGAAGCAGGCGAACTGCGTGAAGGAATGACGATCGAGGCGGCTGTAGCTCGTACAGAGCGTGAAGACATCATTAAGAACCATACCGCTACACACTTGCTTCATCAAGCATTGAAAGACGTTCTTGGTGAGCATGTTAACCAAGCAGGTTCTTTGGTGCAAACTGAGCGTCTTCGTTTCGACTTCACGAACTTGGGCAGTGTTAAGCCAGAAGAATTGGCAGATATCGAGCGTCGTGTGAACGAACAGATTTGGAAGGGCACTGCACTTAAGATTGAGCTAAAATCGATCGATGAAGCGAAAGCAATGGGCGCAATGGCACTGTTCGGTGAGAAATATGGTGATGTTGTTCGCGTCGTACAAGTTGGTCAGTACAGCATTGAGCTGTGTGGTGGTTGTCACGTAAACAATACGTCTGAGATTGGCCTGTTCAAAATCGTAAGCGAGAGCGGAATTGGATCTGGCGTGCGAAGAATTGAAGCCGTTACAGGTCGTAATGCGTATCAATATATGGAGGCACAATTGGAAGTGTTGAAGCAAGCTGCGAGCCTGCTCAAGTCCAATGTTTCGGATGTGCCTAAACGTGTCGAGGCGATGTTCGCACGTGAAAAAGAACTAGCACGTGAAAATGAATCGTTATTAGCGAAGCTTTCCAGTATGGAAGCGGGGCAATTGACGGATCAAGTACGTACGATTGCAGGTGTGCAAGTGTTGACGGCGCAAGTGAACGCTGGAAGCATGGATGCTCTGCGTACGACAGCGGATGAGCTGAAGACGAAGTTGGAGCAAGCGATTATCGTCCTTGGTGCTGCAAGTGAAGGCAAAGTTAACTTTGTCGTATCGGTCGCTCCAGAATTAGTTAAACAGGGCTTCCATGCGGGTAAAATGATTAAAGAGATTGCTGCTGCAGCTGGCGGCGGCGGCGGCGGTCGTCCAGATATGGCGCAGGCCGGAGGCAAGAATGCCGAGAAGCTGAGCGAAGCGCTTGCGCTCGTTGAGCAGTTGGTAAGTCAGCAGGCAGGTGCGTAAGCACCTGTCTGAAATGATGAAAAAGGTATAATTTCTTGTTTTGCTGGGTATGTGTTATGATAAGAATAAAGCGAGGTGTCGACGATGAATTCTATGGATAAGACAATGAAGTTCAATGTGAAGCCAGAAGAGCAAGAGGCATCTAGTCAAGAGATTTTGTTGTCGGTGTATGATGCATTGATGGAGAAAGAATACAATCCAATCAATCAAATCGTCGGTTACCTGCTCTCGGGAGACCCCGCTTACATTCCGCGTCATAACAACGCTCGAAGCATGGTGGGTAAGAAAGAACGCGATGAACTTATCGAAGAGTTGGTTCGTTTCTACCTGAAACACCATCGCTAACTTATCGTGTGTTGGTTATAAGGCGCACGAACTTGCCATAAGCGGCGGTAGGAGAAGACGATGAAACTGATTGGATTGGATTATGGGGACCGCAAGATCGGTGTCGCAGTAAGCGATGCAATGGGTTGGACGGCACAAGGTCTAGAGGTCATTGTGCGTCGCAGCCCAGATGATGATTTGCGTCGCTTGGAAGCTCTTGTGCGTGAGCACGGGGTTGAAGAAATTGTTCTCGGTCTTCCGAAGAACATGAACGGCACGATCGGCCCACGCGGCGAAATCAGCATTGCTTTCGCCGAGACATTGAAAGAATCGTTGGGACTGCCCGTTCACCTGTGGGATGAGCGCTTGAGCACCGTTTCTGCTGAGCGGACATTGCTTGAGGCTGACGTTAGTCGCAAGAAACGAAGACAGGTCGTTGACAAAATAGCGGCCACTATAATTTTGCAGAATTATCTCGACTATCAATCTAGAAGGTGAGGGGTTTGAACATGACGAACGATAAACAGCAACATGAAGAGCCAGAAATTATCTACATTCCTGATGATGAGGGTAATGAAGAAGAGTTCGAAGTCATCATGAAGTTTGAAGTAGATGGGTCCGACAATAAGTACATGATGGTCGTTCCTGTTGAACCTAGTGATGAAGAGGATTCTGAAGAAGTATACGCATTCCGCTATGAAGAAGACGGAGACGACTTGAAGCTGTTCGTAATCGAAGATGAAGAAGAGTGGAATATCGTTGAAGAGACATTCAATACGCTAGTGGATTCAGAGGAGATTTAAGACGTGAGTGAACAGAAACTTCAATTTATCGATCGTATTTCATCGACGTTTGGTACGTCGTTGGAAATGACAGATGAACAAGGTACAAGTCGCATATTCGACTTGCTTGCGGAATTTCAAATAGAAGCTAAGGCTTATGCTGTCGTTGTTCAAGAAGAAAACGGCGAAATAGATGTACTTCGCATCACGGATAACGCTCAAGGTGAACCTCAGCTTGAGACGATTGAAGAAGATGAAGAGTGGGAGAATGTAATGGAGCTTTATGATGAAGTTGCATTCTCCGATGAGCTTGAAGAAGATCAGTAAATGTTGATTGTAGAAAGTAATTGCACATTGTAATAATATTGAAAAGGGCGGGCATACCGCTCTTTTTTCCATGTGGGAGAGTGATATCATGAAGTCAGGATTAAAGATCGTCTCCATTCTTTTTCTAGCTGTATTGCTTCTTGCAGCTGGTGGAGGTTGGTATGTATGGAGCAGTCTACAGCCAGTCGCAGCGAAAAACGAAGAAGTACGCGTGGTGATTGAGAGTGGTACGGGTCCATCTACAATTGCACAGCAATTAGAAGAACAAGGTCTTATTAAAAATGCTACCTTTTTTAAAACGTATTTGAAATGGAACGGAGAAGGTAGCAAATTTAAGGCAGGGCAATATTCCTTTAAACCTGGAATGACTTACGAAGAGATTATCGCGAAACTGAATGGAGGAGAAGTCGTTAAGCAGGATGGCATACGCTTTACGATTCCTGAAGGGTTCACGATTGAACAAATGGCGGACAAGCTGGCGAAAGAAGGAATTGTTAAAAAGGATGAATTTTTAACAGCTGCAGCAGAGACAGCGAAGTTGCTCCAAAAAGAAAATTCCACGCCATTCCTTATCCCGCAGGATACGAACCTTAAACATCCGTTGGAAGGGTATTTATTCCCTGAGACCTATGAGTTGAAAATTGGCAGTACAGCTCAAGATATCGTCAACCGTATGTTGTTGGAGACGGAGAATCGCTTCACACAAATTCCGAACTGGGAGCAGCAGCTAAAAGATCGTGGTTTAACGGTTCATGAACTGTTCACAGTAGCCTCATTAGTAGAGCGTGAAGTTGTTGTTGATGAGGAGCGCGCATTAGTGGCTGGTGTTATCTATAACCGAATTGAAGATAAAATGCGTCTTCAAATTGATGCTACCGTCCAATATGCGTTGGATAAGCAAAAAGAACGTTTGCTCTATAAAGACTTAGAAATTGATAGTCCTTATAATACGTACAAAGTGGACAAGCTTCCACCAGGACCAATTGCAAGCCCGAGCCTTTCATCGCTGACTGCGGCATTGTCGCCGGAAGCTTCGGAATATTTGTTCTATGTGACGAAGAAAGATGGGACTTCGACTCATTTGTTTGCCAAAACGTATGAGGAACATCAGAGAAATATTGAAAAAAGTAAAAAGCAATAGCCTTTAGAAAGCTACCAACAGCTGCAATCAACGAGACCTTGAGTATGTAATCGGCCTCACATTGTGAAAAAGCAATGCTATTATTCATGGAATAAGGGGCCGTATTACGGTTATATAGAGAGACATGCTTATGTAATGAGAGGAAAGTGGTGTGAGGATGAGTAAGAAGCCGGAGCTGCTTGTAACAGCAGGCAGTATTACTGAAGTACAACGTCTGCTCCAAGCAGGTGCTACTGCTGTTCTCGTAGGAGAACCCAAATATGGCCTGCGATTACCAGGGACGATGACGATAGAGCTTATTGAGGAAGCAATGCCAATCGTGCGCGAGTATCATGCGAAGCTCTATGTGGCAGTTAACCAGCTGTTTCACAATGATACGATGAAGGAACTGCCTGACTACTTGGCACAACTGGAACGTGTCGGTGTAGATGCTATTGTCTATGGAGATCCTGCTATATTGATGATCGCAAAGGATTCTGCGCCGAATACAAAGCTGTTCTGGAACGCGGAGATGACGTCGACGAACTATGCAACAGCTCGTTACTGGCAGAAGCGCGGCGCAAGCCGCATGGTATTGGCGCGCGAGTTGAACATGGAACAGGTGCAAGAGATGAAGCGTGAGCTTCCAGATATGGAAGTGGAAGTACAGGTGCATGGAATGACGAATATTTATCATTCCAAGCGTCATTTGCTTCAGCACTATATGCGCCATCTTGGCAAAGAGGCTCGTCTTGAAGAAGTTGGAATTGAACGTAAGTTATTTTTAATCGAACAGGAACGTCAGGATGAGAAGTACCCTGTTTATGAGGATGAGCATGGTACTTATGTAATGAGCTCAGATGACGTATGTATGATAGAGGATTTGAAGCTGCTGCTTGAAGCAGGGCTCGATTCATTCAAGATTGAAACGTTATTGAAGCCGCTGCATTACAATGAGACAGTCGTTCGTGTATATCGTGAAGCGATTGATCGATATGCAGAAGATCCCCAAAGTTATCAATTCAATGAACAGTGGCTGGAGCGTATCCGAGAAGTACAAGACCCTGAACGTGAACTGTCATTCGGATTTTTCTATAAAGAGCAAATGTATTAAGGAAGGGAGAGCTAAAGCGTATGACAACAACATTGAAGCATGAGCGGAAATACTTTGGCAAGCGTAACCGGCTGGATAAGCCGGAACTGCTAGCTCCCGCAGGCAACCTTGAGAAGCTTAAGTTTGCGATTCATTATGGAGCGGATGCTGTTTACATCGGAGGTCAAAAATATGGTTTGCGTTCAAACGCAGACAATTTTAGCTTCGAGGAAATGCGCGAAGGGGTAGAATTTGCTAACAAATATGGTGCTAAAGTATTCGTTGCGACGAATATTTACGCGCATAATGAGGATATTGATGGATTGGAGGACTATCTTCGAAAGTTGGAGGAAGTCGGCATTAGCGCGATTATCGTAGCTGACCCAGTCATCATCGAGACAGCTCAACGTGTAGCGCCTGGACTTGAAGTGCATGTGTCTACTCAGCAATCCGTATCCAACTGGCAAACCGTGCAGTTTTGGAAAAATGAAGGGGCGCCTCGCGTGGTACTTGCTCGTGAGACGAGCATGCAAGAAATTGCGGAAATTAAGCAGCAAGTGGACGTGGAGATTGAAGCATTTATTCACGGAGCAATGTGTTCCTCTTATTCAGGGCGCTGTGTCTTATCCAATCACTTTACTGACCGTGATTCCAACCGAGGCGGTTGCTGTCAATCTTGTCGTTGGAGATATGACCTATTCGAGGATGATCGTGCTGATGCTGTGGACATGGAACAGAAGCCTGCATTGGAGCCATTCAAGGTAGGAATTACCCAGCTACCATTGTTCCAAGAGGAGCAAAATCCATTTGCGATGAGCTCCAAAGATTTGTGCATGATCGATCATTTGCCTGATCTTGTAGACTCTGGCGTTGATAGCTTCAAGGTAGAAGGACGAATGAAGTCCATTCACTATGTGGCAACAGTTATTAATGTGTACCGTCAAGCGATCGATTCTTATATGGCGGACCCTGAAAATTATCAGTTGAAGCCAGAATGGGTTGAAGAGATGAACAAGGCGGCGAATCGTCCAGTCAATACAGGCTTCTTCTATGAAGAGCCTGATCATGAGGATCACATTTATGAGCCGGAAGAGAAGGCTGTGCCATATGATTTTGCAGGTCTTGTCATTGACTATGACCCAGAGACGAAGCTGGCAACTGTTCAGCAGCGCAATCACTTTAAGCCTGGTACAGAAGTAGAATTCTTTGGTCCTAAAGGGTTCTTCTTTAAGCAGACGATTGAGGCAATTTATGATGAAAAAGGCAATCCGTTGGATGCGGCTCGTCATCCGCTGCAATATGTCAAAGTGAAGGTTGATCAGCCGGTGAAGTACTTTGATATGATGCGCAAAAAGAATCGTTAACAACAAATAACTGACAGCTCTGTACAATAGACTGTTGAACGGAACTGTTGGGTTATCAGTAACCATATATTTTTCACCCTTAATCACAGAAATAGGCCCTTGCTTACGAGCAAGGGTTTATTTATTTTATAGGTAAGAACCGACTGTTTGCTGTTAATTCGGAATAAATGGACATCATTTTTTAAAAAGCTCGACGAATCATGAAGGATTTACCAAGCTGGACAACGAACTACATACGACATGTGACTTAATACCTAGATTTACCTATCTGCTTAGGAAGAGGAAGGGGTATAGCGATGCGCTTGAAACGAGAAAAAGATACGAGTCCGTCGTTAATCATGCAGAATAAGGGGGATATTCTGAAATTGAAAGCGCTTAGCTCTGTTGGGGTAAAGTTGTTCATCATCTTTTTAGTAAGTGTAACGCTGCTCGTGGTGAGTATTGGCTTATTTTCTTACGATCGTTCGAGAACGATTGTAGAAGAACAGTTGTCGCTGTCGCAACAGCAAACGTTGATTCAAGCAGGGGAAAAGCTTGATTTATTGTTTAACAACAGCGTAAAGCTGTCTAATCAGGTACTCTTTGATAAGCAATTGCATACGAACTTGTCGAATGTGTACCGTGGGGATAAAAGCAATTCGTTTGAGTTATTTGAACAAACGCAGCAAATTGAATCTGAGCTGAAAGGTTATGTATTTGGGAATAATACGTTGTTTTCGATGTTCTTTATTCCATTGGAGAATAACGGCACTCCTATATTTACATCAGGAACACCTTCGGATGCTTTATCTACGGCTAGGGAGAAGGAATGGTTCAAAGAAACCGTCAATAAGAAGGGCCAGCCGGTGTGGATTGCGTCAAGTGCCAAAGGAGTTGCTGATCAAAGTCCCAAGCCCATATTCTCGATGGCTCGACTTGTTAAAGATCTAAAAACGAATGAACCTCAGTTCGTTATGGTAATGGAAATATACGTGCAATCGCTGGCTGATCATTTGAAGTGGGATCAAAGTCAAGGTGGATTTATCCAAATTGTAGATACAAAGGGAAAGCTTATTCTCGATAATGACCTAAGCAAGTTGGGTCAGGCTCCTTCCATTGAGCTAACGCCGCAAGCTCAGGCGACTTCAGGTAAGCAGATTGTTGACAGTGCCGAGCATGGGGAATTGTTAGGCTCTTACTTTGTTTCACGTGAGACAGGGTGGATATTGAACGGATTTACACCCGTGCAATCGATTGTGAAAGAGACGAATTCGATTCGCAATGTTACGTGGATCTCGGTTGGGCTCGGAATCATAGTAGCGGCTTTATTGGGATATTACGTGATGAGAATGGTTGGTAAGCCGCTCAAGCGCTTGCGTGATCTTATGATGGAAGGTGCTGAGGGTAAGCTCGGTCTTCATATGGAGCATCGCTCCAATGATGAGATCGGACAGCTAAGCACAAGCTTCAACACGATGATGGAGCGAATAAAGGATCTTGTACAACGGACCGATGAGTCTGCTCAAGCTGTTCTGTTTACTGCCGGACAGTTAGGAGAAGCCTCGCGTAGTACTGCATCTTCTGCCAAGGAAATTGCGCTGGCTACTGAGGAAATTGCAAAAGGAGCGGCTAGTCTAGCTGTGGAAGCTGAACGCAGCAATGATTGCAGTGAACAAACGACGAATAAAATGCAGCAAGTCGTTGAAATGAACGTAGATATGTTCCATGCAGCGACCGAAGTGCAGCAACAGAGCCAGCGGGGTACTAGCTATATGAATGAACTGAGTACAAAAACCGCTGCAACTGAGCATATTGTTCGTTCCTTGGTGGCGAAGGTTGATGCACTGAAAGATAGTACGCAATCGGTTCGTCAAATTCTTGATTTGCTCAATCAGATGACGAAACAGACGAATATTTTATCGCTTAATGCAGCGATTGAGGCTGCGCGAGCTGGTGCAGCAGGAAAGGGCTTTATGGTCGTAGCGGACGAGATTCGGGGTCTAGCGGATCAATCCAAGCAATCCATTGAGGTCGTAGGTCAAATTACAGCAAGTATTCAGCGTGAAGTGGATGAGACGGTAACGATGTTAGGAGAAGCTTACCCGATATTCCGTGAGCAGCTTGGGGCAGTGAAGGAAGCCGATATGATATTCCATGGGGTAGAATCGCAAATGGTTGCCCTATTTGAAAAGCTTGATTCAGCAACTTCAGCAGTCAATGAATTGGATCAATCTCAGCGGATTATGACGGAGGCGATGTCTAATGTCAGTGCGGTTGCAGAACAGTCTTCAGCCACGTCTGAGGAAGTAGCTTCGCTCAGCAATGAACAGATGCTGGTATCCAATCGATTGGTGGAGCTTTCAAATGAGCTGGAGCAAGTATCTAATGATTTACAAGATAGACTGAAGCAGTTCAGTATCGTTGAGCAGTAAATTGCTACATTTTGTACCAGTTGCAAATATCGAACGTATAGAGACTGTCCAAAGCCATGGAGAAATGGCAGTTGGGCGGTCTCTTTCTTTATTGGAGTGCTTTGCAGCAGTGATAATAGTAATAAGTATGGGGTACTATCGTTTGAGATGTATTTTTCTAAGAAATAATAATGACTAATGAACAAAATAGCGAGAAGTTGCTTCCATGTGGATAGCGGGGATTGGCGGTACTAGGTAACTTGCGAAAAAGCATGGACAGAATGGAACGGATGGTTGTATGAATAAACGTACAGAAATGGAGTCGTATAAAGAAAGATGGAGCCGTATTCAAATAGCGGGACTCATACTTAGTTGTATTTTGCTACTGTATGGTGTTCGATTAGCTTATCTTCAGCTATTTGGAGGAAAGATGGATAGTCGTGAACGCTCTGTTGTGAGTCGTTCCATTGTTCAACGGGAAAAAGGTATCGTACTTGATGATGGCCGTGGTCGAATTGTAGACAGCAAAGGACGAGTGTTGACGGGGAAACATGCAGATGTACTTGTACTCTTTCCTGTTAATCATCAATCACTTGATCGTAACGCAATCCGGATGATATCTGTGTGGCTGAATATGAAGGAAGAGAAGCTTGTTGAACAATGGACACAGGCAAAAGAGCCGTTTGTGGCAAGTATCAGGAACTCGAACAAAGTAGGTAGTGAATTAAAGAAGATAGAAACACCATTATTGTTGAGTGCGTCACAAATAAAAGATGTACAGCTGCAAAAATGGAATGGTGTTCGAATTCTCCCTTATGCGCAGCCTTATCCGTATCGAACAGAGACTCCGCATTGGATCGGCTATACGAGCCTGCTGTCTTCGGAAGAGCATGTAAATTCAGTAGAAAATGATTCAGCTATGAGAACAGGAGCCGCCGGCTTGGAGCAGTCATTCCAACCGTTATTGAAAAGCATTGGTTCCCACACCTATTTACACTATACAGATGCTTTGCAAACCCCTTTGAAAGGGCTTGATGTTCGAGTGAGCCGTCCGCATAATCCATATTATCCGCTAATGCTGCATACGACGGCTGATATGAAACTTCATATGGCGATCGATGGGGTTATGCGTGAAAAAGGAATCCATCGTGGCGCGGTAGTTGTATTGGATGTACAGACACGCGATATTGTAGCGATGGTCTCTTTGCCGCGGTACGATCCACAGCATATTGAACCGAAGCACACGGACTGGAATAATCAAGCGGTAACTGCGCTTCCTCCAGGTTCTGTATTTAAGCTTGTTACCGCCGCCGCTGCTATAGAAACGGGAAAGGTATCCCCGAAAGAGAAGTTTCTATGTACAGGACAATATGGGCGGTATGGTTTATCTTGTTGGCATAAAGAGGGACATGGTGAATTAACACTGGAGCAGGCTTTTGAACAATCATGTAATGTCGTATTTGCTCAGTTAGGGGAACGACTCAGCGCAGTGCAGATTCAGCAGTATGCTGACAAGCTTGGTTTTACAGGAAAGGCTGGATTAATATCTTCCGATGGGCTAGGTCATAAGGCGCTTGCGCATGCTCCGCAGGAGCAGGAGGGGCGTGTGTTCAGTTATACAAATGGTGATGAACAGCGTACTGGAGCTGGAACTATAGATGGTGGTGTACGGGCGCAAAGTGCTATCGGGCAGCGTGATGTGAGAGTTACTCCGCTTGCAGCAGCGAACGCAATCGTTACCCTGCTTCATCATGGTCGAACAGGCCATCCCCGTCTTGTGGCCAAAGCAACGGATGCCAGAGGACACACGATAATGGAATTTAAGACGGAAGTGAAAGGTGAGCAGCAATTGCTACCTAGAACGACGAGGTTATTGCAGCAATGGATGAGGGGAACTATTGAAGAAGGGACTGGCCAACAATTGCGCCACCGATTGTGGAAACTAGCGGGGAAGAGCGGCACCGCTCAAAGCGAAGCCTACGGTACGAATAAGCTGCATAGCTGGTTTGTTGGATATGGTCCGACACAGAAGCCTCGTTATGCGGTTGCGGTTGTGTCGGAAAATGAAATCAGTAAAGCCTCACAACCTCATATTGCAACATCGGTATTTGGCGAAGTGATGGATTTGCTTGCTGCTTATGAGAAAGCAGAACAACAGTGAAGGCGTCTCCTATAAGGGGCGTCTTTTTTTGAGATGACATAAAGGAGGGATATTATAACTAAGATAAGGGCTGGTGAACGAGTAGCAATGTTAAAGGCAGGGAGCTTGTTGCCGGTTTATATTTGGAGACAAGCCAAGCATAGTTTTATGAAAAATAATGAATTAATCGATACGGCAGGAACACTTACAGAAGTTATGGTAGCTGCCAAGTCAATAAATAAGGAACCCCTGTATTTTCTATAATACAGGGGTTCTCGATACTTTGAACTGCACATCTGTGTGGTTCTTTTTAGTTATACGATGGTACAAGCGAAGCCATACAAACTTGCTGTTATTCAACCTGCAGCAGTAATCTATTCCTTATGCTTTATAATGCTCATCTGCTGCTGCATTTGTATGACTTGGAGTGCTCGATTCGGCATCAGGCTCCGTGCTCGGTACGAGAGGATTCGAATCGAATTCATCGACAGGCATACGAATCCACCGTTGGAAATACCCTTGATCGTATAGGGCTTTGAGCAAGATGAGTAGAATCGGTGCTAGAATCAATCCCGCAATACCAAACAGGGACAACGAAATGATCATGAACGATAGCATGGTGAACGCAGATACACCCAATGTATTGCCTGTAATCTTAGGTTCAAGGAATTGGCGAGTAGCCATGGTGACTGCCAGAACTACCGTTAGCCATATTGCCATTGTCGTATTGCCGACAATAAACATATAAATAATCCATGGAATAAAGATAACAGGTACGCCTAGCAATGGCAAAATATCAAATAATGCGGATAACAAGGCGATTGTAAATGCGTGTCCAACGTCCAATATTGTTAATGAAATGAAAATGAGTGAAAATGTAATCGATATTAGTTTGAGCTGTGCTTTGAGATAAGCTCCGATACCGCGGAATACATTTTCTTTTAGGAACACGAATACATTTTTGAATGTTCTAGGCGTTTTTTCTTGCGTAATTTTTCTCCAAGATTCGATTTCGGTGCTCAGGAAGTAAGCAAGCACGACGGCGATTCCAAAATTCATCACAAAGGTAGAGAAGGAAGCGACGTTGGTTACAAGCCAATTCAGGAAGCTTGTCATCCAATGTGCTGCTTTGGAAGCGAAGTCTTGGAAATACGTATTCATTTTAGCTGCTACGTCTCCGGGCAGATCTTGATATTTGTCTTGCAAAAATGATGAAATCTGGCCAATTTGTTTGACAATTGCTTCTTGATGAGCAGGGATTGAACTGACGATATCCCCAACTTGCTGCGTGAAGATGATTCCTGCTGCAATGAGCGAACCAAGAATGACAAGCACGAACAGCATGACAGATAGTGCGGAGGCGATAGATTTCGGTATTCCTCTGCGTGATAATTTACGAGCAAGCGGCTCAATGATCCAGAAAATAATAAGCGCTAAAAATATTGGTGCCGCAATCGCGTATAATCGACTGAATGCAAACATAATTAAATAGACAGTTAGAACAACTAGGGCAATATCAAAAACGGTCTTCCAATATTTACGGTAAAATGCCAACATGGCTGGATATGTCTCCTCCTTAAATATTTACTTGTAATATTGCTTACAGTCCCATCTAAGAACAGGTCTTGCTACTGTTGATTCTATGTACTCATTCTACACGAAAATGAAATCATCTGCCTATTTTTTTACTGATATGATACAATGAATGGAAGCCATAATGACATGTAGAAACGGGGAAACACGAATGATAGAATTCATATTATTGTGGTCTTTTTATATCTTAACGTTTTACGCATTTATTCCAGGTGTTATCAGTCGTCTTTTTGGATTTAGAGTGTTCAAGAAAGGGAAATCAGAGAGGGACCTTGCTCTAACGTTCGATGATGGGCCTCACCCTGAATATACCGCTCAACTTCTTGATTTATTGAAAACATATAATGCTAAAGCTACTTTTTTCGTTCTAGGCATTCAAGCTGAGAAATGCCCAGAGCTGTTAAAGCGCATGCATGATGAAGGTCACCTCATAGGCATTCATAATTATGTTCATAAGACTAACTGGTTTATGCGTCCCAAAACAGTAAGGCAGCATATAGAAAAGACATCTAACATTATCGAGTCGATAACAGGCAAACGCCCCATTTATTATCGACCTCCTTGGGGGATTGTAAATTTATTTGATTTCAACCGATTAGGCCATATCCAAATTATACTTTGGTCAGCCATGTTCAACGATTGGCGCAAGAAGGTTGGAGCGGATCGCTTATACAAGCGCATGTCCAAATGCTGTCGCGGCGGAGAAGTACTGCTGCTGCATGACTGTGGGTTAACACTTGGAGCAGATGCAGATGCGCCAGCAAATATGATCATTGCGTTGGAGCGATTCCTTCAGGATGCGAAGCAAAAAGATTTGCGTTGTGTGCGTGTAGATGAATTAATTCGCGCTACAGATGCTAATAAAGTTCGCAATCCATCCTGGTTAAAGCGCATCGTCGTGAACGCATGGCTTGGTTATGAGCGAGTATTTCATATGTTGTTCGGCATGAAAACAACGAATCCGGAGCAGCCGATCTTCCACTTTAGAATGCGTCCATATCATGGAGAGCCAGTAACGATGGATGATGGAACTATTCTGAAGCAGGACGATAAAGTGTTGGAGATTCATTTTGACAATCGCAGATTGTATGAGATCGGAACACGATCTCGCAATATGATGCAAATCGCCATTCACATGATACGAGATGTAGAGCGCACATTGCCAGAGCTGGCAGACTACGTTCAATCCCATCCAGAGGTGAATGCAGAGTTCAAAGCACTCTACGGTGTCAGCATGATTAATAGAGGCCCAGAGCAGTTTGGGTTTATGGTTAAGGATTTACCTAAAAGCTTATTCGCATGGGCAAGTAAGCATTATTTGAGACTTATTATGCGTATTATTCATCCTTCTGGCAGTAACCGAGTCCGCAACCATACCGAACAGCTTGTTCCAAAGCTTATCATTATGTCACGTCATACACTTCTTTCAAAGTATGGAAAATCATTTGTATATGAAGCGAATATGCAGGAGCAAACGCTTCTTAGTTCAGAGCATACGGTTAAGAAAGCACCTAGTGCTACTTAGTAAAATAGGATATTTTTTCTATCGTCAAACCTTGGGTTTCTAGCATTTAGAACCCAAGGTTTTTTTATGTAAATACAATATGCAAAAAGTATGCAAACTTTATGTAAATAGAAAAATGCACTTTCAAAGAGGACAGGGGAATAATGATGTCTCTCCATAATGGACAAATGTCCATTTGATTTACTTTCATTAATAACATTACATATTTTTAACATTGAATGGCTGTGAGATCGATAAAAAAATGTTATCAAAAAGTGGTGCTAGAATTGCAAAATAAAGCTTACATGGGGATTTACAAAAGCCTAATTATCAAGTAGTATTATGAAAAATATTCGTTTCCTGCTTATGGAACTAGGGTTCCGATACGATTTGACCGATGTTCGAAACCGTAGTGGGAGAGGCAGAAAACGGCAGATTCTATAATTCTATTAGGTTATAGATATGCAATTCGATGATTATTTATTATTTATATCGATTAGGGGGATAAGGTCATGAAAAAGAAACTATTAATCTTGCTTAGCGCAGTAATGGCATTTTCTTTAATCCTTTCTGCTTGCGGTGGCGGAGATACTGCAAAACCAGCTGACCCAGGTACAAAAGTAGAGACACCTGCAGAAGGTGAAAATGCAGGAGGAACACCTGCAGAGGGTGAGCTAGTAACAGAAGGTACAATCAAAGCTACTGATCCTAGCAAATCCCCTGCGAATGCAACAGCTCGTAAGGATACTGTCATTGTTGGTATGCCTGCACCTTCTGGTGTATTCCACCCGCAATATGCTGAAATTGCATATGATGCATATGTTGCTGAAACACTATTTGCTAGCATTTTGCAAGTTCAAAAGGACGGTACGTATGCTCCAAGTCTAGGAAATTACAAAGTATCTGAAGACAAAAAGACACTTACATTTACATTGGAAGATGCAAAATTCAGTGATGGGAAGCCTGTTACGGCAGAAGACGTAGCATTTACATTTACATTGTACTATGACAAATCTTATGATGGTCCGACTGATGCGTATGCCTACGCTCCGATCGTAGGGGCAAAGGATTATAAAGAAGGCAAAGCCCAATCGATTTCAGGTATTAAAGTAATTGATCCTAAGACGCTTGAAGTTACATTGGAGACGCCATCTGTACTATCTTTGGACGTATTTGGTACGGCGGGTATTATACCTAAGCATGTTTATGGAGCTGCTTATAAGCCAGGCGACTTGAGCAAGATGAAAGATACATTCACAACGCCAGTCGGCGCTGGTCCATATAAATTGGAAAAATGGGTAGCAGGACAAGAAGTTGTGTTCAAAGCGAATGAACACTACTTCAAAGGGGCACCTAAAGTTCCTAACTTGATCTACAAAGTAACAACAGAAGAAACAAATATGCAGCTCGTGCAAACGGGAGACACAGATGGTGAAGTTAACATCTCTGCATCTTTAGATAATGTGGAAGCAATTAAAGCACTTGAATTCGCTGACCTTACGTTGAACCCAACGAATGGTTATGGCTATATCGGTTTGAATCATAAAGACGAGCGCTTCAAAGACAAGAAAGTACGTCAAGCATTGGTGTACGGCTTGCAGCGTCAAGAAATCGTTGATGGTGTTTACCAAGGTCTAGCAGACGTTGTTAACGTTCCTCAGTCCAAAGTATCTTGGGCTTACACAGATGAAGTGAACAAGTACGATTACGATCTTGAGAAAGCGAAAGCGTTGCTTGACGAAGCAGGCTGGAAAGAAGGCGCTGACGGAATCCGTGAGAAGGACGGCAAGAAGTTCAAGATTACATTTACAGCTTCCACACCGAACGCAGTAAATGAAGTGTTGATCCCAATCGCTAAAGAAAATTATGCGAAGCTTGGAATCGAGTTCGTTCCAGATCAAATGGACTTCAACGCATTGCAGGATAAAGTGAAAAAAGGCGACTTCGAGATGGTATTCTTGGCAGTTGGTCTAACACCTAACCCGCAAACAGCACAAGGTACGTTCCGTACTGGTGGTAACCAAAACGATTACTTCTTCTCAAATGCACGTGTAGATGAATTGTTCAAGCTTGCAAATGAAGAATACGATCTTGATAAGCGTAAAGCTTACTACAAAGAAATTTATCAAATTGCGAACGAAGAAGTTGCACACATCTACTTGTATCAACGTCGTGATACATTGACTGCAAACGCTCGCGTAAAAGGTTTCGATGTATCACCATACAAACGCTTCACGTTTGATACGCCAGTTATTGAAATTCAATAATAGTAGCACAGTGCAGTATGCCCGATGCTCAGCCGATTTTTTGGCTGAGCATTTAGGTTTATTAGAGCTAGGAGGAAAATTTTATGACAACTCAAGTCATTCGTCGCCTCTTGCAGACGATCCCGACACTAATCGGGGTGTCAATCGTATTGGTTCTAATCTTCCACCTGATTCCAGGTAACTTCGTAGATTCGAACCCAACTATTTCGAAAGAGCGCGCAGCAGAATTAAAAGAAATGTACGGGTTGACAGACCCTGTTCATATTAAATATTTAAAGTGGGTAAAAGGTGTTTCAACGGGTGACTTAGGATATTCTATTCAACATAAACAGCCTGTTACCACGATTATTGATCGTTATGTATGGAACTCTGTATTGATTGCTGGAGTGGTATTGATCTTCAGTTGGACGATAGCGATATTTGTAGGGGTATTTTCAGCAGTACGTCAACACTCTTTCTATGATGGACTAATTACATTTTTAGTATTTGCAGTTATGTCATTGCCATCATTCTTTATCGGGTTGCTCGCGATTAAGTTCTTCGCTGTTGATAATCGAATATTCCCAGTTGGCGGAATGATTACGACAGGGGCCAATTACGAAGGATGGGCTCACATATGGGATGTCATTGAGCATATGTTCTTACCTGTAATCGTCCTCACAGCGTTGAACGTTGGTGGATTAACTCGTTATTTCCGTACAAGCATGCTTGATGTAATCAAGCAGGACTTTATACGTACAGCACGTGCGAAAGGATTAAAAGAACGTACTGTTATATTCAAGCACGCCTTGCGTAATGCATTAATTCCAGCGATCACATTGCTAGGGTTTGAGATTCCAGGACTATTTGCAGGGGCGATGATAACAGAGAAAATCTTTAACTGGCCAGGTATCGGAAGTATTTTCTTGAATGCAATTAATGCTCGTGACTACTTCCTCATGCTTGGATATACGTTCTTTATCGCTTTCTTGACTATAATTGGAAACGTTATCGCGGACTTATTGTATCGTGTTGCGGATCCACGTGTTCGTATGAAATAGAAAGGGGTATTGCTAGTGTCTGAAGCAGTTGTTCGTTCCAATGCGGTGGAAGTAAAGCCGCCTACTAAGAAGCCAGCTTCTCCATGGAGATTGGCTCTACGTGAAATGAGAAAAAATAAACTTGCGATGGCAGGTTTTGTAGTACTCATATTAATGTTTCTTTTCTGTTTCGTCGGTCCATTGCTATCACCTTATTCGATAAATGACGCGATGAATGTTCGCAACGGAAACAAGCCACCTAGTGCTCAGCATTGGCTAGGAACCGATAAAGTAGGACGAGATGTCTTATTACGAGTTATGTTGGCAGGTAGAACATCGTTATTAGTTGGTATCGTTGCGATGATGGTATCGGTCGCGATCGGCAGTACACTCGGGGCAATTGCAGGCTATTATCGCGGATGGGTCGATACGATCATTATGAGATTGGCAGATATTATTATGTCAATTCCAAGTTTACCAATCCTTATTATTCTTGGAGCGGCATTGTCAGAGTTGAAGATGGACCCGGCAAATCGAATTTATCTAGTTATGTTTATTATCGGATTTTTAAGTTGGCCAGGCTTGGCACGTCTAGTCCGTGGTCAAATCTTAATGCTTCGTGAACAAGAATTTATGCAAGCAGCGGAAGTACTAGGTCTACGTGACCGTCGCAAAATATTCCGTCACTTGCTCCCGAATACGGTTCCTATCATTATCGTTGTTGCTACATTATCGGTAGCAAACGGGATTTTGACAGAGTCAGTACTAAGTTTCTTGGGCTTGGGTGTTGTTCCACCGACACCATCATGGGGTAATATGATTTCTGCAGCGAACTCGATGATTGAGTTCCAGAAGCGTCCATGGTTGTGGATTCCACCAGGCGTATGTATTTTTATCACTGTTGTCGCTATTAACGTAATGGGCGATGGCTTACGTGATGCACTTGATCCGAAATCGAAGAGGTAGGGGAACGTTATGGCAAATAATCTAATTGAATTCCGTAATTTGCGGACTAACTTCTACACAAGTTCAGGTGTAGTAAAGGCAGTTAATGACGTAAGCTTCTCCATTAGAGAAGGCGAAACGCTTTGTGTTGTAGGTGAATCGGGCTGCGGTAAGAGTGTTACAGCAATGTCATTAATGCGTCTCGTTTCTCCACCGGGGAAAACAGAAGGCGGTCAAATTTTATATAAAGGTCAAGACTTGTTAACTTTGAAAGAGCGTGATATGCGTCATATTCGTGGTAACGAAATCGCAATGATTTTCCAAGAGCCAATGACGTCGTTGAACCCAGTATTAACAATTGGAGATCAAATTACAGAGCCACTCTTAATTCATAAAGGCATGACTCGCAAAGATGCAAAGAAGCGTGCGATTGAATTGATTGAGCTGGTAGGCATCCCACGCGCGGCGAAAATTTTCGATTCTTATCCACATGAGTTATCTGGTGGTATGCGTCAGCGTATTATGATAGCGATTGCGTTAAGTTGTGATCCGAAGCTGCTTATTGCTGATGAGCCGACAACGGCATTGGATGTTACGATTCAAGCTCAAATTCTTGACTTGATGCGTAACATTAAGAGTGAGTTTAATACTGCTATCATGATGATTACGCATGACTTGGGTGTTGTAGCTGAAATGGCAGACCACGTTGTTGTTATGTATGCGGGGAAAGTTATCGAGGAAGCGCCTGTTCGTGAATTGTTTGCGAACCCGAAGCATCCATATACGCAGGGATTGATGCGTGCGAAGCCGATTCTTAATCAACGTCAAGATCGATTGTATACGATCCCAGGACAAGTACCAAACCCTGTGGAGTTAGGAAATAACTGTTACTTTAACGATCGTTGTGAGCATTGCATGTCCGTTTGTGTGGATAAGCAGCCTGTCTTGACAACATATGAGAATAAGCACAAAGCAGCTTGCTGGTTGTATGAAAAAGGAGGGGAAGTTTCATGACAACACCATTGTTGGAAGTCAAGAATCTAAAGAAATACTTCCCTATCCAAGGTGGTATTTTCGGAAAAACAGTTGGAAATGTACGAGCAGTAGACGATGTATCCTTTACGTTAAATAAAGGGGAAGCGCTTGGACTAGTAGGAGAGTCTGGTTGTGGTAAATCTACGACAGGACGTACCATTCTTCGTTTGTTGGAGAAGACGGAAGGCCAAGTGTTGTTCAATGGTACAGACATTCATGCATTGAAGAAAGCTGAGCTGCGTAAGCTTCGCCCAGAGATGCAGCTTGTATTCCAAGATCCGTACAGCTCTTTGAACCCGCGTATTAAGGTTGGCGAAGCGATCGGTGAAGCACTTGTTGACCACGCGATTATGTCAAAGAAAGATGTTCGTGATTACGTGAAGGAAATTTTGACCCTTTGCGGCTTGGCACCGTATCATATTGATCGTTATCCGCATGAGTTCTCAGGTGGTCAGCGTCAACGTATCGGCATCGCTCGTGCGTTAGCGTTGAACCCTCAATTTATCGTAGCGGATGAGCCGGTATCAGCTTTGGACGTGTCGATCCAAGCACAAATCATTAACTTGCTTAGTGATTTGCAGGAACAAAAGAACTTGACGTACTTGTTCATTTCCCATGACTTGTCCGTTGTAGAGCACTTGTGTAACCGTGTAGGTGTAATGTACTTGGGTTCTTTGGTAGAGTTAGCACCGCGTGAGGAATTGTTCAGTCGTCCACTGCATCCGTATACACAAGCGTTGATGTCTGCGATTCCAGTACCAGACCCAACGCGCAAATCAGAGCGTATCGTGCTACAGGGTGACATTCCGAGCCCGGCGAACCCGCCAAGCGGCTGCAAATTCCATACGCGTTGTCCGTATGCGGTGGAAAAATGTAAGTCCGAAGTTCCACAGTTCAAAGATGTAGGCAGCGGTCATTTTGTAGCTTGTCACCTTGTAGCTAACTAGATCTCTCTTTGGTCTAAATGATCGCTATGATGATAGTTGTTGTGTAAAGGCTTTCCTATTAAGTAGACTATTACTTGTAGGAAAGCTTTTTATTTTTACTTAAGGAGGAACAATTGATGATCAGAGTTGCAGTACTAAGTTATTGGCATGTCCATGCTGAGGAATATACAGAGGCATTTCGCAATCATGCTGAGACAGAAGTGGTAGCGATATGGGATGACAATACGGAACGCGGTGCCGCGTATGGCGAGCGATATGGTGTACCTTTTATTCCTTCTCTTGATGAACTGCTCGCTCGTCATGATATAGATGCTGTAGTCGTTACAACTCCTACTGTTATGCATGATGATATTATTAAACGTGCTATTCAAGCGAGTAAGCATGTATTTACAGAGAAGGTGCTTTCCATAACTGGTACAGGTGCTGCTGAGTTGGCCGATCAAGCGCGGCTCCATAATGTTATTTTAACAGTTGCGCTCAAACGCCGGTATGAGCATGAAGGGATTACATTGGAACATTTTGTGAAGTCTGGCGTAATCGGAAAACTTACCTCCATTCGTGTTCGCCTCGCTCATAATGGAGCGATAGCGGGGTGGCTGCCTGAGCACTTTTACAGCATGAAGGAATGCGGGGGTGGAGCGATGATTGATCTTGGCTGCCATCCGATGTATCTTATCCGACTTCTAGCAGGTTTACCGCAGGGCATTTCTGCTGCTTATGGATACGTCACTGATCGTGAAGTAGAAGATCATGCAGCAGCGCTGCTGCACTATGATAACGGTGTTATCGGAATAGCAGAGACGGGTTTCGTAACAGGCGGTTCACCGTATACGATCGAGCTTCATGGTACACAGGCAAGCTTACTTTATACCATGGAAAATAACGTAGGCCAGCTCATCCTTCGCCGTGCAGATGGTACATCTAAGCAACTAGAGTTACTTCAACCGAACGGTTCTATGTACGATGAATGGATTAACCGTATTCTAGGTGCGAAGCAAGAGGGAGATAATATAGCGTTGGCGATTGATCTAAGCCGAATGATGGAAGCAGCGAATGAATCGGCAAGGACAGGAAATATGATTCGTATTCGGTGATACTTTTTTAAAGTGATAGCTTCCTGGATAATTGTAAGCGTTATTATTTATTCGCAGCTGAGCTTGTTATGCCGTGGGAAAGCTTACGAAGAACTAAGATAAGCCAATGATAAAACATGATATGCCACTATTGTGTTGTGAGCTTGCCCTAACGAACGCTAATGCGGCTATTATTACAAAATCGTGGATATTTGATCTCTAACGTTCGTAAAAGAGCCTATTTTAGTAATTTTGGAGATAGAACTGTTTAATCTGGGAAATAAGCTCTCCGGCAATCATTAGAATTCAGAATAACTAAATATAAGCAGAAAAGCCTCTGTGGCAACCGTTAACGCAATGAATGCTATCGAAAGTGGCATTGCCTATTGGTTGAACTAAGAGGGAGAAGTGAAATAAGGTTGGAGATAGATAGAGAAAAGAGAGATAGAAAGAAAGAGGGACTTGCCTGACAAGTAGAACATCTCTACAAGTCAGCAGGTCCCTCTTCTCTATATATAAGTGCTGTGCGATTCGTTAAATCTTAAGTACGCCGCCTTGGCTTGCATTCGTAACGAGCTTGGAGTAGCGTGCTAGATAGCCGGTTTTAACTTTTGGCTCAAAGTCTTTCCAATTAGCACGACGTGCCTCTAATTCTTCATCCGATATTTGCAGCTCTATTTTGCGGTTGTGTAGGTCAAGGTCGATAATATCTCCGTCATGAACGAAAGCAATCGGTCCGCCCTCTGCTGCTTCTGGAGAGATGTGGCCAATACTGATACCGCGAGATGCCCCTGAGAAGCGTCCATCTGTGATTAGACCGACTTTGGCCCCTAGACCCATACCTACGATTTGTGAGGTAGGTGCAAGCATTTCTGGCATACCAGGGCCGCCTTTAGGACCTTCATAGCGAATGACAACAACATGTCCTTCTTTAACGAGGCCGTTTGCGATACCAGCGAGCGCTTCATCTTGAGAATCAAAGCAGATAGCTGGGCCGACATGGCGCCCACCAACAGATGCGTCAACAGCTCCAACCTTGATAATAGCACCTTCAGGAGCCAAGTTACCGAACAGAACAGCCAATCCGCCGCGCTCTGAATGCGGATTATCTAATGTATGGATAACATCTGTATCTTGAATTGGTGAATCTTGTACGTTCTCACGTAATGTTTTGCCTGTTACGGTTATACAATCGCCGTGCAGAGCCCCTTCTTTCTTGAGCAGCTCATGAAGTACAGCGCTGACACCACCAGCCAAATGAACATCTTCAATATGATAGTCAGAAGCTGGAGCAATCTTTGCCAAATGAGGTACGCGCTGCGCCACTTCATTAATGCGAGCAATTGGATAGTCAATACCTGCTTCAATCGCGATAGCGAGCGTATGCAGCACCGTATTTGTAGATCCACCCATTGCCATATCGACTGCGAATGCATTATCGATAGCTTCCTTCGTCACGATGTCACGTGGTTTTAAGTCAGTTTTGATTAGTTCCATAAGTTGCTTCGCGGATTTCTTAACGAACTCGCGGCGCTCTGGAGATACGGCTAGTATCGTACCATTACCTGGTAGAGCGATACCCATTGCTTCGGCTAGACAGTTCATAGAGTTGGCTGTGAACATACCAGAGCAGGAGCCGCAAGTAGGGCAACCGTATTGTTCAAGTTCCGTTAGACTTGCTTCATCTATTTTACCAGCTTGGAACGCTCCTACGCCTTCAAATACACTTGACAAGGAAATCGAACGACCGTTGGAATCTTTACCTGCTTTCATTGGTCCACCGCTTACAAATACAGTAGGGATATTGACACGCAATGCCCCCATAATCATGCCTGGTGTAATCTTGTCGCAGTTAGGAATGCACACCATACCGTCAAACCAGTGTGCGGATACTACAGTTTCTAGCGAGTCTGCAATAATTTCTCGGCTAGGGAGGGAATAACGCATACCGATATGGCCCATCGCAATTCCGTCATCAACACCAATCGTGTTAAATTCGAACGGAACACCGCCAGCTTCACGAATTGCTTCTTTTACGATCTTACCGAATTCCTGCAAATGAACATGGCCAGGAACGATGTCTATGTACGAGTTACATACAGCAATAAACGGCTTGTCAAAGTCTTCTTCCTTCACGCCGGCAGCGCGCAGCAAGCTGCGGTGAGGGGCGCGATCGAAACCTTTCTTGATCATGTCTGAACGCATCTTAGGGGCTTTCATATCCAATATCCTCCACTTCTTCGCGTTATTGCATTGGTGTGTGTATATTTCTATTGAGTCTATCACAACTAATGAGTAATTTCTACCAAGAAACGGTTGGTCTTGCTAAATGCTCAGTAGAGGACACAAACAATTATGAAAACTGAAATATGCTGTGATATTATGGATACATTTGACACCAATGATGCTAATTGATACCATAATTATGTAATAAAATTAAATAGATTACTTTCTTTTATTAGTTATAGGCCCAAGTCTATTAAATCCGAATGGAGAGGATCGTGAATAGCAATGGATAAGCAAGCTGCGCAAACTAACAATCAGGTATGGGAGTGGGCCAAAGCCATTTTATTGGCTGTTATCATTTTCTTTATACTCCGGTCGTTCATAGCTTCACCTTCTGTCGTAAGTGGGTATTCCATGGAACCTAGGCTGTATACAGGTGAAAGAGTTATTGTTAATAAACTACTTTATCAGTTTGCTGAACCTAAAAGAGGAGAAATTATTGTCTTTCAATCCAAAAAAGGGCCTGATCATATAAAGCGAGTGATTGCACTACCTGGTGAGAAAGTACGTGTAGAAGGAGATCGAGTTTATATAAATGGCAAGCTGTTTGATGAGCCGTACTTAAAAGAAGCCGTCGAACAAGCTAAAAAGGCAGGAACTTCGTACAATTTCATAGATTTTGCTGAGCAAACTGTCCCAGAAAATACGTTGTTCGTTATGGGAGATAATCGATCCAAAAGCAGAGACAGCCGTGATCCTTCTGAAGGATTTGTCGATTTTGATGATATAGTAGGGCGGGCAGAGGTAGTCTTTTGGCCGCTGAATAATATTGAACTTATAAAATAGCTATAGACTAGATGAGCGGGTTAAGATGCAATCAAAGAAGACACGGAGCAATCCGTGTCTTCTTTGCAGGAGTGAAGCGTGTGAATTATATATGAAGCATCTGACTGGGATAACTTGCAGCGCATTGAGGGAAAGCGTTAGCGGGGGGAGGCTAACTATGCTTCATACGCCGTCGCCTTGGTTGAAGGCGAATCCAGCCAAATACAGCTTCTCCATTTGGTTCGATGAATGGGTGACAAACCGTTTTTACGAACCGATGAGTGAGAATAATAGTACAACCTACAGATAGCAGTATGAGACAACTTGCCAATATACTCGAATCGATGTACGTATAGAGCCCAAAGTATTCAGCGAATCGAATGAGCAGCCCATGTATCAGAAATACATACAAAGTTCGTCGTCCGCAATCGGTAATTGCACATATGCGCGTAGGAACCCATGCTAGAAATGCTGCAGATGCGAGCAGTTCCAATGCATAGATAGATAGTCGCATCATGATGGCTAGTGAATTCATTTGCCAGCCTAATTGTTCATACGTAAAGCTATTCATAAGCCACGCAGGATCGATATAAGGATGCAGTTGAAATAGTGCGATAAGCAAAATTCCAGATATGCTTGCAGCTATAAAACGTATAGGTGTAGCGAACCATCGAGCTAACGTGTCAAAAGGAAAATAGTATCCGATAATAAAAAAGGGCAAGTACACGAATGTACGGGAAAGTCCCAGCCAATCTCCTTCAATAGGAATGAATCCTATACACACACCTAACGCTACGGCTACCCAAATGGGATAGCGTACATTCCATCGAATGAAGCTTCGCAGCACAAGTCTCCATATCGCATGACCGACAAGAAACCATAGCAATAAATAAGGAACAAAGAAGGAATGCGTAATACCAGGAACCTGAAACAGCGTCATATCTAGTACAGAGTAAATCGATTGAAACAGTACATACTGCAAGGCAATTTGCTTTAAGATTCGGTTGCCATTCGGTCCAAATAAA
This sequence comes from Paenibacillus arenosi, assembly GCF_014841135.1. Taxonomy (GTDB): domain Bacteria; phylum Bacillota; class Bacilli; order Paenibacillales; family Paenibacillaceae; genus Paenibacillus_B; species Paenibacillus_B arenosi. Next base: position 48,654 of record NZ_JACYTN010000007.1, read on the forward strand.
TTCGTTCTTGCAAAATAGCCTGTAACACCTACAAAGAGCGGCATATGGAATGTAAATATCCACAAAAATAAAGCTTTCATCCCAGGCATGGTGTTAATTAGCGGCTCAATTGCATTTGCAATAAAGACGGTGACGATAAGCATAAATCGTAAGTTGAGTCCGAATGTCTCTCCACTCCCATGTGAGATTGTCGGCACTTTACTTCGCGTGCGATGAGGCACAAAGCGAAGCCACATGGTTAAGTCCTCCTCTAGGATGCGGCCTATTTCACTCGCGATGCTGCATTCATTTATCTATATCCACAAGATATCATACGATGACACAATAGATTGTGATCGATGTCACAAACATTTGGATAGATCGTTTTACCTTATGACATTTCTTTGAACGAGGAATGTAGGTAGTACGATGTAGAACGATGAAATCTATTATCCTTTTGAACAATAGCTGCGAGATTCCGAAGTCGCAGGTGAGGATAAAGATTGACGGTAACTTTTGGTAGAGATACACTTAAGTTATATCCAAGACGTGGAAGGAGCGGTTGTCTCTCATGAATGAAACGTTGTCTCATCGTGATCAGCTAGAGTTAGTCACGTTAGGTGAATCGATGGCACTGCTACATGCGGCTGATTCACGGGGACTTGAATATGCTTCTACCGTTCAGAAGTCTTTTGGCGGTGCTGAAAGCAATGTAGCTATCGGACTGTCTAGATTAGGACATCGTGCTGCATGGATGAGTTTACTTGGTGACGATCCATATGGACATTATGTGGCGAAAGCCATTCGTGGCGAAGGCGTTGACATTTCACGTGTGAATCATATTGCGGGTTCACCAACCGGTATTATGCTGCGAGAGTCTGTAGGCGGCCGTTCATCTGTCTACTACTATCGGAAGCATTCTGCTGCAAGCACGATGCGACCTGACATGCTGGATACATCATTTATTCAGTCAGCACGTATGCTCCACGTGACAGGGATTACATGTGCCTTGAATGATAATTGTGCCACTACGGTTGAGGCTGCTGTTCGTATAGCTAAGGATGCGGGGCGCAAAGTCAGCTTTGATCCGAATTTGCGCTTAAAACTCTGGTCGATTGAAGAAGCAAGAGCACGATTGCTGCCCTTGGCTCATGAATGCGATTATTTTTTGCCTGGGCTCGATGAATTAAAGCTGCTCTACAACTCGGACGATGAGCGTCATATTTTCAAACAGCTGGCTACGATGCCTGCAGTGTGCATTGTTAAAGGTGGTATTGAGCAGGGGCGCGGTGTGAACTATGTCGTTCGTGGTTCTCAAGTGGATGAGGTTCCGTATCAGCCTGTCGAGCATGTGTTGGATACCGTAGGTGCTGGAGATGCTTTCTGCGCAGGTGTATTGTCTGGATTATTGCGTGGCTATGAGCCTGTTGAGGCGGTACAGCTAGGCAACGTATCAGGGGCTATGGTCGTTCAAGCAGTAGGGGATTGGGAAGCGCTTCCTACTTGGAAGCAAGTACAGGCTAGTTTGGCGAATTCGATACATATTGAGAGATAAATGGATAAGGGAGAGTGCTTAACTGATGAACAAGATTAGACTTCTACAGGCCATTCATGTTGAAGGTGTTGTTGCTGTCCTTCGTGCAGATAGTTACGAGCAAGTTGTTGAAATGGCAGAGCAAGCGATAGCAGGCGGCATTCGCGTCATCGAGATTACATTGACCGTTCCACATGCGTTGCGAGCAATTGAACAGCTTAGTATGAAGTATTCATCTGATCCACAGTCCGATCGTCCTTATGCGATTATAGGAGCGGGTACCGTATTAGATTCTGCTACTGCCCGTGCTGCCATGTTGGCAGGTTCCGAATTCATCGTGAGTCCATCTCTAGATCCCGAAACAGTGAAAATGTGTAATTTGTATCAAGTACCGATGATGCCGGGCACGATGACGATCAAGGATGTGCAGCATGCGTTAGAGCTAGGCGTTGACATTGTAAAGCTGTTCCCAGGAAATATGTTTGCACCATCTATCATTCAAACGTTAAAAGGTCCGCTTCCGCAAGCGAACTTTATGCCGACAGGTGGAGTGAATGTTAGCAATATTGGCGAATGGCTGCGCTCGGGAGCTATCGCCGTTGGTATCGGTTCTGATCTTACGAAGGAAGCCGTTGCTACGGGTGATATGAGCCATGTGCGCAAGCAAGCAGAACGCTATAGACAAGCTTATGATCAGGCAAAGGCTGAATTATCAGCCAAAGCTGAGCTCGCGGTACGTTCTTAAATCAGTCATTTCTATATACAGACATAATGGTGCCGTTTGAGGTCTTTTACAGCAATTTGACCTTGACCGGCATCTTTTTTGTAGTTTTTTGTTTTGTGCGAGTTCGATGTATAATTGTACGAGTAAAATGAAGTGATAAAGGAGATGCGTGTAGGAATGCCAAGCCGAACCTACTCATTTGATGAAGCTGCTGATAAGCTTGCCCAATATATAAGCGAACACAGTCGAATCGTATTTTTTGGAGGGGCGGGTACTTCTACCGAAAGTGGTATCCCTGACTTCCGTTCACAAGATGGGGTTTTTGCCGAACAACAAGTTTATCCGCATGCTCCAGAAATTATGGTCAGCCGACCTTTTTATGATCGAGATCCAGAAATGTTTTACACGTTCTATCGTGATAAATTGATTCATCCTGAGGCGAAGCCGAATGTAGGACATTATGTATTAGCTCAATTGGAGCAGCAAGGGAAGCTTCAGGCTATCATTACTCAAAATATTGATGGACTGCATCAGGCGGCGGGAAGTAAAGAGGTTATTGAGCTTCATGGTTCCGTACATCGCAATAATTGTCGGTCGTGTAGAAAGCGTTATCCACTAGCAACCGTACTGGAAAGTGAAAGTGTCATTCCACATTGCCCGGCATGTGGAGGAGTGTTGAAGCCTGATGTCGTGCTGTATGGAGAAACGTTGGATGAACAAGTGATTGCGAATGCGGTTCGTTATGTTCAGCATACGGATCTGCTTATTATTGCAGGGACATCTTTATCCGTGCAGCCAGCTGCAAGCTTTGCTCAAATGGGGAGTCAAGCAGCTACTGTTATTATTAATCGAACAAGTACACCGTTTGACCATGAAGCAGATGCTGTATTCCATCATTCATCGGGACATTTGCTGGAAGCAGCGTTTAAGCGAATATAGATAGTTTGGAATCAAAATACGCAAATCAATTCGTAGAGAAGCAACAACTTAGGGAGTGGACAAAATAATGAGAATGCTAGGTATTGATCTTGGAACGACGAATCGCAAAGTTGGTTTGTTTGAGGAGAACGGAGAGGTTGTAGGTATTGTTAGCCGTCCGACTCTGACTCAGGATACTGGGGAAGGATACGTCGTTTATGATGCCGAGCAACTGTGGAACGATGTTGTTGAAATGATTAGAGAGTTGACGGAGCAGCATGGGGGAGCAAACATTGCTGCGATTGGTATCGCTAGTATGGCGGAAAGTGGGCTCCTTCTACATAAGGACAGCGGTGTTATACAATCGCCTTTGCTGCCATGGTTTGATACAAGTTCAACGCCGCAAGCAGAGCGAGTGAGAGCAGCAGATGATCGTTTGAAGCTATTTCAGCGCAGCGGGCTGCACTTATCCTTCAAGCACGGCTTGCCAAAGCTGTTATGGCTGCATGACCGAGATCCAGACATGTTCCGAGATGCAAGATGGGTGTCTGTGTCAGGGTTTATTGCTTATCGTCTTAGCGGTGTCATGGCCTTTGATCCTTCTCTAGCTACGAGGACATTTGTTTATGACATGCGCACGAATGACTGGGATCGCGAATGGATTAAGAACTTCGGCCTATCTCCAGAATTATTCCCGGATGTATATCCGAGCGGGGCACCGCTTGGTCCAGTGAAGCCGGAGCTTGTACAAGCGCTTGGACTAAGTTCTGCACCTGCTGTTGCGGTTAGTGGGCATGATCATGTATGTGCTTCCTTAGCGGTTGGAGCAGTTGCTCCAGGCGATGTATTTGCCTCGATGGGGACAGCCGAAACGTTGGTTGGATTAATGCATCCAACTCAGCTAGGAGAAGAAGATTTCCAAACGGGATTGTCGTATGGTTATCACGTGATTCCGGGATTGCGTTTCTGGATGGGAGGAAATCCTTCATCGGGTGGATCCTTGGAATGGATCAGACGCCAGTTGGGGGATGATGCACTTTCTTATGATGAGGTCAGAGCTTTATTAACACAGCAGGATCAATATCCTTCTGATGTTATGTTCTTCCCTTACTTAAGCGGAAGTGGGGCACCACACCCAAACTCTAATACCCGTGGAGCATTTATCGGCTTGAGCAATAAGCACGGCAAGGCAGAGCTACTTCAAGCGGTATGTGAAGGGACATCGTATCAGTTAGAGATGATCCGCCGCAGTGGGGAACGCGTATGTGGTCAATCGATTACCGAAATGCGCGCTGTAGGTGGTGGTACACGAGCAGAGCCATGGCTTCAAATGAAGGCGGATGTAACGGGCGCAACGATGATCGTTCCGACAGTAGATGAAGCTACGCTGCTTGGAGCTGCGTATACAGCTATGCTGGGTACGGGACATTTTGCTGATGGAGCAGCGATTCAGCGTCTTATCGAACAGCGAGGCACGAAGCGTGTTGAAGCGAGAGCTGGTTTCCATGAGTGCTATCAGCGTGCTTATGAACAACGGTATGAGCCAACGGCTGCGTTTTTGAGACAACTGCCAGCTATAAAGTAATCGTATCGTAAATAACAGTGAAAGGGTGTCTCTTTGGAGATGCCCTTTTGTTTACATGAATGAACATTATCATTGATAAGAACGATAAGAATAATAGTGAGTGTGTACGCTATACAACCGGAGGAGTGGCATGTTTACAACGACCAAGTTTACAATTGGTGAAATGGCTAGAATGCACCGTATACCTGAATCGACTTTGCGTTACTATGATGAAAAAGGGATATTTCATCCTTCCATTGTTGATCCGAAAACACAGTATCGATACTATACGGTAGATCAGTTTTTTATGTTGGATACGATTAAGTTTCTGCGTCATTTGGGCATATCACTAAAGCAGATTAAACAATTTATGGATGAGCGAAGTCCAGCAAAAACATTGGATATTTTAACGCAGCAAAAACAGCTCATGGAACAAAAGCAGCAAGAAATAGCGCTTATGATTGCGAAAATGGACCATAACATACAAGTAATGAGTCAAGCCATGACAGGTATGAAAAATACGGTAGAGTTCAAACGAATCCCAAAAAGAATGATCACATCGGTTCCGATAGCAGCGAATGCAACGGAAGAAATGATGGAATATTACATACACTCGCTGCAAAAAAATGCCCATTTGCATGATATGAGCTTATTTGTTGGGGCCATTGGGGTTACCGTTTCCAAAGAAGATTTTTTACAGGGGAATTACAGTAACTACAAGTGTTTGTTCATTAATGTGAATTCCATGTCTTCTTTAATCGAGAATCATCAGATCATTGAAGAGGGATTGTACGCCTGCGCCTATCATCATGGGCCTTATGAACATACGAAAGAAACGTATGAAATTTTACTGCATGAGATCGAAGCACACAATTATGAAGTAATCGGGGATTCAATTGAGGCAGGAATCGTTGATCTTTCGATGACCAGCAATCCAGAAGCATACATATCCGAGATCCAAATACCTGTTAGGGAACGGTAGAAAAAAATGATTCCTATCCGCTTGACCTTCAAGTAACTTGAAGGTTTACACTGTCATAGTCAACAAGAAGTAAAGGAGATTTAGCGTAATGGCAGGAGCAGAATCAATTGTACATGAAGATTTAAGAACGAAAAGCATCAATAAATTGTTCGTTAGTTATTTAGTACCGACGGTGCTTGGTATGTTGTTGATGTCCATCAATATTGTTATTGACGGTATCATGGTTAGCCGCGGTGTAGGTGCGAACGCACTAGCAGGTGTCAATATCGCGTTGCCGGCGTTCTCGATCATTTTCTCGATCTCGTTATGGATTGGTATGGGGGGAGCTACCTTGTATTCAATCGCGATGGGGGAAAATCAAATTGAACGTGCACGATCTATATTTTCGCAATCGATAACGTTAGCTATTGTCATTGTGGGTATTCTCATGGCGCTATGCCTATGGCAAATCACAGATTTGGCTCGTTTATTTGGTGCTAATGATATTATTTTGCCGTATACGGTTGAGTATTTAGAGGTGTTGCTGACGTTTGGCGTCATTTACGTATTAGAAAATGTGCTGAGCATCTTTATTCGTAATGATGGCAATCCGCGATTAGCAACGATGGGGCTCGTAACAACAGCTGTACTGAATATCGGATTTAATTATATTTTTATTTTCATTAATGGTTGGGGTGTAAAAGGTTCCGCATTAGCGACGATATTATCAGCAGCAATTGGTTTTGGCGTGTTGTTAACACACTTTTTGCGTAAGAAAAGTGTTCTCAAGTGGACAAAGCTTCATTTTGAATGGAAAGTGGTCAAAGATATTCTTATGATTGGATTCCCGAGCTTTGTGACAGAAATGTCCGTCGCGGTCATTACAATCGGTTTTAATGTTGCTTTTATTGCATTTGCAGGAGAAACGGGAGTAGCAGCGTTTGCTGTTGTCAACAGTATCCATTCGATGACCTTATTATTGTTCTTTGGTGTCGGAGCGGCGTTGCAGCCGTTAGTCAGCTTCCATTATGGGGCACAACTGTACGATCGATTAAAAGCGGCCTTGCGTATTGCTGTAAAAACAGCTTTGCTATTCGGAGTGATCGCTATTATCGTCGGATTGCTATTTGGCAAATATATCGTCATGTTGTTTGATATTCAGTCTGAGCAACTGCTTACGCTTACGATTACGGGAATTAGCCTCTTCTTTTTGCAGTACTTGTTCTTAGGCTTCAATATCGTGTACGCTGAATACTATCAATCGATCCGGCAGACGGGTAAAGCAACATTGATCATTTTAAGTCGCGGGTTGATACTTGTCATCCCTTTATTGTGGATCATGCCTAATTTGTTAGGGGTTAACGGGATTTGGCTTGTTCCCGTAGCAGCTGAAGCACTCACGATGATAGCGGTTATTATTATGAACCGTCGAGTCGGAGCGGGATTGAGCATGCAAAAATCATAACCAAGGCACGTGTATATAAGAAAGGTGGAAATATTGTTGTTTACTGAAACGGTGTATGAAGACGAACAATTTATAGAGCTTGAATATCAACAGCAGGAGCTGCGTTCTGTCAAGTTCTACGACTGCACCTTTACGAAATGTGATTTTAGCGAAACGGTGTTTACCGATTGTAAGTTTTCAGGTTGTGTGTTTGAGAACTGTAATATGAATATGATCAGGATGACGGATTGTGAGTTTACGGATGCTCAGTTCACGAATTCCAAGCTCGTCGGCTTAAATTGGACGGAAGCGTCTTGGCCGAAGCTGGCTAGGAAAGGCATGCTCCGATTTGAGCAATGTGTACTGAGTCACTCTACCTTTATAGGGCTTTCTTTGCAAAATGGCTTGATAAAAAATTGCTTAGCTAAAGATGTGGATTTCCGCGAAGCTGATCTAAGTAAAGCAGATATGAGCTACACGGATTTCTCTGAAAGCTTATTCGGCAATACGAATCTAATGGGGGCTGATTTCAGGCATGCTGTTAATTATTCGATTGACCCAGGCTCCAATCGGATCAGCAAAGCTAAGTTTATGATGCCGGAAGCAACTTCGCTGCTCTACAGCATGGATATTCAGATCGTTGAAGAATAGTTATGGGGAGGCGCTTCAACAATAGATGTTAACATCATGATATCATTCCTCTTCGTTGTGTTCTGCTTGCTCTCCCTGCTGTCAATTGTATGGACAAGCTGGAGAAATGGCATTTCGCCTATGCCCTCGTCAGCACCTGTCCGTCTCGCTGTTGCGAATGAAGTGAATCGGCTTCGTGGCAGTGGACTTATCGTAGAAGCAGGATCTGGCTGGGGGACGCTGGGGATACATTTGGCGAAGCATTGTAAAGAGTGGCGAGTTGTCGGAATTGAGAATTCTCCTCTTCCTTTGCGTGTATCGCAGCTGCTGGCATGGATTAGCTTAGGGAGGACCTCGAAGAGTAGAGCTTCTTTTCAAAAAGGGAATATCTATACGTGGTCGTATGCTGATTCGGATCTAGTTGTCTGTTACTTGTATCCAGGCGCGATGCAGCAGCTAGCTTCCGTTCTCCATCGTGAATTAAGATCTGGTACACGTGTAATTAGTGTGTGCTTTGCCATACCAGATTGGTCGCCAGAGAAAGTTGTTACTTGTAGGGATCTTTATCGTACGAAGGTTTATGTATATAAAGTAGAATAGAAAGCTAGCCCCTTTCAAGTGAAGGGAGCTAGCTTTTTTGTGTTTAGAGTGAAAGGGAATGAAGCAGTCAGATGCAGCGCTGCTGTAAATTCGAGAATCGGGAGAAGAATACTAGAATTATTTTTTGCGTTGACAATAAAAGTCTTTCTTTCTCTTTATTGTTCATGCCATAATGTTCGGTGTAAGGTTATTTTTAATAAACCTACATCGGGGGAGGAGAAAGTTTATGCGTATGCGCAAAGGATTACTGCTAGTACTGGCAACACTTCTTATCGTATTGACAGGATGTCAAGCAGTTGGGGGAGTGGAAGTTGGAACGGCACTCAAACAACTTGCAACGGTGAAGTCACTAGAGAGCAAGGGTTCATTCGCTATTAAAATTAACGTAGCGCCGAATGCGAAGTTGGATAAGGAACAACGCGAAGTTATTGATTTGATTAACAGCACTCGCATCGAAACGTTAACAAAAGTTCAGGACACCAATAATGTTTCGGTTAAAGGAACAGCATACATAAAGGATAAGAAGCTTGGGTTCCACATGGTAGTTGACAGCAAGCAAATGGCAGTTCATGTTGATGGGGCGAAAGCTCCTATCGTCGTGTCATTTATGCCTGAGGGAATGGAAGGATTCAATTTGGAGGACTTCCCTATTTTGAGTCCGGCAGTCCAAAATCAATTCCAAGAAAAATTCGTTTCATTCTTTGTCAAGCATGCACCTAATCCGACAGTTATAGATGTAAAGGCGACTGAGGAAACGGTATTTGACCAGAAGCTGAATGTGAATCGTATCCATGCAGAGTTTGGTGCGAATGAGACATTTGATTGGACACGAGGTCTAATTAAATCTGTAGTTGCTGATGAAGCAGGCACGAAAGCATGGCTGAAAGATGTCATTACGACATTTGGCGAAGTTATGAAGACGATGGACGATAGTGCTGAGGTACAATTGCTAGTTAAGAACAGCGAAACTTCTGCTAATCTGGCATACAGCTGGTTGAAGGACAATGGGGTAAAAGCTGTAGATGAATTCGAACAAGAGTTGAAGAGATTGTTGAAAGGTCTTCCTAGTTACGCTCCATTGATGAGCAAAGACACGAACATTAAGGTAGATTGGTTCGTTGATTCAGAATTAAATACGCACAAAATGTTGAGCGAGTTCAATCTTGCACTTCCGCAAGACAGTGTTTTCCCGTTCACAAGTGTGCAAGTGAAGCAATCAGTGGAATACCGTAATGTGAATAAGCCAATATCTGTTGATTCATTGGATACGTCCAAAGCATTAAAAGCAACAGATCCTACGCTTACGCCTGGGGATTGGCTGCGTCATTTTGATTCCAACTCCGACATGCACAAGTTCATGTTAGAAACAGGATTCACGAACAAATATGTGATGTTGTCGTTGTTTGAGGACGATGGTTATGAAGATTGGGGCTATGATCATCCTCGTCCGATCGTAGAGAAAGGCAAAACATTCGTGCCTCTTCGCTATGTAGCAGAATCGTTCGATGCAGATGTGAAATGGGATAAGAGCAAGAAACAAATTCGTATCGTTGACGATATTACACAAAAAGTGATTATTTTGAACGTTGATAGTAAATCTGCGAAAGTGGATGGCAAAGCTGTAGCGTTGAAAAACGCACCTAAGCTGGTTAAAGGTACGGTATATGTTCCTTTAGTTGAGGTTGCTGATTTCCTTAATGTTAAAGCTAAATTCCAGAGTCATGAATATGGGAAGTGGATTTCGCTCCAGCGTAACTAATTGACCATAGCAAGATTGTGATAGGTACGGCCATTAGCGATTCGGCTAGCCTTATCAAAACTTTCAATTATATGAGAGCTCAAGTTGACCAACCTGTAGAGGTGGAACAACTTGAGCTTTTTTTATTGTGATAGAAATATTATTTCGCCTTTTAAATACATTTATTTACATAAATATAAGTGAATTGTCTTGACTTGGAAAAAATGATGGATAAAATAATTCAATAACACTACAAAGCGTTACAGGTTTTATGCTTTATTGCGAAAAAGTGAGAGGGGATCGGATCGAATGAATAATAAGCGATTATCAGGCTGGGCAGTATGTGCAGCAATACTATTGTTGTTAACGACAGCATGCGGTGAAAAGGCTAAAGATGCAGCAAGCGGACAACAGCAGGGCGGAGCGAACAATGCTGACAAAGTGTCCATTGGAATTACGCAAATTGTTCAGCACACTTCTTTGGATGAGGCGAGAAAAGGATTTATACAAGCGTTGAAAGATAACGGCTATGAAGAAGGCGTCAATCTGGAGATCGATTATAAGGATGCACAGAACGATATAAACAATACGAGTACGATTGCACAGAAGTTCGCGAGTGACAACAAGGATCTTGTACTTGCGATCTCTACTCCGTCTGCACAGGCGGCAGCGCAGCAAATTAAAGATGTTCCTATTTTATTTACGGCTGTCACAGATCCTGTTGGTGGTCAACTTGTCAGCAGTATGGAGCAGCCAGGAGGCAATGTAACAGGTACGACCGATTTGCATCCAGAAGCGATATCTACCTTAATGGAATTTGTTAAGACCTCGATTCCTAATGCGAAAGCGGTCGGCATTATTGCCAATGAAGGAGAGCAAAACACGGTTACGAATATTACGCAGGCAAGAGAAGCTTTAGAAAAGCAAGGACTAGAAGTAGTCGTCGCTCCCATTACGAATAGCTCGGAAGTAAAGCAAGCGGCTGAGTCTTTAATTGGCAAAGTACAAGCGATATATGTTCCATCTGACAATACGGTTGTTAGCTCGTTAAGCACAGTCGTTGCAGTTGCTAATGAGCAGGATATTCCTTTGTTTGTAGCGGAGAAAGATTCCGTGAAGAACGGTGGGGTTGCCTCGTTTGGCTTTGAATACTATGATATCGGCTATGCAACGGGAGAAATGGCCGTAGACATTTTGAAAAACGGTAAGAAACCTGCTGATATGCCAGTTCAGGTGCCAAAAGAATTGGATCTAGCATTGAATATGAAATCGGCTGCTGAACAAGGATTTACGGTAACGGATGATATGAAGAAAAGCGTTAAGAAAGGGAATTTATTTGAATAATGAAGCGGCCCGCTTACTCGCTAGGCGGGCTTACACGTTGACATAACATCGTCGGGAGGTTGCACAGTATGCTAGGTTCAGGGTTTTGGACGGCCATGTACAAGTCATTTGAGTTAGGCCTGCTATATGCGATTATGGCACTTGGCGTTTATGTAACGTTTCGAGTATTGGACTTTCCTGATCTGACGGTTGATGGAAGCTTTACAACAGGAGCGGGCATTGCAGCTATCGGTATTAGCTCTGGACTTCATCCATTGGCAGCGACTTTGTTGGCTGTTGCAGGTGGTGCGCTTGCAGGTATGATGACGGGACTCATTCATACGAAGGGGAAGATTAATCCGTTGTTGTCAGGTATTTTAATGATGATCGCTCTTCACTCTATTAATTTGCGTATTATGGGTAAGCCTAATATCGGGTTATTGAATCAAGAGACATTGTTTACGTCACTCGAAAAAGGCTTTATGTTCATCGCAGTCGTTGGTGCGTTGGTACTAGTCATCAAATTTATTATTGATGGGTTCCTCAAAACGGATATCGGCTTAGCGTTAAGGGCTACAGGTGATAATGCTCGCATGATTCGCAGCTTTGGCGTTAAGACGGATTCCACAATTGTTGTCGGTGTAAGCTTATCCAATGCGCTTGTAGCGTTATCGGGTGCACTAGTTGCGCAGTACCAAGGATATGCGGATCTTCAATCTGGAGTGGGCATGATTGTCATTGGGCTTGCCTCTGTTATTATCGGTGAAGCGATATTTGGTAAGCGTACGATTGCGCGAGTAACGTTCGCTGTCCTATTAGGAGCTGTATTGTACCGATTAATTTTGGCTGTTGCTTTGCAAATGGAAGTGGATTCTACGGATTTGAAGCTGCTAACGGCGTTAATCGTTATTTTTGCGCTAACTTTGCCTAGAATTAGAGGCAATATGAAACAGAAAGCTGTGAGTCGTAAGCGCGCTGTGGAGATGATGAAGGTAGGAGGGGAAGGCTGATGCTTCATATTGAACAAGTGAGCAAAGTATTTAATCCGGGCTCTCCTGATGAGAAGCTTGCCTTGTCTCATATTAATCTCCAACTGCGTGCAGGTGAATTTGTTACAATTATCGGTAGTAATGGTGCTGGGAAATCGACTTTGATGAATTTGATTTCTGGGGTGTTGTTCCCTGACATTGGATCGATATCTATCGGGAATCAAGCTGTAACATCTATGCCTGAACATGCCCGTAGTCGCTTTATCGGGCGTGTATTTCAAGACCCGATGGCTGGAACAGCACCTTCGATGACAATTGAAGAGAACTTGGCGATCGCGAAGCGTCGAGGCAAGCGACGAGGTCTTAGCTTCGGTGTTAAGCGTGCGGATCGGAAATGGTTCAAGGAGCAGCTTGCTACATTAGGCATTGGCTTGGATGATAGGCTTCAAGCGAAAGCAGGATTGCTCTCTGGCGGAGAGCGCCAAGCGTTAAGCCTGTTAATGGCAACGTTTATGAAGCCTAAGCTGTTATTGTTGGATGAGCATACCGCTGCACTTGATCCTGCAAGAGCCGAACTAATTACCACTCTGACAGAGAGGATTGTTCAGGAGCATCAACTAACCACATTGATGGTAACTCATAATATGGAGCAGGCAATCCGTCTTGGCAATCGACTTATTATGATGGACAAAGGACGAATTATTTTGGATATCGGAGCCGAGCAAAAAAGGAAGCTAACGGTGGATAAGCTACTTTATGAATTTGAACGGATTCGTGGTGCTAAGTTGGCAGATGATAGAGTGGTGCTCGGTGGATAATGGCTTGAATGAATAGGTCCTGATGCTTATGTTGCACCCTAGTGGTTATGCAAAATAAGTATCAGGACCTGTTTGCGTAAACGCTCTCTTGTATTGAAGGTTAAATATGGTACAATACTTGCAATATGTGACATTTTGTCGCATTTTGTCCGCTGCATGTGAGCGGGGGTGAACTGTACCATTTTTAGCCGGATGAAGAGGGGAAGAATGAACATGAGAAGTAGAAGAAAAGGCAGTATTATGCTTAGGATGATTATCGTAGTAACTGTTACGATGATTGCGTTATGCTCTACCCTGATATTCAGGGAGCTAAATATTCAACGAAGTATGTATGTCGGTTCACTTGAACATCGGTTAAAAGTAATGGTAGATCTTGAGCTACAGGAATTAAATTCCTCAATTAGACAAGCCTCTTATACATTGTCAGATAGCAACGCTAATACTGACTTTAAAACAAATACGACATTTATTATGATCCGTGAAAAATTGAATTTTTTAACGAAAGATGATGTAGTTAGTACATACGTATTACTTCCCGATCCAGTAAAGACAGATAACGGAACCGGATTCAAAATTGTACAGGGCAGTAACTCATTTGAACAGCGAGGTCTTACCCCAGGGAAGACGTTCGAGGCTGATCCAGAAATCGTAGCTGTATTGGATAAGCTAAAGAAGAATGGAGTTGCAACATCCTCAGATCATGAAATTGGTGATAGTCATGTTATGACATCCCTTCATGTTATCAAAAATGAGCAAGGTCATACGATAGGGATTCTAGGCATGGAATTTAATTACGAAATTATTGAAGTGGAGCTTAATGCCATATTGCTAGAAACACTTGGTATAACAGCTGCTATAGGGATTGTAAGCTTACTTTTGCTAGCGAGTTATATTCGGGTAAGTCTCAAGCCGCTCCAGCATATGAGCGAACTCGCTGAGAAGGCAGCAGAAGGAGATTTGACGGTTCGCTTGCAAGTTAAGAAATTAGACGAAGTCGGTCGAGTATCTGAATCCTTTAACCGAATGATTGAACGTCTAAGTTTGCTTATCCATGATGTTCGGCAGATGTCATCGGATGTAGCACTTGCTTCTACGAAGCTTGAGCTTGCAGCGGATGATACGTCGATGTCCGCGGCAGAGGTTAATGCAGCTATGCAGCAGGTTGCTTCTGGGGTAGCTATGCAGCAAACTAGTGTATATGAAACCAAGCAAGCGATGACCGAAATAGCAGCGGGCGTGACACAGATGGCAGAAACCTCTTCTACGGTTGCAGATCAGATGGATGCTTCTTCCCAGCAAACAAAAGAAGGTCGTCAAGTCATTACGCGCACGGTTCAGCAGATGGAGCGAATTGGTGAAGCTTCACAGCAAACCTATAGTGCTTTAAGCGAGCTGACGGGGCATGTTACAGAGATAAGTGAAGCGATTGCTTTTATACAGGGCATTGTGAAGCAAACAGAACTGCTTGCGTTAAATGCATCTATTGAAGCAGCGCGTGCTGGAGAGCACGGAAAAGGGTTCCAAGTCGTTGCCGTAGAAGTGCGTAAGCTTGCCGAGCACTCTAAAAATTCATTAGAGCATATTATGACGCTAATTAGCGGCATTCATGCACGCAATGTGCAAACGACTACTGCCGCTGATCATCAACGTCGAGCGGTTACGGATGGACTTGCTGTCGTGAAAGTGGCGGATGAAGCCTTTGTACAAATTGCAGAGTCCATTCAACAAATAACGAGCCTTGTTCAAGAAACAAGCCAAGTTTCTGCGGAGATGTCTGCTGCTTCGGAAGAAGTGATGGCTACTTTGGATCAATTGAACGATATTGCATTGCAAAGTACAGATTATTCCAATACGGTGGCTGCTTCAACGGAACAGCAAACAACGATGGTGGAGCAAATGAAGAGTGAAGTTGCTCGACTTCATACCATTAGTAAGGATCTTGAGCATCAGTTATCACAATTCCGACTGTCTGAAGAACGGTAATAGAAATGAAAGGATGCCTGAGGCTTGTACACGCAGCTTCAGGCATTTTTTTGTGTTCGTAGTGTGGATATAACACACATATACAGTAAAGTGAAATCGCTAACAAGGTATTTGAAAGGTAATTGCTTAGTAATTGTCGGCAGTAGCCACAGCTTCCTCCACTGATATTCATAATGGTTCTGGACAGTCTATGAGATGGGGGTGAAGCTAATGCCGTATAATCGAGCAGAGCGAATTCATCAGTTGCAGAACAAATCTAGATTCACAGAGAAAAGTATTACGCTCAAGTCTAACAAGGCGGCCCGTCGAGCTCCAAGTCTAAACAACATTCCAAAGCAGGAAGTGTAGGAACTTTCCAGCTATAAGGAGGATGATGCGTCATGGCGAACAAACAACAAGGTCACGCAAACCAAACGAAAACGACCCGTACGTCAGACAGTAATAATGCCAAGGGCAAAAAATAGGAGCTGCGATGACAGAACATTTCTCATCTCAATTAGACCTAAACAGTGATTATGACTGTTCACAGGCGAATCATGATGTGTCGCGATTAAAGGAGCAGTTGGCTTCCTTGAAGTCACAATATTCCGATCCAGCCGCAGCTTCGCAACCTGTACAAGAACAGCTCAATCATGTAGAGAATCAATTGCATTTTATAAAAAATAAATGCAGATTGAACTAATTCTCGTTAATTGGTAATTATTTGACTTATAGTTTGTGTAGGAATGCAAAAGCAGCAGGCAGCCATAAAGGCCAACCTGCTGCTTTGTTTCATTTTGGTTTTATACCTTGTAACTTCCTAACCAATAAATAGTTTGTTATTACGCTGGTGATACCGGCGTAGTAATGACTTCCACAATTGGATTGCTTCCCTGTTCTGCGGATGCGTCGGCTGTTACGCTGCCTCCTTGCTGGAGCTGATACATACGGAAATAACGTCCGCCAAGTGCGATAAGCTCATCATGGGTACCTTGCTCAACGATTTCTCCACGGTTCAAGACGAGAATGAGATCAGCACTGCGAATAGTAGATAGGCGATGTGCAATGATAAATGTTGTTCTTCCTCGCTTCAACACTTCAAGTGCATCTTGGATAATAGCCTCAGTCTCCGTATCGATATTGGCGGTAGCTTCGTCGAGAATAAGAATGGCCGGCTCATAGGCAAGGGCGCGAGCAAATGAGATAAGCTGACGTTGCCCAGCAGACAGCGTGCTTCCTTTCTCAATAACAGGCTCATCAATGCCTTTTGGAAGCTGCTTCAACACTCGATCTGCACCTACCGCTTGCAAACAAGCTTCCACCTTTTCACGAGAAATGGATGGGTCGTTCAAGCTGACATTGGATGCAATGGTTCCTGTGAACAAATAAGGATCTTGTAGCACGATACCCATATGCTGCCGCAGCCACTGTTTGGGGACATCGGTAATAAGTTGATCGTCAATCCGGATTTGTCCTTTTTGCGGATCATAGAAGCGGAACAGCAAGTTCATAATCGAACTTTTGCCTGAACCTGTATGGCCAACTAGTGCAACCGTTTGGCCGGGCTTCGCCTCAAAGTTCAAATTTTTCAATACATATTCATCGTTTTTATAGGCAAATGATACTTGATCAAACACGACATGACCTTTGTAGCGAGGCATAGAGCCATCGCTATGCGGTTCAATTGGCTCATCCATAAGCTCAAATACACGTCCTGCCGATACAATGGATTGATCAAGGTTTGCCAGCTGATTCACCATACCGGTAAGCGGATGGAACATACGACCGAGCAAATCGGTAAACGCATAGAGCACACCAAGTGTAATTACGCCACTTTCATTAAGCGCTGCTCCACCGAAAAACCATAGTACCGCAATAAATGCGATGTTCCGCAGCACGTTAACTAGGTTATGTGACGTTAGGGCATTCAGATTGAGCATCTTGTTCTGATGCTTCATATAGTCGCTGTTCAAATTTTCGAATTCGTCCATTGTATGTTTCTCACGACGAAAAGCACGGATAACAGGCATCCCTTGAATCGATTCGTTAATAATTGCGTTAATTTCACTAAGGCGTGAACGGATAATGGTGTTGTAGCCTGTTGCGAACTTGCGATAGAGTACGATCCACAAAATAATCATCGGTACCAACAATAAGCTGATTAGCGCCAATTTTGCATCCAAGATGAACAAGGCAACATAAATACCTGTAATCATAATAATACCGGATGTGAAGTTCGACAGCACGGCAACGAAAAGGTCTTTGACTGCTTCTGTATCATTCGTAATGCGGGATACAACTTTCCCTGCTGGTAGGTTATCAAAGTAAGGGATCGGCAGCCGCTGTACGTGTACGTATACATCGCCGCGCAGTTTGCGAATGACTTTGTTAGCTGCTGTTTGAAGCCCGAGTATTTTACCGAAGCTCATAAAGATACTTAAAAATAGCAGCAAGCCGTAAATCGCCATCCAGTATAAAATACCGCGAATTTCGGGCTCGTAAAAGACGAGCATTTGCTGTAAAGATAGTGAGGAGGCAGCACCTTCCCACACACCATTTTTCGTCGTAATTTTCAACACGCCTTCGTTGAAGTTACGCTCTCCTTTTGGATTCGGTACTTCTTCATTTACGAGTACGAAGCTGTAGCCGACTTGTAAAATATGAAGAGCTTCTCCCTTTACTTCACCTGGCTCAAAGCGATCCGATCGTTTATACGTGCTGCCATTATAGGTGACGTTGTCGTTAGATACAGTTGTTGTCTTATAGTAAGGATGCTCAATACCAAGAATGTGACGATCGATAATCGTCTTGGCAATGAACGGTCCGCTTAATTCTGCAGCAACCGCAAGGGTGAGCATGATGAGAGACAATATAAATGTCCCTTTGTAGTGTAGCGCATATTGCCACAATCGTTTGCCAACTTGCTTCGGCTTAGCGGATTGTTCCGTATCGAGTTGCATAAAAGGTAGTACCTCCTGTCGCTTGCAAATTAGAAAGATTGCCTATCAATATCTACTATCACGTGTTTTATAAGGAAGACTCGATTTGCTGACGCTCAAATTGTTCTTTATACCAGCCATTTTGTTGAATCAACTCTTCGTGTGTTCCTTGTTCAACGATGCGGCCATCATCAAGCACAATGATTTGATCAGCGTGTTCCACTGCAGAAAGACGATGCGTCGTAATTAACGTTGTTTTACCCGCACGCAAGTTCCGGAGATTCGTAATAATATTTGCTTCTGTACGAGCATCAACAGCGGACAAAGCATCATCCAAAATGAGCACTTCAGCATCAGAGATAAAGGAGCGGGCAAGAGAAACGCGCTGCTTCTGGCCGCCTGATAAGGCGACGCCTTTTTCTCCAACAACTGTCTGTGTACCTTGAGATAAGGTAGGAAGATCATGTGTGAATGAAGCCATATCAATGCTTTGCATCACATCTTGCTCGGTAGCGTCTTGATGGCCGTAACGAATATTTTGTTCCACGGTTTTGGAAAATAAAATTTGTTCCTGCGGCACATAACCGATCCAGCTGCGAATCTGATCGAGCGGAATTTGATCCAATGGCACGCCGTTGACTAGCATATTTCCATTTCCGAGTGGATATTCACGCAACAGCTGTTTAACAAAGGTAGATTTACCGCTTCCTGTCCGGCCAACAATGCCTAGCGTCTGTCCTTTTAATAAGGTCAATGTGACTTCTTCCAGGTTGTTCACGGTTGAAGATGGATAGCGGAATTGATACTGCTTCCATTCAAACTTCTCAGGGACAGATACTTCCTGCGTAGAAGCTGCATCTGCAACATCTGGCTTGTAATACAACGTTTCATTAATTCGGTCAAGGGAAGCGTTACCGCGCTGCATAACATTGATTAAGTCGCCGATTGCGAACATCGGCCAGATGAGCATCCCTAGGTACATATTGAACACGAGCAGTTCGCCGATCGTTAGTTCGTTATGAATGATTAAATAAGCACCGTAGCCTAAGCCGATCATATAGCTCAGACCTATCGCAAATCGAATGGTCGGATCGAACAAAGCATCCACTTTGGCAACCGCGACATTTTTCTTATACACGTCTTGTGTAATATCACCAAAACGTGTCTCATCATTGCGTTCCTGTACATAAGCACGCAGTACACGAACGCCCCCAACCGACTCAAGCACTTGGTCATTCATAACACCGAATGCATCTTGTGCTGTCGTATAGCGCTCATGGATCATCTTTCCGAACACTTTCATCGCCACTGCGATAATCGGAAGAGGGAGCAAAGCTGCTAACGTAAGCTTCCAATGGATGAGCACACTCATGGCTACAAGTACCGTTAATAGAAACACGGTTGAATCGGTAATAAGAAGCATTCCGTAGCCCGTCGTTTGAGATACGGAGCGCATGTCATTGGTGGCTTTAGCCATCAAGTCTCCTGTACGGTTCTTCTCAAAGAAGGTAGGTGTCATTTTAAGTAGGTGACGCATAAAGCGACTGCGCAGTTTCCGTTCCACGATGAAGGAAGCACCAAATAATGAGTACATCCATCCGTAGGTTATAATATAAATAATGACCATCCATACCACATTAATTAAAATGTAGCCAGTGAGTGATTCCCATGTAATGGTACCGTATACAATCTCGTCAATCGCTTGCCCGAGCAGTCGAGGAGGAATCAGTTCAATGATGCCGACGACGACTAGTAGGGTAACGCCAAATATGTAGCGCCACTTATGTTCTTTGAAAAACCAGCTGAGCTTGGATAGTACCGAAAGCATAGATTCCCACATCCTTTTTTGTTAGAGGATTGAAGTAAAGTCCTCATTTGTTAAGGTTAAGCGCACATGTACAGAAATATAAAAAAGGTATACCGTCGCAGACGATATACCTAGTGCGTATTAGATATAGACGTACGGGTCTGTTAAGCCCCGGACCGATAAATGACTTGACACAACTGGATTAAAAAGGTAATGTCAAGGTTCAATCGTTCTTGTTTAACAACAAAGCGATTGAAAGATGATTACCTAATTAAATAGTAATGTATCATTTATATGCAGGGCTTCCTGTATGCAGTTAGTGTTATAGTTGGCGTCCAACGCCAGATGATTCAGTAACAACATGGATAGCACCTGCCTTTCGTTATGTAGTAGTCAGTCTCGAAATGAAATAAAGTTTGCTTTAGCTGACTCGTTGATTCTAGCACCACATGTAAACATTGTCAATCCGTTTTTCGGAACATTTTTCCATGAATGGGTTTGGGAAGTCTTATCCAGCATTGTTATCAGCCTTTTCTATCCTTTACTAATAAATAAGGATAGAATGCCAGCGGCAATAAGCGGACCGACTGGTACACCGCGAAATAGGGCGACTCCTATAATGGTACCAACGAGTAGGCCTGTAACAATGGTAGGTGATGTGGACATGAGTCCGACGCCTCTACCACCAAGGTAGCTGACGAAGATGCCGACCGCGATGGCAAGCAGAGACTTCCAGTTCATGAAGGACGCTGTTAGTGTCGCTAGATCGTATTTGCCACTTGCAATCGGAGCCATTACACCGATCGTCAAGATGATGATTCCTATCGTAAGCCCATACTTTTCAATCCATGGAAATAGGGTGTGCGCCTGTGTAACTCGCAATAGCAGCAGGATAACCATCGCAATGGTAACGGTGGAATTGCCGCTTAGCAGGCCTAGCCCAGCTAGGATGAGCAGGATAAGCGCGGGTGTATCGATTTGTGTCATGTTGTTGTCGTACAACTCCTTTCTAGCTAGCACTTACGATAGCACAATCGATCTTGATTGCAAAATGGTTGCTTGCGAAATATCACTGTGAGATGATCAAGGTTATAGTATGTCTAATCATATATAACTAATGGAATTACATTGGGGAGGGCTACGGATGAAAAAGCTGCTAATTACCGGATTTGATCCATTCAATGGGGAAGAGATTAATCCTTCATGGGAAGCTGTGCGTACACTGGACGGTCATCAGATTGGAGCCTATCAAGTTAAGGTGCTGCTGCTCCCAACGACATTCCAACGCTCTGGGGAATTGTTGAAAGAAGTCGCATTGAACGGAACACCTGACGTTATTTGGTCTGTCGGTCAAGCAGGCGGACGTCCAGACATTACACTAGAGCGTGTTGCTATTAACGGAATGGATGCCGTAATTCCTGATAATGATGGGGCACAGCCAGTGGATGAGCAAGTAGTCGTCAATGGTCCGGCAGCATACTGGACGACACTGCCGCTCAAGGTAATGAAAGAAGCGATTCAGAAGGCGGGCGTTCCGTGTTCTGTTTCTTATACAGCTGGGACGTATGTGTGTAACTCTACATTTTATAAGATTATGCACATGATCCAAACGGAGCCGTTATTGCATGGCTGCCGCGGTGGATTTGTACATATTCCATTTATACCAGAGCAAGCGGTACGTCATCCAGGCAAGCCTAGCATGTCGCTCGAATATATACGCCGCGCGTTGATAGCGGGCATAGAGGCTATAGATGAACAAGAGTTGAATACAGTTAGTGCAGGTATTTTACATGGTGAATCATAAGCATTTTCGCATTATTCAATGGTTGTATTAGGTCAGGTAAATATAGAAAGACAGGCAAGAGGAAGGGGCTGCAGTGTGAGCGATCATATAACAGCATTGGAATACGAGCACGAAGAACGTAAATTGACGCATATCGTTCAGGTGATGGACAAGCAAATGAACTCACTGCGCGCGACGATTGGTGATCAACAGCAAGAAATTGTAGAGATGAAGCGTCATTTTTGGGATGAAGTGTCGGTAGATAAGGAGCAGCTGTTTGAAACGTACGTAAGTATCATGCAGCAAGCTAAAGACTTGGCCAATTATGAGCGTGTCCAAGATCATGCTCGTCGCTTGTTAACGAAGTTGGACAAGCATATCGGCAGTCCGTACTTTGGCCGAATTGACTTCCGAGAAGAGTACGAGGTGGATAAACTACCTGTTACAATCGGATTGATGTCGGTGACGGATGAAAATGGTGAGCATCTCGTTTACGACTGGCGGACTCCAATTGCCAGCTTGTTCTATGATTATGCGCCAGGGCCTGTGCAGTATCGTACGCCGATGGGGGTCATAACAGGCGAGATGACGCTGAAGCGTCAATATTTGATTCGCAACAGCAAGTTAGAAGCTGTATTTGATACAGGGATTCAAATCGGAGATGACATGCTTCAAGATATGTTGAAGCGCAGTGCGGATACGAAAATGAAGACGATTGTAAGCACGATTCAGCGAGAGCAAAATGCGATCATCCGTGATGACGCACACGAGGTGCTAATCGTACAAGGGGCAGCTGGAAGTGGAAAGACGTCAGCTGCTATGCAGCGAATTGCCTATTTATTGTATAAATACCGTGAAAGTATGCATTCGGAACAGGTGGTTCTCTTTTCACCGAATGATCTGTTCAACGATTACGTATCCAACATTTTGCCGGAGCTAGGCGAATCCAATATGACACAGACGACGTTCCAACAATATATGGATTATCGTTTGCGGACAACGAGACAGATCGAAGATGTCTACGATCAAGCAGAGCGGTTAATGAACCCAGCAAGTGAAGCGGTTGGTCAACTGGAGCGGGCTTCAGCACGTTGGAAAGCTTCTGAATCGTTTATGGCCGTAGCAGATGCCTTTGTGACAAGCTTAATGGACGAAGGAATTGCCTTCGAATCTTTGGGTACGCCCAAAAGAACGATTATTACAGAAGAGATGCTGAGAGAGCATTTCTACGTGACGCTAGCCGATTGGTCGCTGCCAGCTCGTATGGATAAGACGAGAGAATGGATAAAGAGCTACTTGAAGGAATGGGCTGCGAAGGAAGTAAAACGGGTGTATCAACGGTTCTTGAAGCAACCGAATTATATCGGTTCAGAAGAAGAAATGATGCAAATGAGTAAGAAACATGTAAGCAAATGGGTGCGAGAAATGCGACGCAAGGCGCATACGTATAGCTTTATTAAGTGGGATGCGATCTACGAACAGTTTAATGCGCACTTGCCGCGCTGGTGCGAGATTGCATTGGCATCATCTTCAGCAGCATCTGCTTATAACGGAAGCGAGCAAACAAATGACAGTGAAGAAAAGGTATCTGTGTCAGGGTTAGCAGGATACGCTGCTACACAGGTTGATCCTGATGCAATGCCTAACGCCTCGATGGTTGCAACTATGGGTGAACACACGCTTGCTCGAATGAATGATGGAATGATCCCTTACGAGGATGCTTCTGTCTTCTTGTACATTATGGAGAGTATAGAGGGCTTCAACACGTTTAACCACATCCGACAAGTGGTTATAGATGAAGCGCAGGATTACTCTGCTTTCCAGTATGCACTTCTATCTCGTTTGTTCCCACGCAGCAAGTTCACGATATTGGGGGATTGGAATCAGGCGATTTATGAGTCGAACCGAGTTGGTCGTGTCGAAATGGTGCAGCGTATGTTCCCAGAGCGCAAATCTACTGTCATTCGGCTGAAGAAGAGCTATCGCTCGACTAAGCCAATTTCGGAATTTGCTCATGCCATCCTGCCTGATGGTGAGCCCGCAGAGCCGTTTAACCGGGAAGGCAAGCCGCCAGTTGTTCATGTCGTTACAGAGACAACCCGACCTCAGCTTGTCTTGGAACGATTGCAGCAGTTGCAGGATGCTGGTTGTCAATCAATCGCTATATTAGCGAAAAATGAAGCGTCCAGTGCACAAGTATACCAGATGCTTAGTCAAAAGATGGATGGATTGCGGCGTGTTACGAAGCATACGCAGCAGTTTTCTGTAGGCACTTGGGTTATTCCGTCCTATTTGGCAAAAGGCTTGGAATTCGATGGCGTAATTATTTGGGATGCGGATCAAGAGCATTATGGCCATGAACGGGATCGTAAGCTGCTGTATACCGTTTGCACAAGAGCTCTTCATGAGCTTCATTTATATGCGGTAGGGCAACCTTCACCGTTGCTGCCTGCTGCTGACGTTAATTAAAGGTAAAGGAAAGTACGCTAAATCTAGTTAAAAAGCGCCTTTTGCATGCATATGTATGGCAATGCAGAAAGGCGCTTTTTTTTTGCTTTATATATTGGAATGTTATTCCTCGATTGTGAAGGTTAAGCAGAAATGATATATTGGTCATAATAAATGGCTATCATTGCCTATCGTTATCGACCACCAATCTAGGTCTAAAGGCACGGTAGTCATAGGTATGAGCAACGGGTATTGATCACTAACAATTATTTCGAACAAGGAGAGCGAGATACGAGAGAGTCTACAAGGGCATTACTCACGTGTCTCCACTACGTAATGATGAATTATGATTCACGCTCCCCACTGTATATGCAGGTCCAGCAATACATTCAGCGTCGAATTGAGCAGGGAGAATTACAGACCCATGATCGAATTCCGACAGAGAAAGAGCTGATGGCACAGTTCGAGGTGAGCCGCATTACCGTTGTGAATGCGCTTGCATCGCTTGTGAAGGAAGGCTATATTTATCGCGTTCCTGGCCGGGGAAGCTTTGTAGCAGAAGCAACCCCCCATTTAGAATTGTCTCATTCTATGAATGAACCAATTGGGAAATCACATTCCATATACAAGCACTCTACTGTGACACAGAGCCGCCTTGTCGGCCTCGTCATGCCTTCTCTGAATGACTTATTTGCGATGCGCTTGCTTACGGCAATAAGAGAAACGTTACAAGCGCGAGGACTCACTTTAATGGTTGCATTTAGCGATGGGAATAAAGTGGAAGAAGAGCGACTCATTAGACAGTTTGTCCAGCTAGGTGCAGAAGGGCTGCTAATTTTCCCTGTAGATAAGGATACGTATAATGAGGAAATTTTATCTTTGAAGGTGAATGACTTCCCGTTTGTGCTGATCGACCGTTATTTGCCCGGCGTAGAGACTGATTATGTGTGCTCGGATAATCGCCTTGGCGCACAAATGGCGGTGGAGCATTTGTTTAAATTGGGACATCAGCGTATTGTCATTTGCACAGATGCCTATCGGGAATGTGTGAGTGTAAAAGATAGAATTGCCGGATATATGAATGCATATGAAGTTAACGGACATATGATCGACCCAGCCCTTATTTTTACCGATTTCCCAATGCCTTCTGAGCAGGAAGCGATTGAGTCTAATCTATTGGCTGAATGTATGCGTAATCGAGCAGCGACCGCTTATGTGGCGCTGAGCGGCAGAATCGGTATTCAACTGCTTCAGTTAGCGAAACGGCTGCAATTGCGGGTGCCAGAAGATATTTCAATTGTCACGTTTGACAATCCAGCAAGCTCAACGGAGCACGAAACGTTCTTTGATCATATCTATCAAAATGAGGATGAAATCGGTAGAAGGGCCGCCTCAATCTTGATAAGAAGGCTGGAGAGAAGCGATGCCTCAGCTGAGGAGAGCTACACTGAACCTGCGAATAAGTATGAAAAAGTAATATTAGCGCCGCAGCTCATCATCAAGCGTTCTTCCGGGCCATTGCAGACTTATGTAAAGTTTCCATCATAATGGCGGGAACAATTAACGTGAACCATACATTCTTTATACGCAAACGAAAAAGCTGTCTGTAACCCACCGAAAGGGTTGCGGACAGCTTTTTTGTATCGAACGTTATTCTGTCTACTAAAGTTGAATTTGCAGCAGAGTGAGTACAGATAGAAAATGGGTTACAGAACCCGCTAAGACGAATAAATGCCATACCATGTGGTGATAGGGGAACGCGCGCCATACATAAAAAATAGTTCCTAACGTGTACAAGACACCGCCAGCTATAAGTAGACCCAAGCCCTGTCCAGACATAACTTGAACAAGAGGCTCCCATGCGAAGACAATAATCCAACCCATGACAACGTAGAGTGCAGTAGAGGCAAATAAAAATTGCTTCGTATAAAACGCCTTGAACACGACGCCACCAATGGCAATCGTCCATACGACTGCGAATAACGTCCAGCCAAGCTTGGCTGGCAAAGCAATTAGCACGAATGGTGTGTACGTCCCGGCAATGAATAAATAGATGGAGGCATGATCGAATGTCTCGAATAAATCTTTTACTCTACCTTCAGGAAAACTGTGTACAAGTGTTGAGGAAGTATATAGCAGTAGCATCGATATGCCGTATATGGTGAAGCTGACAACATGCAGCGGTTCGCCATAAATAGCGGCAAATACGATAAGCAGCGTAAGCGCAGCAACACTTAGCAATGCTCCAATACCATGCGTAATCGCATTAGCGATCTCTTCTCCCTTTGAATAGGTATGGGTGACGGCCATGTAAATCACTCCTCTTTAGCCGATCATGATCAAAATAGAATGCGTATAAAGCTGTTACTTCAATTGTATCGGACTGTGATTGGTCCTGCAAATAGCAAACGTCATAGTGGAGAGTAGTCTAGCATTCACCCTTAAATGAATGATTCTGTAAATTATGGATTGAATTATATTTTAGTTCATATTGTTTCTTGCTTCATCGGCTGCTTTTCCTTGTTCAAATGCAAATAGATGCGATATAAGTAAAAGGATGGTATAAAAAATAGGACTAAAGACACATCAATGAGGTTTATCGGATCATAGGGGGCATAAAAATGAGACAGAAGATGGGAAATGGAGTCGTTCTACGAACAATTGGGAAAGCTCTTGGTTCATTACGAGTAAAAATGATGGTTCCGATCTTGGCAGTAACACTTATTCCTCTCCTGGTGACAACTACGTTGTTAATTACAAATTATTCAGCACTGCTGACAAAGACGACGCGTCAAGATCAGCAGAGAATTGCGCATACAAGTGCAAGCTTCTTGGATCAGTGGTTCGCTAGTAAGAAAGCAGCGCTTGTTAACATTGATAATAATCATCCTGAACTGCGGACGAATGATCTGTCGGAGTTAATTCCGACACTGAATGCAGCGGGCGGCAGCGATGAAGAGGTTGTTTATTATGGCTATGTGGATCGTAACGGGCAATTGTACAAACCGGATGGCAGCAAGAAAAGCATTGAGGAGCTAGCATTATTCAAGCAATTGCAGCAGTCCAAAGAGGCGTTCGTTTCTGATATTGAAAAAAAGCTAGATGAGCAGCAGCCGGTGGTCGCCATAGCTCATCCTATTTTATCAGAGGCAGGGGAGTTTACTGGCGGTTTAGTTGCTGTGCTAGAACTTCAAGATGTAAACGCTTTAATAAAAGAAGTGACTTACGGTGATGATAGCTACACTTTTATTCTATCGCCAAAGTTGAATTTTGTTGTACATAAAGATCCTGAGCGTTGGGCACAGCCGTTTGCTAGTTTTTCAACGCAAGGTAAAGTAGTTATGTTCCGAGATGAGGTCATGACGAAGCACGAAGGCTACATTAACTATCAAGAAACGAATGGGGAAAATAAGTCGGCAGCTTTTGCCGAAATTGCCGAAGCCAGTGGTTGGCGACTCGTTATAACCGCTTCGGAAGACTCTTTATTGAAAACCATTGAAGACTCTAAGGTATTAGCATGGAGTTTAATTGGCATTACTGCCTTACTTGTGGGATTAGTAGCTTATTTGGTCGCTAATATGATTATAAGACCGATCCGAAACATTTCAAACCTTATGAAACAGGTTGCACGTGGAGAGGTGTCCTCGCGATTGCATGTCAAAGGCAACCATGAGATGTCCTTGCTGCAGCGAAATATTAATGAAATGCTCGATTCTATTGTAGAAATGATGCTGAAAATGAAGGAAGCGACCCAGCAGCTTACACGCTCTTCCAAGCAGTTGAGCAGTGTTGCGGAAGTGACAACATCCGCCGCGCTTAAAGTATCTGAATCCGTTCATACGGTTGTACAAGGATCGGATGCGCAATATGATGGCGCCAATCAAACGCGCAATGCGATGGAAGAAATGGCTGGGGGCATTCAACGAATAGCGGAATCGGCATCAGTCGTGTCGGATACGACGCAGCAAGGGCTTTCTTTAGTTAATCGTGGCCACCAAGAAATTCAATCTACGATGATGCAAATGAATCGCCTTAAGCAGTCGATGGCTGTAACAGCCAGCACAGTAATTGCATTGGAAAAGAAGTCGAACGATATTGAAAAAATCGTCACGATCATACTGGAAATAGCAAGCCAGACGAATTTGTTGTCTCTTAATGCATCGATTGAAGCAGCTAGAGCAGGCGAGCATGGTCGAGGGTTTGCGATCGTTGCTCAAGAAGTGAAGAAGCTGGCGGAACAGACAGCAGAAGCGTCCAACACGATTCGTGGAATGGTTGCGGATATCGCATTAGCAACGCAAGAAGCTGCAGCTTCTATAGCTAGTGGTATGCAGGAGATGGATAAAGGTGTGAAGATTGCTGGCGATACGGGAACTACCTTTCAATCAATATTGAGCTCCATTGAACAGATTCATCATCAGACGCTTGAAGTATCAGCAACATCGGAAGAGATGTCTGCTAGTACGGAGCAAGTGACAGCCTCGATGCAAGAAATCGTGACGATAGCTCGCGATTCACTTGAGCGATTACATGTTATTTCTTTGTCAGCAGATGAGCAGAAGAAGTCGATAGGTAAGCTTTCTGTTTCGGCAGATCATTTAAATCAATTATCTAGTGAATTAGAAGTGCTGGTGGATAAATATCAAATAGAGTTAGAAGTAGAAAAATGATGACAAGTGAAGACGTTTGAGATATATTGGATAAATTAAACAAAAAATATGCATAAAAAATGGAATTGATGCAGCGTGAAGTTGGTGAAGAGATCGTGCAACTAGAATGGGGGATTATTCATGATCGTCAGAGAAAGCGACCGACACTTTATTATGACTACACAACATGAGCATGCTAAATTTTCTGGTGAAATTGCTGCAATTATGTGATGACATTTCTTTATATGTTTGCATGAATGTGCCTGGGGTGTCTAAGGAGAATGAGCATCCGTGGTACAAGGAAGGATTTGAAACAATTATTCAGGATCAGAAAATCAATGCGCATTGGGTTAGCGCTAACGAGATTAAGATCGATCCTTACTTGTTTGACAGTGAATTTACAGTCACGATGAAGTCCAAATACGTCGAAAAAGATGCCATAGGTCGTATCGGAATTCATGCTGCTTATAAAGAAACGGAATGTTCAGAGCTTAAAGTGATGCTTAAACGCTAAGGAGGAAGAGCAATGATTAACAATTTATATGAAACGCATATTCAAGTGACTAATTTGGAACAATCCATCACATTTTACAAAAAACTTGGGTTAGAACTAGCTCATTTTATCGAAGAAAGAAGAGTTGCTTTCTTTTATATGGGAACAGATAGACAAATGCTTGGGGTATGGGAAGTTCCGTCAGGAGCAGTAGTTAGGAAGAGTCATTTTGCATTTGGAGTCGATTTGGATGACTTATTACACGCAACAGAATGGTTGAAGGAAAAAGGAATCCAGCCTATTCAATCCTTTGGTAAGGAACCGATTGAACCTTTAGTACATCCGTGGATGCCAGCAGCTGCAGTCTATTTTGAAGATCCAGATGGGAATGAACTGGAATTTATAGCCTGGTTGCAAGAAGAGCCGAAAGACATTGGCTATGTACCTTATCTAAGTGAATGGATCGAACTGCATCGTCAATAGCGTTGCTAAGTTACGACGATAACGTTTCTAGTCTACTAATAAACAAGGGTTGCCCCGTGATGCTGAATGGCAGTGGGGTAACCCTTGTTTGCTATTTTGCTATTTGTCGATTTCCATTCATAGAAAATTAAAATTAGTTTCACATTGAAATGTAAGTTGAGGTACAGATGTTCGTAGGCGTATAATAGGTAAGTGATGTCCAAATTTAGCCATATGAAAGACAGGGAAGCCAAATAGCAGAATACAGGTTGAACCATAACGGAAGAGGAGATGAAGATAATATGACTCGCTTGCAAACGATCAATATTGCTTTTCCAAATTCGAATGAAAATGAAACAGAGTGGATAAATCTGTTCGGTGATCTGTTCCTTGATTTAGCTAATAAAGAAAACCATGCAGTTTGCTTCACCTTGATGCCAGAACAATATTTACCATCAACTGTAATTCGAGGGGATGACGTAACATTTCCGGTCATTACGTTTGATGATGTGAAGAACAAACGTCAGTTGGCGATAGATTTGGAAACGATTGCAGCAAAGGCGGCTGCAGCCTCTAATGAACAATGTAACCATGATAACTATCTCCCAATCGATAAGCTTCATACACGGTTAAAAGGAAGAATCGTCGGCGTCGATCATACAGGAGTCAATCTCCCAACTTCAATTGTCTCTCGTCCAGAATGGGAGCGGGTATTGAACATACTTGCAGTGCACTGCAATGTCTATCATTATCCAGAAGAAGATTGGCCGTTTATTATTCCAGCTGACGAAACGGAGTTCAAAGAAGATATTACTAGCTTCGATCGAAAAAGATCGCCCAAATTTGAGCTTGTTTATGATAAATATGCGGACAAACCTATGCTGCAATTTGCACTAGAAACCAATATTCCAAGAGAAGAAATGGAAGCGCTGTTCCCTGGACCTTCTGGTTTTGCCATTCCAGGTTTGGATGAAATATTCCGTTCCGTGGTCATTCAGTCTCCATGGAATGAGCTGCTGACCATCCGTATCGATCTATATTACCTTGCGCAAGAGGCCGAAGCAGAACTTAATGATTGGGCAACAGGAGAGTGGCTTATTCGAGAAGGCGGTCGAGTCAAGGCTGGCGTAGTGAAATGATAAGAGAAGCGGAAGCAAGAGACGCTGAAGCGATCGAGCGTTTATACAAAGAACTTCTGCCTTCCAATCCTAATATTAAGGTGCTTGGTGAACGTATAGAATCGATTAAACACAATCCTAGCAGTTATTTGTTTGTCTATGAGGACGAAGATAGGATTATTGGTACAGCTCATTTACATGTATGTGATGATGCTTTAAGTGGCCATCAGCCATTTGCTGTTGTTGAGCGTGTAATCGTATCGAAGGAGTACCAAGGTAAAGGATATGGCGCTATGCTTATGAACCATATCGAGCAGCTATGCAAAGAGCTTCATTGTGTAAAGATTATGCTGACAAGCCAATCACAGCGCCAACAAGCGCATGAATTCTATACTCGATTAGGGTATGATGGTAATGGAAGTAAAGCATTTAAGAAATATGTTTAATTTACTTACTATAAATGATGACAACGAGGTTAATGTATGACTAGAATTGGAATTATACGCCATGGAAGTACGGATTGGAACAAGGAAGGAAGAGCACAAGGAAGCTCGGACATCCCTTTAAATGATAGTGGTGTAGCGGAGGCACGTCAGCTGGCAGAGCGCTTAAGCAACGAACAATGGGATGTGATTTATACAAGTCCATTATCACGAGCTAAGACAACTGCTGAGACGATTGCAAGTGAAATGAACGATGTGAATATCGTGTTGGATGACAGGCTTCGCGAAGTAAATGGCGGTCTTATCGAAGGTACGACCGAAGAAGAACGTTTGGCGAAGTGGGGAGCGGATTGGCGCGAGCTGGATTTAGGCATAGAGCCTAAAGAACAAGTGTTTGCGAGGATTTTGTCATTGATCGAAGATGTGACGGCGAAGCATGCGGGACAAAATGTTCTACTAGTAGGCCACGGCTCGTTTATTAGACATTTGTTTGAAGTGCTGCTGCCTACCTATAAGGCGGAAACTCGTTTGAAAAATACTTCAGTGTCTAACATTGTCCTGTCTAACGATACTTGGCAGTGTGAGCTCTACAATTGTACGGTGCATGTAGACGGCAAATAATATAGAAATGAAGCGACCCGGTATTGGACGCATGCTGCATCTTTGCTGCATGTGATCTGGCACCGGGTCGCTGCATGTCAGGTCAGTTTCTTATTGTTCAGGACGGTTTAGTTGTACAAATCGTTCATAGTATCTTCTGGATAAAGGGGGATGGAAGGTAGATTCATGTAATAGAATCGAGTAGTTTCCTGGTATGAGCATATCAGGTACTATTTTTTGAATATGGAGCTTATTTACTAAATAACTGCGGTGCGATTGAAATAAGTTATTTGCTTGTGTGAAAATCTCTTTCAAGGTTGACGAGGTACAAATGCGAGTGGAGTCTGTTAGAACGATGTCGGAATATAAGTGACTAATTTTTTCTACAAATAAAATCGTATCTTCCCGGATAGAAAATGAATGGTCTTTGAGATTGCATAGGATATAATGGGGCTTTAGTTGGTTTGTATGAAATTTGGCGGGCAGCAGTTGTCGAATTCCTTGTTCAATTTGTTCTGTGGAAAGCTGCTTCAAAACGACAAACTTGTCTGTTGGCAAGTGTTGAGGAAGAGGATGAAATGTATCTTCTTCTTGTAAAAATAAAATGGGCGGATCAATTCCTCGTAGATGGATTTCATGGAAGGCCATAATCATGCTTTCTTCTTTTAGTTGTGTACTGGTAAGGACAAGATCAGGCTCTAAATCTACACATAGCTGAATGAGTTTGTTCTTCGAACGGGCGATATGGATGTTTGCGCTACCTAGTGACGAAACGTAGGCCATAACCTTTTCTCTTATGTGTTCATTGTTGATGGCAACTATAGTAGTAAACTGCGGCATGGTTCAATCCTCCCACTTTATCTATTTTTACGTTCGACAAGTTTCGTGCCAGTTACTACCGAATTATTCACCGCATACTACTAAGCTATTTCCTAAATGGATTCAATAGTATACAATAAATTCACTTCTAGCAAATGGTAATTTTTTTGCCGCTACATAATGTAAATCATGTCAATGATGTTACAGTATTATTCCTCTTGCACAATCGTTTTGTCACCTCCTTCATAATGTTACTGTTCTATTTTTGAATCCACTTCAGCATTCTACTTACTTCTATTTCAGCGTTAATCAGACTATTCAACAATTCAACCACTGTTTGAATTACATCCTCTATTTCATTGATTTTGATAGTTGAAGTGGAGCAAGCATAGCATACGTTTCATTCGTCCTCTCTTAACTAGGGATAAAACAAACACCTAATTCCGATTTAACACATGGGACAAGTTGTATTATATCAATAATAGGTTCAAGTTCAAATGATAAGGAGGAACTAATTCGTGTTTATGTTGGATGAAATTTTAGAAAACAAGCATAAGGAAGTAGCAGAGAAAATTCGGATCAAGCCATTGCAAGAAATACAAGCCAAGCTAGCAGGGGCCCGCAGCCCGAGACCATTCTATGAGGCTCTTAATCGGCCGGGAATATCGCTAATCGCGGAAGTGAAAGAGAAGTCTCCTTCTAAAGGGACGTTCCGTGAAAATTATAATCCATTACAATTGGCTCGCATTTATTCTGAGCATGGTGCACGTGCGATATCGGTCTTAGCTGACAAAGAGTTTTTCGGCGGCGGTGCAGAGATTGTGGAGTTAATCGCGAATGATACACAGGTTCATATTCCTGTCATGTATAAGGAATTTATTATTGATCCGTATCAAATTTACGAAGCACGATCGGTGGGGGCAGATGCGGTGCTGATGATAGTCCGAGCCATTGATCCTAGCCAATTGAAAGAAATGATAGGCCTGACTCATGAACTTGGCATGCAGGCGTTAGTAGAATGCTTTACAGAAGAAGAGACCCAGCGGGCTGTTGAAGCAGGCGCGGCTATTATCGGCATTAACAATCGGGATTTGCAATCCTTTGACGTTGATTTGAAGCGCTCTGAACGTATTCGTTCTGGATTGCCAGCTGCAACGCTGACAGTCAGTGAAAGTGGGTTGTCGACCCCGAACGATGCGAGAAAAGCGGAGCAATTGGGTTTCGATGCGATGTTAGTCGGAGAAGCACTGCTTAAAGCGCCGGATATCGTGAGTCAAGTTCGTCAATTTGCAAGTGTTGCAAATGAAGTGAAAACGAATCAATAAATGAGAATGTTGACCGTAAGAGCAAAGGAGGAGGTTAAAGAAGATGAATGGATTTTTCGGGCAATTCGGCGGCGCGTTCGTCGCGGAAACGTTAATTCGTAATTTAGAAGAATTGGAGCTTGAATACGAGAGAGTTAAGGAGGATGCTTCGTTTCGAAACGAAGTGGCTGCAATATTAAAGCATTTTGTGGGTAGACCAACACCGCTTACCCCACTGCATCGGATCCCCTCCAAATTGGGTGGGGCCAAGCTCTATCTCAAGCGGGAGGATTTGACGCATACAGGAGCCCATAAGATCAATAATGCACTGGCACAAGCTTTGTTAGCTAAGAAAATAGGCAAGCAGCGAATAGTTGCCGAAACAGGAGCAGGTCAGCACGGGGTGGCTGTTGCAACCGTTTGTAGTTTGCTTGGCATCGAGTGCGTCGTGTATATGGGTGCTGTAGATGCTGCACGTCAAGCGCCAAATGTACAGCGTATGAAATTGCTTGGTGCAGATTTGCGACTCGTTCACGCTGGGCAGCAAACGTTGAAAGATGCGATCGGTGAAGCCATTCGCGATTGGATTACGAATGTACATGATACACATTATTTATTAGGTTCGGCCGTTGGTCCTCACCCCTTTCCGAAAATCGTTGCTGATTTTCAATCCATTATTGGTCAGGAAGCAAGAGAACAAATATTTGAAGCCGAAGGCCGTCTACCTGACTATGTAGTTGCTTGTGTAGGAGGTGGCAGCAATGCAATCGGCATCTTTAACGGGTTTATCGACGATCCAGAAGTGAAGCTGATTGGTGTACAGGCTGCGGGTGAAGGAATTGAGAGCAATAAACATGCCGCCCCACTCGTGAAAGGTTCGCTTGGCATCGTTCAAGGAAGCTTTACTTATATGCTGCAAGATGCATACGGTCAAATACTTGAAACACACAGCATAGCTCCGGGGTTGGATTATCCAGGTGTTGGTCCACAGCATAGCTACTTGAAAGATAGCGGACGTGTGGAATATACGTCGATTAATGATCGTGAAGCACTTAAAGCATTTGAATATTTATGCCGTACAGAAGGAATATTGCCTGCACTGGAATCGTCTCATGCGGTTGCCTATGCTTTGAAGCTGGCGCCAACTCTTTCGGAAGAAAAGATTGTGCTCGTTAACTTGTCTGGACGTGGAGATAAGGATATGAATCAGGCAATTGAAGGGTTGGAGCGATTAGAACAACTGGAACTGGAAGGGGTGACGGTATGAGTCGTATCGAAAAGACGTTTGCCCAACTGCGCGAAAAGGAAGAAGGCGCCTTAATTATTTATATTCCGGTTGGCTATCCGAACTTAGACATTTCAGAGTCGTTAATTCGTGCAATTGCGGAATCTGGGGCAGATATTATCGAGTTGGGCGTTCCTTATGCAGACCCGTTAGCAGACGGTCCCACTATTCAGGAAGCTTGTTTGCAGGCGGTCAATCATGGTACCAACTTGGACATTTGTCTAGAGACGGTTAGCAAGCTGCGGGCGTCAGGCATAGACACTCCGATTGTATTTATGGGCTACTGCAACTCTTTCCTTGCTTATGGTCTAGAGAGGTTGGCAGTTCAAGCAGTAGAAGCAGGTGTTGACGGCTTCATTATCCCAGACTTGCCTTCTACGATGGCACAGCCTTGGGTACAGAAGTTTGAGCCGCATGGGCTTGACTTAATTTTTTTCCTTGCACCTACAACGAGTGAAGAGCGCGCTGCTGCTGTTGTGAAGCAGGGAAGTGGATTTTTGTACTGTATTTCGGTTACTGGTGTCACAGGAGTGAGGCAGTCACTACCTGATGAACTGCCTGGCTTTATTCATCAAATTAGACAGCAGTCAACGCTGCCACTAGCAGTTGGCTTCGGTATTTCCAATGCACAGCATGTGAAGGAAGTGAGCAGCTATGCAGATGGAGCGATTGTAGGAAGTGCGCTTATTCAGGTCATTAAACAAGCTTCACCGGAGACGGTAGAGCAGGATGTACGAGCCTTTGTATATCAATTGAAAAGTGCGACAAGACGAGTTGCCGTGGAGCGAGTGTAGGTGTATATGAAGCCTCGTATAGAGTTTATTCTATTCAACTGCGATACTCGATAACTTCATGAGAGGCTGGTTGTTATAGTTACGTTGCTAGGAGGTGTTAATTATCGTTAGGGTGAAAATTTGCGGGTTAACCACGACAGAAGCTGCGCTAGCCGCTGTCGATGCAGGTGCCGATACGATAGGCTTTGTATTTACGAGCAGCAAGCGAGAAGTGACACCGGAGCAAGCGAGACGGATCATACAATTGCTGCCGCCTTATGTGACAACGACAGGGGTCTTCGTTAATGAAGAACTTCATATCGTCAATGATATTGCAGCGTACTGTCACTTGGATCTCGTGCAACTGCATGGACAAGAATCTCCACAATACTGTGAGCAGGTGATACGACCTGTCGTCAAAACCATTTCCGTTCGAGATGAGGACGATTTAGTTCAAATAGATGCGTATACGCATGAGAATAACGTGCGAGCCATTTTGCTGGATACGCATGTTGATGGTGCAACTGGCGGGACAGGTCAGCCATTCCCGTGGAAATTCGCTGTTGGGGTAAGTGAACGGCGGACGATTATTTTAGCAGGCGGTTTGCATGTGGGTAATGTAGCGAGAGCTATAGAGCAAGTTCGACCGTTTGCTGTTGATGTGAGCAGTGGTGTGGAAACAGCAGGAGTGAAAGATCGTAATAAAATGCGAAAATTCGTGCAAGAGGTGCATTCTGCTAGTTTAGAAGCACATCTTGTGAGCGATTGATGAGGAGCTGTATCCATGAAAAAATCGTTGATTTTTGGATTTGGAAGAGCTGGCCGCGGCTTGCATTTGCATTGTTTGCGCAAGCTTCATACCGATCAACGGCATACAGGCCTTTTTGATACAAAAGTTGGCGTCGTTGATCCCTACGCGAGTCATATCCATGAGCCTTCCCTTGCTTTTTTTCGAAATGTAAAGGATGTAGCGGGCTTCGCGCCAGAAGACACGGTCGTTCATATATGTACATCGCCAGAACTGCATGCAGAGACACTGCGGCAAGCGGCAGAGTATGGATATAAAAATTTTATGGTCGAGAAGCCGCTAGCTTCCACTTTGGCCGAGTTGGAGCTAATACAGCAATTAGAAAGGCAGTATGGATTGGACGTCCTTGTTGTGGCGAACTGGCTGTCTAGTTCTTTGACGGCGCAGATTCGAGACATTGTTCGTTCCAATCGATACGGGTCGCTTACGCTTATTGTGGCAGAGCAGGACAAAGCCCGATTGACTCGTACTTTGTCCAACATGAGTCATGACAGTGCGTTAGATGTAGAAATTCCACATCTGGCTGCATTGGCTCTTAGTCTCGGTGGCGCGCAAGCGGATGTGGTGCAAGCTTCTGTTACAGATATGCATGTGGAGGGCGCGGTCATACCGAATCTCGGGACAGCTCACATTTCACTGCTGCATGCAGGAGGGTTAACTTCTCGCCTCAATTCCAACCTTGCCTCACCAATCCGCAAGCGAACGATTCGTCTCTATTTTGCCAACCATCAAGTCGTGGGGTATTTTCCTTGTGCACAGGATGACAGCTACTCTTGGCTGCAAATCTACGATAAAGATGGGGTACTTATCGAACAGCAAGTGATGTACGATGATCCGCTATCGGCGATGTTTGTGGAGTATTATCGATATTTTGATGGACTGTGCGCTAAGCCAGAAAGTGACTTGGCCTTTAACGCGCGAGTCGTTGCTACGTTATGTGAGGCCAAGATGAAATGTGGTCTTATGCTGTCTAAAGCAGAACAGGAATTATATGCTGGTGCAGGTGTGCACTATGAAACTGTAAAAACGGGGTGAACGATATGGCAATTTCATTTTTCTCTGGTGCGGCTTCATTTAGACGCCAATGGCCATTAATCGAAGAAGAGCTAGATAAGATTTTTGAATCAGGACAGTTTACGAACGGACCAACTGTGAAAAAGTTTGAACAGATGATGGAAGCTTATACAGGAGCGAAACATTGTATAGCGGTCGGCAATGCGACAGATGCGCTTATTATTATGCTGAAGGCGGCTGGGATCGGACCTGGTGATGAAGTGATCGTACCATGCTTTACGTTCTTTGCTTCTGCCTCAAGTGTTGGGCATGTAGGGGCTACGCCTGTATTTGTCGATATTGATCCCGTTACGTACAGCATCTCAGTCGAGGATATTGAGCGTAAAATTACCGAGCGTACAAAGGCGATTATGCCCGTGCATCTATTTACGCAGTTGGCTGATATGAAGGAGATTCAGCGTATTGCGGACAAGCATGGATTGTTAGTATTGGAAGATAGCGCCGAGGCGATTGGTATGTTTCATGATAGTGTGCATGCTGGTTTAATTGGTCAGGCGGGTGTTATCTCCTTTTTTCCGACTAAAACACTTGGAGCAATCGGTGATGCAGGTCTTATTGTTACGAATGATGATTTGCTTGCTCATCGGGTACGGAGATTGCGTATTCATGGTCAGGATGAAGGAGTTCCTTATGTTTATCATGAAGTTGGGTACAACAGTCGGATGGATGATATTCAGGCAGCTGTACTATTATCGCGGTTGCCTTTTTTATCACAGGAGATTGCCAAGCGTGCGCATTTAGCAGCGCTATATAATAACTATCTTGCGGCGAATCCATATGTTCAGACGCCATCCATTAGAGAGAGGCAAGATACAACGAATCCTGTCTACTATGTGTATGTAATCGAATGTGATCGCCGTAATGAACTTGTGCAATATTTGACGGATAACGGAATTGGTACAGAGGTGTATTACCCGTTAACGTTGCATACGCAGCCTTGCTTTGCATCCCTCGGCTATGAGGAAGGAAGCATGCCTCATGCGGAGCTGGCTTGTACGAGAACGGTTGGGTTGCCGCTCTATCCTGACTTAACGGAGGAAGGCGTTGCAGCGGTTAGTGAGGCTATTAACAAATTTTACGAAGGAGGGGTGTAAGGATGAGCGTTCCTTTTTTCAATTATGGTGCTAGATATGCCGAAGATCGTGACGTAATCAAAGATATCGTGTTTCAGGTAGGTCTCTCCGATAATTTTATTTTGAAGGAGGGAGTGGCTGACTTCGAGCAAGCGATTCGTGCGTATACAGGGGCGAAGCATGCAATAGCCGTGTCAAATGGAACGACAGCTTTGATTGTTATATTGCGAGCACTAGGAGTTGGTCCAGGTGTAGATGTGCTCACGCCTGCATTCTCCTTTATTTCAACAGCTAGTACGATTAGTTTGCTGCAAGCTCGTCCTGTATTTGTCGATGTTGATCCTGTGACAGGCATGATGGACCCTGCTGATCTGGAAGCAAAGATTACACCGAATAGTCGTGTCGTTATTCCGACTCATCTGTTCTCCGTTATGGCCAATATGCCTGCGATCAGAGATATTGCACATAAGCATCAACTGCATGTGCTGGAGGATAGTGCTGTCGCGTTAGGAGCTAGTATGAACGGTACGAAAGCTGGTTTGCTAGGTGACAGCGGATTGTATTCGTTCTTTCCAGCTAAGCCGCTTGGCGGGATAGGCGATGGGGGAATTATCGTAACCAATGATGATGAATTGGGACAACGCTGCCGTATGCTGCGTAACCATGGGCAGGATGGGATTACTCGATTCCTCCATCATCATCTCGGCTACAATCATCGCATGGATGAAGTAGTAGCACGTTATTTGCAGCATAAGCTCCTGCGGTTTGATCAGTTAATAGAGCGCCGTGCTCAAATTGCTGCTCGTTATAATGAAGCATTCGCAAGCTTAGCACCAGACATCCACATCGTAACCGACGATCATTATGACCGTGTGTACTACACGTATGTGCTGCAAAGCGAGCGTCGTGATGAATTGCGGCAGTTCTTGCATGCGCGGGGCATTGAGACCCAAATTTATTACCCGCATGCGCTGCCGCTGCAACCAGCCTTTGCGTATTTAGGGCATAAGGAAGGTGACTTCCCGCATGCCGAAGCGTTGACCAAGAAGTCGCTTGCTTTGCCGCTGTATGCTGAAATGCCTGATGAACATATTGATTTCGTCATAGAGGCGGTTCTTGCCCATGCCCGTCAGGTAGCCGTTCATGTCTAAAGCATATGGCGGTGAAAGGGATGAGCAGGGTATCGTTTTGCCAGGACTAAGTGTTGAAAAACGTATCGTGTTGTCGGGATTAAGCGATGAAGCGGGTACTTCGCTTCGTGAACAAATACAAGCCCATGAAGAACTGGGCTGGCGTGAGCTAGAAATTCGTACGGTCAATGGAAGTTCGCTTGCCGATATCGAAGAAGTAGACTTCCAAGCGATCCAGCGTGATATTGAGGCGGCTCATATGCAGGTGACCGTTGTCTCCTCACGTATCGCCAATTGGGAGCGTCCCATCACGGCACCCTTCGAATGGGATGCAGAGGAGTTGAACCGGCTGGCAGCTAGAGTGCCAGCACTTGGTACGAAATATATCCGGATTATGTCTTATCCGAATGATGGCTTGCCTGAATCGGTCTGGAGGGGAAACGTTATCGAACGTATCCGCCGCTTGACCGAAATAGCAGCGGATGCTGGTCTCATTCTGCTTCATGAGAATTGTGCAGGATGGGCAGGAGCTTCGGCAGATCACGCGTTGGATTTGGTGCAAACCATTGATTCCCCTCATCTGCGTCTTCTCTTTGATACAGGCAACGGTATTGCCTATCGCTATGATACCCATGAATATTTGAAAAAGGTGCTTCCTTATGTATCCCATGTTCACATTAAGGATGGCATCTGGGAAAATGAGCAGGCTGTTTATGCTTTGCCAGGAGAAGGGCAATCTCGTGTAAGGGAGTCGATTCGATTACTGCTTGAACATCATTATTCGGGAATCTTCGCTATTGAACCGCATTTGCATCTTATTCCACATTTGAAACAGCAGAGCACAGCAGACGGAGGGAGCTTGAAGCAATCGTATATTGCCTACGGCCGTTGCTTAGAAAGCCTGTTGGATGAACTCCAAGAAATAGAAACGCAATCAGGGGGTGTATTTGTATAGTGGACACCACTTGTACATCTCGAACAACTCCATTATTCACATCCGATTATGAAGCTCTTCTACTTGAACTACTTGCCTATGACACCGTTTCGCCTATGGAAACGGGGCAACCGTCCTTAATAGCTGAGGCGCAGCAGCGATATGCTTCGTTTGCTCTAACACGAATAGGTGCTCATATCGTTATACACGAGCCGCCCCATCCAGCTTTATTAGAAGGGGAGGAAGTTCCTTTATCTGTGAAGGAGCGGGCGTCACGCATGGGCGGTGTATTTTGGTCGTCTCAGCCGAATTTTGTGCTTCGCATCGGACCGCAGCGTCCGCCAGCGCAGACGCTGGTCTTCAACTTTCATATGGATACGGTCGATGGCTCATTCCCTGTTACGTATGATGGGGAAACGTTTGTTGGGCGTGGTGCGGTAGATATGAAAGGCCCTGGTGTGGCGCTTTTGGCTGGCATTGAGGCCGCTCTGCGGGACAAGCCAGATCTAACCGATTCGTACACAATCATCATCCAATGTGTATCGGGTGAAGAAGGCGGAGCGATGGGCGTATATGGAACGAAGGTGCTTGTTGACCAAGGATGGTACGGCCGCTTGAATGTATTTGCCGAGCCATCGAACGGTGTCTATTTTGACAAGTCGACGACTTCGATGACAGCAAGGATCGTTGTTGAGGGGAAAGACGCAACCGATGATGCACCTCATAGTGGGCATAATGCTACATTACTGCTTGGCTTTATCGCTCAGCAATTGTTCGCGAATCTATCGGTGCCGATTACAGAAGCAGGAGGAAAAATGTGTTTGGCAGGTCTTCATACTGGACAGATGCATAACAAAGTGTATGGAAGCGGACAACTGCTTATGAACTTTGCTTATTTGTCTACGGAAGCAGGTCAGCAGTTTCGACTATGGATCGAAGACGCATTTGCTGATGCAGTGCACCGATTCTCGGACACATTCAGTACGATTGCTGGCTCTGCCTTAACAGCAAAAGATAGAGAGCAAATATGTCGCTTGGAATGGGTGAAGCAGGGCTTGCCCGTGCTCAATAACCGAGATGAGTCGCTGGAGCGTTTCTTAGGGGCACTAGGCTTGGAGCGAAGTCCGGATGATCATTTGCATGAAACCTTTACCTGCGATGCAATGTGGGCACAGCGTGAAGAGAGCTATACCATCGTTTATGGCCCTGGAAGTCTGGAGAAAAATTTGGCCCATGCAGATGGTGAATGGATAACAAGACAACAGTTAGAGGAGTATGCGAACTCTATTCGTCACTTGCTCCTATCGTATGTAACGATCGTTCAAGACCAATCTGTAAAGGAGACGATTGCATGACAGGAACACAGCTTACGCAGCAGCAAGCAGAAGTGGTTTATGTTCAATCTGAGCCCTTGCATCAATTTGTAACTCAAGTGTTTCAAGCTTGCGGGGTATCGGAAAGCTACAGCCGGACGGCGGCAGATGTATTGTGCTATGCGGATGAGAAAGGCTTTGACACACATGGTATTACGAATTTGGATCGCATTTATGTAGCTCGGCTGCAGGATGGTCGTATTCATCCGCAGGCAGAATTTGCGATTGAAACAGAAACGCTGGGAACAGCTACGCTGGATGCGAAACAGGGTTTGGGGCTTGTGGCAGGAGCGCGGGCGATGGAGCTAGCGATCGAGAAAGCGCGCGCGACGGGCATTGGCTGTGTTGTCGTACGCAATTCCTCCCACTTTGGCAGTGCTGGTTATTATACAGCTCAGGCGCTTGATGCGGGTATGATTGGCATCGCGATGACGAATCTCGGTTCGCAGACGGTTGCTCGCCCTTTGAATGGAACGGTCAATATGTTAGGGACGAATCCAATTGCCGTAAGCGCGCCAGCTCAGCAATTGCCTCCATTTGTGCTTGATATGAGTACAACTGTTGTGGCAACAGGTAAGATTCGGGCTGCGAAGCTTCGCGGTGAATCGATTCCAGAAGGCTGGCTTATTGACGAAGTAGGCAATTCCGTAACAGACCCGCAAGCTTACGAAGATGGTACGGGGCATTTGCAGATGCTCGGTGGTTCGCTTGCGACAGGCGGGGCGAAAGGCTATGGTCTTGCCCTTGTCGTTGATATTTTATGCGGCATTTTATCGGGTTCACAGGTAGGGCCTAGCCCGCAGCTGTTGGAGAAGAATGGTGCCTCTTATGCTAAGGAAGATCAAAATATCGGTCACTTTTTCTTAGCCATTCAAGTAGAGGCGTTTCGACCGCTTCTCGAATTCGGCACGCATATGGATAGTATGTTGCAAACGCTGTTGGACTGCCCAACTCCATCCCCAGAGAAGAAAGTTGTATATCCAGGTTACTTGGAAGCGCAAAGAAGCAGTTCCCCAATAGGAATTCCATTGGATGCACATGTGTATGAGCAGCTATTGGACTTGGCAAATAAGCTTAATATTGCAGCCCCAGAGCGCGAAACAATCATACCTAACGTTTGAGGTAATAGAGGAGGATATAAGATGCAGCTTAACATAGGCATGATCGGAATGGGCGTTATTTCAAAATACTATGTAGATGCACTGTCGAATCGTTTGACGAACCCCGTCCTGACAGCTGTGTGCGATTTGAACCAGAGCAGACTTGAGCCGTTTCGTGAACAAGGGATTAGCAGTTATCTGGATTATAAGGAGCTGCTGAAGCGGGATGACATTCATGCAGTAGTTATTAATGTGCCGAACGATAAGCACTTTGAAATATGCAAGCAGGCGCTTCTAGCAGGTAAGCACGTCTGCTGTGAGAAGCCGATGACGCTCAAGTTGGATGAAGCAAGACAGCTCGTAGAACTTTCGCGTGCGGCGAAGTTGACGATGTTTACTGCTTTTCATAGGCGTTACAACGTGCATTTCGAGAAAGCGCTGGAGCGGTTGACGTCTTTGGAGGACGTGTCCTTTGTAACCGCCAGCTATTTGGAGAAAATTGAAGAACATGCGGGAGATGATCAGTGGTATTTGCAGCCAGAACGGTGCGGTGGCGGATGCGTGGCTGATAATGGTCCGAATGTTTATGACACCTTAGCATTTTTCCTTGGTCATATGAAAGTAAAATCCGTCGATATAACAAGGGATGAGCGTAATATTGATATGGAGGCGCGTGTGGAGTTGGTGACGGAAGAAGGCATTCCTGTCACGGTTGACTTAGATTGGGCTTATCCGAATGGAGAGCAAAAGGATGTGCGCATCGTTTTTAAAAATGGTGGCGAGATTTATATCGATATGTTAGAAGGCTTCCATGAGTTCAAATCTTCGTTATTCCATGAGTATGAGGCGA
This sequence comes from Paenibacillus arenosi, assembly GCF_014841135.1. Taxonomy (GTDB): domain Bacteria; phylum Bacillota; class Bacilli; order Paenibacillales; family Paenibacillaceae; genus Paenibacillus_B; species Paenibacillus_B arenosi. The sequence goes on from NZ_JACYTN010000007.1 coordinate 93,103, forward strand.
TTATAGTGGACTTCGTTGCGAAAATAGAAGAGGGCAATTGCCATGGTGAAGACGGCTATGATGCGGTTCGTCTTGTCCATGAGACTTATGAGGCAGAGGCGCTGCGCGTATGACCCATACGCTTAGTGACCGTACAGCAGTAGTTATTAAGCGCACAGTTACCGGATCGTTTGTTAAGCTGCTGTTCCATAAGCAGGAGCAGCGAGGAATGCAATTGATTGAGCATGAGACACGCTGCATGCAAGAGCATGAAATTCATGAAATTGTGACCACCGATCATCATGAAGCGAGAAGTGGTGATCGCATTGATAGAGTAGGGTTTCTCGGATTTGCAGAGCTTCACTGTGGAGGTATAGTGGAGCGTGGCGACCAAGTATGGATTAATGGTGAGCGGATCGGAGAAGTGTTGGGCTTCGATGAGTGCCACTATCCGAACCACTACAATATTATAATTGCGGTCGAAAAGCCAGTTACAGCAACAGAACTTTCATTAACAGTAGAGTCGCAAATTTCTTTCGTAGGACGCACATTCAAGTAAACAGAAAACAAACATATGGAGCTATGGAGGTGGCTTATGACGCTGGAGAAGAAATTGCTTGCTAAGCAAGCGCGAGTCGGAATTATTGGGATGGGATATGTCGGTCTGCCATTGGCTGTCGCATTTGCACAAGAAGGTTATAAAGTAACAGGCGTCGATCTTAGCGCGGAAAAAGTAGGGATGCTCAATGAGGGGCGTTCTTATATATCTGATGTTGAGGATCGCGATATTTGCAATGTTCTGCTCAGCGGCCACTTCATGGCAACAACCGATTTCTCGGTCATACAGCAGTTTGATGCCTTGTGCATTTGCGTGCCTACTCCGTTAAGCAAGCAGCAGGAGCCCAATCTTACGTATATCGAATCCGTTGTTGCCCAATTGAGTGTGTATTTGCAAAAGGATACCTTGGTCGTATTAGAAAGTACAACGTATCCGGGGACGACAGATGAACGAATTGCCGATGTACTTGCAGAAGAAGGGATGTTTGCCGGAAAAGACTATTATTTGTGCTATTCGCCTGAACGTGTTGATCCGGGCAATCAGACGTATTCGATCCGTAATACCCCTAAAGTTGTCGGAGGGACTACGCCAACATGCTTGAAGCTGGGAGAGTTATTGTACAGCTCCATTTGCGAACGTGTTGTGCCTGTATCGACAACGAAAGCGGCAGAGATGTCCAAGCTGCTGGAAAATACGTTCCGCAGCGTGAATATTGCCTTTATTAACGAAGTTGCGCTCATGTGCGATACACTAGGCATCAATGTATGGGAAGTCATTCAAGCTGCCTCTACAAAGCCATTCGGCTTTATGCCGTTCTATCCGGGGCCAGGCATAGGTGGACACTGCATACCGCTTGATCCGATGTATTTGTCTTGGAAGGCCAAAGGGGAGAACTTCTTCAGCCGCTTTATCGAGCTGTCGCAGGATTTGAATCGCAATATGCCAAGGTACATTATCCAAAAGGTTGTTGAAGTGTTAAACGTGCAGCGTAAAAGCATTAACGGTTCTCGTATCCTTCTTCTCGGTATGGCTTATAAGCCTAACGTTAATGATTTGCGTGAATCGCCAAGTTTGGAGATCTATGAATTGTTGAAGGAAAAAGGCGCAGTGTTGACGGTTAATGATCCGGTGTGCGATTCGATGTCCGATAAGCATGGCAACAAGGTAGAAATCGAGCGAACGGTAAATGAAGCGGAGCTTAGCAAATATGACTGCATCGTCTTCTTGACGTCTCATGCTGTATACAACGTGCAAGCAATCGCAGATTCTGGTGCTGCTATTTTGGACACGCGTAACGCATTTGCAGGCTTGAAATCACCGAATGTACTGCGAATTGGCGATGAGTTGACACTTGAGCAAGATCGTTTGCTTGTAGCGCTGTAACTTCATTTGGATCATTGACTAATATGGATATTAATGGTACTATCCTCTCGCGACCATAGACGATTCGACAGCAAATAGCTTAATGGGTATCAGGAGGATTTATGGATGTATAGTGTTATACCGATGTCTGAACGTGTGCAGCAGCATTTAAATGATGTGAATGTGTATGGCTGCCTCTTGCAGCTTTCCCCTAAGCAAGGTGATGAATCATTGGAACGAACTCTGATCGAAGACTGGCATCACATCCACGAGCATTGGAAAGGGATGGCTAAGTCAACCGTCAGCGAACAACCTCGTATTGCTGCCTATCAGCAGCTGTATACTCAGATTGGATTAAACCCGAAGAAAACCCCACCATCTGTGCAAAATTTACTCCAACGCTTCTTCATTAAGGACGAGCTTGATAAAATTCCAACCATTCACCCGATTGTAGATGCGGTAAATGTTGCAGCGATTCAGCATCTTATCCCATTAGGTGTATTCGATGCCCACGCTGTAGAAGGTAAGCTTCGTCTTGCTTTTACAGAAGGGGGCGAACTGTTTCAAGGACTTGGTGAAAGTGAAGCAGCAGCTTTGCCTGCGGATGTATTGGTACTGGCCGACGATGCAAAAGTGTTGTCTCGCTTCTGTTATCGTGATGGAGAATCGCAAAAAGTAACTGCGAATACAGCTATTATTTGGTTGCTGGGCTGTCAGGTTTCAGGCATTGAGGAGCAGGATATAGCAGAATCGCTGAATACAGCTATTGAAATTCTTGGCCGTGCCTACCATATTGAGCGCTTAGATCAAGCTGCAAACTAATTCATTGTCCTTTCTAAGGAACTATCTATTAACTCGCAACATTGCGATGGCGTTCCACTTCCTAGTTTTTTTAACTAGGGGGAGCGCCTTATTTTCGTATAAAGAGGGAGGTTTACTTCATGTCTACAAATGCGAAAGCGTATTGGGCGATGAGCATTGCGATGATTACGGTAGGTAGCTCTTTTGTCATCGGCAAACAAGTGTCGGCTGTCTTTCCTGTATATCTAGCTTCTGCGATACGCTGTGGGATTGCGGCGGCTATTTTGCTCTTACTGTTATATATACGAGAGGGCATTCCGAAGATTATTCCGAAAGACCGCTTCTGGCTATTCGTTCAATCGTTGACGGGTGTATTTGGATTCGGTATTTGTTTGCTATACGGATTAAAATATACATCGGCTGGCGAGAGCGGCGTAATTATGAGCACAACCCCGATGATAATCGCGCTCATCTCCTTTTTATTTTTAAGAGAAAGATTGTCTCTTTATAAATGGTTTAGTGTCGCCCTTGCAGTGATCGGAATAGCTGTGCTGAAACTGAATCATGTGGAGGTGGAAACCAGCACAGTTGCAGGTGCAGCATCACTTGTTTGGCTTGGCAATCTGCTCGTATTTTTCGCTGTTATTGGCGAAGCCTTGTTTACGATATTCGGTAAAGTGCTTTCGGCGAGGCTATCTCCCTTGGCTATTGCTACTTTTGTAACGCTGCTTGGATTTTTGATGTTTCTTCCGTTTGGTATATATGAAGCATTTACGTTTGATTTTGCACAGCCGACTATTTTGGATTGGACGTACATTTTGTATTATGCAGTAGTTGTCACGGTGCTAGGATTTATACTGTGGTATTACGGTGTTTCTCTTGTACCGACAGGTACGTCAGCTGTATTTACAGGTTTGATTGCGGTGTCTTCACTCGTATTCTCGTATATTTTCCCGGGAGAGCCATTCCACTGGAGTCATTTAGCTGGTATAATCTGTGTCCTGGCTGCAATCGTAATCTCTTCCATACCTTCGAAGGGAGAAGAGAATAAAGCTGCAATTGGAGCGTAAACGTAGCTTAGAGATTTAGGCTGGTAAACAACAGTTAACACGACACGGAGGACTAGAAATCGATGAGACGAGTGGATGTAGTTTATAGTTTGATTACGAATGAAACGAAATCCAAAGTGTTAATGGTACAAAATCACGATCATGATGGCAGATGGTCACTTCCTGGAGGAGCGGTTGAGGCAGGGGAAACATTGGACCAAGCCGCGGTTCGCGAGGCGATGGAAGAAACGGGTTACATGGTTAACGTGTATGGTTTAGTGGCTGTAAATGAGTGTAGGTTTGAAGATATTCAGGAGCATGCCGTATTTTTTACTTTCAGAGCGAGTATCGTTGGTGGGCAGGAGCAGTTGAGCCGGCCTGGTGAGATTAGCAATATTGCATGGGTAGATCTGCACGAAGCGGATGCGCGCATGCCATACATAAAGGATGGCGTAAGCCGCCTTATTGAACGAGCACAAGAGATTCCTTATTATGACCAAGGGAAAAAAGGATTCGGCTCATAGCGAGTGGTGTGCAAGAAAATGTAACAAGAACAGAGATTGTTTGTGCGTGGATTCTGATGATTTCTCATGAAGTCTCATGAACTCGCGCTAGAAGCAGTCTCTTTTTTATTGACTTTGTAGTATGAAGCATATATTTCCACTGGAAGATTAATCGGCTATGATGAAGTGACATAGACATAGACATAGACATAGACATAGACATAGACATAGACATAGACATAGACATAGACATAGACATAGACATAGACATAGACATAGACATAGACAAGTATGTGATTATTTATTAGTTTACAAGGAAGTGTACCAGTTTGACCATACATTCACAGCCTATATCCATGATTCGGTGCACGACTTTGTTAGCCGAGCAGATCGGGAGAAAGAACATATTTGGATAGCTGAAGTGGACGGTAAGCCAAAGGGGATGATAGGTATCGCACGTGTGGACCATGATACTGCCCGACTGCGTTGGTTTTTAGTTGAACCGGATGCGAGAGGGCAAGGCCTCGGCAAACAGTTGATGGAACAAGCTATCACATTTAGCGAACAACGGCAATATAAGCGGATTATCCTTTGGACTCATTCTGATCTCATTCAAGCAAGAAAGCTATACACACATTATGGATTCAGACTGGTTGAGACTACTTCTAAGCAGTTATCTGGACAAGAGTTGGTGGAAGAGAAGTGGGAGCTAGATTTAGTCGATTAAAGTGTTAACACGCTGTAATAGGTGTATAAAATACGCCTATACGATGATAAGTAGGAGAATGGATAATGACTATGGGGAGAATCATAGGGCAGGGGCGGACGGCAAATGTATATGAATATGCAGATGGAAATGTGCTGAAATGGTATCATGAATCCATGCCTAAATCTGTCATCGTAGAGGAGTATCGTGTGAGTCAAGCTGTCTCTGCCACAGGCGTCTTAACGCCAAAGCCATTGGAAATGATAGAAGTAGACGGCAGGAGTGGTATCGTATTTCAAAAAGTCGTGGGAGATACGCTGCTTAAGCAGTTGGCATCACATCCGTGGCGTATTGGAACACTGACGAACCAGTTGGCTGAGCTGCATGTTAGCATCCATCAGCAAAAGGCGCCCGATGCGCTGCGACAGAAGAAAGTGGAGCTGCACGATAGTATTTCGCATGCTCCGTATCTTACTGATGATGAGAAAGGGCAAGTGCTGTTGAAGTTGGATGGCTTGCCAGCCGGGGATAGTCTTTGTCATGGAGATTTTCATCCGGATAATGTGCTTGTTGGCAGAGAAGCATGGATTATCGATTGGATGACCGGAATGTCCGGCAATCCAGCGGCGGATACGGCGAGAACTGTATTGTTACTGCGATTGGGCACATTGCCAGAGGGAATGCCAGCATGGACACGGGCAGCTATGCAAGTGATAAGAAAAGTTATGCTGTACATATATTTGAAACAGTATTGTGTTCGTTCACGTATGAAAAGAGAAGAAATAGAACGATGGATATTGCCTGTTGCAGCCGCACGATTGACAGAATCAATTCCAGAAGCGGAGAAAATGGCGCTTGTGAAGCTGATCAGGAAGCAAGGGAATTGGCGATAGTGATTTTGAATATGGAAGCTTCATCGTTCTCATCAATTTATAGAAAAAGAGGTCATCGTCTACCTATGATTATTCGAGTAGAGACACCGCAAGATTATGCACAAGTATACGCGTTACATGATATGGCTTTCAACAACAAAGATGAGGAATCTGCGCTAGTGGAGCGAATCCGCACGTCAGATACGTTCGTACCTGAGCTTTCCTTAGTTGCTGTAGAAGGCGAAGAAATTATTGGTCACGTGCTACTCAGCAAGGCACATGTTGTCACTCCTTCTGGCAGCAAACAGGAAGTACTTGCTTTGGCGCCGATTGGTGTGAAGCCCTCTCATCAGAAGTATGGAGTAGGTTCGAAGCTAATAGTCGAAGGAATTAAACGAGCAACAGAGCTAGCCTATCCGTTAGTGTTGTTAATCGGACATCCGGATTACTATCCGAAGTTTGGATTTGTACCGGCGCGCTCGCATGGATTGGATCTGAAGCAGTTCCCTGTACCAGATCATGTGTTTATGGTGCGTGAGCTGCAAGAGGGACAATTAGGCACGATTCAAGGTGAGCTTCAATATCCTTCATGCTTTATGGGATAGGTAAATGGATGTGGAACCAAGCTTGACATGCTTCTTGCCATGGCAGGCTCCTAGCTCCCAGAGGGAGGCAGTGAATTTTTATCATTATCCGCTAACACAGATAGGACTTACCTTCGTAAATCAGTATAGCTGGGGGGGGATTATTATCGGTGCTTTGCTGGAATTGCTGGCTGGTTTGTTGGAAGTGTTTGTAAGCAGCAGAGAGGATGCGGAGGCTCGGGAGCGTCGTATTGATCGACGGATTAAGAAGTTGGTGAAGGAGCAGGAATGGTTCGATCTCTTGTATCAGGATGAACGCTATCGGAATTTATTTCATTCGAATGCGCAAGTTAGAGAAAAATTGCTGGATCGAAAGTATATGAGAACATTGGAACAAAGTGTGCATGAGCGTGATCTGTTTCAACGTGAGCTGGATGAGCTGGCTTTATTGGTTCAAAAATAAGCTTGTGCTGATGCAGGCCCGTTATGCTGCTTGTACTTAAATATTCTTGTACGGTAGGTAAGTGTAAGCCAAGTTCATAACCAACAACCGAAATCTTCAGTTATCGTAGATAAACGTTGATGAATTGGACAAAAGTGCAGCTATTTTAAGTAGAAAACGTCATTTTGAGCGAGTTTAGGACAAAAGTGCATTAATTTTCCTCGATTTGTATTTGAAAGTGAAAAAGCTAATAAAATAAATACATTTTTGCGCATAATCCCCCTGATAAGCACATTTTCGGATTAATTAACTGCATTTTTGTCCTAATTTACATCAGAATTCTACCTGCTAAGCTCCGATTACCTTTTAGCTGCATTTATAGCGTTTATCTCTTGCTTGATATCAGCAAAAAATAGTTTGTGCGCAGTAGCGGCATATCGTACTTTATGGACGATCCAATGGTAGATTCAATAGAGTGTGATATTTTTCATTGGAGACAGATGAGGAATTGAAGTAATACATAATTAAGAGTAAATGATTAATCACGGTATACTTAGTATAATCGTATGGTTCCATACATCATGAAGGAGATGAATCATGTGAAGCAGAGCAGTATGGTTGCGGATCAGGACTTTGTCATTGAGCATGTGAAGGAAAAATTCAGCTGCACCGTACTGAGTTGTGAAGGTCGTCCCTGCTTGGAGTACAAAACGGAAGAGGAGCTTACGCAAATTTCAGAATATGTACAGGCCGTGTTTCAAAGAGAAGTGACAGACGTATTTTTTGCAGCAGTTTCAAGTGTAGATGCAGATTAACATGTGTTGAATAAGGGAGATGTAATTATCTCTTGCGCTTGCTAAAAAGTTGATATGTCTCTAACGAACCAGTTGTCTATGTTTCATCGGCAGCTGGTTCTTTTGTTTGATGGAAAATACGAGCGGATCTTTGTTGAGTTATTGCTAGCAATCAATCGAAAAAGGCATGTCATTTCCATTGATAGTTTGTCATGTGTATAATTATGGATATATATGTTGTTTAGCTCTAATCCCATCCCTGTAGATAGGAAAGCGATCTAGGGCTCTTTTCGTAAAGGAGGCAGTGCATGATGGAATCTACATCAAGGATTACGATTGATCGTGTATCAAAAGATGATCTGGAGGCATTAGTAGAGTTATATAAAGAACTGGTCGACCATGAGCTTCACGTGGAACAAATAAAGACACAATTTTTACGGCTGCAACAGAATGAGGACTATTATATTATTGGTGCTAAAAATGAGGCTGGGCAATTAATGGGCACCGTTATGGGCATTGTATGCCATGATCTGCTGCTAGACTGTCGTTCGTTTATGGTGGTTGAAAATGTGATCGTCTCCAGCAGCTATCGAGGTCTTGGTATTGGTAAACTTCTGATGGAACGGATCGAACAGATTGCAATCGAACGGAATTGTTATCGTACGGAGCTATTTTCGAGTGCTTCACGACAAGCTGCACATCAATTCTATGAATCGATTGGCTATGATCGTGAGTCATCTATCGGTTTCGTAAAAAGTGTATAAAGGAGCTGTCTATATGGTATCGCACGGAAGGACTTACTTTTTTCCAGAACATATTGTGAACCGAAAAGGGGCTGTACGTGCCGCTGACATTCCTGAAGATGTGAAACAATGGCTCAATGAAGGCGTGCTGACAAGTGTGAATCTGATGGAATGGCTTGCCGTTGATCATAGAGTACTCGTGCAGCATGTACTCCCTCAGTTAGAGTTGGGTCATCTTGTGGAATCTATTTTACAGCAAATCAATCAGTTAAAAGAGCAGAAAGTTATGAAGGTAACGCCTCTTATTGGTAAGCTACTGTATGAAACTCTTCGTGAGGTGGAGGATGTACAGCAGCGTGCGATGCGGATGGAGTCTATTATGGAATATGGATCTGACAGTGTGCGGTGCTGGGGATGTTACATGGTGAGCTCGAATATTGATTTAACTTTGCAGCAGAAGTTGGAACAAATAAAGAGATTTGCGGCGGATCCGCATTTTGGGGTGAGAGAAATTGCTTGGATGGCAGTGCGCGATGACATTGCTCGGAATTTGACCTCTGCTATTGAAATACTATCTGCTTGGACGAAGGAAGAAGATGCTAATGTTCGTCGATTTGCGGTGGAAGCGACAAGACCTTGTGGGGTATGGACGAGCCATATTCAATCGCTTAAGCTTCAGCCAGAACTGGCGCTACCTTTGTTGGAGCAGGTAAAGTCAGATCCATCCAAGTATGTTCAGGACTCTGTAGGTAATTGGCTGAACGATGCCAGCAAGTCGAGGCCGGAATGGGTGCGCGAAGTATGCGAGCAATGGATACAAGCATCTGATTCCAAAGAAACGGCTAAGATCGTGAAGAGGGCAACTCGAACGTTGTTGAAGAAATAGGGAGTAACTAGTTCAGAAAGTTCTGGCTTTATTCACCTGTATATATGTTTGTATGGAGCATGTTCGAAATATCAACTGTGTATTTCTAATCTAACGTAACTTCTAAGGGAGCTGAACGAGATGAAGCAAATTCGAGTTGGGATTGTTGGTACTGGCTTTGGGGCGTCTGTGCACGCTCCAATTCTCCAACTGCATGAAGGTTTTGATGTGAAGGCAATCGCTAGTATGTATCGAGGGAAAGTTCAGGATGTACAGCGTAGCACAGGTATACAACGAGTATACACGGATTGGCGTGGCATGATCGACCAGGAGGAGTTGGACCTTGTTGTTGTGGCTTCCGCCCCTCCGAATCATCATGACATGACAATGGTTGCCCTTCGCAAAGGATTGCATGTGTTGTGTGAGAAGCCTCTAGGTATGAATGCAGTGGAAACGAAAGCGATGCTCGAGCAGCAGCAGCTCTCTGACGTGCGTGGATTTGTTCATTTCCAATGGAGACTAGCTCCCGTCAGACAAGCGATTAAACAAGTCATCCAAAGTGGAAAACTAGGACGTATTCTGCATATGAAATATCAGGGCAGCTTCTCGGGGTATTCGATGTTAACGAACCAGTCACGCGGCTGGGAAGGCAGTAAGAGCGCGGGCGGCGGGATGTTGTTTGCGATTGGGTCGCATATGATAGATGCTTTACAATGGTGGATGGATGAGCAGATTAGCGATGTGTATGCGGACTTGAGCACGAAAGTTCCAACACATAATAGCGCTAGTGATGAAAGAACGGAGCATCGGGATGCAGATGATGCTTTTTCAGTTATCGGTCACTTTGAGCAGGGAGCATCATTTGTAATGGATTTATTATTTTCGGGAGTACGTGGAAATGGATGGTGTTTGGAGGTGTATGGAACCGAAGGCACGCTTCGCATGACCAATGATACGGATGTCGAAGTGAGTGAGGGAGGAGCATTCGAACAGATTGTTCTTTCGGTATGTGAGCCTCCGTTGGGATTGGCTGCTTCAGCAGTGCCGTATTACAGTGGTTTGAATCCGATGCTGAATGGTGTCTATCAGTCCATTGTGGAGGGAAAGACGGCATCCGATATCCCTACCTTCGTTGACGGGCATCGCGTCCAGCTTGTATTGGATGCTATCCAACAGTCAGCTGAGCAACAGAGAAAGGTCGTTATTTCATAGCTTAGTATAATAGATTCAAGTTAAATGGCAAGCTAGTAAGAAAAGTATAATTTTGATCTCAATATGAGTGAGTATGGGGTCCAAATAAAGTAATAGAATATGTTGTGGAGTAAAGACGTAACCGTGAACGGTAAGGCGGATCGTGCTCTTAATCAAGGATGATTTCTCATTCGTTATAAGATGCACGATCCGTACTTCACCTGCTATTTAAAATGGATATTCACGAGGCTCGTTCTGTGTAGATATCCACTGTAAAGTCGTAAACTCCTCTAGCGACCATTTGCCGCCAAAACGGCCTAATCCAGACATTTTTTCTCCGCCAAATGCAATGAGTGGCTCATCATTTACACTCTGGTCATTAACGTGAACCATACCAGATACAATTTGCTTGGCTACCTGAACCCCTTTTTCTATAGAACCGGCATGCACAGCAGCACTCAAACCATATGGACTATCGTTAGCAATAGCAATGCCTTCTTGCTCCGTTTTAAAAGGAATGATCGTCACAACGGGCCCAAACATTTCATGTTGAGCGGTTGCAACGTTATTGGTATTGGAAGTTAAAATGAAGGGAGACATGACGTTTCCATCAACGTGGCCCTCTAACACGACTTGTGCGCCTTCCTCTTTAGCCTTTGCAATCGTTGCCATAATCCGTTCGACTGATTTTCTATTAATGAGTGGGCCAATCATATTGGAATGATCGCGAGGGTCTCCAACTTTAATCTTTTTGGCCGCTTCAACAAAATTATCTACGAATGTTTGATAAATACGTTCATGGACAAGGATACGATTAATCGCCATACAAATTTGACCATTGTGAAAGAACTTTCCGTAAATCGCAGATCGAACGGCTCGTTCTATATCTGCATCTTCTAGCACGAGTAATGGGTTGTTGCCTCCTAGCTCTAGAGCTGCTTTTTTCATCGTTCTAGCACAAATTTGAGCAATATGAATACCTGCTGGTGTGGAACCCGTAAATGAAATAACCCGTGGAATTGGGTTTTCTGTAAAACTGTCCTCAATTTCACTGATCGATGCAATAACCACGTGTAAAAGTCCCTTTGGAAGACCTGCTTCTTCGAAAATTTTTGCTAGTAGTAGGCCTCCGCTAATACAGGTTTGTTCATCAGGTTTCAGGACGACACTATTTCCTGCTGCCAACGCTGGGGCAACCGAGCGCATGGACAAATACATGGGGAAATTAAATGGACTAATGACGCCGACCACACCAACAGGGCGACGGTCCACTCGATTTTCTTTACCAGGAATAAGAGATGGAACCATTTCGGCACCCATTTGTAGGGGGAAACTCGCAGCTTCTCTAGTAATAGAAATGCAAAAATCCAATTCAACACTGGCCTTAGCATAGGTAGAACCCGTCTCTTTAATAAGGAGTTCACATATTTCTTCACGACGTGCTTTCATAATAGCAACGGCTTTTTCAAACACTTCGGCTTTTTGAAAAGCATTTATAGATTCCCATGAAGGCTGAGCCTTTTGTGCTGCAGCATAAGCTTCCTGAACGTCATCTTTGCTGGCAAGTTTGATAGTCGAAACGATTTCATCGTTATACGGATTTTTATTTTCGTAAATGGTCGTGCTATTCCCTTCGCGCCATTCGCCACCTATATATTGCAGGTTCCAATTGTTATATGTATTCATAGGATTCCATCCCTTTCATGATGATAATAGTTATTAGATTTTGAGTTAGTAAGATGAACTGTAAATGCTAGTCTAATTAGGAGTATGCAGAGAAAGAGTCTTATAACATTTTTTAAACGGGATCAACATGGATGAACCTGAAACTTGATGCATGGATCAAATGTAGGATAGAAGGACGGATTTCATGTCAGGAATGCAATCTTACTATACTATAAGAGCTAACGGGTTGGGTATGGACTATATTGAAGACGAAAAAATAAATTTGATTCGACGAAATAGAAAATTTACTGAAGATAGTATGATGAGGAAAGATAATTTCGAGATCAGAACTCTACAGAGGAAACTTCTCGTGCACTGATTATTTTTTGGTATATAATAATTCCATTCATAGAGAGATAAAGAGGGAAAGCGAAATGAACGATATTGTATCTCCAGAGTATCATCGCACATTATTTAAACGTACCTTGTTCGTTATCGTTATCTCACAAATGTTCGGAGGAGCGGGACTGGCGGCTGGAATTACTGTCGGTGCCTTGCTTGCTCAGGAAATGTTAGGTACCGACAGCTATGCGGGAGTGCCTGTAGCGTTGTTTACTCTCGGGTCGGCAGTGGCAGCGTTAATGGTTGGGCGACTATCTCAACGATACAGTCGGCGAGTAGGTCTCGTAACTGGATTTATGACCGGTGGTATTGGTGCCATTGGAATCGTGCTTGCTGCTATATATAGCAATATTGGATTGTTATTCGCCTCACTACTCGTGTATGGCGTAGGCACTGCTACCAATTTGCAGGCGCGATATGCGGGAACGGACTTGGCAATGCCGCATCAGCGAGCTACTGCGATTAGTATCGCGATGGTGTCGACGACTTTTGGTGCCGTAGCGGGGCCTAACTTGGTAGAGGTGATGGGGGAATTTGCTGTTTCCATTGGCGTGCCTGCATTGGCTGGACCATTTATACTTGGGGCGGCTGCATACATACTTGCAGGTTTGGTGCTGTTCTTATTTCTTCGTCCTGATCCGTTGGTACTGGCGAAAGAAATTGCCGCTACAAGCCAACAGGCTGTTACTCGAGATAGCGCTCAGGTGCACACGCATGCAGCTGGCATAAACAAACGGGTTGTTGCTATTGGTGCAACGGTTATGGTTGTGGCACAGCTAACGATGATCGCAATTATGACGATGACGCCGATTCATATGATGCATCATGGCCACGGACTGCGTGACGTTGGACTTGTAATTGGTATTCATGTCGGTGCCATGTATCTTCCTTCGCTTATTACGGGTGTCCTAGTAGATAGGCTAGGGCGAACAGTCATTATTGTCGCAGCGGGTGTAACGCTTCTGTCCTCAGGTATTCTGGCAGCATTGGCGCCTTCAGATTCCATGCCTTTGCTCATTGCAGCGCTTGCTTTGCTTGGAGTTGGTTGGAACTTTGGAGTGATTAGTGGCACGGCTCTTATTGTAGATGGAACGGAAACGGATACACGAGCGAAGACGCAAGGAACAGTAGATGTGTTGGTTGCGTTGGCAGGAGCGTCCGGCGGGGTTGTGTCGGGTGTTATTGCGGCGCATTACAGCTTCGGTACGCTTTCGATGATAGGTGGATTGCTTTCGTTAGTGCTTATTCCAGCAGTGCTTGGGTTAAGGGTGAAGTTGAAATAATTAACTTGCTATTTAATATTAGTGGATCAGTTGAAGGCTCATGGGAATTTGCTTGAATAAGCAAACGCCCATGGTCTTTTTTAATTTGTACTCATGATGAAGAAGGAGATAGAAAGTTGAATTGCGCCCTTGTGGGTAAATTTGGTACGATCATTTTATAATCTAGTAAAAATTAACTGTCATATATAGTATACGTCTAGCTTTTCAAAGGAGGTATCCCCTATGAAACATCATTGGCTGGGTAAAGACAATCTTTATTTGAATGAGGTGCATGTAACCTCCATTGGACAAGTGACGATTGGCTGCTATGGCGGGCATACAGGAGCGGGCTCATGTAAAAATGAAGACGGTGTATTGGTTCTCGTCGATCCAAAGGGAGAGTGGGTATTCACTTTGCTGTTGGACGCGCATTGCAGCGCAGAAAGTGCAGAATGGCTGATGGAGGCTGTGGAGCAGAAGCAGGAACAGTTGTTGGCTTTATTACATAGCGAAGATGCTTTTGCAAAATTAGAATCTTTTTTTGTCGACCTCTTTCAAAGTGAATCGTCGAAAGAGGCTTACCACAGTATGAGAGGCGAAACTGCCTGTGTCCTCGTTTACCAACGCGGGCAGTATATATGGTGGTTGTCTGTAGGAGACTGCTCTGCCTATGTGCTTCATCCTGAATTGAAGCGATTAGGTCAAGTTGCTCTTAACCAGAGGCAGTTTTTTGAATGGGTAGGCCATGTGAACAGCTTTTCTTTGCCTGTACCGTGCTATACGGTGGGAAGAAGGCAGCTTCGGAAAGGTCGCAATGAGATTGTCGTGCTGACAGACGGTGTGCTGGATACGGAAGATAACTATTTTGAGAACCCGAATCACTTGTATAAGGCGCTGTATCAGGAGCGACCAGCTTCGGCGTGTGTGGATGAAGTTCTCCAACATGTGTATCGTGCTTCTGGTAAGGACAGTGCAACCATTGTTTGTTGGAGCTACAACAGTGAGGAAGAGGGATTAATTCCATCTGATTTTATACAAAAGTAAACCATAACATATAGAAAGAAGGAAGAAGCATGACAACACTTATTGAATCTAGACTTAACGAGATGGGGATTGTACTGCCAGAAGTAAGCAACCCTGCGGGAAGCTATGCGAATTACGTAATCATAAACGGATTGATGTTTATTTCAGGAAAAGGACCGTCTGGCAAGCCGAAAGGAAAATTGGGAAAAGAGTATACAGCTGAGGAAGGTTATCAATTTGCACGGGAAGCAGCGATCGAAGTGCTCGCTGTGGTCAAGGAGGCGCTAGGTACGTTAGATCGAGTAAAAAGAGTCGTAAAAGTGCAGGGGTTTATTAATGCAGTGCCTGAATTTGAAGATCATGCAAAGGTTCTGAATGGATATTCTGATCTCATGTACGAGGTGTTCTCGGATAAGGGAGTGCACGCAAGATCCGTACTTGGGGCAGTGTCGGTTAGAGACAATCTCCCAATTATCGTCGATTCTATTTTCCAGGTGGAAGAATAAATAGAATGATAGTTTCTTAATCTATAGGGAGGAAACATACATGTTTGATAATAGTGCGCAATTATACGATGTTATATACAGTTTTAAAGATTATGAGCAAGAGGCGAAGCAGATTCGAGACTATATTCACAGCCGGCATTTTGGTGTGAAGACGGTATTGGACGTAGCCTGCGGAACAGGCAAACATGCTGAATATTTGAATCAACATTATAAAGTGGATGGAATTGATCTAAATAAGGAGTTCGTAGCGCTTGCACAGTATAGAAATCCAGATTCAAGCTTCTGGTGTGAAGATATGACTCAGTTTGATGTAGGTCATAAATATGATGTGATCATGTGCTTGTTCAGCTCGATAGCATATACGAAAACGCTAGATGCTGTTGTTCGTACAGTGCAGCAGTTCATCAATCATTTAGAGGAAGACGGCTTGATATTAATCGAGCCATGGTTTACTCCTGATGCGTGGCAGCAAGGATTCGTCTCGATGATTCAGCATCAAACGGAAGAGTATCACATTTGCCGTATGACTCATGCGGATACGGAAAATGAGTTGTCGATCTTGAACTTTGAATATTTAATCGGTTCGAAGGCAGGTATTGAACATAGGAAAGAACGCCATGAGCTAGGGTTGTTTAGGCAAGAAGAACTGACACATGCCTTCGAGTCAATAGGGTTGAAGGTTGAGTATGATCCGAATGGACTCATTAGTAGGGGGATGTATGTGCTGCGCCCTTCAAAGTAATAGAAAGTAGCAAAAGGACCTCCAGTGTATATTTCTGAAGGGAACATGCATAGCTCATGGCTAGTCTTAATGTTTTTAAGGGGGAAATAGGATGAATGGTTATCAAAAGTTAGTTTTACGACCGCTTACGGGAGATTTACGTCATGATACCTACCAGTTTCTCGTGGAAAATGGTTGTCCAGATACTGCACAGCATTGCTTAGATGTCGGGGATGAAGCTCGTAACATTGCTCTTCAATATGGTGTTGATCCTGATACAGCTGCATACAGTGGCTATTTGCATGATATCAGCGCGGTTGTTCCGAACGAAGAACGGATTGCCGCTGCTAAGGAACTTGGCATTGAAGTGCTGTTGGAGGAGGAGGTTTTTCCGATGATCATTCATCAGAAGTTGTCTAGACAAATGGCGATTGATCTTTTTAAGGTGGATGATCTACAAGTTGTAGATGCGGCAGGCTGCCATACGACTTTGAGGGCTAATCCGACGGTGTTAGATAAAGTGCTGTTCGTAGCGGATAAGATTGCGTGGGATCAACCAGGGAATCCTCCTTATTTGCGTGAGATTAAGCAGGCATTGGAACAATCGCTGGATGCAGCTTGTTTTAGCTATATCGATTATTTATGGCAGCGGCGGGAGCAGTTGAAGGTGGTTCATCCGTGGCTGCGAGATGCATATTATGAGTTAAGGGTTAAGTTGTAAGGGGTATTGTTCATGCGATAAATCATCATTTTTCTAGGAGGAAAATATGAACGTATTTATCAGAATAGCTAGTTCATTTCTTTCTTCGTTCCTAATCAGTTACACACTAGCCTATATAAATACGGTACCTGAATCTGAGCGTGTTCCTAATAGGTACTACATTTCATTTTCAGACAATTTTATAGCCCCGTTTATATTTTTATTATTGATTTATATCGTAGCGGCTGTTCTGTATTCAATAGTGGTTGATAACAAACTAAGAACAATAAAAGTTAGTGCATATATAAGAGAAATGATTGCCATTCTGTTATACATTGTTGGGGGATTTATTACGGTATTTATTTTCTTTGGTTTATTAACTGGATTGTCTTATAGGGGATTTGAGATCGGGGCCATTTTATATGGTGGAGCATTTGCGCTCGTGTATTATTTGGTCACTAGAATGTTACAATTCGTTTGTATACGTATATTCAAAAATTGAGGAAGTAGGCACGCGTTGTAGATAATTGAACGAGAACAGCATTCGAATCATTTTAACGAAGAAGAGGGATATTACGTTATTGTACTGTTGAAAGAAAAAAGATAAGCTGTCCAGGGTAAGAACCAAGAACGAGGAAGATATGAATAGAAAAAGAGCTATAAAGGATTGGGAACCAATCCTTTATAGCTCTTTTTACTGTAATACCGATGGCCGGACTCGAACCGGCAAGCCTTGCGGCACCGCATTTTGAGTGCGGCGTGTCTGCCAATTCCACCACATCGGCAAATCGTATGGGGCGACCGAGGGGAATTGAACCCCCGAATGCCGGATCCACAAACCGGTGCGTTAACCACTTCGCCACGATCGCCATAACGTTTGCCTTACAAGAATATAATTTATCATACGTACCAATCGAACGCAACAAACAAATTATGGTAAATAAAACTCAAGCCAACAAAATTGCTGAATGCACATCAGCTCCTAATCGATATATGTTCTATAACCGGTTAAAAGAATATTTTATTTTTTCTTAAAGGGATCTTTATTTTATCTTTATTTATCGTCTGTAGACTAATTACATCTTATCATGGTTCATTCCGATGCTGTACTTGACTGTGACAAGGAACGCTAAAATTACACACGTCGTACACACGTTGGTCACATGTACTCGGTATAGTGAGTCCACACCCGCACTTTTATAACCTCGCACAAGTGGACAACAGGGAGCCACTTACCTCAGATTTTTTACAACTTCAACACAAGTCTATCTAATTGCTCATATATCTCCACATTATACTGATGGTGCAACGATACGGGATACTAGAGGAAGGATAGATGATAGGGAGGAAGAAAATAATGAGAAAAAATGTTACTCCTGCTCATGTTTATGATGGTCATCGTTGTTACTTGAAGCGCCGCTACTGGTGGCAATGCAGAAGGAACGCAAACATTAGACGTAGGGCAGACAACCATCGAGCAGCATCGTGCAAGAAGGCGGATGATTAAATGGAAAAGAAACTAATTCTCGTCGAAGGCTGTCCGAAGTGGGGAGAACGTATTCGGGAGCAACTAGCGTGTGATAGGGAAAATTGGATTATTCAATGTTATATAAACAAGCTAGAAAATTTTCAAGAATGTGTATCTAATTGTTCAGATTGTATTGATGCTGCTGTAGTTGATTTGCATGTAGAAGGTTATTTCTCGGGATTAGAGCTCTTGGGGAAAATTAAGGAGGAGTTTAATTGTCCGATTGTAGTGTTGTCATCTCATGTCGATCTAGAATGGATGATTGAAGCCAATCAAGCTGGTATGAATAACTTTTTGTGTAAAAGTTATCTTCATGAGCTACCTAGCATTATTAGACATACATTGAAACGTAATCCTCTATGGTCTAATTCTTCTGTACAACTTCTAATCGAAAACCACTCCCGTTTACTATATGAATCCCGCTCAAAAATACTAACTCACATGGAAAAAGAAATCCTTCGATTAATTTATAAAGGATACACCTTGTCACGAGTACAAGAAGAGCTCTGCATTGCTGAGAGAACCGTTAAAAATCATATCAATCGAATTCTAAAAAAGCTGCAAGTCAATTCTAGCAAGGAAGCCGCAAAACTTGCTCATCATAAAAAAATGCTACATACATAAATGTGAGAGGGTATTGAAGGTATCGAGCGTCTATGCTCTAGTAATGTACTTGGCGAGTGCAGCTTTCATCTATTATGGATATTATTTTAAAAGGTACCCAAAAAAGTTAGTACTTATATCTATTTCCATATGAATCTATTATGGATGTAACAGAGCTAACCTACTTAGGGGGGATGAAATTGAACCTAGCAGCATTTATACAAATCTTTCTTTCGATTATTTTTCTAGCGAGTGCACTTTCTAAGTTTATGAATCCGCTACCATTCCGCAGGACGCTTGAACAACTCGGTGTGGCTAGCAAGTTAGTGCCCTTAAGTACCCGAGTGGTTCCAACTACTGAATTCATCGTTGCGGTATTCATTGTAGTAGAGGAGACACGTATACTGGGTCAAATCGGTATTGGTGCGCTATTGCTAAGCTTTAGCTGGTCGGTATGGCGAGCAAGGGGCAAAGAACTGGATTGTAACTGTTTCGGAAATCTTCTGCCCGAACAATTTGGAATGAAGACGATGGCTAGAATCCTATTGCTAGCAGCGATGGTTGTCTACTTATTTGTTTACTCGCAGCCGACAGGGCTTCAGGGGGCACAAATACAAGAATGGCTAGCAGCCTTATTTATTACATTATCGATATTAACAGGATATGGGTTGCTTAGCGCGATGCATCAGTTTCGCAAGACATCGCTCAAAAGGTGAGGTGACGTAATGAATATTATGCAGTGGGCCCAACTTGTCATGTTTGTGATGCTAATTGTGGTCACTATCTCTTTGACACAGGTCTATCAGCGTTCGATTAAAAGGGAGCTTTATAACACGAATAGAGGTTTTTCAAAGGGGGAAGAGTTCCCTCTACTGAGTTTACCAAGTATGTCGGGAGAAATGATATCTTTAGTTCGCCCAAGTACGGAAGGGACGATAGTCACATTCACTTCAACAAATTGTGTGTATTGTGCATCATTATACCCAACGTTAACCCCATTTCAAGAAAAACAGCCTCAGCTTAAAGTTGTCAGTCTTATGGTAGGAGACATGGAATCGATTACGGAGAAAGTTAATGAATTTAAAATAAAAACACCTATTTCACTGATCGAGGAAGATGATTTGTCAAGCTTTAATGTGAATGTGCTTCCTTTTGCCTACTTTTTAAACAAAGAGGGGATAGTGGTAGCTAAAGGATCGGTGAACTCGGAAGATGATTTAAAATTACTACTACAAATGTCACGATCCGCTTAAATAAATTTGAATGTAACGGAGGGGAGTTCACTGAGTGATAGTAGTCAGCGCTCCGCTTGGAAGGCTGCCGCAATTATCGGTGGTATGTTGTGGAAATTTGAACGTGGAATGTTCGTGTTCACTGTGGTGTTATTTACAATCGTGGCAATCATTCCAGCCATACAAATATATGTGACGGAAGGTGTTATTAATGCGTTAGCACAAATCACCACATCGGAAGGACAGAACGGAAGTGCTGTTAATGAAACCTTCGTTTGGATTACCCTACAATCTGCACTGCTTATTGCTCTACTAGCTATTACTTTTCTAAGCGATCGAATTTCTTTGCGCCTAAGAATGAAGATGGCCTATCACATTGAAGCACAAATCGCAGATAAAGCAGTCAAACTCCCATTGATCACCTACGATCAACCAGATTATTATGACCGACTACAAAGAGTCTCTAATGGGATAAGCAATCGTGCCATGACCGTCATACAGGAATTATTTTCATTAGGTAGAGATTGTTTTTCATTCGTCGCCATATTCCTTGTACTTGTCGGGTTCCACTGGTCCATGGCAATAGCGCTCCTCCTTATTGTGGTCCCTTCTTTTATCATCAATATTCGCATCGGACAAGCCCATTTTTGGCAAATGATAAGCCAAACTACGGCACTTCGTAAATCTCGTTATTTGTTCTCGTTGTTGACTGGGCGAGATTCGGCCAAAGAGATTCGTATTTATGGGATAGCTCCTTATCTACGTCAAGTATGGTCTAAGCTCTATTGGAAAAATGCAGACGAGCAAATTGAGTTACAGACGAAGGGCATGAGGTTTAATGCGGTTCAGGAGGGTGTCGTTGAAGGGGCTTTATACGGAGTAAGTATGTTATTAGTGTGGTTATGTGCAGGTGGAGCTTTATCTATCGGTTCATTTGTCTCTATTACGCAAGCGATTCGTGGATCACAACAGAGCTCTGAAGCGATGGCACGTAATTTATCTCATTTTTATCAAGATGCTTTACACGTAGGGGAATGGATTTTGTTTATGAAGATGGAAGAGGAGGAGCTACCGGAAAATCCGTTGATGTTGTGTGGACCATTGCAGAAGGGCATCCAAGCTCAAGAAATAACATTTCAATACCCGAATTCAACACAATCCATTCTGAAAGATATATCCTTGCAGATTAAACCGGGGCAGCGAGTCGCTATTGTTGGTCACAATGGAGCGGGGAAAAGTACGCTAGTGAAGTGTTTAATCGGGTTATACACACCTCAGGAAGGAACAGTTATGTATGACGGGGTCCCGATCATTGAACTGGATCCAACTACGTATCGTCAGCGAATTACAGCCGTTTTTCAAGATTATATGCAATATCAATTGTCTGTACGTGAAAATATTGGATTTGGTCAATTGAATCATATCGACAACGAGGAAGAATTGATAGAAGCAGCGCGTAAAAGTGGTCTGGGAGGATGGGTTCTTGAGCAATCACAAGGTGTGGATACACCGCTCGGAGTTATGTTTGAAGGAGGACAAGAGCTGTCTCAAGGACAATGGCAAAAAATTGCACTTAGTCGAGCCTTTTTCAGAGATGCCGAAATTGTTGTATTAGATGAGCCTACAGCCTCCATGGATCCAATGGCGGAAGCTGAGTTATTTCGCTTATTCTCATCCTTAACAGCAAATAAAATTTCGTTGATGGTTTCCCATCGGCTTGGCAGCTGTAAGCATGCGGATCTTATTCTCGTACTCGATCAAGGTCGTGTTATCGAACAAGGAAATCATAGGGAGCTCATGCAGATGGGCGGTCTCTATGCAACGATGTTCCATGCTCAAGCTGAACTATACTATGACAAGGAGGTGATATCATGATATTTACGCCAAATGCTACTAATTGTTATTGTACTTCTATTACGTGTGTTAACAAGAGAGTTTACAGAATAAGACAATGCGATAACAATAGTTTTTGCGACTGTTAGTAGTAATGAAACAACTGGTTAGGGGAGTAACAGGGGTAGATGCGCCGTTTGATAGTTGTAAGCATGTGGGTCTGACTCTCGTGCTGGATCAAGCGTATCCTTGAACAAGGAAGTTATAGTGAGCTCATGTAAATGGGCGCTCTATATAATGAGTTTCATGCTCAAGCTGAATGATACTATGACAAGGAGGTGATATTATGATTATTACGCCATCTTATTGCAATTGTACTACGATTAAATGTATCGCAAAGGGATATAAAGTGTACAGAATTAGAGATTGCGGCACGTCGAGTACTTGCGACTGCTAGTGAATCTGAAACAGCTGGTTAGGAATGTTCCTAGCCAGCTGTTTTCCTGTTTACAGGTTATTTCTATGTAGCGGACTTTATTGAAGTGCTTGCTAGTTAAACTGTTGTAAAGATATGACAAAATTGATTTAATAAATAGTAGTGGAGGTGTGCATGTGGAAATCAACATGATCTCGGATACAGACTACACCGTGGCAGGTGTATCGATAATCAATTTCAGAGCACAGCGGTACTGTGTGTTTGATTTTGAAGCAACAGGTATTCATCATGAGACAGAATATATTACCCAAATTGGGGCTGTCATTATTGAAAATAATCAAATCTTACATAAAAAAACGTTCACCACATATGTGAAATCACCAAAGCCGATTTCAGATTATCCCTCTAGCATAGTTTAATTTGATTACAATCCATTCTAGCTTTATGAAAAGGAGTATTACATATGAATTCTTATAAAGAAAATGATAGAGTAATTGAGATTGTAGAAGTGCAGGAAGAGGAAAAATCAATTCTTAGACAATTGCTTGAGCTGTATGAGTATGATTTTAGTGAATTTAATGATCGGGATGTAAATAAGTTCGGTTTGTATGGATATACCTACTTCGACCATTATTGGACGGATGATGATCGAGATGCCTATTTCATTAAAGTCAACGGTAATTTAGCTGGTTTTATTATGATTAATGAGCATTGTTATCTATATCCAAATGAAACAGCCAAGTCGTTAGCGGAGTTTTTTGTTATGCGCAAATATCGAAAGTCGGGAGTTGGCATAGAGGCTGCAATGCATATTTTTGATAAGTATACAGGAAATTGGGAAGTACTGCAGCACGGAGAGAACGATGCATCCAAGTTATTTTGGGAAAAAGTTATTCATGCGTATACGGATGGAAAATTTGAGTTGAAAGATGTTGTTACGGAAAATTGGACGGGTCAAGGTATCGTATTTAATAATGCTGCTCGATAGTTATCGCGGCAGGGCAGGTAACCATAAGTAACAACATGCGTTGATCCAAGATGATGAACATTAACGTACCACTGTTTATCATTTTTTCCATTTTGATAAGGGGATGAGATTACTGCAAGAACAATTAATCACCATTATGCGAGCTAATAATTACTTGCTAAGAGACCTTAGCCTTATTAAACAGCTAAATTTACCCCATTGGTGCATTGCGGCAGGGTATGTCAGAAATGCGATATGGGATTACATGCATGGATACGCAGCTCCTACATTATTGAATGATGTGGATATTCTCTATTATGATCCAGATCATTTATGTGAGGATACAGAGAAGCAGTATGCGGCTGTATTAAGAGAACAGGTGGGGGACTATAATTGGTCGATCAAAAATCAAGCGAGAATGCATCTCAGAAATAACGCAATTCCTTATGTGTCCGTGGAGGACGCGATGAAAAGATGGCCCGAGACGGCAACAGCTACAGGCATCTACTTGGACGATGAGAATCAGATAAAGATTGTTGCGCCGCATGGTCTGGACGATTTGTTTGCCCTAGTAATTCGTCGGAGTCCTTATTTTCATGATAGAGACTATCTCCATACTAGAATAAATCAGAAAAAATGGCTTGGCACGTATCCGAAATTACGTGTTATAGAGTGAGGGGGAACGAGTCGTAGAGAAATTAAGAGAAAGGTTAGTACATAGCAAGGTGCTTATTGCGTTCGCATTTGTGCTGTCTGTTATTGTTGTACAGATTACTCCACTTTACGTAGGTGCATGCTTAGCATTACTGTTGCTTGTCGGTAGCATGCTCGCCACACATGATTATAAAATTATATGGTTAACATCGTTTGTGTATGTAGTGGGATATTGGCTATCTTTTTATTTAAAATACTATATTCTCGCTCTATTCGTTGGATCGAGTGAAGCCGAAATTGTATTGTCGCGACTAAGCCTATTAGGGTTTATTATTCCGTATTTTCTACTTTGGAAATGGTATAAGCCGCACACGAATTATTTATTTATCGGTAACTTTAGTAATACGATCCGTACTCCTTTCATTTGGCGTGGTATACAGGACCCGATTTGGAGATTTCTTTTGATTGCTACCACGATTATTTTGATTTCTTTTAGCTTTATTATCGATTATGGGCAGGAAGAGTTTTATCGAATACTTCTGTTTGGATGTTTGTTTGCCTTAGTTAATGCTGTGCTGGAAGAGATAGTGTGGCGTGGCTTGATTCTGCCTAGATTTGTTGATTTTGCAGGGGAAAAATTAGGGCTTGTCATTGCGAGTGTTGGATTTGGTTTTTATCATTATTCGATTGGTTTTCCTTGGGCAATTTGTGCTCTGTTTTCTTTGTTCGGCATGCTGATGGGAGGCGTTGCTATCCGTTCGCAAGGATTGCTTCCCGTCACCATTTTGCATTTTATTATGAACGTTTGTTTTGCCATGATCGGGGTTATTTTCAAGTGAGACACCTGTAATCTAAACAATGGAGGAACGCGGATTTTCCAGTAGGTAGTTAACCTTACTACTTAGAATATTAGAGTAAATCCAGTCAGCGGACACGGCAAATTGAAAGGGATGAACTAGCATGCAACGAACGGTGTATCTCGTTACAGGTCCCCCAGGAGTGGGCAAGACTACAACGTCGAAGAGACTTGTGGAGAGCTTGGAGCGAAGCGCTTATTTATCTGGAGATGCGATCAGCCATTATCCGTTAAACGGGCGTGGTAAGCCGTGGTTGTGTGAGGATACGTTGAACCTAACGTGGGACAATATCGTGTCATCCACTAAGAACTTGCTTCGATACGACTATGATGTCGTAGTAGACTATATTATACTGCCGGATCGGATGCAGTGGTTCGTAGAGCAGATGAAAGACGTTGATGTGAAAATGGTATATACAGCGCTTTTAGTAGATGAGATGACGATCGTTTATCGGGACCAACTGCGTGCTCCTGAATTTCAGATGGGAGAGCGAAGCCTGATTTTGCTGGAGGAATTTAAGTATTCTGGCGTAGATAGTCGCTATGTGATCGATACGAGCACTCACAAGTTAGACGAGCTGGATGCTGTAGTAGGTTGGATACGCACGAACTCTGATTTTATCGTGAAGCTATAATAAGTAACCCGAATGCCCACAACAGTATATTTCCACTTACTTGGATGGATCGTTCGGGTTCCAATGATTAAGGGGGAGAAAGATGTATACTTACCAACCGATGCAAGTGGAAGATGCACATCAGTTAGTACAGATTGATCGCTCAGAGCTAATTGATTATGTGTATGAAATGCAAAATGGCAAGTTGATCGAACGTAATGCGGGTCATGAATGTCCAAGCTGGGATGATACTTTGATAATTGAATTGCAGGAGCGATTCTTCTATGAGTTGAGTCATGGAGGAGCAGCTCTCGGGGCGTATGATGGAGACATACTTATCGGATTTGGTGTGCTTGGTCATCAATTTCGTGGTGAGCAGCAGGACCGACTCGTGATCGACTTGATGTATGTATCTAGAAATTATCGTAGGCAGGGAATAGGCACGAAGATTATGAATGAGCTTAGTGATGAGGCGCGCAAAAGAGGAGCGAAATATTTATATGTGTCATCGACGGAGACGCGGTCTGCCGTTTATTTTTATAAACATCAAGGCTGTGATCTAACGAATGACATTGATCAAGAGTTGTTCGCCAAAGAACCGCTCGACATCCATATGCTCAAACCATTATAATTGGCATAATATTGAAACGTAATGAATAGGAAGGGATGTTGCATTCCTTTCTATGATCTAGCCGAGTGTTTGCCGCACTCGGTTTCTTTAAGTAGTCTAAGGACAGAAGCAGGAGAGGCATGGGCTCGTGGCTTATTCAAATGAATGCGACTTTATACAAGTAGATTATTTACTGCAAGGTAATGAAACGCAGCGGGAGGTCTATTCCGTGTTGCGTCGTTTAAACATAATGGAACTACTTCGCTCCTATAATCCGATTCTGGTCGGCACGATTCCAATCGATATACATGTATCAAGCAGTGATCTGGATATTGTTTGTGAAGTATATGATTTTGACGCTTTCGTGGCGTATACGTCAGCTGCATTTCAATGCGAGGAACGATACCAGCACACGGTTCATTCCGATATGCTAAATCCTTATGCAGTAGTAAACTTTCGCTTTCAAGGTTGGGAGATTGAGATATTTGCTCAGCCAATACCAACAACACGGCAAAATGGGTACCGTCACATGATGGTGGAGCATCGAATTTTGCAGCTGTTGGGGAGCGATGGTTACGACGCAATTAGGCAGTTGAAGGAGAACGGATATAAGACGGAGCCGGCTTTCGCTGAGCTGCTGCAGCTTGAGGGAAATCCATATGAGGGACTGTTGGAGCTGGCAGACTGGGACGAGGAACAGTTGAGCCAATTCATTATACGGTTTCGGAGCTGCGACTGATCCTATGTAATTTGGGGTGATCATATGAGTGGTTTTAAGCAGGCGTGCAGCCGAAATCGAGTATCACGAACAGTTTTATAAACAGGCGGAATTGTTTGAGCCTGGCACTTGGCTGTCCAAGCCGGTACAAGTGGTGCTGGATTACTTGGATAAGCTGCTAAAAAATAATTCGCTAGAAGACCATTTGCAAAAGGGTGCTGCGTTTCGAGTATTGGATCTTGCTTGTGGGGTTGGCAGAAACAGTATTCCTATTGCCAAGCGAATTCGTGAGCAAGATGGCGTCGTAGTATGCGTGGTTGACGTTTGTTGCTTGGAAAAGGAAGACGAATTGAGATGAGTAACATCAGAAAAGTCATAGTAAACGATGCAGAGATGGAGAGGATACCTATGAGTACGATTCGATTGGAATATGTCACACCGCATCACCCTGATGTACAGCCTACTGTTGCTAGACTGGATGAAGATTTGCTGCGACGGTACCCGCCTGAAGATATTTTTGGGATGGACTTCAATGATCCGCATATTGATGAAGTTCAATTTGTATTAGCTTATGATGGTAGTGTTCCTGTTGGTTGCGGGGCCATTCGCCCATTAAATGAAGAAATGACGGAATTGAAACGGTTTTTCGTAGATGCGAACTATCGTCAGCAGGGAATCGCTGCAAAGATATTGATGAAGCTTGAGCTTCTGGCTAGAGATCAAAAGTATACAACGATTCGCTTGGAGACGGGAGACAAGCAGCCAGAATCTATTCATTTTTACAAAAAGTACGGTTTCTATGAAATTGAGCGATATGGTCCATATGCTGATAGTGACAGCAGCCTTTGTTTTGAAAAAATATTGTCAGACCAATTGTCATGATTGTCATGTTACATGTTCGTCCGGTATAATTGGCTTGAGTTAATTATTGTAAAAATATGCTGGGGGTCGATGATATGGGACGTGTTGTATTATTCGAGCTAAATAGTCAGCATCCAGAACAGGCAGCAGTATTTTATTCGAATGTGTTCGGTTGGAAAGTAACAGCCCAAGATTGGGGCTATCATTCCGTCGCGACAGGTGCGGATAATCATGTAGGGATAGATGGCGGCATCGTTGAAGGACCTGCCGATTATCCACACGGCACTCGGGTAACGATTGAAGTGGAATGTATTGATACGGCTATATCTCGCTCTGTGGAACAAGGTGCGAAAGTACTCCGGGATAAAATGGAGTTTGATGATTTTTATCTTTCTTATCTCGTTGATCCTACGGGAATAAGTTTTGGGCTTATCCAATATATGAGTAAAGGCTAAAATAAGTGATTGCATAATTGCATAGAAATATAACAAAATGGAGCAGCAGAACTGCTCTATTTTGTTATACCTATGCAAAAATAGAAGGATCATTTTTGACCTATATTCAAATTAGTATTGGAATAGAATAGCAATCGTTTAGTATAATAGTTGAGAGGATTGTAAAAGGGGAGGCTATGTCTATGAAATTCGCTGAGTTTCGCTATGAGCGACCGGATATGCAAGCTGTAGGAGAGCAATTTAAACAGTTGATTGGTGCTTTTCATGCCGCAAATAGTCTTGAAGAGCAAGAACAAGTAATTACAGAAATTAACAAACTTCGCAATGAAATTGGAACTCTTGGTCAATTGGCTGTCGTACGTCATTCGATTGATACAACAGATGAGTTTTATAAGGCAGAGCAAGACTTTGTTGATGAGGCGTTACCCATTTTTGAAGAATACATCAGTGAGTACTACAAGGCGCTTGTGCAATCCCCATTCCGTGCACAGTTAGAACAAAAGTGGGGGAGTCAGCTGTTTCAATTAGCTGAGTTGTCCGTGAAGACGTTCAGTCCAGAAATTATCGAAGATCTACAACTGGAGAACAAGCTGTCTACGGAATATGATCAGCTTATCGCATCCGCGAAAATACCGTTTGAAGGTGAAGAGCGTACGTTGGCACAGCTCGTCCCGTTTGAGATGTCCACAGATCGTGAACTTAGAAAGCGTGCTGCTGAAGCAAGATATCAATTTATGGCGGACAACGAAGCTGCGCTTGATCGTATTTATGATGACTTAGTCAAAGTACGTACGAAAATAGCGAAGAAGCTTGGTTTTGAGAATTTTGTCGAGCTAGGCTATGCACGCATGAGCCGTACTGACTATAATGCAGACATGGTTGCGAAATTCAGACAGCAGGTTGTAGATGGAATCGTTCCAGTAGCTTCTAAGCTTAAGGAGCGTCAGCGTAACCGCATTGGTGTAGAGCAGTTGAACTACTATGATGAAAACTTTACCTTTAAATCGGGTAATGCAACGCCGAAAGGAAATCCAGAGTGGATCGAGAACAACGGCGCGAAGATGTATGAGGAGCTTTCACCTGAAACGCATGAATTTTTCACATTTATGCAAGAGCACGACCTTATGGATCTCGTGAGCAAGAAAGGCAAACAAAGCGGCGGCTATTGTACATATTTTAACGATTACAAGGCTCCGTTTATTTTCTCCAACTTTAACGGTACATCGGATGATATCGATGTCCTTACGCATGAGGTTGGCCATGCTTTCCAAGTGTATGAAAGCCGACATTTTGAAGTGCCTGAATACATATGGCCAACGATGGAGTCTGCTGAGATCCACTCGATGAGCATGGAGTTCTTTGCATGGCCTTGGATGGACAAATTCTTTGAGGAAGATGCGGATAAGTATAAATTCAACCATCTTGCCTCCTCATTGAGCTTCATTCCATACGGCGTAGCTGTGGATGCCTTCCAACACTATGTATACAGCAAACCGGAAGCAACACCTGCTGAGCGTAAGCAAGCATGGCGCGACCTGGAGAAGAAGTACTTGCCGCATCGCAACTATGCAGGCAATGATTACTTAGAGCATGGTGGTTTCTGGCATAGACAGAGTCATATTTTCACGGCACCATTCTATTACATCGACTATACATTGGCTCAAATTTGCGCCTTCCAATTCTGGAAGCGTGCAAATGAAGATTGGAAGTCAGCTTGGGCTGACTACTTAAGCCTATGTAAAGAGGGTGGAAGCAAGTCCTTCACAGGCTTGGTGAAAGTTGCAGGACTGCTGTCTCCATTTGAAGATGGTTGTGTGGAGTCTGTAATTGGTAACATCGAAAGCTATTTGAATGGAATTGACGATACAGTATTGTAAAATGAACAAAAGTTATATAACTATGGAATAAAGGTAACGGAGCCATACGCTATGCGTGTGGCTCTTTTGTATGAAAATCTATTTTTTATGAGGAATAATATGGTATTATTAATATGGTTAACTTTTCCTAAATAAACCCCATGATTAGAAAAAGTGACTCGAAAATATGGTGATTTCTTGATAGAGGGAGGCACGCGACATGTGCAACTAAGAGGAGGTAACGACCAATGTGCAAGTATGAGCAGTTAGAAGTAATGAACTTGGATCAGATTAGCAACAGTATCCAAGATACGTACACAAACTTCGTGTTGAACAAAGTCAATGAAAGTTGTCTTCGAATCGCTGTCATTACAGGAGAATACCGATGGCACTATCATGAGACATGCGATGAAATGTTCATCGTGCTTGAAGGTGAGCTATTCATTGATTTTCAGGATAGACCAACCATTGCTTTGAAGCCGCATGATGTGATTACGATTCCTAAGGGAGTTGTTCATCGGACTCGTGCTTTACAGCGAGCCGTGAATCTATGTTTTGAACACTTGGACGGAGACACCGTATTCATAGACGAGTCAGCACTCTAATTCTTTGAATTCGTGGGGTGTTATAGATGAGCAATAAACAAACTAATATTCAAAAGCAAGGCATGATTAACAATTTAGATCTTATCATTAATGATTTTGTCATAAAAGAGTCGGTGCCAGGCTTAGCGATAGCCGTGGTCTACAATAAGGAAACCATTTATTCAAAAGGCTTTGGTGTTAAAAATGTGGATACGAAGGAGCCTGTGAATGAGCGCTCTTTATTCCATATGGCCTCGGTTTCGAAAACGTTTGTTTCGACTGGCATTATGCAGTTGGTAGAGCAAGGGAAGATAGTTCTGGATTCTAGTGTTATTGAATACCTTCCTTACTTTCAGCTGGAAGATGACCAATATAAGAGCATTACCATCAGGCAATTGTTAAGCCATGTATCAGGCATGCCGGATGAAGATGAGTTTAACTGGGATACGCCACTCTTCGATGAAGAAGCTCTAGAGCGTTATATTAAAAGCGTCGGTGATCGTTCATTGATGTGGGAACCTGGTTTGAAGTATGCTTACAGCAATATGGCGTATGAAGTTTTAGGAGATGTCATTCATAAAGTGTCCGGTAAGTCTTTCGAGCAGTATATGAAGGATCATATTCTTGATGTTCTTGGTATGGATGACAGTCATTTTTTAAAATCATCTGTATCGGAAGAGTTGCTTGTTACGCCGCATGTGCTAGGCATTGATGAAGGATACACATCCAAAGTCAGTGACGTATTCCCTTATAACCGTTCACATGGTCCAAGCTCTACCCTTATCTCTAATCCAATAGAGATGTGCCGATATGCATTGGCTCATCTGCATAATGGTAGTTGGAATGGAGCTCGTATTCTGGAAGCGGCAAGCTATGCTACGATGTGGCAGAGCCATGTTACGACAGGGATGGGTGGAATATTCAACGAGATGTGCCTAGGCTGGTATTTTGGAGAATATAAAGGTCATCGGGTGTTTACCCATAGCGGTCTGGATACAGGGTTTAGAAGCAACTTTATTGTAATGCCTGATCTTGGCGCTGCATTTGTTCTTATGATAAATTCGGATTATATTGGTACGCAAATTATGTGTACGAGTATTATGGATGTGCTAGTGGGTGAAGAAGTTCCATATACGAAGCAGTCCTTGGCTCGGTTGATCGCGAAGACGATTATCAACGATGGGATAGCAAAGGCGTGGGAGAGCTATCACGCGATCTGCTCGAAAGGGCTGGAGCCGTATTTGCTCATCGAAGGCGAATTCAACTATGTAGCGTATGAGCTTATGGAAGCAGGGCGGTTGAATGATGCGATCGATATGTTGAGCATCTCCCTTGCTCACTATCCAGCTTCCTCTAACTTGCATGACAGCATGGGAGAAATGCTCTTGATGCGAGGGAATAAGCAGCTTGCTTTAGAGCATTATAAGCACTCTGTTGAATTAGACCCTTCACATGAAGAAGGGGTTCGAATGATAGGAGAAGCTATTAAGTGAACGATAGTAAATAGTTATTATCTAATACCCTGTAAGGCGCGGGTGATGGGTATACCGTCATTGCTTGCCCCTTACAGGGCTTTGTTATATGGGGAAAAAGCAGCTGGATGAGTCTAGTATGCTTGAATGCTATCTGTTATCTATGAAAGGGGAGTGGTAGCATGTTTCATTCCATTTGTCTTGATTCCCATTGGGGGCAAGTAAAGCATACTCATTTACGGCAGGAAACAGGTTCTTCTACATTGGTCGTTCTATTTCCGGGCATGTAGTATTCCTGTGATCTTCCACTGCTGTATTATGCAGGGAAAACGGCTTTTTTTCATAACAATGATGTTCTTATGTTGGAGTATGGCTATCAGCGTGCGGCAGCACCATTTTCCAAGGAACAGCATCTAGATATCGTTATTGCGGAATGTGTGTGCCAGAGGCTCACATACCCTAGAAGTGGAGTCTGTCAGAGATTCATTGTTGCTTATGAATAATATTGTGGCTATATACGATAAATTCTTTCAAGAGTTTAAGCAGCATACGTAGCGTTCAAAGTACGATGTAAGAGTAGAAAGTGAAAGAAATCTGCTGCCCGATAGTTGGTTCGCATGCCAGCTATCGGGCAGTTGTGATTTTAGCAGCAGAATACTACTGAGATTAATATGATGATGAGGAGTTAATTGTAGGGCGTTTAAAGGGGCATTTCACGGGCAAGTTCTGCAATGCGTCGGTTTGCATCTCCTATATACTTGCCGCCATGATAACAGATAACAGTATCGATTTCATATTGCGCAAGTTGGTGTAGGGAATGGTAGGCTGTACGTAAATCTAGCGTATGCATCGCATCGGGACCTAATAATTGTCCCTCAGTTACAACCATTGCGTCACCTGCGATAAGTATTTTGCTAGGTTGGTGATATAAGCTAATATGTCCGGGTGTGTGTCCTGGGGTAGGTATAGCCGTAAGTCCTCCACAATAAGGCAATTGTTCACCAGCTTGCAAGGTGCGATGAACATGTGCGCGGGGAGGATTATTTAGCATGAATAGAAAGGCGGATCGCCATTGCTCAGGCAACTGCGGCGGGAGTGAGGCTTCGGCCTGTTTAATCGCTTCTGGTGTAAGTTTTAATAACGTCTTATCCCCTTGGATGTAAGGTTTCTCGAGGGGGCTCGATAGTATTTCTATGTCCTGATTGGACTCCCTAATGATATCTGGCAAACTGCCTACATGATCCAAGTCTTGGTGGGTAATGATGATATTTGTGATTTCCTTAGCAGACTTCCCTATTTTACGCAAAGCCTCTTCAAGTAGGGGGAATTGTCTAGGATATCCTGTATCCACGAGCAACAGATTCTTTTCATCCCACAGTAGTGTAGGGTAGATAGTTTCTACTTTACCCATCATAGAAGTGGAAAGAGTGAGCATTTCAATTTCAATGTTCTTTGCTAACTTCACGTTTATTCTATCCCCTTTCAAACATAGCTCTATGCAAGATGCTATTATACAAAAGAGGGGGGTTGTATGTAAACAAAAATAATTATTATAACATATAAACATTAAAAAGTCAATATGTATTTATTCTTATCTATTATTGATGATGAATATGCTGCTCATGTTCTGTATTGTAGTAAAGGATTGTGGTAATAAAGTATTTATTAAATTTTTGAAATATGTATATGTTCCTATTTTATATAGGACTTTAGGTTCTGTTTTTTTCTGTAAATTGTACAAAAAGGGTTATTCATTTTGTCGAAAATATGCGAGAATAAAAGGTGATGCTATTAAAGCTCGTACTATGAAAATAGTTGAACGGTGTGTAACGTTAAAATAAGTATGAATACATGCTCCTATGAAATTGTATGCATACCTGTACATTTGATAGAGAAGAGGGAAATGGATGGAACATCATCATATGCACGGCACCTATGACGTATTGCTTGTCATTTTATCATTGATAATCGCGGTGGCTGCTTCCTATACAACATTGGATTTAGCTGGCCGTGTCGCAATGACAAGTGGGAAGAATCGTACAAGATGGCTCATACTTGGTGCTGCTTCTATGGGGATGGGTATATGGTCAATGCATTTTGTCGGTATGTTGGCTTTTTCGCTTCCGGTGCCAGTTTCCTATGATTTATTCATTGTCATTCTTTCTGTTATTATTGCGGTCGCAGCTTCATTTGTTGCGCTGTATGTGGTTGGGCGCAAGCAGCTTAAGCTCAGACAATTATTAGTCGGCTCTTCCTTACTGGCTACTGGCATATCTTCGATGCATTATGTGGGTATGGAAGCGATGCTCATTGATATCACCTATGAACCAATCATGTTCTCGTTATCCATACTAATTGCAATCGCGGCCTCTATCGCGGCGTTATGGCTGGCTTTTTATTTCCGCAAAGAAAATGAAAAGTACGCTGTAAGTAAAAAGCTCGCCAGTGGAGTTATTATGGGTGCGGCTATTGTAGGTATGCACTATACGGGAATGGAAGCGGCGCAATTTCATATGGTCGATGAAAAGTTGACGGTTGCAGGAATGTCACTCGATCAGCGGCTGCTTGGGTATGTCATTACAGCGGGAACGATGCTGACATTAGGGTTATCGTTAATTGGTATATTTGTGGATAAGCGCTTGTCTCGCAAGGATTCACATATTAGGAAAAATGAAAAATGGTATCGATCTCTGTATGAAAACAATCGCGACGGCATCCTTTCTGTTAGTCTTAGCGGTCGAATTATAGGATTTAACCCTGCTGCTACTAAGATTACAGGCTTGGAAGAGGATTACTTTTATAACCGTTCGATTATAGATATAGCTCCTATTGTTGTGGAAGAAGAGCGAAAGCGTACGAAGCGACTGTTTCTGCGTTCGCTCCGCGGTAAGACGATTAGTTATGAGACAGCGATTATCCATCGAAATGGCAGCCTCGTTCATTTGAGTGTCATTAATGTGCCCGTTTATGTTGAAGGTAAAATTGTAGGTCATTATGTGATTGCCAAAGATATTACGAGAGAGAAGAAAGCAGAACAGAAAATTCGTCATATGGCATTTCATGATGAACTAACTGGACTGCCGAATCGCCGGAAATTTGATCAAGTGGTTGTACAAGCGATTGAAAAGTACAAAAGTTCTGATCATACCTTCTCTGTGATGGTAATGGACATCGACCGCTTTAAAATGATTAACGACTCTTTAGGCCACGCTTATGGGGATCGTCTGCTTCAAATGGTCACAAAACGTTTGCATGAAGCTATAAGTGGCTATGAGGCAACGATTGCGAGAATGGGGGGAGACGAGTTCACGGTGGTGTGCTTCGGCAGTAAATCACACATTGAATCTATCTCATCTGAGATTGCAAGCCGTATGTTGAAGGAGGCCCAGCTTCCGTATCATTTGAAAGATAATGATTTTTATATTAGCGCTTCTATCGGAATAGCTATTTATCCAGAGCATGGAACAGAGTCTGCTGAATTGATGAAAAATGCAGATACGGCCATGTACGAAGTGAAGAAAAATGGAAAGAACGGCTACCAATATTATTCTGAGCATTTAGATGCCCATTTGCTAGAACGAATTGAATTGGAGGCTGACCTTCGCAAAGCAATTCAGCGCAATGAATTAATCATTTATTATCAGCCCCAAATTCACGCCCAAAATAGTTCATTGATTGGCATCGAAGCGCTCCTTCGCTGGAATCATCCGACTAGAGGAATTGTTTCACCGTCCACCTTTATCCCTATCGCTGAGGAATCGGGACTTATTGTTGAAATTAGTGAATGGGTGATGCGACAAGCCTGTCTGCAAATGCGGAAATGGCAGCAGGAATGGGAATTGTATATTCCCGTATCTGTTAACTTATCTACGCAGCAGTTTCATCAGAACAATCTGGCTTACAAGGTAGAGCAGATTTTGTTGGAGGTTGGCTTGGAAGCGAAGTATTTAGAGTTGGAAATTACAGAAAGCATGATGATGGATATTTGCCGATCTACGTCCACGCTGCAGGAGCTTAAAGATCTTGGAGTGCGCATCAGTATGGATGACTTCGGAACAGGGTATAGTTCATTGAACTATTTGAAGATGTTCCCGATCGGTAAGCTTAAAATCGATCAATCTTTCATTCGAGATTTAACGAATAGTGAGAGCGATAAAGCGATTGTAGCGACGATTATTTCGATGGCTCATCATCTGAAAATGAACGTCATCGCTGAAGGTGTTGAGACAGCAGAACAGCTTGCCTTTTTGAAGGAGAGTGGCTGTGATGATATTCAAGGCTATTATTTCAGCCGCCCATTGCCTGCGAAAGAGCTGCAGCAGGTGTTTCTGGGTAAGTGTAAACAGGATGGGAAGGTCGGAGCTGCTGATTTTTAATGATTTATCTTAGCCATAAAAGAACTGAAGCTAACAGCTTCGTCGTTAAATCGTAAATACTGGACGTGAAGATAGCGCTCTTTTTCTGTTTGCTACAGGAAGAGGGTGCTTTTTGCTATAGGCAATAAGGAGTTGCAAAAAAAGAATCGCTGTACCTATAATTGGTAGGGGCGACCTGTTAAGAATTAGAAAGGAGCTGCTTTCGTGAGCGAATATTGGATTTTTACAGGTACTTACGGTTCGGCCGATCAGGAAGGAATTCATATCCTGTCTTTAAACAGCAAGACTGGCAATTGGGAGAAGATTGCGGGTGTGAAGGGCATCAATAGTCCATCTTTTCTAGCGATTGATGCGAAGCGTAATCTACTGTTTGCTGCTAGTGAAACGATGGATGGGGAAGTTGTTTCCTACCAAATTGATTCGCAACTGGTTACGCTGAAAGAGTTGAGCAGGCAGAAGACGAGCGGCGATCATCCTTGTCACATTAGCATGGATGCGACGGGCTGTTGGTTGTTAGCGGTGAACTACACGAGTGGGAATATATCTGTATTTCCCGTAGATGAGTATGGTGTTATAGGGGAGATGAGTGATCATCTTCAGCATGAAGGCAGCAGCGTTCGTAAAGATAGGCAAGAGGCACCGCATCCACATTCTATTTTTAATATGCCTAATACTCCATTCTGGGTTGTGCCCGACTTAGGCTGTGATCAGTTGTTTGTATATAAGCTGGACACCGTTAATGGCAAGCTGCAGCAGCAAACTATCGTATCAACGAGTCCAGGGGCTGGACCCCGCCATGCCGTATTCCATCCACATCAGCCATGGCTATACATTATTGAAGAATTAAGCTCGACGATTACAGCGTATCATTATGATTGTGAAAATGGCTCCTTGCGAGAAATTCAACGTGTTACGACGCTTCCTGAAGGATACGATCAAGTAACGATTAGTGCGGATATTCATATTGATGCTGCTGGGGCTTATTTATACGGTTCTAATCGTGGACATGATAGTTTGGCGGTATACCGGATTCAGCATGATGGAACATTGATTCAGGTGGGACTCGTTTCCGTGGAAGGAGCGATGCCGCGCAACTTTGTTATTACGCCGGATGATCGCTGGTTGCTGGTGGCGAATCAGGATTCGGACGCTGTGACTCTCTTTGAATTGAAAGATGGTATGCCTGTTTATACAGGCAAGAAGCTAGAATTGTACAAGCCGGTGTGTGTGAAGGTGTTAAAAGTGGAATAGTATGAATTAGTCTGAGTCCGTAGTTAACTGTATGTGAAAAAGCATCTCAACACTATCTTCACTAGATAGGAGTGTGAGATGCTTTTATTTGTTTGCATTCCAATCTACCATTGTAATCTATGTGTTTAGTTTGCTCTATCTACGTCTATACGTGTTATTTCAATCCATTCTTTATCGGTGTAGATTGGATCGTAATCAAGCTTTAACTAAAACGGCTTCATGCCCAGTGTATCTACTTTCTCAGCTGAAACATCAATCCTCATTCTGCTCGTTATATCCCGATAATGCCCTGCACGTCGCTTAATGGCGCCGTTTGTTTCATCTAGATCGGCTTCTAATCCATTGAGTACCATAATGCTGACGCCGAATCCAGCGGGAAGTAGTCCTTTTGCAATCTCATCAGCTGAAGGCTTCCATCTGCCGACCATGACGTCATGAGCAGAAGGCTTTGGCGCTTGCGGAGTCATCCAGAACAGAATCGCGGTTGCAAATCCAAGCTTGCCATCCGCTACGATAGATTCTGGGTTTTTCAGTAATACGTTTTTATCTCCATATATGATTGCGCTCATCAGTCCATAGTTAAAGTTCCAGCTTAGCATGATTGGGCCACGGCCGTAGTATCGCTTTTCTGGGAAGCCGGGGAACTCTTTGCTGCTAGCAGGGTCTACGAAGTTAGACTTGTTCTGTCCTGTTCTGCCTGCGATATTTTCATTCCAATATAGCCCCCAACGGAGCTCGCCACCTGGTGCTTTGTCCCAGCCGCCGCCTGTTTCATGAGAGAGATTGGCTAACAGCGCAGCTAAGTCGCGTTTGCGATCTTTTTCTAGCCCTTCATTTAAGAAACTGCCGAAGTCCACAATTTGAGAAACGATGGATTTGTTTTTATGTTCAACCGAATTGTAGTCAGCAGAACGAACGATGAGCGTCTCCGTTTTTCCTTTTTTATCGAGTCGAAATATTTCTTGTGCAGAGGGGTCTCCTTCACGATAGTTCACTTTATATTTAATGTTCGCTACTAGTCGTACGGCGCCGATTAGATTAGCATACGAATAGTAGTCGCCTTGTTGGTCATTGTAATCTTTCTTGTTTTTGTTGAAATGATGCCATCGTTCTGAGCCCAGTCGGTTAGGAAACAGCGTTTCATATTCCTTCTTAGGTAGTGCGGTTTCGACAGCATCCACTGCATTGGAGGGAGTGAAGTCATCGTCGATTCCTTCCCATAATATTTGTATTTGTTGCTTGTTCAAAATTCGGCTCTCCCCAACGGCTAGCTTACTGCTTAATGATTGTTCGTGTTGGAGAGCTTTCTCACTTGTGCAGATGCAGCTTCCTTGGGCAAATACTGTTGTTGCTCCGAATGGAACAGCGAAAAGGCTAGCGGCCAGTGCCAGCGTGACGACTTTTTGACAACCCTTTTTTGTAAGCGGATACACAATAGTGCGCATCATCATGTCCCCTTTATTAAATAACTAATGTTCCTCGTTGTTGTTCATTTATATGGAGG
Organism: Paenibacillus arenosi; assembly: GCF_014841135.1. Taxonomy (GTDB): domain Bacteria; phylum Bacillota; class Bacilli; order Paenibacillales; family Paenibacillaceae; genus Paenibacillus_B; species Paenibacillus_B arenosi. The sequence goes on from NZ_JACYTN010000007.1 coordinate 132,242, forward strand.
GGAAATTGAATTATGACAGGCAGCTTTTACGGCCTCCAAATATCATTTTCTAATCGTGAATCGAACCGTACATGCACGACTGGGCGACCGCCTACATACAATGTATCACTGCGCTGCGAACAGCAGGTTGTGAAAGGCCAGATGTAGCGCAACATGCAGAATACAACGTCGTCAGACTTCTGGAGGTGGCCGGCATGGCGGGCTTATTTACAGCAATTGCCCTCTTTATTAAGCAAATATCTATGCTCGTGTCCTATGTGAAGAACAATGCATTTCCCCAACCGTTGACCGAAGAGGATGAGATGAAGCATCTGTTGCAGATGGCCGAAGGCAATGCGCACTCACGCAATATGCTGATTGAACACAATCTCCGGCTGGTGGCGCATATCGTGAAGAAGTTCGATAATACGGGCGATGATTTGGAGGACCTGATTTCAATTGGTACGATTGGATTGATTAAGGCTATCGAGAGCTTCCAGCCGAACAAAGGGACGAAGCTCGCTACTTTCGCCGCTCGTTGCATCGAGAACGAAATTTTAATGCATTTACGCTCATTGAAGAAAACACGCAAAGATGTATCGTTGCATGATCCAATCGGAACGGATAAAGAAGGAAATGAAATTACTCTTATTGATATTCTCGGTACAGACGGAGACGATGTCGTTGACAAAGTACAGCTCAAGATAGAGAAGAGCAAAATTTATCGCAATCTTGATATTTTGGACGAACGGGAACAAGAAGTCATTCGCGGTAGATTTGGCTTGGATGGCGGAGGGGACGAACGGACACAACGGGAAATAGCTCGTGAACTGGGGATATCACGTAGCTATGTATCTCGAATCGAGAAGCGTGCTTTGATGAAGCTGTATCACGAATTTTATAAGAAAAAATAATACCAAACACACAAAGGCCGTACTTCCAATTGGAAATCGGTCTTTTCGTGTGAAGATATAAGGGATAACAGACCATCACGTACCTTTCCTCTCCTTCATATGTTGATCTAATCCAAAATCCATGCTTTACAGGTCCCAGTTTATCTCCGTGGGTTGATGTCGGTGAAGTATATTTATCTACTATTCGTCCAAATGTAGGTGATCAGTCTGCCTTTTTTGCTGTGCAGTCAGGAAGGTCAGCTTCTCTCAGTCAACGGGTTAACTTAGAAGCGCCAGGTACATTAGGGTATCGTTTAATTTACAGTATTTTAGCGGATCGGTATAACAACAGAGGGGTGTTTCAAGTTAGTTTTTTGAATACAGGCATAGGAAGGACGTTTCAATTGGCTGATGTTGGTTTCAGAAATTATCAAACCTTTCAAATTGACTTTACAAGTGCAGCTATAAACAATCGTTCTTTCGTTAACTTGGAGTTTCGAGTGAATGGTGCAGGTAATCGACCATCCTTTTTATTTCTTGATACGGTAGTTATAGTGCCAAGATCAAGTTAACGGATAAAAATCAATTTTTTAAATAGCGAAATGCCAGCCGGGTTATTAACGCCCGGTTTTTTCGTTATTTACTTGGTGGACAATATTCATTTAGTAATTGCAGGGATATCGTTGTAGGTGTAACCTGATTTTATGCGTCTCTGAATGCGTAGTTCTCATGCAATAGCATAACACCTTAATTTATCGTACATTTTATAGCAGAAATGGAGTTGTTAAATATGACTGTTATCGAATATCGCTCCGTGTCTAATGGATTTGGCAAACACGATGAAATTACAGCAAGTACGAGCACAGTACCAACTTATTTTTGTCGACATATCGCTCATGCGCCCGCAGACATGGACTGGCAGGAGATGCAGGTGATCCAATTAGTCGATGTAGCAACAGGGGAGCAGCCAAGACTCCAAACTACCGTTCAAGCCTGTTGGACGGATACAGCACTGCATATGAGGTTTACTTGCGAAGATGATTATATACATAGTCCTTACTATAACCGAGATGATCTGTTGTTTCATGGAGATGTAGTGGAATGGTTTATCGATGTAGATGGAAAGGGATTGCAGTATTATGAATTTAATTTGAGTCCTAACAACGTTGTGTTTGACGCGCTTATTTTGAATGAACCAGACAAGCAAAGAGAGTACTTATTGGAATGGAATGCAAATGGTCTCAGAACAAGCGTTACACAGCTGGAGTCAACTGCGTTTGATAAGCAACCTGCCCAGCAATCGATACAAGAACAGGTGCATGTTTACTCGTATAGTATTGAACTTCCCTTCACAGATTTGAACACGATTGCACAAGAGGGAAGTGAGTGGAGATTCAATTGTTATCGTATTGATGAGAACACAGATAAGGAGCGTTCTTACTGGGCTTGGTCACCTACAGGGGAAATAAATTTCCATGCGCCTGAACGATTTGGTCACCTGCGTTTTGTCCGATAAGCAGCAGTATAAATAATGTAATCGTATCCGAAACCTCCTCACCTCTACAAAAGTGGAGAGAAGGTTTTTTTGCTATGGGTAATGTCCAGACAGGCGAATGCCACATACAATGAAATATGCAGGTAAGGTAAAGGAGTGATAATGATGGTTTCTTCCGGTAACTATAAATCCAAATCAGTTGATTTAGACGCGGATCAACAACTGTATACGTTTTTGTTTGATGTGCTTGCACTGCTGCTGTTTGTGTTGCTTGTTTTTCTTCTATTGCAGGCAGCTTAAAGATAGATAAGCCACTATCCTCCTTATTGAATTATAAATCCTACTTCACTCATCTTCTCCATAATCTAACAATCATCTTTATTGTCATGGTTAACATATTCCCGCTTCATTGGACAAATACTGTAACAGACATCTGCCTGACAGATGCGATTAAGATGGCAGGAGGGTTGCCCGTGGCGACTTCGACGAAATCTAAATCCCCATTGTGGAAAGACGGCCAATGGAACATGTCCGATCAGCAATATCAGCAAATCGCAAAGAAGCGGGAGCCTGCTCGTTCGGTCTTCGCTAACTGTGTACGAGCATTTCTGGTCGGCGGCACCATTTGCGTGATTGGACAAGCGATTTCGCAAGCATTAGTAAAATGGGCGGATATGACAAAAGAAGAAGCGAGTGGTCCTACCATTTGCATATTAATTTTTATTTCCGTCGTTTTGACCAGCTTCGGTGTGTACGACAAATTAGCTCAATGGGCAGGGGCTGGTTCAGCGGTTCCGGTAACAGGATTTGCCAATTCCATGTCTTCAGCGGCGATGGAGCATCGTTCGGAAGGCTTGGTGCTTGGAGTAGGGGCTAATATGTTTAAGTTAGCTGGTTCGGTTATCGTATTTGGAACGGTGGCTGCCTTTTTTGTAGCGTTGGTGTATCTCATTTTTGGCTTGAAGCATTAGTGAGATGACTTTCTTTTATGTACACAATGATGTACACATTTTTAGAAGAACAACGTGAATGAAAGGAGGATGACGTATGCATATTGGCCGCCAAACGTGGCTGTTCAAGAACAAGCCGGTCATTATAAGTACGGGAACAGTGGTTGGCCCAGATGAAGGTGAAGGGCCGCTTGCATCGACCTTTGATTTTGTCCACGATGATTTGGACATGCAGGAGAAAAGTTGGGAGAAGGCAGAGCGTAAGCTTCTGGAACAAGCAACAGAACTTGCTGTGCTGAATGCCAAGCTGAAAGACGAGGATATTAACTACTTTGTTGGTGGGGACTTATTAAACCAAATTATTAGTAGCAGCTTTGCTGCACGCAAGCTCGGGATACCGTATTTGGGCGTGTTCGGCGCCTGTTCTACAGCAATGGAATCATTAGCTGTTGCTTCTCTGCTTGTAGATACGGGCAATGCGAAGTATGCAATGGCTGGAACATGCAGTCATAACTGCACAGCGGAGAAACAATTCCGGTATCCAACGGAATACGGCTCACAGAAACCGCCCACTGCACAATATACCGTAACAGGTGCAGGTGCAGCCGTAGTAGCTCAGCAAGGAGACGGTCCGCGAGTCATTGCGGCCACCATTGGTAAAGTCATCGATTTTGGCATTACCGATCCGTTTAATATGGGAGCAGCGATGGCTCCTGCTGCTGTGGATACGATCCAGACGCACATTGAAGATTTGAAGCGCAAAGCTTCAGATTATGATCTTATCGTTACAGGTGACTTGGCAAAGGTTGGACATGCTATTGCAAAAGATTTATTTGCACAGAACAATTTTTCATTGGAAGGTACTGTGTTCAATGATTGCGGTCTAATGGTATATGACACCGATAAACAGAAGGTGCAGGCTGGCGGGAGCGGCTGTGGTTGTACGGCTGTTGTGACGTATGGGCATATATTGCAGCGTATGAAAAAAGGAGAGCTAAAGCGGGTGCTGATCGCTGCGACGGGTGCTTTGTTGTCGCCGTTATCGTACCAGCAAGGAGAGACGATTCCGAGTGTTTCACATGCCGTCACGCTCGAAATGGAGGATGCACCATGACCTTTGTATGGGCTTTTATTGTAGGTGGATTAATATGTGTAATTGGACAGCTTATGTTTGACATCGCGAAACTTACACCAGCACATACGATGGCCATTCTCGTTGTGGCTGGCGCCGTTATCGATGGTATCGGATGGTACGATCCACTCATTGAGTTTGCAGGTGCAGGAGCAACAGTCCCAATTACAAGCTTCGGCAACTCGCTTGTCCATGGAGCTTTGACTCAGCTTGATAAGGATGGCTGGGTTGGTGCAGTGAGTGGTATTTTTAAGACGACAAGCGCGGGAATTTCAGCAGCGATTGTGTTCTCATTTTTAGCAGCGTTGTTCGTCCGACCGAAGGGCTAGAAAGTCCGAATGTGACGCTTGTGATACAAACGTTAACGCAGGATCAGTCACGCTAGAAGAAACCGTTTCTTATAAAATGGGATTCCAAACCATTTATAAAGAGACGGTTTTTTGTCTGTTTTTTTATAAAAGCCCCAATCTATTAATGTGATCAATGTGAGATATTAAAAAATAATATTTGGGTCAAATGAGCTGGTTAATTAAGCAAAGGAAGGTGATTCGACATAAATGGGTGTGATTAATATAAATAGTCGTTGTTTTTGGTACGTGTACGTTCGTTCGCTTATAGTGTAAAATAATAGGATGTAATCTTGATTATACAATTTTATACATCTATATTCATAAGTTGCCTGAGGAGGTTTCAGCATGAACACATCCCCACTGCACGCTAGTATGTTGCATCTTCAATCTACATTGGAAAAATACATATTAGGGAAACATCAAGAAATTGAACTACTATTAACAGCGGTTATCGCTGGCGGACATATTCTCATTGAAGATGTACCAGGTACAGGGAAGACACAGCTCATTAAGTCGCTCGCGCGATCATTGGAGGGGCAGTTTCGCAGGGTGCAGTGCAACCCGGATCTGCTGCCGACAGATATAACGGGTATGTTTATTTTTCATCCGAAAGATCAAGCATTCATATTCCGCCAAGGCCCGATCATGACGAATTTTTTACTCGTAGATGAAATAAACCGAGCTACGACGAAGACGCAATCGGCTTTGCTTGAAGCGATGGAAGAGCATCGAGTGACGATTGACGGTCAAACATTTGATCTACCGCAGCCATTTGTCATGTTCGCTACGCAAAATCCGATAGAGTTTGAAGGTACTTATGCGCTGCCTGAGGCGCAGCTTGATCGTTTTATGATGAAGATTCATTTAGGCTACCCAGATGAGGCAACAGAGAAGTTAATGTTGTTCCGACATGTATACGGTCAGCCGTCTGAGCGAGTAGAGACAATTGCCAATATTGAACTCATACATAAAGTACAAGAAGAAGCGAAGCATGTGCATGCTGATGATGCGATTGGTGGTTATATTATCGATATTGTTCGTGCGACACGCAAGCATCGTCATATTTTGCTGGGAGCGAGCCCGCGTGCATCGCTTGCGCTTATGCAAGCTTCCAAGGCGTACGCATGGTTGAAAGGTCGCTCTTATGTTACACCAGATGATATTAAAGAAATAGCTCCACATGTGCTGTGCCATCGCCTGATGATAAGTATGGACGCTAAAATAGAAGGCGTTAGTGCTAAGTCTATTTTGGATCAAATTCTTACACAGGTGCCAGTGCCAATTCGATTGGAGATGTAAAGTGATGACAGAGCACCAGCCGTTATTTTTACGTCGTCGCAATCGTTATGTGCCTGTGTACGCAGCTTGTCTCATTTATGCTTCATTGATTTTATATTTTTTATTTCAAGGTGGAAAAACTTCTTTCATGCTGCTCGTGATGGCAACCATTCTTGGTTGCTACTGGTTACTTGGAGCTAGAAATGGTATTAGAAAAGTGACAGGTGCTCGTACATTTGGGAGTGGGGCTGGCCAATCTTTTTCTGTAGGTTCTTCTATCCCCGTACACATAGAAATCCGTGTTCCAGGTTGGTTCCCAATTCCATATATCGTGGTAAAAGACGGTGTCAGCCGTTTTGGCAAACCGATACGAATACACGAGACAGTCGTTTCCTTAGATACGAAGCGACGAGCTGTCGTTTCCTTAGATACGAAGCGACGAGCTGTCGTTGAATATCGAATTGCTTTGCACAAGAGAGGCAGTTATCAATTTATGGAGACTAGCTGTCAGACAAGAGATCTGTTTGGGCTATTTATGCAGGAAGGACGTTTTCTAGAGAAACAAGAGATTCATGTGCTTCCGCAAACGATAACGATAGCATCCTGGCCAACGTCTCCTTATTGGCGCAATATGCATCATCATGATCAAATAAAAGCGAGACATCGCAGAGAATCGACTCAGCTAAGCGGTATACGAGAATATGTACCGGGAGATCGCTTATCAAGAATTCATTGGAATGCTACCGCTAGAACAGGAGAATTAAAATCCAAACAGTACGAGTTTGAAGGCATTCCCCGTCTTATCATTGTGTTGGATTGTGATGCGGAGGCGTATGTTTCTGAGGAGCAATTCGAATTAGCTGTTTCGGTCGCTGCTTCTCTGGCAGAATACGGACGAAAAAATAAACGCCAAGTAAATGTCGTCGGTATTCATTCTGGATTGACGATATGGTCATCGGATGCCGTACGTGGGGAGACTAAATCTTACCGTGAGTGGCTGGCTTCGGTGCATCTTGATTCCTTGGGAAATAAGCTTGATGGATCTGCTTGGATAAGCAGTTGGATGAGTCATTCCGAGCTTCAGCGGGGCGGGATGGTAGCTTGGGTAGGCGGGGAAGACAACCCGCGTCAGCTGTCGGCAGCAACCGTGCTTAGTCAATACGGTTTGTTCGGCAGTTGTTTTGGAATTGGTCATCAATCTGGTCAAGGAACCAATAACCAAGCTCAATTAGCGCGTCTAGGATTTGATTATATTTTTGTTCCAGAGCTGAATCAGCTCCCGGTTCGATTGGGGGGACAGAAGTAATGGGACTTGCTCGTTCAAAGGAAAACCGCGAGAGCTTCGATCGCAGGCAGCAGCAGGCGCATGATCATAACGCTGAACGATCAAAAAGATGGAAATATGCTTTTTTTGGTCTTCACTGGGAGAAGCGTCTTATTGCCGTATGTATATACTTGATTATGTCTCAATGGACGACGGCTCTTGTCCCTTATTGGTATGAAGAGACGATTGAAATGACGAGAACTATGCTGGATGGGGTACTCATCTTGACCCTTCTGCTTCCAGCTGTGCCTTGGGTGAGATTATTAGCAGGCATATTCATTGTCATATGGTCCGTAAGAGCAGGTGGACATGCCTATGAAATATGGGGTTCTACGGCAAGCTACGAAGGCATCCGAATTTCTTTTTCGGACTACCATCCTTATATTTGGTTAGTTGGCCTTATTTGGTGCACCTATGAAATTTTTAATCAAACAGTCCGCTGGACATGGCATGTTATGTTATTGCTCGTTATTCAGTTTATCGTATTTGGTGCGCTCGATTCCTTTACATCAGACGAGTTGTGGGATCAGGTTGCATGGTTGACAGGAGCATCGTTAGTATGGTTGATTGCCCTTCACTTCAGCTCGATCAATCGTCGGTTCCCCACTATGTGGCGAGGCTCTGCACGTTATCCGATTCAGATGTTGATCAGCGCTGTTGTATTAGTCTCGCTCATTGTTACTTCGGGTGTTAGTATGCCGACGGTGCAGCCTATATTGCAAGATCCTTATACCACTTGGGTAAATGGAGGATATGGTGGTATCGGGGGCGGTACATCACAAGCTAATACAACTTCGGGATACAGTCGCACGGATCAAGATTTGGGCGGAGGCTTCAACCTTGATTTTTCGCCTGTTATGGATGTAACTTCGGATGTGCGCGGCTACTGGCGAGGTGAATCAAAGTATTCTTATGATGGTACTGGTTGGAAAGATTCGGTTTCGCAACTAGATGAGACATTACCGAATGAACAGCTTCGGCTTCCTATGGATACACGACCTGATGAATCTATACCGAAACGTAAAATAGAGCAGAAAATTGAAATGCTGAATGATGAAGCGTATCCGGTGTTGTTCGGTATGGGGATGATAGCTTCCTATGATATTAGCTCGACTGAACAGCAAGGCACGGTACGATGGGGGGCTAGAGATGCGGAGCTATGGTATTATTCCAAGCCAGAATCGTATCCGAAATCGTATCGTATTGTATCTGAAGTTGTCATTTTGGAGCCGCATTTGGCTGCTAAATCTACAAAGGATGGCAGTACCCCAGAGTATGGTCTAGACGAAAATTGGGATCCTTATTTGCAGCTGCCGGATACTGTGCCTGCAAGGGTAAAAAATTTAGCCTATGATATTACTCGTGATGTGGATAACGATTATGAGCGTGCGGTTCTCATTGAGGAGTATTTGCGAGAGAAGTATTTTTATACGACGAAGCCTGATTTAAGCAAAAAGGAGAGTGAGGATTTCGTCGATTCTTTCCTGTTTGAAATACGGGAAGGATATTGTGACTACTATTCTTCTTCTATGGCGGTTATGCTTCGTTCCTTAGGGGTACCAACGCGTTGGGTTAAAGGGTATGCTCCTGGTACGAACACGTATATGATGGACGGGGGCCGTCCTGATCAAATGAATAGCCCTGCGAATGATCTTGGTAGTGCAACGTATCGCGTGACCAATGCGGATGCTCATTCTTGGGTAGAGGTATGGTTAGACGAGTATGGTTGGGTTGCATTCGAGCCAACACCAGGCTTCAATTTACCGATCATTTCTGAAGACACAGCTGCCGAGAAAGAAAAGGCTCCAGAGCCTGAAGTGAAGCAGGAAGAAAACAAGCCAGTAGCAGAGAAAGAAGAATCCGAGGTTTCCTTGCCTACTTGGGTAGGTATTGCAGCTCAAGTTATTGTTATGCTAAGTGCCGCAGCTGCGCTAGCCTATGTGCTGTTCCGGTGGTCACAGGTTGGATTCTCCTTACGCTGGTTCCGCCTTCTTAGTAACAATCTTTCCATGCGCGAGCGCATTATTCTCGAAACTGAAATGTGGCTCAGCTATTGCCGGATGAAGGGCTGGCGGCGTGCGGAAGGCGAGACGGTGCGTGAAATGGTCGCCCGTTCATTCATGCACGACGATAACCGCAAAGTTGCAGCTGAGCAAATTGTAGCGGCTTTTGAAGAGGCGAAATACAGTGGGCGTGAACTTGACGAAGAGGATTGGCAACAATTGAAAAATGCGGTTCGCCGATTTAAACACCCTCGTTCGACGGTTTTATGATAAGATGAACAAAGATAGCCGTATTCGGTACGTGAGCTAAGCGACGAATACGGCATTTTTTTGCATGAAAAACGAACAATATGGTATAGTTTTTCGTATGAAAAAGAGGTGACAGCGTTGTTAGAGGGGCTTATTCCACGTTTGCGTGTAGGTACGGTTTATGATATCGACTTGGACTTGCTTCAAGATAAAGGATATAAAGGCATTATTACAGATTTGGACAATACGCTAGTTGGGGCCAAAGACCCTCTCGCGAACCCGAAGCTGGAAGCTTGGTTGGAAGAAGTGAAACGCAGAGGCTTCAAGTTGGTTATCGTGTCTAACAATAACGAGCATCGCGTGGCGCATTTTGCGACTCCATTGGATATTCAATATGTGCATGCGGCACGTAAACCAGCGCTAAAGGCGTTTCATAAGGCACTCCGACTTATGGAATTGAAGCCAGAAGAAACGATTGTAATCGGTGATCAGATGCTGACTGATGTACTGGGCGGCAATCGGATGGGAATGTTTACGATTCTCGTACAGCCGATTGCGATTCATGATGAAGGCTGGACAACACGGATTAATAGAAGAATAGAACGGATTGTCACTGCTCGTTTACGGAGAACAGGCAAGTGGCATGAGGAGGACTAACATCAATGGGTAACGAAACGATACAGCAGTGCAGCGGTTGTGGGGTTAAGCTGCAAACGGACAAGCCAGCAGAGCTCGGCTATTTGCCGCAGCAAGCATTGGAGCGGACGCCAGTTATTTGCCAGCGCTGTTTCCGTATCAAAAACTATAATGAAGCAATGAGCGTAACGATGAACAATGATGATTTCCTTCGTATGCTGAGCCGAATTGGGCAAGAGGATGCAGTTGTCATTCACATCGTTGATTTGTTCGATTTCGATGGAAGCTTAATTTCGGGTTTGCAGCGTTTCGTAGGGAATAATCCTGTGCTGCTCGTTGTTAACAAAATTGATTTGCTGCCGAAGTCAACGAACTGGAACCGTTTGACGAACTGGGTACAGCGTCAAGCAAAAGAGCATGGCATTCGTATTGTGGACGTTATTTTAGTAAGTGCGAAGCGCAATCTAGGTTTCGAACGCTTGTTGGATCAGGTGGGTAACTATCGGGGCAATCGTGACGTGTATGTGGTTGGTGCAACGAATGTAGGTAAGTCTACACTTATTAACCGCCTTATTAACGATTACAGCGATATGGAACGAGAATTGACTACGTCCCGTTATCCAGGGACAACGTTGGATATGGTGAACATCCCATTGGATGATGGCAAGCATATCGTGGATACACCAGGTATCGTTTATTCGCACCGTTTGACAGAGCTAGTGGCTAGAGAAGACCTTGGAACGTTGCTGCCGGACAAGGAGCTTAAGCCGAAAGTGTATCAATTGAATGATGGCCAAACGTTATTCTTCGGTGCTTTTGCTCGCATGGACTTTGTGGAAGGGGAACGTCAATCCTTCACGTGCTACGTATCCAATGCAATGCCAATCCATCGTACAAAGCTGGATCGTGCAGATGAATTGTACGAGCAGCACGCGGGTGATATGCTTGCTCCGCCAACGAAGGAACGTCTTGCTGATATTCCGGCATGGACGAAGCACCAGCTTCGAATTAATCGTGGCAGTGCGACAGATGTATTTGTATCTGGCTTAGGCTGGATTCGCTGTAACGGCAAAGAAGGTGCGATTATAAACATCCACGTACCTAAAGGAGTTAAGGTCATTACACGACCTGCACTAATCTAAAATAGCACTCCCGATATCGCAACCAGACACACGATTCAATTCGGGTGAAGGAGTTGGAGATAAAGATGGTAACGCCGACTGTGGTGAGTACTGTTAGCACATTCCTTATATCGAGCAACACGCAGCTGCTTGCCGTTATAGGAGATCCGATAAGACAGTCCAAATCACCGCTTATGCACAACGCTGCTTTGCAGGCTTGCCATTGGGATGGTGTATACACTGCTTTTCAAGTGCCTTCGGAGCAATTGGAGCAAGCCATTGCCGGTATGCGCGCTTTAGGAATCAAGGGAATGAACGTTACGATTCCTCATAAAGAGCAAGTCATACACTATCTGGACCAACTGGATGAGAGTGCAAGCGCAAGCGGAGCGGTTAATACAATTGTGAATGACAACGGGACATTAATCGGTTACAATACGGACGGACTTGGATATGTGCGATCGTTAAAGGAAGAGTCTGGTGTTGATGTATCTTCTGCCTCGATCCTTATTATCGGTGCAGGGGGAGCGGCACGCGGAATCGCCTATGCGCTGTTGAGAGAAGGCTGTCACAAGTTGTATGTAGCTAATCGAACGCAGGATCGAGCGATTCAGCTTGCTGAGGACTTAGCGAAGTTTGGGACCGTGTTCCCCATTGGCATCGACGAAGGGATTCCAGATTTACATCCAGACGAAGTAAATGTGGTCATTCAGACAACTTCAGTTGGTATGCATCCGAATGTGGATGAATCCCCCGTTGCAGGCTCATGGCTTAGACAGCATATGGTTGTGAGTGACATTATTTACAATCCGCTTCGCACCAAGTTGCTTCAATCAGCAGAACAGCTAGGAGCAACGGTTCATGAAGGCTTAGGTATGTTTGTGTATCAGGGAGCCATTGCATTTGAGCTGTGGACGCAGCAGCCAGCTCCGACGGCATTGATGAGACAGACCGTCTATGATACGCTGGGCAAATGATTTGACTCGTATCTAAATATGGTATAAAGATGAAGGTTGTCCCATTTAGGACAGCCTTCTTACAGTGAGTATACGAAATATAGCTTGCTGTTCAACGTTTTCATTTCGTAAAGAGTGGATAATCACGTGCGGAATGAAGGCATAGCTTATCCTAGTTTGTAGGATAAGGAGTATATTAGGCAGTGACAACAGGAAGGATGAATAACATTCATGTTAACAGGTAAACAAAAGCGCTATTTGCGTTCTCTAGCTCATAATCTACAACCTATTTTTCAAGTTGGTAAAGGCGGCGTAAACGATCAGCTTATTCGCCATATTGAAGAAGCAATTGAAACGCGTGAACTTATTAAAATTTCGATCTTAAATAACTGCTTGGAAGATCGCTTCGAGATTGGTGACGAGTTGTCCAAACAATCTGGTGCAGAACTTGTACAAGTTATCGGCAAGACGATTGTATTGTACAAGGAGTCTAAGGATAAGAAGCAAATTGAATTGCCTAAGTCCAAATAATTAGACAAAACACGTTAATTGTGTGAAATAGAATGGAAAAGCTAGGGGGCTTGGTGATGCAGGTTGCCGCAAAGCGTATTGGAATTATGGGAGGAACATTTGACCCGATTCATCTCGGTCATTTGCTTGCAGCGGAAGCAGCCTACGAGGCAGCGGGGCTGGATGAAGTATGGTTTATGCCGACGCATGTTCCACCTCACAAGACGAGGCAGCCTGAAGCAAGCCAAGAGTATCGTTTGCAGATGGTCGAGCTCGCTGTCGCCTCTGTCGATCATTTTCATGCTAGTACATGGGAATTAGAACAAGGCGGCGTTTCGTATACATGGGATACGGTGCAAGGGCTACAGGCCCAATATCCAAATGTGAACTGGTACTGGATCATCGGCGGCGATATGGTGGATTATTTGCCTAGATGGCATGCCATTGAGGAATTGATGAGTACGATCCACTTCATTGGCCTACAAAGGCCTGGATCATCATGGACGATTGAAGCGCTACCGCCAGCATGGCAGCAGCGAATCATTGAAGTGGCTATGCCTCAACTTGATATTTCCTCAACGAATATTCGTAAGCGTCGCAAAGAAGGAAGGTCCATTCGCTTCCTCGTACCGGATACGGTGGAGCAATACGTGAAGAGGTGGGAATTGTATGAAACTGACTCGCGATGAGCTGATGGAAGCGGTTCGTTCCCAGATGCCGGCTTCTAGGTGGAATCATACAGCTGGAGTGATGACAACCGCTGTACAGCTTGCTGAACAATACGGAGTAGATCCGGTTAAGGCGGACTTGGCAGCACTGCTGCATGATGTAGCCAAATACTGGCCCACGTCCAAAATGGAACAGGTTATTCGTGAGCAGCAGCAGCCGAGCGATCTCCTTCATCATGATAAAGTATTGTGGCATGCTCCGGTGGGAGCGGTTGTTGCGGAGCGTGATTACGGTGTGGCCGATGTGGAAATATTGGATGCCATCCGATACCATACTTCTGGACGTGTGCAGATGACGATGTTGGATAAAGTGATTTGTCTAGCTGACTACATGGAACCAGGACGTAATTTTCCAGGTGTGGATCGGATTCGTGAGCTGTCGAAGCAGAGCTTGGAGAAGGCGCTGCTTGCTGGATTGGACAGCACGATTTCGTTCCTGCTCGAGAAGGGAGCGCGTATTTATCCGCTAACGATAGATGCACGCAATGCCTTAATAGAAGAAATTCAAGCAGGCGCTGCCGTGAACTAATGGTGTAATGCCTCAAGGTATGAGCCGCAGAGGACGCGCCAACGGGGAATAGCGTTTGTACAAAAAATATAGAATGAAAGTAATTACCAGGAGGCTAACTAATGAATTTGACAATTGAACAATTGCTTGAAAAAACAGTACATGCTGCAGAAGATAAGAAAGCGATGGATATCGTCGCGCTAGATTTGAAAGGAATTTCTTTGATCGCGGATTATTTCGTAATTTGTCATGGTAATTCCGATACACAAGTACAAGCGATTACGAACGAAATTCGTAAAACGGCACATGAAGCAGGAGTAGCTGTTCGTGGTACAGAAGGGCTTAATTCTGCTCGCTGGGTACTTGTGGATCTTGGAGATATTGTTGTACACGTATTCCATCGTGAGGAACGCGAATTCTACAACTTGGAGAAGTTGTGGTCTGATGCGAAAGTTGTGGAGCTAGCATGACATTAACAGCTGGTACGATTCAACGATTGCGTGTGGCACGAGAAGTGTCCCCATTCGGTTATTTTTTAACGGATGAAGAGCATGACGTTATTTTGCACTATACTGAATTAACGCGCGAGATTCATATTGAAGAAGAGCTGGATGTGTTCCTTTTCTTCGATACTGAAGATCGTCTTGCATCAACGATGAAGCGCCCTGCGTTAACTTTAAACGAAGTTGGCTTGGTGAAAGTGGCTGATCATACTCGTTATGGATATTTCCTTGAGATCGGCATCGGTAGACAATTGTTGCTGCCGAAGTTTGAGCTTCCTGATTTTGAGCCGCTTTATCCTGAAGTGGGCGATTCGGTTTATGTGAAGATGATTCATGATAAATATGGCCGCTTAATGGCTAAGCTTGCTACTGAGGAAGATTTGGCACCATTGGTGTTCCATGCGCCTACAACTTGGATGAATACGTGGCAAGATGCGATTGTGTATCGTGCTTTGAAAATGGGAACATTTTTCGTCATTCAAGGTGGATTGCTTGGATTCGGTGCGATCGGACTTCTCCATCAATCTCAACGTCCAACGGCGCTTCGAATTGGCGAACGTGTTCGCGTCCGTATTTCTCATGTGCGTGAGGACGGTCGTGTAAATGTAACGTTGGCGGAGCGCAAAGAAGTTGGCATGGATCAAGATGCAGAGAAGCTGTACAAGCTGATCAAAGAACGTTCCAATGGGGCAATGCCTTATTCTGACGAGACTCCAGCAGATGTCGTTAAGCAGCGTTTCAACACGAGTAAGTCATCCTTCAAGCGTGCAATGGGTCGTTTGATGAAGGCTGGACTTATCGTGCAAGAAGGCAGCTGGACGAAGCTGACAGAGAGCGGAGAAGCTACGAGCATTGAAGACGCGATGCATATGCTAAGCATGATGCCATCGCAGCCTAAGCGCCCTGCTCCTGCTTCGCAAGCTCCTCGTGGCAAGGCAGGTCAAGGTGGCGCTCCACGTAAGCCGTTTGCTTCTGATCGAGCGCAGCAAGGCGAGCGTGGTCAACGCAGTGGCAGTACGAAGCCAAGCGACAGGCAGCATCGTGCAGGAGCTGGCACAGGACACGGAGCGAATTCTTCCTTCGGTCAACAGCGTTCTGCATCAAGACCTTCTCCGTCTACCAATCGTTCGGCATGGGCGGATCAAAATAAGCCTAAGTCAGATCGTTAAGCGCGAGGCTAGCGCTAACCGCTAACGATTGGAGGGGAGCAGCATGAACGCTTACGAATCATTTGCACTTGTCTACGATCGGCTGATGGCCGATATGCCGTATGACGAGTGGCAGCGAATGGCGAAGGAAGCGCTTGAGCGCTATCAGATACGTCCCACACGAATCGTAGATCTAGGTTGTGGTACAGGCTCACTTACTCTTCCGCTTGCCAAAGAGGCGGCTGAGGTCATCGGAATCGATCTTTCAGAGACGATGTTAACGATGGCTCGTGAAAAGTCGGATGCACACGGACGTGTGGGGGATAAGATTCAATGGGTATGTCAAGATATGCGTTCGTGGTCTATTCCTGAGCCTGCCGATGCTGTTTTTTCTTTTTGCGACTGCATCAACTACATCACAGAGCTCGATGATGTAAGGTCAGTATTTGAGCATACAGCGAGAAATTTGCGTTCTGGCGGGTTGTTCATGTTCGATATGCACCATGCACGTCAATTTGAACAATATGAGCAGGAACAGCCGTTTACACTCGATGAGCAGGACATAGCTTATATGTGGCACTGTGACTATGATAGGGAGCAGCAACTCATTGAGCATGACCTAGCTATTTTCGTTCAGGATGAGGGTAGTGACCGTTATCATCGAATTGATGAGGTTCACGTTCAACGCGCCTATGACACAGAGACAGTGATCGAAATGCTAAAGGATGCAGGCTTCGGTCAAATTGAAGTGTTTGCAGACTTCGCGTGGCAATCGGCTAATGAAGAGAGCATGAGGTTGTTCTTTACAGCTGTGCGTCTGTAAGTAACGGCTATTAGAAACCGTCAATATGGTTTCTTTTCTTTAATTGTTGCAGATTTTCTTTTGGTGTAGTGTAATAAGGTAAAAGCCCGGCTCAGATGCCGGGCTTTTTTGCATAGCTAATAGTACCATTGAATTATAACAACTAGAACGTTTGCTCAATTTCACAGATTTCATAAATCTATTCCATTGTAGTGATAAGGTGTTCAGGTGTAAACAAAGGAGTATCTTTCCAAAGATCGAATAGGTTAAGTGATGAAACTAAGCCAAGTCAAGTGGGACGAGGTGCGCTGCCCAGTGATATTTATACGACATGAGCGTCCATTTTCTTGTGAGGTCTAATCACTCAGATAGCAAGGTTGTAAATGTTCTTAACGTAAACAAACAGAGGTGACGAGGCAGTGGACAAAAAAATACAAGAACTAATTGATTTAACAAATGAGAAATTTGGATTAGGGAACTATCGTTTAGAACGATATAGCCTTTATCGAAAAGTAAATATGTTCAACGATACCGTATACACATTAAGCATGGAATGGTTTCCTAAACATGTTACTAAACAAGAGGATGATGATTCCAACCCGGAAGGTACAGCAGTTATTGAGATAAATGTTCATGATCGTAAGGTTTTGAGTGCCATTTTTGTCAGAGGGAAGACCTACG
The DNA here is from genome assembly GCF_014841135.1 of Paenibacillus arenosi. Lineage (GTDB taxonomy): Bacteria > Bacillota > Bacilli > Paenibacillales > Paenibacillaceae > Paenibacillus_B > Paenibacillus_B arenosi. The sequence continues at coordinate 149,488 of NZ_JACYTN010000007.1, forward strand.
CAACAGATGGGGTTATGTTCGATGATGTGAGTTGCAATACTATTATTAAATGGATTGAAGATGAAACAGGGCTAGTGTATGGGGAACAATTTCAATTGCATAAAGAAGAAGAATTGGATTTCCACTTCAAAGAATGTATCCATGGCGTTGCTGTTTCCCCATCGGGGTCGATTCAAGTAACATGTAACGAGGAAGGAAAACTAGTCTTTTTCTCTGTGCACGGGCAATTTCCTCCTAAAGCAATGATTAGAGAAGAGTCGTATACCCTTTCACTTGATAAAATAAAGCATTTGGCAATGGAACAATTGAAATTGATTGAATTTCCCTCTATAACAGAGGAAACATTAGTTCCTGTTTATGCGATAGAAGAGATTTTTGTCCAGAATGATGGAAAGACAACGATTCCATTTGAAGTTTTTTCGGATACAAGGTCTTATTTGAAAATAGACAAGACTTTGTGCTGGGATGATCCGATTGATACACCATTTGAGAGGCAAGAAGTTAGTTGGATGGAAGAAGTAACATGGGAACAAGCATTATTAAGTGAACCAAGTCCTGATTCATTTCCAATCACAGCAGAAGAGCAGGCGAAATGTTTAGTGGCAGTAAAGGACTTATTACGACAGCAATATCCAAATGATTCAGAACAATGGATGGTCAAAACGTTGCATCGTGATCAAGGGCATATCTATGCAATTTTAAAAATGAATAATCAGGTGAAGCGTGTATTTCAAAGGAAATTAATGATTATAATTGATTCACAGAGCTATCGAGCGGTAAATTACATGGATAACGAACCGATGCTAGACATTTTCGGCCAATTTAAAGTAGCTAATAAAGTATCGATCACAAAAGAAGAAGCATTTACTAACATATTAGAATGGTTTGAACTTACACCTTGCTATGTCTATGACTTTGAACAAAAACAATATATCTTATATGCAAAATTAGACTGTCAATACGCCGTGAATGCTGGTAGCGGGGAAGTCGTTTCATTAGATGCTTTGTAGGCGAGAGGTAGAGTAACGGCAGCCTAATCGTGTCATACATTGACAATGTTCGCTTTTTTTCATATGATAAATTTAATTATCGAACAACGGCTGAACAATGGAATACATGGATGACGGTGAAGAGGAATAGTAGCTAGCTGAGAGTACTTCAGAGAGCCGGCGGAAGGTGCGAGCCGGTGTGCACAGTAGGGAACTCACCTCGGAGTCATGCGACTAACGAATTGACCTGTTCTGCATTTGCAGAGCTGGCAGCTAGGTCGCAGCGTGATGCTCGCGTTAAGAGCATACAAGTGAGCAGCAGACAAAGCATGTCTGACGCTAACTAGGGTGGTACCGCGGGAATATATAACCTCTCGTCCCTAGCGATTGACGCTAGGGATGGGAGGTTTTTTTGCTGGTTTGAGCAATGATCCGGCCGCTTCATTCATGTGAAACCTTACAAGACCGTTGGAGGAGGCAAAGTATCAATGAGTACAGAACAACAGAAGGTTGGTTATCAACCACAGCAACTTGAGCCGAAGTGGCAGAAATACTGGGACGAGCATAAGACTTTCGCTACATCGGATAACGATGATTTGCCGAAGTTTTATGCACTAGACATGTTCCCATACCCTTCCGGTTCGGGCCTCCATGTAGGTCATCCAGAAGGCTACACGGCTACAGATATTATTTCCCGCTTTAAGCGTATGCGCGGATACAATGTTCTTCATCCGATGGGATGGGATGCATTCGGTCTTCCTGCGGAGCAGCATGCTCTGGACACAGGTGAGCATCCACGTGATATAACGGTAAAGAACATTAACAATTTCCGTCGTCAAATTAAGTCTCTTGGCTTCTCTTACGATTGGGATCGTGAGATTAGCACAACAGATCCAGAATACTACAAGTGGACACAGTGGATTTTTATCCAATTGTATAATAAAGGTCTTGCTTACGTAGACGAAGTGGCAGTTAACTGGTGTCCTGCATTGGGCACGGTACTTGCGAATGAGGAAGTTATCGATGGCTTGTCTGAGCGTGGTAACCACCCGGTTGTTCGTAAACCGATGCGTCAATGGGTTTTGAAAATTACCGAGTATGCAGAGCGTTTGCTTGAAGATTTGGAAGAGTTGGATTGGCCAGAAAGCATCAAAGATATGCAGCGTCACTGGGTAGGTAAGTCAACAGGTGCGGAAGTTCGCTTCGCGATTGACGGGCACCAGGATGAAGCGCTTGTTGTGTTTACAACTCGTCCTGATACATTGTTCGGTGCGACATACTGCGTATTGGCTCCAGAGCATGCATTGGTGGAGAAGCTTACGACAGACGCACAGCGTGAAGCTGTGAAAGCTTATCAAGAACAAGCTGCTCGTAAGAGCGACCTTGAGCGTACAGACTTGGCAAAAGAAAAGTCCGGCGTATTTACAGGTGCATATGCGATTAACCCTGTAAACGGAGCTCAAGCACCGATTTGGATTGCTGACTATGTATTGGCTGGCTATGGTACAGGTGCAATTATGGCTGTTCCAGGTCACGATGAGCGTGATTGGGAATTCGCGAAGCAATTCGAGCTACCGATTATCGAAGTTGTATCCGGTGGCGATGTGACGAAGGAAGCATACGCAGGTGACGGAGCTCATGTTAACTCTGACTTCTTGAACGGTCTTGAGAACGAAGCGGCAATCGCACGTATGATCGAATGGTTGCAAGAAAAAGGCGTAGGTCAAGGTAAAGTAACGTACCGTCTGCGTGACTGGTTGTTTAGCCGTCAGCGTTATTGGGGAGAGCCAATTCCGATCATCCATCTAGAAGATGGCACAATGAAGACAGTTCCTGAATCGGAGCTTCCGCTTATGCTGCCGGATGTAGATCAAATTCGTCCTTCTGGTACAGGCGAGTCACCACTTGCAAATGTAACCGATTGGGTAGAGACGATTGATCCTGAGACAGGCATGAAAGCACGTCGTGAGACAAATACGATGCCGCAATGGGCAGGCAGCTGCTGGTACTACCTACGCTTCATTGATCCGAAGAACAATGATGAGATTTGTTCCAAAGAAAAACAAAGCAAATGGTTGCCTGTAGACTTGTACATTGGTGGAGCTGAGCATGCGGTACTTCACTTGCTCTATGCTCGCTTCTGGCACAAAGTATTGTACGATATCGGTGTAGTTGAAACGAAGGAGCCATTCTACAAGCTCGTTAACCAAGGTATGATTCTTGGTACGAACGGTGAGAAGATGTCCAAGTCTCGCGGAAATGTCATCAATCCTGATGAAATTGTGAACGAGTATGGTGCAGATACACTTCGTATGTATGAAATGTTCATGGGTCCTTTGGAAGCAACAAAGCCTTGGAATACAAATGGTGTTGAAGGTATGTACCGCTTCTTGAGCCGTATTTGGCGCTTGTTCATTACGGAGGACAATCAATTGAATCCGAAAATTGTAGATGAGCAAGGTGACGATGCATTCGTTCGCGTATGGCACAAAACAGTTAAAAAAGTAACAGAAGACACAGAGGCATTGCGTTTCAATACAGCAATTAGCCAAATGATGATCTTCATCAATGATGCTTATAAGCAAGAAACATTGCCACGCAAAGCAATGGAGAACTTTATTCAATTGTTGTCTCCTTTGGCACCGCATATCGCGGAAGAGCTATGGGAGCGTATGGGCTTCAATGGTACGATCTCGTATGTGGCATGGCCGACGTATGATGAGCGTCTTACGGTTGATGCAGAAGTTGAGATCGTTGTTCAAGTGAACGGCAAGATCGTTGAGCGTCTAAAAGTAGCTGCAGACGCGGATGAAGCCACTACACAAGAAACAGCGATGCAGTCTGCGAATGTCCAAGCCGCAATTGCGGGCAAGACAGTACGCAAAGTGATCGCTGTTAAAGGTCGCCTAGTTAATATCGTAGTTGGCTAATGTTAAGTGTTAGGTCTCTGACCATGACGTTTTTACTTTTTCCAAGTCCTCTTGGAATTTGCCATGTGTAACATCAATAAGTTGATGGAATACACCATCTAACTTATGCTGTAGCAAGTGCAGTGCTTCGGCGGTTATGCCGCCGGGTACTGCAACTCGCTGCTGCAGCTGTTCAGGCGTCAATTTCCCTTCGGTTAAAAGCTTGCCGGTACCAAGTACCATTTCGCAAGCCAACCTCGTAGCCTCAGAATAATCAATTCCTGTACGTTCTACCGCTGCATCAATCCATTTCTGTACAAATAACGCTAAAAATGCGGGTCCACAACTGCAAATATCACTTGTAATTCGTGTGTGCTGCTCCGATATGACAATCGGCTGGCTAATCGATATCATCAACTGCTCCAGCAGCAACCGATCTTCTGTCCCAATACGGGAACCATACATACAGATGGAAGCACCACTCTGTACATAATTTGCAATACTCGGAATAATTTTTGCTACTTTGCAAGACAGGCTGCTCTCTAACTGCTCGATCAGTATCGGGCTAGTGATGGAAACAACGAGTTGATCCGGTGTGACAACTTTGGCAATCTCGTTCACCACATTTTTGAACTCAAGCGGCTTCACACATATAAATACGATATGACTAAGTCGCGTCGTTTCTGCTACATTTGCAGTAGCATGCAGTCCCGGATACTTTTCGGCTAAACGCTGTGCCTTCGCGATTGTGCGATTTGTTACGACAACTTGCTTTGACTCCAATACGCCCGATTGTATAAAGGCTTCGATTAATATAGAGCCCATGCTGCCCGTTCCTATGAATCCGACCTTCACGTGGACGTCCTCCCTTCTTTCGACCGTACACGGGCCGTTATGCAACGCTTTAAATCACTATATGAACGACTAGTTGACCACTATACCGCATCAATAATATTGGGGGAATGTTTATGTCTGCTAATCGCAAGCAGGCTTCACTTGTATCTTGGATGATTGTCGTAATGGTTGGTGTTATTGGTATCGTCTTATTTGCTTTTATGTGGCTTCGTCCTCAGCTTGGAGGTGCGACAGAGGGATGGAAACCCATCAATAATCAAGTGTCTCAACTGCTGGAGACTGAGAGCAGTACTTCGTCTGACCGTGAACCTAACAAAAGAGAAGTTAATCTTCCTACTAGCGATCCGAATAAAGCTGCGCAAGTAAATGAGAACAGAAACAGCAGCTCGAAGGGGGTGGGAGGGGATCGGCAGCAAGGAGATAAACGCAATGAACAAACAGACACGAATAATCAAGCTCAAGTAACGAATTCGCACACAACGAAGCAACCGCACAATCAGCATGAAGCAAGTGAAGGCCTTACTAAAGAAAATAAAAAAATAGCTGCAGCAGCATCGAATACGAACAATGTTCCTACTAATGCGACTGAGATAGCAGCAGAACAGCAGAGCCAGCTTATTTCTTTAAATCGTGCAAATGAGCAGCAGCTTGACGAGCTGCCAGGCGTTGGTCCCTCCAAAGCTAAAGCAATTGTTGCTTATCGCGAGCAGCATGGAAAGTTTAACTCAATTGAAGAGGTAATGAAGGTTAAAGGTATTGGTCCTAAAATGTTTAAGAAGATGAAAGACAAGCTTACAGTGGACTAAATTGTGTGTTGCGAGAAGTTGCGGGTTGACTGTAAACGCTGCAAATCCATTTCTTTTATATGACAGAAGAGGTTGCATCTCTTAATCCGCCATTTTAAAATAGGATGTAATTCAAACATAGTGTGGGTAGAGAAGGGGTAACATCATGACGGCAACGAAACGCAAAGATTGGGATACGTATTTTATGGATATCGCATATATGGTTTCTACACGGTCTCGCTGCCCGCGCAGACATGTTGGTGCAGTGCTTGTCCAAGGCAAGAAATTGCTTGGGACGGCTTATAATGGGGCACCTATGGGGGTGCCAGATTGCAGTGAGGAAGGGTGTATGATTGTAGAGCAGTATGAGGTTGTGCATCAAGCGGATGGCAGTGAGGAAATGGTGAAGAAGCAGCGCTGTATTCGTACGATTCACGCGGAGCAAAATTTGCTATTGTTTACTGACCGTATCGACCGTGAAGGCTCTACTGTCTATGTAACGGATCAACCTTGCTGGACATGTGCGAATATGCTAACGAATAGTGGTGTGACGGAGATTGTGTTCCATCGCCCTTATTTAAAGGACACCGAGAAAGTTTCACGGATGATGGAGCAAAGAGGAATTGTATTCCGTCAGCTGTTGCAGTATGATCCCCCGCAGCAAGCGGTTGAGGAAATACAAAAAGAACATATGTAGGTTATGTTAAGGAAGAACCTTGCGGCCATTCGTAAATCGTTACATTTACGTAGTTGGCAGCAAGGTTTTTTTGTTTTCGCAAATCGTGATGAAGTTATTGAATTTGTACGGAAGGGAAGAGAAGGGGAGATGACTATCGAACGGCGACCTATCGTTACGGCTGCTTGCTGCTGGGTGTTTGGCATATATTTTGCGATTACGATGGCTTTTATGGATATCGTATGGAGTTTAATTGGGTTAGGTCTGTTGCTGCCGCTGCTGGACCGTTTCAGATGGCTGAGCTGGAGAATTGGCTGCTTATGTCTATTGGTTATGTTAGTATCAGCCAGCTATTATTGTTGGTATGACAATAGGCAGCTTTCGGAACTTCCGATGTTAGTGGATAGCCTGCATGATGATCGGCAGAGGGTAGAAGAAGCATGGAGTGGAACGATGAAAGGTACAATTGCTTCAGAAGTTGTGAGAGACGGAGATCGTGTACAATTTCGACTAAGAGTACGTTCTTTTAGCCATAATCAGAACCGGATAGAGCCTGCTTCTGAGCTCGTATTCGTGCAAATTAAGCTTTTAGAAGAGGTTGAATTGCAGAATTCTACTCTATGGAAGCGGGGCGCAAATATAAGCGTAGAAGGTGAGTTGAAGCTGCCTTCAGACGCAGACAACTTTGGGGTGTTTGAATATAGGAACTATTTGAGGCATCAGCATATTTATGGAGTTTTTCATGTTAAAGGAGCGCAGTCTGTACAAATAAATAATTCAGCAGACACGATGGACTGGGAGTGGTGGATGGGTGCCGTTGAACAGCTGCGACTGCACAGTGCTTCTCAGTTCGACGCATTGTTTCCTGTGGAACAGAGCAGTTATATGCAAGGACTAATATTAGGATTACGCAGTGATCTTGATCTGGAGTTGGAGCGTTCATTTTCTCAACTAGGATTAACTCACGTTCTAGCGATATCAGGTTTGCATGTTGCCGTATTTGTTGGCGGATGCTTGTATTTGCTTCGTTGGTTGAGATTGCCTAGGGAGTCGGCATTAACGGTAGTTATTGGTCTTATTCCTCTTTATGTTTTGTTCACAGGGGCTTCTCCATCTATTCTTCGTGCAGGCTTTATGTCCATACTTGTTCTCATTGGGCTTCGTCAAGGTTGGCTGCGTGATGGGCTTCATATTTTGTCTGCGGTATTGCTAATGATGCTGTTGTGGAATCCTTATTATGCGGTGGATGTGAGTTTTCAGCTATCCTTTGCTGTAACTGCTGGTCTTATCATTGGTGTACCCTTATTTACGAGACTCCTTCCTGCTAGCTGGCCAGCATGGCTGACTTCTTCTTTAGGCGTGTCCATTGTAGCTCAGGCCGTATCTTTCCCCTTAACCATTTATTATTTCAATCAAGTGTCGCTTCTATCGCTAGGCGTGAATGTAGTGCTGGTTCCATTCATAAGCTTGGTGATTCTTCCACTTGGTACAATCGTTTTGTTGGTGAGCTATTTGTACATGCCGTTAGCGGAGGGGCTTGCTGCTATAGTGCGAATCGGGAATGACTGGACATTTGCGCTGGTTCATTATTTGGCACAGTGGGAGGGGACGAGTGTTATTTGGCCGAAGCTCTCTGCAGCTTGGATAGTTGGATATTATGTATTATTATTTGTGCTGCTGAAGCTAGGTGCAAGTCTAAGACAAAGCCACACATACTGCAATGATTCTGCCCAACATAGGCTAGTAGAAAACGAAAATTTAATACCCGATACGATGCCGTTAGCGAACTTTATTGTTTTACAACCTGTTTCTCGGCGACCAATCTATGTTGGGCTTGTGTGTAGTATAAGTTTACTTTCTTCTTTACTTTATACTGGGTACCACGCAGGAAGGCCTGAGGAGACCGTAGTATCTTTTCTTAATGTGGGGCAAGGGGATAGCATTTTGTTACGCACAGCTTCTGGCCGCAATATCCTCATCGATGGAGGTGGAGAAATAAAGTTTGGTAAGGCAAAGGAAGCTTGGAAGCAGCGACGTGATCCGTATGAGGTAGGTGAGAAGCGGATTGTTCCTCTGTTGAAGCAGCGGGGAGTTCGGCATTTGGATGCGGTTGTTGTTACACACGGAGATGCTGACCATGCAGGTGGTTTGCGAGCGGTTCTTAAGCATATACCAGCAGATCGGCTAGTTATGAATGGAACGTGGAAATCTTCTTCCGTTATGCGTGAATTGTATAGTATTGCACTTGAGCGTCATATATCTATAATTGGATGGAAAACGGGAACAAGCTGGCAAGTGGATCGGGATACCCGAATTGATGTATGGCATCCATCTTCTTCAGACACGGCATCCAGTACGCAGCTTGACGTTGAAGAGGAGCAAAATGAATTCTCGTTAGTGCTGCTGCTGACATTAGGTGAAGGGAAGAGTAAGAGTACTTTCTTGCTTACTGGTGATATCGGGGCTGATGAAGAAATGATTTTACTAATGAATGATAAGGAGAGGGAACAGCAGGGGAGCCCATATCCCGAACGGATCGATGTGTTAAAGGTCGCGCATCATGGCAGTCGTTCCTCTACGATTCCAGAATGGGTAGATCGATGGAAGCCTAGAACATCTGTGATATCAGCAGGGAAAAACAATCTGTACGGTCATCCTCATCCGCAGGTGTTAAGAGAACTAGCGCGTGTAGACAGTGTTATATTTCGTACTGATCTTCATGGTGAGGTTCAATATAAGTCTACCAAGGAAGGTTTGAAGATGAGAATGAAACGTGATAGGATTGCACAGTAGAGACATTCATTTACAATAGAAGCTTGGCGGACTCATACATAATGGTAACTGTTATTTTCTATTTATTCCTGCTGCTTCTATTCAGGCCCAGTTATTGGGTAACAAAAAATAAAATCTGACTGCAACCATTTACGCTTACGCTGCGTCAATGGATATGCAAGAGAGGGGGGGCAAAGTGATAGAGCAAGGTCTCATACGAGCCGCTCAATCCGGTGATCGCGAGGCTCTAATCACCCTTTTGCGAGAAATAGAACCGTATGTGTATCGAACGGCTTATTACGTATTGAATCACAACGAGCAAGATGCCATGGACGCGTCCCAAGAGGCATTGATTCGTATATACTCTAAGATTAACTCTTATGAGGAGAAAGCTCAATTTAAGACATGGGTACAACGAATTGTAACGAATATTTGTATTGATAAATTCCGGCGTGCCCGTCCCACGGTCTCCATTGATGAGCATAATTTGGTGTTTCTCGGGGATCAAAGTGTGGAGAAAGAAGTGTTATCCGCCTATGCGGCTCAAGATATACGTGAGGCCATCGACCGCCTACCTGAGCACCATAGAACAGTCGTCGTTTTGCGGTACCTACAAGACTTCTCTTACAACGAGATTGCGGATAGTTTAGACATCCCATTGAATACCGTGAAGTCTTATCTATTCCGTGCGCGTCAACAATTGCAAACGATGCTACAAGATTATGAGAAAGGTGGTGTGCGAGGGTGAACTGTTCAGAGGTGATGGAAATGATGCAATTAAAGCTGGATGAGATGGAATACGACCATAGCCTGCTGACAGAACATATGCGCCGTTGTCCCGCCTGTGCCGAGATGTTTGAACGCTTGTCACGTCTACATCAACAATTAGTAGAGCTTCCCAAAGTGCAACCAGCTTACAGCTTGGTTGATGCTATATTGCCTCAACTAGATGAACTTGATCGAGTAACAGCACCTCAAGCCGAAGAAGATACGATAATAGCAGCAACTGTGCCGTTTATGCAATCGAATTCGCAGGAGGAAACATTAAGCAGGCCTAAGAACGTACATGGAAGTACAGCTCCAACCGTACGTACGAACAAGTGGTTCAAATGGAAAGCAATTAGCGGCGTTATTGCAGCAGGATTAGTAGTAGGACTGTTTGTTATTAATTATCAGCCCGTTTCGCAAGAGAGCGCAGACTTCAATGAACTTTCTCTTCACAAAAAAGAAGAAAAGGTTGCGAACTCGACTGATCCTTCCTCAGAGCAAGGATCGACAGAGGTTGGTGGTGAAGCTGCTGCTAATGAATCTAATCAAACGGACCCAAACCAAAATGGTAATGGAGATAGTCCGGGTCAAATCGACGCACAAGATGCAGTTGATCAAGAGCAGGAGAGCGGTGAATCTAATCGTGAGCAGATAGAGCAGCCTGGGACAAATGAAGATTCGTCGAAGCCGCTAACTACGAGCAGAATAAGTCCCGTTAAGCCAAAAGACAATGGAAGTGAACAGCCTTCTAGTAAGAACGACGGAAATAAAGGGAACCAGCCAAAGCCGAATCCCAAAACTGTGAAACCTGCAATCACTGAGACGCCAGATACGAAGCCTCAAGGTGATAAAGATAAACAACAGCCTCCAAAAGGAGGTCATGGGATTACAGATGGTGCAGGTGAGTCCGAAGGAAGGGATAAAAAAAGCATCGTCCCTGACGGTAAAGAAGCCTCTTTGTTTAGTGCATCGATTGACTCTCATTCGCCAGATAAAAGTTATACCGTACGTTGGATCAACGGGCAGCTTATGCTGTATCGATATGAGAACGAGAGTCCGGTGATTGTTCAGATTTTGGATTTTGCTGATACGCCTGAGCAGATAAAATGGAGTGAGGATAACAAGCAGATCACTGTTACAGCTTGGGTGCTTGATGGAAAGACCAAGGACGTTGTGTATCAAGTAGATAATAAAGGTCTTCATAAAGTTGATGCTCCAGCTAAGCCAAGTGAGGATCATGCTAAATCACCAACTTTGCCTCCAGTGGAGACAGAGCCAGAAGCTCCAACTCATGAGAGCCCTTCACCAGTGAATGGAGACACTCCAGCGACGGAGCCAGGTGGAGATCCGGCAGTTACCCCAGACCCTAATGCAGGTGCGGGTTCCAATCCGTAAATAGTTTCATTCATTGTCTTTCAATGATTGCTAAGAAGCAGCCTATCTAATTACAGTAGGCTGCTTTCTTGTCATTAGACATTTGTGTATGCGGCATTTCATTTATTTCAGATAGAAGTTGAAACATATTTATCGCTTTTCCGTATGAAATGATAAATCAATGGATGAGGGGCGATAGTATGTTAATCGTAACAACTGAACGCGTTCCAAATTATGAGGTGAAGGAAGTAATTGGTCCTGTATTTGGCTTAACTGTGCGTGCACGAGGGCTCGGTAAAGATATTATGGCAGCCTTCAAAGGACTTGTTGGTGGAGAGATTACACAATATACTGAAATGCTGGAAGACGCTCGTAAGCAGGCAATGGATCGTATGGTGAAGAATGCTCAAGCTATGGGTGCGAATGCGATTGTAATGGTTCGCTTTGATTCTGGTGAAGCAGGCAACAACATGACGGAAATTGTAGCTTATGGCACCGCCGTTGTCGTAGAGAAAGTTAAAGCATAATGGACAAATTTCTGTGGATTTATTTTGGTGTTCAGGCATTGATACTCCTTGTGTTACTTATTGTTGCACGATTCAAAGATCGCAGATATCGAAATGAATCAGATACGGACGACGTGCCAAATGGATATGAACGTACATCTGAAGTAAGTATTGATCCACGAACAGGGCAAAAGGTAAGAGTGTATTATAATCCTCGTACAGGAGAGCGTTTTTATAAAGCTGAATGAGTCCATAGAGAAAGTTAAAGTTCAAAATAAAATAATACGAGATGCTGCACACTTGAGGCGCGACTTGCGTATAGTGTTAGCAGAAAGAAACAACACATAACTAGTAACGGACCCGTCGTCGTGTAACCGTCTGCGAGGAGGACCTAGGCCTTCTACAAACAGACGTTTATCATAGATGTTGGGGACAAAGGGATTGATCGGGTTGCCGTTCAATCCCTTTGTTTTTCTTCTTAAGTCTGATATGATCGGTACAGATGTTAAGGAGGAATGGTACGTGGATTTGAAGACGGCTGTGAAGCAAATTAAGAAGGGCCAAGCACAACCGTTCTATGTGTTATATGGTTCAGAAAAATATCGAATGGATGAATTCGTTCAGTTTATGTTGTCGCAGCTCGTGCCTGAAGATAATCGTGAATTGGCGATTACGAAGATGGATACATCTGAAATGCCGGTTGAGCTGGTTGTAGAAGAAGCGGAAACACCGCCGTTTCTCGTTGAGCGCAAAGTGATTCTTGTGAAGGACCAGTCGATTTTTGGTACGGGCAAGGACGGGAAGATGGAGCATCGTACCGATCGTTTGTTGCAATATATGGCGGAACCGATGGACACCACGATTATTATTTTTATGGTGCAGGGGGAAAAGCTTGACGAGCGCAAGAAGACGACAAAGGCTGCCAAATCGGCTGATGCTATACTAGCGTTTAATCCATTCAGTGCGGAAGAACTGGTGCAATGGGTAATCAAGCAGGCTGAGCAGCGCCAGTGTATCATTGAGGAGCAAGCGGTAGATGTGCTGATTAGAAGTGCAGGAACGAAGCTGCAAGCTCTATCGAGTGAAATGGAAAAGCTGTGTCTGTATGTAGGTCAAAGTCAGCATATAGATGTTCATGCAGTTGAAAGCCTTGTTCCTAAAAATACAGAAGAAAATGTGTTTCAGCTTGTTGAAGATATAATTGGGAAACGTACGGATCGTGCTCTTTCTACCCTACATGAATTGCTGAAGCAGAAGGAAGAACCTATCAAAATCGTTGCCCTTATTGTTCGCCAACTTCGTATCATGCTGCAAGTGAAAGAACTGACTGGCCAAAGCTTTAGTCAGCAGCAGGTAGCATCGCAATTAGGGTTGCATCCCTATGCGGTTAAGATGGCAGCAGAGCAGGCGCGCTCACATCCAGCAAGTGCGCTGGCAGCATGGCTCACAGAGGCGGCTGAGTTGGATTATGAAATGAAGAGCGGACGTGTGGAAAAGACGTTAGGGCTGGAGCTGTTCATCATGAGACTTAGCAGCGGCGTGCCTCGTCATAAGCTGCACTAGATCCGTATTTCTATAACATGCTAAGTGACGAGAAGGAAGATGTAGAGATTACTGAGAGGTTGGATTGAGTCTATTAGATAAGACTAGAGAAGATTTCTCTAATATATTCCCAGTGATAGGAAAATGAATAGTAAGTATACAAATAAAAAAAGCTGTCCAGTAGGACAGCCTTTTTTGCGCTTTAAGCTAAGTATGAAAGGCTTTGATTATGCTTGTGCAGTCAAAGCGTTCAATTTTTGTGCTAAGCGAGATTTTTTGCGGGCAGCCGCATTTTTGTGGATCAAACCTTTAGTCACAGCTTTGTCCAATTTCTTGGAAGCCAAAGCTACAGCTGCTTTAGCTGTTTCCACTTCAGTAGTTGTCAAAGAGACATCAGCAGCTTTAACTGCTGTACGAAGTGCGGATTTTTGGGAAGCGTTCAACATGCGACGTTTGTCGTTTGTTTTTACGCGTTTAACAGCGGATTTAATGTTTGGCATTGCTTTCACCTCCGTTGCATCGTAGTGCGACAATAGAATCAATTCCACAGATTGAGGTCTGAATGAAATGATTCACAACTTAAAGTATTCTATCATGATGTATAGTAAAAAGCAACACACAACCCATACTGGCAGCACCTCCCATTAGGTGGAAATCCCGCGATTTGACGCACGTTTATCATCGAAGAATTTACGTAAGCTTACGCATAATGGAACGAACAATTTGCGCATAATAGCGAGAGTACGCGATGATTTGACGGGAGGAAGACAATGACGGCAGATTTAAACAAGTATTCGGTACGAACGGACTTAGCACTTGAAGCTCGTGAAATGGCGCAGCCTGATATCCATGTGCCACTGCCTGGCGTGGAGGAGCATGTAGAGAATGCGGCGGGAATTAAAGTAACAAACTTAAATGTATATAATGAAGAAGGTTCTCGTGCAATGGGGCGCGTACAAGGGCGGTATTTGACATTAGAAGTGCCTGCATTGCGTAAAAAAGACTCTGACTTGCAAGATCGAGTCGCGACGAAGTTTGCTCAACTATTTGAAAAATATTTAATAGATGCAGGAGTAAAGTCGACTGACAAAGTATTAATCGTTGGATTGGGTAACTCGAATGTAACGCCGGATGCGCTTGGCCCGATGGTTGTAGAAAATATATTAGTAACAAGGCATTATTTTGAACTCGTTCCTGAGCAAGTAAGCCCAGGTTATAGGCAAGTTAGTGCTGTAGCTCCTGGTGTACTCGGAACAACGGGTATCGAATCTAGTGAAATTGTGCATGCCATCGTGGAGAAAACGCGTCCTGATGTTATTATTGCAATCGATGCGTTAGCATCAAAGGCTTTGGAAAGAGTCAATACAACGATACAAGTTGCTGATATCGGTATTCATCCAGGTTCTGGGATTGGTAACAAGCGCAAAGGATTGACGCAAGAAATACTCGGTATTCCTTGTATTGCAATTGGCGTGCCAACTGTATGCTATGCTTCAACGATTGTAAATAATGCAATTGAGCTGATGAAAGAGCATTTTAAGCATGAAAATGTAAAATCAAGAGACGTTATTGGGCTTTTAGATGAAGTATCGGAGCAGGAACGTTTGCAGCTTGTAAAAGAAGTGCTGGAACCGTTGGGACACGATGTCATTGTAACACCTAAAGAGGTCGATGAATTTATTGAGGATATGGCGAATATTATTGCCAGCGGCTTAAATGCTGCACTTCATGAAGCGGTAGATACGAATAATGTAGCTGCTTATACGCATTAATGAAAAACCTTTCCTGGTGAGTAGAGAGACATTAGCAATCTTTCACTTACAGGAAAGGTTTTTCGTGTAGAGCATTTATTTATTTGTTTGTTTATTTGTTGGCGACTGACCTTTCAGTATTTGACCTTGTACAGGGAAAATTCCTTTTGCGAAACGTGGAGGCAATGAACGACCATGTTCCAAGCTTGGTTTGTCACTTACTTGATAGTGAATGTGCGCCTCACTGGAGTTGCCTGAATTGCCGCAGTCCCCCAGATAGTCACCCGTTTTGACCTTATCACCTTTCTTGACTTTAATCGTATTCTGTTTGAAATGTGCTAAAAAGCTATATTCGTTGTTGCCATGATCAATAATGACATAGTTGCCAGCAGTTTGATCGGGGTTCATCTTACCTGGCACATTATCTGGAATATCAGTTACCACATCAACGATGGTTCCGCCTGCAGGGGACAACACTTTTTTACCGAATGCGTAATAATCCTCATTTTTCTTGCCATTGCCTTTAAAGCTTTTTCCGTTCTTCGTTACGACAAGGTCAAGTGCATAGCGCTGTGTATCATAAGCGTAGTGATAATTTTCGATTACATTATGACCACCCCAGGCTACGAACCATTCGCCATCAAATGGAAGCTGGAACGTCGTTTTTGTTTGATAGGAGTCTGTCTCTGGAAACTTTAGAGGCGGTGGCATGAGTAAATACGAAATTTTCCCATTTTTAATGATTGCTAAAATAAGTTTGCTTTTATCTTTGTTTGTCCAGGATTCAACAATGAAACCTTCGGGTGAAAATCGCTGCCCTACATAACGAGGTTTCTCTCCTTTTGTCCAGAAAGATTCTAAAAGCTGTTGAATATCTTTTTGGCTGACATCTTTTTGAAAACTTGCTACTAATGCTGCGTGCAGGGAACGACCATCATGTGCGGATACCCATTTTTCGAAATTTTCTTTTGTTGCTGTGATCGGTTTCTTTTTTTCCGCAGTCAAAGTCCCCTTATTTGCTTTCGTTACATGTTGCGTAGCTGCCTCCGCTTCTTTATCGACACATCCGCCTATCAATAGAGAAGAAAAAAGTAGAGTTGCAAGCAAGGCTGCTGTTGAACGTGATAGCGATTTTTTATTTTTACTTGTAAGGTTTGAATGGTTTGTAACGTCTACGCTCTTTTTCATCATGTAATCTCCTTTGTGATTGGATCGTTTTTGTTTGTTTTCGTTTCTCTAATATGAATAATAAAGGTTTACTTTTACGTGCAGCGAAACGGGATATAAATCATTTATGTAAGATTTTGGTTTAACAATGAGGTTGTTAAGGTTCCGTTAAGAAACCGTTAGAGGAAAGGTAAGCATAGCGTGGTATGGTGTAGCCTATAGCGCCCCTAGTTTACAGGTTTGGGCCGTATGATATGATGATTTTACTTATTTGGAACATGTTAATTATTAGTAGAGTTTTATTGCTGTAAACAAGTAAGCGTAACGTGATTGGAGAGAACGGCGTACGAATATATAAGGGGGAATACATAATGAACGATTTGCAGCAAGCACATATCCTTATCGTTGAAGATGAGTTAGCTTTGCAGAAGCTCGTCCTGACCGTACTAAATAAAGAAGGATTTACAAATGTACATACCGCTTCAAATGCAGAAGAAGCTCTACTCATAAATGAACAAATTCCACTGGACTGCATCATATTAGATGTAATGCTGCCCGGAAGAAGTGGATTCGAGATCGCTCCTCTTCTTAGACTGAAAACAGAAGCGCCTATTTTGTTTGTGACCGCCCGCACGACGGATTTGGATAAGTTAACTGGCTTCGCACTTGGAGGAGACGACTATATGACGAAGCCGTTCAACCCTCTAGAGCTAGCTGCAAGAGTAAAGGTGCAGTTGAAGCGACATTTATCTTATCAGCAAGCCATTCAGCATGCTCAAGGGAGAGTAGATTCGTTATCGAAGCATGATAGAGCGACTTTAGAATCTATAAATGAAGAGCGAACTTCATATGCGTCGCAATCTACTAGAGACATATATGATTACGGTAGATTCCAAGTTGATGAGCAAGCTGGCGAATTAATTGTTGCTGGACAATCTATAGATTGTCCAGCGATGGTGTTCCAACTGCTGCTGTATTTGTGCAAGCATCCGAATCGGATTTTTTCCAAAGGCGAACTGTATGAACAAGTATGGGGCTTGGATGCTGTCAAAGACGACAACACGGTCATGGTACATATTCATCGAATTAGGGAACGGATTGAGGAAATGCCGAGTGAACCATCCTACCTCGTTACGGTACGCGGAATGGGCTATAAGCTGCTCTCCCGTCCAAAACGCAAGGAGGGTTAATTGTGAAGGCGACTCAAAGACTCGCATGGCATTATATTCGACAGTGGTTGTTTATTTCGATCGCGTTGCTTCTTAGTGTTGTCATCGCATTTTCATGGATTGTAGATCGTACGATGGCTCTAAATATGAACCGGAATTTTGCGAATCATGGATTTGACAACTTGGTTGATTCAATTTCGGTTATAAATGGACAGCTTCAATGGGATGAGCAGTTGATACAACAAGTGAAGGTTAGCGGTGGATGGCTTCAGATTGCAGATTCAAGCGGAGCTGTTTTGCATGAATTTTTTGTTCCTGACGATGTGCCCAAAAAGTATAAGGTGGGAGAACTTGTCTCTTTTATGCATCGGAAGGTTCCTTTTCCATATGACGTATATGCTTATTTGAGAGCTATAGGTGATTATGAAATCATGCTCATTTATGGTGAGAAATCAGAAAAGGAGCATTTGCTGGACGCGTGGTTAAAAGATCCCGAAAAGGCAAAGCCGATGATCAAACAAGCTGGAGCATGGGTGCAGTCGATAAATGCAGAGGGAGATGATTTAGAGAGTTGGAATAAGCCAAAGAGCATAGAAAGTAAGATCAGCCCGTATGAGTTGGTTCTACGTGCTGGATATGAGGAACATTATGGCGAGCGAGTTGCTTTTCAATATGATTCGAATTCAGGGAATACGTGGGTTCTTCGTATGCCTTATTCATCGTTAGATGCAGAGCCTTTTGTGATCATGGCAGGCCTGCACTTATATAGCGAAACGCAAATATGGATGGTCGGCATCGGGGCTGTGGTGCTCTCAATGCTGATTCTGTTTGCCATCATGGCATGGTGGGAAAGCAGTCGAATTGGTCGTCCACTTACTCATTTTATGAGATGGGCAGAAGCAATGTCCAATCATCAATACGAGGAGCCGCGGAACATATCTGGAAAGTATCTTTCGCTTAATGGCAAGGGTAGATTGAAACGAAACTATCGAATTTATAGTGACGTTTGGCAGGCGCTGAGTACGCTCTCTGAGAGATTACAGCAGTCTGAAAGTGATCGAGAACAGCATGAACGGCTGCGGGAGCAATGGTTGACGGGGTTGACGCATGACCTAAAGACCCCATTGGCTTCCATTATTGGCTATGCTCACCTACTGAATGCTAACCAGTATGACTGGAGTGAAGCAGAGAGAATGGAATTTAGCATGCTGATTCAACAGAAAGCCGAGCGTATGGATGAGCTTATACAAAATTTGAATTTAACCTATCAATTAAAAAGCAATGCGTTACCGATGGATCGAGTGGAGACGGAAATGAATGATTGGATGTCTAGTATCGTCCATGAACTGCTGCCAGTACCGGCTGATACAGAAGCGAAAATCATTTTTAACCCTTCGCCACAACCGATTATGTTGAATATTGATGTTCGGTATTTTGTACGGGCAGTTGAAAATGTGTGTATGAATGCTTGGATTCATAACGAGTCAGGAACGATAGTGACGGTATCTATCGAGCAAGATGAAGCGGGAACGACCCTTTTATTTATGGATGATGGGCGCGGTATGGATGAGCAGGCCCTGCAAAACTTGTTCCAAAGATATTACCGTGGTACATCTACAGATACGACGGATCGAGGCAGCGGTCTTGGTATGGCTATTACGAAACAATTAATAGAAGCGCATGATGGTGAAATTTCTGTACAGAGCCAGATAGGGAAAGGAACGACTATTCGTTTTTATTTCCCGAGAAATTAGGTTTTAGTTCTAGTATTTTGTTTGTCCTCATAGAGTCTACTAATAGCAATCTTTCATTCCTCGCACTTGCTTACAAAGCCTATGAAATATTGAGAGATTACGAGAATGTATGTGGGATACGAAACGATGCTTTAATCATTCGCCCTTCATTTTCGCAGCTACTCAACAAAGGTTTCTCGCAAGCTTGTGTGATCCGAATGAAAGACAGTGACAGCAGGCAAGGAGGCGAACAAATAGATGGAATGGAATGATGAAAATAATAAAAATCGTTGGAATAAGCAGAATTTGAAGAAGTGGGAACCGATCATTTTATCCGGGCGGATGTTTATGTTGATGGCAGTTGCTTCAGCTGCTTTTTTCATCGTAATTGGCATAGGGGTTATTGCTGAGCAGAAGGCGCAGTCTACTCCTTTGGCTGGTATGAAAGGCATTGCAGCTCAACTGCCTGCGCAACTATTTATGAACGCGATTGCGATGGAGATGCCGGGCGTACCTGATTCTGCACAGCAATTGCAATGGAATAGCAAGGATGCAGCAAGACTATTGGTTCGTTTGATGACGAATATGAATCCGCTTGATCCGAAAACATTGCTAGCAGGAGAATTACCGCGGGCCAATCGTGAACAGACTGTTCCACTGCGGCTTCCAGAGGGGAATCAGTACGCGAAAGGCCCTGCTGATTATATGCCTTTGCCTAATCAACTTACGCAAGGTGAAGACGATCCTCAGTCATCACAGGATAATAGGATCAAGCCATTGCCAGGGAGTTCGGGTAAAGATTCCGCAGGCACGAAACAGCCTTCTTCACAGATGAGCAATAAAGTTGTGTTCATTTACCACTCACATAATCGAGAATCGTGGAATCCGGTATTAAAAAGTAAAAGTTCCAATCCAAACGATGCTGAATTGAACATTACACTTGTTGGTAAACGACTTCAGGATCAATTAGAGAAGCGAGGAGTAGGAGCTGCGCATTCCGATAAAGATTATGCATCCAGTGTCGAAGGATACAAGTGGAATCAGTCTTATAAATATTCACATGGCACAATTAAAGAAGCGATGTCGCAGCATCAAGATTTACAGTTCTTTTTTGATATTCATCGCGATGCGCTTCGCCGGGAAGATTCAACCGTGACGATTAATAATAAATCATATGCCCAAGTATACTTTATTATTGGACATCGCAATCCGAACTGGAAGAAGAACGAGAAATTTGCCTCAGAAATTCATAGCAGGTTGGAAAAAGATTATCCCGGCATCTCCCGCGGCATTTGGGGCAAGTCTGCTGCCCAAGGTAATGGTGAGTACAATCAATCTCTATCTCCAAACAGTGTCATTGTTGAAATAGGCGGTATCGACAATACGTTGGAGGAGAGCTACCGGACGGTGGATTTATTAGCAGATTTAATCGCTGATATCGTGCATGAACAGCAGGGAGATAAGCCAGTAACGAAACCAGTGAATGCTGATAGCAACAAAGGGAAAAAGGCCTATTCAGCTTACTCTCCAGAAAAATCGCGTGACGATACGAGTGCTGCTACCTCTATTGGTTAGGTTAAGACAGCTCATTTTGGGATACACCTTCTATTGTACTTTCGATACCTAATGAACCGGAGGTTTAGGAGATGAAACGTATTGTTCCGCGCATTACGGTTTTGCTTCTGTTTACTATTATTGGCGTGTTAGTTGGTATGGAATGGACGCGCCTAGGTATCGATAGGGTGTATGGCCCTATGCCGCAAACGGCTGTCACGGAGGCTTCATCTAAACTGCCTGACAGTGGACAGCAAGCTTTAGAGAAGCAGCAGTGGAATGTTCAAACAGGTTCAACCGAACCAACTACAAGTTGGGAATCAGAATGGAATCGGCAGCTAAAGTCTGTATCTGAAGTGAATCTTCGTAATGAGCAGCAGGCAACTGAAGAATGGGAGAAGCAAATGCCTGAGCATATGGGATTGCCTCCAATTGAGAAACCTCCAGTCAACAAATTAGCGGATAAAACAGCGGGTTTTTTATCTCGATTGTCTGAGGCAGGGATTCAAGCGGTTGTAGGAATATTCGACGGATTGTTCTAAATGTTACTGCGCCATTGATGCCGGCGGTGTTATTCGGTATAATAAAACAATTGAAACTTGGCACAGTGGTGGGGGTATTAGATCGAATGACGGAATTGCTGTCACGACAGAAGAAAATTCGCAATTTTTGTATTATTGCACATATTGACCACGGAAAGTCCACGCTTGCCGATCGCATTCTGGAATATACGGGAGCACTAACTTCCCGTGAAATGCAAGCACAGGTGCTTGACCAGATGGATCTGGAGCGCGAACGTGGTATTACAATTAAATTGCAAGCGGTTCGTCTTACTTATAAGGCGGACGATGGAGAAGAATACATTTTGAACCTGATCGATACGCCAGGACACGTCGACTTCACGTATGAAGTTTCCCGTAGTTTGGCAGCTTGTGAAGGGGCATTGCTAGTTGTCGATGCTGCGCAAGGTATTGAAGCACAGACCCTGGCTAACGTATATTTGGCACTTGATAATAACTTGGAGATTATACCGGTTATCAACAAGATTGACTTGCCAAGTGCAGATCCTGAGCGCGTAAAGCAAGAAGTAGAAGAGGTAATCGGTCTAGATTGCTCTGATGCTGTTCATGCTTCTGCCAAAGCAGGTATCGGTATTCGTGAAATTTTGGAGCAAGTTGTTACGAAGATTCCAGCTCCTACAGGTGACCCGGAAGAGCCGTTGAAGGCGCTTATTTTCGACTCCCATTATGATCCGTACAAAGGTGTAATTGTCTATGTTCGTGTTGTCAATGGAGCAATTCGCGCCGGCAGTAAAATCAAAATGATGGCAACGGGCAAGACGTTCGAAGTTATTGAAGTAGGCGCATTCAAGCCGCGCATGACAAGTGTGGATGAGTTGAATGTAGGTGACGTAGGTTTCGTTGTTGCTGGTATTAAAAATGTTGGCGATACGCGTGTCGGTGATACAATTACGGAAATGAAAAATCCTACAGCAGAGGCATTGCCAGGTTACCGTAAAATTAACCCAATGGTATTCTGTGGATTGTACCCGATCGAGACTACGGACTATAACGACCTGCGCGAGGCGTTGGAGAAGTTGCAGTTGAATGATGCGTCTTTGACGTTCGAGCCTGAAACATCCACAGCTCTAGGGTTTGGTTTCCGTTGTGGATTCTTGGGACTATTGCATATGGAAATTATCCAAGAGCGTATTGAGCGTGAGTTCAACATTCCGTTGATTACAACAGCACCAAGCGTTATTTATAGTGTCACGTTGACAGATGGTGAAGTACTTCGTATTGATAATCCATCCAACTATCCGGATCAACAAAAGATCGACTTTGTTGAAGAACCATTCGTCAAAGCTTCGATTATCGTTCCTAACGATTATGTTGGAGCGATTATGGAGCTTTGCCAAGGTAAGCGTGGAGAGTTCGTCGATATGCAATACTTAGACACGACTCGTGTTACCATTACGTATCACATTCCGTTGTCTGAGGTTGTGTATGACTTCTTCGACCAGTTGAAATCCAACACAAGAGGTTATGCATCATTCGATTATGAGCTATCTGGCTACCGTCGTTCTAATCTCGTGAAAATGGATATTATGCTTAATGGTGAGCAAGTGGATGCTTTGTCCATCATTGTTCACAAAGATCGTGCTTACTCACGTGGTAAAGTCGTTTGTGAGAAGATGCGCGAATTGATTCCTCGCCAAATGTTCGAGGTGCCGATTCAAGCTTCGATCGGGACGAAGGTTATTGCTCGTGAAACGGTTAAAGCAATGCGTAAAAACGTATTGGCGAAATGTTACGGTGGTGACATCTCCCGTAAACGTAAGTTGCTGGAGAAGCAGAAGGAAGGTAAGAAGCGTATGAAGCAGGTCGGTTCCGTTGAGGTTCCGCAAGAGGCATTCATGGCGGTTCTTAAGATTGACGACAGCAAGTAAGCAACTCGCATACTTGTCTAGATATAAGTGCTTTTAACAAAGAACCGTGCCCTAATAGGCGCGGTTCTTTGTGTTGTACGCCCAGCATGGGCGTCATCTCTAGGGTGAAAGTCCCGAACGGGGGCTGGCGAACGCCTACCGTTAGCCAAGAGCAAGGGTGTCTGTCGTGAGGCAGAATCTGAAGGAAGCTGGAG
>NZ_JACYTN010000008.1 GCF_014841135.1 Paenibacillus arenosi
GCTCCTATACAAAATGCGCTGGGGCATTGAAACTTCATTCAGAGCATTAAAATATACCGTCGGTCTGACTAATTTTCACGCAAAGAAGCAAAAGTCCATTGTTCAAGAGATTTTCGCAAGAATGATCATGTACAACTTCGCTGAAATGATTACCTCGCACGTAGTCATTTCTCAAATGAATAAGCAGCACCCATACCAAGTTAATTTCACGGTCGCTGTTCACGTTTGTAGACACTTTCTGCGCTCAAGAGACAATGGACCTCTGCCCGATGTAGAAGCGCTGATTTATAAGAACATTTTGCCGATTCGACCAGTCCGCCCTGGACAGAAGAGTACACGCAAAATACGTTATAAATCAGCTGTTAGCTTCGTATACAGAGTAGCATAATCCGGTTCAGATGAACAATTTTTAAAGCGGCAATTCTATCCGCTTAGTTTGTTGTGCGCATTTTTCCTTGCTTGCACAAAAAAACAACGGCATAGGGAACTTCACCATGCCGTTTTAGATAATATTTTCTTTTAAGATCTAGTTTATGAGTTTAACTTAATGACATTGGCCAAATGGCTGCCTTTATTTTTTGTTCAACATACGTCCTGCAACGCGCCTAGATAGTCCGGGGAACAATTGCATCAGCTTCGTACCTATCGCTCCAAGCAAAGGCATATCCACCTCAGCCGTCTGACGTTCCATGACACGAATAATGCGACGAGCCACCTTCTCCGGCTTCATCATAAACCAGCGCACGTTGTTCACATATTGCCCGCTTGGATCAGCTAACTGGAAAAACGGAGTATCAATCGGTCCTGGATTTACTGCTGACACCTTTACACCGGTTTGCGCCAGCTCCATGCGCAGCGAGTTCGTAAAGCCAAGTACTGCGTGCTTGGATGCCGCATACCCTGCGGACTTAGGCGTCCCTACTTTTCCAGCCATTGAAGCTATGTTGACGATATGTCCGGATTGGCGCTCTAGCATATGTGGCAGCACGGCCTTCGTGCAACGGACAATCCCCATATAATTCACGTCCATCATCGCTTCAAAGTGTTCAAGCCCCATCTCATCTGTAAGCTCGAACAAGCCAAACCCAGCATTATTTACTAAAATATCAAGTCGACCGTATCGCTCAATTACATCATGAATGACCCGCTCTACATCTGCTGCATCCGTTACATCCAAGGTGATACATTCATGACGCTGTTGAATTTGACTCGACACCTCTGCTAATCGATCCGCAGAGCGAGCTGCTAAAATAGGAACGGCACCCGCTTCAGCTGCATATCGAGCTATTAATGCACCTATGCCACTCGATGCACCCGTGATCAGAATGACTTTATCGCGCAATGAATGATTGTTCGTATAACTCATATTCCACCTCTTCTGTACAGCAACTTTCCTTATAGGACCAATGATCCATCATGAATGTAACCTGCGTTTATCCTTCTATTTTCATCATAATATCCAGACGACCAACATTATGTACATGCAATGGAACTGCCATTGCATTGGTTCCACAGTTCGGTATTGCTTGGAGTGGAACGAGCTGCGGAGGCAAAATATCAACATGTATCCCTTGATTGTACAACATCGTTGAAGCGTTGCCACTAATCATGTTGCCCAACTCTGAGATCGCACTTTCCCCCATTGCGTCTAGCGATTCTAACGGATAGCCTCCCATCATTGCGGAAGCCATCTTCACTGCTGCCCCTTCGTTCAATCCAAATGCGATAACACCTGACATCTGACCTGTCAAGCCAATTTGGATATGTAGATCATGCGTCCCATGCCAAGCTAGCATTTCAAGTTCCCCACGCTCTGGGCGAACTTGTAAGATCTGTTCAATAACGCTGCATGCTGACTGTAAAAAAGGATGTACCCACTCGGCTTTCATCTTACATCTTTCGCCCCTTTCTGACACCAAGAAGTATGTTCAAGATGTAACATACGTCCTATACACCCGAAAACACTAAGACTATTATACTGAAATCAGCCTATAAATCACTACTTCCATGTCATATTTATTTCAAGTTTCGTGAATAAAAAAGAACGAGCCATGCTCGTTCTTACTGTATCTCCCATTTTATACTATTTCATCAATCCACGCTGCATCGCTTTAAGAACAAGCTGTGCGAACAAACTATTGGACCAAGCAAACCATGGACGTGTAAAAATAGTAGGATCATCCGAATGGAAACCTTCATGCATAAAGCCTGTATCCGCATCTGTCGATTCCAGCATCGCAATCATGTCCAATACTTCTTCATCGGAAGAAGCTGTCAGTCCCTGCATGGAGAGCGCCATATGCCATATGTAGCCATCTGGGGTATGAGGACTGCCAATTCCTTTCGCTGCTTTCCCTTCAAAATAGAACGGATTGTCCTTACTTAAAATAAAGCGACGTGTATTTTGATAAATAGGATCATCTGCTGACGCATACCCGAGATAAGGAATCGATAGTAAGCTTGGTGTACCTGCATCATCGAGCAAGCAGTTGTTGCCGTAGCCATCTGTCTCATAAGCATACATGCGGCCATAGATCGGATGTGTCACGACACCGTACAACTGAATGCCATGATCAATTTCTTTCTCCAACTTGTGCATTTCCGCTACGAATGCTTCATCGCGGAATCCATATTTCGCGATTTCCTGCATTTGACGAAGAGATACGACTGCGAACATATTGGACGGAATATGATAATGGAAGTCACAAGCATCGTCACTAGGACGGAAACCTGACCACGTCATTCCCGTATAGTTTACAGGCATGCCCATCCCATCATTGCGAAGCGTATCGATATCTGGGCAGTTCTCGCGATGGAAACGATAAGAAGAGTTCTCAAAATGGCGCTGCTCTGTTTTCCACACGTCTACGATTTTGCGCATCGCTGACTTAAAGTTTGTATCGAAAATATCAGTGCGACCCGTCTCCTTCCAGTACGTATAAGCGAGACGAATCGAGAAGCACATCGAATCAAGCTCATACTTGCGCTCCCATACCCAAGCTGACATATCGGTTTGATCGTTCGCATCCCAGTGCCAATCGTTTGCCGTCTCGTTAAATGCATTTGCATACGGATCCAAGTTAATATAGAACATATGACGCTTGATAAGACCGCCAATAATGCGTTGAAGATCTGCATCATCTTTAGCAAATGGCACGTAATGAATCACTTGCTCAACAGAGTCTCGCAGCCACATCGCTGGAATATCACCTGTTAGAACAAAGGTAGTGCCATCATCCAATAGCTTTGTTGTCGTTTCGAGTGTGTTAGGGAAACAATTTTTGAACATTTTCAGCAGCTTCGGTCGATGCGCTAATTGCGCTTCTGCTTCAGCCAATACCTGCTTTACTGCTTGAGGCAGTTCCAGCTTAGGTACATCAATTTTCGGTAATCGGAACTGTTCCATACTTCTCTCCACCTATCTCTCCACATATTGTCTAAGCAACCTTATGAAAATTCTTATATGTTAACGATAACACATAGGAACACTACTTAGTGTACATGTAAACGCTTTATCTCGCTAGTATGCAATTGCAGTTATTGCTCATGATTCCTTTGCGACAAACCGATTTACATAGAGAAAGGGTTGACAATAGACGATGAGCCGTTCATCTTTGTAGAGTATAGAAGGAAATCGGATTACAGATAACAATATGACATGTTTAGGGGGAAGACTTATGCCTAACATTTGGACGCATATGATTTTTGGCCAAGAAGTAGTAAAGCAGGCAGGCCTTTCTTCGTGGATCGATAACCAATCCCATAGCAAATGGTTCAATATGGGCTGCCAAGGCCCAGACTTCTTGTTCTATCATCACTTCTTGCCTTGGAAACAAGATAAGACGATGAACAAAGTTGGCAGCGCGATGCACAATCAACAATGCGGCCCTGTCTTGATGGATCTACTCACACGTACCAATCCTGCTGATCGTGCCGATGCGGTCTATGTACTCGGATTTTTGCTGCATCATATTCTCGATCGTCATATGCACCCTTATGTATTTGTTCGTTCCGGGTTTAAGAAGTGGGATCATCAACGGTTTGAGGTGCTGATGGATACGCATGTTGCTAAGCGCAAGCTAGGTGTGGAAACATGGCGAACTCCAGTATGGAAGTGGATTGACGTAGGTCCTAGCTTCTCAACGAATATGCTGAATTCATTTGAAGCAGTCGTAACCGCTCATTATCCCGAATTCGAAGATCAAATTCGTCGTGAAGCATGGAATGAGTCCATTCGTGATATGGTGCAAGCACAGAAGCTCTTCCATGACCCATATGGCTGGAAACGAATTGTTACCTTCAATCAGATCGAGCCGATGATGTACAAGAAACAAGTTGCCCCATATGACGTTATGAACGAGGCACGCCGCCCATGGCCTGATCCAACAGGTCTAGATAAGCAAACAAGCACAAGTGTGTGGGATATGTGGGAGGCAGCTGCCGAGGATGCAGCGAGCGCCATACAGGCTGTTCTAATCTACTGGCGAGCAAAAGAGCGTGCCTCTGTGGATAGTAAAAGTACAGTCGAAGCACAAACGACGCATTGGAACGAAGTATCTTGGATTCACAATACACAAATTCCTCATGTAGAGGCTGCCAAACAAGCGCTTCAGCAAGCCGTTGGCAATCATTCCTACGAGACTGGACTACCGCTTGAACAGAACCGCCCTATCGTAGTCGAAGACCCTATATGGTCCTCTTGATTGCTCTAAAAGTAAGCTTATGAAACTTACAGCTGCTTGCAGCTATACGATAAAAAGCCGCCCTCAAGCCAATTATGCATGTCCATTCCGACATTGCAGGCTTGTGAACGGCTTTTTGCTTTTTTCCTTTATGCTTATCGATCATTAACTATCGCTTAGTTTACCCCGTCAAATCAGGATAGCTTCAATTCTCGCTTCAGCCAACGACGGAAACCAGCACGAAGTCCATACATCTCTGTTCCGCGCCACGGCATATGAGCGGCAGCACCTTGCAGCGTAATAACGACTTCCCCATCCTTAACAATACAAGACACATCCTCTGCCATTTGGCAGCCATACGTTCGCGTTAAATCAAGCGCCAAACGCATAAGCAGCCCCATTTTAGCAGCCATAACTTGATCTCCAGGTTGAAGAATCGCTTCTACTTCCGCCCATTCCCTAGGAACCTTATGCTTAAAGTCCATCGTAGCTACGAGAGCGCTTAGTGCAATTTGACGAGGTGTCAGGCCATACAATTCTGCATGACGAATCATGTAAAAAGTATGGCGCTCTCGTTCCATATGACTTACGGATACGCCAATATCATGCAGTTGTGCAGCTGCATATACAATCCTCTTCCATTCCTCTTCCCAGCCAAGGATAGGCTTAAGTTCATGGATGAGAGCATCCGTAAGCTGCCACACCCGATCTGCTTGCTTCCTATTCAAGCCCAAACGGTGCTGAAGATGATAAATGCTGAACTTCAGTGGGTGATCAATATGTATGCCTTCTCCACGCAGCATATCGAACAGCACGCCTTCACGCACACCTTTAGCGCTGACCATTACTTTTGAAGAAGCAAATCGAAGCAAGCATTCATCGATAAAAGTTAGAGATCCCGTCAGTATAGCTGCTCGATCCTTAGACAGACCAGGCAGTGCCTGCTTCTCTTCCAAGTCCATTCCTTTTATACGCTGATGCCAGCCCTCGACCTCTTCTGGCATAAATTCATAATGATGCAGAGAGTCAACTCCATACTCCCGTTCATCGATATCCATCTTGGCTAACGTACGAAGCGTTCCTCCAATAGCTACCAGAGGTAACCCCTGAGCTTCCTTAAGCCAATGAATATGCCTTAACCAATAGCGAGTCATAGACCTCAGATACGTTTCTGTGTCTGCTGCCAGCGCCTCTTCTACCTCGTAATCTTCCGCGATCGTCAATGCTCCGACAGGCAGACTAATGCTCTCCTTGAATTGGCGGTTCTCCATCCATATAAATTCCGTAGAACCTCCACCCATGTCCATAATGACCGCATCTTGAACGTCTACCGTTGACAAAACAGCCACATAATCGAGATAAGCTTCGCTATCCCCGCTAATCATTTGCACCGTAATGCCCGTTTCCTCATAGATTCTACGGACAATATGCTCACTATTCGCAGCTTTGCGCATAGCTGCGGTCGTCACCGCTATCCATTCACATCGCTGATAGTTCGATCCAAGCTGTTTGAATCGATGAATGACCGACAGCAGCTCGTCCACCTTCTGATTTGGAATACTCCCTTCTTCGTCATATCCAGCTCCGAGCCGTATCGTTTCCTTTCCTTGATCCAACATATGAAAGGTACGATTCGCAAACAACTTAGCTATCATATAACGGGCGGAGTTCGATCCAATATCCATAATGCCGATGTGGCGAATCGCAGCCTGTTCATCGCTGTAGACAGAATCGTGCATCTCCCGTTCCTCCTTACCAGTAACAAACTTTTCTTCAATGACCTTACTCACGTATAACTCTATTTAACCATGAACATTCGCATTTGACTAAACATATATGATATGCGAATGGATTTGTACGTTTTTCCACATGCTATTGTGTGATGCTAT
The DNA here is from genome assembly GCF_014841135.1 of Paenibacillus arenosi. Classification (GTDB taxonomy): domain Bacteria; phylum Bacillota; class Bacilli; order Paenibacillales; family Paenibacillaceae; genus Paenibacillus_B; species Paenibacillus_B arenosi. The sequence goes on from NZ_JACYTN010000008.1 coordinate 6,572, forward strand.
ACAATCATGGTCCAATTTTTCAACTAGTTATAACGCTTCATATCTCGTCAATGACGTTACTATATGATATCGATATTTTTTATCGAGCTTCATCGACGCTAGGTAACCGGAATGCCATATCCCTATTCTTTTATTCCAGGCTTGTACGAGTCGTACATGGCCTCGCTTCAGGTACAAGACTAATCGCTAGGAGATGACATCAGTGGAACAAGTACAAAAACAGCCAGAACGTACATCCTCGCAAGAGGCTTATCACACCCTAACTTACGATGAAACCATTGCCAAGCTTGATTCTTCGCGGAATGGCCTTACAGATGCTGAAGCTGCCGCAAGACTTGAGCGCTATGGTAAAAATGTGCTGCAAGAAGCAAAGCGTAAGTCTATTATCGCAAAGCTGATCGCTCAATTCAAAGATGTAATGATTATTATTCTGCTTGTTGCTGCCTTAATATCCGGAATTCTTGGCGAGCTGACAGATGCGATCATCATTCTTGTCGTTGTCGTCCTTAATGCTGTACTTGGCGTACTGCAAGAGAACAAGGCGGAACAAGCGCTAGATGCACTTAAGCAAATGTCGTCACCGAACGCCCGGGTTATACGCGATGGTAAGACGATTGAGATCAAAGCAGAAGACCTCGTACCAGGTGATGTTGTCGTCTTAGAAGCTGGAAATGTGGTGCCTGCGGATATTAGATTGATTGAATCAGCATCGCTCAAAATTGAAGAAGCTGCATTGACAGGGGAATCTGTCCCCGTTGAGAAAGATACGGCTCCATTAGACAAGCCCGATGTCGTTATTGGTGATCGAAAAAATATGGCCTATATGTCAAGCAGCGTAACCTATGGGCGCGGTGTAGGTATCGTAACGGGAACAGGTGAAACGACGGAAGTCGGTAAAATAGCCAGCTTTATTTCGCAAGAAGAGGAAGATATCACACCACTGCAAAAGAAGCTCAATGAGTTGGGGAAATATTTCACCATCATTATCATCGCTGTGGCGATTCTCATATTCGGTATAGGCTTGTTTCAGGGGCGGACGTGGCTGGAGATGCTACTCGTATCCATCTCCTTAGCCGTAGCAGCCATTCCAGAAGGGCTGCCTGCGATCGTCACGATTATATTGGCTCTTGGTGTTCAACGAATGGCGAAGCGACAATCGATCATTCGCAAACTGCCAGCTGTTGAAACACTAGGCAGCACCGAAATAATCTGCTCAGACAAAACAGGAACCCTTACACAGAACAAAATGACGGTGAAGCAAGTCTATGTCGACAGCGGGCTGCAAGATGAACAAGCAGATCTAAGCACCGTATCAGGGAGCGATATTCTCCTGCAAGTTATGACCCTATGTAATGATACGAAAATGACGGAAGGAAATTCGAGCACGAATGCGGATGCTGACCGTTCTGATGATTCTGGCAAAAAGGGTATGCAATTTATCGGGGACCCAACCGAAACAGCACTTGTCGAATTCGCCCTACATCGGAATTTTGATAAGCGTGAAGGAGAAGTGCAATACCCGAGGCGAGCTGAGCTGCCATTTGATTCAGACCGCAAGTTAATGACGACGGTGCATGAAATGCCTCAGACAGAAGGTAAAAAGGTATTTCGTGTGATGACCAAAGGCGCACCCGACGTGCTCTTGGAACGATGCAGCAGGATCCATATGAACAATCAAACCGTCGACATGTCTGAGGAGCATCGCCGTAATATAGAGGAAGCTAACAAATCAATGGCACAGAAGGCACTGCGTGTTCTTGCACTTGCTTACAGCGATAAGCCTGAGCTGCCGCATTCCATGGAACCAAGCGAGGTTGAAGCGAATCTGACCTTTATCGGACTAGTAGGCATGATTGATCCACCGCGCGAAGAAGTAAAGGAAGCTGTTCGCATATGCAAAGAAGCTGGTATTCGCCCGATTATGATAACCGGCGATCATCGTGATACAGCCGCTGCTATTGCGAAGGAGCTTGACATTATACAAGATGAGAGCGGTGTGCTTACCGGTCGTGAACTAAGTGAGCTGGATGAAAAAACGTTCATGAGCAAAGTGACCCAGTATTCCGTCTATGCTCGTGTTTCTCCTGAACACAAGGTACGTATTGTCCAAGCTTGGAAAAAACATGGTAAAGTCGTTGCCATGACAGGCGATGGTGTCAATGATGCACCAGCACTGAAAGCATCGGATATCGGGATTGGTATGGGGATTACAGGAACCGATGTCTCCAAAGGCGTGTCGGATATGGTACTGGCGGACGACAACTTCTCAACCATTGTCGTTGCAGTAGAAGAAGGACGAAAAGTTTACAGCAACATTCGAAAAACGATTCAGTTCCTTCTATCGGCCAACTTAGGTGAGGTTGTCACGTTATTTATCGCAACTGTGCTTAATTGGAAAATCTTATTCCCGATCCACATCCTGTGGATTAACCTTGTAACGGATACACTGCCAGCGCTCGCGCTTGGCTTGGAAAAAGCAGAGAAAGACATTATGAAACAACCGCCGCGCAGTTCAGAAACAAGTGTATTTGCAGATGGTGTTGGCTCGAGCATTATTTATCAAGGATTGCTTGAAGCTGCCTTAACTTTGTTTACCTATTGGTGGGGACATACGCATTATGATGAATCTGTCGCTGTTACGATGGCCTTTGCTACACTGGGCCTCATCCAGCTTACACATGTATACAACGTTCGCTCCAATACGAAATCCATATTCACAATTGGCGTCTTCTCCAACCGATACTTGAACTGGGCTGCGCTTGCAGCAGGTGTCCTTGTATTAGTCGTTATTTGGGTACCGTACATGAACGAACTGTTCAGCGTTGTACCTCTGAATGGCGAACAGTGGTTGATTGTCGTCGCTGCTGCATTCAGTATTTTGCCAATTGTAGAAATTGTGAAGCTGTTTATTCGTATGAGAATTCGAAATAAAGGCTAATCACATTTATCATATTTTCTATACGCACGCACACTCACACAAACAAGAAGGCAGTTCCATCCTGCGCAACATCCGTAGGACTGGAACTGCCTTTCCCATTTTCACAACATTATCATGCTTTCTTGTTGTTCTCTTTCACACGATACCAGTAAGTGTAGATCTCTTTATATCCCAACTTCTCATACAGTCTTGTAGCACTATGATTACTCTGTACGACAAGAATATAGCTTTTCGTCGCACCAACAGACAAGGCCCAATTCAATATTCCTCGAATAAGCTGTTCTCCATATCCTTTGTTGCGATAAGGCTCCGCTGTAACGATGTCATAGAGACCTATATAATCTCCTTCAATGACGCCTAATCCACAGGCAACGGGTACAGACTGCACATATAAAATGAAAAACCCTTTGCGCAGCAGCGAATCCGATAAAAGCTGTCTTGTAATTTGACGATTATGTGTAGACAGCTGATTAAAGTCGGCAACGACATCAAGCCACTTCTGGCTTATATATTCACACACTTCCACTTCTATTTCCGTTTGATTAGCTTGTTCACGACACACTATATGCCCATGCAGATCGTCCAAGGACTCAAGCACTTGCACACTGGAAGGTTCAACATACTGATAACCTCTATCTGCTAACAAAGTATCAAGAGAACTCGGTACGAACGGAGTCATTTTAAAAATAACATCAAGACCCATACCCTCATATAATTGTTCACAAATATGAATCTTTTCTAATAACTGCTCGTAAGATTGGACCTCTGGCTGATGATAGATAGCGCTTACCGAATTAGACCGCTTCGTATACCCTTCAGCAAAGCGCAGCAGCCACCCATCTAGTACATTCGTCTGGAGAGCTGGCCAAGCGTTCAATGCATACTGTTCAATACGGCGATTACGATCGATATCCTTGATCATTTCCACGTTCAAGTCCTCCCCAACAGCTCCATAATGGTTATGACTGACCTTCACCCGCTTCAACTTTTCCTTTTGCGATATCTACTCTCATGAACAGCAATATGCCCACAATAAAGAACAGTAAAATAGATAAAATCGCCAATCTTGTAGAACCTGTTAACAAACCAACGATCCCGAATACAGCCGGACCAATGGAAGCTGATACTTTGCTGGAAAGACTGAAGAAGCCGAAAAACTCAGACTCTCGTCCTTTTGGAACCAACTGACTAAAGATCGAGCGTGCTACCGCTTGACTTCCACCTTGTACCATTCCAACCATAAAGGCAAGCATGTAAAAATGAACCGCAGTTTGCATATAATAACCGAGCAGTACGATAACCATATATATCGATAAAGAGATATACAAGGAACGCTTAGAACCAAGACGCTTGGCAAATCTGGCAAATAAATAGGTGAATGGAATACCCACGAACTGTGTAATAAGAAGCGCAGCAATTAAATGCGTCGTTCCGATGCCAAGCTGAGCTCCATAAATAGCAGCCATACTAATAATGGTGGTGATGCCATCATTAAAGAACCAAAATGCCAGCAAATATTTCAATAGTTCTGGATAACGACGAATTTCACGAATGGTACGGATAACGCGGCTGAATCCTTGATTCGCATAATAACGAACAGGCTTCCTATTCCACTCCACAGGATCTTTTATCGTACGGAACAGCGGAATTGAGAAAAGAAACCACCAGATTCCAACAGATACAAATACAATCTGTGTAGCAGCCAGCTTATCGGGAATACCGAACCAAGTATATTTTTCTAACATCAAAATGTTCAGTGCGAGCAGTATGCCTCCACCGATATAGCCATACATATACCCTCTTGCTGATAGCTCATCCCTCTGCTCTGATGAGGCAATGGAGGGAAGTAACGAATCATAGAACGTGTTGCCACCTGAAAAGCCCAGCGTACCGAAAATGAACAAGGCCGATACAAGCAGCCAATCACCCGTGCCAGCTAAGCTCATAAGTATACAACTTAGTGCACCCGTCCATGCGAACGCTCTCAAAATTGCCATTCTGCGCTGTGATAAATCGGCCACTGCCCCTAGTACGGGAGAGATGAGCGCAACAAGAATCATGGCCGTCGTCTGTGTAAAAGACCAGTAGCTAGTCGCCACATGCTTGTCGAGTGTAGAAGCTGCCACGGTCTGATAAAAAATCGGAAGCACAGCCGCTATCATCGTTGTAGCAAATGCCGAGTTAGCCCAGTCATACATCATCCAACTGCGTTGCTGCTTCGTAATCATTCTGTTCCTCCTCATGAGGCTCATCCAGCTGTTTGTTTATCGCTATTATATGCTGCTATCGGATGACCATCACTATATTTGAGCAAGCGAGCGATTATTCATATTTTGAAGTAAGATAAACCTTGCGTCAATAAAGACTTACACGGATACTGCATCGTTTTTTTGGCTCTTCATTTACGTTTTTCTATCTGGGAATAAGATGAAGATTTTTACTTTTAAATGGAAGAAATGGCTAATTCATTGCCCATTTCCAACCCTTCATCTATAATAATCATTATGACAAATTTTATTTACAAAGCACGTTATGATTTAACTTTACTTGTTTACGCCTAGTACGTAAAAGTAAGGTTCTTGTTTCTACATATAAAAAATCCGGTAATCAAGAGGAGGACTGACTGTCATGAACTTGAGCCAACTGGAAACACTACTGACAATCTCAAAGACGATGAGCTTCCGTAAGGCAGGAGAGTTACTTAATCTTACTCAGCCCGCTGTGTCTGCTCAAATTAAGAGCTTAGAAGATGAGTTTAAGACTGTTTTAATTGATCGCAATCAGCCTGTTACACTAACGGACAGCGGCAAGCTATTTCTGGAACACGCTGAACAAATTCTGAATACAGTAGACAACCTGAAGCAGAAGCTGGCGGATCTGAATCAAGTACCACAAGGCCATATCGTCCTTGGCACGACAACATCCATTGCTATTCAGATATTGCCGCGTATCTTATCTTATTTTCAAGATCAATTCCCGCTCATTAAAACAACCATATTGTCTATGTCATCTTCTCAAATCGTAGCTCAGATCGAGAACGGAACCGTTGATATTGGCATCGGCTATTTGCTGGAGAAAAGCCCTAGCTTAGTATCTTCGATTCTCTATTATGACACGTTTGAGCTGGTTGTTAGCCCTGAGCATCCGTTAGCACAGTACTCTCATGCCACGATGGACATGCTTAAGGACGTTCCACTTATTATGCTGTCACCGGACACAGTCGGCAGAAGATTTGCAGATGAAGTATTCCGTAAGCATAACATTCATCCGCATGTTGTTATGGATTTATCCAGCAGTGAAGAAGTAAAGCGTATGGTTGAGCTGAATCTTGGTGCTGCAATCGTCTCCAAGCTAACGATCAGTAACGAGCTTAAGCGCGGTACAATTAAATTTGTTCAAATTCGCGAGTTGGAAACCGCTCACCCAGTTGGTGTGATGTACCGTTCTGGACGTTATTTAAATTCGGCCATGCAGCAATTTTTGAATGACTTGAAAGGTATGCCTGAGAATCAATTTGTTAGTTCCGAGTAAAAATAGGAAAAGTCGTTTCACAACAAGTAGAGGAGGTGCAGTGCATTATGAAGTTCGATTTACATACTCACCACGTTCGATGCGGTCACGCTAATGGGACAATTAGAGACTATATTGAAGCAGGTATAGCTCGAGGCCTACAGGTGATCGGTATTTCCGATCATACTCCTTACTTTGGTTATGAAGAAGATCAACCATTCCCAAACATAACGATGCGCAAAAGTGAACTATCTGCCTATGTGGAAGAGGTTCTTGCGTTGAAGCAAGAGTATGAGGGTCGTATCGATGTACTGCTTGGGATTGAATCAGACTATTTCCCTGAATATGCGAAGCTGTATCACGAAACGCTGTCCCGTTACCCATTTGATTATATTATCGGTTCTGTGCACCACACTTTTGGTATTAGTATTTTCAACAAATCACGTTGGAAAGAATTGAACTCCGCTCAACACCTGGAAGTAAAATCAGAATACTATCGACTTATTCAGGAATCAGCACGTTCGAATATGTTCCAAATACTTGGCCATATCGATGCGATGAAAGGTAACTATCCAGCATTTTCAGATATCGAAGCGCCGGATGTGATTGATGCGACTTTACGAACTATCGCAGAACAAGGAATTGCCATCGAAGTAAATACTTCGGGCAAAACAAAGAAAAGCGGCGGCTGGTATCCTGCGGATGCTATTTTAGAGCGCGCGCTTTATTTTGGAGTCGATATTACATTTGGTTCTGACGCACATAAGCCAGAGCGCGTTGGAGATGAGTGGGAAGAAGTACAAGGTCGCCTACAGGAAATTGGCTTCTCCTCTTGGGTGTATTACAAAGCCAAACAAAAACAAAGGGTACCGCTACATATTTGACCACGTAAGCTGTTCTTATCGCTCATTCATGCGAGTTCGAGGAACAGCTTTATTTTTTGGAGTGATTTACAAGCTGGCCCCTCTATTACGAACATCGCCTCCCAGTCCGATAAATAAAAAAAGAACCTGCCATCGCAGGTTCTATTCAAGGGATATATATTCATCAAAAGGGGGTCTTGCTATTATATTACCCTCCGAACATTATGTGACGTTAACAGCAATATTACGGTTATGTAACAAAAGGTAAAGTAAATGTAAAATGAGGTGTTTGAATGAAATCTTCTCCATTGCCATCCTCCGATTATCACCATTTAGAGCATGCTAAAGTACAATCCTCTTCATTGAAAACGTTATGGGTTACACTTTTGCTCACATTATTTTTTACAATTGTTGAAATCATTGGCGGCATTATGTCACGCTCACTCGCACTTTTATCTGATTCTGCTCACATGATTTCCGATGTCATCGCACTCGGCTTGAGTATGACCGCCATTTATATGGCAAGACGCGCATCTAACTCCCGCTACACCTTTGGTTACTTACGCTTTGAAATTATCGCATCCTTTCTAAACGGCTTAGCATTAGCGATTATTTCGATTGGAATCTTTATCGAAGGCGTACGCCGCTTTTTCAATCCTGTCGAGATCGACTTCCAGCTGATGCTCATTATTAGCAGCATCGGACTTGTCGTCAATATCGTCCTTACGATCGTACTGAGCCGAAGTATGAAAGAAGAAGAAAACTTAAATGTGCAAAGTGCCCTCTGGCACTTTATTGGCGATTTACTAAGCTCGATCGGCGTTATCGTTTCGGCTGTGCTTATTTATTTTACGGGCATGTTCTGGTTCGATCCGTTCATCAGTATCGTAATCGGCTGCATTATTTTCCTAGGCGGAGCACGTATTATACGGGAATCATACTGCATCCTGATGGAAGCTGTCCCCGACAAGTTCGATCTTGAACAGATTCGCGCAGATATTCATGAAGTTGAAGGCGTAGAGGATGTTCACGAAATGCATTTATGGGCCATTTCAAGCGATCATTATTCATTAACTGCCCATGTCTTTGTGAGAGAAAATATTCAACCTTATTGCGTCATATTGGCTATAAACGAGACACTTAAAGAAAAATACAATATTACTCATTCCACCATCCAAACCGAACACGCAGACATCCATCCTCACGGTGAATACGGAAAAATATTTGCGAAGCGCAGTCGCACGTAATTCCTTTAATCTGGGTATTTCCACTTCGTGTATGTACGCGAGTACATCTATATAAAAACGGTCTTACTAAAGGGCAATTGCCTTTCAAGTAAGACCGTTTTTATACTTCACGCACAAATATGATAAAATGGCCGTGCTTAACCGTGTTCGCTGCATGCTTGATATGATCACTCTGGCTTCTGCAGGCCTCTGTATACACCTGTTCTCAATTCACGCACATAAGGTTTAACTGCTGGCATATCGCTCTTCTCAGCAGCTCGTACGGCCTGTTCAATATCATACGGTACACGACAAAATTGAACAGAGAACGAATCTTGCTCAATGCTGCCAAACTGCCCTGTAATCAGCACATAGGAAGCTTGCGTCATATCAAGAGGATTGCCGACACTCCCGCAATTCAATAACGTACGACCTTGGATATGTTGTAAATAGGCTTGATGAATATCTCCATATATGATGATATCAGGAGACTGACAAGGATGAAGAGGATCATTCAGCTGAGCTGTAAATTCAAACAAGCCTAGACGCTTCTCCTTATCATCCCAAGGTTGTACACGATGGTAAACACTTTGTGGAGAGGCATGCAGCATTCGTACATGACGTCCGCTAATAATGCAATCATAGGAAAATGGCAGCTGCTTCAGCTTAGCTAATCGCTCAACCCCTAACTTCTCAGCATGCCAGAGGAAATTTTCATCATCTTGTATGTTAACAACGAGCTCATCCCAATTCCCTCGTACAACGACATCACATTGTGCAAAAATCAAATCAGTCACTTCTGTAGGATTCGGTCCTTTACCGACGAGATCGCCCAGACAAATGATTTTATCAGCACCCTGCCGTTCAATGTCCAGCAGAACGGCTTCCAATGCTTGCAAGTTACCATGTATGTCTGATAAAACAGCTATGGTCTGCATAGTTGGTGCTGCCTCCTCTCAAATACGCAATTCTGTACTTCCAACTAGGATATTACTATGATCTTAATAGATTTGCAGGAAGCTCGGCAATAGATAATTATCTCATCTTAACGCTAACATTTCTAAGTACGGTATTTTTTTGAATCGTATACGTTCCATCTTATGATGTAGATGATTTCGTTACATTTCTTAAGGTGATAAGTGTCCATTCAGGTGGGCAAAAGAAACGAATCGGCATAAGCGTCATGCCTACGCCTCGGCTTGTATGTAATTGCAAATCTGATATTTCAGATGTACTCGCCTGCTTACGCGCAATTTGATACATTCCGTCAGGGTATTTCTTTGCCATCAAAGGCAGCATAAGCGGCCCAACTATAGGAACGCGTACTTGCCCGCCATGGCTATGTCCTGACAGCTGCAGATCAATAGGATACCGACTAGCGATGTCCGCCCAATCCGGCTCATGTGCCAGCAGCATACACCACAAATTTGGAGGACACCCCTGAAGTGCTGTTTCCATATCAGGGTTACCTTCTAGTGCATCATCAATACCAGCAACTGCTATAGATGAATCTTTATAGTGAATTTGATGATGCTTGTTCGTTAGTACACGGAAGCCAGAGGCTTCCAATGAAGCGGTAACGAGATCTGTTCGATCACTACTAAAATAAGCACGGCTATCTCTCACATAATCGTGGTTGCCTAGTACGGCATATTTACCTAACGGAGCCTGCAGCTTGTGCATTACTTCAATGATTGCCTCAGCTGGCATGACATGGTCTTCAACTAAGTCACCAGTAAAGCAAATCATATCAGGCTTATTAGCCATGATTTGTTCGAAGATACGGGCTACATGCTCCTTCGTCACAAATTCACCGTAGTGAAGGTCTGACAGGTGAGCAATGGTCACTCCATCGAATGAAGCTGGAATACGTTCAGACGCTATCGTAAGCGTCCTTCTTCTCAGCTGATAAGGTTCCACCCATTTAGCATAAGCACCACTTAAGAGAGGTATTCCGACTGCTGCACCAATGCTATACTTCATAAACGTTCTTCGGGTCATCTTCTTGGAAGTCCATGTCGCCGGCTGAGTCTGATCCGTCGGTTGTTGTGCTTGTTCCAGCCTTGTGGACGAGTTGCTCGGGCGTGGTGCCAAAGATTATCCCTACTTTCATCTGATATGTATTTATTATGAAGGACGACTGTTGTCAATGCAAACCTACAAAGACTCTTTTGAATACGATCTAGCAAGTGTGATTAAATAGTTATATACCTAACAGCTAAGGAGGCCCTACAGCAATGGAACAGCTATTACAGAGCCAACAGCAGTATTTTCATACAGGGCGAACACGGGATGTCCAACAGCGCCGTCAAGCTTTGCAAACGCTCATAGATGGGATTCGTCGCTATGAGCTGGAAATTGCAGAAGCATTGCGTCTTGATTTAGGCAAAAGCCATACGGAAGCCTATGCCACGGAAATTGGAATCGTCCTGCATGAAGCACGACTGGCACTGAAGCACGTTGGAAAATGGACAAAGGCAAGACGTGTTCGCACGCCGCTTACTCATATAGGTAGCAAAGGATACGTGATTCCGGAACCGTATGGGTCCGTCCTCATCATCGTTCCTTGGAATTATCCTTTTCAATTGGCCATCTGTCCACTTATAGGAGCTATCGCGGCAGGCAACACAGCTGTAATCAAGCCTTCTGAACTAGCTCCTCATACGAGCACCTTGCTGAAGCGCCTCATACAAGAGCTGTTCCCTCCTTCCTTTGTAACCGTCGTTGAAGGTGGCATAGACACGAATGAAGCGCTGCTCGAGCTTCCATTTAACTATATTTTCTTTACCGGAAGTACGAGCGTAGGGCGCATAGTCATGCAGACTGCTGCCAAACGACTGATCCCAGTAACTTTAGAGCTAGGTGGGAAAAGTCCTTGTATCGTGCATCATGATGCTGATATCGAACTAGCTGCCAGGCGAATCGCATTCGGGAAGTGGACAAACGCAGGTCAGACATGCGTAGCTCCTGATTACATCTACGTTCATCGCTCTCAGCACGATGCTTTGCTTTCGCGTTTACAAGCAATTGTCCAGCAATTTTACGGCGATGCACCTTTATTGAGCGACAATTATCCTTCGATTATTAACGATAAACACTTTACTCGACTCACCTCCTATATGGAAGGTGAACGGATCGCTTATGGCGGTCGTCATGATCGGGATAGCCGTCGTATCGAGCCAACGATCCTGACAGATATCACGTGGGAAAGCCGCGTCATGCAAGATGAGATATTTGGACCGATTTTGCCGATTCTTCCTTATGAGGATCTAGAGGAAGTAATTAAGGCGGTAACAGAGCGCCCTAAGCCACTTGCCCTATATTTGTTCTCACAAGAGAAAGCTATTCGGCAGCAAATCACAGAGCGAATATCGTTTGGTGGAGGCTGTATAAACGATACATTGATGCATTTGGCTACTCCCTATCTTCCCTTTGGAGGAGTTGGTGAAAGCGGCATGGGCCGTTACCATGGCCAATTCAGCTTCTCTACCTTCTCTCATGAGAAAAGCTTGCTCGTTCAATCTACCTGGCTCGACATACCCTTCCGATACCCTGGGACTCGACATGCACTAAAATGGCTGAAGCGGTTTATGAAGTAAATGTCTAAAGTCTAAATGGTCTAGAACAAGCTCAACTGCAAGCAAAAGAGTGTGAACCCTTCCGTTACGTCGGAGGTGTACACACTCTTTTCTTTAAATAAGGATAAATACGATATTTGTATAGTTGCATGCATGTATATATCTAGTTAGCCTTCGTTCTGCAAATCTCCATGAACTTGTGCACTTCAAGTTCAAGTGTTTCACGATGGGTACATAGGACATAACAGAACTGATCAATGTGCTCATGCCATAGTTGTGCACGCTCTCGTTTCATCATACATGGCCCTATTCCAAAATGACCTTCAATAAAGGAACATAAATCATGTGTAAGCTGTGAGCGGTTCCAATCTTCTAAACATCTTTCCATCAAGTATAATGTTAAACAGTCATACTCATCGTCAGGTGCGCCCAAAGCAAGTAATCCTAGAGGATCCCATTCATCAACTAACGGCTTAATACATCGATACAAGCCATTAGAACCCCATGTGACTTTCTCATTTTCGCACCATTGAACCATCATGAATGATGCCCCCCCGTTATTCAAACTCAAATCCCAATTAAGAGCGCGTACCGATTCATTTGTATGTCTTTCCTTACACTAGTAAGCACTGTCATCTTTGCACGGAATAATTTGTATATCGGTAGGAACGTTCTAATCGTTAACTCCAAAGTCACATTTTTTTCTTTTTTTGGATAAAGTTAGCACGCTTTTACTTTTTAGACGAGGATGTCTTTAATATGTAGTATACAATGTTTTACTTACTGTGAGGTAAAAAGTTACGATCTCAAGAAAATTTTGTAACCGCTTTAATACATTCTTCGCTTTGTTCAATATATTTGACAAAATATCTAAAATCCCTGCTACCAATCGTCACATTTCTATAAAAAATACACTCCCTTGCGTATTAAAAAGGTAATCGCAAGGGAGTGCTCCATATATGATTATACTTTGAACCAGTTCTTAAACATAAGCTTGGTTGTATCTCGGTTCATCTCTGCAATGGATGTTGTAAGTGGAATGCCCTTCGGACATGCACGCACACAGTTCTGTGAGTTACCACAGCCCTCAATACCACCATCATCCAACAATGTCTCCAAACGCTCATCTTTGTTCATTTCACCTGTTGGATGAGCATTGAACAAACGAACTTGGGAGATTGGAGCTGGACCGATGAAGCTCGTCTTGTCATTCACGTTCGGACAAGCTTCCAAGCATACACCGCATGTCATACATTTAGACAATTCATACGCCCATTGACGCTTTGGCTCAGCCATACGTGGACCAGGTCCCAAATCGTATGTTCCATCGATCGGAATCCACGCTTTAACTTTCTTCAAAGCGTTGAACATGCGCTTGCGATCAATAACCAAGTCACGCACAACTGGGAACGTACGCATTGGTTCAAGTCTAATTGGCTGCTCTAGCTTATCGACAAGCGCTGTACATGCCTGTCGAGGCTTGCCGTTAATAACCATCGAGCAAGCACCGCATACTTCTTCCAAGCAGTTGGATTCCCAACAAACGGGTGCAGTGCCTTTGCCTGAGTTATTAACAGGATTACGTTGAATCTCCATGAGCGCACTAATGACGTTCATATTCGGACGGTAAGGAATTTCGAACTCTTCCGTATATGACTTCGCATCCGGATCATCTTGGCGCGTCACAACAAACTTAACTTTTTTTGCAGCGGTCATCGATTCGGCCATCGTTATTCCCCTTTCTTCTTGTCCGTCGAATAGTCACGTTTACGTGGCTTCAACAAGGATGTGTCTACTTCTTCATAGCTAATTACAGGACCATCCGCTGTCCATGAAGCAATCGAAGATTTGAGGAAGCGGTCATCATCACGTTCCGGGAAGTCCGGCTTGTAGTGAGCGCCACGGCTCTCATCACGAAGCAACGCGCTTAACGTCATCGCTTCTCCAAGCTCAAGCATGTTCCACAACTGGCGAGTAAACGCCACGCCTGGGTTATTCCAGCGAGCCGTATCATGGATGTTGATGTTCGCATAACGGCTTTTCAACTCTTTAATCTTGTTAATCGTTTCTTGCAATTTATCGTTGTAACGAACAACCGTCATATTGTTCGTCATCCACTCGCCAAGCTCTTTATGAAGCACATATGCATTTTCGTTGCCGTCCATTTTGAGGAGACTTTCGTATTTGTCGGATTGCTTGTTCTTCTCGCGATCAAATACAGTCGAAGAAATATCTTCAGCAGACTTGGACAAGCCGCGTACATATTCTACTGCCTTAGGTCCTGCTACCATACCTCCGTAGATCGCGGACAGCAAGGAATTGGCACCAAGACGGTTAGCACCATGATATTGGTACTCACACTCACCAGCAGCGAACAAACCTGGAATGTTCGTCATTTGGTTATAATCTACCCACATACCACCCATCGAATAGTGAACGCCAGGGAAGATCTTCATCGGAATTTTACGAGGATCGTCACCCATGAACTTCTCGTAAATTTCGATAATACCACCGAGCTTAACATCCAGTTCCTTCGGATCTTTATGGGACAAGTCCAAATAGACCATGTTCTCGCCGTTGATGCCTAGCTTCATGTCAACGCACACATGGAAAATTTCACGAGTCGCGATATCACGCGGAACAAGATTTCCGTATGCTGGATACTTCTCTTCAAGGAAGTACCAAGGCTTACCGTCTTTATACGTCCAAATACGACCGCCTTCACCACGAGCAGACTCTGACATAAGACGAAGCTTATCGTCTCCTGGAATTGCCGTTGGGTGAATTTGAATGAACTCACCATTGGCGTACTTAACACCTTGTTGGTATACAGCTGCTGCTGCTGTCCCTGTATTAATAACAGAGTTCGTCGTCTTACCGAAGATAATACCAGGGCCACCTGTAGCAAGAATAACCGCGTCCGCCCTAAAAGTAAGCGTCTCCATTGTGTGCAGATCTTGTACCGAAATACCACGACATACGCCATCGTCATCAATAACAGCGGATAAAAACTCATGATGCTCGTACTTAGATACTAGCCCTGCAGCTTCCCAACGACGAGCTTGTTCATCCAATGCATACAACAACTGCTGTCCTGTTGTTGCACCTGCAAATGCCGTACGGTGGTGCTTCGTACCACCGAAGCGACGGAAATCTAGCAATCCTTCTGGCGTACGGTTAAACATAACGCCCATACGGTCCATTAAGTGAATAATGCCAGGTGCCGCGTCACACATTGCTTTAACTGGTGGTTGATTCGCTAAGAAGTCTCCACCATATATAGAATCATCGAAGTGCTCCCACGGGGAGTCCCCTTCACCTTTTGTATTTACAGCTCCATTAATGCCGCCTTGTGCGCATACAGAGTGAGAACGTTTAACAGGTACCAAAGAGAACAGATCAACATGCACGCCTGCCTCTGCTGCTTTAACGGTCGCCATCAAGCCAGCTAGACCGCCGCCTACGACGATAATATTCTGTTTAGCCATCGCGAGTTGCTCCTCCCTTAACCAATAACCGATTTAGCAGACGCGAGGATCGCGCTTGCCGCTTCGAACTCTTCTTTACGCATGCCAACGATCGCCAACACGAACATCACAGACATAATTACAAATAAGCCCATGCAAATTTTTGCGAATACTTTTTGCGAGCGAGGGCCTACAGTGATGCCCCAGCTTACGAAAAATGCCCACAAGCCGTTCGCGAAGTGATACGACGCTGCAACTGCACCGATAACATAGAACGCCAACATGAACGGATTCGCAAAAATGCTGTTCATATGGGTTCCAAGATCTTCAGAACGAAGATTGCCAAGTGCAATTTGGACACGTGTTTCGAAAACATGCCAAGTTACGAAGATAAATGTAATAACTCCGGTTATACGCTGCATTAAAAATGCAAAGTTACGGCCGTAATTGAAATTGCCTACGTTGTTACGAGCTGTATAAGCAATGTACAATCCGTACACCCCATGGTATAAGAGCGGCAGCCAGATTCCGAATATTTCTAAGACAAGCACTAACGGCAACCCGTTAATGAGTGCTACTTTGTCCTGAAAAGAATCAAGTCCGCCTTCGAATGCAGAGAAGTTAGAAACCATGTGCGTAATCATAAAGAAGCCCAATGGTATAACTCCTAGTAACGAGTGTAACTTTCGAGAGTAAAAATAACCTCGTTTCATTCTCTGTCGTTTCCCCTTTCCGTTGCGTGCATGTAGTTTTTGGTAGATTGGCATCCTCATTTTACTAGTCGCTGTCGAAAGCGTCAATAATTTGTCACAACCCTCTGTCTCCCCTATTACCCGTTTTTTCGACAAATAGACCACTTTTCTGCAAGCGCTTACCGCTTTTTTATACTTGTGAACAACTTGTGACACTTCCATCATACTCCTTAAACACTTATAATGGAATTGCAATGTTTTTATAATTTTAATAACCTATATGCATAAGGATATGACTGAAGAAGGAAACCTACTGTTTTTTCAAATATAGAGACAAGATCATTGATCACAGGAGGATACGGTTCATGTTAGATTTACTAGAGACATTTGCCACAGTCGTAGACCACACCAGCTTGAACCAAGCAGCTAAACGGCTCAATATTTCGCAGCCCGCGCTTTCCCGCCAGATCGGAAGATTGGAGCAAGAACTAGATGTACAGCTCTTCAATCGACAAGGCAAACGACTAGAGCTGACGAAGGTCGGCCAAATGACCTATGAATTCGCACTCGACATCCGCAGTAGACAGCTAAACTTCATGAAATCGATCGCTGCCTATAAATCAGAAGGACTATCTACGGTAACGATCGGGGCAAGTCTCACGACACTCCAAACAACACTGCCTCTATTTGTCGAAGTGTTTATGCAGCAATGTCCTGATGCCCAATTAAAGGCCATCACCGGCAAAACCCACGAAATCATTTCGTATGTAAGAGAGAAACAAGTAGACTTTGGTTTAGTGGCAGATGCTATTAAAGAGCAAGGACTCGTATCGATACCACTGCTGTCTGACCATCTGATGCTTGTCGTCCCGCGCACACACGAAATGGCTCTATTAGAGCAATGGAAAATGGCCCACCTACATGCACTCCCAATGGTTCTGTTCTCCCATGGAACTTGGTACCGTAAGTTAATTGATGACCTATTCCGTAAACATCGAGTTATGCCGGACATACGTATGGAAATTGACTCATTTGAAGCGATTATTCGATTGTTGTCCACGACTCAAGCTGTAGCTTTACTGCCTAAGTCTTATTTGCGGAGAGCATCACTAGAGGACAACAACTTAATTGCAGTAGATATGGAGGAACTCGAACATACAGAGCGTATTACGTCACTCGTCTACGCTGAGCAAGCACCGTTAGGTGAAGCACTCCGACTCTTTATATCAGAGGCTGCTCATCGCTCAGAATCATGGAATATGGACGATTTAGCTTCTTCCTAAAATATAAATGGATCTATTGCTGTTAGACAGCATCAAGTCTATCTACCTATTGAATACGTAAAATTTAACTTATATACAATTATACTCACTAAAAAAGAACTGCTTCATGTAAGAAGCAGTTCTCCTCTCATTTCATATGCTCACACATTTCTACCTTAAAGGTAATTAATGCATCATATCTTCTTCAAATTCCTCGATTTGCTGGTTTTTACCAATCATAACCATCACATCATTCGTAGCCAACACATCATCTGCTGTCGGAGCAATAATAACATCACCGTTCGGCTTGTTCAAAGCAACAATACTGCAACCGAAACGTCCTCGCGAATCAAGCGTCTTGAGACTTACACCGTCCAAGCATTGTGGCACACTCAATTCTGCTATCGTGTAATCTTTAGACAGCTCTATATAATCAACCAAGTTGGGTGAAACCAGATGATGTGCCATACGAATCCCCATATCACGCTCTGGATAAACAATACGATCCACACCTAGTCGCCCAAGCACCCTGCCATGAAGCTCAGACAGTGCCTTGCAGACAACCTTTTTCACTCCCAGCTCCTTGACTTGAATACTTACTAAAATACTCGTCTGAATGTTATCCCCAATACCGATAATGACGCAGTCGAAGTTGCGAATCCCTAGTGAACGCAGCACTTCTTCATCGGTTGCATCAGCAACAACCGCATGGGTAATATCATCAGCAACTTCTTCAATTGCCTCTTCACTTTTATCAATGCCGAGCACTTGATGACCCAGCTCCATTAATTCACGAGCTAAGCTAGAGCCGAAGCGTCCCATTCCGATAACAGCAAATTGTTGAACTTCCATAGTGTATAATTTCCCCTCATCCATTAAAGCTTCTTTAAGTCTTTTCTAAGTTATAAATTCTAAGCTATAAACATCTATATTGGTCGTATTAAATACGATTACCCACTTTTTCATTTAGCCTATCGTTATTTTGCCTTCTGGATGTCGGTATAATTCACGTTCCGACTTCGGCCCTAATGCATACGCCAACGTAAGCGGCCCTAATCGCCCGGCAAACATCGTCAGACTGATGAGCACCTTACCGAACGTGGACAACTCTGGTGTTACCCCCATAGACAAGCCTACCGTACCAAAGGCTGATGTCGCTTCAAATAAGATCGGAAGAAACTGCTGATCTTCTGTCGTCGACAAAATCATCGATACGGTCAATACAAGCCCCAATGCAAGCAAGGTCAGCGTAACTGCTTTGAAAATACGATCTTTAGCAAGGCGGTATTTGAACATGACGATATCTTCTTTGCCCCGAATCATAGCCAGTACAGCACCGATTAGAATCGAGAAAGTCGTCGTTTTAATACCACCCCCAGTGGAACCTGGAGATGCACCAATAAACATTAAGATGACGATAAAGAACTGAGACGCCTGTCGCATATCAGGGATATTTAAGCTGTTAGCCCCTGCTGTACGAGGTGTAACTGACTGAAAAAAGGAAGCCCAAATTTTATCCATCAAAGGCATATTGGCTATTGTCTTCGTATTAGTGAATTCAAAAATGAAAATGACGATAGCACCAATCACAATTAGAAAACCTGTCGTCGACAACACGACTTTACTGTGCAAAGACAGTCTACGAGTACGTCGATAATCATACAATTCAGATAGTACGATAAATCCGATACCCCCGGATATGATTAAAAACATCGCCACCAAGTTAACGATCGGATCACCCACATAGCTGGTCAAGCTCGAGAACGGTCCAGTAATCGGTCCGAACAAATCAAAGCCCGCATTGTTAAACAGGGAAATCGCATGGAAAATACCATAATAAATAGCTTGTCCAATTGGCATGTCATAAGAAAACCGAACAAAGAACAATAATGCGGCTACACCCTCTATGACGAGCGCATATCCAATGACTTTGCGTATTAATCGGACAATCCCTTCCATGGAGCCCTGATTCATCGCTTCTTGAAGAATAAGGCGCTCACGCAGCGATATTTTTTTCCGAAACGCAATTGCGAACATCGTAGCCATCGTCATAAAACCAAGACCGCCTATTTGAATGAGCGTCAATAGTACGATCTGGCCAAACATTGTAAAATGAGTACCTGTATCCACTACGACAAGACCGGTTACACACGCGGCTGAAGTCGCTGTGAATAGCGCGTCAATAAAGCTCAATGTTTTGCCATCTGCATTCGATATAGGAAGCATAAGCAAGAACGCGCCCAGTAAAATAATAAAAGCAAACCCGCATACAAGCACTCTCGGAGGCGTTAGCCGCCAACGTCGTTTTTTGTTGGGATCTCTCATGAGAATCACCTCTTTAATGTAAAAAACATCACAAAAAAAGCACGGGATACCCCAATGCTTGCGGAATCCTGACGTCATTCGCCTACGAGGTTAGCTGACGGATTCGGGCACGTCCAGGCTGCCCTATTCACGCTACGACCATAGCAATCGTTTCGCAAAATTCACCCCTACTAATCGGGTCCCCCGCTTTCATCAATGATGAAACTCGGCTCTATATCGCTCATAACGAGATTATATATCTTTCATGTCACACACACAAAGTCACCAATTGTGCAAAAACCTAGTAAATCAGCGGAAAACGCCATCATTAAGCGCTTACAAAACCTTGTTTTCTCTCCGTGGTTCATCCGCGCGCGCGTTTGCTTGACGTAGCTATTTCTAATCGGCTAATCTGGTTGGAAACAAGGAAGACGATACAGGCAAGTCGTGCTGCGTACTATGTAATAGTAACCATAATCATTTCGTTAATAAGGAGGATTGAAATTGTCCATTTCACCAGCTGACTATTCTCACCACTCCAAGACGCGTAAACGATCAGCAGTATGGATTGCTCTATCCGTACTCGGTTTTATAAGCTTTGTATTATTCCAAATTATTTTGCCGAGTGTAAAAAGTGATGAAGCGGCAGAAAAAAGTATTTCAGAGCAGCAAGCCATACAACGAGCAGAGAATTTTTTGCTTCAGCCCGAAATAGCGGCCTTTATCCAGCCCCCTACAAAATTGTCGACGACAAAACGAATCGAGGCCTATTACCACACCAATGATGAGCTATCAGGTTATATTAGCCACTCAGGCACAGAAAACACCTATCGTTCTTGGGAGAAGAAGGCCCCTTATGACGTGTATCGTGTTCTTGTTCTTGAGCAGGAAAATCAAGATCCGTTACTATCCTCTTTCCCTTATGAACGGTTAACGAAAATAGATATACATATGAAAACAGGGCAAGTCGTAGGCTTTCAAACGGAATCCAATGGCAACCCACCAGCTCGGGACAATCGAACCGAACCAAATGATCCATGGAAACAGTCCGATCAAGTATTGCGTCTATTCGGCTGGTCAACAGAGCATGTGAAGCGAGTGCCACTAGCATCGGAAGATGGAGGCTCTGTTTATTATGAAGTGCCTCGTGCTGCTGTAGGTGAGGCCAGACTGGAGCTTCACTTGGAATGGAATGATCACTCCTTGCTACAGATGCTACCTAGCTGGGAAATTCCATCGTCCTACAGCACCTTAATCGCACAACAGCAAGCTAGCGCAGAACGCATACACAACGTTGTATACGTGGGAATGTCATTGCTGCTTTCCATAGCTTCTATCATTATTACGATCCTTTACCGTAAGCCAATTGCGTTCCGCTCGCGAACATTAATTTTACTAACCGTTATGTCTTGTTCCATTTCGCTTGTTCACGTCTGGAACATGACAGAAGGCTACTTTATGGTATCTGAACATCAACTATTACCAGAAAAGAACTTGCAAACAGCTATTATTATCCAAGCTGTTATTACACTTATACAAGCCGGATTGGCCCTTTATTTCTCTCTTGTAGCAGGGCGCTGGATGTGGCGGCAAACAAAGTATAACAACATTATGCCTAGTTGGAGCGATGAGAACTTTGGCGAGCATCTTGTCCAAGCCTTTTGGAGGGGAATTGGTTGGACCGGGATACTGCTAGGAGCACAAACCCTTATTTTTAGCATCATGGAAAAAGGGCTAGATACGTGGGTGTCTACAGAAGCGCTTAACTCACCGATTAATCTTCATGCACCTATATTGTTTCCGCTACTAGCATGGGTTGCTGCCATATCGGAGGAAGGATTTTTCCGTTTATTCGCAATCGGTCTATTCCATCGTTTTATTCGAAACGTCTGGATTGCAAGCCTTATACCAACGTTTGTGTGGGCAGCTGGACATGTCATGTACCCAATCTATCCGTTCTATTCCAGACCCGTAGAGTTAATGATTATCGGGATGTTGTTTGTATGGATGATGCTGAAGCATGGCTTCTGGACTGCCGTAGTGGCACATTTAATGTTTGATACGGTACTAATGGCCATCGGATTCTTATTCGGCACCGATTGGACAGATGTCCTGATTGGCGCCGCCTATATCCTACTCCCGCTCGTTGTTGTCTATGGGCTTCGTTACTTGCACAGCAATCGGAAGCAAACAGCACAAATAGCTTATCCGCAACCCCCTCCATCATCGTAAGCAACAACAAACAAGCTCCCTACAGCAGACAGAATGTCGAACTGGAGGGAGCCTATTTTTGTGGACGGAATACTAGATTGAACAACAGCATCATCAGTACTCTCAGAACAATCGGAATGATATCGAATTAAGAGATAAACTCGATAATTTTACTCTTCAAATTGCTCAGACTCTGAAACATGCTCTGTCACCTGTTCAACCTCTGCTTGCTCCTCACGTAACGATGACAAAATCGTACGAGCTAATTTATCGCCTATTCCAACTTGACGGAACTCTTCTACGGAAGCTTCGCGAATTTTCTTCAATGATCCGAAATGCTTCAGCAGCATTTTACGGCGCTTCTCCCCTATACCAGGAATCGAATCCAAAGTGGATGTCACCATCGACTTTGCTCGGCTTTCACGGTGGAATGTAATCGCAAAGCGGTGAACTTCTTCTTGGATACGATGCAGCAAGTAAAACTCCTGACTATCTCGCGCAAGCGATACGGGAACTGGAGGGAAGCCTGTCAGCAGCTGCGCTGTCTTATGCTTCTCGTCTTTGACCAAACCGCATACAGGTACGTCCAGTCCAAGCTCATTTTCCAATACGTCCAAAGCAACTGACATTTGTCCTTTACCGCCATCCACGATAATAAGATCGGGCAGTTCCAAGCCATCCTTCAAAACACGCTCATAGCGACGGCGGATAACCTCACGCATCGTTTCGTAATCATCAGGTCCTTCCACCGTGCGCACCTTGAATTTGCGATACTCTTTCTTAGCTGGCTTGCCATCGATAAAGCACACCATGGCAGATACAGGACTCGCACCTTGAATATTGGAGTTATCGAATGCCTCAATACGCTGCGCATTACCGATACCCAACGCTTCACCTAGGCGCTCCGCTGCACGGGACGTGCGCTCTTCATCACGCTCCAGCAGTTTAAATTTCTCTTCCAGCGTGACACGAGCATTATCGATAGCCATCCGTACCATCTGCTTCTTCAAACCGCGCTGCGGTAGACGCACTTTTATGTTTAACCATTGTTGAAGCGCTTCTGCACTCGACATCTGCTCATCACTATCACCAGCAGTTGAAGCATCAACACTCGCTGTATCATTCACAACAGCATCCGCATCGAGTCCTTCATCTTCTTCATCCGCAGCCAATAGCTGCTCCTCAGACCAGAATAAAGGCCGTGCGAGAGCTTTCGCATGAGGATCTACAATTCGAGGAGTAGGTGATTGCTCTGTTTCCTCCTCCACAGACCACTCACTGCTGTTTGCTTGCGGCAGTAAAATTTCCTTCGGTAGCGCTGGATTATCGCTGTAGTACTGCGTAATGAACGACATAAAGTCACCATAGGCATCCCCATAAAACGGAAACGTAGTGGTGTGTCGCTCTACCATTTTACCTTGGCGAATATAAAGAATTTGCACACACATCCAGCCTTTGTCGATAGCAAATCCGAATACGTCTCGATCTTTTAAATCCGCTGTATTGATCGTCTGCTTCTCATTAATCGCCTCAATCGCTTGCAGTTGATCACGATACTCCTTGGCACGTTCGAAGTTCAGCTCTTCTGCAGCCTCACTCATCTTACGCTGCAATTCTTTCCGCACTTCTTCTTGCCCGCCGCTTAAAAATTGATTAATCTTCAATGTCACCGCTTCATACTCTTCCGGCGATACCTCACGGGCGCAAGGCCCTATGCATTGACCAATGTGGTAGTACAAGCACGCTCTACCCTCTGTGCCGCTGCACTTTCGCAAGGGATACAAACGATCAAGCAGCTTTTTCGTTTGGTGTGCCGCATAGGCATTCGGATAAGGGCCAAAATATTTCGCCTTGTCCTTCAGCACACGCCTTGTCACTTCCAGCCTTGGATGGCGTTCATTCGTAATTTTAATATATGGGAAGCTCTTGTCATCCTTCAGCAATACATTGTAACGCGGATGATGCTTCTTAATTAAATTACACTCCAAAATAAGAGCTTCCATATTGCTTCCCGTGACGATATATTCAAAATCCCGTATTTCCGATACGAGACGCTGAGTCTTGCCATCATGACTTCCCGAAAAGTAGGAACGAACTCGATTTTTCAATACTTTGGCTTTTCCGACATATATGATCGTTCCATCATTGTTTTTCATCAAATAACAACCCGGCAAATCCGGCAGCAAAGCTAACTTGTTATGAATCCGCCCCAATGCTTGCTCCCGCTCCGCTATATCCTCAGCTGTTAAAGCCTGTTCTTCTGAAGGGGCATAGCGATCGTTCCAACGTTCCTTCCAGCGCTCTGATCGCCAGTTAGCTGCGGACTTGTCTTCTTTAGCAGCTTGGTCATTCGAATGTTGCTGACTCAATCCGTTGCCTCCTCTCCATTTCGTAAAACAGCATTCCAGCACACAGTTCTCTTCTCTATTTTAAACGATAGGCCAACACAAACAAAATCCCTTATACTCGAAATATTTGGGTAAGAAAATATAAAAAATAACCCCTCAATCCGCAACGATTGCGAAATTAAGGGGCTATTCCTGCAAATTAGCTCTTATTTGTGCTTGTCGATAAGGCCTTTAAGTGCATCTTTGGAGTTAAGACCAACTACTTTATCAACAGGTTGACCGTCTTTGAAGACGATAATAGTCGGGATGCTCATTACGCCAAAACGGGATGCAGATTCAGGGTTCTCATCCACGTTAATTTTAGCAACAACTGCGCTGTCACTTACTTCTGCATCAAGCTCTTCAAGAATAGGAGCAAGCATTTTGCAAGGACCACACCAAGGAGCCCAGAAATCAAGTAGTACTACACCTTGCTTATTTTCTACGTCTGCTGAAAAAGACTGATCAGATACGTTTACGATAGCCATAAGTAACTTCCTCCTTTATAGTAAATAACAGATTATCACCTTATACATGTAAAGTATACCACAACTCGAAAAGTTATGCGCAATATAGATGTTGATTTGTTCATAAATTGTCACAAAGTTGACAAGGTTAAACTTTACAGCTCCTAGTGTGTTCGCTATACTAAAAAATAATTGGATTAAAATACCTGTTCAGATCATGACCTATGTCACAGCAGCTGAACTATACAGATAGGAGGAACGTCGATGAAAGCGAGTACAGTAGATCCTCGTGCGCATGTGAATGAAGAACCACGTAATGACTTCTCAGATACATTTATGGGCTTCGGTGTTATGTTTGGCATTATGACAGTTGTCTTTTTTGGTATGGTCATTGTTAAGCTCATCATATCTTAACCTTCATTCGACGTTATCCTGATCTACCTTGAACATTCATTTACCTCAGAACTTACCTAAGTACGCAAGAAGTCCGGCTATCTACTCGATCAGCACGGACTTCTTTGTTGTCTATATCCTATTATGCTCCATCATGTCCAGCTCATGTGTACTGGTACAAACTTCACTTGGCTTCCATTATACACATATACCCGCGAACGGTAGATACAAATCACTGTCTTGATTAGCACCCCACGCCTAGGCAGTCCCGTAACGTTCCTCTTCAGATATAATGGTTAGGATTTGAGTTATCTGAGTTGCTTCCGCTGCCACCACGCTTGTTCCGACCACTAACTTGTACAACATCAACATACGGTCTAATGCGATCCATTAACCGCTCTGCCTTATGAACATCTTCACCTTCACGCGTATAGCTGAAATGTCTCAGCAAAGCATCAAAATCATAATTCGAGGTAAAGAACGTCGGCTTATTGTTCATTCGATAGTTCAATATCGAGCCGAGCACATGGTCACGTACCCATGGCGTCATATTTTCCGCACCAATATCGTCAAAGACGAGTAAATCCGTCTCTTTCATCATTTCGATCGTTTCACGAAGTCTTTGTGGTTCTTGGAACATGGACTTCAAATCTTCCACGAAGTCTGGCATATAGACGATAACGCCTGAATGATTCTCCTGCGCCAACTTATGCAGCATATATCCCATCAAGAACGTTTTTCCCGTACCGAAAGAACCTGACAAATACAAGCCTCGTGATGTTAGTCCATGCTCTTTCGCTTGCATGACGTAGTCCATCACCTGTTGAACAGCAGGTCCACGCTCATAATCGATCGTTATCATCTCTGCAGCTGAATACCCCTGCTTCAATGCTGTTTCATCGACAAAGAAGGAACGGACACGCTTGCGTACAGCCTGTTGGATATCGTGGGCTGCTTGTCTTTGGCATGGTACTTTGCGGTCATCAATAATAACCCGCCCATTCAATGTAGTAGCAGACAGCTTCGTGAAATGCCCTGGCATATCATTGCGACATTCCCCTAAACTCGGACAATTACTACAGCCGTCATGCTCCTTTACATATTGATACAGCTTATTAATGTTCATTCTCATCGTACGCTGGTCAATATCAGGATGCTGCTTCCACCATTCCTGAACTACCGGGTGCTGCAGCAGCTCTTCAATCTTCGCTTCTGCTTGCTGACGTCGATGCGAAAGCGGTAGTTTCTTCAACACACTACCTAGTGATTCCATATTGTTCACCTCTACGTTCTCAACAGCAAAGTTGCACGCTGCTCGCGAAGCCTAGCAGCATAGCACCTTATGCTAATGTAGCATCAACTATTTTCCTTCATCCAATCGACGAGCCAACTCCAGCGCTCGCTCTCGATCCGATTGGGACCAAGCAACGGATTCCGTGGAAGGCTGTACGATAGGAATTGCTGGACGCTGCTGCTTCGCATAGCGTGAGTTGCTGCCTCTTCCACCTGCCGCACGCGGCTTCGATCCAGCTTGTCCTGTACGATTAGCCGAGTCCGTCGTTACGGATGCTTGCGTTCGAATATATTGAACCGCTTGTTCATACGTCTGAACTTGTTTGACAAGCATATTGGACGCAATACGCTCAACGAAAGCACCACTAATGCGCTGTGTTCCTTCTTGTGCAGTCAGCATCATAATATAATGAATAAGGACATTAATCACTTCGTCTGGCAACTTGTAGTTCAAGTCAATCTTCGTAAACATATCTAGGAATGAATCTGGCACAGCCCCAGGGAAATACTTCTCCAACAACTTCGTATAAGGAGCATTGCGCAACATCATATTGTATTGATGAACATCGCACTTATCCTTACATTGTGGTGCTACTTCTACATAGAACTCCATCTCAACAGCGACTTCCTCTTGGATTTGAGCAGCTGCTCGATCTGGAGAATGCATCTCATGAGAAGCTGAACGTTGAGCCTTCTGATCCTTCTGCACTTGTTCTATCTTCTGCTGCTCGCGCTCACGCCATTCTCCACGCCGCTTCGTCTGACGGAATTGCAAATGGGCGCGGTGCTGAAGCTCATCAAGGACTAGACGTCCTTCCGTATTAAACACACCGTCTTCATCAAGTAAACGACAAATCTCTACAGGAGTAAGCTCGAACTTGCGGGCGATATAATCTAGAATACCCATCCCTTCACGATCCAAGCGCAGCTTCTCCACATAAGGACGATTATACGAATATTTCGGAAAGCGTGTAATAATATCTGCGTAATTCAGTACGGGTTCTTCTTGTGCAGAATCTTGTGCAGCTGCACCTCTTCGGCTCGGCGTTACTTCATGCAAAGCCTGTTCCAATTCATAATCAATTACATGCGTATTCAAGCGGAACATCTCATAGAAAGGCACTGATATATTTTCACGGTGCGCATCTGCTTGAAGCTGTGCAAATGGCTCGTCCGTAATAAATTGTTCTCGTAAAGACAACACCGTATACTTCCCAACCTTGTCACGAAGCAGCAGCGTTAAATGCTGAGTGCTGAAAAATTCATCAGGTGACAACGGGGACTGCAGCGCATATTCGAACATGTAATCTTCAGAGTCCTGAAACATAAGTCGTGATGTTTGCAGCAACCCAACTGCCTCCAGCTTTGTTGTCTGTTCAATAAAATAAGCTCTTCCCTTTTCACTAGGCTCAATTCCTAGCAGCAAGAACAGCTTGCGTTGCGAATCCATCGCAGAGAATCCGACCTTATCCGCGGCGATATGCTGATACAAGAAGTGATACAAACCAATAGCAAATGCCCCTATTATCGGCTGATACACTTGTGAGAGCATACGTTGATCGAGCTGACTAAGACTGAATTCCCGATAAGCAACATAACGATGATGCTCTGTAAAGTGATGTAGATTGTTCATTCGCATTGGCAGTACACCTCTCCTCCGTAATCATTTCTCTAGTGCAACTATTGTAACATAAAAAAAGCCCATTCGTCTGACAAAATGGTGGTAACAGACGAATGGACACTATTGTTGTCTACTGCTGTCTAATTAGCTTTGCAGTTGACGAAATTGTAAATTTAACTGCTGAACTTCCGCAATGGTTTGCTTATCTTCCAATACATCACCAGGCTTAGAGCCGCGCCCGATAATCCATCCTTCAAACGACATTCCCATAAACTCGCAAATATGACGGAACTGCTGTACGAACGGTAATCCTGTCATTTTCGCACTTGGTCCACCTACGACAACAAGGTACACTTTTTTGCCCTTCATCCGCTCCTTGAATTGAAGCTGATCATCGCGTAAACATTGCGACCAACGATCAATGAACACTTTCATCAATCCAGACATCCCGTACCAATACAGCGGTGTAGCGAATACAAGCGTATCATGTTCCAGCATCTGCTCTACAATGGTACGCAGCTCGCCCTCTACAGGTGCAAACCCTTCAGACGCGTGGCGTTTATCATCAATTTGCTCAATTTCATATTCGCGCAATCGGATAGTAGTCGCAACCACTCCTTCTGTAAGAAGCTCCGTCAATTGCTCCGTATTCCCTTGTTCACGAGCACTGCCTTGAATAATAAACATCGTATTTCCCTCCAAGTTCTCCTGTTATTAGGAATCATTTATCGTCATCATAGCAAGAACCGGGGACAGCAACAAGCAGCGATACATACGACTAGCCGAACTATCATTTCTCCTATCGTTCCTACAACCTGCTTGTTATCGTTCATTTCTTACAAGTTCATCTTTCTCCGCTGCACCAGAAGCTGACTGTACTGCTGCTCCAGTTCGGCTTTGGCCGCATCCGATTGAGGAAGTGATAAGGCTGACAACACCCGATTCCATTCCAACTCAAACCTCATGCGCTCCTCATAAGTCGTTACATTTTGCTCTTTACTATTTACAACTCCACTGGATTGCGCGTTTGGTTCCGTGGCAGACCAAGTAACATCGCTCTCGCTCCTGTTCACTTCGTCCATTGCTTTAAAATAAGGTGCTGTGTAATCAACACGAAGCTCATGTGTAGCTACCGCCGATACGAATGCACGGTCATGAGAAACGAACAGTACGGTGCCAGGGTAATCTTTCAACACCCGCTCCAGTTGTTCACGAGCTTGAATGTCCAGATAGTTTGTCGGCTCATCAAGAATGAGTACGTTGCAGCCACTTAGGAGAAGCTTAATAAGCTGCACTTTCACTCTTTCCCCACCGCTTAATGTCCCTACAGGCTGCAAGGCCAAACGCCCAGACAGATGCAGCCTTGCGAGCGCAATTCGGACAATCGATTCTGAATAAGAAGTCGTTGCTCGCACCTGTTCCACAGCGTGCTTACTTTTATCCAATTGATCTACACGTTGATCAAAATACCCTACCTGCATACGGGGAGATAGTCGCCATTGCCCCGCCGCATAAACTCCCTGATCATTGGGTTCAACTGCTCGCTTCCATTCTCCATCGTGACAAGCTTGTTCATAAGCACGCAGCAGCGTATGCAGTAACGTTGATTTACCTGATCCGTTGTTTCCTGTAATCGCTACTTTCATGCCCGGTCGGATGCGAAAAGATAGTTGCGACAACAATACTCTACCAATACAGGTCGCAGTATCCATACCATGCTTTTGAGAACCTGCAGGATCGAAATCTAAGTCTGATGATACCGAATCTGAAGAGAGAACAGAAGGCAGCCTTAGCTGTAAATTCTCCCCTTCCAGCAGTGTCTTGCTTCGTATAGGATTATGGTAGTTCACATCGAATACAAGCTTCTCTTCTTCATATGGCCTTGGTAAAGATACCAATTTGTTAAGGCGCTGCTCCATCGCTTTGACCGTCTTTTCCTGCTTCGCTTGCTTGCGATTAAAGTGAGGTCGAGCAAGACGCATTTCTTTACTCGTCAAACCCTTTTTAGGTCTACTTGCTTTACTGGCACTGCTCTTCTTCTCGCCAATCATCTCTTGAAGCCGGTCTCGCTCTGCTTCTCGATTATGATAAGCCCGCCACATTTCCTTGTTCATTCGCTCTTTCTCTTCTCGGTATTGCTTATACGCACCCGGTCGCTCGCCACTGTATATATGAAGCTTCTGATCTTCCAGCTCCCAAATTCTCGTACACACTTCATTCAAAAACGTCCTATCGTGTGAAATAACGATAATGAGTCCATCATACGCACGTATTTGCTGCTCTAACTCACGAATCGATTGAACATCCAGATGACTCGTTGGCTCATCCAGCATCAATATATCCGCTTCTGTCGCCAAGGCCGCTGCAATACGTCTCTTCGTCCACTCGCCGCCACTTAACGTTTGAATTTCTGCTGATGGCTGCTCCATTTGACTGCGTTCATCCCATTGACTAACGACCTCAATCGTACCGCGACATCGTACATGACCCGCGTCAGCTTCTAGCTGCCCTGCCAACACTCGCATTAGCGAGGTTTTACCTGCTCCATTTTCGCCAATTAAACCAATGCATTCCCCTCGATACATACGCACTGCATCTGGGATATGCGCAATAAGTCGGTCTCCGTAATAGACCTGAAGTGCATCTATTTCAAGTAACATAGTTGTTGTCATAAAAAAACCTCCCTAGGATGTCCTAGAGAGGATAGCTATGCGATAGTTACATCACCTGCAAGACGAATAGGCAGGATGTACGACACTTCTGCAATACGTAATCATGCACTTCACACTCCCGCACGTAACATATAAAAAGCGTGCAGAGTGAATGTAATACAATTACGCAATCGCATGGCATAACTGTACATACATGTACAGCGCCAAAGTATCATCATCAAGAGTCGTACGAGTCGATGTAAATAGACAGACTAATCCCCTCAGAACTATCATTAAAGAATCGATATGTGATTCCAAAAATGCAGTTATTAACTGATCGGAAATTAGTTATTATCCATCGTCCGGCGTACCTTACCCTTTCCTTCGTCTTATACAGTGATGATACATAAATAATACCAACCACTGTTGTCACCAGTATATAAAAGTTGCTAGAAGCCGTCAACCCGCAGATGGTCCCTATGATATTCTTTCTAAACTCGCCTAACTTTTATTCGGGATTAACACAACTAAAACATTTTATATCCGCCCGCTCGCAAATATCCAATTGTTTTTCCGCTAATATACGCCCCAAACAGCCCTGAGATAGCGACTAAGATATCAACAATGTTATAGTTCGTCACATTCCCTACAAACGTCAAGGAACTATCCCACAAATACCACATCGCTAACGGAATGACTAGAATCACATAAAGTACCATCGGGAACCAGGTTGTTTTCATAAGCATATTTAAAATAAAACCGATTCCAAACATCATAACAAATAGCAGTACCAATAATACAATGTACATTAACCACTCCACTTCGTTACGCCCCCTCTGCTGCGAATCATTGAATCTTGAATCCGATCGCTGAGAATAAATGTACAACCCATATCTAGATCGACATTTCTCAACATTTACCTATTTCGCGATTCATTTTACTTTTCCTTCCTTGAAAAATCAACGAACATTCGGTGACATTTCTCACAGGTACATTGCCGCGCCTACTTAGATAAGCTACAATGTGGATAATGTTTGGAAACGTAATCAACACTATATATAGACAATTCTCATAATAAAGGATGGTGG
The DNA here is from genome assembly GCF_014841135.1 of Paenibacillus arenosi. Lineage (GTDB taxonomy): Bacteria > Bacillota > Bacilli > Paenibacillales > Paenibacillaceae > Paenibacillus_B > Paenibacillus_B arenosi. The sequence goes on from NZ_JACYTN010000008.1 coordinate 38,523, forward strand.
CTTACATAATGAGTGAAGCAACAAAAACACTTGAAGGTTGGTACGCCCTGCATGACTTCCGCACGATGAACTGGGCGCTATGGAATAAAGCTGACGAGGAAGAGCGCGCTCATGCATTAGATGAGTTGCAAACGTTATGGGAGCAGTGGAAGCAAACAGAGAACGACAATCAAGGCAGTACAGTCGTGTATAGCATTGTTGGTCAAAAAGCGGATTTTGTTATTTTCCACCTGCGTGAAACGTTGGAAGAACTTAACGCACTAGAGACTGAATTGAACAAATCTGCATTTGCTCGCTTTACCATTCCTACTTATTCCTATGTAAGTATCGTGGAGCTCAGCAACTACATGACGAAGCCAGGATCAACAGAAGATCCGATGGAAAACCCAGAAGTGCTTGCACGTCTGAAGCCGATCCTTCCACAGGCGAAGCATATTTGCTTCTATCCGATGAATAAGAAGCGTGACCTGGAAGATAACTGGTACATGTTATCCGTTGAAGAAAGACGCGGTATGATGCGCAGCCACAGTATGATTGGACGCGGTTATGCAGGCAAAGTAAAACAGATAATTACCGGTTCCGTCGGCTTGGACGATTGGGAATGGGGCGTAACGTTGTTCAGTGATGACCCGCTTCATTTCAAGAAGCTTGTATACGAAATGCGCTTCGATGAAGTTAGTGCTCGCTTTGGCGAGTTCGGTTCCTTCTATGTTGGTAACCGACTAACACCTGACCACCTTAAAGATATGTTGAAATAATATCTTTACGCATACGAAAGCCCCTTAATCTAAATCAGATAAAGGGGCTTTTTTGTTAGGTTTAAGTATGCTGCAAACGGAAGTGCCGTGCCAAGCAAAAACCGCCCTAAGATAAGTTATCCTAGGGCGGTACATTTCACTTAATTATCATCGTCGTCATCTTGTTCATCCATGGATGCCAAATATTGCTCGGTCATTCTATCCCGTTCACGACTTTTTTCTTTCAGTCGTTCAATGCCTGGCTGAATGAGCAGATCAACTTCCTTCTGCACCGTATAAGCCAGATCATGCCGGTTCTGCGACTCTAGAAAAGAGCCAACTTCCATAAGCGCGTTGTAGCGATCCAGCTCATCGCGCGTCAACAATCCTCGAACTTGCACGCTGCAGTGTCTCATCGCTTAGAAGAACTTCCCTTTGCGAAGCGCCAAGGAAATACCACCGATGATGAACAACCAGCGAATATCGATTACTTTTTTCAACTGTGCTGCCAAGAAGCCTGTAAGCTTCGTATTGCCAACAACACCAATCGCTTGACCTTTACCCAAAGATGCCACTGTACCTTTGTTATGGTACGTGAACGTCTTAAGTGGTTGCTTACGAATGGAAGCAACGATATTACTTGCTACAACAGGGCCTTGCTGCATCGCCATTTGAGCTGTTGGCGGATAAGGACGGTCGATAGCTGTGTTGATCATCAAAGAGTTGTCTCCGATAATGTATACATTTTCATGTCCTGGAGCACGCAAATGCTCATCTACCTTAACACGGCCGCGCATTGCTTCGAAGCCAGCTTGCTCGATCAAACGGTTACCGCGTACGCCACCTGTCCATACAACAGTCGCAGATTTGATCTCTTCTTCAGTAGCCAAAAGAACGCCTTCTGGTGTGCACTCTTTAATCGCAGTAGCGATTTTGAACGTTACACCTTTGTCTTGAAGCACTTTCATCGCATACTCAACCAATTTAGGGTCGAAACCTGGAAGAGCTGTTGGAGCTGCTTCAATGTTGTATATTTTAACCAAGGAACGGTCGATGTTATGCTCACGGCAAAGCTCTGGAATACGATCAGCTAGCTCACCAACGAACTCGATACCTGTGAAGCCTGCACCGCCGACAACAAACGTCAAACGATCAACGCGAGTTTGATCTTGTTTGAACAATTTGAATTGCTCTTCGATATGCTCACGAATTGCTTTAACAGAGTTGATGCTGCGGATAGTCATTGCATGCTCAGCCAATCCTGGAATGCCAAACGTTTCTGGCTCGCCGCCAAGACCGATAACCAAGTAGTCATAAGACAAAGCACCATCTTCAAGAATAACCTTCTTCTCTTCAGGACGAATTTCTTGAACAGTAGACTTAACGAAATCAATTTTGAATTCATCAATCAACTTTGTAATTTCTACATAGGAGTTCTCCAGCTTGTCCGTACCAGCAGCTGGCATGTGGAGATGAGTTGTGAAGTAGTGATACTCATGTTTGCTGACGAGTGTTACATCAGCCTCATTATAATTCAATTCTTTTTGCAGACGCTTAGCGGCCATAAGACCACCGTAACCCGCACCTAAAATAACAACCTTAGGAATATGGCTCATTATTGTCTCGTCTCCTTCCATGTCGATTCGGCTGAGCATCTCTGTTGCTGCATCATTTGCCCGATATATTAATGTGTGAAAAACACCACATAAACGACTATAAAAACTCATGGTCCTGTAATATGTCAGGCTTACAGTATTACATCGATCACATACAACACCGAACGATCCCGATACGATATATTGGGGTAGTACATACAATTTTCATCATTCGTGAAAATTGCAAATCTAACTGCAATCATAACGATTTTCTACTGAAAATACAAGAAAAAAATGATCCCCCACATCTTTGTAAGCGCTTTAAATGAAGGTTTATTAATAAATTGTAACCCATTTTTTATTTGAATACGGTGTCATGAAATAGCTTTTGCTTTGTTGAAGGTTTTTATTTGAGGGTGTCCCTGCATATTATGTAAATGTAACATTTGATAATTAAAACGATAGGATTATAATAAATACATATTTATATCTTAACCAATGTGTATCCATATTTAGGGTCACCCACTATTTTGGAGGTGTGCAATTTGACGACAACATCTACGCATCAAGATATAACAGACATCATTATCATCGGCGGCGGGCCTGCAGGTATGTTTGCAGCTTTCTACGGTGGAATGAGGCAAGCATCAGTACGAATTATCGAAAGTATGCCTCAACTTGGCGGACAGCTTGCTGCATTATATCCGGAAAAATATATTTATGACGTTGCCGGCTTCCCACAGGTTACTGCTCAACAATTAGTAGATAGCCTCAAGGAACAAATGGATCACTTTAATCCTGATGTACGTCTTGAAGAGAAAGTGCTTCATGTAAACAAACTCGATGAACGTTTATTCGAAGTCAAGACAGATAAGGAAATACACTATGCGCGTGCTGTAATCATTACAGCTGGTATCGGTGCTTTCGAACCACGTAGACTTGACTTGCCTGAAGCAGCCGCATTTGAGAAGACAAACCTTTATTATTTCGTCAGTGACTTGCAAAAGTTCAAGGGACAGAAGGTTCTCATTAGTGGTGGCGGTGATTCAGCTGTAGACTGGTCACTTATGTTGGAGCCGATCGCTGAACAAGTTACTCTTATTCATCGTCGAGACAAATTCCGTGCCCATGAGCATAGTGTTGAGCAATTGATGAACTCCAAAGTTAATGTAGTTACGCCTAAAGAAATCGTGCAGTTGCATGGAGAAGAACGCATTGAGCGAGTGACGATTAGTGATGTAAAAACAAAAGAAACGACTGATATTGAAGTTGATGCGGTTATCGTCAATTTTGGATTTGTATCTTCATTAGGACCTATCTCAGAATGGGGAATACATATCGAAGGCGGTTCAATCGTGGTCGATTCACGTATGGAAACGAATGTCGCAGGTATTTTCGCGGCAGGAGATGTTACCACTTATCCGGGTAAATTAAAGTTGATCGCGGTCGGCTTTGGTGAAGCACCTACTGCCATTAACAATGCAAAAGTGTACATTGACCCGACAGCTAAGCTCTCGCCAGGACACAGCAGTAATATGAAACGCTAAGCCTATACAAGCCAATCATAAGAACATATACAAGACAAGAAAGCTTCACGCTTTCACTATCTCATAATAAGCATAAAGTAAGGGTATCCTACTCCATATATCTATGTGTGGAGGTAGGTACCCTTGTTTAATGTTTGTCCACTGTGCAACGGCTTGATCAGTCCGGAATGTTTATGCCCTAACTGCTTGAACCCGGCCGTCGATTGCGGCAAACGAGATGACTACACTGGACCGTATGAACCTTATCAAGAGTTGCCGTCAGTACCATCTCCTGTTTTATCGAATATCGCCTCAACAGAAGAAGACAATAACGGAGTCTGCCTGCATGTGTTCTATTGTGCATCCTGCCAAAACCTCTCTTACGTAAATGGTCATAAATTCGAGGACGGGCAGCATATCATATAGAACAACAGGATTCTCTCTATTGGGTAATGTGCATCATGAGGATTAATGATACTGCGGGATGGTCGGACGAAAACGGCGTCTTTGCATTTCCGCGAGCAACAATGCAATGAATTCTTCATCCAGTTGCAAACGTACCGCTTGAGAATACGATTCAAAAAGCATCTCATCGGAAAGTAATGCCATCACAACCACAACCTTTCCTCATATTTCCTTACAGACCAACTATAGCACGGCCTTATTTCTCAGAACAAGCGTTCTGTTATCCACAGCAAATTGTGGAAAAATTGTGCATACGATGTTGATAACTGTCGGAATCGCCCATCCATCAAGTGGTATAATGTGGATATTTATATTCACATCATTTTTGCTGCTTTTTTACATAAAAATGTTTAATCAATCTGCGATTCTATAAAAATAGAATCTATCAACTTATTTGCCAGCTGATAGATTCCGATTCTATTGCAAATCCTATCTCTCTAACCTCATTATCGAGGCCTCGTATTTACTTCCAAAATCCATATGAACCCTGCTTGATCAATTCCATAATCAAACCCCAACCTACCTACACCAGGGAAGCTCGCATCCATAATTTCACTGCAAATCCGAGTCAACTGCTTCATTTCCTCTCTTTTCGTTTCTACTATATTCTCAGACAGCGAGAGGCTGAGTGCTTCGCTAGAAGTAAGCTGTGTCCCGCCCTTACTTAAATTTGTAACGAATAGTCCATCCTTCGCTAAACGACCTACAATCGCCCGAAACACCCAAGTACTGTCTTTCTTCACAACTTTGACCCTATAATCAATTGGCCTGCCTGAAATAGTAGCCAAATGAATACCTTGCTGAATCAAATATTTACGCTTCTTTTTTGCTTTAGCTAATGCTCGAACAAGAGCCTGAAAGGAAGAAAAAGTTCGCGTACTTGATAACGAGGTAAAGGAGTAGAAACTATGTGTTTTCGTGACTTTTATAACTCCGTAACCACCACCACCTACGACTGGCTTAATCACCACAAACCCAAACTCATTTAACATCTGCAGCAGTTGTGCTGGCGAATACATACGAGTAAGCGGTATGTGCGAGGCTACACGAGCATCGGATAGAAGCGCCTCTGTCTTCAACCACTTGCTGGCAACTTGTGTCCCTTCCATTCCGATCCCCCTTTCCCGTACCGTCATTCTATACAGTACTCAGTGTACATGCCCGCTTCTTGTACCCTAGTCCAAGTTGAGAGCCTAATTATTTCAGATGCTCTTCACTTCAATTATGTAATCAGGGATTGTCATTCCCAATATTAGGGTGGTATCGTAGAGTGGATGGTTACATTTAGGCGAATCTTGAATCCCTATTTCGAAATAACATACCTTTCATTAGCAAGGAGAGAACGAGATGGAAACAGCCGAACTTTTTCGAGTTTTATATTGGATTGCAATTGTGTCCATGTCCATTATATTGGTCGTTGTTAACGCAGGAATATTAGTTATTAGCATTCGTTTTTTGCAGCAGCGCAAAATTGGTCTCGGTATCGGGGCTGGTTTGTTCTCTGTATTTTGCTTCTATCTCATCGTCATCATGCTGGGCAAAACATTTCCCGGGTTGTTTTAAATTTAATACGATTAACAAAAAATCTCCCCAGTATGGGGAGATTTTTTAAGTAATACTTAATAAGTAATTGATCCTGTTGGATGCAGCGTTGTTCCACCAATCGAAACTTTTATATGACTTGTTAACGGAACATCCGTTTCATGGATAACGGTTCTCCACCAATCCCATGCAAGACCTGTGCATTCTCTTGCTACGATCTTTATATTTCTGGCGTTAGGCGGAAGTGGAATCTCTGTCGAGAAAGATGCTGTTTTGTTCCAGCCGCTTTCTTCCCACACTTTAGGAGTAATGACTTCTTGTCCATTTGTATCATAAGTCACTTCGTCCCAAGACACTTCAAATTGAGCTACATAAGCACCCTTATGATTGAGCGTAATTTTACCCTTCGTATATTCAGTCGTTTTCGTCTCAATATATTCTGTGTTGTTACGAACAGCAGCAACCGCATTATCCTTTAGAAACACACTTGTATAGGAGATTGGGTAAGCTGGATTTTTGGGGCTAAATTGTGCATTGTCTTTAATAATATTTTGGATAACGTTAAAGTCTTTTGTCACGATCTGATTATGTGTGTGCGCATCTCCGCCTAATACAACAGCAGTAAAGGAACTGTTCTCATAAATATCTTTGTACTGTCCACTTGACTGCGCGGAAGAATCACGAAGCAGCGCTTTAAATGCAGCCTGCACATCACTGCTCTTTGAAGTAGTCTCCAATTTTACATAGATGGTTCTTCCATAAGCAACATTGGATACCATAAGAGGTGGCGCATCATTACTTACGCCTTTACGAGCTAATTCGTTGAACGTCACACTTGGATCAAATAGATCTGATGGATTGTTAGGAAGAGCTGCATTTACCGTGTAGAAAATTTGCTTATAAGCAGCTACCATCACTTTTTTCTCGCCGCTTTCCACCGCATTAAAGTCAATTCCGAGCGTATTGTTAAGCACTTGAGCATTCACATTTAGCGCACTAGCGATTTGATTTTTGCTGTGAACCATAGATTCTGCATATTGCAGTCTTGCAGGTAATGTATGCGTGGATGAATATTTATCAACCCAAGTCGATACTAACTGATCAACTGCACCAGACACACTGCTGTAAGTTGGATTTTGAACGGTAATGGTATTTTCATTTTTCAATCCAGGCAAATCGATGCTGATATCTAATGGTTGACGTTTAGCCATAATCAAATCCGGTTGATTATCCGCGAACGATTGATTAGCAAGCTGGATGGCGCCTGGATACGTCCGATTGGTCATCGAATCAATAATGGATATATCTACTGGTGAAGTAGCGAGTGATTTTTTCTCACGTTCGACCACAATAAATTTACCATTTGATTGGAGACCTTCTTTCGGAACAAAGCTACTGATCTGATCGCCATTTACAGCCAATACTGCATTGCGATCATACTTCAGATTCGTGATACCGGTATCGATATCATTAAGCTCATTTGCAGTTGCTACAGAAATGTTGGAATACGTAAACAAGTGCAGCATAACTAATAAGCTAGCGAGCCATTTTGTTCCGTTTGCAAGTTTTGAAGTTTTCATACAAGACCTCCCCCTTTTTCTCTACATATTTTGTAAAATAATAGTGTGCATCACACTAAATATATCGGTATTTTTACGCAAAAATATTATATTTTAAAGGGAATATTATTATTACGCATGTTAATTAACTAGTTACATATAACCGACTTTCGAATGCAATCAGAGGCTTTGCTACAAAGCGAAAGACACGCTACATCACTTTCTCTTTCTCTTTCTCTCTAACGGGCGCCATAGACGTTATTTCCGTAAAATTGCCCAATGTAGAAATGTAACAGTTGTAGGCGAGCTTATTTGAGCAAAAGCAGGTGTTGAACTCCCTACAGCTAACAAATAAGCTCTGTGACGCCCCTTACAATTGAAAATTCGTCCATCTACACGAAATAGGCTCTACAGCAACTGTTAGCGCAGTTGGAGCTTATTTTAAAACCTTCACTATCCACCGTTACTTCTAAATAAAAATAAAACGCCTCCTAAACGAGTTAATTTTTCGAAAATTAACCGTCCAGAGACGTTTCTGCAGCACCTATTTATGTTGATATAACCGAATCGATTCAATCAGATTAAGCTGCAAAGCAAAAAATCAAAAACCTACTACCAAAATATGTGGTAACATTAAGGTAAAATAAGGAAAGGAGTTGGTCGTACTGCAACTATTTAGAGAGAGAACGTATAGACTTATACTATTGCTTATTATTTCTTCCGCTGCTATGTTACTTGTAAGTTCCAACTGGATCTTCCGCACCATCGCTTATGTCAACATAGCCGTAGCTTGTCTGAACTTAATCATAATATTTAAAAATAACGATAACGCAAAAGAGCCGTAAGGATAATTCCCTGTACGGCTCTTTCTTTTATTTCTTTCAAGACAATCATTAATCGTCACACTTCTCCGCTTTTCCTTCTGCTAGTGCGGTACGGAAAGAAGCTCCGCAGCCGCAAGTCGCAGTAGCGTTAGGGTTGCTTATCGTAAATCCTCCGGACATACCGGATTCTTTATAGTCAATTTCCAAACCTGCCAAATGCGGAATGCTTTCTTTATCCACAAGGACCTTCAATCCGCCTGTCTCTACATATACATCCTGGTCTGTTTCTTCATCATCTAGCCCCATACCATAGGAGAAGCCACTGCAGCCGCCTGGATGAACACCAACACGCAAGAACATGTTCGGATTTTCTTCATTAGCCAGCATTTCTTTTATCTTCTCAACCGCGAATTCGCTGATTGTAATCATGCATATCCCTCCTCATATTTCTAAGTATAACCATCCTCATGCATCTATACAAGATAACCTCCGTCCATGGAAAATGATGTCGATTGTCTTTACTGGATGTATTGCCCCCGTGTGAAGGCAGGGGTATAATGGAGAGGTATGTGATATGATTCACTGCATACTCAAGAGGCTTCAATTTTTTTATATATGGTATATGCAAGCCCATCGAATGAATGCATAGTGAGCAGTTCCGTATAACGTAACGATGTGCAATTATATACGACTTACTTTTCAAGAGGGGGGTACACCAATGATTCTTACACCAACAAGACATGCAGATCCACGTATGGCTGAAATCGCTGATAAAGTAGAGCGAGGCGAACGTCTAACCCTAGAAGACGGCGTGTACCTGTATCAATCGGACGATATTTTGACCCTTGGTCAGCTGGCGAATCTCGCCAATATGCGTAAGAACGGCAACAAAGTTTACTTTATCGAAAATATGTCTCTTTACTTCACCAATGTGTGTGAGGCGCACTGCGCTTTTTGCAGCTTCAGACGCGATGCTGATGCAGAAGGAGCCTACACCTTAAGCGCAGAGGAAATGATTGCCTATGTGGACCAGCATATTCACCCAGAAGTTCGCGAGTTCCATATCGTAGGTGGGCACAATCCTAACGTACCGTTCCAATACTACGTTGATTCCTTGAAAGCTCTTAAGGAACGCTATCCTCAAGTAACACTCAAAGCTTACACAGCAGCTGAAATCGACTTCTTTACACGTATAAGCGGATTAAGCATTAAGGAAGTTCTTACTACCCTTGTCGATGCAGGACTAGAATCGTTAACAGGCGGCGGTGCTGAGATTCTTTCTGATGAATACCGTAAAAAAATGCGTGTAGATAAAGCAGGCGTTGATCGTTATCTAGAAGTTCACCGTACTGCGCATCAGCTTGGCATCAAAACGCATACGACGATGCTTTATGGTTCGATTGAGACGCATGAAGATCGTATTCGTCACTTGATTAAAGTTCGTGAGCTTCAAGATGAGACCAATGGATTCCTTGTCTTTATTCCATTGTCCATGCAGCCAAAAAGCCCGAAAGCAGGCATTAAACGCCGCAACTCAGCTTATGAGGATCTCAAAACGATCGCGATTAGCCGCCTCATGTTGGACAACATCCAGCATATTAAGGCGTACTTCATAAATATCGGTACTCAGCTCACTCAGATGGCCCTTACTTTCGGCGCTTCTGATGCACACGGTACGATTGTGAAAGAGCGTATCAGCCATGCCGCAGGTGCATTAACACCTGAAGGTTTGACGCGCGATGAGCTAATCTGGCTTATTCAAGGAGCAGGACGCATCCCAGTTGAACGAGATACGTTCTACAATGAAATCAAAGTGTATGAGCCAAAGTCTAACAAAAAATAGCAACTATTAACCAACTTACAGATAGAAAAAGTCAGACACTTCACACAAGAAATCTTATGAAGCGACAGACCGAGTAAAGGATTCGTGGGTGGAGCCGTATCATGCTGTACATCAAGTTTCCCTGTTCTCATCATCGGTGAACAGCGGACAGCACATATTAACGGCAACATAGGGGGATATCCGGATATGAAACGATTTGTAGTATGCGGCGGCGGCTATGGTGGACTTGCGATCATTGATCGTTTGCTGGCAGGCGGAATGCCTGAAGATGTGGAAGTAGTTCTCATTGATCGTATGCCATTTCAGGGTTTGAAGACGGAATACTATGCATTAGCTGCTGGTACAGTAACGGATGTAGATATTCGCGTTGCTTTCCCGAAGGACGATCGTGTTCGAATACACTATGGACAAATTACAAGCATTGATCTAGATAATAAGCTTATTCATTTACACGAAGATGATCCTATTTCTTATGATCAAATGGCTATTGCACTCGGCTGCACAGACCGCTACCACGGGATAACAGGCGCTGAGGAATTTGGTAATAGTATTCAATCCTTATCTAGCACTCGACGTACGTACCAATTGTTGAACGATATTAAGCCTTATGGACAAATGACGGTCGTCGGAGGAGGACTAAGCGGTGTAGAGATGGCTGCCGAACTGCGCGAGAGCAGACCTGATCTCAACATTCGTATATTGGACCGCGGACCGCGTGTGCTGTCCTCATTTCCAGTGAAGCTGTCCAATTACGTCTCTGACTGGTTCATCGAACATGAAGTAGAGCTTCGCTCTCATATTAACGTGTGTCAGTTGGAGCAAGGCGTTATTTATAATAGACGCGAACAGGATATTGAGGCGATCCAGTCCGACGTAACGGTATGGACAGCAGGTATACAACCGGTGAAAGTCGTACAAGATTTAAACGTTCCAAAAGACCCGCAAGGTCGCGTACTTCTTAATTCCTATCATCAAATTGAACAATATCCAGAAGTATTTGTCGTAGGTGACTGTGCCAGCTTGCCGTTCTCACCAAGTGCGCAGGCAGCAGGTGCACAAGGCGAGCAAATTGCTGATGTCGCACTTGCTTTGTGGAAAGGCGAACCCCCTAAGCTTGGACGCATTAAGCTTAAGGGCGTACTCGGATCACTCGGCAAGAAGTCAGGATTTGGCATGTTCGGCAAACGTCCTATGGTTGGATATGTGCCACGGGTCATCAAAAGCGGCGTGCTTTGGATTTCCAAAAATCATTTCGGATAAGTCATCATATGTTTTCTTACAACAATGGGAGCAAGTCGATGTTAATCTACATCGATTTGCTCCCATGCTTTTAGTTCTGCAATCTTTTCATTAATTTTTCCCGTTAATAAATCTGCACTCTCTGCAACGATAATTTCACCCTCAACATAAGCAAATGGAGCTAGGTAACATTCACCACAATTACCAAGGCAACCGTACTCCACCACATCGTAATCTGGATTTTGTTCGAAATGCTTCATTACTTCGTCCGTGCCATGATGCATATTATTAACGCAAAATTCGATGATCGGTCTCACTGTATATCCCCCTTTTTGCGTGTATCTCTTTGATTTCAATTAGCTTTATAATATAATAAAAGCAGTATGTATGAAAGGAGTTGGAACAAAATGAGTGAACAAGTACAAGTCAATTATGACGAAGTATTGGAAGTGTTAGATAAACTTCGTCCGTTCTTGCAACGTGACGGCGGCGATGTTGAATTGGTAGATGTAGAAGATGGTATTGTTAAGCTTCGCCTTATGGGCGCATGCGGAAGCTGCCCGAGCTCTACAATTACCTTGAAAGCAGGTATCGAGCGCGCGTTGGTTGAGGAAGTAGAAGGCGTGAAAGAAGTCGTTCAAGTATTCTAAGTTGAATGTACTTCCCTGATTCAGCATATGATTAAGAGGCTTCGACGAAGGAGTCATCCGAATATCTCGAATCGTCTCTAATGACGGTTCGAGATATTTTTGTGTGCATCCACATCGTGCCTAGCTTCGACAGGAGAGATCTGTATGTTAAAAAACCCGTTATTTCTGTTGTTGGCCAGCCTTGTTACCTTATTTGTAGGTTGGTACATGGGATCAAGTACGATTGAAATTGTTGCTTCGGTTGTAGGAATTATTAACGTTTGGCTTCTCGCACGAGAAAAAGTACTTAACTTCCCAGTCGGCATCGTTGCAGTAAGTTTGTTTTTATACATATTTTGGGGACAAGGGCTGTACGCGCTAGTTGTACTAAGTGCATGCCAACTTATCTTTAATATTTTCGGTTGGTACTACTGGCTTACGAACAAAGGCGATGGTGACGTACGTCCAACGGTTCGCCTAGATACGAAAGGCTGGATTATTTATAGTTCCGTCATCCTTGCTGGCTGGCTGGCTTGGGGGTACTATCAAGTCCAATATACGGAGTCTACTCTCCCTTACTTGGATGCACTGACTGCCATCCTCGGTCTTGTTGCACAGTTCATGCTCAGTAAGAAGATTTTCGAAAACTGGCATTTGTGGATTGCCTACAATATAGTCTCCATCGTCATTTACTCCATTTCAGGACTTTATGTAATGATTATTTTAGCGGTTGTAAATTTGTTCCTTTGCATCGATGGACTAATCGAATGGAAACGCGGTTATATGCAGCGTACAGCAAAAAACAACACTTGACACTCCCACCCCTAAAGGGGCAAGGTCACTAAAGTGACTGGGATTCTTAGCTAGTTTTGCGTCCGCAGTCCATTTCTGTTTTGGACAACTGCTAAGATTAGGGCGTGCCATCGCCCCTCCTAAGCCAGATCATATAGATGCTTAGGCTCTCATCCTGTTACCAGATGAGACAGGTTGTTTGCTCAACAGTGTTTTAGCGTCTTGTTCTTAACGACACATATTGTTTTACGTGTAGCATGAATTTGGCTACACAACCGTATACAATATCTAGTTTTCAATGAGCATGGGCGTTTTAGAGACTTGTTCTTGTCTATGTAGTGAGTATAACACCTAAAGAAGTGGGCTTTCCCGTTCGGAAAAGGCTGTAATGTAGTATTGTCAGCGTCTTTCTACTTATCACCAACAGACCATTACAACATACATAAACACATCCCCTAGCTCCTACGAGCAGGGGATGTGTTTTTTGCTGCAGCTGTGTTAATGTCTGCGCTTTACAAACCTAATATTCACACTGCTGCTCACCAAATTCTGAGCCCATCTCTTGCGACAACGCCCTATCACCTTAACGGAGCTGCTGGCCTACCTGTATCACTGCCGCGACATTACGTGCTGTACGCTCCAAATTAACGGCTGCCCTCTGGAGCGCTTCATCCAAGGTACATATTCCCGGAACAAGGGAAAATACGATATCGATGCCGTGTTCGTGTACGGCTTCATAATCTGTTCCTAGGGAACCTGCAATCGCAACCACTTTTACCTGTTGGTTTTTCGCAGTTTTGGCAACACCAATCGGTGTTTTTCCAAATACAGTCTGGCCATCAATGCGCCCTTCCCCGGTTATAACCAAATCCGCATCCTGCACATGATTCGCAAGACCGGTTGCTTCAATAACGATATCCACACCACGCTTCAGCTCTGCATGTAGAAATGCAATTACACCTGCGCCAAGCCCACCGGCTGCGCCCCCTCCAGGAACTGTTGATACTTCCAATCCTAAGTCTGTGCTTATACATGCGGCCAAATGCTGCAACTGTCGATCCAGCACTTCAACCATGACTGGAGTTGCTCCCTTCTGTGGGCCAAATACCGCAGATGCTCCTTTGGGACCAATCATCGGATTGTCCACATCACAAGCGGCAATAAATATCGTTTCCGTCAGTCTCGGGTCTACATCATCGGTGATGATTCGTTCGATTTGACCCAGATTTCCTCCACCAGCCAATACTTCATTCCCATTTGCATCAACGAATCGGTAGCCCAGTGCTTGAGCCATGCCTACTCCACCGTCATTCGTAGCACTGCCACCGAGGCCAAGTATAATATGCCGCACACCTGCTTGCAGAGCATGACGAATGAGCTGTCCTGTGCCATATGTTGAAGTAAGGAGAGGATTACGCAAATCCTTTGGCACAAGAGCAAGTCCCGAGGCCGCTGCCATTTCGATAATGGCAGTCTTTCCATCGCCTAGCAGTCCATAAAATGCCTCAATCGGCTGTCCCAGCGGATCCAATACACTACATGTGACAATACGCCCACCTGTCGCATCTACAAGTGATTGAACCGTCCCTTCTCCTCCATCTGCCATTGGCACTTTAACGATTTCTGCCTGAGGATAGACTTGTCTAAATCCTCGTTCAATCGCTTCACAAGCCTCTAATGCAGTCAGGCTTTCTTTATATGAATCCGGAGCTATTACTATTTTCATCTCTCACCACTCCTCCGCTATGCTGTACCTCATACTGTATCTATCTACATGTATCTACGTCTAAATCATGCACACTTCATTTATAAGAACCAACCGAACACGCCATAAATCAATGTCGATACAAGCGCTAGTACCAAACCGATAGCTGTTTCATATGGAATGAGACGAAGGCGCTCCTTCATTTGCATATTCACGCTGCCGCCTGTCGCATGGAAGAAGCTCCCGTGCGGCATATGGTCAAATACCGTTGCCCCTGCATGTATCATTGCTGCTGCACCTAGTGATGCAATCCCTAGCTCCATAATAGTCGAGCCAAACACCGAACTAGCTACCGCCGTGCCCGCAGTCGTCGAAGCCGTCGCCAGTGACATAAATGCACCACTGATTGGTGCCATCAAGTATGCTGGTAGCCCTGAAGCCGATAGGCCATTCGTAATAACATCCTTCAATTGTGAGTTGGAGATAATCCCCGCCAGTGTACCTGTTCCGATAAGCATTACTGCAACGCCAGTCATTTTGTTAAGCCCAGCAATCGCATAGTTATTGATTTGTTTCCCTTTCCCCATCACAATCGCTCCTACTAAACCTCCAAGCGGAAGAGCAATCATCGGGTCAATCACGATACCTGCAAGCGGTCGAAGTGCAAGCAGTACAATAGCTACCACAGGCGCTACAATCGATGCAGCAAAGCTAGGGAGCTTGCTGTCTGTCTTATCTGCTATTTCAGACAACGCAACCATGGAGCCCTTATTCGTGAGTCGCTTCGCCAGTACATACGTAATCGCAAGTCCAAATATCGCTGGGATAATTCCTGCTGCCATGACCGAAGTCAACGGTACATTAAATGCATCAGCTGCTGCAATCGCATTTGGATTCGGAGACATAATATTACCTGCCTTACCTCCTCCAATCATCGCAAGCAATATAGCCAGCTTAGACAAATTCGCACGCTGTGCGATTGCTAAGGCAATAGGAGCTACCGTTATAACAGCTACGTCAATGAAAACACCCACTGCAGTCAATATCATAGTTGCAAAGGCCAATGCGAACAAAGCACGTGTTTCACCGACTTTTTTGACGAGCGTTTCAGCTATCGTCTTCGCTGCGCCCGATTCAATCAATACACCCGCTAATATACCGGCTGCTAATATACGAAGCACGGCTGGCATCATCGTCTTGGAACCATCCATCATTAGCGTTACAGTATCCACTAGACTAACTCCACCAACAACGCCACCTAATAGAGCACCAATCATCATGCCGTACGCAGGCGGTACTTTACGCAAAATCAATACAATAGCTACTACCAAAGCAGCTAGTGCCCCGAGAACGCTTACAGAAACCGTCATAAGTCTCATCTCCCTATGCAAAATCTTGTCGTAATGTAAGAACGAAGAACTTTATGCTACAAACTAGAGATTGATTTACGTTACACATTTAATGTAACTCAAAAATGTAAGCGCTTCATTGGGCAAAAAAATAAACTCCTCTCTGCTCGCAGCACTGTTTTTTGTGCATTTGAACAAAGAGGAGCAACTTGCGATATCTGCTCAATATTGGCATCCCTATTTCCGGCAAAATTATACGCTAGTTGTACGAATTCTCCCCTGCAGCTCATACAGCCATTGCGCGCTAATAAGCGAGAACAGCTCATCATAGCGCTTAGGATCTTTACCTGTCAGCTCTTGAATACGCTGCAAACGATACCGTAGTGTATTGCGATGAATGACCAGCCTGTCCGCCACCCGATTCAGCTCTCCATGCTCGGCAAAGTATACAGAAAGTGTTTGGCGTAATTCACCACTACGATCAGCTTCCATGAAGGTAGACCATAACTGAATTAATTCTTCTGTCACCCAGCTTGAATGGACGTTAACCATCAAGGCCTCATTAGGCAAGTCCTCACTGTAATAAACCGTTTGGTTCGGATAAATAGCTCTTCCTGCCCGCATTGCATCCTCAGCCGACTGGTAAGATGCTATCATCCCCGCTATACCCCCGCCTGATCTACCTACCGCAATTCGCATCGAAGTAATTTGTTGTTCGGCAAGCCAAGATCGTATTTGATGAATGCCTTCACAAATATCCTCACCAGGCTTACGTTTATGCTGCTTCTCTTTAAACAGTACAATTTGACGCACATTGCGGATCGCGATTAAACGAATCATCGAACGCTTCTCAAGCACATGGACAACTTGCTGCAGCGTTCCGATTGCCAAATCATGAATTTCTTCTTGCAGCTCTATTAGACAAGCCGTATGGACTTGGTTAACTTGAAAACCAATCCGTTCTGCTTGTGCACTTAGCGCCTCATGCTGATTTTCTTTTGCATGTACGATAGATAATACGAAGTCCTCTTTGATACGCTTGTCCCACTGCGCCTGCTCAATGAGGTATGCCTGCTCCAAATGCATCTCTGCTGTCATTTTTACAAGCTCGCCATACTTGGTTACTTCTCTCGGATCACCCGTAATGCCAATTACACCGACGATCTCTCCTTGAAAATAAATGACCAAGTTCGTTCCTGGCATTACCCCTTGCAGTTTAGAAGCGCTCTCCTCATCAATCTCGAACCTTCCTCGACGTTGAATGGCAATAAGCGCCCCTTCATGAGACTGATGGAGTCGACTCCGATCACCTGAACCAATAATTCGGCCATTGTGGTCCATTACGTTCACATTATAACCGATAACATGCATCGTACGATCTACGATATTTTGTGCGAGCTCCTTCGTCAACCGTCCCATGTGAGACACCTCCCTTTCAATATCAAGCACAGTGTGAAGCCTAAATCACGAAGCAGTTAAGCGTGCTTATCGATCATGACACGAATCGGATCTAGACCGCCTGATACATCAATCGTATTGCCTGTCACAAAATCTGATTTATCTTCACATAAGAAACGAATTACTCTCGCAATATCCTCACCAGATCCCGGACGGCCTCGTGGTGAAGATTCATCTTCAATATGAAGCACCTCATCAATATTCTTCTCTTTATAGTCCCCACGGATATCACCAGGACAGATCATATTGACAGTAATCCCGAACTGCGCCTCTTCAACAGCTAGCGTCTTTGTAAACGATACCAAACCTACCTTGGCAGCAGCGTATACGGCACGATGCGGCCAAGATCTAGCCTCCGCAGCATGTCCAAATCCATAATGAATAATCCGCCCCCAACCCTTCTCACGCATCGAAGGCAGTACCATATGATCCAACAGCATAACACCCGTTAAATTTCCGTTTACTAAATATAAAATTTCTTCTCTTGAATAATCAGCAAATCGTTTACGCTCCCTTATAAAGGGACCTGCATTGTTAACGACAATATCCGGCATGCCAAATGTACTTTGCACGGTTTCGATAAGATGTTCAACTTCATCAGGATCTGCAATATTAGCCTGTACACACATACACCTTACACCGAACGCCTCAATGTCCCGCTGAAGCTCCAGCGCTTGATCGGCACTATGCACATAATTGAGGATAATATCGCAGCCCGCTTCAGCTAGCGTAAGTGCAGTCATCTTACCTAACCCCTTTGCGCTCCCAGTGATGAGCGCTACTTTCCGCTGTTGTTTCACGTCGATTCCTCCTTTGAGCACTACGAACGATGTCAACGATCAGTATAAAATATTTGCCAAGTTAGAACAACATAACATCTGTTTGCGCCATCATTATTTTCTGCCAATCATGAAAAAAGAGACAGATGCTCTATCTGCCTCCCTCTGTTATCTATTAATATTCGCTGATTGACACAAGTATTCCGTCGCTAACGTGTAAATAATCTGTATCCTTATTATAGATTTGGAGCATATAGCTGCCGTTCCCTTACTGGCTAACCTTGCATTTACTATAGTACAAGCTGTTACATCCATCGCGATTGCGAGATTTATAGATGAACAAAACGGCTATACGTAGCGAAAGTCGCTCGCTACCCAGCCATTAGGGTCGAGCTGCTTTCCCAATAAGTAAGGGGGGAGTGAAGTGCCACCAGATCTGCATCCCGTCAAGTTGGTTGACCGCACCATTGCGGTCCCTAACCAAATTTTGAAATATACGTTTGTTATTTTTAATTGCGGCGATGAAGACGCGAACAATGTTATTTTTACAGACACGGTCCCTACAGGAGCTACCTTCGTCGCAGAAAGTTTTTGCTTGAACGGTGTAAACCTGCCACTTGCTGATCCGAATGTTGGTGTAAATATCGGTACCATTGTAGCAGGTGGATTTTCTACCGTGAAGTTTCAAGTACGTGTAGATTGCCTTACGACAACTATACCGTTAATCAATCAAGCCTTTACCTTTGATGGAATCATTAACGTACCAAGCAACACGGTAACAACGTATGCTGTTGGAGCTAATCAAGCGTTATTGCTCATTGCATTAGAAGAGCTTAATATGGCAGAGCTGATTAATACACAGGGTGAATTGATACAAGCTGCTATCCAAAGTTCTGCTCCAATTACCCAATTGCTTGAAGTAAACAACGATGCGGCAGCAGAAGTACAGCAAATAGCCGCTCAAGAGTGTGAACTGTTAGCTTTACTTCAAGGTGTGCTCAACTGCATCAATACAACACCGTAACTGGATGAAACACATCGACACTATCATGTATGTCACTATATATGGAAGCAACGTAAAAAGGCAGCTTATGCTGCCTTTTTACATTCATCACTGATTCGTATTTATCACTCTACGAAATAGTCACATTATTAAGGCACAAGCTACACAGCACTCGTTTGACCACGCTTGAAGAGTGTGATCTGCTTCTTTCTTAAGATGCCGTCTACGCCTACTTTACCTGACTCATGCAAGGAAACGAGAACGAACAGAGATAAAATAATCATGACCGGATTCGCGCTTACCGCTCCACTCAAGACGAACGCAAAGTTCATAAAGAGACCGAAGAAAATCGCCGTTCTCGTAAACAGCCCAACAATCAATCCAATACCAACTAACACCTCACCAAGAGGTACAATAAAGTTAAATAAATCAACATTTGGCAGTGCAAACGACTCTAAAAATCCGCCCCACCAATCTGGGATGGTTGGTCTTTCGCTATTCGCATTAGCGATCGCACCTTTCAATAAGCCACTGGAATCGAAGCTTCCGCTTTGATATTTTTTAATTCCTGCGCTGAGCCATTTCCAGCCTACATATACTCGGACGAACAGCAATACCCATTTTACAATCGGATTTGTACGTAAAAAATCAATCATTATTAATTCCCCTCTCATCATTTAAAATTACAAAAGCCGAATAACTTCAAGAAAAAAAGTAAATCACCTCATTTTATGGGTATTTTTTTAGACAATAGAAAGCACATCGTTCAACCGCTTACATTTTTAATGTAGTCAATAATCGTGATGAAAAATGAAATTGCTTCGTGATGGGAATTGAAGAGGTTAAAACGAATGTGGTAACAACAATAGGAATGCCTTACGTGGTTGTAACGAAAGCATATATCGTTCTCGCTAATCGTTCGGCAGAACTCACCTCACTTATAGTAGCATGTTCGCTATGACAGTTTCTAATTATGTAATTCCGCCACTATACGTGTACAGTCGGCTACATCACCCCTTTCAATCGTCTGCTTTACCTCAATGAACTTATAACGCTTTGCTTCTTTCCTTCATGCTAATCAAGATACCATCAGATGGATATATTTACAATATGACAAACGGCACATATCTTCTTACTTCTTTACGTTGGGCGATACGAAACATGTTATCGGTTAGATTTATGCGAGGAACGGCGTATATAAAAAGTCCCCGGCGCCGTAAGGCCCGGGGTAGAGTTTAGGAGGAAAGCAAGAAAACCTGTCATGCTAGTAATACGTTTCATTCCAGTACTTCAGTACTGCTTGTTCAAAAAAATTCTTTGAACGATATGATTAGAACGCAGGCAAGATAGCGCCTTTGTACTTATCTTCAATAAATTTCTTTACTTCGTCAGACTGAAGCGCAGCTACTACTTTCTTGATCGCTTCATTGTCTTTGTTATCTTCACGAGTCGTCAAAATGTTCGCATACGGAGAATCTTTCGCTTCAATTACAAGCGCATCCTTCAACGGATTCAGACCAGCATCGATAGCGAAGTTCGTGTTGATCAGTGCCAAGTCCACTTCAGGTAGCACGCGAGGAAGCATTGGTGCTTCCAACTCTTTGAACTCCAAGCCTTTAGGGTTGTCTACGATGTCTCTAACTGTAGCAGACAATCCAGCACCTTCTTTGAGCTTAATCAAACCTTCTTTTTCAAGGAGAAGAAGAGCACGCCCACCGTTCGTTACATCATTCGGAATAGCTACTACAGAACCGCTAGTCAATTCTGCAACAGCTTTAATTTTTTGTGAATAAGCCCCGATTGGCTCCAGATGTACACTTCCAGCAGACACTAGCTTGAAACCATTCTTCAAGTTTTGATCGTCCATGTATGGAATGTGTTGGAAGAAGTTTGCATCCAAATGTTTCTCATGCAGTTGAACATTTGGCTGAATATAATCTGTGAACGTCTTAATTTCAAGCTCGATTCCTTGCTCTTTAAGCTTAGGCTTAATATGCTCTAAAATTTCAGCATGCGGCACAGGAGATGCACCAACAACAACCTTCGTCGTTTGAGCGGCACCACTTTGAGCACCCGAAGTTGTATCTTTACTTTCACCTGGTTTGCTGCCACATGCAGCCAATACCGCTACTAAGCTAATTAACGTCAATACGATTGCCCACTTCTTCATTTTCATCTGCTCCTTCCAAATTCACAATGATTTATATTTGATTACTTGCGTGTATAGCGACGAACAAGTGCATCGCCAATCCATTGCAAGAGCTGAACCAAAATAACTAAGACAACGATAGCTACGATCATAATCGTTAGCTCATAACGGTGATAGCCATAGCGTATAGCTAAGTCGCCAAGTCCACCGCCGCCGATCATACCAGACATTGCAGTATAAGAAACGAGTGTTACAGCCGTAATTGTCGTACCTGCGATAAGGCCTGCACGCGCTTCTGGCAACAGCACTTTGTAAATAATTTGCCACGTATTTGCACCCATCGCCTGCGCTGCTTCAATAACACCACGATCCACTTCACGAAGTGAAGTTTCTACAAGACGAGCAAAAAATGGTGCCGCCGCAATGACGAGCGGTGGAATTGTTCCTCTTACCCCAATCGCAGTACCGAATACTTCACGAACAATCGGGATAAGCGCCACCATCAAAATGATGAACGGCACGGAACGCAAAATATTGACTATAAAGGATACAACCGTGTTAATAGTACGTAACACAGCGTTGTCGGATTTGCCGCTTAAGAACAACAGAATACCTAGTGGCAAACCAAAAATAAAAGTGAAAAATACGGAAAAACCAAGCATGAGCAGCGTATCTACGCTTGCTTCTGAAATCATCGTCCAATCAACGCCTGAAAAATCTAACTCGAAGTTATTCACGCGATCACCTCCACTTCAAGCCCACGCTCTTGCAACGCGCTCAATGCTCCTTTAAGCTTTTCAGCATCGCCATCTAAGCGAATAACGAGTTGACCATACGGCGTATCTTTCATCTTCGATATCGTTCCCTGAAGAATTGTGAATGATAGGCCTGCTGTGTTCAATACATGGTGGAGTACAGGCTCGTACGTAACATCTCCCAAGTAATTTATCTTAACTACTTGTGAACCTTCACCTGCCTGAGTCTTAAATGCTGACCAAGGCTGAACTTCATCAGACTGTGACTCTTCCATAATGAATTCCCTTGTAACAGCGTGCTGCGGCTTCAAGAAAACATCAACTACATTACCCTCTTCTACGATGCGGCCACCGTGAATGACAGCAACTCGATCACAAATGCGCTGAATGACAT
Organism: Paenibacillus arenosi; assembly: GCF_014841135.1. Lineage (GTDB taxonomy): Bacteria > Bacillota > Bacilli > Paenibacillales > Paenibacillaceae > Paenibacillus_B > Paenibacillus_B arenosi. Next base: position 60,866 of record NZ_JACYTN010000008.1, read on the forward strand.
GCATTTCATGAGTAATCAGGGCAATCGTAATTCCAAACTCTTTATTAATCTTCAGCAGCAAATCCAAAATGGAGTTTGTCGTTTGCGGATCAAGAGCCGATGTCGCCTCATCACACAATAGCACTTTCGGATCGTTAGCCAACGCACGAGCAATACCGACACGCTGCTTTTGACCACCAGACAATTGCGCTGGATATTTATTGCGATGATCTTCCAGTCCAACTAAATCTAAGAGCTGGTCCACCTTTGCCTTAATTGTCTGCTTAGGTGTACCTACAAGCTCCAACGGAAATGCGATATTATCATACACCGTTGCTGAGGACAGCAAATTAAAATGCTGGAATATCATTCCGATTTTGCTGCGCTGCTTCTGCAATGCGGCTGTAGATAATGTCGTTAGTTCCACCTCATCGACGATGACCGTTCCTGACGTTGGACGCTCAAGTAGGTTCATACTGCGCAGCAATGTACTTTTACCAGCGCCTGAATGGCCGATAATTCCGTAAATTTCTCCTTTTGCTATATGAAGATCAATGTGATCCAATGCTAGCATTCCTTCTGCGCCTTTACCCTGAGAAGGATAGCGCTTGGATAGATGTTGTATACGTATCAAAGATCGATTCCCTGCCTTTCCTGTTGCTAAGCTTCCTTGATCCAATAAATTCGGCAACGGTCAATTACCTCTATAGTGTGTGAAGATTGCTACAAAAAAAGCCCCCTTTTGGCAGCTGCCAAAAGGGGGCTTCGTCGTTCACATTAAATGTCGAAACAAATCGAAGCACACCTTTTCTCATCTGCCAGAACATATATATGTCCTGAAGGATTTAGCACCATAGACATCATGCGAACTTGCTGCGCTCGTGCGCTGCAATGACCGGGTCGCATAATCGGTTGCCGGGCTTCATCGGGCCTGTCCCTCCGCCACTCTCGATAAGAAAACTGATTATTTGCTATAAAGTTAATACGAAGTATACGGCACGTTTTTGCATATGTCAACTGCAAAAATCATATTATTTCTGGAATTTACATGAAACAAAGGGAAAAATCGCGGAACAATCATAGCCTATTCAATACAAGAAATCACAAAAAAGACAACCCATTTTCAGTGGTTGCCCCTAATCAATAAAGACATGATTTCTGGCCGATATGACGCTCTTATTTCATTAGGATTGGTACGTAAATGAGGGAGAAACAGGCTCATTTTCAAGCGGTTTCCGGAGCTTTTTATTCGAATGTAATCGTATCACTTTACTGTATATGTCCAAATAATTTTCTGTCATTTTCGCATTTGTAAACCACTTTACAACGTATCGTCTTAGTACACGTGAACTTGGATACTTTTTCAATTGCACCTTCCGAATCATCTCTCCCACCGTTTTGCACACAAATGATGGAAAACCTGCTAACACTTCAGAAACCGAGCCATTATTTAGTGCTAATACAGGTGTGCCACACGCTAATGCCTCAATCATCACTAACCCAAATGCCTCTTCCATTAACGTAGGAAACAAGACACATTCAGCATGCTTCAATAAATTTTGTTTCTGTCTGCCTTGTACTGCACCTACATAGTGAATGTTAGGATTTCTGGCAATACGAGGCTTAATTTCCTGTTTAAAAAATAGCTGCGAATTGACTGGCCCTGCGATAATAAGCCTCTTCCCTGTCTTTTCTGCTACTTCTATGGCCTTTAATACACCTTTGCTCTTAATAACCCGTCCCATGAACAGTAAATAGCCATGTTTGTCAGGGCTAAACTCGTACTCGTCCGCATTAATTCCATTATATACATAAAACCCTCGATTTTTACCGTTCACTTTTCGTGCTCTTTTACTTACATATACGGGATAATCCACTTTGTTTTTTACAGGCATATGAATCGTACATACAGTAGGAACCCTTCGGTTAGTGCCTAGCGCAGAGTGAAAGGTATGATCGTGAATAATATCTGTATGTTTTGGCAATTTGCTTAGTACAAAGGCTCCTATACTGCTTTTTTTCAATGATTTTGGATATTGGATAAGCTTAGCACTGCTCTTGCTGCCTTGCGCCGCAAACAAATATACATCATGTCCTCGCCGCACCAGTTCTTCTGTCAGCTCGTACACGATCTTCTCCGTTCCTCCTTTATTTGACGGCACCGGGTGAGCATTAGGAAGATTAGAAATGACTTGAACGATCGTTAAGCGCTTTTTGTTCAATCGAATTCCGTTAGGTTCTTTCATTCAAGCTCTCCCTCCTCCTTACCATCCCTCAGCCTTCATCCTGCAATGATGCGCTTATATACCTTTATTAAATTTGCTGCTGTACGCTTCCAACTAAAACGTTCGACCGCATCCTTTCTTGCTTGCTTTGCAAGCTTATCAGCGACCTTCTTGTTCATGGCAAGCGATATAAGCCATTTAGCATGGGCTTCAAACTTTGTATAAGGATTAACTAAGTATCCGTTGGATTCATGCTTTACGATTTCTTTTATTCCTCCGATATTGGAAGCTACGATAGGCAGCCCAGATGACAGCGCCTCTACATTGACTAGCCCGAAAGCTTCATGCTGCTGAGATGGACAGACAAAGCAATCTGCGGTTCGGTACATACTGCCCATATTTTTATGTGACACACGACCCTTAAACTCAACATCTACGTTATGCAGCTTCACTAGCTCTTTTAGTTCTTTCAAATAACTTGCTTTGCCTGTGCCGACAATGATGAGTTTGGCATGTGGGACCTGCTTGCGGACGATGCTCATCGCTCGTACGATAACAGGCACTCCTTTTCGCGGTATAACCCTTCCTGCAAAAAGAACATGAAAGAACTTTCTCCGGCCCCGCTCAGGGGATGGTATAAAGGCTTCTATATCAACACCAAGATGAATTCGGTTAAGTTTATGCGCCACTTTAGGAAATCGTTGTGCTACTCTGCTCTTGAGCGAGTCGCTGTTAACAATGATGCAATCGGAGAAGGCTATACTTTTGGATACAGCTTTTGAAGCTGGAACGAAGGTTAGTGAGTGAAGGAATAAAGTAACAGGGGTATTGGGCTTTGCTTGTTTAATAGACGCCATATAATGCGGACGATTATCTACTTGAATCAGATCGTACTGCTTATCTTCAATATAGTGAAGTACCGATGAGAGATACGTCTGAGAACTTCCTCCTAGGACACGAACAATAGTTAAATTACCCAACTTGCTTAACGGCTGCAAACCAGCGCTTTGACGGCTAACGATTGTTACTTTCTCGGTTTTGGCGAGCCGCTTCGCAATCGCAAGCATACAAATTTCCACTGAACCGTTACCCGGAACTGGTATTTGCTCAGGTGCAACCATTAGAATGTTCATAACGAATCCCACCCATTTGGTTTCTACTATCTTTTCTCTTTACGATATGCATAGAATATAAATTTGTCCTAGTGAAACGGTGGAATATGCAGCCGCAAATGAAAAACGGCTCAAGCACCGTCACTATTCTCGGATACTTGAACCTGTTGTTAATCCTCTCATTCACTACGGTTTGGATCGAATTTTGACCTGACATAAATGTTCAAAAATATATACGATCGTCTGACAAACCATCGTTAAGCCTTTCTGCAAATCTCGCATATTAGCTTGAATATCTTCCAGTTCCACCTTGTCATTAAGACTTCGATGCCGCTGCCATAAATCATCCTGCATCTCTGTATTCATATGATGGATTTCCATGTTTCTACGTTTACGAAGACGCTGCATCTCTTCTTTATACGTTTCCTTAATCCCCGAGAGCTGCTCTAGAAGGACTGGAGCTGTATGTAAATAGCTCATTTGACGTAACACTGTAAAGAAAGAGAAATGCTGCTTTACCTTCTGCGTATGCAATGATAATACTTCGTTCAACAATGTCCCTAATTTATCCAAAATAGAAAACACGCGAATGAAGCCATTTTTATAGAAATATACATGCCGATAATAATCATCAAGCTCGATATCACTCATCTCCGCTTGATAGTGCTTCGTCACGCGATCAGCAAACCGCCCTGATGCATATACACTTTGCTCCAGCTCGTCCAGCGACGTTTGTAATCCAACCGCCCATATCTCCACTTTACGCCAGTCATGATCAGGATCACCGCTCTTAGCCATATATTGTCGAACCAATGACAAATACTGATCCATGCTTACCCACGCATCTTTTAATTCACCCTCATCTATGCGAGGTGCTTCACCGAACAACATTCGGAGCATAATACGTCCTCCATCCGTTAATGAAATGACGGCAACCCTCTCCCTCACTATTGTTAACATGACTCTAACAGCCTCACTTCATACTCCATTCTTTTGAAGCGAGTAGCCAAGTTACGATATTGTAAGCTTCCAGTAAGTCCTTTCGATGGTTCGTAACAATACGAAACGATACAATAAAGTCATCAAGAAACAACAACCAATAAAACATTACACACAACGAAACATACATGGAGGTACTACTCATGAAAACAACTCAGATCATAACAACTGCTCAAATGGCAAACATTCAGACGCAAGGGCAACAAGCTCAAGCAAAATTAACATGGAATAACCGCTGGATCGTTGCAGCTAAGGCTGTTGCAGCTGTCGTATTTTTAGGCCGCATGGCGGAGTAAGTTACACAAAACACGAATCTTCTATATGCTGTAACTAAAAGGAGCGAATGTAGGCAATGATAGGGAACGATGACTCATTGCGAGCCTACTATCTCATTACATCTCATAAGATGAACATAGTGCTTGCCGTGTTAAAACATCAAATCCAGATTACAAAGAAGCAGACCACATGACACGTATCGAAATGATAACCGTGCAATGGTCTGCTTTTGTGTTATTGTCTCTTCGTTCGCAGTTGCCAAACACGAATGCTAAGATGACAAAGTACGCTAAATAATAAACAAATAAGTACCGTATGAAGCAATCCGGTGAACAGGAACCAATTCTTGTTTGTTACAGTGAACACAACGAGTGCGCCACTTAACACTTGCATAACCGTTAGAATAAGCGCCCATATACCGCAAAGTTGGATTTCACGATTATCTTTATGAGAATGATAAGCAAAATGAGACATCGCTGCTACGACCAGAACTAACAACGCTGCTGCAACACGGTGCAAGAAGGCGATAAGCGTCCCACCCGTTAATTCAGGAATAATTTCTCCATTGCACAGGGGCCATCCAAGACAGCCACCGCCTGAATCGGTATGCCGAACAAATGCGCCTACGTAAATCACAATATATGTATACAACAAGGTAAACCATACTCCATACCGGAACGTATCGTTGACAGGCGTTCCCCCAACAACTTCAGTAGCTTCCGGATCGTTCGCATATCTTCGAATTGCTAAACTAAGTAAAAACGATGACGCGAATGCAATAATGGAAAATCCAAAGTGTAACGCCATAATCGCTGGAACTTGCACGTACATAACTGCAAGCGCTCCCATTAACGCTTGAATCACGGTAAAAATCAAAGTTAAGGATGCATAGAACACTGCATCTTTCTTCTTAAGCTGACGTATAACCCATACAAAAATCGCAATGACCAGCAGACCTTCAATCCCACTTACTAATCGGTGCGAATATTCGATCATGGATTCAATCGTGTACGCTGGAATAAACTCTCCATTACAGAGAGGCCAGTCAGTCCCACAGCCTTCGCCTGATCCGGTCTTCGTTACGACTGCTCCGTTAAGAACGACGAAGAACATCCCAAAACAGACGAGGTAGGCAAATCTCTTCATCTTGGTGAGCTGTTTGCTATCCACATTATTCACCTGACCTGTCGTTCATCTCAATTTCAATTCATTTTCGTTTATCCCCGTCATGAATACACTGCATCTGCATTCATCACTAAGCATTCTGCCCCCAGAATGCTCTATGGGGAAATATGACAAACTGTGCCAATGAATTTCATTATAACGGAAAACCTATATAAAAGAACGACTTTTTTGTGACAAAAATTGCAAAACAATAGCCCCCTATTCTTATATAGCAATAGGAGGCCTAGCTGCATTACTTCATTTCGTTAATTCAGCGCTTCTGCGACAGCAATTGCGCGTTGAACAAACTCTTCAATTTCCGTACGCGACTTACGCAGCTTGTTCACAAAGCGAATCGTTTCTTTGCCGCCCTTAAAAGCAACAAAGCTCGGAATGCCCATAATGTTTAGTTCAGAAGCAACTTCTTGCAGCGCTTCAGCATCGACCTCAATAAAGGTTGCTTTGTCATACGTTTGTACTACTTCAGGCATAAATGGATCGATAAAATGACAATCCGGGCACCAACTTGTCTTAAATACAGCAATCGTTGTACCTTCTTGCGCAATGACTTCATTAAAACGTTCCGTTTTTGATACTTTTTCCATAACGATTCACTCCTCTTTGTTGTACCACAAGCTATTATTCATGTATTGTTTCATTATTTAGCCGCTTCTGTCAAACCCCTTGTTACAAACTTTCCTGCGATGGGTATACTAACTTCATCATCTCACTTCGGACGAAACTAACTATTTTTTATTTGGAAGGAGCCTTGTGCTGCTTTGAGCAAATTAAAGGGAATACCCTGGAAAGAAACCATCAAACTTGCACAACAGTTCATGCGTACTGTCTACAACGCCATACGTCGTTTTATCCAAAATACAATGGCCCGTTGGCTCCCTCAGCGTCCACGTACATTAGAATGGAACGACGCCCATGTTATTCGGATAGAGGATAATCTTAAGCGGTATTTCCTTGAACAAGGAAAACAAAAAAGCGCTGACTCCCTGTTTCACACGATACACCGCCATCATCTCAGTCGCGATGAACGAGAGCTTATTCAGTATATTAAACGCAGCGTACGCAATGCGAATCGGAGCAATATTACTCGCACAGCTGCTTATTTACGTATATACACGTCGCACCCAGAATTGCACTGGGCATTACTTGCCCATATGGTATCCCGCAATGGCGGCTATAATATGACGGATCTAAAAGGGGAATGGCTGCCAGCTTTCATGAACAGTGAATACCGTCATTGGAGTTATCGCATGCTGGAAAGATGCAACGCTTTAATATTTCATGACGCCTATTGCCAGCTATTGTTATATGCATCGAGTCGTAAAAGTGGTAAAAGCCTGTTTCATTTGCTCCCGTTCTTTGGCGTTTCTGCCTTTATGACACCGGTATGGGATACGTTTTGGATTCAGCCGAACAGCCCTTTATTAACCATCTCGCTCATTATTAACGAACAAAATGTGATTGAAGGTAGAGTGATCCAGAATCCCACCTTTCAGCAGCATATTATACAACGCAAAGATTTTCTAGCTCACGGCCTGCTGCAAATGAATCAGATTATCTTTCCGACCCAGACGCCTCATGCAACATCTCCAGCGCGATTGGTGGGATTAACATTAGAACGGTTCGATAATCTCGAAGAGCGCATTGCTTTCGGCAAACAGTTGTATACGATTTTGTTCGACATACCGGACGTACTCGAAGGAGTTCAGAAGTTCGCCCGTGCCGTGCCGCACACTGGATCACGCGCAGACTATTGGCCGCATCGATTCACGCTTGATAAACTCGCGCTACGACGTGATCGTTCCATAACTACTGCCTACAGCCCACGCCTGGTGGATGTATGGCAGGACGAGCAGCATGCACCTATTGAGGTCGGTGATTGGCTCCATGATGAAGGAGCCGTGCATAATCTATTTCTGCCAACGATTCCTCATGGAATCGACATGAACGATGCTCATCATCAATTGCTAAATGAAATGCAGTCCATGGCTCGCATCGCAGCAAATAATAGCCGTATGCTGTGACCTTCTAAACAGCACTTGTTCCAACAAAAAGACCATCTCGCAAAAGAATCAGCTGCTGGCTGCTCTTTTATCAAGATGGTCTTTTTTGATCTTATCACTAATCAACCAATAATCGAGTATTACTGACTACTTTCTCGCACGGCTTGGCTGCAGACGCATAAGTGGTCGCAGTAGCTTCTGTACCGCTTTCGGATAGCCTGATAGTTCCTCACTCCGTATAACACGGAAAATGACCAAGCCAGCCACAAATAGTACAAGAACGGTAATGGATACAAATGCTGCAGTGAAGAATAAGCCAAGCTTATCAGGTACTGCTGTATGCAATGAAATTTGTTGGCCAATATACTCAACTGCATAACCCGTACCGCCTGCTACCAACGTCGCCAATATAAATCCTGGCCAACGTTTGCCGATAACCGAGAATTTGACGACTTTCTTCAGTACACGCAAGTTTAAGTAGGTAATTACGAAAAATGCGATCATCGTCGCTGCAATAATGCCGTATATGCCTAAGAACGGTGCTAATACAAAGCTCATCACAAGCTTTAAAATGATGCCGCCTGTTACACTGATCATCGCAATATATGGCTTGCCTAGCCCGATCAAAATCGAGCTGGACGTCATCATAGAAATTTGGAATATAGTCGCAAGCGTCTGCATCGAAATGATGCTTGCCCCATCCATCGTACTAAAAATAAATCCATTCACAGAGAACGCCCCAACGCTAAGTGCAAGCACTAGCGGCATGCCGCTCAATACAGAAATGCGCATCGCCAGTGTAACCTGACGCTGTAAATGCGGCATATCCCGCTTCGCATAAGCCGAGGAAATAACCGGAATCAAGGATGTACTAAGTGCGATGGCTAAGATTGGCGGTATCCCTGCAATAGACTGCCCCCGTTGTCCAAGTATACCGTACAAGTACGTCGCTTGAGCTTCCCCAATGCTAGGCGTCAATAACGGTATCGTGAACGTAGAGTCAATCATATTTACAGCAGGCACAGCCAACATTGAGATAACAATTGGAACAGAAAGAGTAAAGATAGATGCGAAAATATCACGCAGTGGAACAACTTGTCCACCCATGCTGCGAGCACGAAGCCCTGCTTCGCGATCCGCTTTGCGCAATTTGCGCAAGTAGTAAACCATGACGACAAAAGCACCGATACTGCCGAATACGCCGCCGAACGAAGCCCCTGCCGCAGCATATCCTTGCGAAGCACCGCTATTCACCAAGATCAGCGCCAGCGCGATGGCTGTAACTACACGCAATATCTGCTCTACAATTTGCGATATGCCACTTGCTTGCATCATATTACGACCTTGTGTATAGCCCCGCATCATCGCTAGCAGCGGGAACAACAGCAAGGCAGGAGCCAATGCTCGTATCGCTGGTGCCGCTTCGGGCTGTCCAGCAAAGTTAGCATACCAAGGCGCAAACACGATAAGCAGAACGGTAACGACAATACCAGATACTAAGCCGAACAACAGCGCTGCATAATAAATACGCTCAGCTTCTCGCACTTTGTTCAATGCGTATTTTTCCGACACCATCTTGCTTAATGTACTTGGTATACCAGCAGTAGCAACAGCTAGAATAAGCAAATATACATTTTGCGAGGTGGCGAAGGCGGCATTGCCTACAGGTCCCAGCATATGCTCAAGCGGTACGCGCTGGAATACGCCTAGAAGCCGAGCTACGAGCGTAGCTGCAGCGATAATAAGCGTCCCCTTGATGAATGTTTCTTTTTTCGCCAACAGGTTTCCCTTCTTTCTCTATTAATGCACCATTCATAAAGGAATTCAGAATTGAGAACTTACATATTGTCCAAAACTAACTTAGAACATTGCGATCCAGACAAAGAATAGAATGATCATAATGAGCTGCAAAATAACCGTAATAACCGAACTTGTAAATAAGCCTACAACCGCACCTAATGAAGCTTTTGCGGAACGCTGTACATCGGAACCTGTTATCATCTCACCGATAAATGCGCCGAGGAAAGGGCCAATAATAAGACCGAATCCTGGAATAACGAACGGACCGATGATGATACCAATCGTACTGCCGATAACAGATGGGCGCGATCCACCGAACCGCTTGACTCCCCATGCACTAACAGCATAATCCGACACGAACAATGCCACAACGATTAGTGTTTGAATCGTCCAGAACACCCAGCCGAATGATTCGAAACCGAAGAACCATCCATATACGAAAAATGCCCCATAAACCGCTACTGCTGCTGGCAATATTGGAAATATAGCTCCTGCCATACCAATGGCAAACAACGCGATTACGAGTACCCAACCGAGAATGTCCATATGTGTTTCCCCTCACTGTCTCTATATTCTCTTGTTCAAAAAATCGCACTACAGCGCTTGTTACAAAATAAAGCGCCGTATAGCTTCAGCTACACCGTGCTCGTTATTTGAAGCTACAACGACATCCGCAGCTTGCTTCACAGCATCCTGCGCATTTCCCATTGCAACCCCTAATCCCGCTTGTTGAATAACAGCGAGATCATTCAAGCTATCGCCTACTGCGACAACTTGCGACATGTCTATGCCAAGCAGCTCGCAAACAGTGCGAATGCCTGACGCCTTCGATATGCCTGCTGGATTAATCTCAATATTGGTTAGTGCGGAATTCGTCAGCTCTAAGCAACCTAATGCTTGCAGCTCTGTCAAAATGGACGATAGCACATCAACATCTTCATTGTAGTAGCCGAATTTTAGCCAATCTTCTTGATCAACTTCTCCAGTCCACTTCTCACGGTTGTACAACGCCTTCGTGGAATAAGCCCAGAACCAAGTATCATACTTTTCCGACAAATTCAGCATTTGTTGAACCGCTTCACGATCCAGCAAATATCGCATGTACAACTCCTGTGGACTGCGCCAAATCTCACTTCCGTTCACAACAACTAAAGGTCCATTCAAGCCCAACTCCTCTGCGTAAGGAAGCGCATTTTGGATCGCCCGACCTGTAGAGAGCATTACCGTTACCCCTGCCTGTTGTGCTTCAGCGATGGCTTTGGCTGTCTCTTGACTTACAACATGATCATCATCCAAAAGCGTCCCGTCCATGTCGAGAGCTAATAATGCATATTTACTCATTGCTGTATTCACTCCCGTCTATATGACAATTGCTTAGCTTATCAACCCTTCGTGTAACCATTGGCGACAAGCTATGTCAATGATTTGTTATCCAATTACACATAACGATATTGTAACATAACGGAACCTGCACAACCAAGCAATTCGTAGGTCGCTGTCCCTACAAAAGAGAGACTGCTATTGAAGCCAAATCATGAGCTTCAAGCAGTCTCTTCAACATGCATAATATCGAATAATCATCCAGCACCACCTATCGTTTCTTACATCGAAGACATAAACATTAAAAATAATACCGTCATGACAAAGCGCTTAATGGCAGAACTCCATTTGACTGTTTTCTTTCTCATCTTCTTCTGTTCTGTCTTCACCTTGTCATCCTCCCATATTCAAAATCGTTGAGCATTCTTTTGTTCGCACTTTAGCATTCGCGCAATAGTGTTATCTTCACGCTTCTTTTTTCTACTTACACAATACTTTTTCTCTAATGCAACATTTACTCCAAAAAAATAAATTTATGATTCATTCTTATGTTACAACCGTCCCAACTGTGCGGATTAGCTGTAAAAATAGGCAATAGAGACCCCTCCACAAAGGAGAGGCCTCTCGGATCTTCTGACTTTTACTGTTGTCCTGTTGATTGCTCGTTGTTTGCAGCATTTGATGGGCTTTCCGCCTTTTTGCGCGGCGTGCCTGTCAAACCAACTTCTTCATCATAAGCATCAAAGATCGCACGTGCAATTGGAGCTGCGGAATAAGAACCATATCCACCTTCTGGGACAACGACTACTACCGCCAGCTTAGGCTTATCCGCTGGAGCGTAGGCAATAATTACCCCGTTCTCAACAAGTTTGCCGCCAACCTGTTGCTGGGACGTACCTGTTTTACGATAGAAAGGATAGGGGAAGCCATCAAATCCATGAGCAGTTACATTACTCATACCAGCCTCGATTTCTTTCCAATATGCATCGTTAAATTGAGCCTCGTTCAGAATTTCCGGCTGGAACTCCTTAACGGTATTGCCCTCACCATCTGTAATCTTGCTTACAAACTGAGGCTTCAGACGTTTGCCGTGGTTGGCTAACATCGCTGTATACTGCGCCAGCTGCAGCGTCGTATATTTACCCATTTGACCGAAAGATGCACTTGCAAGTGCGGATTGAGCACTATAACGCTTAGCATCTTCAATATATTCCTTAACCCCTGCACTTTCACCGGGAAGCCCGCTTCCCGTCAATACACCGAGTCCAAACATCTCCATGTAGCTATCCCAGACTTCCAACCCATTTTTGTCTGTACGACTAAACAATCGTTTACCGATCATGTCGATCATAAATGGGTTTGAAGATACTTGAAGCGCACGAGCAGCATCCATCGATCCGTACACTCGGCGATTGGAGTTCCAAATTTTACGTTCGTATCCTTTACGACCAATTTCGGCATATCCACGGTCATAGTAAGAATCGTGCAGACCAAACATCTGCTCTTGCAAACCAACCAGCACTGTAAGAGGCTTCATAACCGACCCAAGATATACTAAAGAAGAAGGATGCTTCATACGTTCACGATCATCTTCATAGGGTGGATACACTTCTCGTATCGTACCATTCCCCATATAAAACTGATTCGCCTTATGATCCTCAGGTGAGATCGAACCATTGCGCCATACGTTCGGGTCGTAGTCCGGCATACTTGCCATGGAAACAATATTCCCCGTCTCCACTTCCATCGCTACGGCATAAGCCGTCTTGGCGTAAGGTGCTCGTTCAATCGAATTTGGCGAATTGCGAAGTTTCTCCAAATGCTTCGTAATCGCTTCTTCCGTCTTCAACTGCACATCGCGGTCGATGGTCAAATGAAGATTATGACCGCGCTCTGGCTTCGTCATCTCCATTTCTCCAATAACTCGTCCTGCAACGTTAACCGGGAATCGCTTCAAACCGTTCTTCCCGCGCAGTTCTTCCTGGAACATATACTCAAGTCCGTCTACTCCGACATCCTCATGTTCCAAATAGCGCAATTCATCCGGCATCGTGTCACGATTTTCATGGATGTTCTTATAGTAATCGTAACTCTCACGAACACCCTTGAATTTCTTCAAGTATCCAACGAGCTGAACCGCTACGCCATCTTTATCATAGTTACGGACGCTGTCCTCAATAACCTCCAGCCCTTTAAGATCCGGCTTATTCTCAAGGAAGAAAGCAACTTCTTTTTGACTGAGCCCTGTCTTAATTAGCCGTGGTACAAACGTATAGTTGACACGCCCCGTCAAGTCCATATTTTTCACGATTTCATCTGCTGTAGGCTGTTTTACATTTGGATCACCGTAATTTTTGAAAATGGTTTCCAATTGCTTGGCCAACTGCTTGGCCTCTGCCAAATTCTCTTCCAACTTATAGTTCTTCTCAATTGTGAAGTACAAAGATTGTGTAGACGTGGAATAAGCAATCGGTTCATTAGATGCATCGTAAATCGTTCCACGCAGCGGTGGAATGGCCGTTGTTTTGTAACCTAGGCGAGTTTCTTTCTCTTTCATGGAAGGCCCTTCAACAAATTGAAGGAAAGCCAATCGTATAATAAGCACGCTGAACACCGTAAAGGTTATAAAAAAGAAAGCGTTCAAGCGAAACGAAAAGTGGCGCCTATTGATTATTTCCCGCTTCTGCGGATCATCTCTGTGTGGATGACTCAAGCCTCTCATCCTTCCTGCTGTCATCTATCATCATTACTGTAAAATAAAGTGTAGCACATTTGTAGGACAAGCTTCAAAGGGTTACGTGCTTCACTAGTCAGGAATATGAGTTTTGGAAAAATCAGGGCGATCAAACCAATCTCCAGTGCTGGCCCAGGTTGTATCGAGCAAGATCCATTTCTCTTCCTCCGTCAAATACACACTGTTCCAAGCATGAGGACCATAACCGCCTCTGCCATCGTATCCGACACCTGTAATCACTTTAACTTTGAGAGCCACCGTACGCGCCATCATCGCGTATAGACGTGCGTAATCAATGCATACCCCTTCTTTCGACTTGAATGTATCCGCGGGGGCTTGCTCTTTCCACACCCCTTTTTCTAAATAGTTATTCGCTTTATCCCAATCATATTGAATACGTGTCCCGATCCAATCGTACAGCTTTCTAGCCTTTTCCTTATCAGAAGCAGCGCCTTCTGTTATCTTCACCGCCGCTTGTTCAATATTTTGCGGGATGTGCTGATCAATTACTTCATAGCGGCGATGCATCATCTCCTTGAACTGCTGTTCTACTTGGGATGACAGCACCGGCAGCTTCTCTGTGATCCAACTTCCGGCCACTGGCTTCACAATGCGATTACTGACTTCCTGATACAGGTCGGAAGCTTGAATGGCCCGACTGAAGCCTCCGCTTGGCTGCAGCGATACGACACCAAACAGCACGGCCACAATAATGACTAAGCGTATGATACCCGTCACAATACCAACAAAAGCTCCAATGGAACGGCTAAACAATCGCTGCAGCCCTGTACGCCTCCGCGCTGTTCTCGCATGCTCATCTCTTTCATCGGCGGAAGGCGCCCATATCACAATTAATAATCGCTCCACCACATTCAGTAAAAGTCGGATTACAAAATACAGCACGATAAACAATAACAACATACGCATAAAATCAAAGTCACGAATGCTGGTTATGACAGTGAAATAAGAACGTTCCCACCAAGATGGATCCGCTGGAATTGTAAGCTGCATATCTTGAATCCAAGCCACCACTATAGGTGATAGCTGATTCGCTAATTGATAAGCGATGAACATAGATACCAACGTTAACACGGCATGAATAGCAAAAAAGAAGAGGTGCTGCATCGACCCCGAAGCGCCTCTGCTCACCCCTTGCCACACACTGACGAATAGAACAAGGGCAAGCAGGAGTGTAATCATCATGCCAGTTCCCCCTTGCATCAATCCATCCATCATTATTTCTTAGCCCCTTCGATGAATTGACGAATCATCTCTGTAGATTCCCACTCACCTAGTGAAACTCCGCCAAGAGAAACGTGCACCTTCGTACTTCCGGCTTGTCCTTTTAACTCCAAGCTTGGCGTCTTAACCGTGTAGGAACCGTCTTTATTGCGCTCATAGGTCGCTTTACTCGCTTCATCCTTCATCGCTTGAATAGCTTGATCTTTAAGCTTAGCTACCGTTTCATCTTTCACCGTTGTAACTACTTGATCGATATCTTTCCATGTAACCCCACTATATACGGCCACGCCAGCCACAATGACAATAACGAGCGCCCATTTAATCATCGTCTTCACAAAGCTGATAATAACAAGCAGCACAATAAGTGCAATTAGAAACAGCAGCCAGTTCTGCTTAATGAACTCAAATAACGTATCCATCTGTATATCCATCTTGTACATCTGTCCTTTCTCGTTTTTCTTAGCGTATTATACATCATTTCCAATATCGACGTAAGAGCATACATTCATCCTTCACAGCCAAGGATCCCTATTTCCATCGCCGAGATCTCTGAAAGTAATAAGTTCGTCCCATTACGCGTACAAGTATAGAATAAACGAAATCCATAGGAGGTGAAAACATTGCGTTCTGTCGTATGGCTCTATTTATTTTTGTTCGTAGCCTTCTTCGATTTGCATGCCCAATATCCGATTTTAACGCCTTTTGCTGTTTCCCTTGGTGCGGCCCCGTCCTTTATTGGACTGATGATGGGCTTGTATTCCTTCACCCATTTACCCGGGAACATACTGGCAGGGTACGGTGTCGATCGTTACGGAAGTCGTATTTTTATTATGTGGAGCCTGATGGGGGCTGGAGTTCTTTTAATTTTACAAGCCCATGTTACTGATCCATGGCAACTGCTTATCGTACGTTCGATCAGCGGTTTTGTATTGGCCTTTCTATCCCCTGCTTGCTTGGCACTGCTCGCTCGCTATGCAGAGGATCAAGTACAGCAAGGCAAGTTGATGGCAGGCAATGGACTTATTCATACCCTTGCATCTGTCGTATCTCCGGCCGCAGGGGCATACCTCGTATCCAAGCTTGGATTCACGATGGCATTTCAGGCACTAGGAATTGGTCTACTTGTTATCGGGGCACTGGCATCCGTCCTTATACGCCCGCCACAATACGCGAAACCAGCAGGAGGAGTGGCAATAGCCAAGGAAGCAACCAATGAGCTTCACTCCTCTCAAGCCGGTCACAACATCACCGCCATCCTAACAAGTGCGCAAGAAGCTCCAGTGCAGCCTATACCGCTTAGATTTTTTCTACTTCCTTTAGCGATTGCCTGTTCACAAGGCATTTTATTTTTTGAGCTTCCCTTTGCGGCGAATGCTCTGCAGTCCGTCGTAAAGACCGGCATGTTATTCACCGCTGTCAGTTTGGGAGCCTTATTTACACTAAGTTTGTTGTTTTTGAACCGATACTCCGCCTTCCTTAGAACTTGGCTTGGTTCCTTTTGCTTATCTATCCTTTTCTTCTGCATGGCAATTGATGCGCCAATACCGTTATACGTTACTTTATTTCTTATCGGCATGACAAAAGGAGTGACGCTGCCTGCGCTTTCTGCCCACCTGCTACAACTAAGTGGAGGCGCTCGATATGGACGTATTTTCTCAACGCTGTCTATCGCCTTCTCAATCGGATCATTTCTTGGTCCCATGTTGGCGGGGCAACTTCGTTCTTATGTATCTCCCTTTTTCATCGCCTTCATCATTTTAATGGCTGCGGTCACATTTATACCGTGGCACCGCCCTTGGCAGGCGATTTCTTCCAGCTCCAAACTGCAGCGTACCTAAAGCCATTAATCCATATTACAAACAGGCGAATACCTATCTTCATTAGATCTGGGTAAACACACAGCACGACTGCTGCCCTGCTTCATACAATACATTGTGTTCGATGATAAGAGCTGAAAGAGGTGAACGGAATGTCTCATTGTGTGGATCCTTGCAATGTTAATCCTTGCTACGGCGGCGGCGGTTATGGTGGAGTGGCAACAGCAACTGGTGTTGTCCTTGTCCTTTTCATCTTATTAGTTATCATTTTAAAAGCTGTCTGTTTCTAACAGTGTCACACTCTCTCCCTCATGCGGCTTGCTGGCTAAGCAAGCCGTTTATTTTTATTCTGTACGTTCCGTGCGCAACGTTTTACTACAGTTGTGATACACTATATAGAACAAACGGACATGTTTAATCTTTGTAAGGTAAGAAGGTGCGCACATGAATGACACAGAAATTGTGATTATTGTAGAAGGAAAAAATGACCGCAGCAGACTGCGTCGCTTATTGAATGATTACGTTGTTATTTTATGTACATTCGGAACCTTGAACACAGCCAAGTTGGAAACCCTTATCAAACAGGTCAGTGATCGAGAAGTGTATTTATTTATGGATAATGATGCTTCTGGGAAAAAAATACGAGGCGTGCTAAGAGACGCTTTCCCAGATGCGGAGCATATTTATACACGTAGAGGCTACGCAGGGGTGGAAGGAACGCCTGATGAATACGTCATTCAGCAGCTAGAAAAAGCGGGGTTGGAGGAATACATCATGTATCCGACTCCAACCCCGTTTGAGTAACAAGTATGCAAGATATAAAAGATTACGATTCAAGAAGCTTCATAACACCAGCGGTGATTGTTTCTGCGGTAACGTCATCCGAGTCCATTTTAACGTTATAAACTTTGCGAATATTGCCCTCGCCATCTACTAACGTAACATAGTTCGAGTGTGAGAAGTTGCCGTCCTTGTCCTTAATGACGAGTGAGCCAAACTGTTCCATCCATTCAGCGGTCTTCTTCTCTTCTCCTCGCAAAAAGTACCAGCCGCTTAAATCCGCTTTATTTTTCTCCAATGCCCATTTCTTCAGTACTTCTTTGGAGTCTCGCTCCGGATCAAAGGTAACGGAATGAAATACGACATCTTTGCCAAATACACCTTTCTCCTTCAACATATCCTGAGCCTCTGTCAGCATATAAGTGGTTGGAGGACATACATCCGGACAGCTAGCGAAGAAGAAATAGAATAAGCGAACTTTGCCTTCCGTATCCGCTAAAGAAACCGTCTTGCCATCGACATTTTCTAGTGAAAAGTCTGGAGCCTGCTTAATAACTGAAAAATCAGCATTTGGATCAGACTGTTCTGCGCCCTCATTTAACATGCCGGATCCATATATCCACGCTGCCGCAATACCAAACAAAAACACCAATGAGAATAAAAAGATTTGTAACGAATACTTTTTCACAAAAGCTGCCACAGCTCCCGCTCCCCTTCGCATCATCTTCTCTTGAATGTCTATTCACTTGCTTTGTCATCGTCTCTCAATTCGTTGATTACTTGCCCATTGTGTCTAAAATGATAACAAAGAAATGCAGCATAATCGCATAAATAGAAACCATAAATGCTTTGCGTGCCCACACTTCGTCGTTAGAGGTACGCAACCCTGAAATACACACATATAACCAATATGCATTAATCAAAGTACCTAAAATTGCGTATACAATCCCTGCATAATCATACCAGTAAAACAGCCAAGGAAGCGGCAGAAGTAAGATTAAATAAGGAATCATTTGCAACTTCGTACGCTTAATACCTTTCACAACTGGAAGCAAAGGATAGCCTGCTGCGCGATACTCTTCTACTCGCAGTACGCCAAGAGCCCAGAAATGCGGCGGCTGCCATAAGAACAGCAAGGCAAACATAAGAACAGTACCGAGATCAACAGATCCAGTTACCGCTGTATAACCAATAACAGGTGGCATTGCACCTGGTATCGCGCCTACAGATGTGCTCCAAGTAGAAGTTCGTTTGAGCCATAACGTATACACAACAACGTATCCGAACACTCCAATAAGTCCAAAAAGTCCTGCTACGGGATTGACGAGTAAGAATAATACAAGTAGTCCTGCGATGCCAAGTGCAATGGCATATCCTAACACGACATGAGGCTGTAAGCGCCCAGATGGCAGAGCACGCTTCTGCGTCCGTTCCATCTTAGTGTCGAAATCGCGGTCAAAATAATTATTAAACACGCAAGAAGAAGCCATTGTTAAAGTGGCTCCTACAATCATCCACAATAAAGTTAGCCAAGGTATGTCCCACTTAGCCGCAACCCAGAATCCAGCTATCGCTGCTAATAAATTCGAGCGAATTATTCCTGGTTTCGTGAGCTGAATGAACTCTTTCCATAACCGTTCCTGAGTTGGCTCCTCAGTTATAATTGCGGATTCCGGCGAAGTTCTATATGTGATTTGCTTATCCACGTATCACGTTCCTCCTTGTTGTTCTCCGAACGAGCAGAATTTGATAACTCCTGCTGTAATCTTCATCATAGCAAATAAGATCAATTAATGACAATGTTCATTGCAATCGTTCATCAATTTGACAATTCAATGGATGGAGTTTCATATTTATTCTTGGGGAACACGAGCAAACTCCCAAATATGAAGCTTGGTTCTTCCCCCTGGAATACAGTCTGTAATTTCATCCCATTCACTGTGCTCTTCCAACCGTATTCGTTTCATTGCCTCGTATTGCTCCACCGTTGTATTTAGCCATTGCTCTACAAATACATTTGGCTGGTCTGTTCCTTCGTACCACAGTATGTCCTGTCTGTTCGCCAATTGTTTGGCAGCCTTCTTGATGTAAATGTCCCGCTTAGCAGGATCAATTCGATATTCGACAAATATAATGCGTTCCATGACCATCCTCCATTTATGTTGGAACCGTCTATTAGGCGGTCTTTTTCTTTTATTTATATTTTGCTTCAAGACTGACCACAATACAACAGCGGAGGTGCAAGTCAATGGATTCTATATCGCATCTGGCTATTGGATTAGGCTTAGCGGGGCTTTCACAAATTGATCCTGTTGTCGCAGCAGACACTACGACAGCAACTGCCGTATTCGCAGGAACGATCATTGGTTCCCAGGCTCCTGATTTTGATACCATTTTCAAATTAAAAGGCAATGAAATTTATGTACGAAACCATCGTGGCTTCTCACACTCGCTTCCGATGTTAATCGTCTGGAGCTTGCTTATTACCGGGGGGCTACATCTGCTCACACCGACAAACCATTGGCCACATGTGTTGTTATGGACGGCTATCGCTGTTGTGCTTCATGTTTTTACAGACTTGTTCAATACGTATGGAACACAAGCTATTCGCCCATTTTCAGAACGATGGATCTCATGGAACATCATCCCGATTTTTGATCCATTTATATTTACTTCTCATCTTGTGGCAGTTGCCATATGGATGTTCGGATGGATTGAGCCTACCGTAATTTTCCCCGTCCTGTACATGATACTAGCTGTTTACTACGTATGGCGGACCCTAACTCATCGCTTACTTATACGGAGATTGCCAAAGCTCGATGATGAACACAATCTAGGAGAGCGCTATACCTTAATTCCGACGGTTGTCTGGTCACAATGGAATCTTGTAAAGAAATGCAAAGATGGTGTATTTCGTGTAGGCCAGCTTCATAAAAATCGTGTAGTCAGTTGGACTGAAACAGCAACGTGTGATAAACATCCTGCCGTAGAAGCTTCGAAAAAGGAGACCGTCGTACAAACTTTTCAATATTTCACCCGTTATGGCTGTGCAACTGTACAACCAACAGGATATGGATTTGTTGTACGCTGGGTAGATGTCAGATATCGTCACCGCAAGCAATATCCGTTTGTAGCTGTCGTCATGATGAATGCGCAATATGAAACCCTTGATACGTATATCGGATGGTTAAGTGAAGAGAAGCTTTATAAGCGATGCGGATTGGAACCTGTATAGCTTGGAAGTTCCTTCTTTATTCAAGAACTGAAACGTGTTACATTGTTAATAACATGCAGCCTATAGCATGCGGACCGTTTTCCAAGTCCGTATGTTTTTTTGTGAGAAATAACTTATCACAGCCACCTACTCGCTTTCATATCTATCGGAAAGCACCAGAACCAACCTTTCTCACACAACAAAAAGCTGCCCCGCGCGCTGGGACAGCTGTCTGCCTCTCTTAACAAAGAGCGTGTTGTATAACTCGAAAAAAATGACTTGGGGCAATTAACGACCAGCGCCACCTGCGCCGCCAGACAATTGTTGTTCCCCGATTTGCACAAGACGCTTCGTAATGTAACCACCGATTGTTCCTGTATCACGAGTCGTGTAGTTACCGTAGTAGCCGTCCTGTGGAATTGGAATACCCAATTCCTGTGCAATTTCGTATTTCAGTTGTTGCAAAGCTGCAGTCGCTTGTGGAACGACCAAGTTGTTAGTACGAGATTGGTTGTTTGCCATGATAAGAAAATCCCCTTTCACGATGGCTGTTCGGTTATGCAAGCTTGCAAGCTTATTTTGTCCGCTTCTCTTATTGTTATTCTTACATTTTTATCATTTATCGCAAAAGGTTGCAGCGCTAAGGGATTGCTGAATCAACTTGTGACTAAAGGAGAGATTATCATGCCCAAACGATTAGCTTTATGGTTCGCTTTCTCCTCCATCATCCTCTTAACGATAACAAGCATCACCTTAAGCTCAAATGGTTGGATTTCCTTACTGTGTGCTGTGTTAGCATTCTTCAATGTAGGATTTGGATTTATGTTCAAGGCAAAATACCGTAAGCAAGCAGAACAGCAAGCTGCTGCTGCAAACTCTGCTGAACCTTCACAGTCAGCAAAGTAAATCTTAATTCAACTGTGCTCACTAATGTGACAACTGATATCCAACAATAAAAAGACCGGACGTTTGCCACTTAGGCCTACATCCGGTCTATAGCTATTGCTAACATTCCATTTTAGCTTGTGAAAGCTATACTTAGCGTGGCATCACAAAGCCCATGCGTTTTTTCACATCATCAAGCTTTAATTGAGCAACTTCTTGCGCACGTTCTGCTCCTTGTTTCAACACGTCATACAACTCACCAGATTGTCTCACTTCACGATAACGTGCTTGCAACGGCTCCAAGAAGTTAGCAACAAGCTCCGCCAAATCCTTCTTGAACGGCCCGTACATTTGGCCTTCATATTTCGCTTCAATCTCAGCTACACTCAAGCCAGCAATATGGGAATAAATACCTAACAAATTACTGATCTCAGGCTTATTAACCGGATCAAACTTAACCAATGCTTCGGAGTCTGTCTTCGCACGACTAATCTTCTTGCGGACAACCGCTGGATCATCCAAGAGGGCAATATAGCTTCCCGCATTTGGATTACTCTTGCTCATTTTTTTAGATGCATCATCAAGGGACATAATACGAGCCCCTACTTCAGGTATATAAGGCTCTGGCATCCGGAATGTATCCCCATAGCGATGGTTAAAGCGGTTCGCTAAGTCACGAGTCAACTCTAAATGCTGCTTCTGATCGTCACCCACAGGAATAAGCTCTGCGTTATAAACAAGAATATCAGCCGCCATCAATGCTGGATATACGAACAGTCCAGCAGGTACGGATTCTTTACCTTCAGACTTATCCTTGAACTGCGTCATGCGCTCAAGCTCACCCATATTCGCAATTGTCGTCATCAACCAGCCAAGTTCAGCATGCTGTGGCACATGGGATTGTAGGAAAATAGAAGCTTTGGTTGGGTCGATTCCTGCAGCCAAATACAAAGCTGCTACTTGCTCGGACTGCTCGCGAAGAGCGGCTGGATCTTGAGGCACCGTAATAGCGTGCAAATCCACGATCATAAAGAAGCACTCATGCTCATGCTGCAGCTTCACAAAGTTCTGCATCGCTCCAATATAGTTGCCCATCGTCAACTGACCGCTCGGTTGAATACCTGATAATACGCGTTTCATATGGATTATCACTCCTTTTGAGATTATGATTGTTCAGCTTTACTCCTTGCACCTTAACAGAAATATCGTGAATGGGATAAGGCAGTTCAGAAGCTCCATGTAATGCATGACAGCAGGAATCGAGTCCTTACGTGAACAAACTTGTGAACGCAAAAAAGGCCTTTCGTCAAGGGACGAAAGACCGTGTTGCCACCCTAATTCGCTTCGATGTCATGTTGTCATATCAGCATGTTGCACCTGATACACGTAACAAACCTAACACGAAGCCTCTCCTCCATAACGCAGAGCTGCGGTCATAGCATACTAATATACTTCAGTAAACAAAGCATACGTTCCTCAAGACACTCCGAGGTCCATTCAATTACGACGTCCGCACCGATTCCCACCTACCATCGGCTCTCTGCAGCGAATTCATCACAATCTACTTATCCTCATCAACGATTTCTGTTCCGTATAAGCAAGCAAATAGTTATTTGTTAGATTATCAGCCGTATCGTTATTTGTCAACGATTGCATGCTAAGCTCTCAGCCTACTATTCTCCGCGTCCTGTTCTACCGCTATCTGAGCAATCATTTGTGCAAACAAGCAGTATGACATTGCGCCTCCCATTTGCTATCATTAACGTATTGATTGCTTACATAAAGGAGAGGATTCCATGCATCAAATTACAAAGGGAACTTGGAATGGACACGAAACGATCATCATGCACAGTGAGACACTTGAAGCAACATTGCTCCCAAGCCTCGGTAACAACATTATTCGTTTGTGGGACAAGCAAGCTGAACGTGATGTGCTAAGAACACCGGCTGAGAGTGACTTGGATTATTACATGACTAAGCCATATCACTTTGGCATCCCCATGCTGATGCCGCCTGGACGCATCCGTCGCGGTCGCTTCTCCTATGCAGGGGTCGATTATCAATTCGACCAAAATACAGCGAACGACAATCATATCCACGGCCTGCATCGTACGCAAGCTTGGACCGTTCAATCTGCTGTTGTAGAACATGATCAATGTATCGTTACTACCGTATTCCGTACGGAAGAAGATGCGAATTGGATGAGGCAGTATCCAACACCACTTGAGTTGAAATTAACGCATATTTTAAAAGGGCACCGCTTAACACAGAAGCTAGAAATGACGAACATAGGCAAGCAGCCCGCACCATTTGGCTATGGCACACATACATGGTTCCAGCTCGACAGCGAACCTGAGAAATGGACGCTCCAAGTTCCTGTCTCTGGCATCTATGAGCTTGATAATGAGCTTATTATGACAGGAAGAACATTACCACTAGGCGAACACGAAGGCTTGAATAAGGGACAAAATCTACAAGGAACCAACTATGATACTGTTTTCAGTACTGGTGGACAACGCCCTGAAGCTTGGTTAACGCGTGAAGATGGCTATCGAATCCGCTACGCGGGCAACGATCCTTATTTCAAACATTGGGTATTGTACACACGTGGCGAAGCCAATGAAATTATTTGTGTTGAGCCATATACGTGGCTGCCTGATGCACCTAATCTTCCTTTCGATCAGGACACAACAGGCCTTATCGAATTGCTGCCCAACACGCCTGTTGAACTCGTGCTTGAGCTAGATATTATTCATCCATAGCGCTCATAGTCTGTAACGATTCACTTCGAGACTACAGACCATTCATGAACAACAAAAATAATGCCAAGCATCTACAACAGATGCTTGGCATTATTTACATTCACCATCCTAGTAACCGTATGCATATTTACAAATTACTTTTCCATACTAACTTCATAGGAGGTGAACAACATGGCAGGAAATCAAACTAACAACCAAAGCCGCACGAACAACCTCGTTGTTCCACAAGCAACTGCAGCTTTACAACAATTAAAATATGAAATTGCACAAGAGCTAGGAATTCCAATTCCACAAGACGGCTACTATGGCAATTACACCACTCGTGACACAGGTACTATTGGTGGTTACATCACAAAACGCCTTGTCCAAATTGGTGAACAGCAACTAGCTGGCGGACGCAGTACGCGCTAACTAATTGTATCAATGTGACGCTTCTCCACCTATATACTTAACTCCTAGTGCCGAAGAAGCTCAATTGAGCTTCTTCTTTTTGTTATGAAGGGATACAGCATCATTTATCATTTCGCTGTGGTCATTCAACTTCAAATCGAGCTACTATTTTACATAGATGAGACTTGCTTGCTGCTAATCTTTTTATATATTTGCTTGCGCTTCTTCGATTGATTGGACCATATCATGAATCCAATCGCAGCTAATGCAGCGCACACGATACCGAAGCTGTACATCCCTGCACCGCCATACGATTCATGCAGCGCTCCACCAATTGAACCTCCTGCAATACCAGCGACGCCAATAAATAGCATGTTCAACAATGCTTGACCCGTTGCATTCATTTCCCTTGGCAAAATTCGTGCAACGAATTCGATAGATGTCACCCAGACCGCTACAAAAGTAATGGCATGCATCGCTTGAATCGCGACAATCGCCCACGGATCCGTAAACCATACACACAGCCCCCACCGGATTGTATACAGAATGGATACGATCAAGAGCATTCGCTGCATTGAAAATCTTTTTACGATATTGCCCATAAAGAAAAACCCAATAATTTCACTCGCTCCAGCTACTGCCCAAGCCCATGAAATATGATTGCCTGTCCCACCTTCAGCTTGAAGGTGAATGCTAAGTAGACCATCGTTCATACGATGAGGAATTGCAATCAGCATAAGAATACCAAAGAACACCAACAAGGTTGGATTCGTAAATACTTGTCGAACGGACTGCCAATTCAAAGTACGAGGTTTGTCTGCTTCCTCCACTTCACTTACTCTAGAAGTGATCACCTCTGGTTCACGCATAATTAAAAACATAAACATAACTCCAGACCAAATGCTGAGGAATACCCATAAGAGAGCGCTAACCCCACCAATCTGATCGAAAAACATGCCCATTCCTACAAGCATGAGACAGAAGCCAACAGATCCCCACAATCGAATAGAACTGTAGGTAGTACCTAATACAGGCGCCATTTTCACAGTTAGGGCATCCAGCAACGATACGGTAGGCATGAAAAAGATATACATGATTAATAAACTTGCAATCGTTATGTAAGGGTCAGTCGTTAGAAACATTGTTGTTGCACAAATTCCCATTACTAGCCACAGCGACAATAGGAGCGGACGAACCGCTCCCATTCTATCGCTTATCACTCCTGCTACTGGCTGGGCAAACATAGCGATAAAAGGACCGAGCATAAGCAGCGTACTCGTCTCAATCGTACTGAACCCTCTTTGCATCAGCAGCAGTGGTAAGTAAGGAATAAATACGGAGTTTGTTGAATGGAACAACGTGTGTACAATTTTAAGCTGTTTAGAATTCACTATTTTACTGCATCCTTATTGTCCGTCATCGCTAAGAACTGTTCAATATCTTGAACCGTCACGTCAATTGCACTTTGCCAGAAGTCTGCTTGTGTCAAGTCAACGCCAAGGTGCTTCTGAGCCAAATCTTCTACCGTCATGCTTCCTGTATCGCGCAGCAAATCATCATACTTCGCCGCAAACGTTGCCCCTTCTTCCTGTGCACGTGCATACAAGCCCGTGCTGAACAAGTAGCCAAACGTATATGGGAAGTTGTAGAATGGAACACCGGTCAAATAGAAGTGTAATTTAGATGCCCAGAAATGCGGATGATACGATGACAGCGAGTCACAGTATGCTTCCTTCTGTGCTTCTTCCATAAGTGCATTCAATTGCTCAACAGAGAGCAAGCCTTTGCGACGCTCTTCATAGAAGCGAGTTTCGAACAAGAAGCGGGCATGAATGTTCATAAAGAATGCAACAGAACGCTGAATTTTGTCTTCGATTAAGGAAAGCTTCTCTTCCTCATCCTTCGCTTGTTTCACTGCCGAATCCGCAACGATCATTTCAGCAAACGTTGAAGCTGTCTCTGCCACATTCATGGCATAGTTCTGTGCCATCTCTGGCAGATCATCCATAACAAATTGATGGTATCCGTGACCCAGTTCGTGTGCCAACGTGGATACATTAGATGGCGTACCTGCATAGGTCATAAAAATACGTGTTTGTTTACTTACTGGAAGTCCTGTACAGAAACCACCTGGACGCTTGCCAGCACGATCCTCTACCTCAATCCATCCATTTTCAAAGGCATGTACAGAAAATTGTGCCATTTTCTCACTAAATTTATTGAACTGCTCAACGATCATTTGTGCGCCTTCATCGTATCCAATCTTAGATTGTGTGCTGCCGATTGGCGCATCTACATCACACCATGACAAACGCTCTACACCAAGCAACTCCGCCTTACGCTCCAAATACTTCACGAACGCTGGTTTGTTCTTCACAATCGTATCCCACATCGCATTCAAGGTGTCCGTAGACATACGGTTAATGGCCAAAGGTTCTTTCAACACATTGTCCCAACCACGATGTTCATACAGCTTCAAACGGAAGCCGCCAATGCGGTTCAACGATTCAGCACAGAAATCAGCTTGTTCAGACCAAGCTTCTTCCCACAGCTTGAATGTTTCTTCACGAACTTCACGTACAGGATGTGATAGACGGTTATGCGCTTGTCCTGCGGACAACTGCAATTGTGCTCCATTATCCTCTACTTGGATGCGAATTTGTGACACGATGCGGTTATACAGCTCTCCCCATGCATGGTAGCCATCGATAGATAGATCACCGATTAACGCCTCTTGCTCTGGAGAAAGCTTCTCACGTGCCCAATCTCTACGTTCATTCAATGGGAATTGAATGCCCTTCATATCCGGCAAGGAAATGTATTGCTGCCAGAGTTCATCGTTAAGAGCACTCCATTTCTCATCAAACAACGTATTCAACGTAACTAGCTGTGCTCGTAAGCTTTGTACACGCCCCATTAATTGAATTGCCTTCTTGTCCTTCACATTTTGCGAAGTCAAGCAACCAATAAAGCTTCCCACTTCGTGCGCTCGCGCCGAGATATCCTGCATATCCAACGTGTTTGCTGCAAGTTTATGTACGTCTTCCGTTGTTTCGATGACAGGAAACTGCTTCAATGTCTCATGCAAAGCTTGCATGTCTTTCTCCAATTGAACCATAGCCTGTTGGAGCTCTTCTGATTCAGAGCCTCCAGAGAAAATAACTTCCAAGTCCCACGTTTGCTGTAGAGGTAATTTCACGATGTACACACCTTTCTGAATTGGTATAACTGTAGCAGCACGAAACGTTTGATTCATGTTGTCTATTCTTAGCTGTACTCATTTGTTCGGAATTGAAATGCAATTCCCGATTTGTCAATTCGGTGCTGAACGTGTATAACTAGACTATAATCCATATTACACCCGTGGTCCTGCTACGTTCAACAAAGATATTATTTGAAGGAGGTCTAACGATGAGACCATTACAAATATCAGCTGACACTGCTGTCAAGCTGTCTGAAGCTCTTGGTGTCCCATTAGAACAATTGATGCATATGCCGCAGCACATATTGATGCAAAAACTTGCGGAGATAGCGGCCCAATCGTCATCAAATTCATCCGAAGAGAAAGTGGACGGCAAGGAGGCTTAACTATGATTCCATTTGAAAATACACTCCCCTATGATGAGCAGATGGGAGATCTTTACGCGCAGCAATGTCCTTATTGTCATCAAAAGCATGTACTATTACCGATCCGCCCTGAGGAACTGCCAGATATCCATGATGGCAAAAAACGACTGCTCGTATTCCCTTGCTGCAACAGCAGCGTAACCATTGTGGATGCAGACAGTGATTATTTGCTTGCTAACAAAAAATTGCCTAGAATACCTTAATCACTAACGCTAATGGCTATTTATTCGAATTCCTATTACGAATGAATCTGCAATCACTTACACTATGCGAATTCATAAACCATTTTACCCCGGATTGACTCTATTTAAGAGCGCCGGGGTTTTGTCTGTTTGTGCATCTCCTAACTATGGCTGTACAAATAAAATTTCCCTTTACACGATTGGAACATTTTAGTTATAATCCAAATGTGATTATTATGAAACTTAGTTTCACAGAATGGAACATTGCGGATGAGGGGGCAAATCCATGGATATCAAAAAGCAAGTTCTACAGCAGTTCGGTCAACACGCATCGAAGTATGTTTCAAGCCAAACTCATGCAAAAGGAAAAGACTTAGATCTGCTCGTCATGCTAGCATTAAGCGAGAATCATTCATCTGTGCTCGACATTGCTACAGGTGGAGGACATGTGGCCAATGCATTAGCACCTTACGCCAAGCACATTGTTGCTTATGATATGACACCTGAAATTCTTGCGAGTGCGGAATCTTTTATAACAGGGAATGGACATCAGCATATTCAGTTTGTAGAAGGCGATGCTGAGAAGCTTCCGTTTGCAGACCATAGCTTTGATATTGTTACCTGTCGGATTGCCGCTCACCATTTCCCTGACGTCCATTCCTTTATTCAAGAATCATATCGTGTTCTTAAACGAAACGGTCGATTGTTGATTATCGATAATGTAGCTCCTGAATCAGACCTCCTTGACCAATTTTACAATACCGTTGAGAAGAAGAGGGATCCTAGCCATAACCGCGCTTTTAAGAAAGGTGAATGGATGCACTTTTTGGAATCCAGCGGCTTTACCATCGAAAGCATGTACACATTCCCTAAGACATTTGCCTTTGACGAATGGTTTAAACGTATGGGGCAATCTGATCAAGTTCGGCAAGAGCTTACTCAACTGATGTTGGAAGCACCATATGAGACACATCATTACTTCCGAATTCAAACGAGCAAACAGCAAATCATGAGCTTCCGTGGGCAATCTGCACTTATTCAAGCCAAAAAAGAAGTTTAAATTTGCTTGTTGATAAACATAAACACACAAGCCATCCTGTACACGCTGCGGCGCATAACGGGATGGCTTGTTTTGTCTTCCAAAAATATTTATGTGAACATTTTACGATAACCCCATGTTTACCAATCCATCTTTACAGTACGATCCGTTTCTCTTGGAACATGTCATCTGGTGTTTCTAATTTCTGTGCTTGCATCTCTTCACGCATAACCGCCCATTGCTCACGTGCCGCACGAATCATCGCTGCATCCATAATTTTTTTATCATGAATGAGTCTTGCAAAGCATTTAGCAGCATCTTGATATTGACCAAGCCGACGATATAACTCACCTATCATATAAATAAGCTTTGCATCATTTAACTCGGCAGCTTCATTTTCAAAAACAGCTACGTATGCTTGTAGAGCAAACTTCAAATACCGCAATTCTTGTTCGGTATTATTCCGATACCGATGCAGCCATGCTGTATGATGAAGCAACCCCGCCAGCACTCTGTCGCTCTCTTGAATCGTTTGCGCGGTCAGTACTGCCAATTGGTACGTTTGCAAAGCCACTTCCCAGCTCCGCTCTCCCCCATAATCCCGTGCTGTCCACTGCTTGCCGATCCGTTCTTGAAACTGCGCTTTCTGCTTGTCCGTCCATTTCTTTTTACTGTTCTCTGTTGTTGCACACCCACAATGCGGACATACATACACCACATAATAGTCAGGATTGTAGCGTTCATTTGAATAGTGTTGACAGAAGTCACTGTCCACTTGCTTGGCATGCTTAAATCGGGAGCGAACTCTTGATGTTCGATAGGGTATGTCGCATTGAGGACACCGAACATCAATTTGATATAAAGGCTCAACTTCAACCGAGGAATTCATTTACAATATGCCCCCTCTTATATGTTGACTGACTAAGGTTGATTCACAAAGTGATACGCTGGACCACGCAAACGCTCAATAATAAACTGCGAAAGTTCTGCATCAACATTCACTTCTTGTAGAGCGGCTTCCATGCAGCTTAACCACGCATCCGCATGCTTCGGCGTAATCGGAAAAGGGAGGTGCCGAGCTCGCATCATTGGATGTCCGTATAGTTCTGAATAGATTGCAGGACCACCAAAAAATTGAGTTAAAAACAAGAGCTGTTTCTCTATTACAGGATCAATATTGTCAGGGAACAATGGCCCAATTAATGGATGTGCTTGTACTTTAGGATAGAACGCCTCGACTACTTGGCGAAGTACCGGTTCTCCTCCTAATGCTTCATATATACTACCTTGATACCGCACTTTCTCACCTATCTTTCTATAAAGTGACCATAAAGTTTCGGGCTCATTATATCACAAAAAAACGCTGAACGGTGTGTTCAGCGTCATGGTTATCAATAGTATTTCCACTCTTCTTCAGCAGGACTAATCAACGACTCTCGAATGACGTAGACGAAAGCACAAACAAGGATACCAGCTATAATACTCATTCGACGCCCCCCTATTTCAACCCAATTAGATTGGTTACTTTAGCGCTTCATCAATTATTTAATGAAATTGTATCATAAGGATAGCCGTTTTTATATTAAAAAATGCAAGCGGTTTCTTTACAATTTGATTACAAAGCCCTATTCCCATGTCATGTTTGTCCAATATTCTTCATATGATCCATTGGGACCTCTTGTCCCACACATCGTTACGGTGCGCGGAGGGAGAGCATGTTATGCCTTGGTACAATAAGATAGGGAGTATTGTCCGCTTTATACTATTAAGCGCAATATTCGCCCTTATGCTGCAATATCCGGCATCTATTCTGCAAGCAGCCTTACGAGGAGTAGGTATTTGGTGGGACGTGCTGTTCCCTTCTCTACTGCCATTTTTCATTATATCGGAAGCACTGCTGGGCTTCGGCATTGTTCATGGAATTGGCGCACTGTTGGATCCAATCATGCGGCCTTTGTTTCGGGTTCCAGGGGTAGGTGGTTTCGTCGTAGCGATGGGATATGCTTCCGGTTATCCTGTAGGTGCCAAGCTGACAACCAGACTCCGATCTGAGGGACTTCTTACACGGGAGGAGGGAGAACGGCTCGTCTCATTCACGACCACATCAGATCCTATCTTTTTAATAGGAGCTGTCGCTGTAGGTTTTTTTGGAAGTCCTGCCCTTGCCTTGCCACTTGCCATTGCACATTACGGTGCGGGCCTGCTTCTTGGCATCATGATGCGGTTCCATGCTTATCGTACGCCCACTACCTCAACCACTGATCAGGTAACTACTGCAGCTAACCATTCAGCAGCACGTTCACCATCCATATGGATAACCGCTTTTCGAGCGATGCATACTGCTCGTTTGCAGGATGGACGGCCATTAGGGACATTACTATCACAAGCTATCCAATCTTCTTTAAAATTAATGATGGTTGTGGGAGGGCTTGTTGTTTTTTTCTCTGTCCTAATGGAACTGCTCACTTCTGCTGGCATGATGAAAATGTGGGATCATATGCTTCGTATGCTCTTATCATGGATACACTTGCCTGAATCTCTCGCACCTGCCCTATCTGGCGGTATATTTGAAGTTACACTTGGCTCCAAAGCAGCTGGAAGCGCGGAAGGCTCTGACTTGCGCATGCAAGTTACAGCAGCAGCTTGGATCGTATCGTGGGCGGGACTATCTGTACACGCACAAGTGGCAAGTCTGCTAAATGAATCGGATTTGCGTTATACTCCATTTCTTATCGCACGATTTATCCATGGCATACTCGCTGGATTGTCTGCTTACTTGTTATTTCCATGGCTTGCCCCTTATTCAGCAGCATGGTCTTCATTTTTACTGCCATCCATCCTTTCAGAAGGGCATACTAACTGGTCATGGGTTGTCTATTCCCTGCAATGGGGAGGATACCTAACACTAGGTATTTACTTAGTTCTACTACTGGCATCCTACATCGTTCGCATTATTCGCTTATTGCGATAAAAGTTGGCGATTGTTTTCCTATGAAAGACATATTAAGATGAAGATGACTAAATGACTGGAAACCTCTTTACTATAGAGGAAACAATTGTTCAAAAACATGTACACCATACAAAGGAGCCATCGCTTTGAAATACGCAATCTTGAATCGCGGAGATGAGTTATCACTCGAGTTAACAGAACGATTTCATTATTTGGCAGCCGAACAGCAACTCATTCATCATGACGAGTCACCTGACATCGTAGTTTCCATTGGCGGGGATGGCACAATGCTGCAAGCTTTCCACCGTTATATTGATCAACTTAACAGTACTGCCTTCGTCGGTATTCATACAGGGCATCTTGGCTTCTATGCGGATTGGAAGGCTGATGAAATAGAGCTGCTCGTCCAACTGATGGGCAATCATAATCAAGCTGAAACTTTACAGCCTCGAATCGTCAAATATCCATTAATTGATCTGATTGTGACTACACATCACCAAGAAACAACTAGACATACGGCACTTAATGAATTCACGTTAAAAGGTATCGACGGCACTCTTGTGGCCCAGATCGACATCAACGACCAATTGTTCGAAATGTTTAGAGGAGATGGCATTTGCGTCTCCACTCCATCAGGGAGTACGGCGTACAATAAAAGTTTGGGCGGCGCCATGGTGCACCCGTCCATCGCTTCTATTCAGCTAGCAGAAATTGCTTCTATAAACAACAGAGTGTTCCGAACGTTAGGCTCTTCGCTCGTCTTACCTAAGCATCATCACTTTGATATTTTTTCACGCAAGGAACAGCGGTTGCTCTTAACGATCGATCATCTCAATTCGACTGTAGAAAATTTATCGTCTATTCGCTGTCAAGTATCGGATCAAACCGTGACCTTTGTTCGCTACCGGCCATTCCCATTTTGGAATCGCGTACGTGAAGCATTTCTTGGCTACGAGTAATCCAACCCATACGAATAGACATTACAGCAATCATGAAAGGGCTGTCCCTCAAGTAGTACTAACTACTCAAGGGACAGCCCTTTCTATGTGATAACTGAATTATGTTGTCGTTGATGGACTTGTATTCGATGGACGTGGATCTGGAGTAGCTCGATGAGCATTTCCATTGCGGCGTGGGCCACCCTCTTTATGCGCATGCGGTTTATTAGGCTTGTTCGAATCTGCTGTACCTGGATTAACTTGAGATTTCGAACGAGCTTTGGCACGATTGCGGTTCGGCTTGCTGCGCTCAGGACGTTCAGATCGCTCATTCCGCTCTGTACGCTCATGCCGTTCAAGGTGATCAGCTTTCTCCGCACGTTCCTTTTGATCCTGTCTACCTTGACCTTGTTGAGGCTTATCTTCACGAGTTGAGCGGTTATAACGATTACGCCCACGCTCATGGCGTTCAGGACGAGCATGTCGCTTAGAGCGGTTAGGCATCATTCCTGCTGCAACCGTTTCATTCGCGCCCTCTTCCTTCATAGAAGAACGAACTGGAATACTGATACCTTCAGGTTTGGCTTCTCCCTCACCATCAAGCTTCACTTCCTCCAAAGCAGCAGCACCTTCCTGCTCCGCGTCTGTAGGAAGTTCTGTCCAATCTACATTTGTACGTCCATCCTTATTAGCCACTCGTTCGAGGACAAAATAAGCACAACCGAAATTGCAATACTCGTTTACATAATCCATCATACTTGCAATTGCGGTCTCTTTCGATGCCTTCGGATGACCTTCTTTAAAAAATCCCTTCAACCGAAGCTGATTGTAGCCCCAATCACCAAGTATATAGTCATATCGCTCTAGAACTTCGCTGTATCGTTCGCGGAAAAAATCTGGGTTCCACGCATTTCTGTATTCATGAACAAGCTCATACGTTCTCCCGCCGATATGAATCACGTTCTATTCCTCCTTCTCCGTGCTGCAGTACTATCCCGCCCGCAGCATAACGGCGAAGCGCGTCCTACCATGCATAGATGTTCTGAACGATGTTATGCCTTAGCCGCTACGTTCTCCTGCGCTGACTTAACTTGCTCATGCGCATGATAGGAGCTGCGTACAAGCGGTCCGGACTCAACATGACTGAAGCCGCGCTTTAATCCTTCTTCTTTGAGCTCTGCAAATTGTTCTGGTGTGTAGTATTTCTCTACAAACAAATGCTTAGGTGTTGGCTGCAAATATTGACCAATCGTCAAGATGTCACAGTTAACCGCACGCAAATCATCCATCGTTTGAAGAATTTCATGCCATTCCTCACCGACTCCAAGCATAATACTTGATTTAGTCGGAATATTAGGCTGCATTTCTTTCGCACGACGAAGAAGTTCTAAGGAACGAGCGTATTTTGCCTTCGCACGCACACGATCCGATAGACGTTCTACTGTCTCTACATTGTGATTCAAAATATCTGGTTTGGCATCCATTACAATCTTCAATGCATCCCAGTTACCCATAAAGTCAGGAATTAGTGTCTCAACGGTACAGAAAGGCAATCGACCACGTACCGACTTAATGGAACCTGCAAATATAGATGCACCCCCATCTTGGAGATCATCACGAGCAACAGATGTAATTACACAATGACGCAATTGCATTTGCTCAGCTGCTTCTGCAACACGCTCTGGCTCTTGAAGATCCAGTTCAGTCGGCATCCCTGTATTAACCGCACAGAAGCGACATGCACGTGTACAAATATCGCCGAGAATCATGAAAGTTGCAGTACGATTAGCCCAGCACTCATATATGTTGGGACAGCGCGCTTCTTCACAGACCGTATGCAGCGTCTTACTGCGCATCATATCCTTAATTTCGGAATAATTTTCACCTGTGGTCAGTTTGATGCGTATCCAATCGGGTTTAGCTTGCGCTTTTTTCTTCATGAAGTTCTACTACCTTCTTTCTCGGTTCGCTTGTCCTTGACCTAATTCAGTATTATAACATGAATGGTTAAAAATCCATACCTTTGCTGCACGGAAATCATTTAAGATTTAAGTCAATTTGACAGCATAAGAAATGGATTGTGGCACATGCTACATATAGTGAACATTCTGGTTACATGCAGCTATGGTTAGGAGGTATTCCCATTGCCACGTCCCTTTGTCCTATTGGTATTCGTACTGATTGCCGCCATAGGTTGCGGGTCATTCATAAGTTCTACAGCGGCCTATAATAAACCCGCTTCTTCAACAGATGGTAAGAGTAAGAAACCTGAAAATAATGATGCTGATCGCCGCATCCTATACGATAAAATGAGCGCCGTTACAGGTATTCCTTGGTATCGTTTAGCAGCTATCGATCAGTACGAACGGACGATAACAATTGCGAATCCTAAGAAGCGTGAACGTTCCGCTCCCGTCGTTAGCATTGTAGTTGAGCCTCCCCAATGGGCAGGCATGCTCAATCCCGATATGAGCGACAACAATCCGAAGTCAATACGTTTATTCAACGGTATTGGGCGTGACGGTTCGGGGGACAATCGTGCCGAGCGAAATAATGATTTTGATTTACTTTACAGCGTCGCCACCTTTATAGGCTCTTATGGTGTGCAGGAAGAAGACTTTGCTAATGGCTTGTGGAATTATTATCAAAATTCAAGAGCCGTCCAGCGAATTAGACAATTCGCTAAAATTTACGAGCGCTTTGATCAACTGAATTTGAAAGATCGTGCTTTCCCATTGCCCATACAATCGATATACTCCTATCGCAGCACATTTGGCATGGGCCGTCATTATGGTGGTTACCGTATTCATGAAGGAACCGATATTTTTGCAAGACATGGTGTTCCTGTTCGCAGCACTTGTTATGGAGTTGTAGAAATTAAAGGCTGGAACCGCTACGGCGGGTGGCGCATTGGCATTAGAGATACGGACAACCTATATCACTACTATGCACACTTGTCTGGGTTTCAAAAGGATTTGAAAGAGGGAGACATCGTCTCTCC
Organism: Paenibacillus arenosi; assembly: GCF_014841135.1. Lineage (GTDB taxonomy): Bacteria > Bacillota > Bacilli > Paenibacillales > Paenibacillaceae > Paenibacillus_B > Paenibacillus_B arenosi. Next base: position 97,323 of record NZ_JACYTN010000008.1, read on the forward strand.
GGGCCAAGTCATCGGCTGGGTAGGCAGCTCAGGCTATGGCAAGCCAGGAACACAGGGCAAGTTTCCTCCCCATCTTCATTTTGGCATTTATCGCGACCGCGGTTTGATCGAGTACGCCTTTGATCCGTATCCTTCATTGAAACAATGGGAGTCTACGGACCACCGCAAGCTTCGTAAAAATAAAAAATCATCATAGTTCAAGGAACTAAGACAATGAAGGAGCATGAAGTTGACTTAGAAAAGTCAAAGCCAACAACGTGGTTCCAAATCGCACTTTCGATTCGTAATTTTGAAACTGTTACCGCCTTAAGCATGTCGCCTATAGTAATCTCTCTTCTCTCCTACCCCTGAAAAAGGTCGAACTGAAAGTTCGTTTAGAACTTCAAGCTCGACCTTTGTCTTTTTCTGCACTTTCACACGCCTTAGGGTAAGGGGGAAAGACAGGGATTGCTATGATGACAGCTCTTAAAAATCAGCTCTTGCTCAAGATTAGGGCTATCCTAATCAAATAACTGTAAAAGTGCATCTTTATATTGCCAGAAAGATTGATTTGAGGCCAATTCCTGCAAATGTGCATCTTTTTTTCTGAATTATGTACTGCTTCGAGTAAATGGATGAAATATAACTGCATAATCGCAGGCTTTCAGCTCATATCGATAAAGTGAGTATGAAAAGATGTATTTTCGCATGAATTTCTATAGATGAGTAGCATGCAATACAAACATCAACAAACCTTTTTACCGATTATACTAGCTCATCTAAATACCATTGACCATTTTCAAACTATGAAACGATCATGCCCGTACCTTTTCAAAATGTATAATCCTCACACAATCCCGACTGGTGTCTGTCATTCCAATAACCTTAATGTACGTATTCATGTACTCATTCATGTAATTAATGGCCTTCACCCGTGGAGACACCCTCACTCGTACCCGTGGACGAATCGTTCCCACTCCCCTGAGTAGAACCGCTAGATGGCAGTGTCACACCCGGTGATACCGTGATCCCTCTGCTTTGTTCTGGAGCAGTTGGCGGTTGAGCAGGTAATGACAATGCTGGAGCTTGATCTGAATTGGTACCGACTGGCTTTCCTTTGCCATCATAGTAATACATCGGCACATCGCCCACAACGAGCATATAGGAAATAGGGATTTCTGTTTCTACAACCTCAGGCTCCATATCGAATGGAATCACAATCGCTACCTCTTCCACGACTTTTATATACACTTCAACAAGCACCATATTAATGCCCACTTCCATCGGCCTTGTATCCAATTCAACCTTCACAGCGCCTTGCGGCTCCATCTTTACAGGGATGCGTGGACCAAATGAAGCAATCAACGCACTGCCTAATGCTTGACCGAGCGGAATATGATCATGAAATTCTTCTGTGGAACGCAGTGCAGTTTGAACAATATTAGCCGTCTCCGAAGTAATGCGCATATGTTCGTTATAATTTAAAATGAAACTAGTCACTTTTCCTCGATTATCCGTCTTCCATTCAATAAGCTTATCCAGCTTCCTCCCTTGCGCTACTTGGTCACTAATCGCTTTGTTTATCGCTTGTGTTGCCATTTGCTTAATGCGAATTTTCGCCAGATGCATAACCGGCCCTCGAACATGCTTATCCACATAGAGAAACAACTGCACACTTAGCAGCATAAAAATAATGAACGCAATAAACCAAACTCTTCTCCTGCGTTTCGGTTTAGGAGGCGCGCTTTTCCAACCAGTTCCTGCATAACGCATTGACCTTGCAGATGAAGATGAATAGTCAGAGACAACTGCATCACGGCCTGATTCATTACTTAACGACGAAGATCTTGATGACCAACGCCTCGTTCCTTTCCATCTCTTCTCATTCCATTGGCTATTCACTCTCGGCTTCGTAAACAGTGCAGTTCGTCCCCAGCGACGATGCCGTTTCATCGACAAACTCTCCAATATACGCTGTAACCACGATCGTCTTCCCCAGCCCATGTCGTTCCCCCTTTTCCAGCAAGCTTGGGCAACTGTAATGTTCCAATGTATGCAAAAATAAAACAAAAAAGAAGACAGCCCCACTGACTTCGTCTGCATCACTAGCGATCCAGACTCTATTCAGGCGTGCTGTCTCTATAAGTACGAGATATCGTCTCACATCATTACTGACTTAATACCCTCTATAATCAGAGGTATAGGAAGTGGAATTCACATTCGGAACAGAATGATGAATATAGTTTACTTGAGGCTGTACATGTGCAACCAACCCTGTCGAAGGATAACCACTGGACGCTGCATGCGCTTGATGCGCAAGATGAATAATTTGCTGCAACTGCTGTATCGCGGTTTGATGTCCTTGAAGTGCAGTTTGGATGACATTAGCCGCATGCTGCTCAATCTTCGCAAGTTCCTGCAATCGCGCAGCGTTCTGCTGCTCCTGCTGCAACAATTGTTGATATTTTTGCGTTGCAGCATTCGTTTGCTGAATTAATTGCTGCGCAAGCTGTTCGATTTGATACGTATTTGTATGTGTCATAGGGCATTCTCCTTTTCAATCATAGATTGGAAATGGCATCCTCCCTATCATGCCTCGCATGTCTTTTTTTATGCACATCCGATATTCTTTTTCTACCTCCCTGTACCATGACATGATATATAATGGATAAATACGCATATAACCACATGTTACTGGGGGATCAAATCGATGCAAGAAATTATCGCAGTAACCTCTTTTTCTAATATGGATGACAAATGGTTCGAACAGTCACTACAGCTTCTGCCTGCAGACAAGCAGCAAAAAATATCCCGCTACATGCGAAAACCTGATCAGCTTAGAGCTCTTATTGGCGAAGTAACCGTTCGTCTTTATGCGATGTCCAGAACCGGACGATCCCATGATCAACTGCATTTTGGCACCAACACATATGGCAAACCATTTTTGCAGGACGCTCCAACTTTCGCTTACAATGTTTCTCATTCAGGGGATTGGGTTGTATGCGCCATAGATGAAACAGAGGTTGGTATTGATGTAGAGCATATTCAGCCCATTGACCTTGCTATAGCAGAACGATTTTTTTCTAAGGAAGAAGTGTTCGATCTGCTCGCCTTGCCTGAGAACGAACGTCAGGACTATTTCTTTGACTTATGGACACTAAAGGAGAGTTATATTAAGGCCGTAGGAAAAGGACTATCCATTCCTCTCAATTCGTTTTCATTTAAGCGTGCCGACGGACAATTCACTTTTCATTCCGATACTGATCCTATTCCTTGGTATGTGAAACAATATCAGCTAGACTCGCAATATAAATCGGCTGTTTGTGCAGGGCATAATCGTTTAGCAGTTGAGCCGATTAAGCGTGATGCTTCTGAACTGTGTGAGGAGTTTATACGGAAAGTAACTTTGTGTAAGTTGTAATAGTTGTTAGTAGTTCTATTTACGTTTATATAATATATAAAGAGCCCTAAAGACGTTTGAACATTGAAACCTTCAAACACCTTTAGGGCTCTTTAGCAAGAGACGTATCTTTCAGTATACTTATAAAGCTAATAAATCGCTATCGGACCATATGGACCATCAAGAATTTCTATTTTCGTTTCAAAAATATCTGTCAATATGTCTGGTTTCATAATCTCTTCCACTGTTCCAAAAGCAGCAATTTGTCCATTTTTCATCGCACAAATTCGATCTGAATATTTGGCTGCAAAATTGATATCATGCATAACAGTTAGAATTGTTCTTCCAAACTCATTAGCAGCATGTCTCAAATGCTCCATCATTTGAACCGAACGAGCAATATCAAGATTGTTCAACGGTTCGTCCAAAAGTACATATTCCGTCTCTTGGCACAAAACCATTGCCACATATGCCCTTTGCCTTTGACCACCTGAAAGCTCATCTAAATATCTATTTTCTAGATCAGTCAGCTCTAAAAAATCGATATATTTCGAAATAATAGCTTCATCCTCTTTCGTTAACCTTCCCTTTGAATAAGGAAAGCGCCCAAATCCAACGAGTTGTCTGACCGTAAGCCTCGTTACAAAATGATTTTCTTGTCGCAAAATAGTGATTATTTTGGCTAAGTCTTTCGATTTAGATGTAGTAACATCCATATTGGCGACCATAATTTGACCTTCATCCATTTCCAAAAGTCTGCCAATCATCAAAAGTGTCGTAGACTTTCCAGCACCATTGGGTCCAATTAAAGAAGTGAATCCAGCTTTTGGTATTTCAATATCCAAAGGCCCTATTTTAACATTATCCGTATAAGACTTTCTAACATTATTAATTTTTATCATAGAGCCCTCTTCCTTAAAATTACAGTTAAGAATAAAATTCCACCGAACAGCTCGATAATAACGGAAACTACACCTTGAGCATTAAATACATGATACATCAGAAAATACGCACTCGTTAATATCAAAAATCCTATCGCAAGAGCCATTGGAAACGTATATCTATGGTCATAAGTTGGCGCTGCTTGATAACTCAACGTTGCTACTAAAAATCCATAGAAAGTAAGTGGTCCGATTAAAGCCGTTGAAATGGACATCAACACAGAAACTAATATAAGCGTATAAATGATACTAGACTGATGTTTCACTCCAAAAGCAGTAGCCGCATCCTTACCAAGTGACAACACATTTAATTTCTTAGAATAGGCAAGCAGCAACAAAGCTGCAACGATTACGATTGGAATGACAATTGGATAATAATCAGCATCTGCATTATTAACAGAACCAAACAATCTTGCCTGTAAAATATCAAATTCAGACGGTGCAAGAAGTCTTCTCATAAACGTTGATACGGAGTTCAGCCCCGTACCAATAATAATGCCAACCAAAAGCATAAGCTGTAAGTTTCCATACTTTCCAGATAGCAACCATCCATAAAGGATCAAGCTCATCAAAATCATAAGAACAACTTGAAATAGAAATGATCCAGTACCACTAAAATTGATTAATGCACCAGCACCAAAGAAAAATACGGTACTCGTTTGAATAGTTGAGTAAAGGGATTCAAACCCTAACAGTGAAGGAGTAATAATCCGATTATTCGTAATCGATTGGAATGCCACTGTCGCCAAGCTCTGACAAACTGCAGCAATAATCATTGCAATAAGAGCTTCTATCCTTCTCATAACAATTGGAATAAAAGAAGGTGAATCTATTGGAACTGGATTGTTATAAACTAACAGGCCGTAGGAAGAAAGAAGGCCCAAAACAATCAATGTAATTAGCAACATCCAATAACGTTTTTCATCTTTCTTAGAACGAAAAGCTCTAGCTGATCTATTTGCATTATGAAGGCTAGATTTGATTTCGACATTTTCTTTATTTCTATATGCCAATGCGTTCATCATAGCCTCCTACCTTTTCTTTGTCTCAATAAAATAGCAATAAATACGACTGAGCCTAATGTTCCAAGTATTAAAGAGACAGGCACTTCAAAAGGCATGATAATGGTTCGAGAAATGATGTCACAGAACGTTATCGTCCCCATGCCTATCACGCATACCCAAGGCAAATTACTTCTAAGATCGTCTCCCCTGAACATGGAAACAATATTAGGGACAATTAAGCCTAAGAAAGGTAAGTTACCAATAACAGCCGTAACAATGCCAACTGCAAAAGAAATAAGACCCGTAGCAAAAAGAATAAGCCTACCATAATTTACGCCAAGACTTGTTGCTACATCTTCTCCTAGTCCTGCCAAAGTCAATCTATTAGCAAACATAAAAATGAGCATAGTAACGATAATGATTAGCCACAAATATTCATATCTTCCAATTTGAACAGAGGCAAAAGAACCTACAAACCAACTTTCAATACTTTGCGTCTTTTGAAACAGGAGTCCCAAAAAAGTGGAAACTGCAGAAATGACTGCTCCAAGCATCAGCCCAATGATCGGGACAATTAAAGACGAACGAAGCTTAACTCTTCTTAAAAATAAAAAGAAAATCATAGTTCCTATGAAAGAAAAAAGGATTGCACCAGTCATTCTTAAAACTAAACTTGGGGCCGGAAATAATAAATAAACAGAAAGGAGTCCTAAACCTGCCCACTCAGTAGTTCCCGTTGTGGTAGGTTCAACTAAACGATTCTGTGTAATAAGTTGCATGACGAGACCTGCCATTGCCATGGCAGCACCAGTAAGCATTAATGCAACTGTTCTTGGAACACGAGTTATGAAAAACATATCCCAGCCATCTGCTTGTCCACGTATATCATAAACTCCAGTAAACAGTGAGATAACCCCTAAAATAATAACAACAAAAATAGCTAGTATAAAAGGTTTTGTCCATATTTTATTGTGGTTATAAAACTGGGGTTGAGAATTAATCTCAACCCCAGTTCCAATATTGTTCGGCACTATGTTATGCTCCTTTACACTACTTACCTAATGTGTTCGCAAAGTTTTGAAATAACTCCAAATACGTTTGGATGGATTCATTTGTGTAAGTGTCAGCTGGTGCATAAACGATATTTCCTTTAGAAACAGCCGTTGTTTTTTGAAGTGCCGGTGATTTGTCAATAACATCCTGAGCAGGAACTTTATTCGTTTCACCAGATACTGCAGCATCGCGATCTAGTACGAAAATCCAATCAGGATTACTTTGTGCAATGGCTTCAACAGAAATTTCATCACCTTGATGATCGGTAGAACTAGCTTTAACTTCTAATGCCGGAGTCCATCCAAAAATCTCATACATTGGTCCCCAAACACGTCCAGAACGAGGAGCTGAATAACCAATATCTCCACCAGAAACGATAACACTCATCACTTTATCTTTTCCATTATAGGCAGCCTTAGCATCTGCGATAGCTTTATCAAAATCAGCTACTAATTTGTTAGCCTCTTCATTTTTATCAAAGATTTTTCCGAGCGTAATTGTAGAATTTTTAAGTCCATTTACCAAGTTTTCTCCAGGCTTCTCAGCGTCCTTAGAAATATCTACATTCAGATCAATGACAGCTGCCTCTGGTACTAATTTTTTAATATCTTCATAATGGCCAGCAAATCTTTGACCAACAATGACAAGGTCAGGGTTTGCAGCTGCAATAACTTCAAGGTTTGGTTCACGGTGATTTCCAACATCTTTAACTTTTTCGTTAGTCACATATGGTGAATCCGCAGGCATTACAGGCTTTGGAACAGCCGCTAACTCAATATTCCAATCAGCTAACGTTTCAAACGTTCTATTATCCAAAGCAACTACAGTTTTAGGGTTTACAGGAACATCAACCGTTCCATGAGCATCAGTGATTTGAACGGTTGCAGGTTTAGCAGCCTCTTTTGCTGTCCCATTCGTTTCAGGTTTAGTTTCATTACTTGAGTTCGAGCAAGCTGCCAACATCACAACTAAAATTGCCATAAAGATAGTAAATTTAAACTTCTTCATTACTTATACCTCTCCCCTTATATATAAACTAAGTAAACAAACAAAATGATTGAATTGACAAAATTAATGATAATGATTATCAATGTCAATTTCTACTCAATTATATCAGCTCAAAAAATAATATCAACCCTGAATTTTTCAATAAACTATATAAAATTTCACGACAAGCTTTCATAATCCTTAAAATTTGAAGCAAAATCTTGTGAATTTCATTATTTATTACTCTGTTAGGTATGATCGCTACTGAAAATACAGAAGTCTTGCTCGTAGAATGGATTTTTGGAGGCAGTACAGCCGTTTGTATTGGACTGTTCGGATGGTATTTTGGCGGGTCGATCGGATTTTCTGATGACGTGGATGTATCAATTATCACAGCACAACTACGAGAAACCTGTAGGGTTGAAGAACATATACACTCGCAAAGGGACATCCTTTGAAATTACAATTCCAAAAACTTAGCCGTTTTGCTCCTATTTTTGAGCCCATGCAATCCAATTTCAGACTGCATGGGCTTCTATTTATATACGAACTCTCCACACCTATGCAATTATTTCTTTACTGCTGCTTTAAGGATCTCGATCATCTGTTCCTTCTTCATATCAGCTTTCGTTGAAATACTGTAATAGTATTTACCGGTACCATACCAGAACACGTATTTTGGCGTATTCGGATCTGGACCTTTTTTTCTTTTCTTATCATAGGGATGTTCATAAACGAAACCTTTCAACTTGAGATAGTTCCCACTCGCCGTATACTGATTAATAGTCAACTCGTCTTTCCCGTTCGTATAGGTTAAATGGACTCTCCCGACTTCTGTCCAATCCATCTTTTTGGTGTACACGATTTCCCCACTCTTTTTAGCCTCTTCCAGCAAATCATCGAAGAACTTTCCCTCGAATGGTATTTCAATTCGCGCGCTGACAAATTTATATCCTTCTGGCAGATTGGAAGGCTGCTGCAAGACGGGATTTTTGAACTTGGTAATTCTTTTAGCGTAATCTTCGTATGTAGTAAATCGATTCCCTTTATAATCGCTGAAAGGACGAAAGGGAACTCCACTATTTAACTGTCTAAACTTATTAAACACCATAATATAAACATCACTTGGATCTTTAACAAGAGCTTGAACTCTCTTCATCTCACTCTTTATATGCTTCTTTTCCTCTGCCGTCGGTGCCTTTTCTGCTGCTTTTTTAGCAATTGATTGTTGAGTGGATGTGAAAAATATCGCTTCTGTCGTCGTACTCGTCACAGAACCAAACAGTAAAATACTACTCAATGTCGCAATTGCTACTTTTGTTCCCATATTCACTTTTACTTGCCCCTCTCATGTGTTCATTTCACACGCTTATTAACTACATCTGTAGTTAATATTGATATACTACAACTGTAGTTGATTGTTGTCAACCTATTTTATGGGAAATAAATTTAATTTTTCTTGCTTCCTAATAACAAAACTCGTTCTCCCTCTAAGCCCAGCGTGTCTGGTCAAGGAACAAAAAAAGCCCATTTAGTCCTATTTTGGACTGCATGAGCTTTTACACGAACGCACTATATCGAGCTTATTTTACTTTTTCACAGAAGCTTTCAGGATTTCAATCATCTGTTCCCTTGTCATATCCGATGTTGTTGAAATGCTGTAATAGTATTTGCCGGTACCATACCAAAATACGTACTTTGGAATATTCGAATCTGGTTCTTTTCTTGTTCGCTTATCATAAGGTTGTTCGTACTCAAATCCTTTTAGCTTCAGGTATTCTGCACCAGCTGTATATTGATTGAGAATCAGCTCGTCCTTTCCATTCGTATATGCAAGCTGGATTGCCGTCTCTTTCCATTCAAACTTCTTGGTGAATACAGGTTTCCCACTCTTCTTACCTTCAGCTCTCAGGTCATCATAGAACTTTAGCGGGATCCTAATCTCCCCTCTAGTAAACTCAAAACCTTCTGGCAAATTTGCAGGCTGCTGTATAGTAGAACTCTCCAAAGTAGCAACTTTATTTATGTAATCCTCATAGGTCGAAAATGTTTTCCCAACCATATCTCCATAAAAGTTAAAACGATGCCCGTTGTTCGCTTGCTTGTCTTTAAAGTAGATAGCGTAGCCATCACCAGACTCCTTAACCAATGCTTCTACCCGCTTAATCTCGTTATCGATAAACTTCTTGTCATCCAAATGGATATTAGACATAACTACTTTATTATCTACAATCGATATTGGCTGAGGCTGCTCCACATGTACGTCCATCGCTTGGGCTTGAGGTACCAACAAAGCATTGCTGCTCGTCTCTTCTACCAACGTCACCTTGCTCTTCGCATCTACGAGCGTCACACTGCTAAGGGCAACAATCGTAGCAATGCCGAATACCGACAACTGATATGATTTTTTTCGAAAATGTTTGATCATCAGCAGTCTCTTTTTCATTTGCTTATGTGTCGCTGATAGGGCGGCTAATCCCGGTCGATGTTTAGTTCCTGAAAAATACTCCAGCACTTGAATTATCGTCTGCCCATAGACATGGTTTGGCATGGAACCAAGCCGATCCAGCACACAAGCATCACAAGCCATCTCCTGATCCTGTCGTGCTCTATGCAAAGCCAACCATAGCAATGGATTGAACCAATGTAGAATGAGGACGATGTGCAGTATCCAATTCACCGCCACATCCCAGCGCTTAATATGAGCAAGCTCATGCCCCAAAATATATTGAAGCTGCTCCTGTTTCAAAGAGATAAGCAGCGTGGGCGATATAGCTACTGCAGGTTTAAAAAAACCGACTGCAGCTGGTTCAGGCAGATGGCCCGACGCTATAAAGCGCACATCCCTTTTCACACCAAATATTTGCTTCGTCTCCTCAAACATCGCTAATAAGCGTGACGAAGTAACCTCACGACCCGCTCGCAGCGCTCGCTTCAAACGAAGCTGATCATAAATCGTCTTTAGCGTAAGGACCAATACACCTGCAAGCCAAACCAGCATGAACGTATCTATAACGCTCAAGTTCCAACTCAACCAAGAACCGTTATCACGACTACTTTCCAATTCATATGGATCGTGAGAACTCAACATAGACGCTCCACTCACAATAAGATTGTTATCTTCCGAACGGAAAGAGCTTCTGTTATCATACGCTGTCTCTCTTGTCCCCGCGGCTCCCTGCCACCTTTCATCCGCAGCAGTTGGAGCAATACTTTGCTGCAACTCAGGTGCTATAGCATTGGCAGGCAGCATATTGTACAAGCTAAGCGAAGACTCTGGCGCCCATGGGAGCAGCAAACGAATCACCACAGGCAGCCAGAGCAAATAAGTCCATCTCGCTCCAAGCTTATTTTTCAACAGAAATTGCAGGGTAAGTACAAGTACGACCAGAATGCCAGCCATTATTGATCCACGAATAACCCAATCAAAAATCTCCATTAAGCTTGCATGCAAGGATGGACTCATTAGTTCTCTCTCTTTCCTTGTTGATCATCACTGCCAGTCTCATCAAATAAAGCCTTCAGATCCTCAATTTCCTTTGCATTTAACTTTTTATCTTGTAGGAAATTGGCTAACATCGGTTTCAATGATCCACCATACAGCTTTTTCATAAATGATTTCGTTTCAGAGCGCAAATACTCTTGCTCACTAATAAGTGGGTAAAATAAATAGCTGCGTTTCGATCCCTCTTCTGGCTTTGTGCCCGCCGCTTCCTTTTGTACCAATCGGCTTAACAGCGTTCTAGTCGTATTTGGACTCCAACCCATGAGATCAGCCATTTGATTCACGACCTCACTGGAAGGGCAATTCGGCTTAGCCCAAAGTACACGCATCACTTCCAGCTCCGCATCCGTAATGAGTGGTATTTGTTGTGTCATCCATGAAACCTCCAACATCAAATTAAAAAAACAACACTACAGCTATAGTTATATATAGATACTACAAATGTAGTTGTTCATTGTCAACATGCGGTTCACAAATAATTATTACTATCTTCGTTGTCGCAAAAATAACACTCTTCAATTGTTTAGCAAAAAACAAAAATAGCGTCAAAGCCCTCATAAATCAAGAACTTTGACGCCATCCGCAAATATAAATACATTCGCAAACCCGCAATTACGTTACCTATAATGCCGCTGACGCATCGCCTCATACAGCAGCACAGTTGTCGCCATAGCAACATTCAACGACTCCGCTTGTCCCTGCATCGGGATAATAACAGACTCGTCTACCAGCGACTGCACCTGCGGTGAAACGCCCTTACCTTCATTGCCGACAACCAACCATGTCGGCTGACAGAAATCAAAAGAATAGCAAGAATGCTCCGCTTGCAAGCTTGTGCTTACAACGCATACGCCTTGTTCCTTCGCTTCTGGCAGAAGTTCCAACAGATCCCCTTCCACGACAGGAAAATGGAACATGGAGCCCATCGTTGAACGAACCGTTTTGCTGTTATATACATCGACCGTTCCGCGACCAATAAGCACGCCTGTCGCACCTACTGCATCCGCCGAACGAATTATGGTACCAAGATTACCCGGATCTTGCACACCATCCACAACGACAACTAATGCCTGTTTTGCCTCAAATAGTTGTCTCCAGTTCAATTCAGGCTTGCGCATAACCGCAAACACAGATTGAGGTGTTTCGGCGTCTGTGCACTTGCGAATGACCGCGTCCGTAACCGCAATCCATTCAATGGGCTCAGCACTTGCTCCTGTTCCCGTTTCCTTCAAGTAGGAAGTCAGTTCCGGAGGCAGCCCTCGCTCCTGATCAAACACAACGCTCTCTACAGGTGCGCCAGAGCGCAGCGCTTCTTGTACAAGATGAATGCCTTCGGCAATATAGCGCCCTTCGCGGTTACGGAATTTCCGATCTTGCAATTGTGCCCACTGCTTAACGCGTGGGTTACTTACTGATGATATCGTTATAAATGATGTACTCATAATTCCGACAATGCCAACTCCAATTTATTAAGATGATCATTTTGACCGACGATGACCATCACATCTCCTTCACGAAGACGATAATCAGCTAATGGTGAAATATTAATATGCCCATTATTTTTGATCGCCATGATGTTGCAGCCGAAGCGCGCACGAATATCCAGCTCAATTAAGTTCTGTCCAACCATGTTTGTCGAAGCACGCATGTCTACAATACTGTGATCGTCAGACAATTCGATGTAATCCATAATGTTCGGTGAAATTAAGTTATGTGCAACACGCGTTCCCATATCCCGCTCTGGGAATATGACCTTGTCCGCACCAATTTTGCTTAACACTTTGCCGTGAAGCTCATTTTGCGCCTTTGCAACAAGCATCGGTACGCCAAGATCTTTTAGTATAAGTGTAGTCAAAATACTTGCTTGAATATCCTGACCAATCGCAACGACGACAACGTCAAAATTACGTATGCCAAGCGCCTTAAGCGCTTCTTCTTCCGTAGAATCCGCCGACACCGCATGTGTAACCATGCTCGCTACTTCTTGTATTTTCTGCTCACTTGAATCGATCGCCAATACTTCAAAGCCCATTTTGCTCAAGCTGTTAGCAACACTAGATCCAAAGCGGCCCATGCCAATTATCGCATATTGCTTCTTGACTGCCATCGGTTCACCTTCCCGTTCATTTCAGTTACATGCTGCCTTTATTATAACACAGCGTAACAAGGCCTGTCCCAAGCGCTCTGACGTATAGTTTTCCTTTATACAGCCCTCGCATACATGGATCACAGTCAATAAGGTTAAGCTATAGAGGATCATTGCAAAAGGAGGTTGTCCCGTGAACGTACTTATTAACTTGCGCCAAGCTATTATTCAAAAAGTAACGGATAAATCAGATGCAGACATCGAAGATATGATTGTCGGATCAGTGGATGGCGATGAGAGAGCTCTGCCTGGGCTAGGTGTTCTGTTCGAGGTCATCTGGAAACAAAGCAGTGCTGAACAGAAACAGCAATTTATTCAAATTTTGCAGCAAAAGCTCAGTAACGCGCCTTCGTAAAAATTTCAGTAGTCGTCGAGTAACGATAGGATCTACAACATACTTTGCCCAAGCAAAAGACACGGCATGCCCCATGCAAGCCGTGTCCTGTCTCTATCTCATATCAATTTTGTCGCATAAACAATGTGCACCAGCTCGCCTATTTGCTCTGCCCCTGTATCATAGCCATTTGCCTTCCACCAAGCGAGCAGCCTAGAACGATCCGCATAATATTCATCTTCGATCCAAGTAATCTCATCCTCTTGTCCTCTTTGCTTAAGCATCGCATAATAAGATTCACGATGAGCTTCATTTTCGAACATAAGGTCAGATATAGCTACCCTGCCCCCTGGGACAAGTACTTGGTCGATCTCTTGCAGCGCGATCAGTTTCTGCTCATCCGTCAAATGATGAAGCGCATAAGTCGATACAACAAAATCAAACGTCTCATTTACAACAGGCAGGGCCATCATATTGCCGAGCAGCAGTCTGAACGCTGGCCATTTCTCACGACAACGATTGAGCATTTGCTCAGACTGATCAATACCAGTCATTATCGCTCCATTTTCCGCACAGCGTGCTGATAAATTCCCAGTTCCAATGCCCAAGTCGAGTCCTTTATTTCCTGGCTCGATTCTGGCGTAGTCGCAAGCTCGCTCCAAAGCTTTTTTATAATCTGCATGAACGTGATAAGCATCCTCCCCAACATTACTTACTTTTTCATCATAATGATCAGCCTGACTATCAAAATTCCATCGATCTTCCCATGAATTGCGCATTGTATCGATGCGCTTGGCTTGTTCTGCCGCTTGTTCGAATGTCATAAAAAAAATTGCCCCTTCCGTATCTTCTGAAATGTGAATCAATTGATCCATCTGCTGAACCAGCAGCTTTAGCTGAACAATTTCCTCTACAAATGATTTGCGTCGCCGCATCATATGTACTCGTATCGCTGCCATATCGCCTGCCAAGGCTTTATCTAAACAATTGCGGATCTCTTCTATGGAAAGCCCTAACTCCCGCATCCAGCTGATTAACCTTAACCGTTCTATATCTTCGACTCTAAATGTACGATATCCGTTATCTTCCTTCTGAATAGGCGCCAGCAATCTACGTTCTTCGTAATATCGAATCGAGCGCGTGCTCATTCCTAACATTCGCGACACATCTTGTATTTTCATAGTGACGTCACCAATCCATTCTGTCGTTATCACGTGATAAATGTATTGTAAACGTTGACGTGGCGTCAACGTAAAGCATTAATTTCTATTTTTTTCATATGTAAAATAAAATGCATAAACCCTAAGAAATTTACGCTATATGTGTACCTAATAAACATCTCGTCTAAATAAAAACACGACCTGCCATCTGCAGACCGTGCCTTGTCATCCCTATGTTATTTCTGTTTGACTGCGTAAACAATTGAGGTCCATGTATCCAACTGCTCCATATCCGCTTCGTATCCATTAGAACGCAGCCAAGCCAGCAGCTTGGAACGATCCGGATAATCAACCTTGCTCAATTTCTCAATTTGATCCTCACTTCCTGATTGTCTTACCTCTGCATAGTAAGATTGACGATGTGCCTCATCTGCAAACATCATGTCGACGAGAACCAATCTACTTCCTGGCACAACGACTTGATCCATTTCTAGCAAGGCAATATGCTGCTGCTCTTCGGTCAAATGATGAAGCGCAAACGACGAAACAACAAAGTCGAACGTCTCATTTACAACAGGCAAAGCCATCATATTACCTAACAGCAATCGAACAGATGGCCATTTTTCCCGACAGCGCTCCAGCATCTGCTCCGATTGGTCAACTCCTGTCATGATAGCTCCCTTGGATAAACAACAGGCAGCTAAATTGCCCGTACCGATACCTAAGTCCAATCCATGATCTCCAGCTTTAATATTCGCAAGTTCGCTTGCTCTCTGCAAAGATCCGTTATAATTTACAGGACCATGTGAATGCCCATGTGAGTGATTATGATTACTCGAATGGCCCTGCCCATGTGCTTGTTCTTGGGAATGAGCGTGGCTATGGCCATGTGTATGTTCTGCTGAATGAGCATGACTGTGGTGATGAGCATAACCACAACCATGTGATTGACCATGACTGTGCGTATTAGCTTCTGCATGATCATGAGCGTTTGCTTGTGCATGCTCTTGGTGCTCACATGTAGGTGCATGCTTACGCTTCACATCTTTCACTTGTGTATCATACTGCTTAGCTAAGCTATCAAAATCCCATTTATCCTCCCACGAATTACGAGCTTGCTCAACCCGTTTCGCTTGTTCTGCCGCCTGCTCTAATTTCATCGCTAACCATGTCCCTTCCGTATTTTCTGATGGATGAATCAACTGATCCATCTGTTGAATTAACAGCTTCAACTGCACAATCTCCTCAACAAATGCTTTGCGACGCCGCATCATATGAACTTTCATCGCTGCCATATCTCCAACCATCACTTCATCTAAACAGCCGCGTATGTCCTCGATAGACATCCCAAGTTCGCGCAGCCAACCAATCAACCTTAACCGCTCCACATCCTCCTCCCGGAATATGCGATAGCCGTTATCCTCCTTCAAAATAGCACCTAGCAATCCACGTTCTTCATAATAGCGGATGGAACGTGTAGTCATTGCTAG
This sequence comes from Paenibacillus arenosi, assembly GCF_014841135.1. Lineage (GTDB taxonomy): Bacteria > Bacillota > Bacilli > Paenibacillales > Paenibacillaceae > Paenibacillus_B > Paenibacillus_B arenosi. The sequence goes on from NZ_JACYTN010000008.1 coordinate 113,322, forward strand.
CTGCCGCGACACATCTTGTATTTTCATAGTGACGTCACCTCTTCAAAATGTTCCGATAACACGTGTTAGCTATATTGTAAACATTGACGCAGCGTTAATGTAAATCAGGTAGTTATTTCCTGCAAACTTCAGTGTATATGTGAACACAAAAAAAAGCTCCTCACCATAACGATGAAGAGCTCTTTCCATTTTAATAACCTATTATATCCGTTAAACGCCTTACGGTGCAGTCTCAAGGAATTTCACATCTGGCATTTTTTCCATAGCGGTACGCATTGCATACTCGTTTTCGAACAGTGCAACAAAGTTATCTTTCTTATCTTTAACAAGCTGAGAGTTGATACGGAACTTCGTCGGATCGATTTGCGAACCAACTACCCAACGAGCAAATTGGAATCCTAGACGCTGCAATTGCACATCTACCCCATACTCCGCTTTCATACGATGCTCAAATACTTCAAACTGAAGTTGACCAACAACGCCGAGGATCGTTTCATCGAACACACCTGCATTGTGGAATACTTGAATCGTACCCTCTTCTGTCAGTTGATCTACACCTTTTTGGTATTGCTTGTGCTTCAATGCATTTTTCACCGTTACACGAGCAAAGATTTCAGGCGAGAACGTTGGCAGCTCATCAAATACAACCTCAGAACCTTGGCTCAAGCTGTCACCGATACGGAAAATACCCGGATCGAACAAACCGATAATATCGCCTGGGAACGCCTCATCCACGATATCACGATCCTGTGCTAGGAACTGCTGTGGCTGTGCCAGCTTAATATCTTTACCAGCACGAACATGCCTTACACTCATACCGCGTTGGAATTTGCCTGAACAAATACGCAAGAATGCAATACGATCGCGGTGCGCTGGGTTCATATTCGCTTGAATCTTGAACACATAGCCAGAGAATTTCTCGTTCGTCGGGTCAACTTCACCGGTAGTCGATTGACGCGGTGCTGGCGACGGTGCAAGTTTAAGGAAGTTCTCCAAGAACGTTTGCAAACCAAAGTTGTTGATCGCACTTCCGAAAAATACAGGCGTCAATTCGCCGCGCTTCACTTTTTCATAGTCAAACTCGTCCCCTGCTACATCAAGCAGCTCCAACTCTTCGCACAGTTGATCATGCAAGAACTCGCCCGCCATCTCGCGGATATGCGGATCACGGTAGTCTTCAACCTTCTGTACTTGAATGTTGGAATGATCATCGCCTTGGAATAGCTCAACCTGATTATTCATGCGGTCATAGACCCCACACAGGCCACGGCCCATACCAATTGGCCAGTTCATCGGCACTGAGCGAATACCAAGTACTTGCTCCAACTCTTCCAATAGTTCGAACGGACTGCGACCTTCACGGTCAAGCTTGTTAATAAACGTAAAGATCGGAATTCCACGCTTCGCACATACTTGGAACAACTTAATCGTCTGTGCCTCGACACCCTTAGCAACGTCAATCAACATGACCGCGCTGTCTGCAGCAGTCAATGTACGGTACGTATCTTCACTGAAGTCTTGGTGACCAGGCGTATCCAAAATGTTAATGCGGTGTCCATTATAGTCAAACTGCATAACCGAGGAAGTTACAGAGATACCACGCTGCTTCTCGATCTCCATCCAGTCACTTGTTGCGTGCTTGCTTGCTTTTCTCGCCTTAACTGTACCTGCAAGGCGGATTGCTCCTCCGAATAGAAGAAGCTTCTCTGTTAATGTTGTTTTACCCGCATCCGGGTGAGAAATGATAGCGAACGTACGACGCTTCTCAACTTCTTGCTTTAATTGTTCCGTTAAGGATTTGCTCATTATTTTAGCCCTCTCATCACAAAATCACGTATCTCCTATTGTAACACAAAATAGAAAGCCTCATAAATGGGGCGACCAATTCTTTTTCTGACTTTTCTAATATTCAAATAATATTAATAATGTTATAATAATAAAAAATTTGATAGGGAGGCTGTTCGATATGACACATGTAACGAATACAAATGTAGCCCATTTATCGAGGCAATCAACGATGCCTTCACAGTCATCAAGTTCAAGTATTACTAATGTGCCTGCCTTATCTAAAAGTAATGCATATTCAGGAACAAGCCTGTCCTCTAACCTATCTATGTTCTCATTTAGTCACGAAGTTATCCATAACTATACAGCCGCTCATGATACTCTTGACCTAGTCATTATTGGTGCAGGGCAGGCAGGATTAGCTCTCGGTGCACGAATGAAAGAAATGAATTCAGCAATGTCCATGCTCATCTTGGATCGACAAGCACAAGTAGGAGATAACTGGCGCAGCCGCTACGATTCCTTGAAGTTATTTACACCTCGCAAATACAGCCAGCTTCCTGGCCTTCCACTGTCAGGTGATCCAGAAGGCTTCCCGAACAAAGATGAAATGGCCGACTACATGGAGCACTATGCGGAGCATAACGAGCTTCCAATTTTAAGAAACTGTGATGTAACGTCTGTACAACTTATTAATCAAAATCATACAACGAGCACACATAACCATCAACCGCAACAAGAACCGACACATGAAATATCCGCACAGCTACAAACTGATCAGCCATGCAGTGGTGGCAGGTTCCATCTCATGATTCACGGATTTGATAAGCCGCTGTGCTGCAAACAACTCGTATTGGCACATGGGGCTTTTTCTGTGCCTTTCGTTCCCGAATGGGCCCAGCAGATTAGTCCTTCCATTATGCAGATCCACTCCAGCTCCTATTTGCGGCCTGATCAGTTGCCGACAGGTATCGTGCTTGTTGTAGGTGGCGGTAATTCAGGAGCACAGATCGCTGTTGAGCTGTCACGTACGCATCAAGTAAGCTTTTCCGTACGCTCCCCCATACGCCATCTTCCGCTTCGAACACTCGGGCGAAGTACGTTCGAATGGATGGATACACTAGGTTTTTTACATGCCCCTACCGATAGTTGGCGGGCTCGTTTACTGCGCAAACAAGGTGATCCCCTGTTCAGCTATGAATTAAAAGAAGCACTGGATACTGGAGACATTCAATTGATGAAGGCAGCAGAAGCTTGGGACAATGCTTCCAGTTCCATCGTATTCGCAGACAGCTCTACCTTGTCCCCTACGTCAATCATATGGGCAACTGGATTCAAACAAGATCATGATTGGCTCAAGCTTCCTAATTTACGCAATTCACAAGGTCACATAATGTACCGTGGCCATCATACCCAGATTCCCGGACTGTTTGTAATCGGCATGCCATGGCAGCAAGCAAGAAGCTCCGCTCTCATCTGTGGCGCAGGTCGGGACGCAGTGAAGCTCGCCGTTGATATTGTAGCAAACGATGACATAAGCTAACATTCGCTTCAAAGGTTCAAACGTAAATGGAGACTCCACATTATAAATGCTAGAACAAAATATATACGACATACCTAGCAAAACTCGAAACTCAACACGCAAAAAAGCAGAGTGAACAAGCTCTTCTTTCGAAGCTCATCCACTCTGCTCTTATTTACTTACAATCGGTAATAATATCGTTGCGTTACGATTCAGTTAGCTTTGCTCTAACAGCTACGTCGATCACACGAGATCGTGTGGAAGCAATTTGCTCATGCTCAACTTCGTCAATAACGACCCAGTTGCGGGCAATAACTTGCTTCAATTCTGTGATTTGAACCGCACTCAATTTCAATCCGTTGAAGCGACCATCGCCGACCTCATAATCCTCTTCAGCTACAATATCGTATTTATAACGCAGCCACCATTTGAGACCATTAACCGTATTAAAGGTTAGACGATAGCCTTCACGAATCGCCTGCTCCAATGGTTCGCCATGCTTTTTGGCGTAAGAAATCCAATCCTCATACGTAAAATGTTCCGTTGCTGCTCTCTCTAGCCGTGGTACATCATTCGCCGTAACAATATCGAGCAGCTCTTCCGTCGTAAACCCTGCTTGACGCGCACGTTCCAATAAAATAGCCGTACTTTGCGAGATTACCGCTGTAATGGTCATACTCATAACACATTTCCCCTTCCTATTCACAGGTATGCACTTTACGCCTCATGAAGATGGCAGGACGCATAATGCTGTGGAGCAATTTCACGCCATGCAGGTGTTTCTTGTCGACAGCGCTCCGTCGCATATGGGCACCGGGAGGCAAACGAACAGCCAACCGCCATACTCAACGGGCTTGGCAGCTCACCCTCTAGAATCGGAGGCGGCTGCATTTCCTGCTTCGGATCAGGATGCGGAATAGCTGCCAGCAGCGCTTGCGTATAAGGATGGGCAGGACGTTTATACAGCTCGTCACTTGGCGCGAGCTCTACCAGCTTGCCCATGTACATAACGCCAATTCGATTCGAAATATGGCGCACCATCGATAGATCATGAGCAATAAACAAATACGTTAAGCCGAGCTCCGCTTGAAGGTCCTCCAGCATATTTACAACCTGAGCCTGCACCGATACATCCAATGCCGATATCGGCTCATCACACATCACGAACTCTGGTTGCACCGAGAGGGCACGTGCAATACTAATTCGCTGCCGCTGACCACCGCTGAACTCATGCGGATAACGGTTCGCATGTTCAGGTTTCATGCCGACCTTGTCCAGCAGCGCGAGTACACGATCGCGCTGCTCAGCCTTCGTACCTTGCCGATGAATGTCCATCGGCTCACTAATCAACTGCGTCACGTTCATACCCGGATTCAATGAAGAATACGGGTCCTGGAATATCGTCTGCATTCGCTTGCGGAATGGCTTCAATTCCCGCTCTTTCATTTGCGCCACATTATGACCATCGAACCAAATCTCTCCGTCCGTCACATCGTGTAAACGAACAATGCTGCGCCCAGTCGTTGACTTTCCACAGCCCGATTCACCTACCAAACCAAACGTCTCGCCGCGGTGAATGGTAAAGCTAACATCATCAACAGCCCTTACAACTTGCTGCGAACGACCGAACAAGCTTTTTTTAGCAGCATAATGCTTGTTAAGCCCTTTTACTTCAATTAACACGTTATTCGCATTACTCGTGCTCATGTCCACCGACCTCCTCGTACACAGCCGCTTCTTCCTGCCCAGCATACCAGCACAAGGCACGATGGGACGGTCCTGCTTCTACATAAGACGGAAGCTCGTGGCACCGTTCTGTCGCCACTGTACAGCGTTCCATAAATGGGCAGCCGCTAGGTGGATGCAGCAAGTCTGGCGGTGAACCGTCAATCGCCATTAACCGTTCCCGCACACCTTCCTCTACACGCGGGATCGAACGAAGCAGCCCTTTCGTGTAAGGATGCTGTGGTCGTTCGAAAATATCTTCAACCGTACCTTCCTCCATAATAAGGCCGCCGTACATCACAATAATTCGCGTACATACTTGCGCCACCACGCCCAAGTCATGCGTAATCAAGAGAATGGATGTCTTCGTTGTATCACTTAAACGCTTCATCAAGCTTAAGATTTGAGCTTGGATCGTTACATCCAACGCCGTTGTAGGCTCATCGGCAATTAGCAAATCCGGCTCACATGACAGAGCCATCGCGATCATAACACGCTGCCGCATCCCGCCGCTGAATTCATGCGGATATTGATCGATGCGCTTCTCAGGTGAAGTGATACCAACTTGCCGCAGCAATTCAATTGCTTTCTGGCGGGCTTCCGCACGGCTAAGTTTGCGATGACGGCGAAGTACTTCCATCAGCTGCGTTCCTACCTTAATAACCGGGTTCAATGCCGTCATCGGATCTTGCGAGATCATTGCGACTTGATTACCGCGAATTTCACGCAGACGCCGCTCAGACATTTGCAGCATATCTTCCCCACGGAATTGCACGACTCCACCCTTAATAACACCAGGCGAAGGAATCAATCGCAAAATGGATTTCGCCGTTATCGTCTTGCCGCTTCCCGATTCACCGACTATACCGACAATATCCCCTTCACGCACCGTGAAGCTGACTCCACGAACCGACTGGACTTCACCAGCTTGCGTATGAAACGACGTTTGTAATTGTTGAACAGCTAACAATGGTTCAGTCATAGGACTCACCCCGTAGTCTTATATCTTCTTTTTCACAAAGCACATTTTCTATCATCAACAAATTCATATAATAAGCTGCGCTATTCCTAAACCTATCTGCGATTTGCCTTCGGCTCAAACGCTGTGCGCAGTACGTCTCCCAAGAAGTTGAACGACAGTACCGTCAACAAGATTAAGAAGCCTGGGAATAGTGCCATATAAGGAGCATCCCCGATATATCCTTGCGCATTGTTCAACATACTTCCCCAAGAGGAGTTCGGCGGTTGAATACCAAGTCCAAGGAAACTAAGTGAAGACTCCATCATAATAGAAGAAGCAATCGAGATTGTCGCTGCCACAATAATCGTTGGCATCATGCTCGGCACGATATGCTTCACGATAATTTTAAAGGCACTTTGACCTGACACACGCGCGTACAGGACATACTCCCGCTCTTTCACAGACAGCGTTTCAGCCCGTACAATACGCGCAATATTCATCCAACTGAGCATCCCGATAATGATAATAATCGTTGAAATGCCTGGCTTCAAATACGCATTCAAAATAAGCATTAAGAAGAATGACGGGATCGACATCAACACATCAACCATACGCATCAGCACATTATCAACCCAGCCACCAAAATAACCACTAATCGTTCCCACAGCAGTGCCTATTCCCACCGCGATAATCATAGAGAGAAATCCAACACTGAGCGAAACACGACCACCATATAGCGCACGAGCTAAATAATCTCGCCCGCGATCATCGGTACCAAACCAATGCGTCGCATTTGGCGATTGCAAACGTTCCGTTACGACCATCTTATTCGGATCATAGGGAGACAAAAAAGCAAATATCGAAGCCAACGTAAACACCACCAACACAACGAGTGCCGCAATGGCTAATTTCTGATGCTTAAACTGTGTAGCTACTTGTCGTAACTTCAGTGCATTCATATTCTAGTCACCTCATTACCTCATCGTTTTAATACGTGGATCGACGATCCCGTACAAAATATCAGCCAGCAAATTCCCGATCACAAGCATCACGGACGATATCATCGTAATCCCCATAATAACGGGGTAATCGAGTGCAAATACCGACGTAATACCTAGCGCTCCCATGCCAGGCCATGAAAATACCGACTCTGTAATGAACGCACCTGCTATCAATTCTGGGAACGACATTCCGAAAATGGTGATGACAGGAAGTAGTGTATTTTTGAGTACATGACGCACCAAGACCGTACCTGTCGTTGATCCATACGCATACTGAATTTGTACGTAATCTTCCTCAAGCTGACTAATCGTCTGAGAACGAATGTATCGCATATAGACAGAAACATTCATAAATACGAGTACCGTACACGGCAAAATTCCATGCTTCACAACATCCCAGAACGATGTAACCCCAATTGTTCGCATACCCATGCTCGGCAGCCATTGCAGCTTAACCGCGAATAAATAAATCAGCATAATACCGAACCAGAAACTCGGAATCGAAATTCCAATATACGAAATGAGACTTAGCACCTTATCAGCGGCCTTATTTTTACGAGCAGCTGCATACATACTTAATGGTACAGAGATGAGTAATGACAAAAAGAGAGCTGATCCCATCAAACCAATAGTCGCAGGGAGACGCTCCATAATGAGAGTCAACACAGGACGATGGTTTACTAAGGAATAGCCCCAATCACCTGACAACATGTTCACAAGCCACTGCCAATACTGTACATAAATAGGCTGATCCAGCCCCATGTTCTGACGGATGCGCTCCACATCTTCTGGACTCATATCAGGAGTAACGAACGAGCGTACTGGATCACCAGGAGCAAGTTTAATGAGTGCAAAAGATACGATCGAAATAACGATCAAGAGCGGTATCGCCTGTAAAATACGCCGTAAAATATATTTGTGCACAGGGAGTTCCCTCCATAAGGGAGCGCTGGCAAAATTGCCAGCGCTCATCATTGTGTTAGTTCAATTGTTTTGTTGAAGAATGATACAAACTCAATTCGTTTGAATTACTACTACTGTTGAATAAATACTTTGGACAAGTCTTCGAACATAACGACCGGCTTCGGACCGGCTTCTTGCAGCCCGCCAAATTTCTTATCAACTGCAATAATGGCATTATCATAAGCAATTGGATAAATCGTCATTTCATTCGCAACTGTCTGTTGGATTTGCTTATAAAGTTCTCCACGCTTCGCTGTGTCCATCTCTACAGCTGCTTGGTTCCACAAAGCATCGAACTCTGGATTTTTAAAATGAGAATAGTTATACGCTGCGTCACTCAAGTACAAAGACTTATAGCTATCAGGTTCATGTCCCATAATGTAACCGCCAAAAGAAAGATCATAAGCCGTGTTGTTCATATCCAAGGACATGTTACCAAACGCTCCAGAATCCAGCGCCATCAACTCTACGGTAATGCCTACTTCCCCTAACTTCTGCTGTACATACAACGCTTGTGTCTCATGAGCCTTATTTGTATTCACATAAGCTAGACGAAGCTTCAAATTGCTAGCTCCAGCTTGCGTCAGCAATTCTTTTGCACGCTCTACATTGTGCTCATACGTTTCTACTTCAGATGTATGGTACATCGTGTCTGGTGTGAAAATAGAAGCTGCTGGCTTCGCGAACTCTTCGGATAGATATGTTGCTGTAATAAGCTCTTTACGATCCAATGCATAAGCGATTGCTTGACGAACTTCTTTCTTCTTCATCACATCTACATTCAAGTTGTATGCCATATAGTTAAGACGACCTTCTGGGTACGTAACCATATTAAAACGATTCGTGCTGTTCAATTTGTTATGATCAACCGCATCAATTTTGCGCATTTGCAATTCACCATTTTGCAGAGCCATATTAGCTGCATTCGGATCTTTTGCGATGCGGTAAGTAACCGTATCTAGTTTAGGCTTGCCTGCAAAATAGTTGTCAAAGCGCTCAAGCGTGACATACTCACCCGCACGATACTCTTTAAATTTGAAAGGCCCAGAACCGATCGGCTTCTCATTTTTCTTACTCTTCTCTAGATCTGCTTCTCCTTCAAACACATGCTTCGGAATTGGAATAAAGCTAGCCAATACGCCTTCGAATGCAGCAGATGCTTGCGGAAGCTTGAACTCAACTGTCAGCTCATCAACCTTCTTCACTTGCAGCGGCTTGCCGTTGAAAATATAATTTGCGCGATCAGAACTGTGCTGCTTTTCATCCAGTACACTGTCCATTGTGAATACTACATCATCCGCTGTAATTGGCTTGCTATCATGCCAAGTCAATCCTTTGCGCAGCTTTAGCGTGTACGTTAAGTTGTCAGCAGACGGTGTGAGGCTTTCAGCCAACACAAACTTTTTCTCTCCATTGTGGTACGTATACAAATGCGAGAATAAAGACTGATTGATCGTCAAAGTTACACGGTCACCTGCATATACAGGATTCAATACACGAGGATCCTCTTGTACCGCTACAATTAACTGGCCCCCAGCTTGCGCTTGCCCTGTAGTAGTTGTAGTTGAATTGTTACTCGCTGGTGCATTTCCACCGCATGCTGTAACGATTACAGTAACTAGTGTTAATAACGCTGTTAACGATAACAATTTTCTTTTCATGACGTTTCCCCTCTCCCTATAAAAATGAACTTTTACGTTCATTACACCCATTCAATTACAGCTCAGTCATATGTTAAAATTAACTAAGCCCCCGTTAGAAATAAGTATAACAAGGTTTTAAAAAATGACAAGGATTTTTTCCTAGTTATTCGATAGGAATTAAAACTTTGTGAATTTTTACATAGCATGCTATTTTGTTCACATGATTGGCTATACGAATAATAGCGGCGACCGCATATGGTTACTTCCTACTTCCCACCATTGAACTATCTATCACTCATTTTCTTCATGAACTTCTTCATACACCAAAAACACCCCCTGCCAATAACCGCAGGGGGTGAATAGTATAACATGCTTATTTACCGATCAAGAGCGCTCGTGCTGGAGCAGCTTCAATGCCTGTTAGCTTCAACGGTGCAATGACCATGAAGTAAGTGCCTTGCTCAACTTCTTTGAGGCGCAAACCTTCAACGATAATTACGTTGTTGTTGAACAACGGACGATGAGTCGTATATTCTGGCTGTGCACGTTCGATACCAAGACCATCTGTACCTACGCCTGTTACACCCAACTCAATCAAATATTGAGCGCCATCTTCTGCAAGATAGACGAACTCGAAATCAAACTCTTCCGACAAGGAGTTACGAGTTTTCAGCAGTACCCAATCACCACGCTGAAGCCCAAATGGCTCCAAATCCGCACGTCCAATACCGCCTTCAACGTGTGTCAAATCAACAACACGCGCATTGCCAACCAGCTTGTCCAAGCCGATCGTTTCAATCGTCTCACCGTTCTCAATCATATGAAGCGGTGCATCGACATGTGTACCACAGTGCACGTCAATATCAATGCGGGACTCGTAAGCTTTTGCATTGGAGAAGTTCTGCACATTACGAATAATCGGCTTCTTCTCTTCTTTGTTTTTGTATACTTGTACATTCTCATCTATTGTCATGGAAATATCGTAAATTTTAAACAACGTTAGTTACCTCCCTTGGCTGCTAGGCTTACTTCCACACAACCGTATCTTCGTCTTGTCCATTTACTGGCCACCAATGGAAGCCATCTTCTGCTAACATTTCATTAGCACGTTCCGGTCCCCAAGAACCAGCAGGGTAGAAGTGAAGATCCTCATTCGTCTGCTTCCAAGCTTGAGCAATTCGATCTACGAATGCCCATGCTTCAGATACTTCATCCCAACGAGTGAAGTACGTGGAATCACCACGTGCCGCATCAAAGATAAGACGTTCATAAGCCTCTGGCGTATTGATACCAACGATGCTGCTCTGACAGAAGTCCATCGCAAGCGGCTGAACACCACCTTCTGATCCTGGCTTCTTCCCGTTGATGCGAACGTATATGCCTTCCATCGGATTAACGCGAATAACGAGCAAGTTAGGCTCTAGATTATGCTTGGAGCTCAAGTACACTCTAGACGGAATGCTCTTGAATTCTACAACAACTTCCGTTGTCTTTACCGGCAATCGCTTGCCTGTACGGATATAGAACGGCACTCCTGCCCAGCGGAAATTATCTACATAGACACGCGCACCCAAATATGTCTCCGTTGTGGACTCAGGATTTACTTTGTCTTCTTCACGATAACCAGGCAATTCCTTACCATTGAGTGAGCCAGCGGAATATTGTCCACGGACAACATTTCCAACAACCTCTTCATCGGATTCATAAGTCCGCAAGGAACGTAGAACTTTCACCTTTTCGTCCCGAATATCTTCAGGATGCAGGCGGCTTGGCGGCTCCATCGCAATCATCGTGAGCATCTGAAGCATATGATTCTGAGCCATGTCGCGCAATGCTCCCGCTTGATCGTAATATCCGCCACGCTCTTCGACACCAACCGTCTCGGATAACGAAATTTGAACATTTGCAATATGCTTGTTGTTCCATAATGGCTCAAAGAACGCATTTGCAAAACGAATAACTTCAATATTTTGAACCATCTCTTTGCCTAGATAGTGATCAATACGATAAATCTGATCTTCATTAAACACAGAACGAAGCTCTTCATTTAATTGCTTAGCAGATTCCAGATCATATCCAAAAGGCTTTTCAATCACTAGTCGTGACCAGCCTTTCGTATCCAACAAGCCACCGTCACGTAGATTGTATGACACTGCACCAAACAGCTCTGGTGCCAATGCTAAGTAGAACAGACGATTGCCAGGGATATGGAATTCATGCTCCAACTGTTGGGATTGCTGCTGCAATTCACGGAAACCATCAACATTGTTAATGTCGAGTGGCTTATATTCGAAATGCTTCGCAAACTCATTCCAATCTTCATCCTGCTGTACATCATAGCGACAAAACTCATCAATTGCTGCACGTACATCCTCACGGAATTGCTCTTGCGTACGAGGACGGCGAGCTAAACCAACAACAGCAAAGTTCTTCCCAAGCTTGTCCTCACGGTACAAGCTGTAAATGGCAGGGAACAGCTTCCGGCGGGCCAAATCACCTGTAGCGCCGAAAATATAAAATATCGCACCTTCAGCCAGCATGGTCTCTTGATTGTTCATCTCTGTCATCTCTCTCCATTCCTTAACACTCGTGTATGTAAACCTTCTGTTAAATTCGAATGTGATGCCATTTTAGCATATAACATTCATCTATTCCATATTTCCTAGTATATCTACTTTAATAATTCACTTTAATATTCACCAGCAATTAATGGAGTCCCTAATGTAAGTCTCGTTATCCCTTCCCCTGCCAGCTCATGTACTGCCATTTGCAAATTAGCGACACCGGACTTCATCTTAATACCTTCCCCCATATAATCCGTCTCATACGATACACTACGAGTACGAATATCTTCATAATTATCTATAGGTTTAGCATGCCCTAACAGCTGCATCTTTCGGTGCATTTTCCCCCACATAGAATCTAGCGTCCCTACTGCTTTCGTACGAATTTCACTGTTCCACAACACAGAATGATTATTGGCTTGAAGCGCCTTATGCAAATGCTCCCCTTCATCAACAATGTGCTCCTTACCATTCAGTTCCACCCCAGTTAAGTGAATAGTAAAGTACAACCTTCCATCTTGTTCTGCAAATACAAGTATTTCCCGCTTCCAATTTGAACCTTGGTCATTAGCACGCAATACTTCTTGACCTCGTTCTTCTCTAGCAACGAATGGCGTTGCAACCTGTATACTCTCTTTCCATTTTAACGCTTCCTGTTTCCAATCCTCAGCTTTAATCAAATAACTGCCCTGCATAATGATCTTCGTTTCAAAGTTAGCTCCTCCACTATGCTGCGCAAGCTTCCACAAATTGTTAACTTTCTCTGTAATAGAAAGCTGTAACGCATGCCCCGCTTCGTTTGACACTATGTGCCTTGTATCATTACTAAGCAGTACACTATCTTTTACTCCAACAATGATTATAATCACGACCAATAGTACAATAACACCACCACTTATCCCTAAAGTCCAACTTTTTCGATTGCTCACTTTACCTCTCTCCTCCTTATTACATAGAAAATATTTATCTAGGTAATCGTCTATACACATTTGACTATAGACGAATAAACTACCTCAGCACTGTATTTTGAAAGGAGGAACTTTGCATGTTACCTATTCAGGTAAATGAAAATGAAATCAAAAAATTTTGTGGACGGCCCATTTGTGTCGTTACAAATGACGGCAGACATTATATAGGACGACTCAGCTCTTGCGCCGACGGCAGACTGATTTTAAACGAAAATCCGTACCATGTTCAATCTCACAGCCATATTCCCATCCTAACGGACAACCAGCATCCTACTAAACCTGAATATAAAAAGAAAAAGAATACCAACTCAACGCGAAAAAAGAAAGGAACAACAGGGAAAACAACATCAGATTCTGATTTTAATCCTAATTTCGACTACGAAGTTGGTCATCCCTATAACGGCAATCCGTATGGAGAACCCTATTCTAATAGTTACCCAGGAACAGTGCCTGACGGCTTCCCCCCACCCTATCCCTATCCTCCGTATAGAGGAGCATTTGGATTTGATTTGGCTGCCATTGCGTTCCTGTTTCTTCTGCTTTTATAATGCCCCTGCAATACGTACATTCAGCCGTCAAAAGAAGTTACAACCATACAACAGCCCGACGGCATGATGTCGTCGGGCTGTTCATTCTGTCGTTATTCAGCTAATCCATTCTTATACGCATAAATCGCAGCTTGCGTACGATCCTCAACTTCCAACTTAGCTAATATGTTTGTAACATGGAACTTAACCGTCTTTACGCCTATAAAGAGCTCGTCAGCAATATCTTGATTCGACTTACCTTGTGCAAGCAATCGCATGACTTCCATTTCACGATCAGTCAACTGCTCATGAGCGGCTTGCGCTTGCTTAGGCTGACGGAAACGATTCATCATCTTGGAGGCCACTTGCGATTCAAGCACAGACTGACCACGTGCTGCCGCTCGGATGGCATCCGCAACCTCATTTGCACGAGAGGTCTTCAGCAAATAGCTGAATGCTCCTGCTTCTATTACAGGATACATCTTCTCATCATCCAGATAACTAGTAAGCACAATTACTTTACAGTCAGGATACAACTGTAGCAGCTTGCGTGTCGTCTCAATGCCATCCATACCATCCATAACTAGATCCATGAGTACGACATCTGGCTTATACTCTTGTGCTAGGCGTATACCATCCATCCCGTTTCCCGCTTCGCCAACGACCTCAATCCCGTCTTCTGTACTTAATACAGCGGCCAAGCCAATCCGAACCATTTCATGATCATCCACCAATAGAACTCGAATGTTCTCTGATCTCTCCATATCCGTCGTCTCCATTGCCATCTGCTTCAATGTCCTCCTTCCAGATCGAATTATCCGTCACAACGGGTACACGAATCTCAATTCTAGTTCCTTTGCTCGGTGCTGTAATGAATTGTATAGAACCACCTACCTCGTGGACTCGTTCTTGCATCGTCCGCAAGCCATAGCTGGTTTGCTTTGAATCCTGCCACTCAAAGCCTACACCATTGTCTCGAATCATTAAACGAACATGGTCTTCCCGATTCTGTATTCGAATCTCCATTCGTTCTGCCTTAGAATGACGAAGTGTATTAGACATCGCTTCTTGAATAATGCGAAATAGATGGTTCTCTACACCTTTAAGGAGACGAATATCATCATCCACTTCACATTGAATCTCGATAGGGACCTTCATTTGCAACTCACGAACCAATTCCTGAACACCTTGAATAAGTCCTTTACCTTCCAAATGCACGGGTCGTAAATGTAGCAACAAGGCTCTCATCTCTGATTGAGCCACGGAAGCCATCTCTTCAATCAATTCAACTTGACGCTCAGCGCGATCAAAGTCGCGACCAAGTGTACGCTTTACTGCTGTCGCTGTCATAGATATCGCGAACAACTGCTGACTAACGGCATCATGCAGCTCCCGCGCCAATCGTTGGCGCTCTTCAATAATAGCTGTTATACGTGCTTGTTCAGCAAGCTGAGCATTGTTCGTAGATAACCGCTGTAAAGAAGTAACTTGCTCTTCCCAACGCTCACTCACTCTTCCCAACTGCTCAGCCAACTGCCCAAGCTCGTCTGTCCCTAACTGAGGTATAGGGCGGGATAAATTCCCCTTTTCTAAGAGCACCATTGATTCGCGCAGCAGCTCAATTCTTCTCTTTGTCTTGTAACCTTGATAAAAAGCGAACAAAATCGTCACTGTACATACAGCGAACAGCGTCCATAATGTTGCAATTACGCCTTCCATCCACGTTTCAAATGGTCTTACATATCCTGCTGACTGGAGCATATATACAATGATAAAAAATAAAGCAACGGAAAAGAGAAGTGTCTCCCCGATCGTGCGGAAGACCATGTTTCCTGATTTTTTAGGGTGCATAGCGACCTTCTCTCCCTTCTATCCTACCCTATTATTTTAATGGATTCGAATATCTATGTCTCCTATGATGTAAGACAAGTTCAACTTAACCTTCTGTTCCGTTAATTCATAGTGTGGAGAACGCCATGTCCATTTATTGAAGAAGCCCGTTTCTTTATTATGTTCTACATCAATATGACCAAATAAAACGGTTGCCTCGATTTCAACGCCAATATGATCTGGAATTGTAATATCTACATCACCCATAGCACCTTGGAAAAAAAGAGTCGTTTCAGGTTCATCCAACAACGCTAACGATAAATCGATATCACTCTCCCCAATTACATGCCACAAGCTTTGGCTTTGTAAATGAAACGGAACACGATCCCATTTTAAGCTGCTAGCAAAACTATGCCGCTTCATCATTTGCTCATGTCGCTGCACAGCACGCATTCGAAAATAAAATACGCCAAATGACAGAAGAACAATGCCTATAAACAGTGCCAGATGCTCAAGAAGCAAAATGGCTCCACCGATAGCGATTAACGTATAGCCAATCTTCACATCCATCGTTCTTACCTTGCGCACTCCAAATATAATCATAACGAGAGCTAAAAACGTACCGAAGGTAAGAAACTTGCCAATAAGAATGATAATCCCCGCGAAGATGAGCACATAAGCTAGTATTCGATTGTCTGTTTTCATGCCGCACCTCCTGTCATCAATAGTCGGCTCTTTTACGCAACGGCACGAATGGCGATGCATGCTGCATCGCCATTCAGTCTAACTACTACAATATCATATATTTTAAATGAAGCGAATACGTTTATTCCTTTTTACCAAGCTTTTGCTTAAGAGCAGCTAATTGCTCTTCTACTGCCAACTCTTTAGCTGGATCAGCTGGTGGCTGATAGGAACCAGCACCTTGATACGAGCCGTAAGGAGCACGCATTACTTCTGCTTCTGCTTCCAATTGCATAATCTTCTCTTCCATACGGTGGAAGCCGCGAGCTGCGCCACCTGCTTCAATTGTATGCAAGGAGCTGATTGTGTTCATTTGCTTGCGAGCTTTTGCCATTTGTGCACGTGCAGCAAGCTCATTGCGTTTGTTACGAAGCTTGTAGAACTCATCTTTCATTGTGTGCAATTGGTGCATCAGTTCTTGTGCTTGAGACTGAGCCTGTGCATGCAAGTCACCGAACTCATTCACTTTTTGATCGTAGTACAATTTTTCTTCAAGAAGCTTACGAGCTACTTCTTCTTGACCAGCCTGCAAAGCACGACCCGCTTGTGTCTCACGGTCAGCAGAAATACGAAGTGCTTCATCATAGCGATGCTTAATACGGCGTTCATTTGCCATTTGCTTGGCAACTGTTACCTCTGCTTGATGAATTTCCAATTCCATATCGCGCAAGTATTGATTCAACATCATTACCGGATCTTCTACCTTATCCAACACTTCATGTACCGATGCTTTAGTCATGTCCTTAATACGTTTAAATACTCCCATTTTACTTGTCCCCTTTCTCGTAACGAGCTAAGCGCTCTTTCAATTGTTCAATTTCGCGTTTCATTGCTTTCTTTTCAATGTCTTCCATCATAGAATCTACAGAAGAACGATTCATGCCACTTTGGTTAGAGTGGTTGTAAGACTGTCCTGCAAATTCATTGCCATTGCGGTAACCATTTGGTTGTTGTGCACCGTAACCATTGGAGAAGTCTCCACCTGGCGTATACGTACGGCTGTTATAATTATTAGGCTCATAATAGCCATGTGGACCTTGATTTCCATATGGCCCATAAGGATTTTTAGGCTCCTTTGGAACAACGAGTGCTACTAAGAAGTAAGCTAGCAACAACGTTCCTCCGGAGAAAACCACACCTAGTACGAACAAGATTCGTATAAAGGATGCGTCAAATCCGAAATACTCGGACAAGCCTCCACATAGTCCGCACAATTTAGAGTCGCGTGCGGAGCGATAAAATTTCTTTTGCATAGCTTACTCACTCCTTCGAGGTGTTCAACTTCTGCTTCAAGCGCTGCAGTTCCTGATCCAGCTTCGACTCGCGCTCAAGGCCCCCGTTATATCCGCCATTCGTTCCACGAACATCACGGATACTGTTCGTTTCCCATTCCATATCATTAACGCGATCTTCCAAGCGGCGGAACATGCCGTTCACTTGTTGATGACCGTATTGTCCAATACGCTCATTCATACGCTGTTGTAAATGGATGGTTTGCATACGAGCAATGTAGATTTGGCGCTTATCATATGCAGATTGGAATTCATTCTTAAGTGCCTGCAGTTGAGCTTCTAACTCCAAAATGGCCTGCTTGCTCTTCTCATACAGTTCCGTATAGTGAATGACTTTCTCCTCATGCATCATCTTCTCTTGCAAAGCAAGCTTAGCAGCAAGTTCTTCGCCAGCCTTCAATGCAATCAAAGCCTGTTGTTCACGGCGCTCACGCAACTCCTCTGCTTGATTGAGTTGACGCTTCATTTGATTCGCATGAACTAAGTATTGGTGGTAAAGCCTCTCTGCTTCCTCTATCTCATGTCGAGTTTTTAAGAGGAAGCTATCAATAACGCGTATCGGGTCTTCGGAACGTTCTAGATGTTCATTCAACGTTGCCAATGTAATATCCCGTACTCGCTGAAATATATTACTCATGCACTGGGTACCTCCTTTGTGCTAGTTGTACAGTTTACATCATGGTGTGAGTTAATATCGGTAGTCGCGTTTATCTTTTAGCATCTTTACACCAAATCCAATCATCGCGATTGCGATAATTAAACCGATGAACCAAGCGAATTCGCCAATTAAGGAGAAGGCACCGATAATAATAAACAACCCACCGAAGAATCGATTGCCGGCTTTCACACCATAATAACCAAGAGCGATCAATGCGATAGGAATTAAGTACTCCATCAACCCACCAAGCAACCATCCTAGCTTACTTAGCAAGATAATTCCTCCGATACCTATCAGAAGCAGGGCTATCGTGTTTCCTTTTCTCTCCACGTTGTTCGTCACCACCTTTCTGCGTCGTTTGCTTATGTCTTTATTTTAGGTTGTTTGCCAACGATTCAAAACAGGCTGAGGACGGTATTTGCACCTAGACTCAAGTCGGGGAACCTCACCAACCTGCGATAGGCTCATCTCCCAAACCTAGTTACGGCCCTTACGGCATACTGCCTTAAGGGCCGCTCACAACTGCTACAAATCTTGCATGCTACTCCCTAAACACATCTATTTCATCATACATGGACTGCTTACTCCTTTATTTCTAAGATGTAGGTCTAAGATGTAGGGTCTAAGATCTATTTCTTAGACCCTACATCTCATCGGCCTTATGCCTAAGAATTGTCCTCAGAAGTAACAGCGATAGTTGTATCAGGAAGTTTAGGTTGCTGTTTATACTGCTCGAACAACCCACTGTCAGCAGTTGGCCCATCGGTTAGACGCTTTACTATTTTCTCAATATCAAGACCAGATACATCTTTAAGCATTTGTGGGGCTGTCGCCATTAGCTCAGTAACATAGTTACTAACGCGTGCCGCGCCCTCTCCTTTGCCCGTATCAACGACCGTCAACTTATCAATCGAACGAATAGGATCAGCAATGCGACCCGCCAATTCTGGAAGCATCTTCATCACGATATCCAATACCGCAGCTTCTCCGAACTTCTCAAATGCTTCCGCTAATTTCTGCTTCGCCTCTGCTTCAGCAAGACCACGTAAACGAATCACTTCCGCTTCTGCTGTACCACGTGCACGTTCTGCATCTGCATGCGCCAAGCCATCCATACGCTTCTGTTCAGCATTTGCCTTAGCTTCTGCTTCAATTCGGTACTGCAATGCATCAGCTTCGAGCACTTGGCGCGCCTTCTCTGCCTCTGCAGCCTGAACCACAGCATAACGTTCTGCGTCCGCCTTCTTTTTCATTTCTGCATCGTACTGTTTTTCCCTACGTAATATTTCTTTTGCTTCGAGATCAATTTCCCGTTCTCTGCGAACAATTTCAACCTGCATCTGTTCTTCCACAACCGTCTGCTTCGAACGAGCCTCTTGAATATGATAAGCCTGGTCCGCTTCCGCTTTAGCGGTATCCTGCTCTCGTTTGAAGGAAGCAATTTTCAACTCTTTCTCTTTAGACGCCTCCGCAACATTCGTATCGCGCAGCAATTCAGCCTTCATCCCCTGCTCATCCGCATTCGCCTTTTGAATACGAGCATCCCTCACAGCCTCAGCCTCAGCGACTTCAGCATCACGTTTAACTGCTGCAATACGTGGCTTACCTAAGGCCTCTAAGTAGCCATGTTTATCTCTTACATCTTTTATCGTAAAGGAAACAATTTGTAGACCCATCTTCTTCAAATCTCGAGCAGCAACTGCCTGCACTTCTTGAGCAAATCGATCGCGATTGCGGTACACTTCCTCAACCGTCATGGAACCAAGTATCGCTCTAAGATGCCCTTCCAACACTTCTTGTGCCTCACTCTTTAATGATTCTGTTGGTTTACCTAGAAATTGCTCTGCCGCAGTCGCTATATCTTCTACAGAGCCTCCCACCTTAATAATAGCCACAGCATCTGTCAACACAGGAACTCCCTGTTCTGTGTATACTTCGGGTGTAGTAACATCTAGCTTATGAGATAATAATGATAGAAATTGAGCCTGTTGAAAAATAGGGATAATGAATGCTCCACCGCCACGAACAATTTTCATGCTGCGTCCGGATTCATCCTTACTTACATTTTTAGTCCCGAGATAAGATCCCGTTACGATCATCGCTTCATCCGGGCCCACTGTTTTGTACCTAGCCCAGAAGGCTAAAGCAATTACGACAAGTACCCCTACTACGATAAGTGGGATGAGAAACACATCATTCATACAATCTCTCCTCTTTTTCAATTATTGATAAACGACCTTGAGCGCTCAATCTAAAATCTGTACATAACTGGCTCTATAAGCGCTGCAACTCCTCCATAGGAGAAACATAGGCCGTATGATCTCGAACGTCGATAATGACAACTTTCGTGTAAGAAGGAATATCAATACCATCGAACGATGCCGCTATTTGATTAGTAGCACCTGTCTTGGAGTGAATAATGATTTCACCATAACCTTGTGAAGGAATAGAAGTATGAACTTCTGCTATGCTCCCAATAAGATCATTCAGAGAGAAAGCAATAGAATGTTCACTCTTTGCTATCGACTTTAAGTAAAAGAAGTACATGATAGTGGAGACCACAACTGCAGCACATAAAGAAAGCACAAATATAAGCCATGGTAATAAGTCTGAGTAACGTATGAGTAAAATACCAGATGCACCTAACGAAGTAAGCCCACCGATTAGAACAGCAGGTTGTAGAAATGGAATATGTATAACCTCACCGATTGCGGCATCCACATCTCCAAATAATAGTGTTATAGCAGCATAGAAGATGCCTAGAATCAATAAACTCCAATATAGAACTTCCATAGCCTCACTCCTTCGTTTTTTGAACTAAAGCAGCGGTACAGATGAGCTAATAATATAAATATGAAGGATATACAATTCAATACGGATCAGCACACAATAAGTTTCAAAATATGGAAGTGGATAAGAAATAAGATACATAGACACAAAAAAACTCTTGAGATATTCTCAAGAGTTGAACTTGTTAAGTATGGTGCCGGTGAGAGGACTCGAACCTCCACGGTTTCCCTCACGATTTTGAGTCGCGCGCGTCTGCCATTCCGCCACACCGGCATATTTAATTTTAATTGGCGCGCCCTAAGAGATTCGAACTCCTGACCTTTTGATTCGTAGTCAAACGCTCTATCCAGCTGAGCTAAGGGCGCTCAAGCACATAACAAGTAAAATGGAGGCGCCACCCAGACTCGAACTGGGGGTAGAGCTTTTGCAGAGCTCTGCCTTACCACTTGGCTATGGCGCCTTATGGAGCGGAAAACGGGATTCGAACCCGCGACCCTCGCCTTGGCAAGGCGATACTCTACCACTGAGCTATTTCCGCATTTAATGGCTGGGGATATAGGATTTGAACCTATGCATGACGGAGTCAAAGTCCGTTGCCTTACCGCTTGGCTAATCCCCATTAGATAATTTGGGGCGACCGAGGGGAATTGAACCCCCGAATGCCGGATCCACAAACCGGTGCGTTAACCACTTCGCCACGATCGCCAAATTTCTAAATAATAATTTTCTTTTAAATCATCCTGGCAGGGGCAGCAGGAATTGAACCCACACTAACGGTTTTGGAGACCGCTGTTCTACCTTTAAACTATGCCCCTATAATGGTGGAGGCTGATGGATTCGAACCACCGAACTCGTAGAGAGCAGATTTACAGTCTGCCGTGTTTAGCCACTTCACTAAGCCTCCATAATGGTGCCGGCGATAGGAGTCGAACCCACGACCTACTGATTACAAGTCAGCCGCTCTACCAACTGAGCTACACCGGCGTATTAAACTTTAATGGTGGTTCGGGACGGAATCGAACCGCCGACACGAGGATTTTCAGTCCTCTGCTCTACCGACTGAGCTACCGAACCTAATTATAAAATCATTCATTCCAATTACTCGTCGTTAGTTGAAATGGCGGAGCTGACGGGATTCGAACCCGCGGTCTCCTGCGTGACAGGCAGGCATGTTAGGCCTCTACACCACAGCTCCACGATTTTATTTGGTTGCGGGGGCAGGATTTGAACCTACGACCTTCGGGTTATGAGCCCGACGAGCTACCGGACTGCTCCACCCCGCGATATTAATGGTGGACGCTGACGGGATCGAACCGCCGACCCTCTGCTTGTAAGGCAGATGCTCTCCCAGCTGAGCTAAGCGTCCATGTTATTTGCTGGTTCATTTCCCAGCGACTCTTATATCTTATCAAGTTTCGCTCGACTTTTCAACCATCAATTTTTACCAGTTTGTGTTATTGAAAGTGGTGACCCGTAGGGGATTCGAACCCCTGTTACCTCCGTGAAAGGGAGGTGTCTTAACCCCTTGACCAACGGGCCGTATTCTGGCGGAGAGAGGGGGATTCGAACCCCCGAGACGCTTTTGGCGCCTACACGATTTCCAATCGTGCTCCTTCGACCAACTCGGACATCTCTCCATAATGGCTCCCCGAACAGGACTCGAACCTGTGACAACTCGATTAACAGTCGAGTGCTCTACCAACTGAGCTATCAGGGAATATTATATGTTACAAGGTTATACCTTGAAAACTGATCGCAAATTGATTAAAACGCTTCTTCATATTCATTAGGATAAGCCCTCGACCGATTAGTATTCGTCAGCTCCACACATTACTGTGCTTCCACCCCGAACCTATCAACCTCGTCGTCTTCAAGGGGTCTTACTAATTGGGAAATCTCATCTTGAGGGGGGCTTCGCGCTTAGATGCT
>NZ_JACYTN010000009.1 GCF_014841135.1 Paenibacillus arenosi
ATATGATATTGAGTCATAAATAGTACCTCCTCTGAATGGGTCTGCATAACTTCATTCTAGACGAGGCTCTATTTCATGGCTCTTTTTTTGTTCACCATTTTACACAATTATACGGACTCAACTGCTTAAACGACCTGAAGTGGGAAAATAACTGCACTTTCGCAACAATGATTACAAATCGGCTATTTACATACTAAATACATGCATTTTTGCAGGAAATGAATGGTGTGCTAGTTGAATCCGTATACTTGTGTAAAATGGTGATGACTTCTACAATATATCTCGTTTGATCTCACTATTTTCAGCATCCTAACCTGTTATCTCTGAAAACAGAAGTATGCGACGTGCCCCTATGAACGAAAGCGGTATTTAATTAATCCGTAATCTCGATGCTAGCACTGCTACTGCGTTGATAGTACCCGCCTTCTTGACTAGCTTTGCCTCTATTGCATTGATTTCGCTGACTACTTTGATTAGCCTTGGTCTGTTGGGTGTAAGCATCCTTTCCTTCATCAGCACTGCCCAAGTTATCGATGACAGCATCCAACAAAGAGCGAGCCCCAAGCAATGCTTCTTTTTTCATTGTACGAAAATGAACTTGTGCGTTACTTGGCATACGAGGCAAATAGCTTTCTTTGAATGCCTCATGTATCGCATACAAATGATCTACCAGTAAAATGGCGTCATCACGCTTCATTGCCAAGTCCCCTTTCCTGTTCAGGTGAACGTTCACCGAACTGTATCGACAGTTTCTCGTCCATAAAGCGAGCGCCTGCGATTGAACGGCCAAACAATGCTCTCGGCAGCAGCACCTTCCTTTTATATGGACCCGCTTGCACCGTAAGTTCATCTCCTTTTTGGCTGAGCTGGAGATCTTCTTTATGCATAAACGGCAACATCAAATCTAAATAGTAGACATCATTTTCTTTACGAATTTCTTGTACTTTTCCTAAATGCAGTACAGCTCCAGCATCCAACTCGCCAAATGCCTGTTCGCTAATTTGTTGGAGCATCGATTGACCAACGACTTCGGATTTCATTAATGGAATACGCAAGATAGGCAAAGGACTGAAGCTGTTCTGTATTTCTTCTTCGTACTTCGCATGAATCCCACGCCATTCATCCCAATAGCCTACAGCGGCCTCTTCTGGAAGAACGCGATTTACGATAACTGCATCTGTATTAAACCCGAATAAATTCAAGTAGGTAAAGGCTCTTCTCGCTTCTGACACGACCATCTTCTCAGGGATCATCACCAACCTTACCGAAGTAATAGCTGGATCGAGAATCAGCTTATGCAGTTCTTCCAGTTCGTGAACGAACGATTCGATATTGTTCATGACTTTGTCGTCGGGTAGTTCCAGCCCTCCGGTCACAAGCTTGGCAACAGGGCGTGCAAGCTTAATGAGTCTGCGTTCATAAGGGAAAATCTTCTCCATCCACCAGCTCATCACATTCGGATAACTTAACAGGCGAAGCGTTTCCCCAGTCGGAGCACAGTCTACGATAATGATGTCATAGTTGCCACTATCAGCGTGACGCTTGATTTGCAGCAAACTGAACAGCTCCTCCATACCCGGAAATACAAGCATTTCTTCGGTAGATACATCATTGAGCTTGGCCCAATTCATCATTCCCGTTAACCAGCTTTGTACGGCTCCCCAATGTTTTTCGGTCTCACGCACACTATCCACTTCAAGTCCCCACAGCCTTTCTGCAACTTGGACAGGTTCACTGCCTAGCTGCATATCAAGCGAATCGGACAAACTATGTGCCGCATCTGTACTCAGTACTAACGTACGATACCCTTCTGCAGCTAACTTTACAGCCGTAGCTGCTGCCACACTCGTTTTACCTACTCCGCCTTTACCGGTATATAGCAATATTCTCATCACATAAACCTCCATCTCGTCGTTTAATGCTGACTTCTGTATCATCTAAGGTGAGGTTGCTTTATGTTTCGTTTTACTACGATATCGTAGTAAATACGCAAAAAAATTTAACAAATCAACAGCCGCTAATCTTCTATTTGTATTTTGTGCAACGACTTTGCTGGTCTAACTTTCTCTTCCTTACTATTTTGCTGCAACGCCCTTCCAACTTTTAGAGCCAACGTCACAAATTGCTCCAGTTCATCAGCAGTCAAAGCACTCTGTACTCGTTCTAAGGAACTTTCTAGTATAGTCTTAGCCTGCGATGCCAACTGTTTCCCTTCGGAAGTAAGCCGAACAAGAATAATTCGCTGATCTCGCTCGGATTGATTACGTGCAATCAGCCCCTTGCGAACAAGCCGCTTCGCCAAACTCGTAATCGTACTAAGTGGAGCACCCAAATGTTCTGCCAGCTCCGACATCGTCAGCTCCTCATAATAATCAAGCAGTACGAGCGCAGATAGTTCTGAGCTGTTTACCGATTGCTCCAGCTCTCGTGCCTCTGGCATCCAGTTTAAAGGCCGCAATCCGTTCTTAACGAACAGATCCAGCAATTGTTCTATCACAGTGCAGTTCCTCCAGTATGACGATGTACTTCTTGTTTCTCATTTTAATACGATATCGTATTAAATAGCAATCTTTATTTACCTATAATTAGGATTTATTTCTCTTCATCCACTTTGACACAAATCGTGACATTACAATCGGATGTAAATATGGTATAATTAAGTTCTTCTAGAACAAGATGTTAATCAACATCTTCCACCCATTGACTGATCCTGAGGCGTCTAGTAGCTCTAGTCCAACATCTATTGTCATTACTATCTTCTTTATCTCCACATTTCAATGGAAAGAAGGGATAGGTATGAATGAACCACATGCTAAGCATCCAACAACAGACCTGCCGTTAAGGAGAACATGCGCCACCTTACATGTCCATCAGCAACTATTAGCACAGTCTGAGCATTATGCACAACAACGTCAACGAATTGAAGCCGGTTATCTTCAAAATGTCATGCTTGCGCGTGTCGAACAACGTGATGTGATAAGCATCCCTGTTGTTGTACATGTACTCTGGAATAAGCCAGAACAGAACATTTCAGACGAACAGATTGCTAGCCAAATGATCGTGCTCAATCAAGATTTCCGTAAACAAAACCCGGATATTTCTCAAGTTCCGCCTGTCTGGGAAGATACCGCAGAAGATGCCGACATTGAGTTTCATTTAGCGACCGTCGATCCAGAAGGGCTACCTACGACAGGAATTACTCGAACTCACACCTCCAAAGAACAATTCTCAGCCTTTGAAGATGATGTCAAAACAAGTGCTACAGGTGGTATTGACGCTTGGCCATCCGATCAATATTTGAACATATGGGTGTGCGCATTAAGCTATGGTTTGCTTGGCTATGCACAATTCCCAGGAGGACCTGCTCATACAGATGGAGTCGTCGTTACGTATAAAGCATTCGGAACAACAGGGACCGCAGAAGCACCTTTTAATCTAGGTAGAACCCTTACCCATGAAGTGGGACACTGGCTCGATCTTCGCCATATATGGGGAGATGACGGTATGGAACCGGGCACCGAATGTACAGGTACCGATCATGTCGATGACACGCCCAACCAAGACGGCCCTAACTTTGGCACTCCAAGCTTCCCCCAGATCTCCTGCAATAATGGCCCGGATGGAGATATGTTCATGAACTTTATGGACTACGTAAATGATTCGGCGATGGTTATGTTTACGGATGAACAAGTAGAACGTATGCACGCTTGCTTGCAAGGCCCGAGATCGTCTTTCTTGTCTTCCCCTAATTTTCCTGAATCTAAAGAGCTGCTTCTTTAACATATACAACCAAACCAAATCATTCAATTTTCGCAACCAAAACAGCCTGCTATCCTCGAAGAGGAGGCAGGCTTTCATTCATTTTCACACTACTACGCTACTATGTACTTCCTCATCAACTAGCTTATTCGTAGCGTTTTCCGCCATACACAACATAGCCTACTGGACGATGTGCATAATACAGCACCGCATCATCTGGACTTTCGATAATCGGATCTAGCGTATTCTTATCCAAATAGACGCCTTTGATTTCAACATAGAGCCACACGTAACGTATTCCATTCAGAACGAAAAGAATGTTTATCGATAACATTTTTGTCCTAATTCCCTTTTCCATTCACTTCAAACACCCTACGTTTCATCTTTTACGCTCGCCTAAATCCTATTAACTTCTGTGAAATCAATCCTTTAAACGAGTTAATTCACTCCATGTGCAGCTTGTACTTGTACTGATATCGAAGTTTCTATTCAGGTTTTTCTCAATATTCGGGAAGTAATCGCTGTACTTGTTATCCTTGTGCCTACTAGGAGCCATGAGATGACAAGTTAGATGTAGGGTGACACGGCATCCTGCTTGCGGCACTTCATTAGCGTATAACAGCACCGACCATTCTGTCTCGGTCTCTAGTTCTGGGGATTCATAGCTTCTAGTTGGCACACCTCTTCCTAACTGGAAAGCAATATCTGTCCCTCCACTCCAACCGCGCATACCGTCCGCATCTTGAAAGCCCAAATCTATTACGCTGGCCCCCTCTCCCAATGCGTCTACCTTTATCTCTATATGAAGTCGTTCTGTGGCAGATGACATGTTAAATGGCATTTCTAACACGAGTCCCTTATCTTCCATCTGTATCAATCGTTCCATAACCATGGTTTTTTTACGTGGATGTTGATTCATTGTGGCGATTAGCTCCCTTGAGGTTCACAACAGCATATTCTATATCTCTTATATCGGTTTATTAGTTCATATGTTTAAGTACTGATATATAGTAACTTGAATATATTAATGCAATGTCAACGGAATGTTGATTTTGTGTAAAATATTCCCGATATTCGTAAAAGAATTTCGGCTACTCGGGTGCTGATATGCGTAAATATAAAAACGACCGCTCTCAGAAATATACTGAGCAGCGGCCGCAGCCATATCATGTTTCATGTTATCCGTTTATACAACTATAAATCCTGGCTCAAACGTATCATATCCCTGCAAGGAATCCCATTCTCAATAATCTCCTCAGGATAGTGTCTCACAAAGAAGTCAATGTCCACGCCAACCATTCGGAAGCCACATTTCTGATATAACGCCAATTGTCCTACACTTGAATTGCCTGTACCGATCTCGATTGTCTTATAGCCTTGCTCTCTTGCTTGAACAATTGCGTGATTGACGATCTGCTTCCCTATTCCTTGTCCGTGAAGATCTTCGTGTACCGCCACATTTACCAGCTCTACCGTTTCTGGCCTTGTAGGCAGCAGCACATAAACAGCCACGATGCTACCTTCTATTTCAGCCACGTAACATTGCCCTCGCTGTACATATTCTGTCACGATCGATTCAGAAGGGTCTGCCAGCAGCAGCAAGTCCATAGGAGGATGTTCTTGCGCGCTCAGCTTACGAATGTCCATTGTGTTTCTCCTCATTAAGTAATGATAATACTCCTAACGAATACTTACGTACCACAGAACGTTTGATAAGGACAAGCATCTGCCGGAGGTGGCGAAATATACTCAACTTGCTCTTCCGAATACGTAAAAGGATTCGCAAGAACATGCAACAATCGTTCCACAACTGTGAGATCCCCTTGTACCGCCGCGTCCAAAGCCTCCTCCACACGATGATTGCGTGGAATCATTGCAGGATTGCTGTTCTTCATTAATTGCTGCGAATCAGCAATCGATTGCTTCTGTCTGCCCAATCTCGCCTGCCAACGTTCATGCCACTCCGCATATTCCACTGAGTCAAACAACGCCCCAGCTTCTCGTTGTCCCAACGTTAAAGCACGGAACGTATTTGTATAATCCACATCGTATTTTTTCATCATGCTGAGAAGACCTTCAATTAAGGATGAATCCTCTAACTCCTCATTGAAAATACCAAGCTTGGCTCTCATCCCCTCAAGCCAATTCACATGATACAGCTCAATAAAGTCTGCGATCGCATCTTCTGCCATTGCAACCGCCTGCTCTTCATCGTCATGGATAAGCGGCAACAGCGCTTCCGCCAATCTCGCTAAATTCCATGCCCCGATACGTGGCTGATTACCGTAAGCATAGCGACCGTCCCTGTCGATTGAGCTGAATACGGTAGCTGGATCATAACGATCCATAAAAGCACACGGGCCATAATCAATCGTTTCACCACTAATCGCCATATTATCCGTATTCATTACCCCGTGTATAAAGCCAACGAGCTGCCATTTCGCAATCAATGCAGCCTGACGCTTTATTACTTCATGCAGCAACGCTAAATAGCGGTTTTCATGGTCGTAAATGCCCGGATAGTGTCTTTGAATGCTATAATCAGCCAGCGCACGAATATCTTCAACCGTCCCGAATTGGGCTGCATATTGAAACGTGCCAACACGGATATGACTGGCACCTATGCGAGTCAATACTGCACCTGGCAACTCCGTTTCGCGGTAGATGGGCTCTCCCGTAGTAACTACCGCTAAACTGCGGGTAGTAGCAATCCCCAGCGCATACATTGCTTCACTAATGATATACTCCCGCAGCATCGGACCAAGCGCTGCTCGCCCATCCCCACCGCGCGAATAAGGTGTACGACCAGATCCTTTCAACTGTATATCAAATCGTTCACCATGAGGAGTAATGTGTTCCCCGATGAGCAGCGCACGCCCGTCTCCTAATCTATTAAAATATCCAAATTGATGGCCCGCATAGGCTTGAGCCAATGGAGTAGCTCCAGCAGGTATTTGATTACCAGCAAACACGGCCAGCCCCTCTTCGCTGTTCAACGTACTTGCGTTCAATCCTAAAGACGCTGCCAGCGGAGAGTTGAATAGGATCATTTCTGGTGCACGCACAGGCGTAGGTTGTTGTTCTGTAAAAAATAGTTGCGGAAGGCGTACGTAACTGTTATCGAACTCCCAGCCCGGCTCTATCATTTCGTTGTTCTCTATCATCGTATCTCCTTTATCAATTGTGGCTTATGTAGATCAGTTTCTTTCGTATAATCCTTGGTATTTGTAATGCTCAACTTCGTATATAATATGTCTTCCTTTATTCGTTATCAACGTTTGTAAGTTGGGTTAGTGTTTGCTGCTATCCCTTTATTATACGCTTTTGATGGTGTGCATCTACATGATCGAGCTATACCTTACGTACATAGTCTTCAGGTGAGCGCCCTATGATCGCCTTAAAGTCTCGTATAAAATGAGACTGATCATAATACCCAAGGTCAAGTGAAAACTTCGACCAGTCCGTTGCTTCCCCCTGCTCCATAGAAGCAGCCGCTTCATGAAGCCGATATCGTTGTATGACCCATTTTGGAGAAACACCGACATAACGATCAAATAAACGTTGCAGTTTGCGAATATGCATGCCTGTTCGCTGCACAACATCGTCTACTTTCATCATTGAACGATCGGCTTGAATGTTAGCCACCAGCTCACTTACGAGTAACATATCTGAATCAATTCCAGGGAGTCTCTCTATCACCGCTGCCAACCTCGATTCCACCAGCTGTACGGCTGATTCTAGCGATTCCATTGCAAAAATAGCAGCCCGGAGTGAAGAGTCATCCTCCCCGAAAACATCTTCGAAAGAAATCGAGTGATCCGTCAGCTCAGAAATGGGCTTATGCCAAAAAGGATAAAAGCCACCAGGCTTAAACTTCACTCCTACAACCCAGCCATGATCCTCAATTAAACGCGTAGAGGTGGTTCTAGAAACGCCGTATATGCGAGCTATATCTCGCTCAACGATAAGATTCACATTAGGATGGGACAGTACTTGTTGAAGATACGGAGCTGTTTCGCGTACGTCCCACTGAACCACCCAATAATGCTGCACAAAGGGGCTTAATTTAGGAGAAGGCTGAAATCTTGTGAGTGCATACGTCTGCTCTCCTATTTTGGAATGAAGAATACCCTTTGGTAATTGCCCACGAATGATTTCCAATGTGCGTTCCTCCTAACAAGATGATCATCGCCTATGAAACAAACCTGTCGCGTTTTTACAATACGAGCTGTTGAACCTCATTATATAATTTCCACACAAAATGAACAAAGCAAATCAAGTATTCGGAGGGATTGCGTAATGGATCTTACATTTGACTTCTACATTGGAGCAGCACCTGAGAAGGTGTGGCAAATACTCCTTTCAGATGAAGGCGTTAAACAAACTTTCTTCGGATGTACGCTTCAATCTACATTCGAAATTGGCAGTGACTATGCCTATGTGGGACCGGGCAACGACGGGGATGAAACCGTACATGTGTATGGGAAAATACTAGTCTTTGAACCAAATCGTACGTTTAGTTATACTGAACACGCTGGCCCTTCATACCGTGCAAATCATGCAGATTTAGAGACACGAGTAACCTTTACATTGGAGCCAGTGGGAGCGTGTACTAAACTGACTCTCGTTCATGATCATTGGCCTGTAGATCACCCGTCGCATACCAATTCCCAGCAGCACTGGCCTATGATTTTGAGTAATATTAAATCGTATGCGGAGACTGGAAAAACATTGGATTTTGGGTTCTAGAATCTCGCTTAAGAATACTATCAATTAATACAATGTATAATGAATACTAAATCTAGCAAGCCGATAGCATGTTTCTAGCGTACGTCTCTACGATCTTATCCGCAGCGTAACACAAAAAGGCCGCTGATAATTCAGCGACCTTTTCTAGCTGTTCTATTTCGTGAAAACGGGATTGAACAATCCTATTTTATCACTATTATGTGCCTCTCCTTGAAGCTTCACTTGCAATTTCAGAACATTTTTCAGATCGATTTCAATATCTTTAGGGAAATCGCCTGCTTTGATCTTTTCCGTATATAGAACGTTATCATCGCCTAGAATTGTTACCGTTAGTGTAGATTTTGTACTTTTATTATCATCTGTCAAGCCAACTTTACTCTTAAAACTTTTAACTTTTCCGTTTAGCGGGAATTCAATAGTTTGCCATGCATCTTCTTTAGAAAGGAAAGCTGTGGTCAGTGTCAAATAGTTCGAGTATTCATTGCCTACATTGTCCTTTATTGCACTGTTTGCATTATAAGCGTAAGAATAATGATTACGATCATATCCAGATTGAGCATTCATATGTTTAATATCGCGATCAAAGTACAGCTCGTTCTTACCTTCTGTCTCGCCGATATGTACCGTCTTCGTGCTACCATCCCATTTTACTTGTTGTTCTAGAGCTTTAGCGACAAATGCAAGTGGAACATAGGTTGTTCCGTTATATAGAAACGGCTTGTCTTCCGCTGGCATTTTGGATACTTTATTAATTTTGATATCGTTAACACAATAAAATACTTCAATCATTTTACCGCTTGCTGCAAACGCAGTAGCACCCGTAATCAATGATCCAACCGTCAAACCAATTACTAAGCCTTTAAATTTGTCCTTCATCTCTTTCTAATCCCTTTTTATCGATAACATATAGAAAACATTGTTAAATATATCAGGAGTTAGTATGAAATTCCAAACATATATTGGAACAGATAGTACGATATAACTAGAGTCTATAGGAAATTATACTCACTTCACTGAGATCTTGTACGATTGAAGGTAGCTTATGTAAACCGATACGGAACATCCTTTAGGCGAAATATAGCAAATTACAGGAAATAAAATGAGTGACAATAGGCTCTAACGAAATAGACGTTTGCTCGTTTGGCAAAAGAATGATGCCAGTACCGTTAACCGATTCTGCCTCTAGGAAATGAAATAGCTCTTGAGAGCCGACATCTGTATACCGAATCCGTATATTCAAGCATTATTGTTGGTTGCGAAATTCCGCCAAGATATTCTTTATCATTGGAGTCTCCGAAGCTTGCGGATAGTTGTACCTATTAACCCAGCTGCCAGCAGTCAAAAATCATTAGGCGCCCATATCCAATTTTTCCGAACCGCGTACACTATATATAAAAGTTTCAGGAGATGGTTATATGCCAATAAAAGACGGCAAGCAGTATGTCGAGCGTCTCGACGCATCGAAAGCCAGCGTCTGGATTCAAGGAAATAAAGTTACTGTCCCCGTGTCGAGCCACCCTGCGTTTGCCGGACTCATCTCTACTCAGGCTGAATTGTACGATATGCAAGGTCAATCAACATTACAAAAGGATATGACTTATAAATCACCGACAACAGGAGATCCGGTAGGAATGTCGTTTCTCATTCCTAAGTCGAAGTCAGACCTAAAGAAACGAAGAAAAATGATTGGACGTTGGGCCGACGTTCATCATGGATTCCTCGGTCGTTCCCCGGATTATATGAATACGACAATGATGGCGTTCGGCGCAGCGGCGGAGCTGTTGTCCGAGATTGATCCATCATATACCGCAAACATGAAAGCTTACTATGAATATTGCCGAGAAAACGACATTACATTGTCTCACGCTTTCATATTGCCTCATAAGGCAAGGTTAAGAACTTTGCCAGAAACGCATGAGCTGCCAGATGCGCCGACGGTTGTCGAAAACACGAAGGAAGGCTTGATCGTAAATGGCGCGTTTTTGCTCGCAACACAAGGGGTTACGGCTGAGGAAATATTGGTGTACCCGACACCGCTACCTTCGCCTCACAAAGAAAATCCATATGCCTTCGGTTTCGCCATTCCTAATAATTTGCCCGGCGTCAAATTTATTTGCCGAGAAAGCTTCGCCGCCGGAACATCGCGGTACGATTATCCGTTAAGCTCACGCTTTGAGGAAATGGATACGCTAGTTGTGCTTGATCATGTGCTTGTACCGCATGATCGGGTATTTACGTATGGCGATGCGCGGATAATGTCCCGTTTTTTCGAAAAAAGCCATTTTCATACGCATGTAGGACACCAGGTGTTGTGCCGCGTTATTGCGAAGACCGAATTTTTTCTTGGGACGATTGAATTAATAATAGATACGTTAGGCTTGCGCACATACACCCAGATTATTGAAAAAGCAGCGGAGGTGATCGCTACGCTAGAGTCGCTAAAGGGGCTACTCGTCGCTTCCGAAGCAAACGCGCGGCTGGATCAATGGGGTTCCATGCTGCCGGATTCCAGACCACTGTATGCTGCTAACTACTTGTTTCCGAAGTTGTTTCCTAAGATGATGGAAATCGTACAACTGCTAGGCGCGAGCAGCATCATTATGATTCCAAGCGAGCAAGATTTCGCATCCGAAGCGGCCGGAGATATCAACCGTTATTTGAGGGGCATCAACCTGGAGGCAAAGCGGAATGTAGGCCTATTCCGGCTCGTCTGGGAACTAAGCACAAGCTCGTTCGCCGGACGGCAAAGCTTATATGAACGGTTTTTTTTCGGCGATGCCATTAAAGTGGCTAACCGGTTGTATCACGGATATACGAATAAGGATGCATATGCCGCGAAGGTTGACAATTTTTTATCTGACTCCATAACAAAGAATTCATCTCAGGAACGATTTCGCTGAATTTTAATGCTTTAACGAACACGGACGAACTCAGACTTTCCTGAATAAATCAATTTCATTTCATGAATGCTCTTTCTGTTGATAGATATTTGACAATGTACCGCGATAGATACCTATCTTCAAAGTCTCGTAGTTTGAAGGAAGCTAGAGACGAGGAAGATAAGGAAAATGAACTAGGGAGGTTTTAGGACCTTGTAATCCAACCTCTAACGGTCGCCCTTGACGTTATTAATGCGAGTTCGTTCAATTTCAAATTTTAATGGTCGTGAGCGCACTTATTTTAGCATTGATAGTAAATGATATCGATACCACAAACAAATAAGCTCACTGGCAACCGTTACATTTCAAAATGAGTAAATCGCCATCAAATAGCCACTGTGACGACCGTTAGTATTAATGATAGAATCCCATCCATATTTACTAAATAACCGCACAAAAATACTCCCTTCTAGTAGCAAATAAAAGGGAGCTTCCGTGCGCTTTTTTGTTACCTCTATTACCTCCACTTACCCTTTATAATTATCCTGCCAATGCAGCAGCCGGCTCTCTAGCACTCTCACCAACGAATCCGACAACTTCCCTACCGCTGCAAACAGTAAAATACCTAGAAAAATCACTTCCGTGCGCATAAACGAGCGAGCTTCTTGAATCAGATAACCGATTCCTGCATCTGCCCCCATTAGCTCAGCCACAACCAAGCACATCCACGCGATACTTAACGAGAGCCGCAAGCCAAGCAGCACATTGGGCAGCGCAGATGGAAGAACGAGCTTCGTCACTTGCTGGACGCGACTGAACTCAAGCACCCGCGTGACATCGAACAGCTTGCTATCGACGTTCCTAGCCCCCAGAAAAGTATTCACATACATCGGGAAAAATGCACCCAATGAGATAAGCAGCACCTTCGACAACTCACCAAACCCAAACCACAAAATAAACAATGGCGTGATCGCTAGCAGCGGAATGGCGCGCAGCATTTGCACGGTGGGATTAATATACTGCTCTGCCCGCTGAAACATCCCTACGAATAGACCAATGAATAGACCGCTAACACCGCCAATTGTGAAGCCTAATAGTGCTCGGACAATACTAATCTTTAAATGATGAAATAGTTCTCCTGAGGAAATCATTTCGATAAAAGTTTGAAAAATGAGCGATGGCGGTGGAAACAATTGCGACGGAATGATCTCATTGGTGCTAAGAATCTGCCAAGTTAAGAGAACAGAAACTGGCAGCAAGGCTCCACGCAAAATTGAAAGATTGAGCTTAGCTTTCTTCTCCTTTTTGCTGCTCCACGACGGACGGTGAGAAATCGGGTTTGCGGCGGGAATAGCATGGTTAGATGTTTTGCTCATCGATATCGACGCTCCATTCCATTCTTCTGAAGTTATATTTGCCAATCCTGTTTATCGACTGTTTCATGCTCCAACAGAGCGATGAGCTTCGCCCTTAGCTCTTGAAAAGCTTTGCCTGAGCGCTTGCGTGGGTAAGGCAGATCAATAGGGATGTTTGCCTTAATTCTTCCGGGTTTTGTATCCAGCACAATAACCCGATTTGATAAAAATAACGACTCATCGATATCATGAGTGACTAGCACCATAGTTGTGCGATTGCTTCTCCAAATATCTAGCAAGGCCTCCTGCATGTGATTACGGGTAAAGGCATCTAAAGCACCAAATGGCTCATCCAACAATAGCACCTTTGGACTCCGCAGCAGTGCCCGTGCGATGGCAACTCGCTGTGACATACCGCCTGATAGCTGCTTCGGATAACTCTTTTCAAAGCCATTCAACTTTACGAGCGAGATTAGCTCATCTACTTTTTGTCTAATGGAAGCATCCTTTAACGAAAGCTCAGCCGCTATATTTTGCTCCACCGTCAACCATGGGAACAAGCGATGTTCTTGAAAAATAAAACCTTTTTCTTGAGAAGGAGCTTTCA
The DNA here is from genome assembly GCF_014841135.1 of Paenibacillus arenosi. Classification (GTDB taxonomy): domain Bacteria; phylum Bacillota; class Bacilli; order Paenibacillales; family Paenibacillaceae; genus Paenibacillus_B; species Paenibacillus_B arenosi. The sequence goes on from NZ_JACYTN010000009.1 coordinate 13,350, forward strand.
CTGGTTCACCCGCGAGCAGCACTTCCCCCGTATAATCCACATCTAGACCGGCAATGATTTTGAGCAGTGTGCTTTTGCCACACCCGCTCGGTCCAATTAACGTTATAAATTCACCTGTTTTAATCGTTAAATGAATATGATCCAGAACATGCGTCGTTGTATCAGCGGAATAAAATGTTTTATTTAACTCCGATAATTCCAGCATTGCATTTGACATAATCCGCTTCCTCCCCTTCTTATCAAAAATAAAAAGAGACCCACCAACGGTACAGCCTAATTTCAGGCTTGCTCGTTGATGAATCTCTAGATGTCTAGTCGATTCGGTAACTATTTCATTCCAATCGTATAGGGCCAGTTCGTTTCAGGAGATTTTAGCATCGCCCTATCCCACTGTCAATATCCTTGTATTATAATCGGATTAATTTGAATTAACGATTGACACACCTCGATCCAGTTGGTATCATTTCCCTATTCAAATATAGACTGGCTAATTAGTTACGTAGTGAACTGAAAACGATACGAGCGATGAATCCACTGGACGACCAGAGATTCAACGTACATGTTGACCAACATGTATGTTGGATCTTTTTTTGTTTTCCACACTTCGTATTACGAATTAAAAAGTCCAATTCGTCTGTTACCTACTATTAACGATCAGGAGTGATGATGATGACACAACAAATCGATATTATTGAAACGTTATCCAGAGACTACCTTCCTGAAAGAAATAAAATATCCGGTGCCCGTAAGCTGCATCGTCTGCCAGAAGGACAGGAAAGCCCTCCGTATAACCTGTTTCAGCTTAAGCCGCTCGGTCCGCTAATTGGTGCAGAGATTGAAGGAATTGATTTTAGAACTCCCCTGCTACCCGAAGTAAAAGCAGAGATAAACCGTGCCTTGCTTGAGTGGAAGGTGCTCTTCTTCCGCAATCAGGACATTACAAGCGAGCAACATGTTGCATTTGCGAAACAATGGGGCGATTTGGAATCCCATCCTTTCTTGCCGCAAGGCGATCAGGAAGCAATAGCTCGGTTTGCGAAAGATGAGAAAGTAACTGGGATGGAAAATATATGGCATACCGATGTCACATGGCGTCTCAACCCTGCGCTTGGTGCCGTGCTCCGGATGGTCGAAGCCCCTACATATGGCGGAGATACACTGTGGGCAGATACAGCCGCTGCCTACGATAATTTGCCGGATGATATTAAGGAGAGGATTGATGGGCTCACAGCCATACATGATTTCACGCCGACATTCGGGCGTCGCCTTTCTCCAGATTTGTTAGTCATTAAACAAGACGAATATCCTGCTGCTGAACATCCAATTGTACGCACCCACCCAGAAACAGGCCGTAAAACGTTATTCGTCAATGCAGCGTTCACCATTCGCATTGTTGGATTAGAGCCTGAAGAAAGCGAACAGCTGCTCCAATATTTATTTCAGCAGGCACATACACCTGAATATCAAATTCGTTATAAATGGCAAGCAAATACGATTGCATTTTGGGATAACCGAGCGACACAGCATTATGCCGTATCGGACTATTTCCCGAATCGTCGCGTTGTTGAAAGAGTCTCCATTGTAGGCGACATACCATATTAAACGCTTATTAAACGTATAGAACTTTTCATGTAATATGTCATGTGAGAAACGGAAACGGAGATGCCGCCTATGAAAAAATCTAAGCAAACGAAAGCTGCTTATGTCATCAGTTTCGCAGTGCTTCTTCTTATACTCGCGGCTGGCTGCTCAGATACCGGCGGCAATAAGGCTAGTTCTACAGCTGCTGATGGTGTAGCAGCTAAGGAAAAAATCAAGGTCAATGTAGCGATCAATGGGAGCCTCAACGCGCTTGTCATTTTAAAAAATAAGGGCTGGTTGGAAGAGGAATTTAAAGCATTGAATGCAGAAGTCGTATGGAGTGAGTTCTCTAGTGGCCCTCCTATACTCGAATCATTGTCTGCGAAACGTGTGGATCTATCTCTACTAGGAGATGGAGCAACCATTAGCGGAGCATCGGCTGGGCTGCCTTTTCAAGTTATCGCCTTGCTATCCAAAGGAGCCAAGTTTAACGCCATACTCGTTCCACCAGATAGCCCCATTCAAAGCGTTAAAGACTTGAAAGGAAAGAAAGTTGGACTCGCCAAAGGTACAACGGCACACGTCTATCTTCTAAAAGTGCTCGCTACATACGGTCTATCTATCGATGATGTCGAACTTATTAACTTGCAGCCAGACGATGGCGCAGCAGCGTTTGCCAGCGGACAATTGGATGCGTGGGGAACTTGGGACCCCCATATTACGAATTTAACCAAAACGAATAAGGCGCGTACGATCGCATGGGACGAAGACAACATATTGGCCCCTTCCTCCTTGATCGGCCGCACCGAGTTTCTTAACGAGCATCCCAAAGTCGTTACTACTTTCTTGAAGTCTTACAAGAGAGCTATTGACTGGATGAATACTAATCAAGAAGAAACAGCTGCAATCTTCGCGGATCGAGTAAAAATACCAAAAGATATCATGAAATCTCTCGTTGCGAATTTATCATTTACCGTGTCTGGATACACAAACGAAGCCTTGCAAGCTCAGCAGCAATCTGCTGATCAATTGCTAGAGCATGGCTTTATTAAGAAGAAGCTCGATTTCCAGTCCGTTGTAAATAATGAATGGATTGAAAAGGTTGCTAAATAAATTGCAGCCCTTCCCCACTCTACCTTCATTCACCCTCCCCATTAAGGTAGACAATTGACTAACCCCTCATTAAACAGCCAACTGCCGCCCCCATCGGTAGTTGGTTGATTATTATATTGAACGATATCTGAGTTATCTTTTAAAATTAGTAGATATTGTAGAATCGAAATGATGCAGAATCAGGCATCGGTCAGTTTCCAGTGGGCAATTCAGCTCTACAGTTCTCTACTAACTCCAACTTTTTTTGAAATACATATCATATATTTCAAAAAATTCTTTAATGAGAATTTGCGGCCATGCTTCATAAGATGCTTTTTTTTAGATCTGCAAATTATTTGGAAACAACTTCTCAACAATTACAACATCAAGCCATTTACCATCTAGTTGACTATGCTTTTCATACACGCCAACTTCTCTGAAACCCAAACTATTACACAACTGTCGGCTCCCTATATTGTAGTCAAAGATACGCGAAAGCAGTTTCCAGTAATGAAGCTTCTCACATTCCTCTATAAGTGCGCCTAGAAGTTGCTTGCCTATTCCTTTTCCTCTGTAATTCTGGTGAATGTAAATCGAGAATTCCCCTACGCCTTTATAGCATGCTCTTGTTTCACGGTATGAGGAAACATAAGCTGTGCCCACTATTACATTATCGCTAACGCCAACTAAAATAGGATATTGATTCCCTGAGTCCTCAATCCACTTCACTCTGTTTTCAATCGTTTTCGGTTCGCTCTCAAATGTCGAGTTTCGCTCATGAACAATATTATAGTTATAAATATCGGCTAATTCAGCTGCGTCCTCTATCGTGGCTCTTCGTACCTCGATCTTCATAATGCTTCCCCTTCCCATGGGATGATCAACAGCAGGATGATGATTGGTTCTTGCTTTCATTTGGATTAACTGTACAGCAAGTACTTTCAATCGGTTTTTCTCGGTCGGATTCCTCTGTCTCACAGCAGCTTTCTTCACGGGAAAGACTTAAGTTACATACTCCTGTTTCCGGCAGTTCTAATTCCACCTTTTCAGCGGCTTCCCAGTCACCTGTAAGAGCGGCCACAATAGACCTAACCTGCTCGTAGCCAGTTGTCATCAGAAACGTTGGTGCGCGACCATAGCTTTTCGATCCAACGATGTAAAAGTTCTGTTCAGGTTGACGCAATTCCTTCTCTCCATGCGGCCTTACGGTACCACAACTATGAAGATTAGGGTCAATCAATGGAGCGATTGCACCAACACTCTCAATTGCAGAATCGATATCCGTTCTGACTTCACGAAGAAAGCTCATATCCGGGCGAGATCCCGTATTACTAATAACTTCATCGATTGAATCAATTTGGATGATCTGACCGTTACTATATCCAACTACATGAATCTGACCTCTTGATTTTTCGAAGTTCTCAATCATGAAGGATGGGTACACATGTACTTTGCTGGAACGGACAAGATTCTCCAAACGTATACCGAGCTCTCCACGTACACGAAGACTGTCCTTTTCTTGCCCTCCGTACACTTCGTTTACTTGGGATTTGCGAATGATCCAAGAGATGGTTGTATCTGGCTCCTGTTCCTTAAGCTTTTCAAGATCTAATAGTGCATTGATCGCAGAATGTCCACTTCCAACAACAAGTACGTGTTTACCAGCATAACGTTCTCTTTGCTGACCGACTACATCAGGGATTCCGTAAATGATTTGATCTTTCAGTGCGAGCTCGTTCTCCGTCCATATCCCATTGGAAACAGCAGGATTAGGAGTTGCCCAAGTGCCAGATGCATCAATGACAGCCTTTGCTTCAAACGCTTTTCTTTCACCATTTTCCGTAACATGTAGTAGAAATGGCAGTTGAACACGTCCGGCTGTCTTAACTTTACTTAAGCCTTTACGACTTACGGCAGTAACTTTTGCATAAACGTGGATATGTGGGTTCATGATCGGCAGATTAGAAAGTGGAGCAAGGTACTGCTCTACTAGCTCACCACCAGTTGGAATATCAGTAAGAATCGGTGTCTTCCAACCACTTTCCTCAAGTAACAGTTTAGCTGCTTTATCTATATTAAATTGCCATGGAGAGAATAGACGTACATGACTCCATCGCTGGATATTTCCTGCTATCTCATTGGATGCCTCAAATAAAATGAAAGATTCCCCTTTAGAAAGCAAGTGAGCTGCTGCCGCCAGACCTACAGGACCTCCACCAATGATTGCTACTGGCAATGCACTACAACATTTATTCATGATTCAGACCCTCCATGCTCGTATTGTTTATTTCGTGCACTTTTTAACTTCCAGATACTATTAATCAATTTTTTTTGATTAATTATGTAAAATAAAAGCGATTAGCAACAATCGCCTGAATTAACATCATTTAAACGAAAAATACAGCATAGCTCTGGCGAAAGAAGATTGTTAACTTCCACTTGGTTAAGTTCGTAGTAACTCCAGGTACCTTTCGTTTCTTTCCGAATCAAACCAGCATCCAGTAAGATTTTCAAATGATACGACAGTTTAGACTGCTGCATATCGAAAATATCAGCAAGATCACACACACATGTATTTCCTCTCTGTGTGAGCTCATACATAATCTGCAGTCGTTTTTGATCGGCAAGTGCTTTGAACTTGGCCTCGTATTTAGCGAAATCGACTGTCGATGATTGTTGTTGTACAATGGAAAGCTCTTTAACCATCCTCTTTTCTCCTCTCTTTTAATATACAATTCATCAATTTTTTTTGATTTATGTTTGGTATCATAACATCCAATTTTTATTTAAGTCAACATTTAATCAATTTTATTTGATTAATATAATCAATCGTAACTTCACATGCTCATATATAAGCAATCACTAATATAATCATTTACTTATATAATGATCTGTGTATAATAATCTCTGGATTAAGATTACCCGAATTGTAAGAACCTTAACGTCCAATTTTATTGTGAAAGGAGTGTCTATTGTGACAGAAACGACGGATTCTCTTGTTGAGACGATGAAACTGTTAGCTGATAAAACACGATTGACCATTCTTGCCCTGCTAAAAGAGAAAGAAATGTGTGTTTGTGATATCGTCGATATTTTGCAAACGACACAGCCTAATATTAGTCAGCATTTGAAAAAGCTTAAAAATGGTGGGCTTGTGATAGAAACTAGGCGTAGTCAGTGGATTTACTATTCGTTGAATATGGATGATAAGCCGCATTTACACGGTATTCTTGAAGAATTGCCTTCCATGAAAGAGCAACTAAATAAATTTAATCCTAACTGTTGTAAGTAAACAAGGAGGAACACATGTTAGTAATTGCATCTCTTATTTTTATGATTACACTTATTTTCGTTATCTGGCAGCCTAAAGGGCTAAACATCGGATATTCTGCTGCTGGTGGTGCTGCCTTAGCTCTGCTATTTGGCGTCGTCACCTTTCAGGATGTGTGGGATGTTACCGACATCGTATGGAATGCAACACTCGCCTTTGTTGCTATTATTCTCATTTCTCTTATTCTGGACGAGATCGGTTTCTTTGAATGGGCTGCCCTTCATATGGCGCGTATAGCTAAAGGAAACGGTCATCTAATGTTTACGTATGTTGTTTTGTTAGGAGCTGCTGTGGCTGCCTTTTTTGCAAACGATGGAGCGGCTCTTATTCTGACACCGATCGTCCTTGCTATGGTCAGAGCTCTCAAATTTGACGACAAAATGATTCTACCGTTCATTATGGCTAGTGGATTTATCTCGGATACCGCATCATTACCACTTATCGTTAGTAACTTGGTTAATATCGTATCGGCTGATTTCTTTGGCATTGGATTCGCTGAATATGCGAGTCGAATGATTGTTCCAACTTTCTTTTCTATTGCAGGAAGCTTGCTCGTCCTGTTTCTTGTATTTCACAAGAGCATCCCGAAAACGTATGATCGAAGTCAGCTGAAGCAACCAAAGGAAGCCATTAAAGATATGCGGATGTTCAAGCTTTCTTGGATTGTATTATCCGTATTATTGATGGCCTATATGGTTAGTGAATTCATACACATTCCCGTATCCATCATTGCTGGATTAGCAGCTATCGCATTCCTCTTCTTTGCTCGAAGCAGTAAGGACATTCAAACGGGAGCGGTCATTAAAGGAGCTCCATGGTCTGTTGTCGTCTTTTCTATAGGCATGTACGTCGTCGTGTATGGCCTGCGTAACGTAGGACTCACAGAAGAGCTCGGTAAAGTGTTTCAGTGGATGGCCGATCAAGGGCTCTTTGTCGCGACAGTAGGCTCCGGATTTATCGCAGCTATCCTCTCTTCTATTATGAATAACATGCCGACGGTTATGATCGATGCGCTGGCTATTCAGGGGACAGATACGCAAGGTGTGCTGCGTGAAGCACTCATTTATGCCAATGTCATAGGCTCGGATCTAGGTCCAAAAATTACACCTATCGGTTCACTTGCTACGCTATTGTGGCTTCATGTACTCGATAAGAAGAATGTAAAAATCACATGGGCTTATTACTTCAAAGTAGGAATCGTATTAACGGTACCCGTGTTATTCATTACGTTAACAGGACTATATTTGTGGCTTAGCCTCATTCATTAGTAATCATTAGTAGATATAAAGGAGAAATACAAAATGGAGAAGAAACTCATTTACTTTTTATGTACAGGTAATTCGTGCCGCAGTCAAATGGCAGACGGATTTATGAAGGAACTCGGCGGAGAATTCTATGAGGTGAAAAGCGCAGGTCTTGAAGCTCATGGTTTAAATCCAAGAGCCGTTCAAGTAATGAAGGAAGCCAGTATTGATATCAGTAGTAATACTTCAGATGTCATTAATCCAGACATTTTAAACCGTGCTGATTACATTGTAACCCTCTGTGGGCATGCAGATGAGCATTGTCCTGTTATCTCCAACACGAATGTTGTAAAGTGGCATTGGGGCTTCGAAGACCCTGCCAAGACGATAGGTACGGAAGAAGAAATCATGGCACACTTCAGAATCGTTCGCGATGCTATAAAAACTCGAATCAAAAAGTTTATTGAAGAAGGTCAATAGGGTTGCTGTGGAATGAAACGTTCTGAACGTATGCCAATAAAAACTGATACGAATAAATCAAGACGGCCGTTATGTAACGACCGTCTTTCTTACTTATGCTCCTATCATCCCCATATTGTCTACACAATTCTATCAACTCCTCATATCTTAGTAATGGGGTGATATAAATGGCTTCAAGATTTCTAGACGGACAAGTTTCACAAAATGCAAGCTATGCAAACTCTCTTGCAATTCCAGCTACTCCAGCTCCTGCACTGTTCGCTACACTCGGTTTGGACATTTCGAATGCTGGTCCAGGTTTAGTAAATGTGCACCTGAACGCAACCGTCACACTTGGCGTCTTGCTCGCTGTACTAGGTACGGCTCAAATTACAATCGTCCGTAATGGTACAGTCGTTGTATATTCAGGAATCGAGTCGACACCAGCAGTTATTGGGAGTACGGCTAGCTTTACAGTTACGGCAGTCGACTTTAATGTACCAACTACGCCGGATTTCGTAATTTACCAGGCCTTCATAAGTGTAACGGGTATTGGCATTGGAGTTAACCGTATTGGTCCAGAAAGCTTTAACGCAATTGCTTACGCACAACCATAAAAATAGAACCAAACATCTAAAAGTGGATGAACATGCGGAATAAAGATATAACCGGCCTTTTGGAAGGCCGGTTATTGTTTGGAATAGGGTTTTCATCGATTAGGGTACGAATAGTATGTTCGAACACAACTACTGCTCAGACTCCTCTAACACAGATATCAATCTTTCTCTAAATTGTTGCAAATACTTCTCCCACTGCTCAGCAGAAACATGAGCAGGTTGCCATGACGCAAAATAAGGCACAATGCACATTCCTACATACTTTAACGTTCCATGCTCTATGCCATGCAAGTGATGCTCCAGAATACCCGGATCGTTTTCATCCTCATAACGTTCTGGGTCTGCACCAGTTGTAAAGACAAGCATCGTGCGCTTTCCTTTTAATAAGCCGTTCGCAAACGTTTGGTTTCTTCCGTACGCGAAGCCTGGCACAAACACACGATCGAACCAGCCCTTCAAGATGGCCGGCACTGAGTGCCACCAGAGTGGGAAAATAAAGATGACCAGACCGGACTCAGCCAACTTCTTCTGCTCCAGCACGATATCTGGTGATAAGCTCTCATTCTCATAAGCATGGCGTTGTTCAGCACCATATTTCAAATAGTCTGGATTTTTCGGTGATTGAAAATCACCCCAATCCGCCACAGGCTTAAACGCCATCTGATACAAATCAGAGAGCTGCGTTTCATAGCCTCGTTCGGTAAACAGATCGAACGCTGCATCTTTAAGCACACCACAAAAGATTGCGGTTCATGATGAGCTAGTACAATAAATGGCTTCATGTTTTATTCACCTTCTCCTCTCAACAAAAACGTATCAACATTTTCAATGAATGTTTAAAACCTCTAACGATAGATGGATGTTCAAGCAGGCCATAAATGCTCATTCGCTCAATCCGATCATCGGGTCGCAAACGCACAAAGGAATTCACCATAATTAAGCCATCTACCATTTCAGGGCGGCGATCGGCTAGATCAAGACCAACCCGTGCTCCTTTAGAGAGCCCGCATATCGTACAAGATGAAATGTTCAGATGCTCTAACAATGAGGCAATCACTCTCCAATACTCATGGAATCGGATATGTGAACCTTCCGACTGACCATGACCAGGCAAATCTACCGAAATAACCGTTCGATGAGCCTGAAATTATTTTTGCTGATAGATCCAATTGCTTGAATTGCCACCAAACCATGTAGAAAAAGAAGGACAGGTCCCTGCCCCTCTTTTTCTGTAACGTATTTCTTGGTTACATTATCCCCGTTATTTGAACAACTTGTGAAAACAATCTGTATCATTTCCTTCATCAAATAGAAAATGGGCACAGTGAAGTGTGGGATGCATATAATATCCACAGCACAAATAGGCGCATGCGGAGTGATGCGATAGTTAATCACCGGATTGTGTAGTAAGAATTGCGGCAATAAGAAAGGAGCGAAACTGCAAAATGCCAGCGACGATTACAGGAATCGTATTTAACGACTTAAACCATAACGGCGTCTTTAATCCCGGAGAACCGGGCATACCAAACGTGTTTGTCGTGCTTTTCAGTAACACAGGTGGAACTTGTGCTTCCACAATTACAGATGCAAATGGTAACTACAGCTTTACAATAACGACAGCAGGGACTTATACCGTATACGAATCGGTCGCTGACCCTGGATTGACATGCCCTCCCGCAACGTTTACTCAACCTTCCGGATTTACGGTATCTAATGGACCTAGGAAACTAACGATCGTGGTTACTGCCGCTCAGGTTACTGGAAATGCGGTTATAGCAAATGAGAATTTCAGCCATGATACCACGGATAATCCACTATTTTGCACAACGACGATGGTTCAATTTTCAGGTCGCCCTACGGAATGGTTTAATATTAACCTTGTGACAGGGGCAGCTATTTCTCAAGGTATCGTAAATCCAGCTTTAGAAATCAATGCAATTGGATACAATCCATTAGACAATTACATTTATGGGTATGAACAGACTACGAATCATATTGTTCGTGTCGATCGTAGTGGCAATGTAACGATATTGTCCCCACTGCCACCCGGTTTGCCTGCAGACGGATATAACAACGGTACATTTGACTTGAATGGATTTCTATATATTTATATCAATGATGGAACAAAATTTTATGTCATCGACTTGCGTCCAAATTCTGCAACATACTTAAAGCTAGTTAGCCCTGCTAGTGGGTATCAAGAACAGTTTGGTAATTTTGGCGTTGTCCTGACCAGAACCGCAACCATAAGCGACTGGGTATTTCGTCCGGCAGATGGAAATTTGTACGGGATTTTACCTACAGGACCTGTGCAGCGGATTGTACCTACTACAGGAGCAGTCACTAGCCTAACGACAACCCCACTTGTAACGACTACTTCCTTTGGTGCACTGGCCATTGATGCTACGGGTACCATATATGCCATTGCGAATAATAATGGGGGCGTATACCGATATATCATTTCTGGAAATACGGCAACTTCAACACGATTCTCCACGACCGTTATCACACAGTTCAATGATGCGACCCTCTGCCCATTTGCAACGGTAGGCGTTGACTTTGGAGATGCACCAGATACAGCAGCAGGGAATGCACCGAATGATTATTCTACCTTGCTTGGCAACAACGGGCCGCGCCACCAAACAACCAACGCCCTTTTCCTTGGCACACAAATAACAACAGAACTAGATGCACTTCAAAATCCAACGGCGACAGGCGACGATATTCCAAAAGGCATTCAAGATGACGCTTTAACCGTTCCATTGCCCGTTCTTGCACAAGATGCAACTAGTTATTCATTGAATGTAAGAGTAACGAATAATACTGGAATTGCTGCTAACTTGTATGGATGGGTCGATTTCAATGCAAACGGGATATTCGAAGGCAACGAAGCATCATTCGTTCAGATCGTCCCCTCTCTCGCTGGTACTCAAACGATACCAATTGCTTTTACTGTACCTGTAGGCGTTGTGTTAATTCCTGGTCAAACCTTTGTGAGACTAAGACTGACTACAGACAATTTGGTCAATCAAAATGCATCACCAGCAGCAGAAGATACGAGGAGCTTAGGCCCTGCATCGGATGGAGAGGTAGAAGACTACATTTTAGAAGTTGCCTCACCAGGAATTCTTCTCCTTTCCAAAATAGCATCTCAACAAACGGCACTACCTGGTGATATTGTACTCTACACATTTAAGGTTACCAATCCGAACAGCTTTGCTTTAACAAACGTACGTATTGAGGACTCAACCCTGGGCCTTATCGATATATTGTCCAGCTTACCTGCTGCAGCAACCGTAACCCTTAACGCGCAATTTATCGTACCGCCAAATACACCTGCTGGCACCGTCATTAACAATGTCGCTACCGGAACTTCCGATCAGACGCCTCCGACAAACGATACGACCCAATTCAATGTACTACCAACCTTCAACTTGGCTGTTACAAAGACAGCAGATCGAATTAGTGTCGCGCCTGGTGATACGGTGACCTATACCCTTACCGTGACCAACACGTCCAACGCACCAATTACAAATGTCACCGTTAAAGATGATTTAATAGGCTTTACTCAAGTTATCCCTTCATTGGGCATCGGTGAAACTCAGACATTTATGGCTCCGTTCCTTGTTCCGATTGGGACAGCAGCCGGTACAGTCTTCACCAACCTAACAACAGCTACCTCTAATGAAACACCACCAACATCCGACACGGCGACCATAGTCGTTACTCCAATTCCAAATGTGTTTATTGTAAAAACGGTCTCTCCACAAATCGCCGCGCCTGGTGATACGGTGACTTACACCCTTACAGCATCAAATGCGGGCAATGAGACACTCACAAACGTGCGCATTGTCGATCCTACGTTAGGCATCGATCAAACCTTTGATACAGTTGAACCAGGAGACTCTGTCGTGCTTACGATACCATTCGATATCCCTATAACTGCCGTACAAGGTGATACGATCGTAAACGTTGCAACCGTGACAACCAATCAAACCGGTCCGAGTCAAGCCGATGCGGTCGTAGCTGTCCTCGGGCAGCCTGGCATTGTTCTCATCAAAACGGTCTCTCCTGCTGAGGCGGCTATTGGTAGCACCGTTACTTACACATTTGAAGTGACCAATACGGGCAACACCGCATTATCCAACGTGCTGCTTACCGATCCATTACTCGGTCTAAGCCAAACGATAGGCACCATCGCTGTTGGTGATTCTCAAACGATTACATTCCCATTCGTCGTTCCAAGCAGCGCGACCAGTCCATTCAATAATATTGCTACCGTTACTGGATCGTTTGATTCGCAAACGGTACAGGATAGCGATGATGCATCACTCGTCGTATTGCAGCCTGACTTTATCGTTAGCAAGGCCGTTGATCAAACACAAGCCAATCCGGGCGACACCGTCAACTTCACCCTTACGATCACCAATACAGGCACGCTCGCATTGACCAATGTCGTCGTTTCCGATCCGCTACTCTTGATTAACAATACAATTGCGTCGCTTGCTCCAGGCGCCTCCGTGACTAAGACGATACCATTCGTCATTCCTAGCACGGCTGCTGGTGGCTCATCGATAACGAACGTCGTTACTGTAACCCCTACGGAAACTCCACCGAAGGAAGCAACAACTACGGTAACCGTGAACAACACTGCCCTTATTGACATTACGAAAACGCCGGATCGGGATAATGCGCTACCTGGAGAGTTAATCACGTACACCATTACAGTTACAAATACAGGCAACGTGGACTTGACGAACGTCAACGTCCGCGATCCCTTACTCGGTCTAAATACAGTGATACCTACTCTTGCTATCGGCCAATCGCAAAGCTTTACACCTACTTTCACAGTCCCTGCTGATGCGGCAATCGGCACAGTTATTATAAATACTAGCCTAGCGGTATCAGATCAGACCGATTCGGTGACAGCGACAGCCAAAGTTCTTGTCAACCCGCTTCCGCCAATATTAACGGTGGTAAAAACAGCGGATCGTCTTACTGCCGCCCCGGGTGAAACGGTTACGTACTCGATTACCGTATCCAATCTGGGAACGGTTGTATTAACTAATGTTCTATTAACGGACGAAACACTTGGCATCAACCAAGAACTCGGTACGTTAAACCCAGGTCAAAGTCAGACACTACCGTTCCAGTTCACAATTCCTGCAAATGCAGCGAACGGATCAGTAATTGTCAATACAGCAGTAGTCGTTTCCGATCAGACCAACCCTGAAGAAGGCACTACTACGGTTACCGTTGATCCAAGTCCGAGCCTACAAATAACCAAGACCATCGATCCACTACAAGCCGCTCCAAGGCAAACCGTTATCGCAACAATTGTCGTTCAAAATACAGGTAACGTCAGCTTGACGAATGTCGTAATAACCGATCCAACCTTGAATTTCAGTTCGATTCTTCTTTCTCTACCAGCAGGTTCATCCATTTCGATTCCGATTCCATTTGAGATACCAAATGTGCCTGCGGGAACGGTGTTGACTAATACAGCTACAGCAACATCTAATGAAACTGGACCATCTTCTTCTACGGCTTCACTCACCGTTCTGCCAGCATTACAACTAAGTCTGGTGAAACGGGTAGAACCTTCCGTTGCTTCGCCAGGAGAAACGGTTACCTTTACTTTTGAAATTCGCAACATAACGGGTATTCCACTTACTAACGTAAGATTTGTCGATGATTTTCTTGGTATTGATAAGACGGTAGACTTCCTCCCAGCTGATTTCTTTATTATATTGTCCCGCACATTTACGATACCTGCCGACGCAGTTGGGGGAACGGTATTAACCAATACGGCGATACTAAGCTCGGACCAGACAGAGCCTATTTCAGCTGCAGCGGAAGTAACTGTAGCCTCTATCCCAAGACTAGACATTAGTAAGACGGTCTTTCCACCTATCGCCTTGCCAGGTCAGACTGTATTTTTCCAGGCACAGGGAGTAAATACAGGTAACGTTCCGTTGTCCAACATTCGATATAGCGATCCACTGCTTGGCCTTAACGGTACGGTTTTATTTCAGGATATTGGAGCTGCAGTCACACTTATCATTCCTTTTGTCGTACCACCTACCGCAGTTCCGGGAGAAACGATTGTCAATACGGCGTTCGTTGATTCCGCACAAACAGGACCATTAAGCACTTCTGTAGCCGTTAGGGTTGCGGAATTTCCGATTACCGTTACAAAGAAATCAGATGCTGAAAAGATCTATGTTGGTGATAAGGTCAAGTTCAGGATTACTGTAACAAACACGGGAAGTATTGCAGCCAATAACGTTATATTGACCGATTTACTGCAGAAAGGTACGAAATTGGTACCGAAAAGTGTCAAGGTAGATCGACATTGCACTCCAGATGCCAATCCGGAAAAAGGCATTTTGTTAGGCACGATAGCACCAGGTCAATCTGTCCATGTATCGTTTGAAGTGAAGCAGGTCTGCTTACCGCCAATTGACAAAGTGCGCAATTTTGCTTCGGTAAGCTTCCAGCTAGGCAGTTTGCCTCGCAGGTTTACCGTTGATTCCAACACTGTCATTGTTAAAGTCGAAGAACATCATGAATAAATGCAAAAAAACTACCAACAACAGTTTACGATGGCTTATCCATGCTAAATAACTCGTAAAAAAGAACCGGCCTTAGTGAAGTAAGGCCGGTTCTTTTTAAATTGTATAGTACATCTCACCAGTCCTGCTCATTTCATGAGATTAATTCGAAATGGTTCCCGTACCTGTTATTCTCCAGTAATCGTTCGCTCCTTTACTCCAAACAAGATAGTATTCACCAATGCCATCTGGGTCGCCTACCGAATTAGCTCCAGGGAAGTGCTGGCTGAAATGAACCGTTCCACCCACTACACTTGATGGCTTTACCTTAAAAGAACCGATTAGATTATTCGTATGACCATCATCCTCCCTAAGAAAGACAGTAATTTCGCGGGGAACCTCACTTGCTCCACTATTTTTTTGTTTCGTCGTTATCGTACCTGAGACGGTTATACCATTTTTCCCATCTGCTAAATGATGAAATTGCTTATAAACTTTCCCGTTATACATGCATAATGGCATATCAAGCGTCCACGTACTTGATGCTGCATAAACAGGAACTGCAGCAAGCACCATAACCATTACAATTGAAAATAAAAAAACACGACCGAACCGTTTCATAACATATATTCCTCCTTTAATGATTGGTACAACACGATAGATCACCCTACCCATACTATTTTCATAAATGACCTAATATGACTTTAACTGTAAGATTTAATCCTGTTTATTTATTCTATGCATGGTCATCATTAACACAAAAACCCGACCACTAATGGGCCGGGTTCTTTATCCACTGTAAGCACTATTAAATAATCTATTCATTGCTGCTAGGAAATCAAACAAAATCGGGATCGTCGAATCATTACTCTGATCACTCTTTCAGAGCAGGAGCTATAACATCAATACGATTCGTCCAAATGCCGCCGGCATACTTTTCTGGGAGCCGTTCCAGATCAAGTTCCTTATCAAACCCTTCTGACCAACCTCCATCACCTGCTACGAGGATGACTTTTGTATTTGCCTCTTCCATTCTAGCGAGGAACTTGCTTGGGAATCCCCATAGATAAGGGGCAAACTTCTCCGGAATGTGAAGCTGTGTATTCTCACATGCGGCAGGCATGTATCCTGTCCACCCTACTGCTGCATAGGGAAGAAGACAACTTTTCATCGTATCCATCGACATCACACGAATGTCTGGCAATTTCTCTCTTAAGGCTGCAATAGGCTCGTCACCACCGTAAACGGCCAACTGCTCCAACTGGCTAGTAGAGAGCTTAGATAAATATTGAGCAAGCAGCACTCCTTCATTCGGATCATTACTTTTTATATGAATAAGCAAAGATTGCTCTGGAAATTGCGTTAACACTTCATCAAGTGTAGGTATGAGCCCTACTCCTTTACCGCGGAACGGATAGGTCGTACCATTATCGGCTGTGTAGCCATAACCAACATCCAATTTTTTAAGTTCAGCCATTGAATGTTCCCTAGTAACACCTTGGCCATCTGTTCGGCAGTCCAGTGTCCAATCATGAAACACAGCAAATTCACCATCTGTAGTAGGTTGAATATCCAGCTCTACCGTATCTGCTCCTGCTGCAAATGCTGCCTCCATCGAAGGGATCGTATTATCTAGGTAAGGATGTTCCGGTTCATAGATTCGCTCCGCCGTACAAGTATCGTTCTGGATTCCTTCCATCGGGAACGTTTGACCTAACCCTCTATGAGCTAGCAGCTCATGAGACTTGCCACTGTCTTTCATAAATAGCGACGTATTATTCACATACATAAATGCGACTACAGTAACGAGAAAAATAAAGAACCGCTTTCCAAATCGTCTAAACTTCTTCATGTTCCCTCCAAATGCTTACTCAAGTAAGTATTCACCTGCTTTCAATAGTTTAGCATACCGATAAGCACATATGGATTGACCTTTTTATTACATTGACATTGACTGACTCTATCTATAAACCTAATCAACTTCAACTACGCTAAAACAAGAGCTTCTGTACGTGCCCTCTGCCAAATCTGTTCTACAGTCCCCTCTGCAGATAGATTCGTCGTGTCGAGCCACATCCCCATCTTCGATGTTTCCTCTAGTAAGGAACGATTTAGTTCAGCAATCGTCCAAAGTCCATACCCTTGCTTTGCTCTAGTAAGCTCTCTGTGCGCAACTGCATCCTCTGACGGGTTCAACACGATCACATATAGAGGACGGTTACGAATAAGCTCGACCATTTCTTGCAGCATCGGACCAATGATGACATCCTGTATCACAACGTTGAAACCTGCCTCATAATACGTATCTGCTGTGTTGGCGGCAATTTGGTAGCGTAAACGAAGCTGCCTAATCGCTTCTTCCTCTGTGTTAGGAAGCATCTCGACTCGCCCGCTGACGATCATTTTACGAAATGTATCTCCACGTACATGAACACCGCGCTCAAACTTTTCTGCAAGCAGCTGTGCAACTGTAGATTTCCCAGAGGCCATAACGCCTGTAATAAGGTAAATCCCTCTGTTCTCATTTGTTAGCATTTTCATTCCACCTTTTCAGCGTCGATTTGAGAATCGATTGTTAGCTACAGATTATGATCTTATTCCAATGAATACAACACTCGAATCAACTGATTGCTGATGCTTGTTGTATGTGCCGTTTTCACTCTGCTAAAATATAATCAAGCCCTTCGACAGACTGGCTCTACAACGCCGCGAGAAACAGGCAAACTAGCCGCGTCTTCTTCCGGATAAGGAGGCTCTTTATTGAATCATTTTCGTAATTTGCAAGATATGGAGCTAGCTAAAATGCTGCTAGATCCGCGAAAGCTGGCTATTTTAAGGATTGCCAAGAACGAACCGGTTACCGTTAAGCAAATGGCAGAACAACTACAAGAGAAACCATCCCGCCTGTACTACCACGTCAATAAACTAGAAGAACACGGCCTACTCCAACTAGTCGAAACGAAGCAGCAAGGAAATCTAATTGAAAAGTATTATCTCACTGATAATACACACCGAGGAAGCTATACGCTAGATCGTTCCATGGCTGCGGCTAATTCTGATTTTATCCTTCAAGAACTGCTCCGACTTATTCAGCAAGGCATTGATGTTGTGGACGTACATTTACGCAAAGGTGATACGCAGCAGCGAAGTTTAGCGCAAGTTAATATCGCACACAGCTCACTAGACCCACGTGAATGGGCAGAAAAAATGCACAATGTTGCGCAAGCGCTTTCTACAGCCGAGACGAAAGTACCTTTTAATCTCGCAGAAGCGAAGTTAGGAGCGTTCGAGAGCCAAACGGAGCAAGACGAATATGTTCATGTCCTGCTTTCCTATCGATTGAAAGATGTTCCTAAGCCGTCTGCTAGCGAAGAAGAGGACTGACATGGAAGCAACGAATCACTCCTAGTACTTCAATTGGTTGAACAACAAACAAAGGCTGTACTCCAACCACCTGCATGGACGGAGTATAGCCTTTGTTGTTAAAAAACACTATCCAGCATTACGTTCCATTACAAGAACCACACAGCCCTTTTCAGACCATGGTTCATGTTCTGTATTAGGTCCATAACAGAGATAAGAACCTGCTCCACACTCAACATCATTGGTAATAAGCGTTCCATCTAATACGAATAATTCCTCAGTCTCCTTATGCGTATGTTGAGGGAATTTTGCCCCTGGTGCGAATCGCACAACATAACGCAGTTCACCATTCTCATTTCGTAATGGAATTTGTTCTAGACCATCCATAACCAATTTCCACTCACTGTTTGTGATATCAACGGAAAAGTAATCTTTCATGTTATCATCTCCTTCTATACAAATCGTAACTTACGATGATATATTGTTCAATATGAACAAAAATGAATTATACTTCAGGAGAAATGAATTATGGAAATTCGTTTGTTACAGACATTTCAAGCTGTTGTCGAATGTGGTAGTCAGATAAAAGCAGCAAATCTGCTGCAATACGCGCAATCGACCATCACCCTACACATCAATCAATTAGAAGAAAATCTCGGCATTGAACTGTTTGAGCGTAAAGGAAAACAAATGGTGCTAACCGAAGCGGGAAAACTTGTGAAAGAACAGGCAGACATTTTATTAAATCAAGTGAATGTAATCACTGAAACCGCAAAAGAATTTTCAAACGGTCAGAAAGGATTTATTCGGATTGGAGCCATTGATTCGATTAGCAAAACAAATTTGATTGCCATACTAACAACATTTATGAAAGAACATCCACAAATTTGTCTTTCCATCGAAAGTGGCGTAACCCAACAATTTAGTCAACAGATTATCGCTAACGAACTTGATATTGCCCTATGTCCCCCTCCATCACCAGAATTAAATCTTGAATTTTATCCGCTATATGAAGAAAAGCTTTGTTTGATACTACCAATCGACCATCCATTAGCTGCACAGAAGAAAATTAATATGTGTGATTTAGAAAATGAAAATTTCATTTTAACTGGACCATTGTGTGAATATCGGCGAAAAATAGAGCATGTTTTTCTTCATCATGGCTTTCATTTACACTCTAAATACGATGCAGCAAACATGGAGATGGTTTTAAATCTTGTACGACAAGGGTTTGGTATTGCTATGCTACCTGGCAATTTGGTTGCCAATTCACATCAATACGCTATTCATAACATCGATGACATTTCGACCTCTTTACCTATTGGATTAATGCGCCTTAAAAATAAAGTTCTCAGCCCTGCTACAGAAAAATTGATAGCTAACATCGTTTCAACTCGCTAAACAAGCACAAAGAGGTATCTTCAGGAAAATGAGAAATTGTAACATAAAGACGATTTTCCTGACGCTATCCCGTATAAATCAAATAGAAAAACGTCCTAACCATTCAATTAGGACGTTTTGTCTTTCTCATTATTTGCTTTTTATTACGTGATTTAACGCTTCTAATTTTCCCCTTTAATGCTATTTATAAAAAGGATTAAACCCTATCCCTTTGCCGGACGGCATCGCACCAGGGACGCCATCCGCTTCAAGCAGCGGACGAATAATTAATTTCGCAGGCCACACCTTATTTTCGAACAGCTCATATCGCAATACATCTCTATCCGCTTCAGGAATGTCGATAACTTGTAAAGCCTCTCTCAACTTCGCTTCTGTAATGTCCCAGAACGTACTCACCGGTATCTGATAAGATTCGGATAATGCCTCTATAATGGAAGCAAGGTTCACTTGTGTACCCAAAGATTGCACATAGAATATCAATTTCTCCAGCGTTTCATTGTACAAGCTATTTGAATAGCCCGGTCGAATATGGTAGCGCGGATCTTCAATGCCATGCTTATCTAAATAAGGATGGTGCAATCGTACGGAATCATGATCACGGAATAGCAGCCCGCTTACTTTGTTGTCCTTAAGAACGACACAGCAATTTTGACCGTGAATCTCAGGAACGATGCCGACTTTAAACAATCTCATCACAATATCGTAGAACGTGGAAGCCAATTCCGAATAGAATTGGATGACATCTTCTTTCGATATGCTTCCCCCTGCGATTTCTGTCAAGAAATGCTGGTCTGGCAGTACGACACCTAGCGATGACATCGGGAGAAACTTATAGTTGTCATCTAACAACTGCTGCGGATAAATTCTAACTTGTGCCGCCAAATGACGAGGATGATCGTCGAACAGCCCCATCGATGGAGGCATATAACCCCACCAGTTATTCTCTTCACACAAAAACACTTTATGTGCCAGTGTCTCGTCACAGGCTAGCGCTTGACGGAACATTTTTTCTCCTACAATTCCGTTCAGCAGCTTCACAACAGGCAAATATCGAGCAGCCCCTAACGATAACACGCTAATTGGCAGCTTTACCATTTTTGTAGATGCAGTCGTTGGAGTTAGTGAACGAACCGACGAAGTCGCGTAGAAATCACCGATTTGTGTATCAAGTACGATAATCGACTTGTCCTCTATTTCCTGCTTAAAGTTAGGCAAAATGACATGCTTCAGCTGCCAAATATGAACAGGGATAATCGTATACTGTTCTTTCGCAATCCCTTTCTTTTCTAACTCTTGATCGATCATCGCCTTCTGCTCATCGTGCAGAATATCATAGGGCTCCACTTTGTCCACATCTACGACTTCAGGAGAACCTTTTGCAATCGATTCATGGTGGATCGCGACCCAATGCAAGGCCGTCTTCTTTCCAAACTCAGCCATATAGTTCTGGTAATCCTCCGTCGTAAAGCCAATTTTGGCCTTCGACAATGGATGAAACGGACGATCACGCAAAGAAGCAATCATCTCGCCTTTCACATACCATTCATATGCTGAGCTAGGAGTAAAGGACAGAGCCTCCCCAGCCTGCTCCAAACTTGTATGTAATTGTTGAATCGCGATATCTAGACCAGCCAAAAACTCCGACACGCCTGGATGAGCATAAGCTTCCTCAGACAGCACTTGACGCAGCACCATTTGAGCGACTTTAATAGGAGAGCTGATCTCTACCCATTTCTCATCCTCATTTTTATAAATAGGTGAACCCGCTACCCATTGATATCCTTGCTTGTAGCACTTTTCTATCAGGAATACAATGTTCCCAACGTACACGGACGCATCTTTATACAAAGGGAACAGCTGCTGCCATTCATTCGATGCGGCCGATAATGATATCGTCGTACGCTCATCTAATTGAAAAAACTGCTCGGCTAGAAATGCATCCATCACATCTTTCATAATCCGTTGCACTGCAGTTTGGCTTTGCGATAACGTTAATGTTGTATTCATCCTAATTTCCTTCCGTTATATAGTAAAATTTCGGATGTGGATGTCCTAAAAAATCATGATGGGAAATCGTCCAGCAATAAGCGCCTGACTTCTCGAACAAGAGCACATCCCCCACACGTAATTGCTCCAATTCAGCATTTGCATAAAGTTGGTCCTTCGGCGTGCACAGCTCACCAACGATGGTAGCTTGTCCATTGATGATTTCTGGGCGCGCAAATGGATACGTCCATCTATCAAGCGGAACAATACGGAACGGATGATTATGCCCCCATGATGCAGGCAATCGATTATGATGTGTTCCACCTCGTAACACCGCAAACCATTGATCCTGCGACTGCTTAATATCCACCACTTCAGCTGCATAGTAGCCATAATCGGCAACGATAAATCTTCCTGGCTCAAAGAACAGCTGCGTGTCTCCCAAAGCTTGCAACGCTTCGTTCTGAGCCAACAACGACGTAAACAATTCCCAATCGAAGCTCGGCGTACCGTCATAAGTAACACCAAACCCACCGCCGGCATTGATAACTTCAACATCCAGCCCGTACAACCGCTCCCATTCTTTTACGGTCTGTACATAAAACTGGACCATGTCCACATGCAGCTCGGCATGCAAATTGTTCGAGAGCGAATGGAAGTGGAACCCGCTAAGTTGAACATGCGTATTGTCAACGTCTTTCAGTATGGCTATAGCTTCTTCAAGCAACTGCTCATCCAGTCCAAATTGAGTTGGGCGTCCACCCATCGATATTTTCGTTTTGGGCAACGTGTTCGTCCTCACATTAATGCGCAGCAAGATCTGCGTAGTCCGCTCCCATTTCTTAGCTAACAGGATGATTTTGCGCAGCTCTAACAAACTTTCAACATGCAAATACGTCACGTTTTGTTTAATCGCCGTCTCAAGCTCATAGTCTTTCTTCCCAGGTCCTCCAAATAAAATAGGAACATCAGAGGAAACCCCTCTTACTTTCAAAAGTTCTCCGATGGATGCCACTTCAAATCCTTTCACGTAAGGCACCAACGCTTCAATAATGTTCGGATCAGGATTTGCTTTAATCGCATAAAATAAGTTCGTTTGGCTAGGCATCGTTTCTAGCATCGCTTTCACATGATTTTGAATGCCCTTTAAATCGTAAATATACGCACAGACAGGCTCATCATTGTGAACATGCCAGTCTGTGATCCATTTTTCAACAACTTGATTCATTGGCTCCCACCCATCACCTGTCGGTAGTCTTCACGCTTTGTTCTATAGGCTCGAAACGCTGTATTCCGGTCATCTCCAAGTACAAAAATATGAACCCCGCGCTCAACCCACTTCGCATGTTGTTCCACGCTTCGAGAAACAATCGCATACGGTACATCGCAGCGCTTGGACGTTTCATATACTTGTTCTAAACAGCGCTGTACTTCAGGATGATCCGTATCCCATGGCACTCCTAGCGATTGCGATAGATCCGCTGCTCCTTCTAATACAAAGCTAACTTGTGGTATCGATAAAATCGCTTCACTTTCAACAACGCCCGCTTCACTTTCTATCATGGGAACGATCATAATCTCTTCATTCGCTTCCTTGATATATTCGGTTAACGAATACTTGGCGAAAGCGCCGGGCCGCCCACTGTTCAAACTTCTCATGCCAATCGGATGATAATAGGAGTAAGAGATAGCCTTCTCGACTTGCTCTTTGCACTCCACATGAGGAATGACAATTCCTTGAGCGCCACTATCCAGCACTTTCAATATTTCATTCCGATCCACTTTAGAAATGCGTACGAGCGGTGTAATATCTAGCAATTCAGCAGCTCGAATCATATCTTCAATCGTTTCCATATTCGTTGATGCATGTTCATAATCAATAATGACAAAGTCGTACTCGGCATACCCGATCAGCTCGATGACAATCGGATGCGGAATCGAGACAAATAGTCCATATACGGACTCATTTCGATTTATTTTTTCTTTCAGTTTATTCTTTCTCATATTAAAATCCCTTTGGCCTCTAATAAAGGGTTTCTAACCTTTCGGAAGAATAGCTCGCCATCGCCATAAATACGACGCTTCGTCATTTCTTCGATTAGGCCGTCTTCTGAAAATAAATTGAACAGCTCGAATCTCTCATTGTATTCGGGATGCTCCGATTGATAGTTTAGAATGGTCTCTGTACATGAACGCCAGAAGTCCTCTTCACGCAAACCAAACTTCTCCAATGTGAAACAAATTTCCGTCATACAAATAAAATAGAACGCATCAAACGTATAGTCTCTTACTTCAGACACCGTTTCCGCTTGCAGGAACGAGTAACGATTAAATTTACGATGGGTTTCTGGCTCAGGATGCAACTGCGGCGCCCACTCTGGGTGAAGAAGATGCTTGGTCATATACCGAACACTATCGTGCAAATCTTTAATCATGATTTTGACTGGCAAGTTATTTTTCACGACTAATATAATGTTTTGCGAATGTGACTCCAGTGCAATTCCATGCGCATACAACAGATGGATGATCGGAAGCGATACGACTTTAATGAGCGCCTCGCTCCATTTCTCGATCCCATGCTGCTCAACAGCGTCTTGAATGAAGGACTTGCCGTTTTTCTGGATAAGTGTGATCGCATTTAACGGCCATGCCTCTTCGCCTTCTTCCAAATACGTGGAAACATTTTCGCGATATACGGCACCAAGCGTTCCGTAAGCCGAGCGATATTGGATTGCATTTAGCTTATTGTAGCGGACAGATATGCCAACTACTTCTCTTAAAAAGTGAAATCCTTCTCCTTGCAAAAGTTCATCATTTTGAATAATATGGTGCAGCCAATCGCTAATCAGTGGAGCATTTTGCGTTGTATGATGTGCCAAAATACGGCTCGTGGATGTGTTTATCAAACTCATAGCTAGCTTAATATAAGGTGCATCTGTACGATTGCGATGTGACATGGAACGTATCGATTGCTGGGCACGGTACATGCTATTCGAGGTCCCTAAGAGCACCATATCTTTATCGATTAATTGCTGTATAAACAAGGAAGGTGTGCGATGTTCCATTTGCCATGGATGCACCGGTATGAAAATATATCGCTTATCGCTAGAACCCTTCTCTTTCAAGATTTGTGCAAATCGCTCCATATCCTCATTTGTAAGATGAAGCTTGTACATCTCCTCTAGGGAACTTGCTTTTGAAACCGCGACATCTGCGAGCTGATCACTTACCGCAATCCACTGCAAGGCAATGTCTTGATTAAACTCTGGCCCGTACAAATAATTATCCTCTAGAGAGAAGCCAATTCTTGATTTGTAGCTCGGATGATAAGGATGCCCGTCAGCCATATGGCTCTCTAATGCTTCATAGTGCATGTCCCCTGCTGGAATCTCATCCGCCTGATATACTTTAGATTGCTTATCTTTTGCTAACGTTTCTAACAACTCATCGATAAATTGATTTTTAAGCGTACCATCCAAACTATTTTGAATCACTTCTTCCAAAAACACATAAATATTGGTGCATGGTTCGCCTTCTCTTTTTATCGAGTTTTTATCTATTTTCACCCTGCCAAAAGACCACTTCTCATCCGCTTCACACGAATAATGCACAGTGCCGTCTTCCGCATTTTTTCCAGTAAAAGTCCATACTCGGTTATTTTTCACTACGTTAATAATGCCTTCGAACAGCATCGCTTCCATCGTCTGACGCATAATTCTTTCTTTAACTTCATCTAGGCATACAGCCTCTGTTTTACTAAAATGACTTGCTTGACTCACTTGTTCCACTCCCTAATTGGTTCATGATGTTGTTCACTAGAACGTAAGAAGGCGTCTCACTCACTCCGGCAAGACAGCTCATCATATTCCGCTTCGCATAAAAACCTTCCGCCTCTAACAGATGCAGGACATACTCATTGTGATGCTGTTCTACTTCTTTCGTGAGCACATCACGTACGATGTTCCAGAAATATTCCTCTGTTGCTTGTATGCCGCTCGCAAGTGCATGAATCAATGAACCTAAATGATTGACGATAAAATAGTACGAAGTACGCGCCCAAGCCTTCTCTTTTTCATAAAATAGCAGGCCTGACTTATCAATTTGATCCGCCACTTTCTCTTGATTCACACTCACACCTTCCAAATCTCGAATAATGAAGGTGTGCGGCATACCATTTTTAATCGTTACTAAGCAGTTTTGCGAATGTGCTTCAAAATGAATACCTTTTTCTTCAGCTACGCGAACAATCGACAAGAGCGATATTTCTAAATAGCGTCTAAACCATGGCTCAAGCTGATTGCGATCAATAAGGGAAAATAGTCTTGCTGGCTCTCCTGCTCTAGGAGCTTCAATTAAGCTGGACAACACAAACGTTGACGTTACGTCAAACTGGATCGGACGATAAGCAATGGTGAACAATTTTGTAAGCTCATCATCTTCAAATTGACACGTACAAACACCTTCCTCGTAAGAAATTTCGGTATGTGGGTCATCATCAAAGCAATGGTGCTGCAGCAAATAGTTGGATGCATCCAACGTTCTGCGCATTTGTTCCTTGTTGTTGTTTCTCATCATATTTGTAATTTGAATATTCAACGATAGTTTGATATTGCATTCCATGTCAGGAACATACACTGTTCGTACCGAAGAAGTCGGATATGCGATAGGCCCAAAGCTCCCTAAAAGAATAATGTTCTCTTGTGCAATATAGTCTTTTACTGCTTTCACTGATTGCACATGCTTGTACTGCCAAGGATGAATCGGTAATATTTCGTACTCGTCTCGTTTTTCTGCAAGTATCGCTTGAGCTTGTGCTTCAACCGTATCGTGCAGCTTCGTGTGTCGTCCTAGATACACCCACTCTTCTTGATAAACATGCTTCTTAATAGCCAAATAGCATAATGGAAATGAAGGTTGAAGCTCGGGACAATACGCGCTTACTTCATCTTCCGTAAAACCTAATGTGTTCTTAGGAAACGGATGAAACGGATGCCCATACAGCAAAGATTGTTCTGATGATAAATAATCATATATAGGAGAATAAGAAGTATGCTTTAGAAATAATGCTAAGTTGCGATAGCTGTTATCAATTCTTTTGGAGAAATCCAGCCTGCTCTTGTCTGTTACTAGTGAATCCTGCTGCTGTAGCTCTCTCACCATCCACTGGACGAGTTCAGGGTAATCCAGCGCCTGCCCTTGTTGTACGTAAATATCCTTATATTCATGTTCACCGATAGCTGAATAAAAAGAAAACGTTCCCGACACGGTCACTTTACTAGCTGGAAAATAAAGTGTAAATGTCTGGCTGTTAGCATCGATAGATAATAGATGACGATTCTCTTGGCAAAATTCTCGAATATAGCAATTTAACAACGTCTTACATGTATAGTAATTCGCTCGTTCTTGACGATTAGACAGCTGACTTGTTTTCACTTCCAACAACGATGTCTACCTTCTTCCTATTTATGAATAAAATTAGTGGCAATGTAAGTAATAGAAGACTGCCCAATACGATACACTCTTCTTTGAGGGCAAGCCACTTCGCATATTCAACTGATTCACCCGTTTGGACTAACATCTGCCATCGAACATCGTAATATAAAGCTAACAACATTACGGCAAAGGATGATAGCAAACGTTCAATCGTACTCGATAACGCAGATCCTTCATGCATGTCTTCTTCTGGCAACGAATTAAGCCCGATCGTCGTAATCGTCATATCAGATAGCCCCATTCCAATCCCTCGTAATGCCATAAAGAGAACGATAACGATGATAGAAATGCTTCGCGGTAAAAAAGCAAAAGCCATCATAGAAATGACGATAAATCCAACGCCAACTAAGATAAAATTCAATGATCTCCCTGAATCCATCCACTTGCCGCCAATCCACACAAATATGCTCGTACAGATCGCAGTTGGAATGAACATCGCACCAATGACAGAAGGTGATAAGCCAAATACCTCAAGAAACAACAGTGGAAGAACGAAGATCGCACCGAACATAACGATATCCTGTATGACCGAAATGATAACTACTGTCCTGAAAATTGGATTTCCTCGCAGAAGCTTATAGCGAATAATCGGTTCTTCTCTCCTGTTTTCCTTTTGAATAAAGCGAATCAAAGCCACAGCACCTAATCCAAACGATAAATACACGATCCACTTGGATACAGCGGGGTTTGAAAGGAGTTGAATACCTAAACTGAGCAAAGCAATGCTCGTTATGAGCAGTATAATGCCTTCCATATGAATGGACTTTCTACGAGCTGGTTCGTACGGTTTGATTTGCGCAGCACACATGATGATCGAAAAGAGCGCGAACGGAACATTGATCCAGAATAGATGACGTAGCTCCCCCACTTCCATAATGATGCCGCCTAATGTTGGACCAATTGCAGGCGCAATCATAAGCAGCATGCCCCATATCCCAGTCACTCTACCACGCGCTTCTTTTTCATAACAATCAAATAACAACACTAATGACAACGGGATCATTAATCCGGCTGCAACTCCATGGACAAATCGGACTACCATCACAATTTCTACATAGGAATAGAACAAACCGCCTATGATCGAGAAAGTACCATATAAGCCGATTCCTAACAAATACGTACGCTTTCTGCCTAAACGATCAACGACCAATGATGTCAGAGGCAATGTAATGGTCATCGCCAACATATAAAGCGCGATTATCCATCCACCTAATGAGGTTGAAATACCATACATACTCACGAACTTAGGCAATAAGATGTTAAATGCACTATTGGTAAGAACTAATGAGAACGCACCTGTAAAAATTGAAAATAGCACAGCGTGCTTATTCAAGTAACCTGGCTTTATCATGAATTCGTTATGAGCTCAACGGCTTCTTTGACGGATTTCTCAAAAATATCTAGCACTTTAGCTGTTTCAAGCGCGGAAATAGTAAGTGGTGGTAAAAAGCGAAGCACAGCAGAACGACGTCCCCCGACTTCAATAATAAGTCCATTAGCAAAGCATCTTTCTTGAATATGTGCCGTTAATTCGCCGAATTGAGGGTAGTGACCTAGTTGATCTTTACGGCCACTTGGATTCACAATTTCTACGCCGATCATTAGCCCTCTACCGCGAACATCGCCAATGACTTCGTATTTATGTTTCAAACCATTCAAATATTCAAAAAACTGATTACTGCGATCTTTAACATTTTCAAGCACATCATGTTCCTTCATATACTTCAATGTAGCTAGTCCTGTCGCCATGCCCATTTGGTTGCCGCGGAATGTTCCTGTATGTGCACCTGGATTCCATTTGTCCAATTCTTCTTTATAGATAACTACAGACATCGGCAAGCTTCCACCAATTGCTTTTGAGCAAACGATCACATCTGGAACAATATCAGCATGTTCGAAGGAGAACATTTTACCCGTTCTACCAATCCCCGTTTGCACTTCATCAATAATTAAAGGAATTCCTCGTTCTGCTGTAATTCGACGCAGCTCTTTCAACCATTGAATAGCAGCAGGAACGGAACCGCCTTCTCCTTGAACCGTTTCAACGATGACGCCGCAAGGAGCAGCAATGCCGCTTTCACAATCATCTAGTAAATGTTCGATATAATGCGCGCTTATTTGAGAGGTTTGCTCTCCACCTACCCCGAACGGGCAGCGATATTCATAGGGGAATGGTAAGAAATGAACATCCGGCAGCAGACTTTGCAAATGCTGCTTC
The DNA here is from genome assembly GCF_014841135.1 of Paenibacillus arenosi. GTDB lineage: Bacteria > Bacillota > Bacilli > Paenibacillales > Paenibacillaceae > Paenibacillus_B > Paenibacillus_B arenosi. The sequence continues at coordinate 42,689 of NZ_JACYTN010000009.1, forward strand.
TTGCTCAAGTTGCCGCTCATCGCCATCGTGGCTTGAGTAGAACCGTGATAACCACCATGGAAAGCCAGTATTGATTTTCCTTTAGTTGCCGTTTTCACAAGCTTAATAGCTGCTTCTACTCCATCTGCACCTGTTGGGCCACAGAATTGAATTTTTGCGGAATCTTTCAATTCTTCTGGCAAGATAGAGAAAATCTCTTGCATGAACTCTATTTTCAACGGAGTAGCTAAGTCTAGTGTGTGAAGTGGTAGCTGTTGCTCTAATACATCCTTAATTGCTTCTGTTACGACCTCGTGATTATGCCCTAGTGCTAATGTCCCTGCACCTGCAAGGCAATCATAGTATTGTTTGCCATCTGTATCTGTAATAATCGTGCCTTTGGCTTTCTTAATAATAAGAGGAAATTTGCGTGGATACGATCTTGCATTGGATTCCTTTTCAGATTGAAGCTTATAGTATTCGTTCTCTACATTTGTTGTAATCATGGTAGTTTGCTCCTTTGTACATGTATGTGAGTCCGTTATTAATCTTCAAACAAATATTCCAAGTAGGCTTTGTACACATCAATTGAAGATCCTTGAAAAGGAAGGAGATGAGTTGACATATCAGGCAGTGCATTTACTTCGAGGATGCCCCCATTTTCAATGGTAATCGGAGCGGTTATATCTTTGCATCTTATATCGATACCAGCGACATCAATATTCAATGCTTGTGCAGCTTCAACTGCGATCGTGATATTAGCCGTACAAATATCATTCGTTTGATTCCTATTCATTTCACTAATTTCGCCAGCCGGTATGTTATCAATCGAGAACAGATCTACACGCTCACCCTGATCTAAGACATCTTCAATCGATTTACCTTGCGCTCGTAATTTCGCATGCAATGCACTCGACTGGACGTTAATTGCAGGGAAGGATTCGATTTCACAGACCTCGTTCCGGAGGAATCGAGCTTCGTTATGCTGATAGATTAGCTGTTCTATAGTAGATTGGCCATCGCCTTCAACGGTTGCAAGCTCATATCCGATAACAGCAACTACTTTTCCAGCTATAACGAGTACACGATAGTCATTGCCGTCGACATATTTTTGTATCATAATTTTATCGCTATGCTGCTTCGCAAGCTGAACCGCATGTGTTAACTGCTCTACCGATTTGATTCCCAATGTAACGCCGATACTGCAGCTAGCATCTAACGGCTTAACCGTTACATTCCGATACGTATGCAGAAAATGTTCGGCTTCATCGCACATCTGTGGAACTACGATATACGCGGGTACAGGCAGGCCTGCTCTTTCCAGCAGCAGATTGGACGCCTCTTTATTTTTAGCCAAAAATCCGGAGAGTAATGGCAGCTTGTGAGATCTTGTTTTGTTAATAATAATTGTTTTGCCTCTATACGTTAGTTCTAAAAAATCTTCACAGCCTGCAAGCAACAGTTTGCAATCTATTTGCATTTCTTTTGCTTTACTCATTATTAATTTATTCTGTAAGTTTTGACTGGTTTGCTGTGTCATTACAAATCCTCCCTAAACAAAGTATCGTCGTTCGGCAGAATCACACGTCTTCTGCTTCCGAAGTCCTCCTCCCCCATGAATCTAGATGCTGTTCGGTTCATCTCTTCTACACTTGCAAATACATATGAAGGGATATATGAAATTTGTAATTGATAATGATAATCACTATCAAATTAGTGAAAATATAATAGATTTTAGTGATTATTGTCAACCACTAATTCTTAATAACAGCTATCGGTCTTATCCATAATATAGATAATAAGCACTTTGTTTTCTAAATAAACAAAGCACTTATATATCTATTTAAATTAAAACTAATAATTTCACAATTGCTTATACGGAAACAAACTCATGTTTAATTTTGGGGCATGTCGGACAATATTCATTGTCATCCGAAACTTGATAATAGTAACAGCACGTTTTGCGAATGCGAAGCGGTGTTTCTGATGCAGTTGTTACCTTCTTGGGGCTATTAAACTTCTTTAATGGATTTCTCGTTTCGCCGAAGAGATGAGCAGGTGCTTGCTCAACTAAGTACTGATAGTCTTCAAGAAGTTGAGACTGCTGACAAGCACTCGCCCCTTCACCGAATTGATTCTCATACAGCCAATATACATAAATCGCAGTATTTTCCCAGAGAACTGACTTCGAAATTTTAACGGACTTGGCAAAAGAATCCCAAACTCTAGCAATATTATCTGCAAATATATTTTGAATGACTCGATCACGCCACTCATTACGTGAACCCACTTCAGGCTGAGAAACTTCGCTATTCGTTAGGCGCACGCACGGAAGCCATGCTTCTCCATGAAATATGGATTCCATATGGCAATTTTCTAGAGCGAAATCCATACTTTTGTTATACATCGACATCGCATATAACCCTGAGGCGATGCCAAGGCAAGCGTATCGTTTTGCAAACAAGGAAACGGTAACCACTTCAGAGGTGGATTCGTATATACTCGCAACTTTCTCAAAATACGCAATATTGGTATCTTTGTCTAGAAAATCTAGCGCACGAATCGAATAGATTTCATCCGAAGACTCCTCCATTGTGAATCGATATTTTGTTGTTAACATTTCCAACTCATCTGGTGTAAACTGTACTGCCATCAATTCTCCCTCTATTCATGTAATGTTCTTATAATTGATTTCGATTCTTAAACAGCAAATAAAGAAAGAATGGTGCACCTACACCTGCGGTGAATATACCAGCAGGAATATCTAATGGATAAAAAGCAGTGCGGCCAATCCAATCAGCAACGAAGACCAGCATCGAACCAATTAAGGCCGATACAACGACTAAGCTGCCAAAAGGGCGCCCTACCAGTTTTCTAGCAATATGAGGTGCGATTAGTCCTACAAATCCAATAGCTCCACCGATGGACACTGCAACACCTGCTAGCAGCACACTTAGAGCAAGCAACACTAAGCGCTGTCGCTGAACAGCGGCGCCCAAACCGGTAGCCACTTCATCGCCAAACTCTTGCAAATTCAAATTGCGTGCCAATATGACAACACAAGGGATGGCTATTGCCGTTACCGGTAAGATCAGAAATACATCTTCCCATGTAGAGCCATATACACTGCCTGTCAGCCAAATATAGGCTTTCCCTGCTGTGAAATAAGGACTCATAACAAGCATAAACGTCGTTCCTGCTCCCATAATAGCTGATAAGCCGATTCCAACGAGTACTAGGCGTATCGGCGACACACCATTTTTCCAAGCTAGCAAGTAGATCGTGACAGACACAATCATCGCACCTATAATAGCAGCAAAAGGCATGAATGAAATGCTTACTGTTCCTGTCAAGAAAGTGACAAAAGCAACCGCAGCAACAGATGCTCCGCCAGTTATACCAATAATGTCGGGTGAAGCGAGCGGATTTCGAATTATTCCTTGTAAGATAGCTCCTGATACTCCTAATGCAGCACCAACCAATAGTGCAACAAGAACTCGCGGGAGCCTTAACGTGTGAATAACGAAATCATGCTCACCCGATCCAATTTTCAAAATGGATTGAACGACTTCCAGAGGCGGTATCACTGTATTTCCTAAGCTAGTGCCTGCGATCACCGCTAATATGGAAAGGAAGAAAAGAACGATAATAACAAGTAATGATTTCCTTTCCATTTGTACAGAAATGGAGTCGCTTTTATTACGAAAAGTAATATGCTGTCTCAAATTTTTGTTACCCCCTTACGGGCAATATACACAAAAAAGGGACCGCCAATTAAAGCTGTCATGACGCCAATTGGAATTTCTGTCGGCATAATGAGCAATCTTGCTATGACATCAGCAGATAATAACAATACTGCACCTGCTAAAGCTGAAAACGGGATTAGCAAACGATAGTCGTTTCCTACAAATGCACGGGATAGATGCGGTACGACTAAACCTATAAAACCTACGGCACCTACTACTGCTACGGAGCTGCCTGCAAGCAGCACAATGATAGCACCCATCATACATTTTACGAGAAGCGTATTCTGTCCCATCCCTTTCGCAATGTCATCGCCGGTAATAAGCAAATTGATCGCTCTGCCCATAAATAAGGACATAACTCCTGCTACTGCCATGTAAGGAAGTACAGGAGTCAACATGTCCAATGTACGGCCGCTGATGGAGCCTGCCAACCAGAACATCACATCTTGCAATCCCGTTTCGTCGAGCACTAGGACAGCCTGCGTGAACGAAACAAACAAAGCCGTAATGGCTGTTCCTGCTAACACAATCTTGACCGGAGTCAATCCATCTTTACCCATAGAACCTAGACTATACACAATAACAGCAGAAATTGCCGCCCCCACGAAGGCAACCCATGTTAATTGAACTAATGATGATACCGAAAATACAACGATAGCGATTACAATAAAGAAGATAGCACCCGCATTAATACCAAATGTACTAGGCGAAGCTAGTGGGTTGCGTGTTAAAGCTTGCATAAGCGCACCCGCAACAGCCAAACTGGCTCCGACTACTGTAGCAATAACAGCGCGAGGTAGCCGTTCTGTTATAACAATGACATGTTCGATTAAAGCTGCATCATATTGGAGGAAAGCTTGCATGGCAGTAGAAAAAGTAAGGGGTGTTCGTCCAAAAATGATACTAGACACAAAAGCCCCCGCTAATAGAAGGAGTAGCAGGCAAAAGCCTGCTACTTTCATTTTCACATTTGCATAAAGGTGAAACATAATCTCACTCTTTCATAAGTTAGATAAACGTGTGGACTATTTTTCAAGTTTAAACGTATCATATAGACCATCTAGTAGCATATGAGCCGATTTGTACCCACCTGCGATATTCCAGATGATGTCGTTTACTTGATAAACTTGATTGTTCTTCACCGCATCGATATTTTTCCAGAGCGGATGACTCATCCACTCGTCAGCTGTCTTTTTGTTCGCTTCTGCATCTTTACCCGCATAATTGAAATTAAAGATGACATCTGCATTCATATCAGGAATACTTTCTTTAGACGTTACTTCAACGCCCCATGTATCTGCGTCATGACCTGCAGGTCTTGTGAAACCTAGCTCTTTTAGAATTGTGCCTGCATAACCCATGTAGTAGATACGTACATGATCCGCTCTGAAGTTAATAATCGAAGCTTCGATTGGCAAGCGGTCACCCATCTTTTGTTTAAAGTCAGCTACTCGGCTATCCCAGTCAGCCAGCAACTTATTTCCTTGCTCCTCTATATTCAATGCTTGACTCGCAACTTTTAATGTTGCTTTCCAGTCATACAGCACTTCTGTCGAAACCGTTGGTGCTATGGCAGACAATTGGTTGTAAATTTCTTCATGACGGAACTTTGATGCAATAATCAAATCAGGCTTAAGCTTATGAATCTCTTCAAGGTTAGGTTGTGTTTCCAAACCAAGTAAGGGAACGCCTTCTAGATCTGTAGCTAAGTAATCAAAAACTTTTTTCTCTCCCCAAGCTTCTACAACACCAACGGGCTTCACACCAAGTGCAACGACAACATCAGTAGCCCCCTGGTACAAGGTAACCACTCTTTTAGGCGTTCCTTTTACTTCGGTTTTCCCCATTGGGTGCTCGATAACTCGAACCGATTCTGCTTCACTTGTTTGCGTATTATTTGTTCCTTGTGCTTGATTCTCTGCAACCGGCTTGCTTGAGTCGGTTGTCGTTCCTGCTTGTCCACCAGCTCCGCAACCCGTAATAATCGACAATAATAACACCATTGATGCAAGTACAAGAAGTGATTTTTTACCTAGTTTGAACACGTTCGCTTCTCTCCCTACTCTGCCCGATTTCACTTAATTGATATTGAATCTCATTTGCAATTATAGGAGACGATACAAATGTTGACAAGCATTATATGCCAAAATCCGCATCAACTTACTCAAAATAAAGCTAAAAGTGCAAACTAGTAGATAAAAAGTACAAACTAAGTTCATCTTCAAATCCCACTTCCTACTATTAGAGGAATTTACATACACGAGAAGAAGGCGTCATCTTGCAGACTCCTCTACCATACGAAAGCTTTAAAGTCATAAAACACAAAAACTAGCCTTGATATTTAGTCACGATTTCTTTCAATTGAATTAAATCTTCAATGGTGTCATCTGCTTGAACCTCGCGCGTATAATAACTTGCTTTCTTCCAAATCCCTTTCATGCCCACGTCTATAGATGCTTGAACATCGTTAATAGGATGGTCCCCAACGTACAAGGCTTCATTGGCTTTAACGTTTAATCGATGCAGTGCTCGCTCAAATATCTCTTTGTCCGGCTTTCTAGTCCCTTCTTGCTCAGAAATTAATATCTCGTCAAAGTACTCTTTTATTTGTAGTGCGTCCAAATTAGCTGTTTGAAAACGAATAAATCCGTTGGTTATCATTCCTATTTTGATGTGCTGAGCCTTTAGCCAATTCAAGAGTTCAACCGTGTGGGGGAAAGAGATTGCAAATCTAGGAAAATGCTCGATATAATCTTCCAGCATCGTTTCCCATTGAAGTTCGTCTAACTGATATTCTTCTATTAGCTGTCGATAAACGCTGTCCTTCCATACATATCCGCACTTATCAAGCGCAATAAAACTTGCAACAAAGACGGTTTTCGGAATTCTAGTTAAATGATTAGCGTATCTATTGTACTGATCTTCCACAAACAATCTCAATGACAGGTCACGATTGAGCAGCGTTCCATCTAGATCAAAGATGACGGCTTTAATCACGGATTCACCTACTTTCAATCCCTTTTAAACATTCATTCATATAATGTAAATAATAACAATTTAAATCACTTTAACTTCGAGTAATCAGGATACACAATTTGATAGAGTATAGCTGCTGCTTCTTGTCGCTTCAATCCTTTTTTGGACATAAAGTCGATCGAACCATCCTGATGCTTGCTCACTTCTGGTCCATAGTAACCGTGCGCTACCACATATTGAACCGCTTCTAGTGCCCACTCATCCGTAGTTCCTGCAAGCTTAACTGGCGGTCTCGGTACAGTTGGAAGAGATTTCAATGCGTTGTAGATCCATACTGCTGCCTCTTGACGCTCTATCAGTCGATCTGGCTCGAACTTTCCATTCTTAATCCTCGCTGTATCAATGAGTTTACTTAGAGCAGCCTCATTAATAGCTGCCGCATACTTGTGTCCTTCCACATCCTTAAATGCGGGTTTATCGTGGTGATGATACCCTAGATCAAACAGTTCTATCAGCAAATGAGCAAACTCCGCACGCGTCATTTCTTTCGTCGGTTCCATTACAGCTGATCCTTCCTCACCAAATGCAATCAAGGGACTCAAACCATCCACATATTTGCGATACGGATGCTCTCCCGCAATATCTGCATAAACTACTGGTGCTTCAAGTTTCCCAGCCCAAGTAAGACTGCTTAGTAGCGTATAGATATACTTCACCTTACCGTTTTCTTCTTTAAATGCTAATGGAAAACCATCCTCGCTTAAAAAGAAAAGAGGATCAACTTGACGATATATGGTGCTGCCCATACCATCATTTACAGTTAGAGAACCATCGCTATTCGCTTTAATTTCGGTTATATCGTATCCCAGACGCAAATTTCTATAGCGCCCTTCGAATTTCAGAAGCTGTTGTTGGGAAGGTTGTAAGTAATTCGGAGCAGGTCTTTCATCTGGATAGAAGTGATCCATAAACGCCGACATGTAGAGGCCATGTAAGTTATTCACTTGATTGCTACTTATAAATACGCCGACTTTCTTATCAGGCAGGAAGGCAATTTTGGACACAAACCCAGGAATATATCCGCCTTTTACCACAAAATCATGTCCATTGAACTCATGATGGGTATAAAACTCAAATCCATAAGTCATATTTGGTACATCAGGATGGATACTCACTTGAGGAGTGAGCATTTTCATCAAAGAGTCATTGCTCAAAAATCGTTTCCCTTTAAATATTCCACCATTCAGCACTGCTAACATATAATTAGCCATATCCTTACCTGTAGATGACAACGATCCTTCTGGCATTACCGTCGGTTTAAACACGGCTGGCTTAAGCTTTTTCCCCTTCCAATCATATGAACCCGCCAACTGATCTGCCTTTTCTTTCTCTAGCACAAAGCTCGAATTGTCCATATCCAACACGTCAAACAAATGCTCTTGAGCATAATCTTCAAATTTCTGACCCGTAACTTGCTCCACAATATATCCTTGCAACTGAGACGCAAAATTATCATACGTATAAACGGTACCCGGCTTGTTTATGATTCGGAATGTATTGTTCCGCAGCTCGTCCTTCATGGAAAAATATTTATTCGAATCCAACTCTGCGTCTATGGAAAATCCAGTATCCGCATGCTCTACACCACTCGTATGAGTGAGTAAATCCTTTACTGTAACCGGACTTCCGGTTTCGTTTTTAAGGGTCATGTCGCCTACATACTTCGTTATATCTGCATGTAAATCAATCTTGCCTTGCTCCACAAGCTGCAGCACAGCTGTTGCCGTAAATACTTTCGATACAGAGCCAACATAGAACAAGGTCTCATTCGGATCCACCTTCTGCTTCGTTTCTTTATCTGAATATCCGTACCCTCCATTAAGCAGCACTTCGCCGCCATTTACGACGGTAACTACAGCTCCAGCTGCCCATTTATGAATATTCGAGTTGGCAAAAAACTCCTTCGTAAACTTCTCCACATTCGCCTTAGTCAATGGAACAACTGCTTTTTTAGCTGCTGGTTTGGCCGCGATTACATGTTGAGTCAGAATCGGTTGACTAATCGGAATATCTTTTGTCGCAGTCATAGCAAATATAGGAAGCGAGGCATATGACAGCATTAGGGCACATAGTAGTGCGACTGATTTTTTACGATTCTTCATGATTATACCTCCCCAGCATGGAAAATCCTTCATTTCCACGACTATTTTTCAGGTAATATTTGTATTTTAAAAATTGTTTCTTTCTCACTTCTTTCAGCACCCTTACAGTATATTACAATTTAACACAAAAAAAGCTGCATGAAAACATGATTAATTCATGTAATCACACAGCCTACATTTTATAATCTATATTTTAATAAAACTGATTTTACTTACTCTCTTAATGATGAGGGTACACAAGTCTGTAAAGGATAGCTGCCACTTCTTGACGCTTTAACCCTTTTTTAGACAAGAAATCGATAGAGCCATCTTGATTTTTAATCACTTCTGGGCCATAGAATCCGAAGGTCGCCAGATACTGTACCGCTTCTTTCGCCCACTCATCTGTCGTTCCTGCGAGCTTTACTGGAGGTTTCGGTATCGTAGGATACTCTTTTAGGAAACTATACAGCCACAATGCCGCTTCTTGACGCTCTATGATTCGCTCTGGCTCAAACTTCCCGTCCTTAAACGTCTTTGTATCAATGATTTTGAGATGAACCGCCTCATTAATAGCATCCACATACTTATGTCCCCCCACATCTTTAAAGGCTGGTTTATCGTGGCTACGATATCCCATATCAAACAATTCCATCAGCACATGAGCAAACTCTGCACGTGTCATCTCTTTAGCCGGTTGCAGTGTATGAGAACCTTCATCACCTATTGCAACTAATGGACTTAGACCATCTATATATTTACGATACGTATGGTCTCCAGCCACATCTGTATAGGCAACTGGCGCATCAAGCTTCTCTGCCCAAGTGACAAAGGTCAGTAACGTATAGATATACTTCACCTTGCCATTCTCTTCTTTAAATGCTAATGGCAAGCCATCTTCACTTAAAAAGAGGAGCGGATCAACTTGACGATATATCGTGCTGCCAAGCCCATCTTTTACAGTTAAAGACCCATCACTATTCGCTTTAATTTCTGTGACATCAAATCCCATGCGCAAGTTTTTATAGCGACCTTCAAATTTGGCAAGCTGTTGTTGCGTTGGCTTCAAATATGTTGGAGCAGGTCTCTCATCTGGATAGAAGTGATCCATAAACGCAGACATATAAACATCTCGAATGCCGCTTCCTTGGTTATCACTTATAAATACGCCAACTTTCTTGTCAGGCAGGAACGTAACTTGAGAAGCGAATCCAGGTAAATTGCCACCCTTTACAACAAAATTATGCCCGTTAAATAAATGATGGGTGTAGAATTCAAATCCGTAAGTCATATTCGGCACATTAGGGTGAATACTTACTTGAGGTGTGAGCATCTTCGACAAGGAGTCTTGACTCAAAAAGCGCTTCCCTTCAAGCGATCCGCCATTTAGTACAGCTAACATATAATTAGCCATATCTTCTCCAGTAGAAGACATTGATCCCTCTGGTAGAACTGTCGGTTTGAATACGGCTGGCTTGAGCTTATTCCCTTTTGAATCATAGGAACTTGCCAATTGATCCGCTTCATCCTTCTCTAACACATAGCTCGTATTTTCCATATCGAGCACATCAAAAATATGTTTTTTGGCATAATCTTCGAATTTTTGTCCAGTTACTTGCTCAACGATATATCCCTGCAACTGGGATGCGAAATTATCATAGCTGTATACTGTGCCAGGCTTATTTACGATCCGGAATGTATTTTTCAACAATTCATCTTTAATCGAATAATAACGACTCGAGTCTAACCCTGCATCAAACGCAAATCCAGTGTCCGCATGCTCCACCCCGCTCGTATGAGTGAGCAAATCTTTTACCGTAACTGGGCTTCCTGTTTCGTTTTTGATTTTAACATCGCCCAAATATTTCGTTATGTCCGCATTCAGATCAATCTTACCTTGTTCTACTAGCTGTAGTACGGCCGTTGCTGTAAATACTTTGGTTACAGAACCGATATAAAATAAAGTTTCTTCCGAATCTACTGGCTGCTTCTTCTCTTTATCTGCATAACCATAGCCTTCCTCGAGCAGTACTTCATTACCTTTCACAACCGTAACTACTGCTCCCGCTACGATTTTCTTAATTTCTGGGTTAGCAAAAAACTCCTTCGTAAACTGTTCCACATTCGCTTTTGTTAATGGAACTACGGCTTTTTTAGCTGCTGGCTTAGCTTGCGCAATTGCATATTGGATTGGTTGGTGGGCTTGAGCTGCTTCTGCTGCATTTGCAGCAGACAATGGGAGTGAAGCGGATAACATCATAAGTGCACATAGTAGTGAAAGTGCTTTTTTACTTTTTTTCATGAACCTACCTCCTCAGTATGGTTAAACAAGTAACTCTGGGACTGTATTTTCAAGTAATATCTGTATTGTAAATTCCCCATCTTTCTGACTTCTTTCAGCAACCTTACAATAAACTTACAATCAAAAATGAAAATGATTCATTAAAAAATAACCCACAAAATGGGACTTTTGTTCAGAGTTCCATTTTGTGGGTTATCGTTATATCGTTCTTATGATGTTAATTACGCCATTGTGCTTAAATTGTGCTTATTGTACGATTATGTTAGTCGTTTTCTTCAGGCTTTTTGCTGCTTAAGCCTTTCAACATCGATGCCCGCGGCTGCAAGCTTCTGTTGGCCTTCTTGTTCAATCAAATTTTTCAATGCTGTAAGCACCGGATCAAAATCGGTATGCTTGCCTAACATAAATGTCATTTCGTGTTCAATTGGCAGCCATGTTTCTATATCTGCTTCATTATGTTGAATTTGCGCCTCCAGCTTATCCAATGCGTTAGCAACTTTGGCCTCATACGTGTCCTTACCTTCAAATTCGAACCAGTATTCATAGAGCTTCTGACCATGCTCATCGCCAAGTATATCTCGAATCTGCTCAATAGCTGCGATCTCATTTTTATGTTTCAAAGCTTTCGCTTCATTATTATTCATCGTATCAAATGCAGGAATATCCTTCGCATAAGCCTCAACCAAGTCGTGAATAATGATCATTTTGAGCAGCTTCTCACTGTTTACTCGATTAGGCAAATAGGGTTCAATGGCCATTGCCATTAGGGCAAGACGCCATGTGTGCTCCGCTACGCTTTCTCTTCTACCATTTGATAACCAGCTATGGCGCAACTCCATCTTTAATTTTTCGCCAAGTTTAATTAGTTCAAGTACATTCTTTAGCTGCTTCACTTACGCTTCTACCCCTCTGCTTCATCTAGTGTAGTAAATAGTAAAATTAATATGAATTATATCAGTAAGTACCTTCCATGTAATTAGAAGGTTCATATATGTAAAAGCGACTATCTGCTTCAATAGCCGCTTCTGTGTATTCTAAAAACCCCTTGACTTTGACACTAGTGTAAAGCTTTAGACTGAGGTCAGAAGCTAAACCAAACCATTTTGAGGAGGAAGTCAAATGAGTAACTATCAAGGGAAGAAAGCTGTAATTATAGGTGGAACACATGGCATGGGACTTGCCACTGCGAAGGCACTGCTCACAGGAGGAGCGGAAGTGCTTGTTACAAGCCGTAATCCGAAGAACATGGAAGAGGCAAGACGTGAATTAGGTAGTGAACGCGTGCATGTAGTATTGTCTGATGTCTCGAGATTGGAAGACATTCAAGCATTAGGAGCTTACGTAGAGCAACATCTTGGAAAAATAGATTTACTCCATGTAAATGCTGGGATCTCGGTGCTTGAACCATTCGAACAAGTAACGGAAAGTTCTTACGATCGGACATTCGCCGTTAATACGAAGGGAGCCTTTTTCACGGTGCAGCGCTTGGCACCACAGCTATTTGAATCTCTGCGCATAAAACACAACTGTATAAAACAGAACGCCAAGCTCACAAAAATGAGAACTTGGCGTTTATCGTTTCAAATCCATGAAAATAACATTACAATATCTACACTTCGTTCTGCGGCGTCACTGCGCGTTCCAAACTTTGTTCAAGCTCTAAAGTGTAGCGCAGCTTCTGCTCTTCCGTCCAACCTTGCGCTGCTGCCATATAATCTATTACTGGCTGTTTCCAGCGACGTACCCATTCAATATTAAAGAACAATGCTCCCGTACGACGAATAAAGAAATCATCCGGCTTCACCGTCATCTCATACTGCATCGCATATACAAGCGGTACGAGTACTTCAAGCGGAAGACCAACTTGCTCTGACTTATCAGCATAGGCATGGGCCAGTTCAAAGATACGATCTACATTGGAACCGTAAAATAGTGCCCATCGCTTGGCCAACTTAACGTCCAAACCTTGTTTTACCCCTTCACTTATCATCTTGCTCACAAAATCCGGGAATGAAGCAGAGCCGCCAACATGACCGCCAGAGATCGGCATATGTTTCGTTGCTGCTGCCGCAAATGAACGCCCATCTTGCTCATGAATGAGCTTCGTCACCAAATTAACAATCGTCTCCGCCATTTTCCGATAACCTGTCAGCTTTCCTCCTGCGATTGTAATTAGTCCAGAAGGAGACTGCCATATTTCATCTCGGCGCGATATTTCGGATGCGCTTTTTCCTTCTTCATAAATAAGCGGTCTAACCCCTGCCCAGCTCGATTCAATATCTTGCACTGTAAGCTGGACCGTAGGGAACATATAGTGAATCGCATCCATGATGTACGTACGATCTTCTGCAGTCATTACCGGATGGATCGGATCTGCCTTATAGAACGTATCCGTCGTTCCCACATACGTCTTGCCATCACGCGGAATGGCAAATACCATGCGCCCATCAGGCGTATCAAAGTATATTGCCTGCTTAAGTGGAAACTTCGACTGATCGACCACAAGATGAACCCCTTTAGACATTTGAAGACGCTTACCCGTACGCGAACCATCTTGCTCTCGCAGCACATCCACCCATGGCCCTGCTGCATTAATAATTTTGTTTGCGAACAATTCATGTTGATTACCATTCACCTGATCGGTTACACGCACGCCTGCAATGTTACCTTCTTTGTACAAGAACGACTCTACTTTCATATAATTCAGTGCTTTTGCACCTTTACTTACCGCTTCTTTCATCACTTCCATCGTCAGCCGTGCATCATCTGTCCGATATTCAACATAGTAACCGCCGCCTTTTAATCCTTCTCGTTTCAATAGCGGTTCACGTTCAATCGTTTCTTTGTCCGTAAACATGCGACGGCGTTCACTGCGTTTCACACCTGCCAAGAAGTCATAGACACGAAGTCCGATCGATGTGCTGAACTTACCAAACGTGCCGCCACGATGGAACGGAAGCAGCATCCATTCTGGTGTTGTTACATGTGGGCCATTTTCATAAACAATGGCACGCTCTTTCCCTACTTCAGCTACCGTCTTCACATCGAATTGCTTCAAATAGCGCAATCCGCCATGCACAAGCTTCGTCGAGCGACTCGAAGTACCTGCTGCAAAGTCCTGCATTTCAAATAACGCTGTGTTAAGGCCGCGCGTCGCTGCATCAAGCGCAATACCCGCTCCTGTAATACCACCACCGATTACGATTACATCGAGAGGCTGTTCTTTCATAGATTGCAATATATCGTGACGCCCCGCTGCGTTAAATTCCATCTTCATCTGTATGACCTCCTGAGCAATCGGTGACCGAAATAACAAAAGCCGCAATAACACTATAGTCTCTAAACAAGACGATAGTGCAATTGCGGCTTCTCTATTCTCCAACCGAATCGATTATTAACTTGTAATCATTATAACATAATAATTAACTTATTTAAACACTTTTGTTGCAGCAATTGCTTTTTTCCAACCATCGTACAAATCCACGCGTTGTTCCTCTTCCATAGAAGGCTGGAACGTGCGATCGATGCTCCACTGAGCAGCAATTTCTTCACGGCTATCCCAGTAGCCAACAGCAAGACCTGCAAGATAAGCCGCTCCAAGCGCTGTCGTCTCATATACTTTTGGGCATTCAACCGGAACGTTTAACATATCACTTTGGAACTGCATTAAGAAATTATTTTGAACCGCGCCACCATCTACGCGCAGTGTTGTAAGCTCAATCGCAGAATCCGCTTCCATTGCTTGCAGCACATCTTTTGTTTGATAAGCGAGAGATTCTAACGTTGCACGAATAAAGTGCTCTTTAGTCGTGCCGCGAGTCAAACCGAATACTGCGCCTTTCACTTCACTATCCCAGTAAGGTGTACCTAGTCCTACAAAGGCAGGAACGACATATACACCATCTGTCGTATCGACTTTACTTGCATACAATTCGCTGTCTTTCGATTCTTTAATCATACGCAAACCGTCGCGCAGCCACTGCACAGCTGAACCGGCAACGAATACACTGCCCTCTAACGCATATTCGACTTTACCGTCAATGCCCCAAGCAATCGTCGTCAATAGTCCATGCGAAGATTGAACAGCTTGCTCACCTGTATTCATTAGCATGAAACAACCTGTGCCGTACGTATTTTTAGCCATACCTTTGTTAAAGCATGCTTGACCGAACAACGCAGCTTGTTGGTCCCCGGCTGCACCAGCAATCGGAATACTTTCACCAAAGAAGTGGAAGTCAACCGTTTCACCATACACTTCTGAAGAAGAGCGAACTTCTGGTAGCATTTGTTTTGGAATCGTGAGCAATTCAAGCAATTCATCATCCCAGCGCAGCTCATGAATATTGTACATCAATGTACGCGATGCGTTACTATAATCGGTCACATGAACGTTGCCGTCGGTCAGCTTCCATATTAACCATGTGTCAATTGTTCCGAACAACAATTCGCCGCGCTCCGCTTTTTCACGTGCACCTTCTACATTGTCAAGAATCCATTTTACTTTCGTACCTGAGAAATAAGAATCTATTAATAATCCTGTTTTCGAACGGAACAACTCACTATGACCTGCTTCTTTTAGCTCATCACAAATCGATTTCGTTTGGCGCGATTGCCATACAATCGCATTATATACAGGACGACCCGATTGTTTATCCCATACCACCGTCGTCTCACGTTGATTCGTAATTCCGATCCCTGCGATCTGGCTCGGCTTCACACCTGACTCGATCAGACAAGTGGCAATGACAGAAAGGATTGTCCCCCAAATTTCTTGTGCATTATGCTCAACCCAGCCTGGTTCAGGAAATATTTGTGTAAATTCCTTTTGCGCCGTGTGTACAATATGTCCTTCTTTATTAAATAAAATAGCACGAGAGCTCGTTGTTCCTTGATCTAGAGACAAAATATATTTTTCCATACAAGATTCCCCCCTGTATTGTTTGAACACTCAATGAATTTGATATGCACTTTAGTTTGCTGTTCGCTTCGAAAGGAGCTGTGCTCCAATTAGAACAACCATCGCTATACCTAACACTAACCACAACATCGAATCCGATTCACCTAAAAATACATTTTTATAAAACAACCCACCTAGTGAACCGCCTAGCAACGGTCCTACTACTGGAACCCATGCATATTTCCAGTTCGAGCCCCCTTTACCTGGGATCGGAAGCAAAAAATGAGCAATCCTTGGACCCAAGTCACGTGCCGGGTTGATAGCATAACCTGTTGTACCACCTAGCGATAAACCTATACTAACAATTAAAAATCCGACGATAAATGGATTCAACCCATCTGCAAATTTATTTGCACCGATTGCCAAAATACCGAGAACGAGAATAAAAGTACCGATCATTTCACTAATTACGTTTGAAAATGGATGATTGATAGCAGGACCTGTTGCGAATATACCTAATTTTGTAGCTGGATCCTCAGTTACTTTCCAATGCGGCAAGTAATGTAAGTATACAATTACTGCTCCCAATATAGCACCTATCATCTGCGCGACAATGTAAGATGGTACATCCGCCCACGGGAAGCTCCCCGTGAAAGCTAGTCCAACGGTAAGAGCTGGATTCAAGTGCGCTCCACTAAACGAACCAACGGAATAGGCTGCTACTGCAACGGCTAAACCCCAACCTAACGTAATAACGATCCAACCTGAATTTGCAGCAAAAGACTTTTTAAGTGATACACCTGCACAGACGCCGCCGCCGAGCGCGATTAAAATCATCGTTCCAATTACTTCGGCCCAAAATGCTGACATAATTAGCCCTCCTGTAAAATCCTCACTGTTGTTACATTTTATTCTGCTAAGGAGAACGCAAAAAGAGACCCACGATCGAGTACACATCTTATCCCTTGAGAGGATAAATGTGTTCTGAAAGTAGATCTCCAAGTCTCCGTAACAAGTATTAACTTAATTCATAGTTTATTCATATTTGTAAGCGTTGTCAATCACTATTTTTCATATTTTGTCCACAACTGCTTATTCGATGTGGTTACCGCTTCTGCTCCAGCACCCAATGCACGCTCCACATCTTCTCGTGTGGATATGAATCCGCCCGCTACGATCGGTAATTGTGTATTTTCTTTGACTTTGCGAATGACATCGGGCATTCCTCCTGGCAGTACTTCAATGACATCCGGCTGTGTTTTTTCAAGCAGCTTATAACTTTTCTCCAACGCACTATTATCAATGAGAAACATCCGCTGAACAGCGACAACCCCTTTTTGCTTCGCACGCTGAATGACATTTCCTTTCGTCGACAATATGCCGTACGGACGGTACTCTTGACATAAATATTCTGTAGCATACGCATCACTTTGTAAGCCTTGGATTAGATCCAAGTGGAGCAGCAGTTTTTTATCTGCTTTGCGCACCATATCAACGGCATATTTTAATTGTGCCACATGGATATCCAACAGGATAAGATACTCATATGGAGAGGCAATCGCTTTTTCTAAGTCTTTCATTTGTCTAGAAGCTGGCAATATTCGTTGTTTATAAAACTCCATCTGTCGTTATTCCCCTTTAATCGACCAGTGCTAAAATTACGTTGTATCATTATACATGGAGCAATACTTTCCGTATACACTAAGAAATGGGAATGAAGTGTGATTGCTTAATCCATATAGGCCAATCATTTAAAAGGACAAGTACAAGTTGAACGGAATAATATTAACCACTATTTCTAAATCCGTTTCGTTTTATTCGTAATCGTCCATCAAAGCTACTAAATCCCCATATACCCACCCGTAATCATCTCGTGCCAATTAATTACTTTCTTGTCCTTAAAAAACCGAGCTGGACAATTAAATTATTCAGCAAATATGCTGGCAGCAGAAGGCTAGGATTAGAGCTAGAGCTGGAACTAGTACAACTGTTTCATATAGACATTGCACAGATTTAGAGTTGCCCGTTACCCATACCCTACCATTAACTTTCATAATTCTATTATTCTTATTCTCTCCAGCGAGAACGTTTGCTACAGCAAAATTGCACTAACGGTTGCCACAGAGCCTATTAAGCTTATATTTGCTTATTTTGAGGTTTAAAGGTTGTCAGAGAGCTTATTTGCCAGAAAAAGCGGCGACACATGCCAAAATTGCTAAAATAAGCGCACTGACGCCCGTTAAAATTCATTGATGCGCAATTTCGTAAAAATAGCGTCAATAGCAACCGTTAGAGGAAGTACCAGAGTGCATTGAAGATATTTCGTAGATTAGCGACATTTAGTACATTAGCTGCATTCCCTACAACGAGTACATTGAGTATATTGCTTACATTAGGTACATCAGATACATTTGGGGCATTGAGTATAACAAGTAACGCTTTATTTGTCACACATTTGTGCATTTCCAGTACTCAGCGTATAGTGAATATGGAAGTGGAGAAGGAAGGAAGTAACGAAGTATGTCATGACCTCCCACGATCTCCGCATAGGGGATAATAAAATGGTACGCATGGACTGTCCCACGGTCTCTATCTAACTTAAAAAATCATTTATCGCGCTATAAAGTGCCGCTTTCTCTGTTCTTCGGATGTCATGCCCACTTTTCGTGAACTCATGGAGATGTAGATGGGGAAATTGTTTCTTATATCGCTCAAGATCATTATCCGTCAACAATGAACCTTTCAGTAAGCCTTTAGCGACAAGAACCGGACGATCAAAATTCACAGAGATCGATTTTTGAGTCGATTCACGTTGAATACCACGAACCGTTTCCTGACGAATATTCATTTCTCTACCGACTGGGATTAAGTAGTTATTAATATAATCATCTGCCCATTCCGTCGACATCGCTTTATGTTCAGGTGGATAATCCTGCATGATCATTGAGGCAATAAGAGGAGTATGTTGATTCGCGTATTCTAGCGCATAAGGTACGCCCCGAGAGTATGCAAAAAGATGAAAATACTCAACGCCTGCTTCTTTAACAATGGCTTCAATATCAGATACATGATGTTCCAAATCATACCCTTCTTGCGGCGTATCACTTTTCCCTCTGCCTCTAAACGAGAGCACGACCCCTCTTCGCGGTAATAGAAACTGTAGCAAATCGACGTATTCTCCGGCTGTTTCCGACAAGCCAGGGCATATAACAATAGGAGTCAGAGAAGGATCAGCATCATTAAAAGAATCTAGAAAATGAATATTCAAGCCATTATGTTGTGCCATTTTGGACAACAGATTCAAATAAATACCCCCTTTGAATTTAATCTAACATCAATTCCATTGGTTCCTTACATCGTTTGTAACCATTACGTTCATAAAACTCTACACTCCATTCGCTTGGCCACACGATAATAAATTCATAATGATTCGTTCGCGACCACTCTTCAATCTTTTTCAGTAATTGAGCTCCGATTCTATTTCCCCTATGTTCAGGCAACGTGTAGACATTGGTCATATAGAGAAAAGGATTCGTTTTTCTTCCCGGCCTAGGTACCTTATCAATTCGTTCCATATAAATATGAGAAAGAATCAGACCCTCTTGCTCCGCAACCCAAATAAACCATTTATCAGAAACGATGGCATCCTTCATAAAGGATCTGCACTCTACAGCAAACTCCTCATATGCATCCTCATCAAACTTATTCAGACTGTATTCGTTTGAAAAGTCCCATCTCATTCTTACAAGTTGTTCAATATCATCAGCATTGGTTAAGCGCAGATTCATGGTTATTGCCACTCCTGTAATCTAGATTATATGTAAAAATAATAAGCAGAAGAAATCCCCTACTACGCATAGGTATGATCAATCTCCAATGCATTACTTACTTAAAAATCCTTGTTCTACTGATTTCTCAATCATTTCTTGCGCATACTCCCATAATCTTTCAGAGCCCTTCGCAATTTTACAATTTCGGTCTAATACTGTATCGCTTGTGATATCATTTTTCTTCCACGTTTCACCTTGATTCAAATGATTATGTATGAGCGGTTGCAAACTATCCAAAGATGCCGCAAACTTCGCCTCATTTGTTTCCTTACGATCATATTCTAGCCATAAATCTATAAGCTCTGCCCCTTGATGCTCCGGGAGTAATCCAAATATTCGAGTCGCCGCTCGCTGCTCCCGATCAAACTTATCGAGATGCCCAGTACTATCGTAAGCAAAAGTATCTCCGGCATCAATTTCTACAATATCGTGAATGAGCAGCATCTTTATAACTTTAAACAAATCAACTTCTTGATTGGAATACTGATGTAAAATAAGTCCCATCACAGCAAGGTGCCACGAATGTTCCGCATCATTCTCTTGGCGGGAACCATTAATAAGCTTAGTCCTTCTTTCAATGCTTTTGAGCTTATCTATTTCAATTAGAAAAAGCATTTGCTTATTAAAATCGAGGTCATCATTCACCACCATCACTCCTTGCTATAAATTAGTGTCTCTCTTTTCGTCCAATCTAATTTGTGAGCATCGAGTGTCCGTTTGTCAGAACAGAATGTGAGAGCGCTGTACCTAAAAACTGCACAACCGCCCCGTAATCGTGTAGATTTTTTTCGTTATTAATTCGTGTCTTCTTGATCTTTTTTTATTACGCCATAAATTATTATCGGAACGACTAGAATGAGAATAATAGTAAGTACTTTGTTTATTTGGTTTGTGATTTGTGATATTTGGCATATGACTATCATGACTCACTGTAGGCGTGCTACTTGGTGTGTTGTTTAAATATTGTTGAAACACTTGTTGCTCACTTTCATTATAGTGCTGTACTTTATTGTCTTGAATACGAATCATCCCGTTTGGCCCACCTACTTTAGTCAAAAGAATATCCTCTTCTTTATCTTCTAAAAATAAAACGAATCTCCCGTTATTTTCTGATGCTTTTCTATCCATTCCTTATCATTTTCATCGGCAGCAACCATTATCAAATCAAACTCATGACCTTTATAGAGTTTATCTGCTTTAAAAGCAAATCCAATGGTTAAGCTGCTAGTTCCATCTGTATAATAGGTATAAAAATCAAATTTCCCTTCGACGACGATTGTTGCTCTTTTTACTACTTCTTCTGGCTTTAAATCTTCCCAAGTCGTTCCATACACGGTACTGGCAAGGAAAATTGACAGTAATATCGTAACGAATACGCAGCTTTTCAATTTTTTCAGGATGTCTTAATTTCCCTTCTCATCTTGTCTATATTTGAGTGCACACGTTGCTCGCCAGTCAATGCTAAATATCCTCTACAAAGCCAATGTCATAGACAAAAACTCTACCTGCTTATTACCTATCCTGCTCATAAAGCTCATTCCACGCACGAAACCAGCACGCTCATATACTGTAATCGCTCTTTCATTAAATGCTGCCACTACCAGCTGAAGGTTCTGCGCATAGTGATGCTGCTTCAAATAGTCTATACCTTGCAGCAAGAACTGCTGACCTTTTCCTTCTCCTGTAAAATCAGGTCTAAGCCCTAATCCAATATCAAGCCGATCATCATGTTCATAAATACCCGTTGGATAACCACCTGGTACACGAGCCGAATTCCCCATACAAATAAAACCTACTAATTGGTTATCGCTATCCAAAGCGTAAAAATACTCGTCATTCATAAGCTCGCAAATACATTCGTTGCTATCATCCATGTTGTACATGGAGTATGGAGCTGAGTACTTCCAAGTGCAGATAATAGAAGCATACTCTTTGGTCATGGGGTAAAAGTGATATATCGTCATATCGTTCAACCTTTCCTGTGTAAAATAGACTCTCTCTGTGCCTCAATAGGACATTAGTTCTTTAAGCCTTTTCATAGCCGAGTGTATGGTAAGCCTATGATAAGTAACTAGATTTGAGTTATAGATAACACCATAAATACCATAAGGAGTAGGGGAAATCCTCAACAGCTCTTCTCTATTTTGAATGTCAATGATATGTATAGGAATTCCTAGTTTATTAGCCGCTTCCATCATATTCGTAGTTGCCACATCAACAAATGGACACTGCTGTGTTCGCATAACTGTTAATTGTTTAAAACTTACAAGTCGATCATCCCAGTCATTTGGAAAATAAGGATCTGGTGATGCTCCAAACTTATGAACGAGCAGCTCGAAACCGTGAGGTGCTTGAGCCACTTCAACAAAATTATTTTTAATAAAAATATCCTTGCTTGGCGTCCAAGACGTGTTAGAATTGGTAACTACGATAACGCCTGCTTTATTTTGTTCTCTAGCCTCTTGAATGCATTGATGTATCAGCTTTGAAGCATAGCCTTTACCCGTAATTTGAACCCATAAACAATGAATCACGATATAATTTTCACCATAGACAACTCGCGAAGAATATTCAATCGGCGTATATTCAATAAATCCCGCTGGCTTTTTGTTATCCATAATCTTGATATACTTCAATCCTTCTTGGAACCTACTCATTAACCACTCATTCTTATTCATGTAACCTGTAGAATTAGGCTTGCTGCGAAGGCAATAACAACCTCCATTGTGTACATTAGCATCGTCTACCTCAATTAGCTCAACTTGTTGCATGATACGTTTCCCCCATCATTTTTATATTTTATCTAGTTGGTCGATCGCTATGGGAAATAAATACATTAACAAATTCTAGCATCAAAATGTTATCCTAGCTAGCTTCTATTTTATATTAGCTTTACATTCTTACTATCTTTCGATATAACAAAAAAAGTCCGAATCTCTACATTACGATCAGTAATGCAAAATTCGAACATCGCAATCTCTTTAATGCCTCTCTTTATGCTTAGGATGCACATGAACCACTACATTTCCACGCTTGCGGCCTGTTTCTACATACCTATGAGCCTCAGGAACTTGTTCCAGTGAATAGCGCCTATCGATGACAGCTTTCATATCGCCTTTCTCCATCAGCTCTTTAAGGAAAACCAAGTCATCCGCACTCACTTTAGCAACTCCTTGCCCATCTACAGTCAGAAATCTTCCTTTTGGAGCTAGTGCTTTTGTGCAATCAGACTTCGAACTTTTCCCGATCGCATCGAAGATAATATCGAATTTCTCTGCTCTTTCCGTAAAATCCTCTTTGGTGTAGTCAATGACATGCTCCGCTCCGAGTGACTTCACTAAGTCTGTATTTCTGCCGCTGCACACTCCCGTAACTTCTGCTCCCAAATAGTTAGCAAGCTGTACAGCAGCTGTTCCGACGGAACCTGACGCTCCATAAATCAGCACTTTCATCCCTGCTCGGATATTTCCTTTTCTAAAAAAATGCAATGCCGTTGTTCCACCGAATGGCAGCGCTGCAGCTTCCTCATACGTTGCATTGGTTGGTTTTAACGCAACTACTGCATGCTCTGACATGCAAATATATTCAGCATGTGCGCCACAGCGCATCCCGCTTAATGCATACACCTGATCACCAACTTGGAATCGCTTCACCTTTTTCCCTATTGCTTCAACTTCCCCTGCCAGCTCTACGCCTAGAATTGGATTTCTTGGTTTCGTAAAACCCAACACAATTCGCATCGGTAACCAGAGTAAAATCGGACTTGTAAAGCTTCGAATTCTACAATCCCCTGTCGTTACCGTTGTGGCATAGACTTTAATTCGTATTTCATGTTCCTTCGGGACTGGCTTCATGACGTCTTTAAGCTCTAACACTTCTGGCGTTCCATACTTTGTGCATACGATGGCTCTCATTGTCTTCCTCCTGAACTTTATTTTCAATGAGTATACCGTCAATAAAGGAACCATGTGCAGATACTAAAGTATGGTTTTGAATCTTGCATAATGGCTAGGATGAAAATAGTCGATTTGCGGATCTTCTTTTTATAACAAACCTAACTGACGAGCACGTGCAACGGCTTCTGTACGACGTTTGACTTGCAATTTCTCAAAAATGACACGATTATGCCCTTTCACTGTAGGTAGAGCTATATATAATTGATTGCTAATTTCATCATTCGATAGTCCTTGTGCGATTAAGTACAGAACTTCCAACTCTCGTGCAGTCAACGGCTCGATAAGTACCCGTTCTGGATCGAGTTGCCGTTCATTCCATATAGATGGATGAATTTGATCCTCACCAACAAATTGTGCAAGCAATTTAGCCGTATAATGTGGCATAATTCTATGAGCTGACGCTTCACCTAGCAGCTTTTTCATCCGCATACCTTCATCTATAAAACTACGAATAAATCCATGAGGCTCCCCCATCGTTAAAGCTTCTCTTATAGCTCCCAAAGCCTTTGTTTGTTCACCATGAGCATACAACACAATTGCAAGCAAGATGATAATTTTGAGTCGTTCATCCTTTGATTCGCTTCCCTCGACTTTCTGAATAGCCGCTTCTACTATCGCAAGTGCAGTAGCCGTATCACCTTGAGCCAAGTGTACTCGTGCCTGACTTAGGGGGAGGTTATATTTCTTAGACCAAGTATGCGCTGCTGTCACATGTTCTTGCTGAATCCACATATGAACTTGCACCTCTGCAATATTCGGAAGCTGATGCTTAAAATGGTATTGGTTAGCCACATACTCAGCTCTCGAAATAGTCGCGGCTGCTCCGCCTACATCCCCTTGTACAAGCTTCAACTTTGCCAATAACACTTCACCCGCAACCGCTCTATCCGTATGTTCGAGCTGCTTTGCCAGCTGAACGCTTACTTGACCATGCTGCAAAGCAGTTTGCAGGTCATTCCATTCATAGCAAATACGCGCTAGACCCAAATGTGCTTCACAAGCAGCAGGGAGCGGTGTATCCCCTGCCAACTTCAGAACGTATTGGTACGTTTCAGCCGCCATGTTTAGTTGATTTTCCCATTCCCGCAACATACCAAGACCAAGTGAAGACATTATTGTGATGATAACATGTCCAATCTTCTGGCTACTTGATAGAGCATCCATATAACACTTGCTCGCCGAATCTCGATCTCCTTGGAGTTGATAGGCATATCCCAATGACCATGTGGCTGCAGTGCGAACGGGAATGTTATTGAGGGATGCAAGTTCTAGAGCACGGCGAGACTCGATGAGAATTGTTTCTGCCTCATGCTTGCTCACTGCAATTGTAGCTCGAATAGATGCAATATGACCTAAGAGATCTCGATTCGCCTCATTTTTCCCTGCAAGCTGTATCACATGTTCTGCGGCTTTCAGCTTCGATTCAACTTCTGATACGCGACCGCTAATTAACAATCCCGAAGCGTATAGTACCCACAGTACAGGTTGCTCATTGAGCTGCGTATGGGAAAGTGAGTCCAACCATGTTAACGCAGGTGCCACGGCTCCGCGAAACAATAATGGCATTCCGTTCCCTACTAATAAACGAACGGCGCGTTCAATATCATGAGCTGCTACAGCATGGTGAAAAGCCTCTATCTCAATACTATGATTTTCATACCATTCACTAGCTCGCAGATGTAATTCCGCTACAGACTGGTTCTTATTTTGTGTAGTAGCAATCAAATGCCGACAGAAGCGCTGACGCAGGAAATCAGCAAAAAGATGGTGATAACGATACCAACGCCGCTCATTGTCCAATGGTATGATAAATAAATTTGACTGTTCAAGATATTCCAACATGTATTGACCAGAATCATCTTGACCATTCGGCTCCCCATCTCCCGAGTGTATAACTGCCTCACACAACGATCCACATAATCGATCGAGAATGGAAGTACGCATCAAAAAAAGTTGAACATTTGCTGATTGCCGTTGCAATACTTCCTCTACTAGATAATCGATTACAAACCTTTGACTTCCGGTAAAAGACAAGATTAAACCCGCGGCTTCGTCTTTATTTTTAATAGAAAGAGCCGCTAATTGCAGACCTACAATCCAGCCTTCTGTGCGAGTTTCTAGCAGAGCAGTTTCCTCTGGGGAAAGATGCAACTCCATTGTATGCTCTAAAAACTCTGCCGCTTCAGAATACGTAAACCGCAAATCGGATACTCGTATCTCCGTTACTTGCCCTCTAGCTCGTAATTTCGACAAGGGCAGAAGTGGCTCCTCACGTGAAATAATAATCAGATGCACATGATCCGGCATGCGCTCTAGCAGTGTCGCAACTGCACGATGAATCGTTTCGGATTGAATAACGTGATAATCATCCAGTACAACGAGACAATTCTCAGTCGTAGCTGTCATTTTATGAATCAACATAGGTAGCAGCAGATCTATTGAAGGCAACGGTGGAGAGTGAACGATATTTAACGGCCCCGCTGTTTCTTCGTCATTAATCACCATCCTCTGCCACGCAGCAAATAAATATTGAAAAAATCGAGTTGGATCATTATCCCCTTCATCCAACGATAGCCAAGCAGTAGCCCATTTACAACATGCAAGCCAGTCGCTGACCAATGTCGTTTTTCCATATCCGGCAGAGGCAGAAATTAGTGTTAGCTTGTTATGTTTCGCACTTTTATCCAGCTTATCGATCAGTCGTGAGCGCTTCACAACATGCGACCTAGTTTGAGGTATATATAGTTTCGTGGATATCATTGAAGTGTCCATATTAACCACCATTCTACGCTGCAGATTACAGCCCTTGGATACGTGATACGTAATAGTATGTTCGCTGAATCCAATGTATTTCCTTTTCGCTATTCGTCTGTATGCATGCAAATGAAAAAGGCGGTGCAGTATGATCACTGCATCGCCTTCGTTATAAGCTCCATTAATCGTGGAAGTTCGTTCCGTCCGTTACCGCCTTCACATAGCCAGCACGAATGACGAAATCACCGAAATGCTCGCCACTAACACGCTCAGCCGCATAGCGGTTAATAATTGGTGTAAGTGTACCGATTATTTCCTCTTCGCCAATGTTCTCGAGATACAGCTTGCTCAATCGATCACCAGAGAAACCAGCGCCCATGTACATATTGTATTTGCCCGGCGACTTACCAATAAACGCAATCTCGCCCAACGCAGGACGTGCGCAGCCATTCGGGCAGCCTGTCATACGGATAGTAATCTCTTCATCGCGCAGTCCCGCTTGCTCCATTACCGGCTCAAGCTTGTCGATTAGCGACGGCAAATAACGTTCAGCCTCTGCCATAGCAAGACCGCATGTCGGCAAAGCCACACAGGACAACGCGCTGCGGCGAAGAGCTGAATACTGCGTACCCTCTTCAATGCCGTATTCCTTGAGCAGCGCAACGATTTTCGTCTTCTTCTGACTGCTCACATTAGCAATGATCAAATTCTGATTCGCAGTCAGACGGAAATCTCCTGTATGAATCTTGGCGATCTCACGCAAAGCCGTCTTTAGCTTGTAGCCTTCAATATCCACAATGCGTCCGCTTTGTACATACAGCGTCAAATTCCATTTGCCGTCTTTGCCTTTAATCCAGCCATAGCGGTCGCCCGTATTTTCAAAATGGAATTCACGTGCAGGCTGAAGCTCCCAGCCTAAGCGATCATGAAGCTCTTCTACAAACCATTCCAAACCATGGCGGTCGACCGTATATTTGAAACGTGCATTTTTACGCACAGAACGGTTGCCATAGTCGCGCTGAATCGTGACCGTTTTCTCCGCTACATCAAGTACTTGATCAGGTGTAATGAAGCCGATAACGCGAGCCAACTGCGGATACGTTGCTGTATCTCCATGTGTCATACCCATACCACCGCCGACGCAGACGTTAAAGCCAACAAGCTTGCCATTTTCCACAATTGCAATATAGCCAAGATCCTGCGAATACACATCCACATCATTCGATGGTGGTACTGCAATACCAATCTTGAACTTACGCGGCAAGTATACATGGCCGTAAATCGGTTCTACTTCAACAGCTGCACCATTTTGCTCCGAGCTGTCTACAACCTTCTCCCCATCGAGCCAAATCTCATGGTACGCAGGCGTTTTAGGCGCTAAATGTGTCGTCAGCTGCTGCGACCAATAAAAAACCTCGTTGTGGATGTCCGATTGGTACGGGTTCGGATTACACATAACGTTACGGCTAACGTCACCGCAAGCAGCCAAAGTAGTAAGCAAAGCTTCATTGATTTCTTGAATCGTTTTTTTCAAATTCCACTTCAATACGCCATGCAGCTGGAAAGCTTGACGTGTCGTGACACGAAGGCTTCCTGTTCCATATTTCTCAGCCAGCTCATCCATAACAAGCCATTGCTCCGGTGTCGATACACCGCCAGGCGTAACGATACGAAGCATAAATTGAAAGTATGGCTCCAACTTTTGCTTTTCACGCTCGTTGCGGTAGTCACGGTCATCCTGCATATAGCTGCCGTGGAATTTGAGAAGACGATTGTCCAATTCAGGCAATCCGCCTGTAATACGGTTGGACAGCGATTCAACTAATGAACCGCGCAAATAATTACTTTCGTCTTTTAGCTGTTCGACGTCACTCGGCGGCCCACCAATTGGCTGTACTTTTAGTTTTTTTGCCATTGCTGTTAGCTCCTTTATCCCCATGATCGGATCGTTCCCGTTTATATCTATAAATGCATGTAAATTCGATTCGCGCTTAATATACGTCTCTTTGATATCTGCCTTGTTCTTGCAGCTCTGTTAGATATGCGGCTGCTCCTTCGGGAGACTTCCCTCCGTAGTTCGAAATAATCGAAAGCAGTGCAGATTGAACATCATGCGCCATATATTTTTCATCTCCGCAGACGTATACATGAGCGCCATTTTGCAGCCACTTATAGAGCTCTTCGCCATGTTCCAACATCCGATGCTGCACATATACCTTCTCATCTGAATCACGAGAGAATGCAACGTCAAGCTTCGTCAATACACCATCATTCAGCATGCGCTGCCAGTCCGTCTGATACAAGAAATCCGTTACGAAATGGCGATCACCATAGAACAACCATGTTTGACCCGCAGCCCCAGATTCCTCACGATCCTCAAGGAATGAGCGGAATGGCGCAACGCCTGTGCCGGGCCCCACCATAATAACTGGCGTATCCGGATTGACTGGCGGCTTAAAGTTCGGATTTTGCTGAATGAAAATAGGCAGCTTATCGCCGGCTTCGAGACGCTCAGATGTGTACACAGAGCACACACCTTTACGTGGACGTCCGTGCGCTTCATATTCTACTTTTCGAATTGTAAGATGTACTTCCTCCGGATGGGCGTTCTCACTGCTTGCAATGGAGTATAATCTTGGCGGTATCTTCCGCAGCAAATTCGCAACGTCCGCAGCTTTGAATGTCCATGGTCCGAAATCACCAAGCAGATCGAATAGATCGCGTCCGTTCGTATATGCTTTTAAATCTTCTTTATGTTCTGGCTTCAGCAGATCGGCCAATTTTCCGTTTCCAGAGAAGGCAGCTGCTTTTTCAAGTAAAGGCTTCGTTAGTACGGTAATTTCATAGTGGTGAAGTAGCGCTTCGCGCAGTGTAGAAGTCTCGCCTGCTTTTCCAATTACAACAGACTCTTGCGGATTCCATTGCAAGAATGAAATAATATCATCAACTAAAGCTGGATCGTTTTGTGGGTACACACCGACCGCATCGCCTGGCGCATACGTAAGACCTGAACCTTCAAGGGACAGTTCCAAATGGCGTGTTTCACGATCCGAACCTTTGCCGTTCAAATTTAAATTTTCTAATACTTCCGCCATAAACGGATTCGAGCGTGAATATTCGGATTCGACTACAGAAGCTACCGCAGTAACAGATGCCACATTAGCGATCCCTTGCGGTGATACCGATGTCGCAACCGCGCTGACCTTACCATTTACAGCTGCGATCCAGCCAGCGGCATCCTCCTCAAAGTCCACATCGCAATCTACGCGATCTACGATCCGCTCTGCTCCAAGCTCTGCAAGTTTGATGTCAAAGTCTTGACCTGTCTTACAGAAAAACTCATACGATGTATCGCCCAACGCAAGAACAGAGAATTTCAATCCATCCAGCTTTGGTGCACGTTTGCTGTTTAATAATTCATGCAGCGTCAACGCATTATCTGGTGGATCTCCCTCGCCATGCGTACTAACAACGATAAACAAATACCCAGCTTTCTTTAGGTTATTCGTCTTATACTTGTTCATTGCCGACAGTGTAACCTCAAAGCCTTCGCCTTTCAGCTTATCTGCCAACCGTCCCGCAAGTCTCTGCGAGTTCCCTGTCTGCGACCCGAATAAAATGGTCGCTTCGCGTGGTCCTTGCGCCACAACTGCTGCGGCTGGCGCTGGCGCCTCCACAACTTGGCTGACAGCCAATTCCGATACTGCGGCACTAACATTTCCTGCACGGTAAAAAGCTAAGTATCCCCCAAGCCAATTCACTTGCGTCTCCGTCAACGTCGGGAGCAGCTTGTTAAGTAGCTCTGCCTGCTCGGCTGTAAACGGACTATTCGTCACCTGTAGTTGCAACAACATCCTCCACCTCACATCAATCTCTTTAATTCCGACTACGTTACTTTGTTTTATCTTTCATTATACTAACTCAGGTTGATGCGAGGTTCAATCTATTTCTCAAAATTTGTCTATAAGAATATTTGAAATCTTCAATTACTTTTGATTATAAAGCCGTAAGTTGGAGGCAGAATGGGCAGATGTATCCCGTTAGTAAGCTATAAATTTTCAGAATATATGTGATGGATTTCATTCAAAATCGGCAGTCTTTATCTGGACAATTCCTCCAGACTATGTGACAGTATTAGGGAATACATTTTCTAGTTTTTCAGCACCATTTTTCTAGGTAAGATGAATCTACTTTAACTACAACTAACAACTAGGAGACTGTGTATGGACTTCACAACCATTTTTACATCATTTCCTGTTATAGAAGGTCAGAAATTAAGATTAAGACAGTTGCGAGCAGAAGATGCTTCAGCATTACTAGACTACTACTCAAATGAAAATGTATACCGCTATTTAGACTGGCATGGCCCTGAGACGTTAGAAGAAAGCTATAAAGTAATTGAATTTTGGAATAAGGGGTATCATGACGGTTGGCTTATTCGCTTTGCGATTGCTGACAAAGAGACCGACAAGATTATCGGAACCATCTTTTTAACCGAAATTGAAGATGTTCGAGCTGAGATTGGTTATGAATTATCCGAAAATTATTGGCGGCGTGGAATGATGTCCGAAGCATTACAAGAGGTTCTTGCATTAGGGTTTAATCAGTTGGGGTTGGTAAGAATTCAAGCATTTGTTAGTGATGAGAATACCGGTTCTAAGGAAATGCTCAAAAAATTCAACTTCAAAGAAGAAGGCTATTTGCGACAGTACGAATGCCATAGTGTTACGAATGAATGCCGAGATATGTGGGTGTATAGTTTGTTACGTTCAGAGTTTCAAAAATAATATTTTCGCAATATACTTGTTGGTAAAACAAAGGGGCAAAGGCGCCCCTTTTCGTTTTCATTCTCGTCTAATTTTACTCTTCAAAAAAAGTTAGCTTATTTCCAAAAGGGTCTATTACACAGACTTCCTTTGTATCCCACTCCGTTGTTTCGATCCCTGGTCGTGAATATTTATAATTCTTGCTTAACAAAGTTCGGTGAAAGTCCTCAAGATCTGAAATTGAGATGCGAATAGCTGAACCTGGAGAACAATCCCCATAATGCTCGGTCAAATGCAACGTTAAAAGATGACTGGAAATCTGCATATACAGAGGAAAATCATTCCCATATCTATGTTCCCAGTCGAGTGAAAAATCTAAATATTCTAGATAAAACTCTTTCGCTATATGCTCGTCGAATATTCTAAATATAGGAATAACACTGTTCGTATTCATTACCCAATCGTCACCTCTCATTACCTAATTCGGTCATACCAGATTACTTTTTCTTATCAAGCATTCGCTACTTATTAAGTCTATCCTTTATCAGAGGAGAAAACGATAGCTTATGACATTAACCCTTCCATTCCACCATATTTTCATATTCGTACCTCTTCTTATCCACATTAAAAACCTCCTGTCAGATTATCCTGACAAGAGGTCATAACATCCATATTAAGCCGCTGCTTTCGCAGAAGCAATTTCATCTAGATAGGAATCAGCCTTTTTGCGGTCGAATTGACCTTCCCATTTGGAAATAACAACTACAGCCAAAGCGTTACCAATTACGTTAACTACTGTACGTGCCATATCCAAGAAGCGGTCGATACCTGCAATAAACGCTAGACCTTCAACTGGAATACCTACTGCACCTAATGTCGCCAACAATACGACGAAGGATACACCTGGTACGCCTGCAATACCTTTAGAAGTTACCATTAGTACGAGTACCAATGTTACCTGATCAGCAATGGATAAATCGATACCGTACATTTGAGCGATAAAGATTGCAGCAATCGCTTGGTACAGCGTAGAACCGTCGAGATTAAAGGAGTACCCTGTTGGTACGACGAACGAAGCAATCGCTTTTGGACAGCCGAATCGCTCCATTTTCTCCATAATCTTAGGAAGTACAGTTTCAGAGCTCGCTGTAGAGTATGCAAGCAGCAATTCGTCTTTCAAAATCTTAATAATGTTCATGATAGAAATACCGCTGATCTTAGCAACGATACCTAGTACTACAAATACGAAGAACAACATGGCTCCGTGTACAAGTAGAACCAATTTACCAAGCGGCAGTAATGAGCTTAACCCGAATTTGGAAACTGTGACTCCGATTAATGCGAATACACCGAACGGAGCAAACTTCATAACCGTGTTTACTACCCAGAACATAGCATCGGCTACACCTTGGAAGAAATGCAGCACAGGTTTGCCTTTTTCTCCTGAGGCAGCTACACCAAGTCCGAAGAGGACGGAGAAGAAAATAATGGCCAACATGTCACCGCGTACTAATGCATCAAAAACATTTTTCGGTACGATGTTGACGAATGTTTCAATCATACCTTTTGCTTCTGTCTGTTCAGCCGTTTCAACGTAAGAACTTATGTCAGACTGCTGAATTTGGCTCATATCCACACCTACACCAGGTTGGAAAATGTTAGCTGCGAACAAACCAACAACGATGGCAATTGTGGTAATGATCTCGAAATAGAGGATCGTTTTACCACCTAATCTGCCAAGTTTTTTCGTATCACCAACCCCAGCCACGCCGACAATAATTGTCGCGACTACGATAGGTACTACGATCATTTTAATCAAACGAATGAATACATCGCCAATGGGCTGCAAGTACTTTACTACTTCAGCATTGCCGTAGAAGATGGCACCTACGATAATACCCAGAATAAGACCAATTACAATTTGAATAGCTAATCCAAATCGCTTCATTCTGACACCTCGCCGTCTAAGTTGTTATTTCTGTGCTAGTTCCGACAACGGTTTGTCGATTTTGCTAGATTTCTATACGTAATATAGCAGAGAGATATACGTTCACACAATGCAAATAATTCCCATAGAGGCAGTTATTTGGATAAACATTTTTTTTCGTACCTGAAAAAATTATCTATATCTTGACTTTTATACTAATCACTTCAGTTAGACAACCTTCTAGCAATTCGCCGTTTACCTCTAGTCTTTTATATGTAGGTCTGAACTCCATAAAATGTCCTCTATATTTCTTGTCTATGTAGAACTATTATTAAATCTAAAAATGATCTTGTTACCGTCATTTTGTGTATCAGCAGTCGCTTCTACATAAGATCCTCTCATGTATTTTTGCAATGTCTTCCTCCAAAAAGATTGTGCTCTTTGATTTCCTTCATTAGGGTTGGTTTGCACTTCCCAACAACCTGGATGATTATTAAAAACCTCTACCGCTGCAGGTTCTGCCACTTTCTTGCCACGAAAGGATCGCAAAATGAAAAACTCATTTAAATAAA
This sequence comes from Paenibacillus arenosi, assembly GCF_014841135.1. GTDB lineage: Bacteria > Bacillota > Bacilli > Paenibacillales > Paenibacillaceae > Paenibacillus_B > Paenibacillus_B arenosi. Next base: position 76,535 of record NZ_JACYTN010000009.1, read on the forward strand.
AATCGCAACCAGGAGGTGTATACGGCGTTGTTGCGACTAACGCAAACCCTGCTGGAATACCATTTACTCTAATCAAATAAGGGAAAAATACAGCTGGATCCGACCACCAAATATCAAAAACTTTATTTTGCTCATACAAAGTCAATGTCTCATCTTCTTCAAAAACACCGTATTTATTGGGCTTCCAGCCCCAAATCTCAGATAAATCGTGTAAATACAAAGGATATAAATTATTAATAATAAATTTTGTATTTTGATCGGTCAGTTCTAAAGTAATAATTGTTATGTCACTCTCTCCGCTGTTAAATCCTAACCATTTGATATGCTTCATGATGGCTCTTGTATATAAATCATAATCTAATTGGCTCTAATAATTACCTGGCCATCAACAGTAGCCTCACCTTTACCCAGTACGAAACCTCTTTTATGCTTTACTACTTCGTAATATAATTCGATTCTATCTCCTGGATAGGCATTCCCCAAACATTCAATACCATTTAAAGAGGATAGGAAGCCCAAACTTTTCTCCTTACCTATCGTTGCAAATGCTCCTAGTTGTGCTAATGCCTCCACAATCATCATACTTGGCATATCGCTTCTTGATTCTGTTATAAACCATTCATTCCATGAAACATTTTTATATCCTTTAGCCCACTTCCCTTGTTCCACCTCTACTGACCTGAAATAGTGAAGTAGTAACACCACTTAGAAAAGCAATTATGAAATCATTACGAATGAAGAACTAACAAAAGAGGATATTTTACAAATTTCTGAGTTATACAATCAACTATATATCGAAAAATATTCCCGTCATAATCCAATGTTTACAACCGATTATTTATGGAATGCTTTACAGCACCATTTATTTGAGATAAAGGCCATAAAAAAGGCGATACCATAGATGGTGTCATAGCTTATATTGTTAAGGATCGGGTGATGACAACGCCTATTCTTGGCTACAATACAAGCTCTGATCAGCAACAAGGCTTATACCGTATTTTTTCCCTCCTTAATTACAATGGATTCTATTGAAAAATATCTAATTTGCCATTGTAGTGCTGGAGCCGGAGAATTCAAACGAAATCGTGGTGCAAAACAGCAGATTGAATAAAGTTATATGTATTACGCTCATTTGCCACCTAATCAGCAAAGGGTGTGGTTCTTTTGCAAAGTTCAAGCTCCCAGTCTTTAACTACTAGCTTATTGTTATTAATGATTGCTATTGGTGTCATCGTGTCTTCAGATACAGGAGTGAAGCATTCATTATTTATTGCATCAGAAAGACAAACAGGTACAGGTACAGTCTAATATGTGTATGGATTAAGCGGAACTCCGTCCCTCTTTTTTATCACTTCGCTACTCGAAGTGGTTAAGTAACTGCGACTTTACATGGAGGTTGGGCAGATATGCGCGAAACCCTTGTGGTTTCGCCCTTACGCTTGAAATCATGCCCATAGAAGCTCCATGTCAAGTCGCCTATTAACCTAGTAAATATACCTTTTACCACACGGTATAGCAAAGAGCCTTTAAACTTGCAAGCAATGTTAATCTTCTCATACAAACCAAATCATCTACACTAACAAAATTTGTTAATTTAAAATTGGAACTATGTTGAAATGTTTAAGAATATGTTCTACTTGACTATACACTTCTACAGCATTTCCACTGAGTGAGCCATTTCCTGTATGAACACCATGCAAGACAGAATTCCCGAAAATTGTACCACCACTGTCTCCTCCTATTGCCATATAACTTGCTGCTGTTAAATTAGTATTAGGACCGGCAGATAAGCTCGTTGAGAGTATAGTACCGCACGTATCATTGCTTCTAGAAGCTATACAAACGTGCTGGCCTACAAATTCGCTACTATCTTTAGCATAACTGGTTAAAGATTTCGAACCAACATATTGAAAGTAAACTTTATTAGTTACAAAGTCTTTGTGTACCCCTATTAGCATAGCATCAACATTACCAGAATTCTTCACATGTTGAATATGTCCCCCAGCAATTATTTTGTTTGAATGAGCTTTATCGGGGTGATAAAAAGTATTTAATGAACCATTACCATAACAATGTCCTGCAGTAACAAGGAAATGTTCTCCAGCGTTTGATTTCGCGGAGAATCCCACTGAACATAGTTTCTGTGCAGTATCATTTAAAATTTGAACCCCACCTTGTACTGGATTTGTTGCAGTAACCTGATCTCCTTCATTTTGAAAATCTGAAGGGTCAGCGGTGTAAAATGTGAGCTTATCCCCGTATTTTTCTATTAAATACTTTTGGTTTTCCTCGGTGTTATTAATTAATCCCACTTCTACAACATTATTTATTGTATCAAGCGCAGTATATTGGATTTCGATTCCCGCATCACTTAATAATGATTTACTATTAAACAATGCGTCAGCAGTTTGTAATAGCTCTTCTTCACTATATCTAGTGTTAATAAATTTAACATTACTAGTATCACCATAGATTTCTTTGATGAAAGATAAATTATCTTTATTACTTTTAGCCATTTCTTTTATACCAATATACACTACGCCTCCTTCTTCTTGATTTACATAGATGCCTCCAAATTGTTCTTCGGTCAAAGCTCTTATTGCGGATTGCTTAAGCTTTGGAATATATTCATTTTGATGTTTAAATCTACGATCTAAAATCTCTTTTTCCTCCACTGTTAGGTAGAAATCCTCATAAGTTACATTTTCAGTATTACTTTGTAATACTATCTTTTCTACTGTCGACTTTTCCGAATCAAGCCCTAACATTTTTCTTTTTCCAATGTTGTAATTAATATTATCATTTTTCTCTATTTTAACTTTGGCTTTATTTTCTTGAATGTTTTGTTTCTCTGGCTCTGCAAACGCTACTGAATTAACTAGAATAAGTGTGAAAATAATTACTAAACTAATTTTGGTTTTCATTTAGTTTTCTCCATTTCTTTTTTATATTGTTTAACTTCCCTGACTCTGTATCAAATTACAAACCCACTACACCCCCTAATTTCCTGTATTTATATACCTTAATATTCTAACTATGTATAATAATGAAAAACATAGTTTGTGCTATAATACATTAAAGTCTATAGCTAATCAACATTTAATTACGTTTGTTGATTAACCATATATTTGAGTTTTTTCACAGCAAGCACTCCCTTTTCTTCACTGAGAAAGGCGAATTCTCTGACAAATATTCCCGATAATCCTAGTATTAGAAGACGAGAAGCATGTACGAAGGGAAGTTCGACATGTTTCGGAATAGCCAAATTCCCATGATCATAAAGTGCATTAATCAGTACATACACCAGCAGATAAACATAATCCCCCCCATAAACTTCATTTTCAGATGTTCCATTCAATGTAGAGACATCCCAATGTTTTTGAATCCAACGGAATAACAACTCCACTTGCCAGCGAACTTTATACATCTTCGCAATATGTTCCGCACCATCGAGGAATCCATTCCACTGTGCAAAAGCAGCTTGCGCCCAGTATTGAAGTAACGTATATACGTTGAAATTACGTGCTGTGTCGTGATAAGCAATCAGACTAACAACGGATTCGACTTTTACTTTCGATAATATAGATTGAAGCATAGATAGGAACATGATAGGCTTTCTCGTGAGGTCGCCTTTTTCTGATCGTTGCAGTGGTGCTTACGATATTATAGGAAAATAGGTTTTTTTATGTATTTTTGTATATTATCGGTTAATCAACAAGAGTGGTAGAAAACGATATTTAATAAAGCGGTAGACCCCTTCGATATAAATCAGAAAAAACCTCTTCACTACTCGATGTGATTAAGTAACTGCAACTATACATGGAGTTGGACATGATAGGCTAGCCTGCCATACGAAACCCTTGTGGTTTCGCCCTTTTGCTTAAAATCATACCTATATAGACTCCATGACAAGTCCCCTATTAGCCTAGTAAACGCAGCAGTTTCGACCTAGTATAGTGTCGGCTCAAGAAGCAAAGGAACACACAGCAACCGTAGCGTAGCATGAAATACCGAGGATTATTTGATAGGATAAGATATATATACACAATCAAAAGTAGGAAAAGAATTACCGCATATTAAATAGAATTTATCAATTAAAATAAGAGTCTTTCGTGACCGTGTAGTTCGAAAAATTTTCTAATGGAATGCAACCAAATATGGTTAAAATATTAACATGTAAACCTAATTAGAAGTGGATTAGTGACATTATATATTGCAATTATTAAAGGTTGGCTCTATCTAAGTAGTATGCTGTATTTGCTTGGACAAAAACTGGGAGATGGGGCTAAAAGGACTGTATTTGAGTACAGCGGACTCTTTTACAACTGTCGGAGAACTAATTCCTATAATAGGTATGTCCCGCCATTTTTAGTCGAAAACGAGGAGCAGTATTAGATTACAAAGTGTCAATTTGACTTTCCTTCGTTTCTACTTTTTAAGCTAATGTTAGTCTGCCACAATCATTGAACTATAGAAATTTCAATAACTTCTAATAACTTAGGGTCCCAAGAATCCTTATTACCTTTCTTTTTAATTTTCGCTTTAATTTTTTGTCCAATATGATAGTCAGTAATATCACTTACATAGATTGATTCACTGTTATCGACTACGATTAATTTTTCATTTAGATCTACAGTAGTTATGTACCCTGTTAAGAAAATCGTTTCTTGATCAGTATTATTAAAACAACCAGAGATCAGCATAGTTAACACTATAAAAATAGGGAGTATTTTTTTCAAGATTGTCACCTCCTGCTTTTTATATTAATAGAACTCGCTCATAATTTTTTTGAGTTCAGTTTTTCAGTTTAATGTAGATCCAAGAGGGGGTTTTCACTCCCTTTAGGACGATGATATGTCAGTGATTGGTTGTAGGGTTGTATCAATATATTTAATATTCCATAACAAAGAATCATTCCTTTTTGTGTAAATTAACATTACCTCCCCCAAATGTCAACAAACCAATCGTTACTTTTATGAAGCATGCGGACGCTTTCTTTTCAAAGCCTATCTTCCAAGGCTCTAAAATTGTGAAGGTATCCGTGAATTGTCGAGAGAATACTGAAGGGAATATCCCAATCAGCTTTAGAACAACTCACATGATCTAAGGCGTGTCTGAAAACTCACCACTATGTTAATTTAAAAATGGTAGCTACGTGTACAAACGACAAGAATGACTTAACTAGCTTATCGTAATGAGTAGCTAGTATGTCAACTCAAATATAGTCAACTTTCTATAAGGCTATTCGTTTGTAGGTTTCGGGCTCCTATATCTCAACGTTCCATATATTGGATTATAATTACACCAATGAATCAATTTCATAAATCCAATCCCTCATAATGAAAAGGTTTTTAAGGCATAGAAAAAGGAGTACCTCCCCAAATCTCGAATAGGTTAAGCGACAAAACCAACCAAATTAGAGACGAGGTGAACTCCTATGGCCTATATTCGACACGAGAGTCTGTTTTCCCTGCAAGATTTATATAACATGCAACGCGAACAACGATTTGCAGCGATCTTTGCAGCGTTAGACATTACCCCCATGTTGTCCGTAGTCCGTAAGCAGTCGCGATTTGGAGCTCCTGTAGACGTTAATTACGCTGCCATGATCTATTCGCTTGTTGCACGAATCGTCGAACGTATTCCAACGATCAAAGATCTACTCAAAAAGCTTCGTGAAGATATTCTCTTTCGGCTGGATTGCGGATTCTCTTTGGCTGAATATATTCCTTCAGCAGCTACGTATTCCCGGCTTATTCAAAAGTTAAGTTCAAAGTCGTGCTTTAGAAGCCATTAACCAACAAGTCTTAAAACTCGCCTTTGAGGAAGGATTTATTTCGGACGATACGCTCGCCATCGATGCCACTCATATTGAGGCGCGGGATCAAGCTCCCGTGAAGCGAAGATCGGCGGTTGAACGCGTGAATGCTTATTTAAAAGAGTTCTTCCAATTAAACAATGTGAGACATCGATCTGGAACAAAAGCGAGGCTGCATTTTAACCTCGCAACTTTGGTGTACAACAGTATGAAATTAGCTACTGACCGTCTAAACAAAAAACGTAACATTCAAGCAGCCTAAGTTTAAAAGCAGTCTTTATTGAATCGGAGTAGTCTATTCTTTTTTGAACTGATGCATTATGAAATTGATTCAATACCACGAGTAAAAGGAAAAACTAGGAGACTTTATACTTCTAACAATTAGAGAGTCATATTAAATTCTCACATCTTCATCTTTGAAGCAATACGTACGTGACTAAATCTTTACTAAAGCCCCAATACATTTTCATTGGTCACTTTTCATTGCTTACTACTTTTTAGATTGCTCGAATTGACAATTAAGTTCATTGGGTTGCTTTAATTGGTTATATGCATCCTTGTGAGGTTTGTACTTGGCAACTGTGTAGGAGAATTCAAGGTCTTGAGCCTACATAATGCAAGCGATTCACGATCTGATCAATCATTAAAATGGATAACGGTGCAGTATTACACTTGAAATATCAATCATTTACATGCTCCTCTTTTAAAATTAAGATACTACTAGCCCCTTTTTCAAAGTCCCATTCCGTTCCTCCACTCAAAATGGCTCCAAATGCATGATCATCAGCATTTCTATACAACTCAACATCCCCTACGGACATATAGGCTAAAATGTCCCTACCATAGGTGTTAGCCAAACCACTAGGATAATCAGCTGTATCACTGGACATTTTGTCGGTTTTCCATTCACATGCTTTCTTGCATATTTCATCAATCGTTTCATTCGGTAAATGATTCAAAACATCTTGAATGTATTTTTCTGCTTCTTCCAAGCTCATTTCATCTGTATGGAAGTGATATTCAACCTCGCATTGGAATAAATATAGCAGCCCAAACCCCGACATTTTGGTTTCATCTAAAGGATCTTCCAATCCAACTCGTTCTAGATGAAATCTCTCAGTCATACCATTCGCCTCCTGTAACCTACAATAAAACCTTAGTAAATCCTACTCTCGCTTCCCTACATTTACGGTCTTTTTAAGCTTGGTTATCGTCATTAATATAATAGTTCGATTTCTCTTTTCCTTTATCCATGTAGGTAATCTACTAAATAACCCTTGATTGCACCAGCCTAACTTTTCATGTCTTGAACTTTCACGTAATTTCGCTTGCACGTAATTCTCTATGTATTCTAGATGTTTTACATTGTAGGCCCAAAGTATATTTCCTTTGCAATTTGCTTTTAACCACAGCTGATATTCATTCATAGCTTCATCTATCTTCCCACAATGGTTACAAAGCAAAAGTCTTCTGAGACATGAATCCGTAGCCGTCGCTTGAAATTCGGTTATGACTGTTGCACAATTATTGCAGCTAGGACACACAACCAATAAGTTATTAACAAAGTCATCAATATGCAATCTTGGATCTTTAAATCGAGACATTATAAAGTTCCCCTCTCCTTCTCTAGCTGAAGTGATGCCAGCAACAGTAGGACTCATTTCCTCATTATAAATGACTTCCTACTGTTCTTCTTCTACCCTATTACTCTTTTTATATGCTCAATTTTCTTTTTCAAAGAATTATCTCTAATAATCTCTCCATCTTTAGTAGATTGTGCATATTTTTGAACTAACCGCTCTGTACTATGTGAGAGTTCAAAAGTACTGTCTTCAAATACTCTTTTTGAACTAAAGTTAGGTTATTATTCATTTTTATTTTATTAAATTCTTCTATCAAAACACTTACTAATACTAATCTCTTAGTAATCCAATATTCACTTCTTTCAATTGAAAAAAAAAAAAAAAAACCGGCAGGATGCATACCGAGAGAAATACGGCATACACCCAAGCCAGTTAAGTGATTAGAAAATAATATCAATAGCCTCTAGCATATCTTGCTCCTGTTCGGATTGCCCGTTCAGGGAAATATCCTTCAACAGCACCGAAGGCTGTTCGCCAATTTGGGTGATGATCACGAGCAAATCCTGAGCGAAATTGTCGATCAGATTGCGCGTAAACAACTTGGTAGCATATTCAAACTGTCCGTTCATTCCCTCATCCAGCAACGAGATGACCAAGGTAAGATCAAATTGGGAAACCGTATGTGTTTCCGGATAAGATTCGATCTTGATATCCCCGAAGCTTTGAACGTTATCTTCCTTGGTTTCTAGGACAAACACGACATCGAATACAGGATTGCGGCTTTGATCTCGCGGCGCCTGTAGCTTTTTCACAAGCTCCTCAAACGGATAATCCTGATGGTCGTATGCCCCCAACATCGTTTCTTTGACTTCGTTCAAGTAAGCGAGGAACGTCTTCTCCCCGGACGGATAATGTCGAATCGCCAAAGTGTTGACAAACATTCCGATGAGCGGCTCGAGGTCGGCATGTGTGCGGCCCGAAACCGGCGTGCCTACGATGAAGTCTTCTTGTCCCGAGTACTTGCTGAGCAGGATAGAATAGGCCGTAAATAACACCATATAAAGGGTCGCACCGTTCTCATCGGCAATGCGCTGCAAGCTGTCGGTCATCTGCTTGTCGATGCTGAAAGGTAGCACATCTCCCTCAAAGCTGCGAGCGGCAGGTCTGACAAAGTCCGTAGGTAGTTCAAGCGTCGGCAGGTCACCTTCCAGCACGTCCAGCCAGTAGGCTTCCTGACGTTTCAGCCGCTCTTTTATAGGTTCGGACTGCTGCCAAGCGGCGAATTCCTTATATTGAACCCGAAGCGGTTCCAGAGTCTCGCCGTTATACAGGCGCAGCAGCTCTTCAACGAAGATGCCCATCGACATGCCATCCGTGACGATATGATGAATGTCCAGCATGAGCAGATGCCGTTCCGCCTCCCATTCGACTAAGCCCACGCGCAGCAGCGGCGGTCGCTCCAAATCAAAGACGCGCACAAAGTCGTCTACAAGGCTCTTCGTTTCACTTTCCGTCGCTTTCGTATACTCGACGGCAAACTCCAAGTCCGGATATATCCGTTGTACCGGTTCGCCGTCAACCATTTCGAAGCCGGTTCGTAAAATTTCGTGACGAGCTATCACTCCTTTGAGCGCCAACTCGAATGGTTTCCGTTCTAAGCGCCCGACGAGGACCGTCATGCCTGACATGTTGTAGCTAAGCTCGGCGCCTTCCATCTGCTGCTGGATATACAGCCGTTTTTGCACGGAGGAAAGTGGATAGTAATCCCTCTTATCCAGTACTGGAATGGAGAGGTATTCCTGTCGCTCCAATTGGCTAATCGCTTCGGCCATCGCTTCGACGGTCGAGTGCCGGAACACATCGCGCAGCGGCAGGTCCACACTCAGCTCCTTGTGCACCTTGCTGACCAGCGTCGTCGCCCGCAGGGAGTGCCCGCCGAGGTCGAAGAAGTTGTCCGTCACGCCAATCGTGACCGGTCCGAGCACGTCCTGCCAGATGGCGACCAATTTTGCCTCCAGTTTGGTGCGCGGCGCCACGTATTCGCGGCCTGCGCTTGCTTCCCCTTCTGGCGCTGGCAGCGCCTTCCGATCGATCTTTCCGTTCGGCGTCAGAGGCAGGCGCTCTAGCTCAACGAAGTACGACGGGATCATGTAACCCGGCAGTTCGCTGGAGATCGCCCGTTTCAAGTCTGTCGCCGTCAGTTCGCCATCCGTTGTGTAGTACGCGCACAGTGCTTTCTGCCCGTCCGCGTCACTTCGAACTAGCACCACCGCTTCGCGCACACCTTCCACCCATAGCAGTTGCGACTCGATCTCACCCGTCTCGATCCGGTAGCCCCGGATTTTCGCCTGGTTGTCGATTCGGCCGATGAAGTCCACGTTGCCGTCTTCCGTCCACCGTGCCAAGTCTCCCGTGCGGTACAGCCGCTCGCCCGCGGCGAACGGACTATCTACGAATTTCTCTTCTGTAAGTTCCGGACGGTTCAAATACCCACGCGCTACCCCGACTCCCCCGATAACGAGCTCTCCCAGCACCCCGACCGGCACCGGATTCAGATGCGCGTCCACGATATAGAATTTCGCATTCAGCCACGCTTTGCCAATCGGCACATTGCCTGTCTGCGGCAGCTTCATCAACGGCTCATCGTAGAAGCTTGAATCGATCGCCGCTTCCGTCACGCCGTATGCATTGATAATGCGGAACAACGAGCCAAAGCGTTCCTGCAAGGTTCGGTAATCCGCCACACTACAGCTGTCCGAGCTCGTGATCAACAGCTCCATCCCGCTCATATCCAGCCGCTGCTCGTGCACATACTCCATGAACGGCACGATCAGCGCCGGCGTTGATTCGAAGATGGTGACCCGCTCCCGCTCTATCCAGTGGTGCAGACGAGACGGATCAATCCGGTCGTCCTTCGGCACAATTACCATCGTGCCTCCGTTGTACAACGTCCGCGCGATATCTCCTACGAACACGTCGAACGAGAAGCTTGCGAGCTGCAACAGCCGCACCGGGAACTGATCCAACCGGTATTCCCGCCGGTAGCCCGCCGCCGTGTTCACCAAGCTGCGGTGCTCGATCATCACGCCCTTCGGCTTGCCTGTCGTTCCCGACGTGTAGATCACGTACGCCAGATCCTCCGGACGGGCTTCATGGAAGCTGTCGGTGCCAACATGCTGATGACCCTCATCGCCGTCGTCCACAGCATCCGTCAGCTTGCCGGAAATAATGCTGGAGACAATCGGCGCATTCGCCAGATCCTTGCTGTACGACGCTTCGTCATCCAGATACAATACCGCCTCCAGCGCCAGATCCTCTTCGTCGAGCCAGGCTTCAGCACGCTCTCGCAGCGCCGTTTGCGTCAGCAGCACCTTCGCTCCGCTGTCTTCGAGCATAAACCTCACGCGCTCTGCCGGGTAATCCGGGTCGAGAGGCACATACGCCCCGCACGCTTTCCAGACGGCCAGCACGGCTACCAGCAAGTCCACCGAACGCTCGGCAAGAATGCCGACGATCGTCTCCCGGCCAATACCGCTTGTGCGTAGCGTAGCCGCCAAGCAGTTCGCCCGCTCGTTCAGCTCCGCATACGTCAGCCGGCCGTTCTCGTACACGACGGCCTCCGCTTCCGGCGTGCGCTCCACCTGTTCCTCAAATAGCTGGTGGAACGCGCTCACAGGAGCCGCTTCCGGCTGCGTCGGGTTAAATGCGCCGAGAATTTGCTCTTTCTCCGCTGGTGTCAAAATACCCAGCTCGGCAATAGTCGCCGACGGATTGCTGAGAATGGATTCAAGCAGTTGCAAGTAGTGAGTAGCCAATTTTTCCACCGTTTCAGTTTTATAAAGAGCAGTCGCGTATTCAAACAGATATTCCAAGCCTTCCTCGATCTCGGTGACATCCAAGCTGAGATCGAATTTAGAAACAATTTCTTCGCTGGCATACGTCGACAAATGGAGTCCAGAAAGCTGGATTTCCAAATTCTCTGTATTCTGCAAAGCAAACATCGTATCGAACAGCGGATTGCGGCTTAAATCGCGAGCCACGTTTACCTTATCTACCAGTTCCTCAAACGGATAATTTTGATGTTCAAACGCGCCCAGCGTCGTCTCCTTGATTTCCTTCAAGTAGTCAAGAAACGTCTTATCAGCAGTCGGATAACTGCGGATGGCCAGGGTATTGACGAACATCCCAATCAGCGGTTGGACATCACTGTGATTTCTTCCCGCAATCGGCGTACCAACCACGACGTCTTCTTGCCCTGTATATTTATGCAATAACATTGTATAACCAGCAAGCAGAACCATGTAAAGCGTTGCGCCGTTCTCGGCTGCAAGCCGTTTCAGACCCTCGCTTTTCTCGCTATTCATAAACAATTGCAGCGTGCGACCCTCATAACTCTGCATAGCTGGGCGCGAATAGTCCGTCGGCAATTCCAAAACCGGCAGCTCGCCGCGGAACATATTGAGCCAGTAGGCTTCCTGCTTGGCAAGCTGAGCTTTTTGCTCGTCCGATTGCTGCCATACCGCATAATCTTTGTACTGAATGCGGAGCTGCTCCAACGGCTCCCCGCTGTACAAGCGGACGAACTCTTCGATCAGTACGTCCATCGAAACGCCATCAGATACGATATGATGTGTATCGAACATCAGAATGTGCCGCTCCGGTGCCAGTTCGGCAAGGCCTACCCGCAGAAGTGGCGGCTTCGCTAGATTAAACGAACGAACGAATTGGCGCACCGTTTCTTCCGCCTGCTCCCCGCTAATGTGCACATATTCCACCTGGAAGGCAACTTCTTCATAAATCCGCTGAACTGCTTCTCCTTTTACCATTTCAAAGCCGGTACGCAGCGTTTCATGACGAGCTACGAGCCCGCGGAACGCCTCTTCAAACCGCTGCCGATCAAGCTCCCCTTCGAGCAGCATTGCTCCCGGAATGTTGTAGCTCAGCTCGCCTCCTTCCAGCTGGTTCAAGATATAGAGACGTTTCTGAGCGGAAGAGAGCGGATAATACCCACTAGGTTCCGCAGCCGGAATAGCCGTGAACGAGCCGATCTCCATTCGCTCCATAGCCGCAGCCATTTCCTCAACTGTCGAGTAGCGGAAAACGTCGCGAAGCGGGAATTCGAAGCCTAGCTCCTTATGCATCTTGCTGACAAGCGTCGTCGCCCGAAGGGAGTGTCCGCCGAGGTCGAAGAAGTTGTCCGTTACGCCTACCGCCTTCTCCCGAACAAGCACATATTGCCAAATGGCGGCCAGCTTCGCCTCAAGTTCGGTGCGCGGCGCCACGTATTCGTGTCCTCCACCTACTCCCCCTTCCGGTGCAGGCAACGCCTTCCGGTCAATCTTTCCGTTTGGCGTCAGAGGCAGGCACTCCAGCTCCACGAAGTACGACGGGATCATGTAACCCGGCAGCTCTTGCGCCAGCTCGCTGCGCAAATCGTTCACTGCTAGTTCCACCCCGGTATCCCGCGTGTAGTACGCGCACAGTGCTTTCTGCCCGTCTGCGTCACTTCGAACTAGCACCACCGCTTCGCGAACGCCTTCCACCCGCAGCAGCTGCGATTCAATCTCGCCCGTCTCTATCCGGTAGCCCCGGATTTTTGCTTGGTTGTCGATCCGGCCGATGAAATCCACGTTGCCGTCTTCCATCCACCGCGCCATGTCTCCCGTGCGGTACAACCGCTCGCCCGCCGCGAACGGACTGTCTACGAACTTCTCTTCTGTAAGGTCCGGACGGTTTAAGTACCCACGCGCTACCCCGACTCCGCCGATAACCAGCTCGCCCAGCACCCCGACCGGCACCGGGTTCAGGTGCGCATCCACGATGTAGAACTTCGCATTCAGCCACGCTTTGCCGATCGGCACATTGCCTGTCTGCGGCAGCTTCATCAGTGGTTCGTCGTAGAAGCTTGAATCGATCGCCGCTTCCGTCACGCCGTATGCATTGATAATTCGGAACAACGAGCCGAAGCGTTCCTGCAAGATTCGATAATCCGCCACGCTGCAGCTGTCCGAACTCGTGATTAACAGCTCCATCCCGCTCATATCCAGCCGCTGCTCGTGCACATACTCCATGAACGGCACAATCAGCGCCGGTGTTGATTCAAAGATGGTGACCCGCTCCCGCTCTATCCAGTGGTGCAGACGAGACGGATCAATTCGGTCGTCCTTCGGCACAATTACCATCGTGCCTCCGTTGTACAACGTCCGCGCGATATCTCCTACGAACACGTCGAACGAGAAGCTTGCGAGCTGTAACAGCCGTACCGGGAACTGATCCAAACGGTATTCCCGTCGGTAGCCCGCCGCCGTGTTCACCAAGCTGCGGTGCTCAATCATTACGCCTTTCGGCTTGCCTGTCGTTCCCGACGTGTAGATTACGTACGCCAGATCCTCCGGACGGGCTTCATGGAAGCTATCAGTGCCGACATGCTGATAGCTCTCATCGCCGTCATCCACAGCATCCGTCAACTTACCGGAGACCATGTTGGAGACAACCGATGCATTCGCCCGCACCTCGCTGTACGACGCTTCGTCGTCCAAGTACAGCACGGCCGCCAGCGCTAACCCCTCTTCGTCAAGCCAGGCTTCAGCGCGCTCTCGCAGCACCGTTTGCGTCAGCAGCACCTTAGCTCCGCTATCTTCCAGCATGAACCGCACGCGGTCTGCCGGATAATCCGGGTCGAGCGGCACATACGCCCCGCCCGCTTTCCAGACGGCCAGCACGGCTACCAGCAAGTCCACCGAACGCTCGGCAAGAATGCCGACAATCGTCTCCCGGCCGATGCCGCTTACACGCAGCGTATTAGCCAAGCAGTTCGCCCGCTCGTTCAGCTCCGCATACGTCAGCCTGTCATTCTCGTACACGACGGAAGCCGCTTCGGGTGTGCGTTCCGCCTGCTCCTCGAACAGCCGGTGGAACGCCGCCGTAGGAGCCGCTTCCGGCTGCGCCGGGTTGAACGCGCCGAGAATTTGTTCTTTTTCCGCTGATGTCAAAAGCTCCAACTGATTCACACGGATGTTCGGGTTTGCCGCAACCTTCTCCAGTGCCCGAGCAAAATGACCGTGGATCTGCCTGATGTCTTCTTCTCTGAACGTCAGCGCATTGTACGTAAACCGCAACAAAATATGCTCTTCCGGAATGACGGTAATATCCAGGTCGTAGTTCGTTTGCTCCGGCGACTGGATATTAGCGATTTTCATCGCTTCTTTATCTCCGCCGACGACCTGCTCAATTTGTTCTTCCATCGGATAATTTTCAAAGACCATGATATGGTTGATCAAGTCGCGCTTTTGCTCGCTCAGCGACTGAATTTCGAACAGCGGGAACGTTTCGTAAGCTCCCGATGCCAGCGCCTGATCCTGGGTTTTTCTCAAAATATCGGCTACCGTCTCCTCGGCTTTTCCTTGAATACGGACCGGGATTGTATTAATAAACAGGCCAATCATGCTTTCGATACCCGGAATTTCCGCCGGACGCCCGGATACGACGGAGCCAAATACGACATCCTCGCTGTTGTTGTATACCTGCAGAACCAGTCCCCATACGGTCTGCATGAACGTATTCAGCGTCACTTGCTGCTGGCGCGCCACCCGCTCAATTTGCCTGGTCAGTTCCTTGCTGAGTTCTACATCGATTTCAGCCGCTTCATAAGCGCCCTGCTTCAGCTGCGTGTTCTCCTGGGGCAGCTTGGTCTGCTGATCGTAACCCGCCAAATACTCGGACCAATAACGCGAAGCTTTCGCGGCATCTTGAGCTTCTAGCCATTCGATATACCGGGAGTACGAGGTAACCGCAGGAAGCTCCAGCGTCTGCTTCTCCTGGAACGCGAAGTAGGCGTCGAACACTTCCTTGAGCATGAAGGACATGCACCAGCCATCCATCAAAATGTGATGGTGACTCCAGATCACATGGTAGGACTCGTCGCCCGTGCGCAGAACGGTCACGCGCATAAGAGAGCCTCGGGCCAAATCAAACTTGTTGGCTTTATCCGCGCTAACGAAATCGGCTATCGTCTTCTCCGGGCCTTCATCGCTAACCGAGCGAATATCTTCGAAGTACACTTCACACTTTCGCTCGCGGAATACCACTTGAATCGGCTCGTCTCTCCAGCCGGTAATAAAGTTGGTCCGCAGCGTCTCATTCCGCTGCACCAGCGTATCCAACCCTTGGATGAAGTCTTCGACATTCAGGCTTCCGTACAGATCGAAGGTCACCTGTTCGAAGTAAGCTTCCGAATCGGCATCCAACAGGCTGTGGAACAACATCCCTTTTTGCAGCGGAGTCAGGTTGTATACATTCTCCAGTTCGCCGAGCGCCGTCGTATGTTCGGCCAGTCGCTCCAGTTCCTCCACCGTCACATCTTGAAGCAGTACGTCGCTAGGCGTAAGCTCCGGAAGCTCTTTCGATACGCAATGACTGATAACTTCACGCAAGCTCGATTGAAGCAGGATCCCCAGGCGCTCTACCGTTTCCCGTTTAAACTGGGTTTCCCCATAACGAATCGTGAGTTCCAGCACTCCTTCCGACACCATACCGTTGATATCGAGAACAAAATCCATCACTGCATTCGGGCTTGAATCGGAACCCGAGCTGAACGGAGACGGCTGCGAGCCGTTGCTTTCGTAATTCTGGTCGAATTGACCCAAATAGTTAAAGCTGATTTCAGGCTCCAAAGCCAAGCGCTCGCCGTCACGCGGCGCCGACAAATAACGCAGGATGCCGTAGCCGATTCCTTTATTCGGAATGCGGCGCAAGCTTTCTTTAACCTGTTTTACCTGATGACTGAGCGCCTGGGCGTGACCCAGCTCCAGAACGACAGGGAATTGGCTTGTAAACCAGCCTATCGTGCGCGTAATGTCCACATCCGGCAAAATATCTTCCCGACCGTGGCCTTCGAGATTCACCAACACCCGTTCCCGGCCGCTCCAAGCTTGTACCGCGAGGCCAAGCGCGGCAAGCAGCAAATCGTTCATTTCCGTATGGTAAGCACGGTGTGCCTGCTTCAACAGCTGTTCGGTTTCCTCCGCCGTCCAGCGAACGGTCACGAGCCCGCTGTCCTTCAGCTTGGATCTGCCTCGGTCAAAGTCTCTCGGAAGCGGTTCATAGATCCATTGCTCGATATGCTGCCAATACTCTCTCTCGCTTTCCATCGCCAGACCGTTCGCATAATCAGCAAGCTGCTTCGCCCACACTTGGAATGAATCCGTTTTGAGCGGCAAACGAATCGGCTGCCCTTGCAGCGCCTGCTCATAGCCGGCAGCAAAATCCTCAAGCAGAATCCGCCAGGATACGCCGTCTACGACCAAATGATGGATCGCGATGAGCAGGTGGTCGCCGTCGTCGCAGCGGAACAAGCCGATCTTCACCAGTGGACCGTTTTCCAAATCGATGCTCGCTTGAATATCATTCGCCTTAGCCTCTACCGCTTCTTTCACGTCGCCGACTCCCTTGAAATCGACAACTTCCAGATCGAACAGCGCTTCGTTCTCCCCGGCGCCGCGGTTCCAGGCGGTATAGCCGTTCTCAGTTAGTCGGTAAACCGTACGGAGAGCATCGTGATGCACGACAAGCTGACGCACCGCTTGGCATAATGCTTCTTCGTCAAATCCTTGCATGGAGAACTGCATATACGCCTGATTGCTGTGATGCACGTCGGCCGGATTTTGTTCAAAGAACCAGCGCTGAATCGGAGTCAAGATGACTTCTCCCGTCACTTCGGCCTGGCTTGCCGTTCTCTCCGCCGTTTGCAGCTGTAAACTAAGGGCAGAAATCGTCGGGTAATGGAACAAATCTTTCATGACCAGCTTGTACCCCGTTTGCAAAAGACGGGACGATACCTGCAATGCCTTGATCGAATCGCCACCGAGTGCAAAGAAATTGTCCATCGTACCGACCTGATCCACGCCCAGCACCGACTGCCAGACCGACACAAGTGCTTGCTCAGCAGGAGTACGAGGCGCCGTGTATGCAGCCTCGGCACGAATGCTTCCTTCCGGCACAGGTAGCGCTTTACGGTCGATTTTCCCGTTCGGCGTAAGCGGCATTTGATCTAGGCGCATGATGCGCGAAGGCACCATATGGGAAGGCAGCGCGGCGTCCAGATGAGTCACAAGCCCTTCCAGATCGAAGCTGGAATCCGCTGCGACATACCCGCACAAATATTTCTGTTCCCGCTCATCCGTCCGGTCGATGACAAGCGCTTGACGCACGCCGACAACATTTTGCATGACCGCTTCAATTTCACCAAGTTCGATCCGATAGCCGTGAATTTTCACCTGGTTGTCGATCCGACCGATGAAGTCCACGTTGCCGTCCGGCATCCAGCGCGCCAGATCCCCAGTCCGGTACAGCCGCTCTCCAGTCGCGAACGGGCTGTCTACGAATTTCTCCGCCGTCAAATCCGGTCGGTTCAAGTAACCCCGCGCCACACCTGCTCCACCGATAACCAACTCGCCCAACACCCCGATAGGCACCGGCTTCAGATTCGCATCCACGATGTAGAACTTGGCGTTCAGCCACGCTTTCCCGATCGGCACGCTACCCGTCTTCGGCAGCTTCTCCAGTGTCTCGTCATAGAAGCTGGAGTCAATCGCCGCTTCCGTTACGCCGTAACTGTTAATAATACGGAACCGTGAGCCGAAGCGCTCCTGCAAGGTACGGTAATCCGCTACGCTGCACGCATCCGAGCTTGTGATCAGCAGCTGCAGCGAGCTGAGGTCCAGACCCTCGGCATGAACATGCTCCATGAACGGTACGATCAGTGCAGGAGTCGATTCGAACACCGTCACGGCATAGTCGCGAATCCAGCCGTAGAGGCGGATTGGGTCAATCCGGTCGTCCTTCGGCACGATGACCATCGTGCCACCGTTGTACAGCGTCCGCGCAATGTCCCCGACGAACACGTCGAACGAGAAGCTGGCGAGCTGCAGCAGACGGATCGGGAACTGATCCAGGCGGTAGTCCCGCTGGTAGCCCGCCGCTGTGTTCACCAGGCTGCGGTGCTCAATCATCACGCCCTTCGGACGGCCCGTCGTACCGGAGGTGTAAATGACGTAAGCCAAATCGTGCGGCTTGTTCACATTCGCCGGATTCGATGCAAATTCCACCGCTAGTACGTTCTTCTCGGCATCTGCCGTGGCGGACGTTTCGGCAGATGCCATTTCCGCTTGCGCCAAAGCCTCCGCCTCTGCGCCTGCTTCGCCCACAGCTTGTACGCCCACAGCCGCTTCCGCCGCTCCGAGGCTGTACGTCGCGGCATCGTCAAGCGCAAACACCGTTTGCAGCACTAGAGCTCCGTCGCTGCGCCAAGCTTCCACCTGCTCCAGCAGGCGGGTTTGCGTGAGCAGCACTGACGCCCCGCTGTCCGCGAGCATATACTCGATCCGATCTGCCGGATAGTCTGGGTCGAGTGGCACATAAGCGCCTCCCGCTTTCCACACGGCGAGCACCCCGATCAGCAGTTCCGCCGAACGGCCGGCCAAAATACCTACCACCTGCTCCGGCTTCACCCCACTCTCCCGCAGTGCATACGCCAGACGATTCGCTTTGGCGTTCAGCTCTGCATACGTCAGCTTGCTGTCTTCATAGACAACCGCCAGCGCTCCCGGAGTGCGCTCCACCTGCTCCTCGAACAGCTCGTGGAACGTTCTCTCTCTCCACGAATCATCCGTAACCAAACCTGTACCCTCCGCGGCGGGTTGCTTCGCAAGAGCCGAAGACGACACGTCAAACCCGACCAGCAAATCATGCTTTTCACTGTCCGTCAAAATATCCAAATCCGAAATCCGCGCACCCGGCTGCGCCAGGATCGACGCCAAAAGCTGCTCGTAATGACCCGCCAGCCGTACCATCGTTTCCACTCTAAACAACGAGGTAGCATACTCGATCTTGCAAACTAGCTCGTTATCGGCTTCCACGATATCCAAGCTAAGATCAAACTTTGCCGTCTTTTCCTCGATGTCGAATTTCGACCATTGCAAACCTTCCAGGGTTACATCCAAACTTTCGTGCTTTTGCAAAGAAAACATGGTGTCAAACAGAGGATTCCGGCTTAAATCCCGACTCACCTGAAGAGCTTCCACCAGTTCCTCGAACGGATAGTCCTGGTGCTCGTAGGCTCCAAGCGTCGTTTCCTTCACTTCCTGCAAGTAATCCATGAACGTTCGCTCCGCCACCGGACCCAAGCGAAGGGCCAGCGTATTGACGAACATGCCGATAATCGGCTGCAGGTCGGCGTGAGAACGGGCGGCAATCGGAGTGCCGACCACGATATCTTCCTGTCCCGCGTATTTATGAAGCAATACGGAGTACGCAGCCAGCAGAAGCATATACAACGTCGCACCCGAATCACCGGCAAGCCGTTTGAGAGCTTCGCTTTTCTCCGCATCCAGCGTAAACGTGAGCGTTTGACCGTCAAACTGTTGGACGGCCGGGCGGGAGAAGTCGAGAGGCAGCTCAAGAACCGGAAGCTCGGAGCTAAATACCCCGCGCCAGTATTCCTCCTGCCCTTTGATGCGCTGGCGCTCCTCCTCGGATTGCTGCCAAACGGCGTAATCCTTGTATTGAATCCGCAGCTCCGGCAATTGTTCCCCATTGTAAAGCCGCATGAATTCGCGCAGCAGCACGTCCATGGAAAGGCCGTCGGAACCAATATGATGAATATCCAGCGCGAGCAGGAACTTCTCTTTCTCCAGTTCGATTAGCAGGGCGCGCAACAAAGGCGGCTCGGTCAAGTCAAAAGGCTGGATGAAGCCCTCAAGAATAGCCGCAACCTGATCTTCACTTGCTTGAAGCTTCTCGACCTTGATAGCTACGAAGGGATGAATGCGTTGAACTGGCTCTCCATTCACGATTTCAAAACCGGTGCGCAGCATATCGTGCCGGGCCACCAAAGTAGTCAGCGCCTTTTCCAAGTTGGCCTCGTTCAAATCCCCTTCCAGCTGTAAAGCGCTTGGTAGGTTGTAATTCAGCTCCGAGTCATCCAGCTGGTGCAGGACGTATAACCTTTTTTGCGCGGAGGAAACCGGATAGTACGCTTTCTCTTCCGCTATAGGAATCGAGCTGTACCGCGTTTCTTCCAAGCTGGCAATAGCCCCAGCCATCGACTCTATCGTCGCATAGCGGAATACATCACGCAGCGGAAGTTCGACGTTCATTTCCTTCCGAATCTCGCTGACAAGGTTCGTCGCCCGCAAGGAGTGACCTCCGAGTTCGAAGAAATTGTCCAGGACTCCAATGCCGGAGTAACCCAGCACTTCCTCCCAGATATTCACAAGCTGTGATTCCGTCCGATTACGCGGTGCTACGTATTCGACACCCGTTTGCAAGCCACCTTGCGGCTCCGGCAGCGCTTTGCGGTCCACTTTGCCGTTGGACGTTAGTGGCATGCGATCCAACTGCACAAAGTACGACGGGATCATGTACCCCGGCATTCCCTTGGACAGCGAGGTTCTCATTTCACTGACTGTTAGTGTCCGGTCCGCCACAAAGTAGGCGACAAGTGCCTTCTCGCCCCCGCCGTCCTGACGGGCAAGCACCACCGCTTCTTCCACGCCCTTGACGTTCAGAAGCTGCGTCTCGATTTCGTCCAGCTCGATCCGGTACCCGCGGATTTTCACCTGGTGGTCGATCCGCCCTAGGTATTCGATGTTGCCATCCGGCAGCCAAGCCGCCAAATCCCCGGAGCGGTACAGTTTCTCCCCCTCTGCAAACGGGGAATCGACGAACTTCTCCGCCGTCAGATCCGGTCGGTTCAGGTAGCCTCTCGCAAGGCCTGCCCCGGCCACGTACATTTCGCCCGTTACGCCAATCGGTACAGGGCGGCGGTTGTCATCAAGGACGTACACGCTCAGCGTCGGGATCGGCTTACCAATATTGCTCTTCGCCGCCTCCATTTCGACCCACGTGATTTCCTTATACGTAACGTGAACCGTCGTCTCGGTAATGCCGTACATATTGATCAGCTTCGTCTCCGGGTACTTCGTCTTGAAGCCCTTGAGCAGTAGCGGACTCAGTGCTTCGCCCCCGAAGATGATGTTGCGGATCCGCAGATCGTACGGATGGTCCGCTAACACTTCACGCAGCAGTTGGTAGAAGTACGTTGGCGTCTGGTTCAAAATCGTGACCTGTTCGCGGCCCAGCAGCGCCAGGAAATCGGCCGGATTTTTCGCCGTGAGCGGCGGTACGATGACCAGCTTGCCTCCGTACAGCAGCGCACCGTACATTTCCCATACGGAGAAATCGAAGCAGAACGAGTGGAACAGCGTCCACGTGTCAGATGGACCGAAGTCGAACAGATTCTTGTCGTTGAACAAGAGGCGCACAACGTTCTTATGCTCGATCAGCGTTCCTTTCGGTCTGCCGGTCGTTCCCGACGTGTAGATGACATAGGCCAGGTTGCCCGGCCCGGCAATCGGTTCTAGGTTCGAAGCATCCAGCGCATCGGCGGAGTCCGCCCCTCTGTCGTCCCAAACAAAATCATCCAGTTCGAAGCGCGTTCCTGCGAAGTCGGTCTTCTCGTGCAGATGCTTTTGAATTAGCAATAGCGGCGCGCCCGAATCCTCGATCATGAAGCGGATGCGCTCTTCCGGGTAGTCAGGATCGACAGGCACGTAGGCTCCGCCCGCTTTGAGAATCGCCAGAATGCCGACGACCATATCGAGCGAACGTTCGGCCAGAATCGCTACCAGCTGATCTGCTTCTACTCCCCTCTCCCGCAGCGTCCGCGCAAGGCGGTTGGATCGCTCGTTCAGCTCGCGGTAGGTCAACTGCCGCTCGTTCATGACCGCGGCCACGTTATCCGGGTAAAGCTCCGCCTGCTCTTCGAACAAGCCGTGAATCGTCTGCTGCTGCGGGTAGTCCGCCTCCGAATCGTTGAAACCGCGCAATAGCTCGCAGATTTCCTCCTCCGTGAGCATTTCCAGCGAGGCAATATTCCCGTCTGCCCCTACTGTGATGGTTTCAAGCAGCTTGTCATAATGTCTGGCGAACCGTTCCGCGGTCTCTTGTTTATACAAAGCCGTTGCGTACTCCAACCGGCACTCGAGCTGACCGTCCAACTCCGAAATGTCCAGGAGCAGCTCGAACTTGGATGTTCGGTTTTCCAACGGATAAAATGATTGCTCCAGCCCCTCGATGACAATTTGCTCGTTCTCCGTATTTTGCAGGGAGAAGAATGTATCAAAGAGCGGATTGCGACCGGTCGCGCGCGGAATGTGAAGGCTTTCCACTAAGTCTTCGAACAAATAATTTTGGTGTTCGAAAGCCCCGAGCGTAATCTCCTTGATTTCTTCCAGGTAAGAAAGGTACGGCTTGGAACGCTCCGGACGACTGCGAATGGCCAACGTGTTGATAAACATCCCTATAATCGGCTGAACTTCTTCCTGCGTTCTTCCGGCAATCGGGGTTCCGACAATCAGATCTTCCTGACCCGAATATTTATGCATTAGGATGGAGTAAGCCGACAGCAGCACCATGTACAGGGTCGTCCCCGTCCGTGCCGCCAGCTCTTTCAGCTTCTCCGTCCGCTCTTTCTCGATATAAAACTTCACGGTCCGGCCGTCAAAACTTTGCACCGCAGGCCGCGGGAAGTCCGTCGGCAGCTCCAACACCGGCAGCTCGCCCGACAGCTGTTCCAGCCAGTACTCCTTCTGGGACTGGAGCATCTGCCCGTAGGCTTCGGAATGCTGCCAAACGGCATAATCTTTGTATTGAATATGCAGCGGAGCCAGCTCCTCGCCCCGATACAAACGGCTGAACTCGTCGAAAAGCAGCGCTGTCGAAATGCCATCTGAGACGATATGGTGCATATCGAACAGCAGAATGTGGCGATCCTCGGCGATTTCGATCAGGCCGATGCGGAGAAGCGGCGGCTTGGTCAAATCAAACGGGCAATAGTAAGCTTCCACCACTTGGTCCAGTTCCCGTTCATCCGTCTGGAAATAATCTACTGCAAACTCCACCTCGTCATAGATGCGCTGGACAAGCTCACCTTGAACCTGCTCGATCCCGGTACGCAGCGTCTCATGGCGTTGAATCAGCGCCCGGAACGCGTGCTCGACGCGCATGCGGTCCAGTTTGCCTTCGAGAAGAAGCGCCGCCGACATATTGTAGCTGCGCTCGGCCCCGTCAAGCTGGCGTAGGACGTACAGACGCTTTTGCTCGGATGAAACCGGATAGTACTCGGCCTCAGCCACCTTTGTAATCTCATACGTCTCCTGCATCTTTAAACCGCTGATTGTTTGGGCCAGTTGTTCGATCGTGGTGTAGCGGAAAACGTCCCGCAGTGGGACCTCGACTTGCAGCTCTTTTCGAATTTTGGAAACGAGCAGGGAGGCCCGCAAGGAATGACCACCCAGGTCAAAGAAATCGTCTTTAACTCCAACTCGCGCAATCCCCAACACCTGCTGCCAAATGAGAGCAAGTCTTGTTTCCAGCGTTGTGCGAGGAGCCACATACTCACGACCTGCTTCTACCTCTCCGGTCGGTTCAGGTAAGGCTTTACGGTCAATTTTTCCATTCGGCGTAAGCGGAAGCTTATCAAGAGACACCAGACGGGCCGGAACCATATGAGCCGGCAGCTCTTGCTTCAATTGGGACAGCAGATCGCTCAACTGCAAGGAAGCATCTGCCGCCACGTAGCCGCACAAATACTTTTGCCCTTGCTCATCTGTACGGTCGATCACCACAGCCTGCTTGACGCCCGAGAAACGCAGCAGGGCCGTTTCAATTTCGCCGAGTTCGATCCGGAACCCGCGAATTTTCACCTGATAGTCGAGCCTGCCGATGAAGTCGACGTTGCCATCTTCCAGCCAGCGGGCCAAATCACCTGTCCGGTACAGACGTTCGCCTAGCACAAACGGGCTGTCTGCAAACTTCTCGGCGGTTAGGTCTGGACGGTTCCAGTACCCGCGCCCCACCCCGGCGCCACCGATGACAAGCTCGCCCGGAACCCCTACAGGAACCGGATTTAATGCGGCATCGACGATGTAAAACCGGGCGTTCAGCCAAGCTTTGCCGATAGGCACATGACCCGACGGCGGCAGCTTATCCAGCGGCTCATCGTAAAAGCTGCTGTCAATGGCCGCTTCGGTAATGCCATAGCTATTGATGATGCGGAATTGTCCACTGAATCTTTCCTGCAGCAATCGGTAATCGATGACACTGCAAGCATCCGAGCTGGTAATCAGCAACTGCATAGAGCTAACGTCCAGCCCTTCTTCATAAATATGCTGCATGAACGGCAGGATGAGCGCAGGCGTCGATTCGAATACCGTAATGTTTTGGTCCCGAATCCAGCCGTATAAGCGGTTCGGATCAATCCGGTCATCCTTCGGCACAATTACCATCGTGCCTCCGTTATACAGCGTCCGCGCGATGTCTCCGACGAACACGTCAAACGAGAAACTGGCCAGCTGTAGCAGCCGTACTGGGAACTGATCCAACCGGTACTCGCGACGGTATGCATCCGCAGTATTCACGAGACTACCGTGCTCGATCATGACGCCTTTCGGGCGTCCCGTCGTACCCGAGGTGTAAATCACATAAGCCAAGTCTTGCGGGTCCCTGCCTACAGATTCAAATTCCACGGCTAAGGCATCCCCGTTATAAATCTGTTCATCGTCCATGGCATAGACAGCTTGAAGCTTCAGCCGGTCATCGGCCAACCAACCTCCGGCCTGCTCCAGCAGATGACGCTGCGTAAGTAGCACCGATGCATCGCTATCGCTGAGCATGTATTCAATCCGCTCAGCCGGATAATCGGGGTCCAGCGGTACATAGGCGCCGCCGGCTTTCCAAACGGCGAGCACCCCGACTAGCAGTTCCACCGAACGCTCCGCCCAGATCCCCGTAATCGTCTCCCTTCCCACGCCCTGTTCGCGAAGGAGAGAAGCCAGCCGCTCGGCGCGTTCGTTCAATTCGCCGTAGGTCAGTTGTTTGTCCATGTAGACGACTGCCGGATGATCCGGAATTTCCTGGGCAAACTTTTCAACATACCGATGAAACACTTCTCCTTTGCTCAGCCCTGCCACCGGCGGGTTAAAAACGTTGAGAATGCGTTGTCTCTCCTCATCGCTCAGCAGAGAAATCTCGCGTACCGGCAGTTCGGGAGTTTGAAGAAATTGATCCAGCACGGTTACATACTGTTCCATAATCCGATCAATCTCGGACTTATCGAACAGGCCGATACGATAGGAAGCATTGAAAATGACATGGTCTTCATGCAGCATATGGTCGAAGCGTAGCAGCAAATCGTCCATCTCGTGACTAGCGAAGTGAGTCTCCCCGCGTACCTTAATTTCTTCGTACTCCACGACTTTCAAAGGTAGATATTCCAGAGACGTGCGGAACAGCCCCGAAAGATCGTTGCGGCCATGTTGTTCACGTAGATCCTGGATCAATTGGTTATAAGGGTATTTCTGATACCGCAGATCCGCCATATTTTCCTTGGAAACCGTTTGGATCAAGGAAAGCACGGGCTCGTCTGGATTCAGACAAATCCGCGTAGCCACGGTGCTGACGAACATGCCGATCATTTCTTTTTCCTTCTTGCCTATGCGATTGGCGAAAACCGTGCCGACCGGAACATCGGTGCTGTCGGTCAGCTTGTACAATAAGGCGTACATGGCGGACAGAAATAACGTATATAAGCTGACCTGATATTGTTCGCTGAAAGCCAAAATGCGTTCATACCGGGAACCATCCAAAGTGATGGCCAGTTTATTGGATTCGCTGCCGATCGAGAATGCTGGGTACGATTTAATTCCCGTCGTTTCAGGCAAAGTGTTGTACTTCGTCAGCCAGTATTCCTTTCCTTTTTGATAACGTTGCGATTGCTCATATTCACGCTCCGCAGAAATATAATCCAAATAGGAAGGGGCCTGGTACCTGCTAGAGATGCCTTTGCGCAGTTCCAAGTATTTTTCCATCACCGCATGTAGCACAATATTGATTGACAAGCCGTCGGCGATAATATGATTTGCCGTCAAATTGAGCCATACTTGGCCGTTCGCAAAATGAATAATTGTAAATTGGTAGAGGTGTTCGTCGAACATGCTGGTCGGTTTTTCGCTTACCTCTTTCACCCAAGCATAGAATTGTTCGGTTGTGCCTATTTCGAGGTGGTTTATCCTAGCTTGGACATTCTCCGGCTCTTCGAACCACTGCGTTGGATTTTGCAAATCCCCGCTAATTCGAATTCGGAAAGCGTCATAGGTTTTGACGATCTCTACCGCCGCTTGCTCCAGAAGCTGTGTGTCGATCTCGCCCGTCATTTGGTAGGTTCCGGAAACCATCATGATTGACGTTCCCGGATTCATAATTTCTATGAACCATATTCGGCGTTGGGCTTGCGTTAATCCATATTGCTCATTGGTATTCTCTCTCACATCGACACACTCCCGTTTTAGAGATTCTTTATAGATAGGCTTTGTACCTAGATGTCACTTAGTCACTCTTAAGAAGAACCGCGCAGGCCATTCCCGAAACGGCTCCTGCGGACTCTTCCCCTTTTTCGTGTCTACGTTCTCTGGTAACTACCGGTTATAAAGTCATGCCTTGGATAACCAAAAGACTCTGTCGCATTCGCAAGCAGGAAGCCGCCCGCCGTAAAGCGGGGCTAGCCGTACAGCCGAGCGTAATAACCCCCGAGCGCCAGCAGGTCCTGATGGCGGCCACGCTCAACGACCGTTCCTTGGTTCATAACGGTAATCAAATCCGCATGTTCTACGGTGCTGAGACGGTGGGCGATCAGAATAGTGGTGCGCCCCTTCATCAATACGTTCAGGGCCTGCTGTACCCAATGCTGGGATTCGTTATCCAACGCGGAAGTCGCTTCGTCCAGCAGCAAAATCGGGGCGTTCTTGAGAATCGCCCGGGCGATCGCAATTCGCTGCCTTTGTCCGCCCGACAACGACGTTCCTCTCTCTCCCACCGGCGTTTTATACTGTTCAGGAAGTTCTTGAATGAAATGGTGAGCATACGCTGCTTTGGCAGCTTCGATCACTTCTTCATCCGTTGCATCGGGGTTGCCATAGCGGATGTTTTCCTCAATCGTGCCGGTAAATAAGAACGGCTCCTGCGGAACGTATGCAATCTGCCTACGGATTTCGTCCAGCGTGTAATGGCCAAATGGTTTGCCTTGAAGCAGGATTTCTCCGCTGTCCACTGGATAAAAGCCGAGCAGCAGCTTAATCAGCGTACTTTTACCGCTGCCGCTGGCCCCCACGATAGCGGCAACCTGGCCAGGAAACACCTGCATCGACATGTCGACAAGCACCTTTTTATCCGCCTGATAGGAAAATTCCACATCGCGAAACTCCACCGCAGCCTCCGACACGAGCTCGCTGTAAGGTGAACCTAAACTCTCCGGTTCCTCTTCCCCTCTTAGTACCTCTTGAATCCGATGCGCACCCGCGAGCGAATTTTGGGTCATAGACAGAACCATCCCCAAGTTCAACAAGGCGTGCGTCAGATTCACTTGCAGAACTGCCAAGGCAGCGACGCTTCCCATTCCCATCAGTCCGTAGGCATAAAGAAGACTGCCGATGACGATGATGCCGCAGAAAGTGACGTAGCTGATAAAATGGTTCACCGCAGCCTGCATGCCGTTTTTCTGCGCGGTTTGCCGAAGCGTCTGCGTCATTTGTTCGTTCAACGCCTCGTACTGGCCGTAAATCGTGCGGATGCGGAACAGCTTCACAATTTGAATGCCACCCATAAAATCTTTGAACTTTTCGGTCATTTTACCGAGCGTCTGCAAGCCTTGTTCGGACAAAGCGCGAATATCCCGCGCAAATTTTAAGCTAACAACAGAGGACAGCAGCAGAATGACGAAGGATACGCCGGCAAACCGCCAATCGATCAACACCATAGAGAAAATGGAGCCGATGCAAAAGACAACTTGAAGCAGCAAAACGAAGTAAACCTGCGAGAATGTAAACTCAACGGTCGTTACGTCATTGTTCACCCTCGACAGCAAGTCCCCATGGTGCGTCTGCTCCAGGAATCTTGGCCGCACCCGGCACAGCTTTTCATAAAGACGTTTGCGGATATTCAGCACAGTCAGCTCGACACTGCGCTGGTATAAGTAAATGAACCAGGGAGAAATCACATTTTCCAAGAACAGGGCCACGCCCAAAATAATAAAGGCTTCCACCATCAGGGACGTATCACGGGACACGGCGAAATCAACCAAGTTATGTACGACCAAACTGAAGGCGATCAGGAACAATGTCTGTGTGAGCGCCGTCACAGCAAGGCCAATGGCGTACTGGGTTTTGAGCTTGCGGTTCATAAACGTCAGCAAGTAGCCGAGTTCTTTCACTTGCGAGAGCCAGCCGTCCTTTTTCATGTGTACGACACCTCCCTGCGTTCGGCAGACTCGGTAAATTCCTGGTAGTACGACTGGGAGTACAACCCCTTCATCTCCAGCAATTGTTCATGAGTGCCCTTTTCCACCATATTTCCTTGTTCCATGACCCAAATTTCGTCGGCGTTTTGTACGGTAGAAAGCCGGTGGGCAATAACTATCGTCGTTCTCTGCTTCATTAAGACGTTGAGCGCTTCCTGAACCGCGCTTTCCGACTCCGGATCAAGAGCCGACGTTGGCTCGTCCAGCAGCAGTACGGGAGCATCCTTCAGAAATGCCCGGGCCATTGCAATGCGCTGGCGCTGCCCGCCGGATAAGAAGCCTCCGCGCTCTCCGACATACGTCTGGTAACCGTCAGGAAGCTGCATAATGAAGGAATGCGCCTGAGCGGCTTTGGCGGCTTCCATAATTTCGTCCATCGACGCTTCTTCCCGCCCGTAGCCGATATTTTCGGCGATCGTACCGCTAAACAAATATGAATCCTGGGTTACCACGGAAAAATGAGACCGAAGCTGCTCCGGATCGGCACCATGGATCAGGCTGCCAAACACACGGATCTTCCCCTGATCCTCCTGAAGCGGATAAAAGCCGCATATAAGCTTAAACACCGTGCTCTTCCCTCCGCCGCTCGCCCCGACAAGCGCGATCGTCTTCCCTTCCGGCACTGCGAAGCTAACATTACGTAGAATTGGGGAGCTCTCCTCATACCCGAAGGTTACATTCTGAAACTCAATGGGGGCGGCGTTCCCCTTCGGAAGTGAACGGCCATTTTCCGTTTCGATCGGCTGCTCTACGATTTCAGAGACCCTTCTCAGGGCACCAGCCATTTCGAACGTCCGCGTGATGAGCTCTGGAATATGCTCCAGCGGCTCCAAACACAGATTCAGCAAGTACAGGAAGGCGACCAGTTCCCCCGCGGCTAGTTGCCCGTTATAGATCAAATAGCTTCCGTAACTAAGGGCAAAAATGATCGGGCTGATCATCAGCGTGGAAAGCAGCGGGTTGACCCAGGCTTCCCGCTTTTTCACGGCCAGCTTTTTTTGAGCCGTTAATTGCAGCAGCACTTGGTAGGAGCGAGATAACATGCCGGATAGCAGGTAGCTTTTTACAATCGGCATACCCCCAAGCGTATCCTGGAGGTTGATGTTCATTCGGCCCATGTTAGCTTGGGCTTCCTCCGTCAACCGCTCCAATTGCTTGCCAATCCATTGGGAAATCAGCAGCGCTACAGGAAATAACAGCAGGCTGTATAGCATCAACTCCCATTGGAGGTATATTAAATAAGCGAAACAGCCAATGAACAATAGCGGATGATAAAACCACTGGGCAAGGTCCCGAATCATAAACTGCTGGATGAGCTGCAGGTCGTTGTTGATCCGCGACAACATGTCACCAGAGTGTTGCTTTTCCAAATAGGAGACCGGGAGTTTGCCGATATGACGCATGACATGGTTGCGAATATCCTGCACCGCAGAGGCACTGCTTCGCTCCACGCCGAAGCTCATGAAAAACTTCGCCGGCACTCCGATCAAGATGACCACAAAGACCGTGTAAACGATCTGGAAAGCGATTGGTCCCGCCCCCTTCTCGGCCTGAGTGGTCAACTGCTCAATCAAACTCCCCGTCCATATCTCAATAACAGCGGCAGCAATTGCGGACAAGGTACCGACGATCATCCAGCCTTTGTGACGGCTTACATAGGACATCAGCCAGCAGAACGCTTTCCAGGTCGCGTAAGCGGTTTGACGCTTGGAAGCCGCCGCTGTGCCGTGCTCTTGAACAGACGGCTGCCGGTCAGCTTCCATGCAGCACCCCAGCCTCCGATTCAATCTGCCGCTTGACTTGCTCTAAAATGTTCCGGATGACAGTGGCCGTTTCGTCCACGCGCGCGAGTTCCAGCAATTCCTCGTGCGCGCCCTCCAGCCGGTAATCGGCGTAAGCTTGCATCGTTGCACCCCGCCAGGATGGCAATTGGTGCTCCGTGCGGAACGCTTCGCTGTCCTTCGCAATCAGTTCGTAAATCCGGGCCGAGATCGTACCGGAATTAATAAGCTGAGCTTCGTACACCAAGGTCGCTTTGACCTTCCGATGAACACGATCCCGCACGAGCGGGTTACTCATTAATTCCTTCTCTTCTTCATCGAAATCGGCAAGCGTTTCTTCAAGCTCTTTCTCCGTCGTTTCGGAAGGCGTCAGCGCGTCCTTAATCCACGAGTCCACCATAAGCATGTCCGTTACGGGATACCCTCTTTTCTCCATCGTTTTGGCTACCTCGAATGCTAGATTGCCTCCGAAGCAGTAGCCAAGCAGCACGTAAGGTCCCTCCGGCTGAATGCGGACAATCTCGTCCACATAACGGTTCAACATTGCCTCGTAATCGGTGGCATCGTCGATAAAATCAATGCCGTAGAGCACGAACTGGCCGTCGAGCCTGCTTGCGAGCTCTCGGTAACCGACGCCGAAGCCGCTGCCCGGAGGGAAGCAGAACACGCTCAGATCCCCTGCTTTATTCAGCTTAATGAAGGAATCTCCCCCTTTATCCAGGCCCAGATTCCCCTCTCCGAAAGCCATAGCTTCAACGGTTACATGATGGAATTGGCGGTTCAGTGGTATCTCAATGCCCGTTTCATCGTAAACGGCTTGAACAAGCCTCATCAGACTTAACGAATTGCCACCCAATTCAAAAAAGTTATCCTTTACGCCCACCTGGGGAACACCAAGCGTATCCCGCCAGACGCGGGCGATTTTCATTTCGAGCAGCGTTCTCGGCGCGACATATTCCGCTCCTCCGACCGCGGCTTCCTCCGGCGCGGGCAGCGCTTTGCGATCGATTTTCCCGTTCGGGGTTAGCGGCATCCGCGAAAGCTGAACAAAATGCGCAGGAATCATATAATTCGGCAATTTTTGCGCCAGCGCGCTTCTCAGCTCGCCCAGCGTTAGCGGGTGAACCGCGACCAGGTAAGCGCACAATTCTTGTCCGCTTTTGCCTTCCCGCGCAATTACGATCGTCTCCTGCACGGAATCAATCTTCAGAAGCTGCTCTTCAATCTCGCCTATCTCGATCCGGATTCCACGGATCTTCACCTGGTGGTCGATCCGGCCCAAGTACTCGATATTTCCGTCCGGTAGCCAGCGGGCGAGATCTCCCGTCCGGTAAAGGCGTTCTCCCGGTGCGAACGGATGTTCCACGAACTTCTCTGCCGTCAGCTCCGGATGGTTAAGGTAACCTCTCGCAAGCCCCACACCTGCCACGCACAGCTCGCCGTCCACTCCCGGAGGCACAAGCTGCAGGTGGGCATCTAAAATAAAAATCCGGTGATTGGCCAGCGGGCGCCCGATTGGTATGACTTTGCGCTCCGGCTGCTCCTCTTCCGCATCCCAAAGCGTCGTAACAATCGAAGCTTCGGTAGGGCCGTAAGCATTGAAATAGTGGACCTTCGATTTCCACTGCTGCACGAATTCGGCCGATACTGCCGAGCCTCCCGTTACAAGCTTCTTTAAGCTGGGAAGGCGGTCCGGGTTCAAATAAGCACTGTACGTTGGAGGCAAAATCGCCGCCGTAATCGCATTCTCGTTCATGTAACGCTCGAACAGGCGGTTGTCGAGAATCGTCTCGGCCGTCGGGATGTACAAAGCAGCGCCAAAATAGAACGCTTTGAACATTTCCCAGCAGGATGCGTCGAACGACAGGCTCGCGAATTGAACAATCCGGTCATGCTCCGTGATGCCCAGTCTGTCCGCGAACATCAGTTTCAAGCTGACCAAACCGCGATGCTCCAGCATGGCCCCTTTGGGTTTGCCCGTCGTACCTGACGTATAGATGACATACGCCAGGTTATTCGGACCGCTGACCGGCTCCAAGTTCGAGCCATCGTCGGTGTAGGCCTGCTCGTCATTCAGTGCCAACACTGTCCCTTCGAAAGGCACCTGCTGCAGACGCTCCCTGTGAGTCAGCAGCAGGTGCGCGCCCGAATCCTCGATCATGAAGCGGATACGCTCTTCCGGGTAGTCGGGATCGACAGGCACGAAGGCTCCGCCCGCTTTGAGAATCGCCAGAATGCCGACGACCATATCGAGCGAGCGTTCGGCCAGAATCGCTACTAGTTGATCTGCTTCTACGCCCCTCTCCCGCAACGTCCGCGCAAGGCGGTTGGATCGCTCGTTCAGCTCGCGGTAGGTCAACTGCTGCTCGTTCATGACGACTGCCACATTGTCCGGGTAAAGCTCCGCCTGTTCTTCGAACAAGCCGTAAATTGTTTTCCCCCGCTCGAACTCAGTTTCCGTGTCATTAAATCGCTTCAGCAGCGTCTCTCTCTCGTCTGGGGACAACATATCGACTTGTCCGAGCCCCAGATCCGACTGAAATAAAAGCACGGACAGCAGCCGAACAAGATGGTCGGCCGCCTGTTCCACAAATGCCCGCTCGTACCGCTGCCCGTCAAAGCTTATTTCCAGCTCGATGGAGTTATTTTGACGGTCGAAGCGAAAAACCGTATCGGCCGCAATCCGGGTACCCAACGGTCCCAGATGAATTGGTGCAAAGGATACGACAGTGTTGACGACCGGGAGTCCGTCTCCCGTATAGTCCAGATGGAGCGGCTCCACCATTTTCCGAAAAGGCAGGTGCTGATGCTCCAATGCCTCTCCAATAGAGGCTTTGATGCCCCCAAGTAGCGTTTTCAGCGTAGTCTCGCGGCTTACGGACGTTTTGATCACCAAGATGTCATGCGGCGGCGGCGTCCCGTCAGGGTCTGTGCTATAGGAAGGCATGCCGACCATTACTTGGCCCCGCCCAGTATATTTGAACAAAAGACCCTTTACTCCTGCCAAAACAATCATGTACAAAGCCAAATCCGAACCGTTGGCAAGACCAATAATTCTCTCCGAGAGTTCGCTCGGCAGAGTACGATGAAGTAAGCCCGGCTCGGCCGCAGCTTCCTCGTCGGTGGATAATTTGGAGGTTTGACTGTAGGGAAGGAAGCTCAGGCTGTCATCGTCGTCAAACTTGCCGCTCCAGTAGCGTTCTTCCTTTTCAAACAAAGATTTCATTTGTATCTCCCCTAAAAATGAAATGAGTGCATGCCCTGGCGCAGGTCCGAAAACACTTGTTTTCGGCCTGCGCGTCTAAGGGCTTAGACGTTGTTAGCCATCTTCCTTGAGATGCGCACCGCTTTCGCATAACGGCGGAGGCGCACTTGTAGAATTAGAACGCAAATTCGATCGTATCGACGGCACTCTTTGCGCCTACCTCCGGTTTATGACATTGAATCTGGCTGAGCTCGAGTTGTGGATTTTCCGCAATTTGAGACAGTATTCTCAGGTAATCCTCGGTTAAGTTGCGGATCATCGATTCTTTGAACAGCTTGGCGGCGTAGAAGAAGCCCCCGCTCAGCGCCCCGTTGTTTTCATACATAAACAGCGTCAGATCGAACTTCGCTTCTTCCAAATGGTCAAGCTCGTAATTGTTCAGGCCGACTCCTTCCAACTCGGCGTCTCGTTCTTCGATATTTTGCAAGTCGAAAACGGCATCGAACAGCGGGAAGCGACCCGACTCTCGCTTCACATTCAAACGCTCCACAAGTTCCTCCAACGGATAATCCTGGTTCTCAAAAGCCCCCAAAGCCGTCTCCTTCACTTCTTCTAGGTAGGATAAGAACGTTTTGTCGCCCGACGGACGATTGCGCATCGCCAGCGTATTGACAAACATCCCGATTACCGATTCCAAATCGGCGTTCCTCCTTCCCGCCACCGGGGTGCCCACGACCACGTCCTCCTGCCCGCTGTACTTGGACAACAGCACGGTATAAGCCGCAACAAGCACCATGAATAGCGTGCTTTCACGCTCTGCCGCCAATTCGCGCAGCCGTACAGAGAGAGAAGCTTCGACATCGAACTCCAGATGCGCACCTTCGTAGCTGCGAGTCGTAGACCGTTCGTAGTCTATCGGCAGGTCCGCTGTCGGCAGCTCACCTTCGAAGGTTTGCAGCCAGTACGCTTCCTGTATCCCGATCCGCTCTTGATAGGCCTTCGACTGCTGCCAAACGGCATAATCCTTATATTGAATACGCAGTGGCGGCAATACTTCCCCGGCGTAGAGACTCGTGAACTCATCGATCACAATCGCCATCGATACACCGTCGGACACGATATGGTGCATGTCGAAAAGGAGGATATACAGGTTCGGCTCCAGCTCGATGACCCCAGCCCGCAGCAGCGGCGGCTTGCCGAGATCAAACGGACGAATGAAACTGCGGACGATCTGCTCAATTTGAGCTGCATCCTCTTTATCCGCTTGATAATGCTCCATAGCAAAATCGACCTGCGAGTAAATCCGCTGAACTACTTCGCCCTTCACGATTTCAAAACCGGTGCGCAGCGATTCATGCCGTGTTATCAATTTCCACAAGGCGGCTTCCAACTGGTCTAAATCAAACTTGCCTTCCACCTGTACCAGCTCCGGCATGTTGTAAAGCTGGTCTGCCCCATCCAACGTGTGCTGAATGAACAGCCGTTTCTGCGCGGAGGACAAAGGATAGTACTCTCTCTCCTCCGCTTGAGGAATGGCCTCATACTCCCGCCGTTCCATCCGGGCGATCACCTCGGCCATCGCCGCAATCGTAGAGTGACGAAATACGTCGCGCAGCGGCAGGTTGACGTTTAATTCCTTAAACACCTTGCTGACCAGCGTCGTTGCCCGCAGGGAGTGGCCGCCGATGTCGAAGAAGTTGTCGTAAACGCCAATCTCCTTCGCAAGTCCGAGCACCTCCTGCCAAATCACCGCCAGCTTCGTTTCCAGCTCATTGCGTGGTGCAACGTACTCCGTTCCGCTTCCTGCTTCCCCTTCCGGCGCTGGCAGCGCCTTCCGGTCAATCTTTCCGTTCGGCGTCAGAGGCAGGCGCTCCATCCCAACGAAGTACGACGGGATCATGTAGCCCGGCAGCTCTTGCGCCAGCGCGCTGCGCAAATCGTTCACCGCCAACTCCGCTCCGGTATTCAGCGTGTAATACGCACATAGCGTCTTCTGCCCGTCCGCGTCACTTCGAACCAGCACCACCGCTTCGCGCACACCTTCCACCCGCAGCAGTTGCGACTCGATTTCGCCCGTCTCGATCCGGTAGCCCCGGATTTTCGCCTGGTTGTCGATTCGGCCGATGAAGTCCACGTTGCCGTCTTCCATCCACCGCGCCAAGTCTCCCGTGCGGTACAGCCGCTCGCCCGCGGCGAACGGACTGTCTACGAACTTCTCTTCTGTCAGCTCCGGATGGTTCAAGTATCCACGTGCTACTCCTACTCCGCCGATAACCAGCTCGCCCAGCACCCCGACCGGTACCGGATTCAGATGCGCGTCCACGATGTAGAATTTCGCATTCAGCCACGCTTTGCCGATTGGCACATTGCCTGTCTGCGGCAGCTTCGCCAGCGGCTCATCATAGAAGCTTGAGTCGATCGCCGCTTCCGTCACGCCGTATGCGTTGATAATTCGGAACAACGAGCCGAAGCGTTCCTGCAAGGTTCTGTAATCCGCCACACTGCAGCTGTCCGAGCTCGTGATCAACAGCTCCATCCCGCTCATATCCAGCCGCTGCTCGTGCACGTACTCCATGAACGGCACAATCAGCGCCGGCGTCGATTCGAAGATGGTGACCCGCTCCCGCTCTATCCAGTGGTGCAGACGAGACGGATCAATCCGTTCGTCCTTCGGCACAATCACCATCGTGCCTCCGTTGTATAGCGTCCGCGCGATATCTCCTACGAACACGTCGAACGAGAAGCTTGCGAGCTGCAACAGCCGCACTGGGAACTGATCCAACCGGTACTCCCGCCGGTAGCCCGCCGCCGTGTTCACCAAGCTGCGGTGCTCAATCATTACGCCTTTCGGCTTGCCTGTCGTTCCCGACGTGTAAATCACGTACGCCAGATCCTCCGGACGGGCTTCATGGAAGCTGTCGGTGCCAACATGCTGATGATGATGACTCTCATCGCCGTCGTCCACAGCATCCGTCAGCTTGCCGAAGACCATATCGGAGATTTTGCCGTTGACAACCGACGCATTCACCCGCTCCTCGCTGTACGACGCTTCGTCGTCCAGGTACAGCACCGACGCCAGAGCCAGCCCCTCTTCACCGAACCAGGCTTCAGCACGCTCTCGCAGCGCCGATTGTGTCAGCAGCACCTTCGCTCCGCTGTCTTCCAGCATGAACCGCACGCGGTCTGCCGGGTAATCCGGGTCGAGGGGCACATACGCCCCGCCCGCTTTCCAAACGGCCAGCACGGCTACCAGCAAGTCCACCGAACGCTCGGCAAGAATGCCGACAATCGTCTCCCGGCCAATACCGCTTGTGCGCAGCGTAGCCGCCAAGCGGTTCGCCCGCTCGTTCAGCTCCGCATACGTCAGCCGGTCGTTCTCGTACATGACGGCCTCAGCTTCCGGCGTGCACTCCACCTGTTCCTCGAACAGCCGGTGGAATGCAACCGCAGGAGCCGCTTCTGGCTGCGCCGGGTTAAACGCGCCGAGAATTTGCTCTTTTTCCTCTTCCGTCAGCAAGTTCAGCTCGGCGATCTTCGCATCCGGACGGCTTACGATCGTTACGAGCAGCTGCTCGTAATGCTTCGCCAACCGTTCGATCGTCTCCCTTTTGTAGAGAGCCGTCGCATATTCGAAGCTGTAATCCAAGCCGCCGTTCTCCTCGCCAACATCCAAGCTGATATCAAACTTCGCGGTATCCAATGCACTCGGATAAGGAATCAGGCGAAGCCCTTCCAGCTCAAATTCCTCATTCTCCGTATTCTGCATCGTAAACAGCGTGTCGAAGAGCGGATTGCGGCTGAAATCACGGGTGACTTGCACCTTTTCCACCAATTCTTCGAACGGATAGTTTTGATGCTCGAAGGCGTGGAGGGTCGTCTCTTTGACTTCTTTCAGGTATGACAGGAATGTCTTCTCCGAAGCCGGATAACTGCGGATAGCCAGCGTGTTTAGGAAAATCCCGATTAACGGCTGCACATCTCCATGATTCCTTCCCGCAATCGGCGTACCGACAATCACGTCTTCCTGACCTGAATATTTGTGAAGAAGGACGTTATACGCCGCAAGCAGCACCATAAACAGTGTTGTGCCGGTTTCCGAGACCAACTGCTTCAGACCTTCGGTTTTCGAAGCATCGAAGAAAAACTCCAGCGTTTGGCCCTCGTAGCTCTGCACGGCCGGACGCGGATAGTCGGTCGGCATTTCCAGCACCGGAAGCTCGCCTTGGAACATATCCAGCCAGTACGCCTCCTGACGCTGAAGCCTTTCCTTCTGCTCCTGCGAATGCTGCCAAACGGTGTAGTCTTTGTACTGAATGCGCAAAGGCTCCAATTGCTCGCCACCGTACAAGCGGACGAATTCTTCAACAAAGATTTCCATCGAGACGCCGTCGGAAATAATATGATGCATGTCGTACATTAGAATATGGCGTTCAGGAGCTAGCTCGACAAGGCCTACCCTCAGCAGTGCAGGCTTCGCCAAGTCAAACGGACGGACAAACAAG
Organism: Paenibacillus arenosi; assembly: GCF_014841135.1. Classification (GTDB taxonomy): domain Bacteria; phylum Bacillota; class Bacilli; order Paenibacillales; family Paenibacillaceae; genus Paenibacillus_B; species Paenibacillus_B arenosi. The sequence goes on from NZ_JACYTN010000009.1 coordinate 114,833, forward strand.
CGAACCGTCTCTTCAGCCTCTTGCTCATCAGCTCGATAGAACTCCACGGTAAACTTCACGTCCTGGTAAATCCGCTGCGATGCTTCGCCATCCACCATTTCAAATCCAGTGCGCAACATTTCATGACGCGCCACAAGCTTACGGAACGATTCTTCGAACTTTGCCTGGTCCAAAGCACCCTCCAGCAGCATCGCTTCCGGCATGTTGTAGCTAAGCTCCGCGCCTTCCAATTGATTCAAGATATAGAGTCGTTTTTGCGCAAAAGATTGCGGATACACCTCTCGGTCATCTGCCACCGGAATGGCAACAAATGTTTGCTCATCCAGCCGGGAAATGGCCGCCGCCATACTCTCTATAGTGGAATGGCGGAACACGTCGCGCAGCGGCAGATCCACGTTAAGCTCTTTATGAATTTTGCTGACCAGTGTCGTCGCCCGCAGGGAGTGGCCGCCGATGTCGAAGAAGTTGTCGTGAACGCCAATCTCCTTCGCAAGCCCGAGCACCTCCTGCCAAATCACCGTCAGCTTCATTTCCAGCTCATTTCGCGGTGCGACATACTCGGTTCCGCTTCCTGCTTCCCCTTCCGGCGCTGGCAGCGCCTTCCGGTCAATCTTTCCGTTCGGCGTCAGAGGCAGGCGCTCCATCTCAACGAAGTACGACGGGATCATGTAACCCGGCAGCTCCTGCGCCAGCGCGCTGCGCAAATCATTCAACGGCAGCTCCGCTCCGGTATTCGACGTGTAATACGCGCATAGCGCCTTCTGCCCGTCCGCGTCACTTCGAACCAGCACCACCGCTTCGCGCACACCTTCCACCCGCAGCAGCTGCGACTCGATCTCACCCGTCTCGATCCGGTAGCCCCGGATTTTCGCCTGGTTGTCGATTCGGCCGATGAAGTCCACGTTGCCGTCTTCCATCCACCGCGCCATGTCTCCCGTGCGGTACAGCCGCTCGCCCGCCGCGAACGGATTATCTACGAACTTCTCTTCTGTAAGCTCCGGACGGTTCAAGTACCCCCGCGCTACCCCGACTCCGCCGATAACTAGCTCGCCCAGCACCCCGACCGGTACCGGATTCAGATGCGCGTCCACGATGTAAAATTTCGCATTCAGCCACGCTTTGCCGATCGGCACACTGCCTGTCTGTGGCAGCTTCGCCAGCGGCTCATCGTAAAAGCTTGAATCGATCGCTGCTTCCGTCACGCCGTATGCATTGATAATGCGGAACAACGAGCCAAAGCGTTCCTGTAAGGTTCTGTAATCCGCCACACTGCAGCTGTCCGAACTCGTGATCAACAGCTCCATCCCGCTCATATCTAGCCGTTGCTCGTACACGTACTCCATGAACGGCACAATCAGAGCCGGCGTTGATTCAAAGATGGTGACCCGCTCCCGCTCTATCCAGTGGTGCAGACGAGACGGATCAATTCGGTCGTCCTTCGGCACAATTACCATCGTGCCTCCGTTGTACAACGTCCGCGCGATATCTCCTACGAACACGTCGAACGAGTAGCTTGCGAGCTGCAACAGCCGCACCGGGAAATGATCCAACCGATATTCCCGCTGGTAGCCCGCCGCCGTGTTCACCAGACTGCGGTGCTCGATCATCACGCCCTTCGGCTTGCCTGTCGTTCCCGACGTGTAAATAACGTACGCCAGATCCTCCGGACGGGCTTCATGGAAGCTGTCGGTGCCAACATGCTGATGACTCTCATCGCCGTCATCCACAGCATCCGTCAGCTTGCCGAAGAGCATATCGGAGATTTTGCCGTTGACAACCGACGCATTCGCCCGCTCCTCGCTGTACGACGCTTCGTCGTCCAGGTACAGCACCGCCGCCAGCGCCAGCCCCTCTTCACCGAACCAGGCTTCAGCCCGTTCTTGCAGCGCCGTTTGTGTCAGCAGCACCTTCGCTCCGCTGTCTTCCAGCATGAACCGCACGCGGTCTGCCGGGTAATCCGGGTCGAGCGGCACATACGCCCCGCCCGCTTTCCAGACGGCCAGCACGGCTACCAACAAGTCCACCGAACGCTCGGCAAGAATGCCGACGATCGTCTCCCGGCCAATACCGCTTGTGCGCAGCGTAGCCGCCAAGCGGTTCGCCCGCTCGTTCAGCTCCGCATACGTCAGCCTGTCATTCTCGTACACGACAGCCGCCTCTTCCGGCTTACGCTCTGCCTGTTCCTCGAACAGTCGGTGGAACGCCACCGCAGGAGCCGCTTCTGGCTGCTCCGGGTTAAACGCGCCGAGAATTTGCTCTTTTTCCTCTGCCGTCAGCAAGTTCAGCTCGGCAATCTTCGCATCCGGACGGCTTACAATCGCAGTAAGCAGATTTCCAAAATGAGTCGACAACCGCCGGATCGTGCTTTCTTTATAAAGAGCCGTTGCGAATTCAAAATTGCACTCCAGGCCGCCGTTTTCTTCCGTAACATCTACACTCAGGTCGAACTTGGCCGTGCCGTATTCGCTAGGGTACGGGGACAATTTCAGCCCTTCCAGCTCAAACTCTTTATCCTCCAAGTTTTGCAGGGAGAACATCGTGTCAAATAACGGGTTGCGGCTCAAATCCCGACTGACCTGCACGTTATCGACGAGCTCTTCGAACGGATAATTCTGATGCTCGTAAGCGCCTAAAGTCGTTTCTTTCACTTCTTCCAGATACGACAGGAAGGTCTTCTCCGAAGCCGGATAATTGCGGAGCGCCAGCGTATTGACAAACATTCCAATCAAAGGCTGCGTGTCTCCGTGCGTTCTGCCCGCAATCGACGTTCCGACGATCAAATCGTCCTGACCTGTGTATTTATGCAAAAGCACGGTATATGCCGCAAGCAGCACCATATACAGCGTCGTTCCTCTTTGAGCGGCTAGTTGCTTTAAGCCTTCATTCGTTGCCTCGTCCACAAAGGACGTCAGCGTTTGTCCCTCAAAGCTCTGCACAGCAGGACGCGGATAGTCCGTCGGCATTTCCAGAACCGGCAGCTCGCCCCGGTAACGGTCCAGCCAGTAGGCTTCCTCGCGTTTCAACTGCATTTTTTGCTCGTCCGACTGCTGCCATACCGCATAGTCCTTATATTGAATGCGCAAAGGCTCTAATGACTCGCCGCCGTACAGACGAACGAGTTCCTCGACAAACACGTCCATCGAAACCCCATCGGAAACGATATGGTGCATGTCGAACATCAGCAAATAACGTTCGGCTGCCAGCTCTAAGAGCTCCGCCCGCAGCAGCGGAGGCTTCGCCAAATCGAAAGACCGGATGAAGGCCTGCACGACTTCAGGCGCTTCTTCCTCGCTCGCACGACGGTACTCAACTGCAAAGTCAACGCTCTCGTAAATGCGCTGTACTGCTTCGCCTTGTACGAACTCAAAGCCGGTACGCAGCGTTTCGTGCCGTGCGATTAGTCCGCGGAAAGCCTCCTCCAGCAGGCTTCGGTCAATCGATCCTTCCAACAGCAGCACGCCCGGCATGTTGTAGCTCTGATCGGCCCCTTCCAGCTGATTCAGTATAAATAGCCGTTTCTGAGCTGAGGAAAGCGGATAATATGCCCTTGCGTCTGCCAGCGGAATCGACGAGAACGACTGCTCTCCGATCCGGGAGATGGCGAGAGCCATCTCTTCGATCGTGGAGTAGCGGAATACGTCGCGCAGAGGCAGCTCGACGTTCAACTCCTGATGCACCTTACTCACCAGTGTCGTCGCCCGCAGGGAATGGCCACCCAGATCGAAGAAGTTTTCATGAACGCCAATGTGTACCAGTCCGAGTACACTTTTCCAAATTTCGGCCAAGCTGGCTTCCAGCGGAGTCCGAGGAGGAGTACGTCCTTCACCCGGCTGCAAGCTCTCCTCCGGCGCCGGAAGGGATCGACGGTCGACCTTGCCGTTCGTCGTCAGCGGGAGCCTCTCCAACTGGATCAGATACGCAGGTATCATATAGGCCGGAAGTTCCTGGGAAAGCACGCTCTTCAGCTCGACCGCCGGAAACTCGCGGTCCGCTTCATAATAAGCGCAAAGCTGCTTCTCGCCGGATGCGTTTTCCCTCGCGAATACCGTCGTTTTCCGAATTCCTTCCACTTTCTGAAGCTGAGCTTCGATCTCGCCCAGCTCAATGCGGAAACCGCGGATTTTTACTTGGTCGTCCGTTCGTCCCACGTATTCAATGGTGCCATCCGGTAGCCATTTCGCCAAATCCCCCGTCCGGTACATGCGCTCTCCCAGCACAAACGGATTATCCACAAATTTCTCCGCCGTCAGCTCCGGCCGGTTATTGTAGCCCCGTACCAAGCCTTCTCCGCCGATGCAAAGCTCCCCCGCCACGCCGATCGGCAGCAGCTTATTCCGGCTGTCAACGATATACACCGTCGTATTGCTAATCGGCCGTCCGATGGGTACGGTAACTGCCGACTCATCGACGAAGTCAACCGGAAGGTAAGTGGTATAAACCGTGCTTTCCGACGGGCCATACAGATGGTTGAGCCTGCCCGGTCCGATATGGGCGAGCGCTTTACGCACATGGCCGACCGACACGCGCTCTCCTCCGAACAAAATCGCCCGGACATCCTGCAGGCAGTTGACGTTTACATCTACAAGGATGTTGAAGAAAGCCGTCGTAATCAGCATGACTGAGATGCGCTCGCGCTGGATGAGATCCGCCAGACGACCGATTTCCAGCAAAGTCTCGCGGGGAACCAGCACCAACCGCGCTCCGTTGGTCAAAGCGCCAAAAATATCGAAAATCGCTCCGTCGAACGAATAGCTCGAAAGCTGGAGGACATGATCCCGCTCAGTGATGTCGATATAATTCGTATTTCGCACAATCCGCACGATGTTGCGGTGCGAGACAAGGTTGCCTTTCGGCTTGCCCGTCGTGCCTGACGTATAGATGATGCAGGCCAAATCTGTCGCTTCATTGCCTGGATTTAGATTTGTGCCGTCCTCGTGATAGGAGGACTCATCATCCAGTAAGATCACAGAGTCCGAACCCGCCAGGCGGTCGCGCAAGCGGCTTTGCGCCAGCATGACCTGCGCTCCCGAATCCTCGATCAAGAAACGGATACGCTCCTCGGGATATTCCGGGTCAATCGGTACGTAAGCCGCTCCGGCTTTGTGTGCCGCCAGCATGCCTACCACCATTTCGATGGAACGCTCAGCCATAATGGCGACCAGACGGCCTTTGGATATCCCGTAGCTACGCAAGGTACGGGCAAGGCGGTTGACACGTTCGTTCAGCTCGCGGTAGGTCAGCTCTTGCTCATTCAAGGAAATGGCGGCTGCATTAGGGATGCGCTCCGCCTGCTCTTCAAACAATTGAATGAGCGTCTTCCCACGTGGGAATTCCGTGGTGGTGTCGTTAAAGCTTCCAAGAAGGTCGGCCTTTTCCACCTCCGTCACAAGTTCCAGCTCGCCCACTGTAATTTCCGGGTTACCCGTCACCTGCTCCAGCAGATGGACGAGATGCCCCTTGAGTAGCTCGATACTCGGTTTATCGAACACTTCGGCGTTAAAGTCGAACCGAACTTCGATCTCGACTCCTGGTACCACGGTCACGTTGAAGTTATAGTTTGTCTGCTCCTCCATCTGAACGTCGGCGATCGTCAGGTCGCCGTGCTGATGGTCGCCCGCCTGCTCCATCTGCTCGTCCACCGGATAGTTCTCGAAAGCGATGATATGGTTGATCAGGTTCTGCTTTTGCACACTGCGGGCTTGAATTTCATACAGCGGATAGTAATCATAACGTCCGGACTCCAACGCCCGCTCTTGAAGCTTCGCCATCAGGTCGGCGAACACGGTGTCCCCTTCACTCGTGACGCGAACCGGCACCGTATTGATAAACAGCCCAATCATGGACTCGATGCCCGGGATTTCCGCCGGTCTTCCAGCCACGACGCTGCCGAATACGACATCGTTTGTTCCGTTATACTTTTGCAGCATCACACCCCAAGCAGCTTGCAACAGCGTATTAACCGTAACCAGGCGCTCTTTCGCCACCCGGTCCATCCGCTCGCTCAAGTCCTTGCCCAGCTCGACAGTGACGTGATCAGCTGTAAATCTGCCGTTCGGCGCCGGTTCATTTTGCCCGAGGATTACGGTTTGCCCTTCATAACCTGCCAGGAATGTCGTCCAATAGCCGGATGCCGCCTGATCGTCCTGTTTCTCCAACCATTCGATATAGGCACCATAATCCGATCCCTTATCACCAACTGGCTGCTTGTCGGATCCCAAGGCCGTATACGTCTCAAACAACTCTTGTGTCAGCTGCGGTAGGCACCAGCCGTCCATCAAAATATGCTGGAAACTCCACAGCACATGATAGCTTTGCTCTTCGGTGCGCAGGATCGTAACCCGAACGAGCGCGTCATATTCCATGTCGAAGCCGCGAAGCTTGTCATCCTCGGCCTTTTTATCCAAATACGCTTGTTTCTCGTCCACTTGCAAATGAAGTAGTTCTTCATATTCAAAGCCGACCGGCTTGTCGCGGTATATGATTTGCAACGGATCGCCCGCCGGTCCTTTCACAAAATTCGCCCGTAGCACCAGATGACGTTTCGAAAGCTCTATCCAGCTCCTCTTGAAAAGCTGGACGTCGAGCGATCCCCGCATCGTGAACCGCGTCTGCTCGAAGTAAGCTGCCGTTTGTCGGTCAAGCGCGCTGTGGAACCACATGCCCTTCTGCATCGGCGTAAGGGAGTAAATATTTTCGATTTCCCCGAGATCGCCCGAGCGCTGGGCGATTTGCTCCAATTCCGCGATGGTCAGTCCTTTAAATTGCACGTCGCTCGGTGTCAATTCGGTGTTTTCTTTGCCTGCGCAGTGGGTAATAAGCTCTCGAAGACTTTGCTCAAGCCGCACGGCGAAGTCTTCCATTGTTTCTTTGCGATACTGCTTCCGGCTGTAGCTGAGATCTAGCGATAAAGCGCCGTCCAGCACCATACCGTTGATATCCAGCACAAAGCTGCGGGCCTGCCGGTTGCTGGCCGGGCTGCCGCTGGAATAAGAAGATATGCCGATCTCGTCCTGATTGACATCATCGTCGAACTGGCCGAGGTAGTTAAAATTAATTTCCGGCTCTGCGCCCCAAACAAAGCAATTCTCCGATTTAGAGAGATAGCGGCATACGCCGTAACCAAGCCCCTTGTTCGGAATGCGGCGCAAGCTTTCCTTTACCTGTTTAATCTGATAGGCCAAATCCCGGTCGGTTTCCGGCTCCAGGACGACCGGAAACTTGGTCGTAAACCAGCCGACTGTGCGCGTGATGTCGATATCCGTTCCGATCGATTCGCGTCCATGTCCTTCGAGATTGATCCGCACCCGTTCATGTCCCGTCCACTTGCGAACGGCTATGCCGAGCGCCGTTAGCAAAATATCGTTCATTTCGGTGTTGTAGGCCCGGTGAACCCGCTTCAGCAGCAGCTCCGTTTCTTCGGGAGTCAAACGGACGAACAGCGATTCGCTGTCCTCCTGCGTTGTAATGTCCGTATCCAGATCCTTCGGCACGGCCGGAACCTCAATTTGCTCCACCGCCTGCCAATAGGCCCGTTCCTGCGCCATCTCAGGGCTTTGCGCATAAGTGGCCAGCTGCTCGGACCAAGTACGATACGCATCCGTTTTCGCTGGGAAACGAATTTCCTCGCTTTTGCCAGCCTGCTCGTAGCCCAGAGCGAAATCCTCCATCAAAATGCGCCAAGACACGCCGTCTACCACGGCATGATGAACCGCAATCAGCAAATGATCACCGTCCGCGCACCGGAACAGTCCCGCCTTCACGAGGGGCCCGTTCTCCAGATCGATGCCCGCTTGAATATCCGTTGCCTTCGCTTCCACAGCCTGTGCGGTATTCTCCGCATCCTTGAAGTCGAACACGCCCAGCGTGAACAGCTCGCCTTCCTGAATCGCGCGGGTTCGTGCGCTAAACCCTTGTTCCGTCTTGCGGAACACCATCCGCAAGGCGTCATGATGCTCGGCCAGCTTTTGCAGCACCTGACGAACCATCTCTTCGTCGAAGCGTTCTTTCCGGTACAGCATCACCGACTGGTTGAAATAATGCGGGTCCGCAAAGGAGCTCTCGAAAAACCAATGCTGAATCGGTGTCAGCGCCGTTTCACCCGTTATTTCGCCTTGATCGATGGTACGTCCGATCGCTTTCACATGCAGACTCAGCTGTGAAATAGTCGGATATTTGAACAAATCCCTTATTTCCAGCTTATAACCGGCTTGATGAAGCCGCGAAGATACTTGAATGAACTTGATCGAGTCTCCACCCAGTTCGAAGAAATGATCCGTTACCCCAACGCGATCGGCGTTCAATACCGCCTGCCACACATCGGCAAGCACCCGCTCGGCTTCATTGCGGGGAGCTACATACGCGCCGCCAGACAGCGCATTTCCTTCCGGAGCGGGCAAAGCTTTGCGGTCGATTTTGTCGTTCGGCGTGAGCGGCATCCGCGGAAGCTGAACAAAATGCGCCGGAATCATGTAATTCGGCAATTTTTGTGCCAGCGCGCTTCTCAGCTCGCCTAGCGTAAGCGGGCCGCCCGCTACTAGGTAAGCGCACAGTTCTTGCCCGCTTTTGCCTTCCCGCGCGATTACGATCGTCTCCTGCACAGAATCGATCTTCAGAAGTTGCTCCTCAATCTCACCGATCTCAATCCGGAATCCACGGATTTTCACCTGATGGTCGATCCGGCCCAAGTACTCGATATTTCCGTCCGGTAGCCAGCGGGCAAGATCTCCCGTCCGGTAAAGGCGTTCTCCCGGTGCGAACGGATGCTCCACGAACTTCTCTGCCGTCAGCTCCGGTTGGTTCAGGTAACCTCTCGCAAGCCCCACGCCTGCTACACACAGCTCGCCGTCCACTCCCCGAGGCACAAGCTGAAGGTTGGCGTCCAAAATGAAAATCCGGTGATTGGCCAGCGGCCGCCCGATCGGAATGACCCTGTGCTCCGGCTGCTCCTCATCCGCATCCCAAAGCGTTGTAACAATTGAAGCTTCGGTAGGACCGTAAGCATTGAAATAGCGAACCTTTGGTTTCCACTGCTGTACGAATTCGGCCGATACCGCCGAGCCACCCGTTACAAGCTTCTTTAAGCTGGGAAGGCGGTCCGGGTTCAAATAAGCGCTGTACGTCGGAGGAAAAATCGCCGCCGTGATCGCATGCTCGTTCATATAACTCTCGAACAGGCGGTTGTCGAGAATCGTCTCGGCCGTAGGGATGTACAAAGCTGCGCCAAAATAGAGCGCTTTGAACACCTCCCAGCAGGACGCGTCGAATGATAGACTGGCAAATTGAACGATTCGGTCATGCTCCGTGATGCCCATCCTGTCCGCAAACATTAGCTTCAAGCTGACCAAACCGCGATGCTCCAGCATGACCCCTTTGGGATTGCCCGTCGTACCTGACGTATAGATGACATAAGCCAAATCGTTCGGACCGCTGGCCGGTTCTAGGTTTGAGCTATCGTCGCTGTAGGCCTGCTCGTCATCCAGCGCCATCACGGTCCCTTCGAACGGCACCTGCTGCAGTAGCTCCCTTTGAGTCAGCAGCAACTGCGCGTTCGAGTTCTCCAGAATGTAGCGGATGCGTTCTTTTGGGTATTCCGGATCGATCGGCACGTAGGCACCGCCAGCTTTCAGAACCGCCAGAATGCCAACGACCGTCTCCAGCGATCTCCTGACCATCAAGCCTACCAGCTGATTAGGCAGCACGCCGACCGATCGCAGCGTCCACGCCAGCCGGTTCGCCCGTTCGTTCAACTCTGCGTACGAGAGCCGCCGCCCCTCAAAGACAACCGCTGTCGCTTGGGGCACCCGTTTTGCCTGTTCCTCCACGAGTTGATGAATCGTCCGATCACGGGGATAGTCATTCTCGGTATCGTTAAAGCTTTGCAGCAATTGAAACTTCTCTTCCTCCGAGAGCATGTCCACCCGCACGATGTCCAACTCCAACTCGTGAAGCCCCACGGTCAGCAGGCGATTCAGATGGCTGACGACCCGAGTCATGAACTCGGGGTCATATAAGTGCTCGTTATATGATAGCGCTAGCTGTATCGTCCCGCCGATTAAGCTGAATGTAAAGGAACAATCCGTGAGCACGTTTTGCCCGATTTCATCTAGATGTAGCTCCTTAAGAGATACTAGCGTATGGACGACGGGTATCCCGTCTGCATATTGCAGGTCCAGCTTCTCCGTCATTTTCAAGAACGGAATATGTTGATGCTGAATCGCTTCTAGCAAGGAAGTCCTCAGCTCGTTCAGAAGTGTTTTAAAAGTCGCACCCGCCGAAAGCGAGTTTTTCAATATGACGGTATGATTAACGGATCGGCGCGTCTCCGTCGCTTTCCGTACAGCCGGCATGCCGACCAAAATGTCAGCAGCGCCTGTATATTTATGCAAGAGCGACTGAACACCGGCGAGCAAAATCATAAAAGTGGCCAACGGAGCTCCCTTACTCATTTGAAGGACGCGCTGCGCCGCTTCCTCCGAAAGCGAACCGCCGATGGTTGTCATGATGGGCGCCATAGAGCTTGGAGCTTTACTGTAAGGCAGCCGCGTCAAGGTATAATCTTCGCCACCGAATTTTTCGTTCCAAAACAACGTTTCTTTTTCAAAAGCCACCTGGATCGTTCCCCTCTCTTTATCGGTAAAAGCAATCCGGCGGAGCATATGCCGAAGCAAAGCTCCAGCCTTTTCAAACATGTGATAACAATGTCAATGGCTTTCGCCAGATCACCGCTTCATTTGCTCAGGTGATCGTATGCGGCTCCTCTGCCTAGCAACGATCCCGCTCGACTCTCATGCGTGAAAGACAACAAAGAGCATCGTTCTGCGAAGAGATGCGGCTGCTTCCAGCTCCTCTGTTTCAATATGCTTGCTGCGGATGAGCCGCCCGAAGACGGGCTTTGGTTAAACATTGGGTTCGGAATTAGATGTGGGGGTGTGGACAAGAGATGTTCCTTCCATCGATGTAAGGATTGCTGTAGGGTTCCAGCCAGCAGGAAGTCGGCCGCACCTTCGGATTCGGCACCGGAGCTGCATTTGTCGAAGCTTATGTAGTAGGGGTATCGATACACTCTATGTACGATTTGTGTATTCCCCCGCAGCTCTGGTGTGGATAAGTAAAAATCGGGCTGCGGGGCAGTGAGCTTTTCCTAATGATTAGATGTGAAGATTAGATGTGAAGTTCGTGCTGAAATGAGGCTCAAAGAACGCTCCGTATGGCATGAGCGGAACAGCCCTTGGATTGGCGGTGTATTCTATGCTGCCTGACGCTACCCAAGGCAACATGGGGAGAAAATCTTCCAACGGGTTGAAGACGTTATCTTAACAGCAGGGCGTCAAGGTCCTTGGAAGGTACTGTTTTTTCCTCTTGCCGGGTTGGCCAACGGCGTGGCCGAGCTTAGGTCGTTACCAGTAAATCCTGTGTCTCCTGAGAGATCACCTGCTGCATACTGGACTTGATAATGTCGCAGCCGGCGGCCAGATGCTCCATCGAGACAGTTAGCGGAGGCATGATCTTCAGGACGAGGTCTCCTCTGCCAGCTCTTTCAATGATGAGCCCGTTCTCGAAGCTGATCTCCGTCATCCGCTTCGCCCCGGCTTCATCCGTGAATCCCGAGACGTCAATGCCCCAGATCAGGCCTAGTCCGCGAATGGCGATGGACGGATGCAGAGGCTTGATTTCTTTGTCAAGGAATGAGCGTACAAACTCTTCCTTCTGCTTCACTTGTGCTTCCAGATCGGCTTTGTCTCGGAACTCTAGAGCGGCCTTGGCTGCCACAAAAGCGAGCTGGTTGCCGCGGAAGGTGCCGTTGTGCTCGCCTGGTGTCCAAAGATCCAGTTCGGGCTTCAGCAGCAGCAAGGACATTGGCAAGCCGTACCCACCGATCGACTTCGACAAGGTAATGAGATCCGGCTCGATCCCCGCACGTTCGAAGGAGAAGAATTCGCCTGTCCGACCGCAGCCGACTTGAATCTCGTCGGTAATGAGCAGGATATCGTGCCTGCGGCAAAGCTGCTGCAGCTCGCGCAGCCACTGCGCGTCGACGACGTGAATTCCTCCTTCGGCTTGTACCGTTTCAAGTAGGATAGCAGCCGGCTTGTCGATTCCGGAGTGCGAATCAGTCAGGATATTCTCGATGTAGCCGAGCGTATCCATTTCTGCGAAAGCCCCACTCGGGTGCGGTATGAAGGTAACTCCGCCAAGAGGAAGCCCCGCTCCTTCCCGCATGGACTTGGAGCTTGTCGTCGACAGGCTGCCGAGCGACATGCCGTGGAAGCCACCCATGAATGCGAATATCCCGGTTCTCTTCTTCGCCTTGCGTGCAATTTTCAGCGCCGCTTCCACCGCGTTCGTCCCCGTCGGACCGCAGAATTGAAGCTTGTAATTCAGCTTCTTTGGCTCCAAGATCCGCTCCGAGAAGCTCTGGATGAATTCGCGCTTGGCCGTTGTATACATATCCAGACCGTGCATAATCCGGTCGGAGGTCAAGTAGTCGAGAACCCGCTCCTTGATATAATCGTTGTTATGACCGTAATTCAGTGCCCCGGCACCTGCAAAAAAATCAATATAGGCTCTTCCGTCCTCAGAATATAACAGGTCCCCTTTGGCCCGGTCAAACACCACCGGAAAGCTTCTGCAGTAAGATCTTACGTTGGATTCCAGCTTTTCAAAAATGCTCACGTGCTTCATCCTCCATCGGAATTAGGATAAGGTTGACTTCAACCTTTCTGAACCTTCTGACGTCATGGAGCAACATATTCTCGGCTGTCATTTTCCACAATTGTCGGTCCCCGCATGCCAGCTTGCTGGGTAGCCAGTGGACTGGTCTCTTACGCATAGTTTGTATAGGCATAAAGACCCAGCAATTCTATTTTCTATCATATTTGGTAAGGTGACCTTGGTAGAATTATATCAAGATTTCGAAGAATGTATAGTAAAACTTTGATCTGTCCAACATAGGGTGCCTAAAAAGAGCGAATGGAGAAGAAACGTCGGGAATGGCTTGCCATCAATCGAGGAATCCGACTCGTGTCGACATTCAGGCGAGGTGTCGGCCGGTTTGGGGAATGTTCCCTGCATGCATTCTCTACCGGTGCTCCTAATCCTTGTGCTTTACGATAACTTCACATGATTACCTGACGAATTTCTGGAAACCTCGCAGGAAACGTGACTGGATGTCAGTTAGAAAATCCGTTGGATATTCGTTTGAAACACCTAAAATGACTGCCCGGATGGAAGCTGTCCACAGCGTCCGCCCGGATGATAGCCACCATAGTTTTGTACCCATTCATCTTGCATTATAGTTCACGACATCTTTTACTGGTCTATGACTTTTTTATCACGGGACAATAAAAGAATAAAAAAGTAAAGTACATTTATGATCAACGCCGTACTTGCAATTAGGAGTGGAGAGCAAATAATCGCGGCGCTAAGCGTTTCTGTTTCCATAATAAATGTGAATTTACTAAACTCCGTATCTATTATAGCCTCACCTTTGAAACTTGTTTGAACTAGAAATCCCCTTACCTTCATTACAAAATCCCATGTGCTAGTTACAAATGAACATATCGTTATCAAATTTATGACTAATAGCTTATTTAACATAGTTCTGCTACTTTTTCTATTTTTCATAAAACTCCTTTTTGTTTTTGGATCACTTTCCATAATTATTAAGCTTTATAATTTCTTGTGCAGTTAGATGTACTTCTTCTAGCTCTTCACCCTTAGTTGGCTTGGTAGCTATCCTAATAAGATCTTCTTGAAGATTATCTAGTGCAAGTAGTTCTGAAGGTAGGTTCATGACAAAGTATCTTAAACAATACTCTTTCCAAATGTCATCGTCGCCATTGAGTATATTTTTAACTAGAGGAATCGTTTCTCGGGGTATTGTTTTTACAAGTATTTCTGATATGTCAATGGAAATAGGCCAATTCATATCTTGTAGCCATGTTAGCAATTCTGGTAATAGTTTTATTAGCTCTTTTCTTTCAGCATGTTTCAATTGATTAACTGTTTCAAAGTCATGCTTGTCTCTTGGCAAAAGATCCTTCATTTATCGTACCTCGTTCTTTTTATTCTTCAATTTACTATTTGTAACCACAGCATAAGATGATACCTATGTAACACTAACAAAAGATAGCTGTATGATATAACCTTCTAAATCAATCATGTGTTTCGTTAAAAACTCGGTTGCATTAGCAGAGTAAAAAATAAATCCATATAAACAAGTAACAAAATACTGATACAAGTACCTCATATATTTTTTATTTGTTAATAGAGTTGCTTATCATTCAAAAAAACAAACCTGCCAAGATTGGCAGGTTTACTATACTACTCTTCTTTAAATTTGATACTTGTAATTTTTATGTTGGCATTTCCATCCTTCCATGCTCGCGGAAGCTTTGCTGGATAAAAACGATTGTTGTCTAATTGAAACGTATCATTCGGCTTTAATTCTTTAAAGTCGCTTATTTCTGCTCTTCTTCAACATTCGTGTTGTAATTGTTTGAATAGGAATTAGGATTGATTGCGCTACGATAAAGAGCTATCTTTTCTTTCAATTGTAAATTCTCAACACTAATTTTATTCAACTCATTAGCTTGGCGTTCAACGTTTTTACGAACTAATTCTAGATCTTTTTCTATATTAACCAATTTTTCTTCTGTACTTCTCTTTTCATTCTGAACTTGATCAAATTCACTTTGCGATACACACCCAACTAAAAGTAAAGAAATACAAATAAGAGCAGGCAGACTCTTTCTTATTCTCATATTTCTGACGAGCTCCTTTACCTTTATTATTCTTAACTTGTTGTAGTATCATCACACTTCATTCTACCACTAATCCATCATTTTCGTGGTCGTTCATTTAGAACTTACGCTTCTGATAAGGTAGCCCAATGCCATCTTCACAATAGGATTTCAAGCTATAAAGAAACATGCCCCAGTTATAATTGCAGAAACGATAAAAGCTTGTCACTTCTCTCCAGTCCGAGTGCTTCAACGTAATATGAGATTTATTATTTTTCTCTTCAATTTCAAATGAAATAAACGTATCAATCCACTCCGGATCAGAATCTACACATCTCCAAACAATTTTCCGATCTTTTTCCAATTCCACCACTTGCATCTTCGTTACATCATCACTGCCAAAATGAAACTCATTTATAAATCCGATCTCGTCTTTAACAGTTAGTTCATTCGTCCATACTTCTGATAAGCCTTTAGCTGTTGTTAATACTTCATACATTGTTGCTGGCGTCACATTCACGATTTGAAGATGTTCAATGTTCGGCATAGTAAAAACCTCCTCGGGATTTAAATGTATTAATTTCATAAGTGCCATGTAGTCTATAAAAGGCCCGCTTTTTTAAACATTTCTTCCCTTAGCTTTCGTCCTACTCTCCAATTGTAGATCACTTGTACAAGTAACGAAATAAAACTGACCCACAATAATAATAGTGCAGCCACGGTAGCTGTACTTATTAATCCTTCATCTGTTAGTAGACCGAAAAAAACTCTATCTGAGCCAGCAGTCCCCACAGTATCAGGCAATAAAATATGAGACAGTAAAAAAGATATATAGACAGAGTAGTTAACCAGTTTCATTGCTTTTGACTTTTGATATTCCATTCTATGAAACGAACGATTTGAAAAATAAAAAAGAATCGCATGGATGATCATCGGTACGAAATAAAATGCTCGAAACAATCCTACGTTCATAAACCTGTTTAAACCTACAATGAATATACACAACAATGAAAAAATATTATATTTACCTGCGTTAGTTAATGACTTCTCCTCTAATTGAGAACTCATATCTTAGATGCCCCCTTGATTGTTCATTATTCACCCAAAACTCCCTGCAAGCCCATTTCCACACATACCCGTTCAATCTCCTCCAATGGAAATGGGGTGTTTCTATTATTCGACATAAGATTTGTATAGAAATCATTGATCACAACAGCTAGTGGAGCGTACCGCATAATAATTTCTGCTGCTGAATCCATCAATTCAAAGGTTTCTTTACCCTCAGCACAACGACGTATAAATTCAATGCGTTCAGAACGATCAAACTTCCCCGCCAATGCTGCTACAAGCCAGTTCACTAGCCATGTCACGACATAATAGCCATCATGATTCTTATTCAATTCAATAAACGTTAATTCGGCATCTTTTAGTTCAAAGTGGGAAGAAGTTGCGAGACCAAAGTCGGAAATATAAAGGTGATGTCCATCGGTTAAAATATTTTTAAAGTGCGCATCAAAATGAAATAATCCGTTCTTATTCATAAAGCAGACTGTTGACCTAAGTTCAGAATCCACCAATGACAACGCTGCAGAAGCTGCATGCTCACCATTAGCGACCTGGTCGTTAAGCCAGTTATGGAGATTGTAAGGAATGTACTCACAGAACAGTACCACATCGTATTGAGCTTCCTTAAGGGACTCGATTCTCTCCCCTATTTTTGCAGAACCCCAAAACTCAACCAGTCGTGGAACATCGCTCAGTTCATCTGAAATGGGCTCACGGCATTTTGGACTTTTTAACAATCGCCAGTGATACATTAAAGGAAAGTTCTCACACTGTCTTTCCAGTACCCAGTTCGTAGTCATCGTGTTGGCCGCGACTTCACGCCATGCGCCACTACCAGGCGAGCCTATGCCATAATGGCATGCTGGAGGGAGTTCGAATACATTTCTAGTGGACATAACATTTTCAGCTCTTCTTTCTAACTCCGTAAGCCGTACCTTTTTCACAAAAACAGGTAAATCCTCGATATGCAACAAAGCCGTTGTACCACCAATTCCGGTATTTAGAATCGTAGCTTGTTCCAATCGATTTCTAAGCTGATCATCATTAAGCTGTGTTAAGGAGGAAGATACGGCAGCAAAGTGGGCAAGCCTTATGTCATGGGACAAATATAGCTCCTTGGATGATAGCTTCATTAAAGATGATCTCCTTTGCCTCAATTATTTGAAAGCACTGCACAGAGTCGTTCCATCGCTTATGTACAAACTATTCTTTATATACGCTACCTTTCAAAATCATGCCCAAGTACTGCCCATTCATCTGGTCTGCCTCGCATAGAACTTATTAAACTATGATAGGTGTTTTACTTATCAATATTCTAATTTATAAACGACTTCTCCATCTATAACTCGGCCATCTTCGACGAATCCTAATTTTACATACAATTGTTTGGCCGAATCATTGTTTGGTTCGAAGCTTATGTAGATGATCCGATGTTGTGTATCCTCTTTAATCCTGTCAATGACCATCTCCATAGCAGCCTTCCCATAGCCCTTAGACTGATACTTCGCATCTATCATTAATCGATAAATCCAATATTCTTGGTCTTCTTCATCTATACAATACATAGTAAATCCAACTAAAGTAGCATCATTATAAATAGCCGAGCAAATGCACTCTGGGAATGCCTTTGCCTGAGCAAGCGAAAACAAATTGGACGCTACAAACTCTTTTTGTTCATCGGTTACACTTAACTTTAAGACATCATAAAAATTGGTTCGATTTATTTCTTTAAGTGTTATCATAAATGTTCATCCTTTCGATTGATTCTTTAACATTCACTTTATTTCGTTTCTTTTCTTCTTTTTTCATCTCTTAACAGGGCTTCTTTTACATGATCTCTATTCGGTAGCTTACTATTAATTTCAAACAGAAGCACAGCAATAACAATTAGAATAAATAGAATTGCAAAATCCATCTAAACCACTCCTCTCTTTTATGTGGCTCATCTTTTTCCAAACAGCACTCTTTGGGGTAATCTCGCTACATCCGTTGTTTTATAAACATTTTTAATATCCGGCGAATAATTCAAGGTTAATCTTAGTCCCTCTTGAATATTCATATCTAATTCTTCTATTCTTTCTATTTCAATGTGCTTTAAAAATAATTGGCCCACTTCATATGCACTATCTTCACTTGACCTCACAACAATCTCTATTCTAGATTCATCTGCTCGATGACTTTCATTTACTTCCTCAAGCGGCTCACATATAAACCAGTCTAAATTACTGGTATACACCTTTACGTACTTCCCCATATAATCTCGGAGGTTCAAGGAAATTCCCCCTTTCACTCTCTCTTTTGTTCTCGAGCTACCTTCCATTATTATACACAAAAACTACCAAGTGGAGAAATCAACAATGCGCGATACTTGAATATGCTGTTATTCACATATTTCTTGAAAGCCCCACGACTCCACAACCATAATGGGGTGTGTAAATCAATTAACGTTAACTGTGTCTCGGCTAATTGCTCACTCCATACCGCATTTACGATACTCTACAAATTTTTTCATGAGTGATCGCTACCATCGCTTCATCTTCCTCCTAGGGATCTAGTTAGAATCTCCAAGATAACAAGGTTTACATTGTTTATGCATGATTTGCTCTATAAGTTTTCTTGGGTAAATTCTTTTTTCATGTAGTCTGTCAAACTCAATCCACTCTACTCCCACTTGATTGTCATCGGGATTAAGTCCGTTATTGGGAGCCTGCGCTCCCGCTAATCTACATTCAAAATAAAATTCAACCTGATGAACGTCATAGTCCCATTCTGCGAACTCATGATTGTTACCTATGTACTCTCTTATGTAAACAATATCTCCTACTTCTACTGCACAGCCTATTTCTTCTAAGCATTCTCTGACTACTGCAGCTTTTAGCTCCTCTCCTTTTTCTTGACCGCCACCAGGGAATAAATAAAAGTAGCCCTGATCATCGCTGTTTTTCGTTAAAAGCAAACGGTTCTCTTCTATAATTATTGCTTTGGCTGAATTTCTTATGGGTTTCATTGTTTTCACCTGTTGGTTTTCATTTTTTAAATTACTATTCAATTAGAGCTCTTAACATAAATCCTTATAAAGAAATTCTCTATACCTTTTAAAACCTCTCATCTCATAGAAACGCTTAGCCACTTCATTACTCGCCCAATAATCTAATTCAATTTTCTTTATTCCACTGCTTTCTGCTGCTTTATAAACGGTTTCCATCAACCGTTTTCCTACGCCACTATTCCTAAATGCACTCAGCACAATAAGATGATGCAGAAATATAGATTCATAGGCCATAAAAAAAGCATTTTCCTTATAAGCTCTTTTTTCCAACCATACATACCCCATAACCTGCTCACCGTTTCTAACAGCATAGAAATAGTTCGTATCTTTAGTCATAACTTGCTTGAAGAACTGTTTTACTTCTTCGTAGTTATATTCTTTAAAATACTCGGGATACAACTGTCTATGTAGCCCTTGAACCTCCTCATTCAGCTTACTTATCAGCTCATAATCGTAGGTTTGAATCACTTCCATGTAACACCTCGAATATATTCGTTCTTATCTACTTGCACTTAGTTAACTGATTACATCTATGCATAGTAGCCGCCTTCTATTAAATACGTTCTTGCCTCCTTAATCCCTTCAAAAGAACAATCTCCATAAACATAGATTGCTTTGTTATCAATAACATCAAGTAATCTGAACTTGATACAGATTGCCATCGTGGAGTACTGGATCGGCTACACTTAGTTGGACAATAAAAATAAGGGCTAGTAGAATGAAGAGAATAATACTAGGAGCGGATCTACTATGCCAAAACAAAGACGTACATTTACAGCAGAATTCAAAAGACAA